>CBDBOH010000004.1:0-1666075 GCA_965208215.1 Chloroflexota bacterium
CACGACGGAACACCGAGTGAGGGAATCCCCTCAGCACTGGCAAGGAGACACACGAATGGCACAACTGACCCAGACCATCTCGAACTTGGTCGGGATCCTGCTGGGATTGGTCGGCGCGGTGGGCGTCGGCTTCTTCATCTACGGGGCCTACCTGTACCTGACGGCCTCGGGCGCGCCCCACCAGATGGAACGCGGCAAGAGCGCCATGTTGACCGCCGTCGCCGGCATCGTGCTGGCCATGGTGGCCTACGGCATCGTCGGATTGGTGATGAACGCCGTGGTGAGCCCGGCGGTGACGCCCAGCCTGCCCACCCCCATCACCCCCGCGCCCCCCAGCACCGGCGGCTAGGCGGCCACCGGGACGAAGGAAAGGCAACCAGGAGGACAAACCCCATGCACGAGCACGAAGTCCCGACCCACGTGCAGGCCGAGGACCGCGTCCTGCTGTGGTTCACGTTCCCGCAGATCGTGGCGCTGACGGCGGTGGGCGCCCTTGCCTACGGCGCCACCCGCGTCCTGCCCATCGGATCGTCTGAGCTGCGGCTCGCGATCGCCGTCGTCCTGGGCCTGTTTGGCCTGGCGGCCGTTGTGGGCCGGATCGGGGGCCGGCGGCTGCCGCTGGTCGCCGCCGACCTGCTGCGGTTCCGGCTGGGACCGCGTCGCTACGCCGGGACCCAGGCCGAGCTGCTGCGGCGCCAGGCGCCTCTGCCGACGCCGACCGCAGCGGAGCGGCTCCGGCTGCTGCCGCGGCGCGTCCGGCGTCGCCTCCGCCGCCGGCGCCCGCGCAAGGGACGCCGCCGCGAACGGCGGCTGCTACGGCCCCGCAGCTGGTTCGGCAAGCGGTGGCGCACGTTGCGGCGGAAGCCACGGAACGGCCGGCCGCCCGCGACCCGGAAACCGAAGCGTGGCACGGGCTGGGGCATCGCACTGGCCATCGCCGCCCTGGCGACGGTGTCGATCCCCGTGGCGCCCGTGGCGCTGGCCGACGAGCCCTGGCAGGACGAGATCGAGTTCGAGATGCCCGCGCCGGTCCCCGGACGACGGCTCTTCGTCGAGGAGCTGGCGGTGACGGGAGATCGCGCCACGGTCACCCTGCGCGCGGCCACCGACCTGGAGCTGCAGGTCCGGGCCTTCGGTGATCGCCGGCAACCGTCGGTCACCGCCACGGCATCCCTCGCCCAGGGCGAGCGCGTCATCTACCGCCTGCCCCTCGCCGGCGCCGCGCCCTCCCTCGCGTTCGCCTGGAAAGACGCGCGGGGACAGGCGGGGGCCGTGACCCTGAAAGGCCCGCAGCTGCCCTATCCGCTTCCCGCGGTCGAGGGCGAGCTCTGCAACGCCCGCGTCGTCGCCCTCAGCTGGCAACCGGACCGCATCGAGGGCGCGGTGGCCACCGACTGCGTGTCCGTCATTGACACGACGGTGGACCTCCCCACGTCCGATGGCCACCACGCCCAACGCGTGACGGCGGTGCGGGAGGCCGAGGTCACCGACATCACGGGGACGGTCGCCCTCACAAGCGGCGGGGCGCGCGCCAGCGCGACGTTGGTCCCCAACGGCGAGACGAAGGTCCGGCTGCCGGTCACGGCGGGCCGCACCGTCCAGCGCGTGACGCTGGTGGCCGATGTGGAGGCGACGCTGCGGATCGCCCTGCCACCGCTGATTCGCCTCACCCACCACCCGGAGCGCATCGAGGAACGCACCGAGACGGTACGACTTGAGCGGCCGGGCACCAGCAAGACGGTCAGCGAGACGGTCACGGTGACCCATGCCGGCGGAACGACGACGCAGCACACGGTCGCGGCAAACCTCGAAATCCCCAGCACGGTCGTCGACCGCGACGTCACCCTGACCATCGTCCACCCCGAGCACGTGCGGGCGGAGGTGGTGGAGCGCGAGCCCATCACGCGCGACCAACGCGAGGCGCTGGCCCTGACGCTGCGCGTCGGGTCCGACGCCCCCTATCGAGTCCTCAACCTGCCGCCACTCACGCCGGGCCCCGCGCCTGCGGCGCAGACGCGTCTCAGTGATGAGCAGGTGCACGATCTCTTCAACCGCCTCGGCTGGCGGTGGCCGTGGTGAGTCGACGAATCCGCGGTCACCTGGATCCCAGCCGTGCCCTCGCCGTGCTGAATGCGGCGCAAGCCGAGGAGCAGGCGATGCTGCATGCCTTCGACCAGGTGCTGACCGCGATGGCCTACGCCGCGAGCGGCTGCTGCCTGTTCGCCATCGTCTGGGCGGGCGTCGTCCTGATGGTCGAGGGCGCTGAGGGGCGCGGCGCGGGCAGAGCCCGGAGCGCCGTCCTCGGGGCCGTCGCGGGGTTGGTGCTCGTGCTCTCGGCCAAAGGCGTGGCGCTGGCGCTGCTGCGCGGCATGGTCCCCATCCCATAACGCCGAGGAGGCGATGACTGTGAACCCCCTGCGTACGAACCTGCACCGGCTGGCCGCCCGTGCCCGCCGCGTCCACCGCCGGGAACCCACGGCGGCCCCACCCACGCCGCCGCTTCCCCTGGCCGAAGGCTTCCTGCTCTCCCACGTGGAAGAGGACGGCCTGGTGCGGGCCGACGGGGTGAAGGTCGGCGTGCTGGAGGTGATGGGGCTGGAACCGGACGAGCCCAAGCTGGGCGCCTTCGCCGGGACCCTCAACGCCCTGGACTTCTCCACGCAGCTGCTCGTGCGCCAGCATCCGCCCCTGCTGGGCGGGCTGCGGACGGCCTTGCGGGACGCCCAGCCGGCCACCCTGTCCGACCAGGCCACGGCGGCCGCCGACTCCCTGCACCGGCTCCTTGAGGACCTGGAGACGCGGGACGGCGTCCTGGACCGGCGCTTCTACGCTATCTGCCAGGTCGACCGGGCCGACGAGCTGCGTGGGCTGCTGGCGCGCGCCGGCCTGACGGTCCATCCCCTGACGGGCCGTCCCTTGCGGATGGTGCTCGTCGCCGCGGCGCTGGGCGGGTCCCCCACCCAGACGGACGAGGACGCGCCCGCGGCGGTCGAGATCAACCGGCGCGACATCCGCGTCGGGGACCTCCTGACCCGTTCGCTGCATCTGGGCCACTGGCCCCGGTCGCTCTCGCCAGGGTTCCTGCGAGGCCTCATGGCGACCGGGACGCCCATGGACCTGGCCCTCCACCTGGGGCCGATCCCCGCCGCACAGGCGGCCCGGACCCTGGAGTGGCAGAAAGTGCGGTTCGAGTCGGCGCAGTCATGGTCGCTGCGCCGGGGCCGCACCATGGCCCCCGAGGCGGCGATTGCCCTGGAGGACGTGACCCGGCTGCGCGACGCGGTCCAGCGCGGCCGGGAGCGGCTCTTTCATTCGTCGCTGGCCATCACCCTGCACGCGCGCGACGCGGCGTCCCTCGAGGAGGCGACCCAGCGGGCGCGGGCCCACGTCGCCGCCACGCTGGGCACGCTGGACGGGCTGAGCTTCCGCCAGCGGGAGGGTCTGCTGTCCACGTTGCCGTTGAACCTCAACGCCATTGGCGCGTGGCGCACCCTCGACACCTCGTCCCTGGCCCGCCTGTACCCCTTCGCGCCGCCTGATCTGGACACCCGTCGGGGGACGCTGGTCGGCATCGATCTGCGGGCCGGGGCGCCGGTGATCTACGACCCGTTCGACGGCACGCATCTCAACGCCAACACCGCCGTGCTGGCCCGCTCCGGCAGCGGCAAGTCGTTCGCCACCAAGCTGGGCGTGGTGCGCGGCCTCGCCCGTGGCGTCGTCGCCTATGTCATCGACCCCGAGGGCGAGTACGCCGACCTGGCCCGCACGGTGGGCGGCCGGGTGCTGTCGCCCGGCGTCCCCGGCCAGGGCATGAACCCCTTCGTCATCGAGCGGGGCGATAGCGAGGAGTTGCTCCAGCGGGTCGGCAGCCTGCGCCGCCTCATCGAGGTGATGATCGGCGAGCGGCTGGGCGCCGAGCGGCGGGCCGCCCTGGACCACGCCCTCGCCGCCTACTACGCCGAGTCGCGAACCCGCACGGGCTTCAAGGACTTCTACGCCTTCTTGGAACGCGATGGGGACGATGGCCTCACCAAGCTGCTGCGGCCCTTCGCCACCGGCAGCCTGCGGCATTTGCTCGCCGACGAGGGCGAGGATCTGCTCGCCACCGAGGCGCTGGTCACCGTCTTCGACCTGCGCCTCTTGGAGCCGGAGTTGCGGCCGGCCGCGGCCATGGTCTGCACCGAGACGGTGTGGGCCGCGGCCGCCCAGAACCCCAAACCTCGCCTGCTGGTGGTCGACGAGGTGTGGTCGATCATGCAGCACCCCGAGGGGGCCGCCTTCATGGTCTCGATGGCGAAGCGGGCCCGCAAGCACCGCCTGGGCTTGCAGTTCATCACCCAGGACGTGCAGGACCTCTTGAGTGAGGATCCGTCCCAACTCATCACGGGGCACTCGGGTCGCGCCCTGCTGCAGAACGCGGCCTTCAAGCTGTTGCTCCAGCAGGATGCGGCGGCCATCGCCACGGTCGGTGACGCCTTCGACCTGCCGGAGGACCTGCAGCGCTGGCTGTTGTCGTGCCCCAGGGGCGACGGCTTGCTCCTGGCCCGCGGGGGACGGTTCCCGATCCGCGTCGAGGCCACGCCTGAGGAGTGCGAGGTGATCGAGTGGCGGCCCGACCGCCACGGCTAGGCCGACCACCGCGCATCCCAATGCCCGTGGCGATCGACGCGCGCCGTGCCCACCCGCGGCGGCCACCAGCCGCGCGGCGCGGCCCGCCATCCCACCGAGACGCCCACCACGAAAGGCAGGTAGCTCGACATGCCGTCCCATCCCCTGACCACCCTGTTCCGTCGCCAGCACACCGAGCCGGCGCCCGTCCTGCTGGCGGTGACGCCGCCGCGCACCGGGGAACGCACCCTGCTGGGCGTGGAGAACTTCCTCCAGTCCGTCGCGGTCCCCGAGCCCTTCGCGCTGGAGCTGGCGGGGGATGCCGACGGCGTGACGCTCATGGCCCGCTGCCGCGACGACGCGGTGGTGCGGGGCCAGATCGCGGCCCACTATCCCCAGGCGCGCGTCCACAAGGTGCCACCGCCGGCGGATCCCCTGCGCCTGAACGCGGGGGAGCAGGCGTGGTCCACGACCCTCCGGTCCAGCGGCCCCGAGTACGTGCCGCTGCGAGTCTTCCGCGACGACGACCTGCTGGACCCCGGCTCGGATCCCCTCATCGCCCTGCTGGGCGCGCTGTCGGCCCTGCGCCCCGGCGAGCGCGTCGTGGCCCGCCTGCTGCTGCGCGCCCTGGGTCCCGACTGGTCGCAGCCGCACTTGGCCAAGGCCCAGGCGCGTCCGGGCGCCGCGCGCGACGACCCGACCTATACCTACCAGACCAAGCCCCTGCACACCGACGGCGTGACCATGGCCGTGATCGGCGTGGTGGCGCTGGCGGCCTATCGGGGCTACCTCTGGGTGCAGGCCGGGGACACGTGGACGGCCATCGGGCTGGGGGCCGGGGTCGTCGGTGGCGCGGCCCTGGCGACCTGGGCCTGGCACCGGTGGCAGCGAGCGCGCGCCCACCCGCATGACCCGCGGCTGATCCAGGAGAAAGTCTCCCGGGTCGCCTTCGAGGCCGAGGTCCAGATCGTCGCGATCCTGCCGCAGCGGGACCGCCGCCAGCGCGCCGAGGAATTGCTGGAACTGGTGGTCGCCGCCTACCGCCACTACGACAACCCGGCCGGCGCGCGCTTCATGGCGAGCGACGTTCGGCCCGTCGCGCCCGGCCCGCCACGGCTGCACCCCGCCGGTTCGGGACTCGTTGGCCGGCGCAGCGTCCTGGGGGTGCGGGAGGCCGCGTGTCTGTGGCACCCGCCAGGCGCCGGGGACGAGACGCCCCTCGTGGAGCGGTCGGGCGCCCGGGCGCTCATCCCCACGACGCGCGGCGTCAGGGGTGGCGCCCACATGGGCGCCACCACCGCGGGCCCTCCCCGCGCCATCCACTTCCCCGCCGACCTGCTGCGCCGGCATCACCTCTACGTGGCGCGCACCCGCATGGGCAAGTCCACCCTCATGCACCACCTCGTCGCCCACAAACTGCGCGAGAAGGCCGCCGGGCGCGACGGCGACGCCATCGTCGTGGTCGATCCCCACGCCGACCTCGTGGACGCCCTGGCGGCGCAGGTTCCTGGGGACCTCGTGGATACGGTGCGGCTCGTCGATCTGGGCGACGCCACGGGCGCGCCCGGCATCAACCTCCTCGACACCCGCGTCTTTGCCGACCGCGACCGCACGGCGGACTCGGTGGTGCGCGTCGCGCGCGGCCTCTGGGACCAGTGGGGGCCCCGGATGCAATCCATCCTGGAGCAGATGGTCAAGAGCCTGCACGAGGCCAACGCGCACCCCGACACGGAGGCGGGCGACCAGTACACCATCCTCGACGGGCTGCGGCTGCTCGCGGACGGGAAGTTCCGTGGGGGCGTGCTGGGCAAGGTCAGCGACCCCTATCTGCTCGAGTGGTGGGCGCGGGACTTTGCCTCCTGGCACCGCCAATACCGGGCCGAGGCGCTGGCGCCGGTCCAGACCCGCCTCTCCTACTACGCCTCGTCCAAGCGCGCCCGCGCCATCCTGGGCCAGTCCCGCTCCACCATCAACCTGCGCCGCGTCATCCTGGACGGCGGGGTGCTGTTGGTCTCGACCGCGCAGGGCGCGGCGGGCCGCGACGTGGCCGCCCTGGTCGGGGCGTCCCTCCTCAACCTGGTGGACGCCGTCATCCGCGAGCAGGGCGGCCGTCCGCCCGACCAGCGCCGCGGCGTGTTGGTGGTCGTGGACGAGCTGCAGGCCATGCCCGGCGTGGACTACGAGTCGATGCTCAGCGAGCTGGGCAAGTTCGGGGCCAGCTTCGTGCTGGCCACTCAGAGCCTGGCCAAGCTGGACGACCTCTCGCCCACGCTGCGCGACACCCTGCTGGCCAACGTGGGATGCCTCGCGGTGTTCCAGGTGGCCGGCGCCGACGCCCGCCAGTTGGTCTGGGAGTTGGGCAAGGACCGGGTGTCCGAGGACGACATCACGTCGCTGCCGGTGCACCACTGCTACGTGCGCGCCACCGTGGGCACGGAGCGCATGCCCGCCTTCTCCATGCTGGTGCGCAAGCCCAAGCCCGGCGACGCCGACATCGCCGCCCGCATCCGGGCCGCCGCGGCGGGCTACACCACCAGCGCCACGGAGATCGCTGCCGGGGAGTTGGCGTCGCAGGCGCGGGTGGAGATGTTCCGCAAAGAACTCACGGCCATCACGGCCGGCGAGGCCCCGGCGCAGACGCCGGCCGCCCCGAAAGCGCCACGGCGGCGCACGCGTCGCGTCCGCACCCGGCGGCAGCCGAAGGCGGAGGGCGCCGCTGACCCCGGCCGCGACGATTCGTGAGTCCAGGCGACCGCCGGGTCCAGACGCTGCGGCGACTGGTCGCGATGCCCTACCTCGACCGGTTGGAACTGGCCGCCGTTGCGGGGATGGCCGACCGCGCCGCGTATCACATCGTGGCCGATTTGGAACGCCAGGGCCTGGTGGCGTCGCTCGCCCACGCCACCGATCTGCTGCGGACGACGCGGCGCTGCTACCCAACGGCCGCCGGATTGCGCGTGGTGGCCAGGGCGGACGGTACCGCCGTGCGTGACCTGCTCCGCCAGCGTCCGGTCTCCGCCCAGTGGCAGCGCCTCCTGCTGGCGCGCCTCGACACCGTGGCGGTCGGCTACCGGCTCGCGGCGTCCATCGCGGCGCTCGTGGGCCCCGTGGCGGTTCGCTGGTACCGGGCGCAGCCCCTCGATGCTGCCGTCATCCTCCCCGGCGGGCGCACCGTCGGCATCGTCCGGCAGGGCCGCACCGCCGACCGCACCGGCTTTGCCAAGCGCCTCTGGCGACTCCGGGAGGGACCGCGCCCCGGCGGCGTCCTGCTGCTCATGCCCGACGAGGTGCGGCTGCGCGACGCCCGCCGACGGCTGGCGGACGCCCCGCTGGCGGCCTTCCTGGCCCTGGAGCGGGACGCGATCTGGGGCGGTCCCGACCATCGCGCGTGGCGCCCGCCCAGGATCAACGCCATCGTCGACCTGCCGTCGGCCCTCGCTGCCCTGGACCCGGGCGGCACGCTGCCCGCGGAGCCGGTGCCGGCGCGCGCGACCTTGCCGGAGGACATCGAGCGCCACGCGCCGGGCCGGGACGCGCCGGACTGGCTCCTGCCGGTCCGGTTGCGACCCGCCGAGACGCGCGCCCTCGACCTGCTTGCCGACTGGCCCTGGATCAGCCGGGACGACCTGCGGGGGCTGCTGGGCGTCTCGCAAGCGCGGGTGTCGCAGGTGCTGACCAGACTTGAAGGGTTCGGCTTGGCGACCCGTGCGCCTATCGACGGCCGCCGCTTGGTTGTTACCGACCGGGGACTGGCGCTGCTGGCCCGGCGGGACCGTGCCGCCGTGGGCGCCGCCAGGAAGCGCTGGAGCGCCGCGCCCTTGAACGCGGCTCGCCCCCTGACCTGGCGCACCGTCACCGGCGCGCGGAGCCGCCAGTTGCTCCGCAACGTCGCGCACACCGCTGCCGTGCACGCCTTCGTCGCGACCATGGCCCGGCAGGCGCGCGCCCTGGGATGGGAGTTCGGGCAGCTTGACCCGCCCCACCGGGCGTCACGATATTTCCGGCACGGTCATTCGCGGCGCGCCGTGCATCCCGACGCCTTCGGCGTCCTGCGGCGCGATGCGACGACCTGGGCCTTCTTCATCGAATGGGAGCGCCGCGCCGTGCGGCCCGCCACCATGACGGCTCGGCTGGCGCCCTACCTGCGCTACTACGCGTCGTCCCGACCCACGGACGACCTTGGGGCGCCGCCCGCCGTGCTCATCGTCGCCCATGACGATCTGGCGGCCATCCACTTCCTGCGCGTGGCCCGGACGGAGCTGGACCGGTCCGGGGTCGACGTCCCCCTGTGGATCACCCACGCGCCGGCGGTGGCCGCGCAGGGGCCGCTCGGGCACGTCTGGCGCACGCCCGGCAGCTGGGAGGCCGTCAGCGCTCTTCAGGCCAAGTAGATGCCGGTGGCCACTGTCAGCGGTCCGTAGTGTCCTACTTGCCGTTCCTGGCCATTGACAGCAGTAATTCCCTGGATGCAGGGCAGACTTCCCAAAGTCTGAGTTCGTCTCTCAAAGTAGAGAAATCAACTCTATCCTAAGGAAAACCGCTCTCAGGTTCAATCACCCTGCTGCGCTCAGCGTTGTCGAGCATGAAGTTAACGATTCCAAAATAGTCGGTCAAATCTGACTCGCTCCAAAGCAGGCGACGGTTTATCTCGTTAACTATCGCCCACAACATGAGCAATTCTCGTTCACGAGCGTAAATCCATACTTCTCTTGGGGAAATGTTGTACCCCATATCAATCGCCTGATGAATCTTGCTCTCGAACGGAAGTGAATCGAGAAACACAAAGCCTCGTCCAAGAACAAAAACACCATCTATGAAGCGATGGTCGAAAAAAGATCGCTCAGCTGGTGTACACTCTCTAAGGGAGTCAATACCATAGTCAGCCTCAGCTGCTACATCCTTAAGCCAGTTGTGGACGGTCTCAATTCTTCGAGGACCATCATATGCGAAGACAAAGGAATATGGTCTGGGCTGATCCACTAGTCCTGCCGGATTAATCCCCTGGCTGTTAAGCTTGGCTAGGCTCTTGACCTTCTTTGCCGACGCTGCACTTGTTCTCAAATTATCTTTGGTCAATCTTGACTTAATCTCTATAAACGATGAGACTGCCTCAACAAAGAACAAATCGATATCGACAGCCAAGGATAGCTTAGGAAATTTCTTGTTGTATACTACAATATCGATCTGCGGCCTGTCTTCCTCTGGTGTTGCGTCTTTGTGGATAATCTCTCCTGTTCCTATGTCCCACAAAGAGGACATATTCTGGGCCAGAAACTCCCTGGCAAAGGCCTCTCTAATCTGCCCTCTATTCAATCCATGTTTGAAAGATCGTGCCGCATGTCCCTCGGCTTGTAGCCGCCGCTTGACGCGTTCGAAATGTGATGCAACTAGTGTCATTGTAAAACGCCCGGCCTTTGTAGCTTACCAATTGATAACCCCTTAGTCATGCACTTCCACTGTTCACCGTCGGTTCCCGCGCCACCTTGCAACGAGGCGTTGCACTGAAGCCTGGTTGTCTTGACCGAAGGCCAAAAGATCCCAGGCGACACACCAGTCTTGCAGGGCGCGGTTGGGCCGGCGTCTGCGCGGTAGACGTGTTTGATCACCTGGTCCTTCAGGTCGTGAAAGATGGATTCACAGGTACGCAAGTGCTACTCGATCAGTCTGCGGAGGCAAAGGACCGATACACTTTCGCCGCATACCAACGCCAGAGGCTTGACATTGACCCACTCGCTCATCCCCAGCAATGCGCTCGTGGAACACCGAGCCGTCGGCGACAATGGCGCAGGTCACTCGGCGGGTCTGACGCACATTTAGCATGCAAAGAAACCGGGCAATGGCTGTGGTGATGCGAGGGCGAATCTCCTTCATCTCGTCCAGCACCTTCGCCGCCCCGCCGATACCCTCCTGAAGTGTGGTAGTCGCATCGTCTACCGCGCGCTCTGGCACAGACACCAAGCGGATCATGTCAGCAAGGTCGTCGAGCGAACGCTCCAGCCAGCCAGACTGTGGGAAGCGGTTGGCTTCGGCTGTACTTTCCGTGAAGACACAGAGTGATAAGTTAGCTTTGGACGAAGCTGCCCGGAAGGTTGTGGGCCTCGCTGACACTCTCAGGGTAGCGAAGCGCGATGGCAGCTTTGAGGATGCGCCCGCTGGCCGCCACCTCCAGACCGAGCCATTCTCTGCCTTCGGGATCCACCGACGGGGCGGCCAGGTACTCGGCCACTAACACAACGCGAGCGCGGTCGGGTTCGGTAATCGGAATGCCGGGCCGCGAGCCCGGAAGTTCGGCGACTGCCTTCATATTCTCCGAACGCACGTGACTCTTGGGCAGCATGGTCTGAAGCAGGCCACCCAAAGCACTTTTGGCGTCTGCCTCCGTTTGACGTGGCATCAATCGTCCTGGCAAATGTTCGTGCTCATGGCACAATTAGGACGGACGATATCTTGCGTTATAGATTGCTAATATCACCATATTTGCTGCGGGTGTCTGTGAGTCCTTCATGACGAGTTATCTCCTGGGATCTTCACCAAGATTGCTCCCTGCATCTTGGCAAGTCCGCGGTCGAAGGTGTGCAAGGGAATAGCTCCTTGCCGCTCAGCCGCCGAAAGGATCATGAGGTCTGACAAGCCAATGCCTCCTTGTTGGTAGCGGTGCGCGGCAGCGGCCACGTCATCCGAATTCTCCACCACCAGACTGTCTGAGGCTGTTAGATCTATCAGTGCCCCAGCGACCTGGGCTCGCGACAAGCGGTAGCTCCGCTCTAGTACCCATGCCACCTCAATAATGACCTCCCGGCAGATGAAGCCCGGATTTCCCGGCGTCAGCCCGTCCATCAAGGTGCGGGCCGCCGTCTCCTGTTCAGGGTTGTCACCGGCGAGGTACCGCAGGATTACATTCGCGTCGACTGCTTCCATCTTTCAATTGCCCCTTCTGCGACAGCCCTGTCCATCTCTTCCACGCTCACAGGAGGTCCGTCATACTTCAAGCTCCGGAAAAGACGGCCGGTAGGTCGTACCGGTATAACCAGCACTCCCTCGTCCACGATGACATAGCGGACCTTATCGCCTGCCTTTACCGCCAACGAGTCTCTGACGGCCTTGGGCAACGTGGTCTGACCCTTGATGGTAATGCTGGATTCGAACATGGCAATCACTCCTCTACGGCACTTCTGCAACGGCGGCACTGTGCAACGGAGCCCTTGCAATATAGGCCAAGGTAATGCTAAGCGCAAGAAGGTATGCCCTTTGAGGAGTTGTGCCTTCCACCAACTCAGGCCTGTGGCAATGGTCTTGAACGTCCCCTTGCTCGTTTCCAGCAAGTTCTCGAATCAGCCTTCCGGTTCCCTGCAGGCTCGGGGAGAGCCTCGTGATCGGCTCGGCCTAGTCGATGTCCAGCGACGTTTCCCCGAAGGTACGGGGTAGATGCCACCCTGTTGCGACCCGCCCGGCGACGGGCCACCAACGAGACGGAAAGTCGGACGGAGGCGGTTGACGGGTCAGCGAGCCGGCGGTCTCTCTGGTGCCATCCGATCCTTCGACATGTCCCGGTTGGGATACAGGAGGATCTCCATCTTTGCCACCGCATACGGCAGATTCCGGCGACTTTGCGACGTTGCTAGGATCACTGTGACTTTTTCGCATCTCACCCTCCGAACGAATGCAGGCGAGCATAGTGGGATGCATCCCAGATGCCCCAACACCCATCTTGGAATCCTCCAATAGTGTAAAATAGATTGAGTTGGCTGAGCGGCGACGTTCGTCGATGACAATGGCGATAATGATGCGCACTGATACCATAGCTTCAAGGCTTCTATTCACTACCCTCCGTATTGCAACCGACGATGGTCGCGTGGGCACGGGGGTGATTTGCAGCTATCCGTTTTCCGAGGGCGGCGAAGGCTCCTTTCTCGTTACTAACAAGCATGTCGTAACAGATTCGCTTCATGGGGCTCTTACCTTCTCGCTCGCGGACGCTAATGGACAACCGGTGTCTGACCATAGCTATAAACTGCATTGTCGTGAGAAGGCGTGGCAGTGGACTGGGCATCCAGATGCGGAAGTAGATGTGGCTGCCATCTCTATTAAGCTCGCTGTCGACAACATTAGACGCCAAGGGCATAACGTCTACTACTGCACGGTATCCAGAGACCTAGTGCTCATGGACGAACAGACGAGAGATATGGATGCTGTCGAAGAAGTGTGGATGGTGGGTTATCCTAACGGCATTTATGACCAGGTGAATAATCTGCCAGTTGTAAGGCGAGGAATAACCGCTACCCCTTACGCGGTGGACTATGAAGCAAAACCACGGTTCTTGATCGATGCCTCCGTATTTCCGGGAAGCAGCGGTAGCCCAGTGTATCTCTATGATCCACTCGGCATGCGACGGAGGGCGGATAGCGGTCTATCATTTGGGGGCGCACCCCGAGTCTTTTTCCTTGGTATTCTAGGTTCGGGCTATCAGCGGACAAACGGCGGGCTGCTGCTTGCGCAGCCAACCAACGTAGTGGTGTCTTCGGAAATGCTTGACCTGGGCATCGTGCACAAAGCGCGGACCGTAATAGAGACAATCGAGCACTTACTGGAGTTGGAGCAGAACTAGCTTTTGAATCTCTTCTCGGACGACGCTCTTGCGGTGCAGGATGTCCGTACCCATGTATAGCCTATTCCTATGTCTCACATTCGTACAAGTTGGTAGAATCGGAAGTGGCGAAGCACGCCGTGAAGGGGGACGCATGAGAGGCACGGAAACCCCAGTGCCCAAGCCAGCCGTACCGACCCTCCCGTTGGAAGAGACCGCCCGCTTGGGCGACGAGATATACGAACGGGACATCCGGCGGCAGGTCGAGGCCGACCACCACGGGGAAGTCGTGGCAATAGACGTGGACACCGGTGACTACGCCATCGCCGACACGGCCCTTGTCGCAGCGGACGCTCTGCGAGAACGGCGTCCCGCCCTTGATGTTTGGGCGGTGAGGGTCGGGTATCCGACGCTGCGCACCTTCGGGGGCAGTTCCCTGCAGAGGACCGGATGATAGAAGGCTTCGTAAGCGCCAATCGCGAAGCCGTAGTGATCGTTTCACTCCGTGGCCCGGAGGGACGGACACGGGAAGTGAACGCCGTGATAGACACCGGCTACAGCGGCTCGTTGACCCTTCCTCCACGTCTGGTCACGGAATTAGCGTTGCCCTACGTGTTCAGCAGCAAGGCGATCTTGGCTGACGATACCGAAGTTGGCTTCCGTCTGCACCGTGTGACCGCGCATTGGGGCGGCAAGCTGCGACATATTGAGGCTGATGCCGTCGGCAGCACGCCCCTCGTGGGCATGGCCTTGCTGGACAGCCATAGCTTGTACGTGGAAGTTGAGGACGGCGGTCGTGTCGTCATCCGGGCCAACGAGTAGCCGGGCTCCCACCTTTCCACCCTCGCGCTCCGACGCTTCCCTCTGTCCGCACGCATCCGGCCCATTTCCTTACTTTCGGCCATGAGCCGCCCAGATCGTCCCGCACCGCCCACCAAAGTAACTTGATTCCAGGAGGCTGGTTCTGTGCTGACCTCCCGGGGCACCCGCAGACCCTAGCACCCTGTAAACTCAAAACGGATCTGTTCGTCATTGAGCCAACGCGTCACCCTATCGATAAACCCCAGCCGAAAGGGTCGATGAATCTCGGTCTGCCACGCATCGGTGGAGAACGTCTCAAAGCTGTAGCGACGACTAAAGAGTGCATGGCCAGCAAACCACTGGAACATGCCGGCTAGGTCCCCTAGGTCGTGAGTTATGGAATCTGGAACCGACGGCGGCCGTGATCGCAGAACGAAGGCTCTAGCTACGTTGCCGCCTGGCGGCAACAATTTGCATATCGACGACTGATACATTTTGTCGAGCCGAGCCTTCGTATCGTCTTGAATCGCCGCGTACAACTTTGCCAAGTCGTGGCCCCAAGGATGGGAGTGTCCTGCGAGAGCTGTCGCGGCCTTGAGCTGAAATTACAGGGTGAGCCCCGCGTTGACCATACAAGCCGTGGTCAGGCTTAGCCACGCGGTGGACAGCGGGGCCCGTTGAGTCCGGTCAAGCTCATCTGACATGTGCCTGCTAGCCAGAAAAAAGGCATTGGCGTCGGTTCTGAGCCTAGTGAATTGTTCTGGAGTCAACCGACTCTGTGCCAGCCTCGGTTGAGCCATCCACCATCCTCCACCGCATTAGCTTTCGCGGCTACCAAATGCCCAAGCTCATGGACGGATAATCTCGGTGAGCTCATCATGTCATGGGATGTGATTGTGCTATTGGGAATTATGTAGGAGAGCAAGGAAACCCGCGCCTAGGGGGAAGGATGGCTCTATCAACGCCCGGGTACAACTCAGAACCGCGGGCCAACTCCTCCCGCCGGTCCCCACCCGGCGTACGAAAGGCTCGACATCCGACATCCAGAGACGCGTTCGCCCCAGCTCGGGAGCGCACGCTTACATGAGCGCGACGCGATAGGACGCCAGAATCCCCTCGACGTAAAGCCGGCCGGCCCCGGTATCGAGGTTCCGGTCATCGGACGGGACAAGCCGACCGTCGGTCAGTTCCGCGAAGCACCCGTCCGGACAATGGTCGTCAAAGAAAACGTAGACGAAACCCTCGGGCTCGCGGTGCGAGCGCCACGTGAGGCCAGCGGCCCACGGCGCCCAGGCCCTGAGCGCCGAGGACCAGCGCCGCGTCATCGCGAACTCGGCCGCCGGCGCGATCGTGAGCCATGGGTCCTGCCCCACCGCCGCGAGGTCCCGGCCCGAGCGAAGGCTCACCAGCTCCAGATCGAGCGTCGGGCGCAGCCAGCTGATCCGCAGCTTCGCGAGCCCGGCCCGCCGGAGCAGGCGCGCGCCGCGTTCGTCAATCGGGAGATCGCGGAGCAGCGTTTCCGAGACGGCGGTCGCATCGTCCGCAGCGGCGTACAGGAGCGCATACGGATCCCGGCGTCGCGTCGAAGCGGCCGCCCAGGCCATTGCATCGAGCCAACGTCGGATTGAACTCGGTGACGCGGAAGGCGGCGCTGTGCACGCGCGTCAGGGTGGTTCCCGCCGGCAGCAGCAAGCGGCGCGGCGTGCTCGCGTCGCGGGCCGGGGGCGCCCGGTTCGGCGACACCTCCGCTACCCGACCAGCTCGATCGCCGCCTCCGCGACCCTGGCGAGGTCATCCGCCCGGTCGGTTCCGACGAGCTCGACTGGCCGAGCATCAAGGCGCGCGTGACGGAAGATCCACCAGGACGCGACGCCCCACGGATCGCCGGCGGCGTCCAGCCGTTCGTTCACCGCGCGCACCTCAGGAAAGACATCGCGCCACTCGGCGTCGAACTGGAGCGCCGGATACACGTAGCCGCGACCAGCCGGCAGCCCCAGCAGCCACGAACGCTTGCGATACGTTCTGACATTCTCACGATTCGTCCCTCGCGCCCCGAGGGCGACGGCGGTGTCTCTCGGCTCAAGCATGGGCTCGCGCCAGATCGTTCGCATGGCCTCCCCTTGGATGGTGGCCTGTGCCAGCACCGTATGCTCGGTCTCGTCAAGCACGCGATGCGGCGTCCCGCCAAGTTGTCGCGCGAGGTCGCTGCGGAGCGTGAGCAGCCCCAGCCAACTTCGAAGTCGGGACTCAGCGCCTTGCAGGGCATGGTGGCGGGCGGCGAGCGACGCCGCGGCGTCGAGCAGGACGGATTCCTCCGCTGGCCACTCGGCGGCGAGACGTGTCAGCACGTCTCCGCCATCGCGACCCCGACGCACCATGAGCGTCAGGAGCGCCTCCGCAAGATCCGCATCGCTCAGGACTCGGCCTAAGTCTCCGATCCGTTGGTCGAGTTCCATCCGGTTCGCCATCGCAACCCCTTCCTGACGATCCCTGCGTTATCCTGCCATCGCCACAACCGTCAGGGACTGGCAGGCTGGACCCGCTGCCTCGGGTGCACGGCGCTTCGGGCGGCAAACGCCCACGCGCGTCAACGGGGCAGACGCGTGGGTGGTAGGCAAGTGTGATCAAGTGAGGTCTGTCCGGCGCTTCAAGACCTCACGCGCATCTCCTTCCGTCGCTTCAAGTGACCCCGCCACGTAGATGGCGAACCGTATGGCCAACACCGCCAGCGAGACGGCAATCACGCTGAGGAGGATCGACGTGACTCGAGAATCCTTGTTCGGTCGCCGTGCGCGTGGATTCGGTGGGCGGCGGAACCTCCAGCCCGCGAGCGCCCGGTGCGGTGGTTCGAGCGCGCCGGATGCTATCGCACGGCATCCGGTCCGCTTGCCCCCATTGCCGGCCGTTCACCCAATCACGTCGGCTCCATGCCGACGTGGCGGCGGAGCCGACGCCCCACCCAGTGGCACCGGGCGGGGCCAAAGCGAACCGAATTGCGAACTTTCCGTTGAGAGGTGGCGCTGTAGTCTTCCAGACCCGTGACGATTCAAACCGGGAAGCGCCCGTGAGCCGTACGCGGTGCAGCAAAGGTGACATGCCATGGTCAGCGTGATTGACGGATTCTTGCCCACAGCCGGAGCATCCCGCCGGCGCTTACCGCCGCCAGCGTGGCCACGATCAGGCCCGTCTTTACCAGGGTGAACGCCGCCGCCAGCCAGACCAGCGGAGACGGCGCCCCGTCGTGGCTCAGGGCCAGCGCAGCGACCGTGACGTTCTCCAGCACGTCCGCAAAGGCGAGGGCCAGCGGCAGCAGATACAGCGGCGCCCCGCCTCGAAAGAGCCGGAACAGCAGAGCGGCGAATAGCAGGCCGTACGAGGCCGGAAACACCATGTCGACGGTGAGCGCAGTGGTCGCATAGACAACCCGTGCGTCGGCGTCGAGCCGGTCCAGGGCGTCGAACAGGGCCGCCGCCTCTGCGGGTGTGTACCAGCCCCGACCGTCGAGCAAGTCCAACCCTCCCAGCCGCGTCTGCCGCCAAGCGAGTCCCGCCACACAACCGGCGGCGCCAATCAAGGCTGCGACCGTCATTCGCCAAGTTGCGAATCGCTCCACCATCCGGCCCATCTGCAATGCCTTCACCTCCGCTAAACCGGGTGCCTCCTCAGGACCTGCCCATCACCCGCCCCGTGGTGCAAGGGGGCCTGCATCATTGCCGCAGGCCCCCTTGCATCCTCTTGCCGGTCCGGCTGGGCCGGACTAGTCGTCGTCTATGATCGTCATGGTTCCCACGGCGTCGGGCGGGTAGAGGGTCCCGGGCAGGTACGCCTCCACCGCGAAGTACTCGTCCGGCTCCTCACCGTCGTCCTGCTCCAGCCACACCTCCGCCGTCAGCTCCGTCACCCCCGGCGCGAACACCAGCTCACCCTCCGTGTACTGATAGTCGGTCATGTGCGCCCGGTCGTCCAGCAGGTGGTACGCAGGCGCGGTGTTCCATCTGATCCTGATCTCCTCGGTGGACGCCTCGGACAGCCGCACCCGGAACTCCAGCACGTCGCCCTCCACCGCCGACGCGGCCTCGACGGTGACGGTTATCTCCACCTCCGGCGCAGCATCGTCGTTATCCGAGACGCCGACCGTGGCCGCGCCCTGGGACGAGGACACCGTGTAGCCGCTGCCCGCGTCCACCGTCGCCGTCACCGACCCGTCGGTCTCGTCGGCGCTGTCGTCGGTGGTGCCCACGGTGAGGGTGACGCTGCCCGTGGTGGGAACGGTCACCGTGCGCTGGCCCGTGGCCGCGCCGTAGTCGCCGCTCTGCGACACCGTGACGCTCACCGCCAGGTCCGCCGCCGGCGCCGGGCTGGCCGTCACCGTGAAGACGGCGTCCCCGCCCTCGGTCACCCCGCTGCCCGCGGTGACGCTCACCTCCGGCGTGGGGGCGTCGTCGTTGTCCGATACCGCCACCGTGGCCGCGCCCTGGGTCGAGGACACCGTGTAGCCGCTGCCCGCGTCCACCGTCGCCGTCACCGACCCGTCGGTCTCGTCGGCGCTGTCGTCGGTGGTGCCCACGGTGAGGGTGACGCTGCCCGAAGTCGGGACGGTCACCGTGCGCTGGCCCGTGGTCGCGCCGTAGTCGCCGCTCTGCGACACCGTGACGCTCACCGCCAGGTCCGCCGCCGGCGCCGGGCTGGCCGTCACCGTGAAGACGGCGTCCCCGCCCTCGGTCACCCCGCTGCCCGCGGTGACGCTCACCTCCGGCGTGGGGGCGTCGTCGTTGTCCGATACCGCCACCGTGGCCGCGCCCTGGGACGAGGACACCGTGTAGCCGCTGCCCGCGTCCACCGTCGCCGTCACCGACCCGTCGGTCTCGTCGGCGCTGTCGTCGGTGGTGCCCACGGTGAGGGTGACGCTGCCCGAAGTCGGGACGGTCACCGTGCGCTGGCCCGTGGTCGCGCCGTAGTCGCCGCTCTGCGACACCGTGACGCTCACCGCCAGGTCCGCCGCCGGCGCCGGGCTGGCCGTCACCGTGAAGACGGCGTCCCCGCCCTCGGTCACCCCGCTGCCCGCGGTGACGCTCACCTCCGGCGTGGGCGGCGGTGGTGGCGTCTGCGCTGACGCCGCCGCCAGCGCCGTCAGCTCGGTCACCACCTCGTCCCACACCGGGCTGCTGTGCCGGTCCGCCATGTCCTGGGCCTGGGCCGCCGTCATCGGGCCGCCCGTGACGCCGGTTCCGTCGTGCTCGCCGAAGGCCAGCAACACCCGGTTCCAGCGGTTCACGTGGGCGGTGCCGTGCTGCGTCTGCGACGCCAGTTCCCTGACCTTCGCGATCACGTCCGGGTCCACCGTGTAGCCCGTCTGCTCCTCGACAACCGGTTCGTCGTCGTCGGCGACGTCGGCCGTCTCCGACGACGGCGCGCCCACCGTGTAGTCGCTGCCCGCGTTCAGCGTCAGCGTGACCGAGCCGTCCGGCTCGTCCACCTCGTCGTCCGTGGTGGCGATGGTCACCGTGGCGCTGCCCGACGTTGGGATGGTCACGCTGACGGGCAGCGTCCCGTACCCGAAGTCGCCGGTCGTGGCGACCGTCACGCTCACCGCCAGGTCCGCCGCCGGGGCCGGGCTGGCCGTCACCGTGAAGACGGCGTCCCCGCCCTCGGTCACCCCGCTGCCCGCGGTGACGCTCACCACCGGCGTGGGCGGCGGCGTCTGCGCCGCGGCCGCTTCCAGGGCGGTCAGCTCGACGACCACCAGGTCCCACACCGGGCTGCTGTGATTGTCCGCCATGTCCTGGGCCTCGGCCGCCGTCATCGGGCCGCCGGTGACGCCGGCCCCGTCGTGCTCGCCGAAGGCCAGCAGCACCCGGTTCCAGCGGTTCACGTGGGCCGTCCCGTGCTGGGTCTGCGACGCCAGCTCCTTGACCCTGGCGATCGTCCCCTGGTTGACCGTGTAGCCGCCGTCGTCGTCGGACACGACCACGATGGCCGTCCCCTGGGACGAGGACACCCGGTAGTCGAGGTTGGCGCTGGCGTCGACGGTGACCGTGACCGATCCGTCGGGCTCGTCCACCTCGTCGTTGGTGGTGGCCACCGTCAGCGTGGCGTAGCCCGCCGACGGGATGGTCACCGTCTGATGTTCCATGGATATCCCGGAGTCGTCGCTCTGCGACACCGTGACGCTCACGTCCAGGTCCGCAGCCGGCGCCGGGTTGGCGCTGACCGTGAAGGTCGCGTCCCCGCCCTCGGTCACGTTGCCGTCGGCGGTCACGCTGATCAGCGGCACGGACGTGTTGGGCGCGGGCGTCTCGAAGTCCACCGTGAAGGTCTTCGGCGTCGCGCCGGCGGCCAGGGTCCGCACGGTGATCTTGTCCAGCTGGGTCGTCCCGTGAAGGACGGAGACCACGTAATGCGACTGCGGATTAAGGCCGGTGAGCTGGTGCTCGGTGGCGGTGGTCGTGACTTCCGTCAGGACCGGGACGCCCGTGAAGCTCTCGTGCCAGACGACCAGGTAGGACGCGCCGTCCCCCTGCGGCTTCCAGGCGACGGTCGCCGTGGTGTCGGAGACGCGCTTGAGCTGGACCGGCGGCGGCGGCGGCAGGTCGTTGTTGGCGATATAGACCGAGGCGTAGCTCCTGAACCTG
The DNA here is from genome assembly GCA_965208215.1 of Chloroflexota bacterium. Lineage (GTDB taxonomy): Bacteria > Chloroflexota > UBA11872 > UBA11872 > UBA11872 > UBA11872. The sequence continues at coordinate 20,626 of CBDBOH010000004.1, forward strand.
TTCAGCCGGTAGCCCTCGCCGAACTGCACCGTCGCGCCGAGCATCCCGTTGGAGCCCCAACCGGTGTCGTCGACGGTGGGGATGGTGAACGAGACGCTGCCGCCGGTGGGCACGTTGACCGTGCGCTCGCCCAGGTGCTGGGCGGCGACCACGGAGCCGGGGCCGGCCACGCCCACCCTGACGTCCAGCGGCGCGTCGGGCGCGGGGTTCACGGTGACCGTGTAGACCGCGTCCTCGCCCTCGGTGATGGTGCCGCCGGCGGCGCTGATCGACACCTCGGGCACCCGCTCCACGATCACCGACGTGGGCTCCGCCTCCACCGGCGAGCCCGCCGCAAGCGTGGTGAAGCGAATCACCGGGCTGGCGGTGCTCAGCTGCGTCGCGCCGTGGTCGGCGTAGTAGACCACCGCCCGGTACTCGGTGTCCGGCTCCAGGTGGCGGATGTTCCAGGCCGGGTCGTTGGGCTCGGCCCCGAACCAGGCCTCGTCGGCCGGGACGCCGGGGAAGGGCGACGTGGTGGACCAGTAGCGCACCTCGTAGCCCTCGGCCCCGACCACCTGCGGCCAGCTGAGGTCGATGCCCGTGTCGGACAGGTTGGCGTAGGTCAAATCGCCCACGCGCTCCACCACCGGGTCGGGCAGGTCGCCCAGCAGCCGCTGGCAGCCCACGCAGGAGCCCAGCGTGCGGTGGAAGCTGAAGCTGTCGGTGCGCACCGTCTTCGGCGGCGTCTCCGTCGAGATCTGGTTGTCGCTGCGCTCGTACAGCTTGTAGCCCTCGACCTGGAAGGTCACGTTGCCGACCACGTTGGCGCCGACGTGGATGTCGACCTGGACCGGCGTGCGGCTGACCGTGACCGAGCCGGCGCTGACGGCAGAGTCAGTTCTGAAGGTGTGCAGGTGCGAGGCGGCGGGGCTGGTGAACCAGACCCGGTGGGACCGGAAGTACTCCGACGTGCCGCTCCGCAACAGCGGCCTGGCGAAGTCGGCGTTGATGGAGAAGCGCTTGTCCTGGTCCGCCGGCGGGTCGTTCTTCGTCCGCACCCAGAAGTAGTGCGCCTTGCGCCCCGTGTTCAGCGAGGCCGGGAAGGCCAGATTGAGCCCGCCGTCCTCGATGGACGTCCAGGTGGTCCCGTCGTCGATGGAGAACTCCAGGGTCTGCTCCCACTCGTCGTCGTCCCTGATGATGAGCGGCACCCGCACCTCGGGGTAGTCGAAGCCTTCCACCTGGTACAGCACGCCATTTTCATAGAAGTTGTGGCCGACGGCGTGGGGCCGGTGGATCAGGAACGTCCCGTGGTCGAAGGCGTCGCTGTCCTGGCCCGCGGCGAGGCTCACCGGACGCCACTTGTTGGCGTCGCTCTCGTAGACGGACTGCGACGAGAAGGGGCAGCCGTCGTGCCGGTCCAGCAGCGGGCCGGCGGTGCTCCCGTAGCCGAAGTTGATCCCATCCCGGCCAAGCCCTTCGACGATGGGGTCGCCCAGGTTGTAGGGGCTGCGGCTCCCGGTGTGGCACATCAGCCGGTCCCGGTCCGGTTTGCCCGGCCCGATGTAGCCCCCGAAGTGGCTGAGCGGCTCACCCACCTGGCTGGCGACGTAGAAGTGCCGGCGCTCGTGGGGGTCCACCGCCTGCCACTGGTAGGTCACCGCCGGGCCGCCCTCGGTCAGCGTGATGGTGGGCGGCGGGTCGTGCCTGGTGTAGTTGGCGATCATCCAGCCCGTGTCGCAGTCGTTGCCCGAGATCGTGCCCGCGCAGGTGCGGAACTGCACGAAGGCGTCGGCGGCCCCCAGGTTCAGGCCGATCTTGAGCGCCTCGGAGTGGGTGCTCCAGGAGACGGCGGGGTTGGGGTAGAGCGACCAGGAACTGTGGCCGTCGCCGATGCTCCAGCCCTCGGGCAGGCGCAGGCCCTGCAGGCGCTCGGAGTTCGACGCGGTGGCGCGAAGGGTGTACGTGCTGTTGGGCTGCACGGACGCGTCGTATACATACACCCAGTAGGTGGTGTTCGGCTCCAGCCGCAGCCCCGAACCGTCGTCGCCCTGGTAGGTGAAGGTGAAGGTCCGGTCGGCGCTGCCCACCGGCATGGAGGGGCGCGCCAGATCGGCCAGGACGTCGGCGGCGGTACTGCCCGGCGAGCCGCCGGAGCCGGCCCAGATCTGTACCCTCAGATCACGGGCGGCGTCGGAGTCGCCGATCTCGGCAAACTCGACGTCGACGCTGTTGAGGCGGTAGTGGCCGCCGTTCCTGCCCGTCGTGAACGACTGCGCGCGGTCACGTACGGTACCGGCAGTCGTCACGGTCAACGCCGCGCCGTCCGCCTGGCCCAGGTTGGACATCACCGCCGGCTCACCGGGCGGCGCGTTCACCGGCGTGGGCTCCACCCGGAACAGGGGCGAGATGCCGTAGAAGGCGTGGTCCTGGGTGCTGGCGACGGTGTTGTAGCTGATGGGGCCGGTGTCCGCGTCGGTGGTCGAGAACCGTCCGCGACGGGCGTTGCTGGCGCCCAGAGGGTTCGCCTCCTTCGCACCGTCGGTGCGGGTGCCGGTCCACGGCCAGTCGTTCGAGGTGCTCCTCTCGCCGCTCTCGAAGCGCCGGTCCGCCATCGCCCAGTTCTCCCAGGTGTCGGACCAGAAGCCGGCGTTGTTCGCCGCGACGCGCTCGCCGTTCAGCCAGTAGATGGGCGCGTCCGTGTGCCCGGCGTCGTTGGGGTTGGTCCGGGTGTGGTCGCGGGCGTCCACCGCGGCGGTGGAGCCCACCACCCGGAAGTGATCGGCGTAGCGCCGGATGGCGGCGTGCCCGTCGCGGGCCGCCTCCCGCACATGGGCGTCGTAGATGCCGATGTCGGCGGCGGTGGCGTCGCGGTGGTCTTCGGTCATGAACAGCAGCCGGAACGTCTCGCCTGCGCCCAGACCGAGCGGCGTCAGCGGCCAGTCCAGGGGCACGGTGTAGGAACCGTCCGCGTGGGGCAGCAGCCGACCGTTGACTCCCATCGACAGAGTGGAGCCGCCGACCAGGGTGATCCAGTTGCCGCCCCCCTGCGCGCGGATGCGAGCGTCGTTGTTGATGCTCCAGCCGGGCGCCTCGCCCGCGTCCTCGGAGTTGCTCTGCGTGAACTTCACCTGGCTGTTGCCTTCCGTGAGCCCGGTTGCGTCCAGCACGACCCAGTAGCGGGTGTCCGCCTCGAGCGCGACGCCCGGGTGCGTGAAGCGGTACGTGCCGGCCTGCCGGTTCACGAAGGCGGGATTGGCCAGGGTCCCCACGACCGTGCCGGGAGCCCCGTTGGCGCCTTTGTGGACGGTGACCGTCAGCTTGGAGCCGAAGTCCTCGGTGGACCGGTTGAAGGCCACGTCCACGCTGGTCAGGGTGTACCCCGAGGGGTTGCCGCCGGTGTCGAAACCCTGCGCCAGGTCCACGTGCAGGCCCTGCACCAAGCCGCTCGACTGACCGGTGTTCTTCACCAGCGGCGGGTCGTCGTCCCGCACCCGGACCGTCGCCGTCCCCAGCGACGTGGCCAGGTCGTAGTCCGACCCGTCCACCAGGGTCACCGTGACCGAGCCGTGGGCTTCGTCCACGTCGTCGTTGGTGGTGGGGATCTCCAGCGTCGCGGTGCCCGAGTCCGGGATGGTGACGCTGGTGGGCAGCGCGCCGTACCCGAAGTCCCCGGTCGTGGTCACCGTCACGCTCACCGGCAGGTCTGCCGTGGGCGCCGGGACCGCCCTCAGCGTGAAGCTGGCGCTGGCGCCCTCGGTGACGGCGCCGCCGCCAAGGATGCTCACCCGCGACGGCCGCGGCTTGCTGACGCCGTCCAGGCTGATCTTCAGTGACGATACGTTGGGGGTCCACGCGCCCGTCGAGGAAGCCGTTCTCGTCCCGGCGCCGTCGGCGATGCTCCAGCCGGCCAGGCCCCCGCTGTCCTCGGCGTCCGAACCCGTCAGGCGTACCTTCGAAGAACTCTGGCCGGCGTCCATGTCGATCACGAGGAAGTAGGTGGCGCTCCCCTCAAGGTCGATGCCCGCGCTGCTGGTGAAGGTCAGCGTCTGGTCCGAGGTGGAGGCGGGAAAGCTGGCGGGGTTGGTCAGGGTCCCCAGCGAGCTGCCCGGAGACCCGCCGGAGGCGGTGTGGATGCTGGCGGTCAGCGCCGAGGAACTGAAGGCGCTGTCGATGGTGGAGAACTCCACGTCAACGCTGTGCAGGGTGTAGCCGAAGCTGCTGCCGCCGGTGGTGAACGCCTGGTGGAAGTCATTGCCCAGAAATGAGGTGCCTCCGTCCGCCTGGCCGGTGTTGGCGACGAAGGTCTCCGTCGCGACCGTCTCGACGGCCGTGCCGTGGATGGTCATCTTGCGGGACTGGCTGAATGAGGTCCAGGCGCCCGAGGTGTTCCAGGTCCGGTAGTGGCCATCGTCGGCGATGGTCCAGCCGTCCGCGCCGCCGGCGTCCTCGGCGTCCGACGCGGTGTTCCGGATGGTGTTGGCGCCGGGCAACAGGACCAGGGTGACGTCCAGCACCGCCCAGTACGTGGTGTTCGCCGCGAGCGCCACGCCCGAGTGCGTGAAGCTGTTCGTGCCGGCGGCGATCGTGCCGGGCTTGGTCAGGGTGGCGACCACCGCGCCCGGCGCTCCGCTGCTGTCGCTTCTGATCTCGGCAGTCAGCTTCCCCGCCAGCGCGCCGTCGTTGATTTGCGGAAACGAGAAGTCGACGCCCGTCAGGGTGTACCCGCCGGCGTTGGCGCCCGTCGTGAACGCCTGCGCGTGGTCGTGCTGGACGAAATTGCCGGTGCCGCCGTTCGCCTGCCCGAAGTTGCTCACCAGGGAAGGCTTGCTGACGCCGCCGAGGCTGAGTTTCAGTGATGCCCCTTCGGTGGTCCATGTGCCTGTCGAGGCAAATCCTCTTCTCAAAGTGCTGTCGCCGATGCTCCAGCCGGCCAGGGCTCCGCTGTCCTCGCTGTCCGAAGCCGTCGCCCTTATACTCGCTTGAGCCTGATTGCTGCCCATGTCGAACATCACGAAGTACGTGGTGTTCGCCGCAAGGTCGATGCCCGCGCTGCTGGTGAAGGTCAGCGTCTGGTCCGAGCTGGAGACGGGAAAGCTAGCGGGGTTGGTCAGCGTCCCCAGCGAGTTGCCCGGAGACCCGCCGGAGTCGGCGTGGATGCTGGCGGTGAGGGATGAAGAGCTGAAGGTGCTGTCGATGACGGCGAATTCCACGTCGACGCTGCGCAGGCTGTAGCCCGCGGCGTTGCTGCCGGTGGTGAACGCCTGAGCGTAGTCGTTGCCCAAAAACGCATCCGTGCCGTCTGCCTGGCCGGTGTTGGCGACGAAGGTCTGCGTCGCCTGCTGCGCGCCGGCCGGCTGCGCCGGCGTCAGCGCGAACAGCGCCAGCAGCGCGAGGGCGAGGAGCGCCGTGCGAGGCCCGCGAAACGCTAGCGCTAGAGCCGACCAATCGGGATATCGCATAAGCGAGGCGAAAACCTTCGTTGCCGGGGTCCAATCCACCGGGTGATCTAACCATAAGCTTAGGCGTCTGTCCACAAGTATTTTGTCGCAATCGCTACGATAGCGTCACAGTGGTGGCGTTGGGCACCTACGCCGCAAGGCGGATTGGTCGACGCGACGCTGGCGGCGCACGGCGGTTTCCGATTGACCTGGGGCGGCGGATTCGTGGACGAGTCCACCTCATCAGCGACAGTGCCAGCTTCTATCGTGAGGCCGCTGAGGAAGCGTACGGCGGTCGGATCGACTACGAGTAGCTCGTCAAGCTCTTCGCGACGGCACCAAGCGCCGAGCGCATGTAACGGTCCGCCGGAATACGTGGCGGCGACTCCGACGCGGATCATTGGCGACCGGGACGAATCCCACGTGAGCACGTCGCACCTGGAGCGCCACAAGCTCACCGTGCGCATGGGGCTTCGACGTTAGGCGCGCCTCACAAACGCGATCCCAAAGAAGGTCGACCACCGCGCATGCGCGGCGGAGCAGTTCATGTTCCACTACAACTCTGTCCGGCCCCACACGACGCTGACGAAGCGTGTGCATGGCAAGCTGCCCACGCCAACGATGGCCGCAGGGCTTGGCGGACAAGCCGTGGACGCTGGCGCGCGTGGTGAAGCTGATCGAGGACCGCGAAAACACCGCCGCCGACATGGCCAAGGGGCGCAAAGACCGCCGCATGTCAAAGCGACCCACGACCCGGACGGCGACCGTCCCCTAGCAGCGCCTTCGCGAGGTGTTGCACCGCACTGTATGGAGGTTAAGGACAGCTTGCAGCTTGGTCGAGCTTCACGCCACCGGGAACTTTTGTGCCCAGCTCGTCGCCCGCCCGCGAGGTCGTCAGCACCGCCAGTTCCAAAGCGCAGGGCGTGGGCGCGGCCGAGGCGATCGCTGGCCGAGCCAGCGCGGCGGCCGCATCGACGCGCCGCCAACTGCCGGTGGATGAGCTGTTGGCGCTGGGGTTGGGTCGAGACGGCGCGTCGCTGGTGCACCTAGCGATCCGGGTCAGGCCGCCGACGGACTCGGTGCGCTGCGCGTGGCGCGGGGTGGCGCGGACCGCGCAGCGGCGATCCGGGTCCGAGCGTGACGTACCTGGCGACGTTCGTTGCCGTCGCGCTCCGCACCTGAAATCTCAAGTACCGGGAGGGGGCTCATAGCGATAGCTAGCCAACCGACCTAATCCGCGCGGTTTGCCTTGCGCCGCCGTTGCGCTTCGCGCTCGAAGTCCCAGTCGGGTTTCGGCGGCCCCTGCATGATGGCACGCGCGATGTTTTCGGGCGTGTCCGGGATCGGGTCGGGCTGCGGCAGGACCTGCGGACGGCCGTGCTTGCGCTTCGTCACGTCACCATGTCCAGGATGTGGTCCTCGAATTCACTGATCGGCCGTGGTTCATCCTGTCGCTTCGTCAGCTTCCACGTTGCGGACGACCCCTTGTCCATTGTGACTAGGAAACCACTGAACAACTGGGGTGTCTGACGCCGCGGCGTTCGTATGGAGCCGAAATCGCGGCCGGGGGCCGTTGGTGGGCCCGATCCGCCCGTCGTGGGGGCGTGGGGCCGTGATCGACCCCGCGAAGGGCGCAGATCGCCCACTTACACGGGTGCGGCGCGGGTCGCCAGCAGCAGATTGGCAAACCCGAACAACAGGCACAGGCGGGTCCGGTTCTTGGCCAGCCCCCGATACCGCACCTGCCGGTAGCCGAAGTGCCGCTTCACATACAGGAACGGATGCTCCACCTTCGCCCGGATGGAGGCCTTGCGCTGCTCCGCCCGGGCGGCGGCGCTGCCCGGCGGCAAGCGCCGCCGCTGCCCCCGGCGTAACGCCACCTGCCAATCGATCGCCCGGCCCCGGTGCTCGGGACGCCGGGCCACCCCCTCGTACCCCGCATCCCCCCACACGCGCGTCTCGGCGCCGTGCAGGAGCTGGGGCACTTGCGTGATGTCCGCCACGTTGGCCGCCGTCGTCGCCACGCTGTGCACCAGTCCCGTCTCGGCGTCCACGCCGATGTGCGCCTTCATGCCGAAATACCACTGCTGGCCCTTCTTCACCTGATGCATCTCGGGGTCCCGCGCCTGCGCGCGGTTCTTCGTCGACGCCGGCGCGTCAAGAATCGTCGCGTCCACGATCGTCCCTTCGCGCAGCCGCAGGCCCTGGGTCGCCAGGTGCTGCGTGATCTCCGCCAGCAGCCCCGTCCCCAGGTCGTGCCGTTCCAGCAGGTGCCGAAAATGGAGGATGGTGGTCTCATCGGGCCGCGGGTCCCGCGCCGTCAGCCCCACGAACCGCTGCACCGCCACGCTGTCGTAGAGCGCGTCTTCCATCGCCGGGTCGCTCAGGTTGTAGAACAGCTGCACGCAGTGAGTCCGCAGCAGCAGGGCCAGAGGGTAGGGCGGCCGCCCACGCTCGCCGGTGGGATAGACCGGGCGGATGCGCGCCTCCAGCCGCGCCCACGGCAGGAGCGCGTCCATGCGCTGGAGAAAGCGCTCCCGCCGCGTCTGGCGCGGCTGCCCGTCATACTCCACGTCGGCAAATGAGCGCTGGGGATGCATCGAGGCCCTCACCGGCTATCGGTCACCCCTGAGCATAGGCCCGACCCACGGGCCGCGACCCGCGACTAAATCAGAGGTTTCCTAGAGAAGCGCATTCGCCTCCTCAGGCTGGGCTACCACATGGGGACAGTCGCGGTCGTGGTCGTGTGGTCGTTCTGTTCAGACTCCTCCCGGTTTGGTTGCTTTCGAACACGGTGCCGAGACTTCTGGCCGTATTCGATTGTGAATCCGTTGAAACTGATGGGCACTTCGCCGTCCACCTCATCATCTCGCTCGGAACCGGCCTCGCGTTCTTTGTTTTCTGGATTGTCGGTGGCAATTGGTCTCTTGGGCGAAAGTCTGCGAAGACCCAGCAATTGATGGACGAACAGATGGACGAGCTCAAGCGTGATCGTTCGACTGCCTGACGGTACCTGGACGCGGCGGCGTGTCTTTGGGCAAGAGGCGACGGCCATAGAGCGAGCTGTGAGCGAAGGACACAGCAAGCTAAACGCCATCCTCGAAGAACTCTCCCGTCGCCGAGGGTACGATCGTAACGAGCTTCGGGCTGAGACCGTGATAAAGGTTCGTCGCGTCACGCCCGACCGATAGCTACGGCCCAACACCCTTTCGCAGGTTGCATTCGGCGTGCGTCGCTTGAAGATGGCTCGTGTCGTTGGTCCCGCCACGACTGACCGGCACGATGTGGCCTACGTGGACGAGTGATCCCGTCGGCGGATCGGGCAGTGGTTTCCCGCAGATTCCGCAGCAGTGGTCTTGGGCTTCAAGCAGCAGGGAAAGGTGACGCCGTAGACCCGATGTGCGCTGGACACGAGATGCTGCACGTTCCTGCTCCTGTTCGCGGCGCTCCCGAGCACGTCGGCCACTAGCACCAATGCCACGAATCACGAGAGCCGGGACGACCGTCGCCATCCCTACGCTCGGACTAATGCCGACCCCGCCCATCGACGTCAAGGTCCCCGCGAGGATCCAGACGACACTTGCTGTGAAGAGCAAGCCAACCCCGCATCCGATGCTGCCCACGACGCACCCGAATCGGCGGCGAAGATCGTGGCCGAAGTCCCAAAGACCTGCCGCGCTCGCCGCAATCCAACGCACACCCGCTAGGACCGCGGCGATCGCCCCGAGTGCCAGGAACACTCCGAGCAAGATAGGGGCGACGGAATCCACAGTGGCTACTTCCGTCGGCGGTTGTTGAGTGCCTTCGTCGCTTTTTCGAAGATCCAGATTAGGGCGAGGATCATGAGCCCGGCCGGTAAAACAATGAGCGACTTTTCGTCAAACGTGACAAGGACGAGCGGGAGGAGGAATGGAACCAAGCTGATCCGATCCAGCCACATCCAGGCGACCCGCCCGATCAGTTGTGCGACGTCATCGGCTACGTTCGCACCATCCGCCGCAGCGGGCAGATGAACAGATACTAGTTCTTCCGGTTCGAGACGCAACACATCGAAAGTTTCCGGGTGCCGGTGAAACGGGCGGATAAGGGGAGTGAGCCACCGGTGGTCCAATAGACGCCTCGATCGCTAGCTGCCGGAGTCTAACTTCAGATGGAACTTCCGCGCCGTCAATGCGCATGGACGACTGGAGGCCATGTGGTCAAACCTCGACCAGACCCGCCTGTCCTGGGCGCTGCTGACGACCTGCTGCGGCGCACCAAGAAACGAAGCCGGTCGAGGGCGCCATTACGTGAGGTGCAGCGGATGCAAGAGGCGAATGACCAGATCTACCAACTGATCCAAGACTTCCTTCCCCGTCACCAGGGCCGCCCCAGGACCCTGAACCTGATGAAAGCAACCCGACGACACCTGCTAGACTTCGCGCACTAACAGGGCGGACGTCTTGCCCTTGTCACTGCCCAGTGGCCCTCGCTGGTTGCCGGACATCCCCGCGAGGCCCCAGGCAGTGATTCAGCGGCCCCCGGACCGCCCACATGTTGGTCGAGGTACAGTTGAGCGTGCTCACGGAAGGTCGACGTAGTTGTGTACAAGGCGCATGACAGCTTTGAGACGCCTCCTCAAGGTGCCAGTCTTTGGAAATACTTCGATTTTACGAAGTTCGTTTCTCTACTTGAGAAGAAGGCCTTGTTCTTCTCGAAAGCAGCTAACTTCCCCGATCACTTCGAGGGATCGTATCCTACAGGCAACCTAGAGTTGGTATCCGAGGAACATCGTCCCCAGGTGCAAGCTCACGCGAGGTCTTTCGGACAGAATCTGTTCGTGAATTGTTGGCATATGAACGACTTCGAGTCGGAAGCCATGTGGAAGGTATATTCGGCCTGGGATCGGGGGATTGCGATACGGACGACAGTGGGCAATCTTGCCACGAGTTTGACATGCGAAGCCGACGTATATATCGGCGCGGTGAATTATGTTGACTTCAGCACTGAGAGAATCGACGAGGGAAATGTCTTCCTGCCCCATTTGACGAAGAGGACGAGCTTCGAGTACGAGCGGGAAGTCCGAGCGGTGACGCTGAACGCTGTCCCGGACGATACTGAGTGGTTGGGGAAATCAGCCGAGTGGATCCAGACTGGAATCTACTATTCGGTCGATACTAATGCATTGATAGGTGAAGTGTTTATCTCACCTGAGTCTGAGGATTGGTTTGTTGATTTAGTGCGAGCAGTCGTCAGCAGATATGGAGTCGATGCTCGGGTCAAGCGTTCCGGCCTTGCTGATGCACCCCCGTGGTGGGTGGAGCAGTCAGAGCGTTTTCCGGGGCTGCTAGACGAACTGAGCAAAGTGCTGGGGGAGGACTATCAACTCACGACGTCATCAGGCGCGAGTGTTTCCTTCCAGCATCAGGAACAGGGCCTGCATGTGAAGTATGGAGATTATGAGAGCTATGTCCGACTGAACTATGGCGTACCGACACCTGAGACCGAGTCTGAGCCATGACTCGTACCGCCAAGCTCCACGACCTAAACCGCGGAGATCAAGATAATCAGGCCAACAGGCGAGAGGCATGGGCCGGACGGTTGTGCCACATGCTCACTGCGGGAGTCTCGATTCCCCGAAGGCGCGGGGATTGACCGGACCCTGCTCCGCTATTGCCGGAGACAGACGGTCGTACGGACGTGCCCGACAATGAGCGAGCCGGCGGTCGCTCTGGTGCCATCCGACTCCTTCGACAGGTCCCTGTCGGGATACAGGAGGATCTCCATGAGTCCCAATTCTCCGGCAAGGACCAACAGACCAAAGAGATGTGTCGAACTCGGCACCGTCCCCCGCCGCCACTCGCGGAGCCGATAGGGGCTCACGCCAAGGCGGCGAGCCAGGGAGCGCCAGGTAAAGCCACCGGCCGTCTTGAATCGCTCCAGCCGCGCGGGGAAGTCCGGCGGAAAGACCGGCGTGATCGGGCGGTGGATCCGGCGCTGGCGGCCCATGTCCTCAGCTATCCCATGGCTGGCCGGCATCGTCCCTGAGGAGTAGATTGAGGCCGTCGGGAATGCGGTCCGCCAGCCGAAAGAGCGCGAACAGCGCGCCGCCGCACGGTTCCGTGCCCCGCCGCCAGCGCTGCACCTGACGCACGTCCACGCCGAGGCACATCGCCACGCCCTCCCACGAGAGGCCCGTGGCCTGCTTGAGACGGTCGAGACGCTGCGGGAAGTCCTCCGGCAGGTAGGGCCAGCCCAACACGAGGTGGGACGGGGGGACGGGCCTAGGTCGCATCGCCGTTCTCCACGATGAACAGATCGTCGAACTGCGCGATGTCAAGGGCGTGCTGGAGCCGCCGCCGCATTCGAGGCGAGGGGCAGCGCTGTCCGGTGATCAGTTGAGAGAGATAGCCGGAACTGATGCCCATCTGGCGGGCGAGCTCGTTCTGGGAGCGGTTGGTCCGGTTGAGCCGGTCCCACACGGCGTAGGGGTTGAGCCGGACTTTCGGCCGGGGACGCTTACCGGACACGCGGGTCGGCCTCCAGCAAAAACGACGGCTCGACGTCTGGTGCTTCAGCTTCGCGGTCAGACCCGTTGGTGGCCGCTCGATCCTTCAGGTACGCGCGGACGATCATCCGCGCCAGGAGACGAAGTCCCTGGCGTCGGAGCGCATCCTGCGCCGGGGTGAGCCGCAGGTGGCAGCTGGCCGTGGGCAATGGTGCGACCTTCCGCGGAGACGCCACGGTGCACACGGAGGCGGGGCACACGGACGCCGGGTGGACGACTGGTTCCGGTGTTATGCAGAAGTGTAACAACAGGATGGATGCGTGAGTACGTTAACCGGCTTGCCCTGCCGGGTTCAGGCAGCTTATGCTTGCTATCGTCTAGCAAATCTTCGTATGCTGTGGATATGACGAATGGCGAGCGCACCGACACGGGCATTGGCGCCTACCTACGGGAGCTGCGCGGGACCCGGAGCCTGCGCGAGGTCTACCGCCGCACCGGCATCTCCGACCCCTACCTCTCCAACATCGAGAAGGGCCACCGGCGTCCCGGCCCGCGGGTCCTCCAGAAGCTGGCCGCTTTCTACGGGGTGTCGCTGCAGGACTTACTCAAGCGCGCCGGCCACCTCGACGCCGGTGATGACGCAGGGGCCGACGCCGAGGCGAACGTCGACCGGGCGTTCGAATTTGTCCTGGCCGATCCCAAGTTCCGGTTCGGCACCCGACCCGACGGACCAATGAGCCTGGCGGCCAAGCGATTCATCGTGGAGATGTACGAGACGCTGACCGGGAAGCGCCTGCTGGAATGACGCGCACGCTCGACGACTTCTGCGACAGCCTCGTCAACCAAGGGCCCGACCAATGGCGGCCGACCCCGGCCGCGCTGGCCGACGCCTTTGTCCGGTACTTCCGCCTCTCGGGGCGTCCAACGCTCGACGAGGTGACCCGAGTCCTGCGGGACGCCGGGATCGCCGCCGTGGTCGCCACCCACCTGCCGGGCGGCCTGCGGGGCTTCCACTGCGGCCTGGCGCCCGGCGCATACGCCATTCACTACTCGACCGACCAGTGGACGGGCGCCTGGGAACACACGGTGCTCCACGAGACCTACGAGATCATCTACGAGATGCTCCAAGACCGCGCCGCCGACCCTGCGCCGAACCGGCATCTCTGTCGCGAAGCCGACCAGTTTGCCGCGGCGGTCCTCATGCAGCCGGCGGCGTTCACCCGGCTGGCCGTGGCGACCGGGCTCGACGTCCTGGCCTTGCGGCGGCGCTACCGCCGGTCCTATGCCTCGGTGACCCTGCGGCTCGCCGAAGTGCTGCGCCAGCAGCCGTTGCTGGCGGTGCTGTATGAGCGCAGGGAGTCAGGTGTACCCGCCGCGTGGACTGAGCGGCCGGCGGCCGGCGCGTTTCGAGCCACCGTCGTGGCACGCACGCCCGGGTTTGGGGCGCGCAACGCCGGCCTCCTCTGCGGCACGCGGGGCGGCATGCCCCGTCGGGGCCGCCCGCCAGCGGTGGACGCGTTGGTGGCGCGGGTCGTGCGGAGCGGCCGGGCGAGCTATGCCGAGGAAGAGCCAGCGGGGAATAATCTTGGCACGGGCGACGTCGCCGTCGTTGTCAGGCCCGTCGTCTGGCACCGACGACTGGCCAAGATTGCGCTCGTCGCCGTGCCGTATCGCGACCGAAGCGCCCTGCGGCCCCAGCTCGACCGCGCCGACGTCGACCTTCCGAATGGCCGCACCCTCGTGACAGCGCCGCATGAAAGGACATCCGCATGACGCCGCCGCCTGACGTCCGCCTGGTGGCCCTCTACGCCCGCGTCTCCAGCGACCGTCAGGACGTGGACCTGTCCGTCGCGGCCCAGCTTCGGGCGCTCCGCGAGTACGCGGCGAAACACGGTTACGTCGTGGCACGGGAATACGTCGACGAGGCCGAGAGCGGCCGCGTCGCCGATCGACCGCAGTTCCGCCGGATGCTGGAAGCGGCCAGCCAGCCGGACGCCCCGTTCCAGGAAATCCTGGTCTGGAAGTTCTCCCGCTTCACGCGCAAGCGCGAGCACGCGGTGGCCTTCAAGTCCATGCTCCGCCGACGTGGCGTGCGGGTCGTCTCCATCACCGAACACGCCGACGACTCCCCGACCGGCAAACTCATGGAGGCCATCATCGAGAGCGTGGACGAGTTCTACAGCGAGAATCTGGCCCAAGAAGTGACCCGCGGCATGCGGGAGGCCGCGTCGCGCGGCTTCTGGGTTTCCACCTACGCGCCCTACGGCTACCAGAAAGTCTCCGTCCAGGACGGCGCGAAGAAGCGTCCGAAGCTCGCGCTGGCCCCACCGGCCGATGCCGTCGTCCGGCGCATCTTCGATCTCGCGGAGGCGGGCCGGACCGTCTTGGACATCACCAAGACCCTCAACGCCGAGGGCGTCGCGAGCGCCAACGGGAAACGCTGGCTCAAGACCACCGTCCACCGAGTGCTCACCAACGAAGCCTATACGGGCACGTTGGTCTGGGGGATGCGCGCCAAGGACGGCGCGCCGCCGGTGCGCGTCGAGGACGCCTTCCCCGCCATCGTCTCCAAGACGCAGTTTCGCCAAGTCGGCCGACTGCTGCGATCCCGCGCACCCACGCGTGTGCATCCGCGGCGGGCAGCCAGTCCCTATCTGCTCAGCGGACTCGTCCGGTGCGCGACCTGCGGCAAGGCCCTCACGGCCGCCGAGGCCAAGAGCGGGAAGTACACCTACTACGTGTGCCACTCGCTGCTCAAGCGAGGTCGGGGGACCTGCGACACCCCCCGACTCAACGCCAAGCGCTTCGAGGGGCTCATCGTCGATCAGATTAGAGCGCACATCCTCACCGAGCGCAACATCCGCGACCTGGTCCAGCTGGTGGACGAGGAAATGGACGGCGTCGCGCGCGAGCAACGCCAGCGGCTGGCGACAATCGAGGCGGAGCTGGCCGAGGTGCGCCGGAAATTGGATCGGGTCTGGCACATCGTCGAGACCACCGACCTGGAACTCGCCGACGCCACCGGGCGCATCCGGGAGCACCGCGAGCGTCAGCGTCGATTGGAAATCGCCGCGGAAGAAACACGGACGCTGCTTGCGGAGCGCCGGGTGATGCTTGGCAAAGTGGAGACGATCGCGGCCTATGTCCGGGACATGAGCGACTTCCTCAGGACCAGCGAACTCACGGAGACCAAGGCCTTTGTCCGCTCATTCGTCAAGGAGATCGCGGTCCGCCCAGGGAAGGCGACGATCCACTACACCATCCCCACGCCGGACGATAGTCCCATGCGGGGCGCGGACGCCGCCGAGGTTGCGCTCGGCGGCCCGGTTATGAACACAGTATCTGGTGGTAGGGCTAGCGAGACTCGAACTACGCAGCCGAGCATCTGGAATAACCGTCAGAATCCCCCTCAGATTCTGCTGGGGTACGGGGGCGCGAGCCCAACGACCAAGCTCGACTCGCCCTCTCACGTGACGCCGAAGCTGCAGGCGGAGGCCGTGGTTCGAGTTTGGAGTAGGCGAGACGCTTCGCCTGCTTCGGGAGGTCTTATCCAGCGATCTCGGACAGGTCACAGTCGCCGGCGAGAAGCGTTGTGCGAGGGCTGGCAAACGACCGACTGCGAACGTCCGCTGAATCCCAGAGTCAGCGCCGAAACTTGGTGGACAGGGTGGACTGGACGGGTCTTGAACCCTGGATCTTTGGACAGAGGGAACTATCGTGACCACAACACGCCCTTCGCTGCTTCAGGCATCCCGTCCCATGTCCCCACCGTCTCGCCGCTGTCGGGTCTACGCGGCTTCGTTCTTCAGTTGCCCGTGCAATTGCTGGTGGCCACCCTAGCCTTTGCGAGGTGGTCAGGCTCGCCTTCGAAACGGCAGAAACCTGGATGGCCCGGCCGCGCGGTCGCAGCCATCATGGGCCGACGATGCCCCGCCCACCGCCGGCCCGTGTGGTCGACCCGCCGTCCCGCGAAACCGAGCGCCGACGGGCTGGGACCCGTCGCGGGCGCCTCTCGCGCGCCAACCGGCTGCGGGCGCTGCAAGCGGCCCTCCGCCGAATCGATTCCGCCTGGGAGCTCTCGCAGTCGCCGCTGGCGCAGTACCGGGACCTGCAGGACCTCGGCCGGACCGCCTTCGCCCAGCGAGCCTTCCCCGAGGGCTGGGCGGTGCAGGCGGTGCTGCGACTGGCCTGTGCGCGGGTGGCGGGCGCCCTGGAGCCCCGCAAGGGCGAGTTCCTGGAGCGGTGGGTGGCCGGCGAGTCCATCGCCGGGATCGCCGCCTCAGGCGGCCTGAGCCGCAGTCACGTCTCGCGGCGCTGGCGGCCGCAGGTCCTGGCGGCCGTCGATGCGGAGATTGCCAACCTGTGCCGGGCGCTGCGGGCCGGCGAGCGCGGGGTGCGCGAGGCCCTCGGGGCTCGCCCGCCGTCGTCGGGCGCTGCCGGCACCGAGGTCCGCACCCGGCGCTCGGGGCACCCCACGCGAGCCCCCGCGGCGTCGGCCACCGGCGGACAGGGCGCGCGAATTCGCTAGAATTAGGCGGAATTCGCGGTGCCGCGTGTGCCGTGGAGGCCGCTAGCCTGGATCGCGAGGGCGTCCGGGGCGCTGACGCCCGAGGGTGGCGCAACTTCGAGTGGTGCCGAGGGCGGGACTCGAACCCGCACAGCCCGAAGGCCACTAGCCCCTCAAGTCTGCCCGCTCCGCTGATCGCTCGCCAGCCGCCCCGCTAACAGGTGTGGCGGGCCGATCGGCGGCCGGCGGGCCGTACGGAGGCCGCTAGCCTGAGAGGCTACGGACCGGCCACGGTCGCACACACGCAGCGCCCAGGGCGCCCACGGTCAGTTGACCGCGGGGCGAGGAGGCGTTCCGATGACGGAGCCTATGGCCATCCCCCATTTGCCGCTGCAGACGGCCGTCGACCACTACCTCGTGGCGCTGCGCGTCGAGGGTGCGGCCCCGACCACGATCGCGACCTACCGCTCGGTGCTCGCGGCCTATCTGCGCTGGGCGACGACCGAACAGCCGCCGACCCTAGCCGACTTCACGCTGGTCCGCGTGCGGACCTACGTGGCCTATCTGATGGGCGAGCACGTGCGCTTCAGTCACCATCGTGCCAAGCGGGCCGGCGGGCGGCTGAGCGATCACACGATCAACCTGCACGGGCGGGCGTTGCGAGCGTTCGCGGCCTGGTTGGCGCGGGAGGAGTACACGGCGACCCACGTGCTGGCGCGCTTCCGGCCCCTGCGGCCGCGGACCAAGCCCATCGTGCCGTTGACGACGGACGAGTTTCGGAAGCTGGTGGCGGCGCTGACCGGGCCGGCCCGGCTAAGGGCGCGCGGACGGGCGATGCTCTATCTGCTCTTCGACACGGGGATCCGGGCCTCGGAGCTGGCGGAGATCCGGCTGGGCGATCTGGACTTGGCGGCGGGCACGCTGCGGGTGCGCGGCAAGGGCAGCCAGCGCCAGCGGGTGAAATGGCGCACCGTTGGCATGGGCGTTCTGGCGCAGCGGGCGGTGCAGCAATACGCGTATCGCTACCGGCCGCCGGCGATTCCGGTGGACGAGGACCGCGTGTTTCTGACCCGTGAGGGACGCGGCATGACGCGCCATACGGTGCATCAATTCGTCAAGGTCCTGGGCCAGCGGGCCGGGGTGGCGCGGGCGCATCCGCACCTGTTCCGGCACTCGACGGGGGTGGCCTTCCTTCGCAGCGGAGGCTCGGAGAGCGTGCTGCAGCGGATCCTGGGGCATTCCAGCCTGGAGATGGTAGAGCACGACATGCACCTGGCGGACACGGATGTGACGCAGTTGCAATGGCGCCACAGCCCGCTGGATCACTTGTAAGCGGTGCGCAGTCGCCGGCGGCCGTGGCGGCCCACGCGCCGTCTCCGAGGGCCTTTCGACAGCTCCTGTGGGTTGTTCGTGTCGAATGATCGTCTTCTCCCTCGAATTGATGGTCGACCGGCGGCGTGACGGTCTGCGGTGTGGATTCAACATGCTTGGATCAGTGTGGACAGCGGTGCCTGGTAGCCTCGCAGGCTCGCGAAAGTCTGCCGGCCGGCAGGTCGACGCAGCTGGGAGCCGCGACCGTAACCAAGTATGTGCGGGCGGCGAGCCGTGAGCGACCGCGATTGCTTGTCTACCCCGCTCCGCGCCCCTTGACCTGCGCCTGACATCTTTACTGACGACGATTTCCGTTGACACCGGCCACTGGTGCGCTGACACCGTTGAGCAGTAGGCGCCGCAGTCACCGCCGTCAGGCGGTGAACTGGCGGGTTCTTGCTGATCTTGAGAAGTGCTCGACCGATTCACTGCACTCGTCGACGGGCAGAATGCGTACAACTGTGCGCGGGCGGCGTTTTTCCGTTGATGCAGGCGCGTCACTTCACCGACGGCCAATTCGACCTCATGGCGCCTAGTCGGTTGCTGGCGTCACGCGATGCGCGAGGCTTCCTCCGCAATTTGTACGAGGTCCGCTTCTACACCGACCGCCCCGACTCGGCGAAAGACCCCAAGTTCTACGCGGCCCATATAAGGCAGTGCGCGAACTGGGCGGCCAAAGCCTACACAGTTATTCACCGGCCGTTGTGATACCCGCTGAACTGTCCGCACCTCCCGGCTCAAGAGAAGGGCATCAACGTTCAGCTCAGCGTCGACGGGGTGGCCGGTGCCATTGATCGAACCTATGACGTTGGCATCGTGTTCTCCACAGACACCGATATTCGACTGGCGATTGAGCTCGTGGCCAACCGCTTCGTGGGGCTTCCTCGACTTGAACTCGCAGCACGGAGCCGTCCAACCAGCATCCGGCGGATCTCGGGGCGGGCCCAGCGCTCCGCTTGGTGCCACCTTCTGGATCATTTCGACTACACGGCAGCTGCAGATCCGATCGACTACACCAAATGATTGTGGCTTTAGGCAGCGAGACCATAGGAACGGGATCCGAGAGATGACCGCTTGGCTAGCCGTCGCCCGCACGTGCGTGGTTGGAACTGGTGGCTCAGGCGTCCTGATAGCAAGAAGCAATGTCGTATCTCACCATCCCAAGCAGGCAAGTGGCGAGCAGCGCCCTCGTGACGACGTTGAGTGGTCGGGGTCGCAGGATTCCGCGGTTGCGTGTGCGGGCGAGAGAGCACGTGACGTTCGATCGTTGGCATCGCTGCTCTCATTTGCCGCTTGCACATGTCCTAGTCACATGTGAAATACGTCGAACAGCCGCGGTTGTCGGTCAATTCGTCTCTCATATGACCAAGATCGACATTTGCGACAGTTCTTTTGTCGACGCTCACGTTTGCTGGATCTCCAGCTGGCATCTCTGACAGAAAGGAATCAAGCCGAAGATTCTCAGTCTTGAAGGAACGCTAACTTCTCGTCGAAAAAAGGCATGTCTTTGTCCGATCAGACGTTCATGAACCATGTCCGAGATGCACTGGGGTCACGCGCAGGACACGCATCTGCGATAATCGGTAGTGGACTCAGCATGTACGCGCAGCCGGATCGACCCGATGCTGGAGCAGTCCCCCTGTGGCATTAAGTGGCCGGTACAGTGTTTCACTAGGAGGGGGCTTGTGTGTTGCATTAGGCTTCTCGCAGTTCGTACTTAATGATAGTTCTCGCAACGACTGTGTGGGCATGGACAGCCAAAATGTACTTCTCTCCTGAATTTGGCGCAACTATTAGACCGCTAATTTTGGCGATCTTTCAGCACGCTCACCCTGAACATCTAAGTGCTTTCTTACAATATCTTCGTTTTCGCGGAGACAGGCAAGAGATTCTGACGACAATGCGAAATGGATTTTCCTGAAAGCGCTACTGACTGAGTTGCCAGCTCATTAGTGTTAGTGATCGACGCTTGATCACCAAAGCAATAGGGGCGGAGCTTTCGGACCGTCTCTATTGATCTTCTTCAGATACTGGTGGCAGCTTGTTCGGTGGCGTGTGTAGAATCGCCGTCTAAGAATCATGAGACGCTTCACTGGAAAGTCGTTCCTTTAGGACGGCGGATAATACCATAAGAAAGAGATTTAGAATGCGCAGATAATATAGTAAGAACTGGAACAGTTAGATAAAGAATGTCCGTTAGTTGCTTGACAGGACTTATTCATATTCTATATGGTTCTGGCGGTTCACAATTCGCTAGTGTCAGGATCGACGACGATCCTCCTGGTGAACAGAACCGAGGAGGGTTGCCATGCGGCGCCCAGTGTTCCGGTTCCTCCTCGCTGCGGTCACCGCAGCTTTCAGCGCGTCCCTGGTGATCGGGACGGCGCTAGCTGAAGAGCCGACGCCCGAACAACCTCCTGGCACGATCCCTCGCCCCGTTGACAAGTCGCCAACCAAAGACGATTCGATTACAGGTCTTGCGCGGACGTCCGTGGTCGATGGTCTTCAAACGACATTCGGCGCGCTGACATCTGAGCAGCAAGCGCAGTTTCCCGTACCCCTTGCCGCCAATGCATCGGTTACCTGCAAGGTCGCCACACACGAAGCTGAACACGCATCGCTTTGGCTGCTGGCGCGAGTAACCTTCTGTTACAACCCGACATTGGAGGAAATCACGCCACCCGCCCTGATTTATGGTGTCGATGCTGGCGCCAGTGGCGTAACGTTTGTTGTATCAAAGAAGCACAGGCGCACGTCCGGTGGCTTTGGCGATGACCAGGTGTACACGGAAGCCAAGGCCAAATAGTGCACGGCGGACCATCCGAATATGTGCACTGGGGTTGACGTTCTGCGGATCAAGACGTACCAAGAGTCTGAAGACGAGTCCGCATACGCGACATGGACCTACTGGTACGAATAGCAAGTTGACCTGAGCATTTTCAGGCCCCTATGCCTCCCACGGCATAGGGGCCTTTTCTATAGTCCGACCCGTGCGGTCACGGCGATCAATAAGAACGCGGCCGACATCGCAACCAGAAGCGCCACAAACAGCACGATCCCGGCAATGACCAGCAGTGTGGTTTTCATGGTTTTACGGTTCCCATCGGGCTATCTCCCGCTCCAGGTCCAGCATGCGCTTCTCCGTCTCGTTGATCCGCGCTATCGCCTGCCAGTTGACGATCCACATGTGGTACAGGCGAAGCTCGGTGAAGCCGACGTAGACGAGCAGCAGGATCGCCGCGAGCAGCGCGACCACGACGCGGGGCACGGGGGTCACGGCGACCGCACCCCGAGCACTTCGATGTAGGCGACCTGTTCCCCGAGGCCACGCCGTAGGGTGTACGGCGACGAATACGTGTAATCGCTGTTCGCCGGGACGGTGAATTCGTCAGAGTAAAACGAGTGCTCCAGCGCAAAGCCGTCAGCGTCGAAGAAGCGGATGTTCAGGTCATACGCGTCAACCACGATGTCTTCGATGGTCGGATTGCGCACGACAAACTTGTATGAGATCCGTGCGTCATGGCCAAACGCGTCGTTGGATGGCGAAACCAGCTTCCATCCAATGGAATCCTCGACCCGGACGATGCTCGCATTGAGCTCGTCGTCTTCCGGCTGCCCGATGGAGCGAGTGATTGAACTCAGCCCCGACCCCCAGACCAGCAGCGCGACAATCACAGCTGACATGATGAACAGCCATGCGCCGAAGCCCAGTAGGAGTTGCTTACGCATCACCTCCTCCGATCCGGCAAGCCCGCAGCGGCAATGAGCGCCACCAAGCTAAAGGCCAGGCCGCCAATCAACCACCACCCGAAGCGATAGCCCTTGGCTGCAGCGACCGTGGCCGTGTAGAACGCCACGGCCAACCAGCCCGCGACGATCCAGAGCCATAACAGCACATTCAAGAGCCATATGAGCGTATTGAGGAATCCGAGGACTTCAAACATTGGCCTTCCTTTCGGGCGTATCGCGGGTGCTATCCAAAGTCCTTCGGACACCAAACCCGGCGAAACGTCACCGTTCGCGGCTCCTTGATGTCCGACGAGCTCAGCACCATCGGCCCGTAGGGCATGACCAGGCCGGCCGAGTCAGCGTCCCGAATCTCCGCTGCCGGCGCCTCCACGACGGAGAGGATTTCCCGGGGGCCCGCCCAACTCGCGCCCCGCGCCTGCGTCGTGGAACTCAGCGAGATCGAATGGTGGATGTCGCCGCCCAGCACCTCGTACACCCCGGGTCCGAGGTCAATTTCCAACGGCTCACCCGGCCTCAGCAGCACTTCCGCGAACGTGTCGCGCACCGTCGTCGCCACTTGAACGACGGTTTCCTCCACCGGCACGTTGCGGGTTTCCACGGTCGTCTGGTGCCTGATGGCGTTCGGCAACACCAGGTACAGGTACAGGTAGCCCGCCACCAGGACCCCGGCCGCGACGGTGACGACCCCGAATGCGAACGCCCCAATCGCGAGCCCGAAATGTTTGAGCGTCATGCGAATGTCCCCGATCCGCTCCGACTGCGCGGGCGATGCCCTGCACCCCCTCAAGGGTGCGATCGTGCAGAGTGGGGCGTCAAGGATTAGTTGACAGGGTGCTATCGGGGGCGCGGCCGCTCGCACGGAGACTCGCTAGGCCTTCGACACCCGCATCGAAACCGACGTTGAGGAGGCGCAGCCGATCATCATCACGAACGATTGACGCGAAGATCAGCCGATGGTGCTTCGCATTGGCAAGCCCGAAGCTGGCCACACCCGCTATGTGCGCGTCAGGCCGAGTCGGGCGCGAGCGATTGCCGTTCCCTGATGGCCGCGAGCCGGCTGCAGAACTAACACGGGCTTCGAAGCTTGGGAGCAGCGCCAGAGGGATCAGGGTCGCGGATCGCCTCGACCAGCCCGATGCCAAGCCGCCGAGCCTCGCCCGCGGCCCAGGCGATCAACGTCAAACCTTCCAACTCGCAGCTTCGGCGAGTGGATCATCGCCGGACGCGGCATCGGGATCGGCATCTTCCTGTTCAGCGTTGCCGCCAGCATCCCGATTCTGCTGTTCTCCGTCTGCGTCGGCGTGGCAGCACTCACGCTGTGGGGCGCGGCCGTGCAGAAAGCCGGGCAGGGCTGTGTTGGCTGCCCGGTGCTTCTCCTGATCGGCATCTTGGCGCTCGTCGCTATCGGAGCTGTCGTCGGCTACACCGAAACCGCATCAAGCCAATCGCGGACCGTGGAAATTGTGGAGGGACTAGCCAACCTAACCAAGGCGGCACAGAGGGCCAGCACGATAAGAAAATGTTGCCACTGAAGAGCCGACACCTAAACTCATGAAATCGTGCACGCATTGCGTCAACACATACAGGCATGGGGCTGTATGGACATGGGAAGAGGATTTGGTCGGCAAGCGGCGACGACATATAGCAAGTGCCATGATGATCGGGTGATCTCGCATGGATCAACACCGCTGAACTAAACTAATATCCCACCCTCGTTGCAGCGGTCGGAGTAGGCTCTTCTTGTAGTATCTGGCGATAAAGTTCTTGAAGACGGAGATTCATTAGACTCGCCTGGCGTTGTTGCACAATGCTGGCCTCGCCTTGTTCGGTATCGTTGAGGCCACGTATCAGGAGAACGATGACTATTAGATCATTTAGGATAGTGCCCAAAGAATTCAATTGCTCTTCAACTTGACTCAATGATTCACCTACGTCTTTGAAGTCATCATCTATGTTTCCGAACCCATCCCGTTGTGCCACGGCCAAACCATTTTGCCGCACATTTGACTGATTGACTTCTTCATATGTCCATACAAGGCGCTCTTCAAGTCGATTGGACACTTGCTCCAGTGAACCTTCAAGCTGCTCGATGCGCGTCTGCTGAACCTCATGTATCGAATTGAATCGAATGACAGCGACGACCACGACAGCAATCATTATCCATACAGACACAACCACCATTAGTAAGCTGGCTGGACGTTGCATCGTGAACTCCACGCGAAACGTCGCATAAGATAAACTAATTGGGCAGTGTCCGTTGGCGGACTCTGACCATTAGAAATTAGCAAATCGAATCATTTATTGTCAAGCGTAGCGGTGCGTTGATGAGTCTGTGATATTCTTATCGTCTGCTACGCAAGGAGATCTCTGATGAAAGTTTCACGTCGCACCCTTGTTATGGTTGTGCTCGGTGCATTGGTGCTGGTCTACGTGAGCCTAATTGAATTACGTTTCTATCGGCCACCCGACATTGGTTCACAGACTATCCAGCGGGTAGGGTTGACTGAACAAACACTCAATGAACACGCACGAGAAATAGTTCGTATTCAATCTCGCATTCGGACAATCAACGAAGTGAACGATAAACAATGGGATCAGTTGACGGATCGACACCTTGACCAAATTGAGCACCGGAAGCGAATCGAAGCCCTCGAACAGAAATAGAAAATGTCCCTGCACCAATGCAGGTGCAGAGGCCAAGTAAATGCTATGCGTCTTGACTTGTGACCGAACCCTTACCTGTGGACAAGCCACCAACATTGTGCTTCATGTTGATGTATAGGTTGTAGATCGTCTCGCACTCGAACACAAGTTCGTTGTTATCTGAGGGCTGGAGGACCGGCGTGCAAAACTGACCTTTCGCTTTTGTTTTCACATTGTCGTCACCGACACCGCCACCGCTCTTGCGGTGCCAGGGATCACTAACAATCACATGCGGCCAATTGGTTGTAGACGCAGCCTCAAAGCGGTCGTAGCTGGTGATGATGTTCGGGTTGCTCGTCGTGGTGTAACAAAAGCGGGATTATAACGCCTGCTTGACAACTCAAACTGAGCGCCCGTCGCACCTACCTTTGGCGAAAAGGGCTTTGGCAGGCTATTCATGGCGACGGGCGCTCGGTATCAAGTACCGCAAAAGCGGGATCATGTGCACACGCACACTTCCTACCTTGTCTAAAAGGCTTAGCTGACGAGATACCCGAGCTTCTTGTTCTGCCGTCGCAATCCACTGAGCGTGTACTGGTTTGATTTGAGCTTGTTACACGGCCCGCATAACAGAATCCGGTTCGTAATGTGGTTGAGTCCGCCGTCTGAGCGCGGCGTGTTGTGGTCAAGCTCCAAGTAGCGGGGATCGTCAAAGGCTCGGTCACAGCCCTGACAGCGTGAGCCTTGTTGCTTGAGAAGAAAGTCGTACATCTCCGCCCGTGTCCAGCGTTGCCCGTTTGGTTCTTTGATCCGTTCTTTGACACGAAGAAATGGCGCGGCGACTAAGCCGTCGTCCGTGCGTTCCGGCGGCTGATTGGTGAGCGTGACGTTGCCGAAGAGTCCGACTTCCCGCTCCATGCGTTCAATCCCGATCTTCGGCGTATCTTCCCAAATATCAATCCCGGCCCATTGACGGCCAAGGTGCTCGGCGGCGCTACAGGTCGTACACCCGCCAGCGAAGGGATCGAGGACGATATCGTTTTTATTAGAACTGGCTTCGATGATGCGCTTATAGAGAGCTAACGGCTTCTGGGTAGGGTAGCCGATACGTTCGGCAGAGCTTGCTTGCAAGCTATTGATATCAGTCCAGTAATCTTCCGGTAGTTTGCCTTGATCTAAATAATACTTATAATAGCGTGTTTCTCCTTTCGCATTCTTTGTTCCGTAAACCAATCGGTACGACCTACCATCATCGTCTGTTAGCAGCCTTCCTCCAAAACTTTCTTTACCTGATTTCATCGGTATACGTACTGCATCGCTATTAAAGGTGTACTCACGACCTTTACCATAAACCAATATACGATCATTCTTTCTTCCGAAATAACGCTTACTCTTCCCTCCATGAGAATAGCACCAGATAATTTCGTTGATGAAGCTTCTATGTAAGAAAACCGCGTCCATTACAGCTTTTAGATAATGACTCGCTGTAGGGTCGCAGTGAAGGTAAATACTCCCAGTTTCCTTCAATACTCGATGCATTGCTAAAAGCCGAACCGCCATAAAACACATATACGCACCCATTGCATCGCTATGGGCATATCGTGCGCTTTCAATCGCTTCGATCAATCGCGGATAATCATCGGTAAGCTCATCAATCCAGTCCTGATGGACATCTCGTTCCCACGACCATCGATCCTGAAAGCGTGCACCAGCCGCCAGCGAGTCCGGCGTCGCATGAAAGTCCCGCCCACGCTTGAACGGCGGATCAGTCGCAATCAAGTCCACCGTCTCAGAATC
Organism: Chloroflexota bacterium; assembly: GCA_965208215.1. Taxonomy (GTDB): domain Bacteria; phylum Chloroflexota; class UBA11872; order UBA11872; family UBA11872; genus UBA11872. Next base: position 46,604 of record CBDBOH010000004.1, read on the forward strand.
CATGCCCCGGAGGACCTCCAGATTATCCCCGCGAAACAACGTTCGATTTGCCCAATTCGGTTTAGGCATAGGCTGGTCCACCAGCGGTGAGTGCGCCGTATGTAAGTGATTTACCGACAAGCCTTTGAGCTATGCGCTCAAGCAGGGCAACCGTATCCAGTTCCCGCCAACTCTGCCGCGTTGCCATTTCGTTGATATAGCGGTGCACATGCTTCGGACTGAAATGGTGGAAGGTTCCATGAAACGCGCGCTTGAGCATGGCCCAGAATGACTCTATACCGTTCGTATGGGCTTCGCCGGCGACGTATTCCGAAACCGAGTGGCGTACAGCCACATGCTTCGGAAGAATCCTGTAGGCGCGGTTGCCGTCTGAGTAAACAAGCGCGTCACTAGCGACGTTTGCGGCTAACGCCTGTAGCAGATTGGCTTGATTCGGGCGAGCTATGACCGTGGCTCGAATCTCGCGGGTGCTTCGGTCACGAATGCCGACTATCGCCGTCAGCCTTCGGTGCTTTGGGCGGTTACGCGCCGTTCCTCCCAGATAGGCTTCGTCAATCTCAATCGGTCCACTGAGAAGCGCATCACCAGCTTCGAACGCTTGCCGGATACGGTGATTCAAGAACCATGCGGACTTCTGGGAAATCCCAAGATCACGGTGAAGTTTGAGACTTGAAACGCCCTTCAGGCTTGTTGCATTCAGGTACATCGCAAAGAGCCAAATTCGCAGCGGAAGCTGCGAGCGATACATCACCGTTCCCGTCTGAATACTGAAGTATTTCCGGCAGGGCTTGCACCACCAAGGCATCGGCTTAGCATTCGGAACTTCTTTGATCTCGCAGCCGTCGCAATGCGCACACCGGACGCCGTTCGGCCAGCGCTGCTTGATAAACCAAGCTTCGGCAGACTTTTCATCTGGAAACCGTTCGTGAAGCTCAAACAAACTGATCGTCTCCCGATGCCCGCGTCCCGGACTTCCCATCAATGGACTCCCGCATTCGATTGATAGATAAGTCTACAGGGTTTCCGGCGGCTTGTCAAGCGGGCGTTATAATCCCGAACAAAAGCGTACAGCGGCTTCCAATTCGAAACTGCCGTACGTATGATTGAACTGTGGTGTCTTGCACACCGTCGTTACCGAACTCATCAGCGCCACGCCGAAGAACTCTGCGTCCGCTTCGGTCGTCACTTGAAACGTCGATTCAACAACTGAAGTGTATGTGACTTGAAGCGGGATATGGCTGGCAATGACAACCTCGCGGCCAGTCGGTTCAGGAATGACGACGATGCTGCCAGGGGGTTGCTGGGGGACCGGACTTTCAGCAAAAGCGGTCCCGATCAACAGGGACGCGCTGAGAGCTGCGATTACCGCAGCGAGGAGGCACCGGAACACTGGGTGCCTCATGGCAACCCTCCTCGGTTCAATCCGCTAGGAGGATCGTCATTGGTCCTGACGCTAGCGAATTGTGAACCGCCAGAACCATATAGAAGATGAAATGTGCCTGTCAAACGTTTCTCGGGCTTGTTCGGGCATTCTTTATTTATATTTCTCCGTTTTTCTGCAAAATCTTTACTTTATGTTACTCGCTCCAGCCATATTAGGTCTTTGCATGGCTTGCCTCAGAGAATCAGGGCAAAGGTTGATTCTGTTACGTGGATGCACGGCCTTGTTGAGGGGATTTTGTCCTCGGACCAAAGCTGGGAGTGCACGGGTGCGTTCGCTTGCGCGCGCAGACGGCCAGTACCAGGCAAGTTGACGGCAGACGATGGAGGTTGACGCATCGATTTCGAGACCGACGCCGAGGTCAACCTGTGCGGCCCCAAGGAAGCTCTGACGCCGAGTCGACGCGTCGGCCCAATCGCACTGTGCTGCATCGTCGCTTCCCGAACGCCGAGTGCCGCACCCACGCGGAGGCCCGCTACCGAGGCCTGCCTCTAGATCACGCGGGATGTTCTTCTGCCAAGTCAGGTTGCACGTCATCAGCGCCTGGCGGCGTGGCATCCCATGCTCGGTTGGATCCATGACAGCGTCGGCAACGGGCCCTACGGGACGTACCTCGGCCTTCCCGTCACGTCACACAAACCAAGCGGTGGCCATGCCGAGGGTAGGGGTGGAATCCAGACCGTCGGAGCTCGCTGTGCATCGCGTCGGCTAGTGAGCGCCCACCAACGGAGTCTGCACGCCATGGGCCCGCAGCGGATCGGCGGCGATATCGAGCAGCCATCGACCAGAAACTGCGGACGAGCGATCGCGCCGCTGACAGTCGGCCAGACGTCAGGCGCGGACAGACCCCTACGAAGTGCGGCATCTGCGTCGGCCCGGCACTCCGGCAGCGGCTCGACTCACGGGCCTCGTTGAGCCATAAGCGACGGTGCGCCGGCACGGACGCTGCTACCGCGTCGCACCGCAGGCCCTGGATTGCTACGTCCTGGTCGTGCGGAATAACGTGGCCTGCTACTTGCCGGATGGTGGCCTCCAGGTGTATCTCAATATCAACACGCCGGTAGTCGTTCAGCGGCAGCTCGACGGGGTGTACGTCACGTACCGGGTCAACGACGGTGACGACGTGCGCGGTGTCTGGGGATTCAATCCAGTCGAGACCCTCGCATTTGCGCCGACGGAGGGGCGGGAACTGTTGGCGCAGCAACTCTTAGGGGCGGACTCGTTTTACATGCGGTTCAAATTCGAGGAGACGGGCGCTTCACGCATCACGACGTTTCGCTTGAGATACCGCGAGCCCGATCATCCCATGCGAACCGTGCTGGCCGCGTGTGGAACTCCGGTGCTGCCAGAACCGACACCACAGGCAGCGTATACCGTACAGCCGGGCGACACGATGGCGGGCATCGCAGCGCGATTCAACGTTTCGGTGGACGACCTCATCAACGCTAATCGGATTCGTGGCACCCGGGGCCTCTCTGTCAGACGGGAACTGCGGATCCCGAATCTTCGTCCTTAGTCGGAGACACGGCGGCTGACACCCTGCCCCACTGAACCGTCCGTTGGGCGCAGGTGTGACGGTCAGACAAGCTCGATATCACGGATCTGCCTTACGGTTTGGAGGCCAGACTATGTCCAAACTCTTCATGCCCCACCCCGACGAGCTCATTGATCACGAGGCGGAATGCCTGGACTTCACGATTCGCCGGGGACGCGCACGTGAGCCTGACCTGCGCTGACCGGACGAAGACGAGGGCCCGAATCCGCTGCTCGAATCCGAGGACAGGTGCCCAATTCCTTGCGGGACTAAGCGGCTTGCCTAGCCGCCTTTTGATCCACCACGAGTCTCGTCCGATCGATCAACTCGAGAGCTAGGTGTGGAATGATTTCCGGGATTATGTAGGAGAGTGCCGAACCCTGAACACAGCCCTTAGTGGTCTAGACTTGAGCTGCGGTCTTGGAGTCATGGGATGGATCGGTGAGACGGGACAAGCACCTGATGTGTCGGATCCTGCGGCACTACGAGGCGCAAGATCGATATGGCCGGCTGGACCCACTGGAGGGTCCCACGCCGGATCCCGGACTCGTGAGCTACCACGTGCACCTCGCGGTCCAGGCTGGGTATCTGGAAGTGGTAGCGAGGGCCACGACGAAATCGGACGACGTCCCTCGCTATGCCGTGAACGGGCTCACGTGGGACGGCCACGAGCTCCTGGACCCGAACGGATGTCAGTAGGGCCGAACGCCTCAATATGATACGTTTCCCGGCCACGGGCGGCAGGGTGCCGTGATCTACGCGTTCAACAGCTAGCCACAGGCCGTTTGCGCCGCCCGTGGCACCTGGGTGCCGCCACTCGAGGAACGCCAAACGCTCGCGGCTCCTCCCGCTCGATGTAGCCGCGCGAGGGTGTACCTGAACCGCGAGCGTCGGCGCGGCGGATATGGCGCCGTGGAGAAGAGCTCTGTTCCCGGCGAAAATCGTCCGCCGCCGCACGAGCCTATCAAACGGTGGACCGAGCCCTGACCAACCCCAGATGCGCGAAAGCGTGTTCAGCGCCAGCGGCAGGTTGGCCAGTAGGGCAATCAGCAGATAGATCGACCCAATCCAGGCCAGCAGGGCCAGGCCCCAGCAGAGCATCGTGGCCGCACGGATGAGCCAGGTCATTTGGCGCTGCGGCGCCTATAGAGCACTTCCGTGACTTTGAGGAAGGCGCAGATAGCGACGTAGAGAATCCCCAGGCCAATCAGGAATGCGGCGACCGCGAGCAGGTCAACAGGGAGGGTGAGCAGGATCACCACCACGAGCAAAGGGACGAGCACGAGACGATCCAGCCACATTACGTCCTCGGCGTTCTCACCGGCCCAGGCTCGCGAGATCATGAGGCTCGCGGCAGTGTGCCACAGGATCGTCTAGGGCGAACAGCCAAGCAGAGGTCGGGTGATACCCTGCGCATCCCATCGGGAGCGTCGAGATCACCGTGAACATATTGGAGTTTCAGCAGCGCATCACAGAGATCCGTGGGGACGGTGGCCCGTGCGTGTATCGAGGCCAAGCCAATCACACGTGGCGAGTGGATTGCTCGGCGGCTCGCACGTGATCCCAACCTTAACCCGACGCTTCTGGGGCATGCGCTGGTGGCCTACATGAGCGATTTGCTGGACGGAGCGAGCGCCCACGCCAGCCTCCATCCGGAGCTTCGGCCAGGATGCTCGCAGGTAGAGATCCTCGCCCAGCTTCAGCACGAGGGAGCAGCAACTGGCCTGATTGATTTCACTGAGGAACCGATGGTGGCACTGTGGTTCGCCTGTCGCGAGTATCCCGAGAAGGATGGCGGAGTCTATGTCCTGTCACGCGCCGACACCAGTCCGCTTACCGATGAATACCAGCGTGTGGTGGTGAACGCCTTCCATGGGTCCGGCGACAAGTCTGTGCCTTACGTCTGGCGGCCACCCAACGTGTCGGGTAGAAGCTCGGCCCAGGCGTCCGTTTTCGTGCTGGGCATGCCAGTGCTGTGGCCATCCTTGCTCTGGAAAGTCGAGATCGACAAGAGATCGAAGCCTGGGCTCTTGGAGGCGCTTCACCAAGAGCACGGAATCGACGAGGGCAGGTTGTTCGACGATTTCTCCGGGTACGCCACGAGCAATTCGCCACGACGGCCATTCGAGACTGCCCGTGTGCTTCGGTTCTGGACGGAGCGGGTAGCTCATCGACCTGAAGGAAGCTCGGCGAAGGCGCAAGCCCTCGTGGACCTTGGGCTGGCGCATGTCGAGTTTGGGAAATACCAGCAGGCCATCAAGGACTTCTCCAAGACCATCGCTATAGACGCCGAAAGTATCGAAGCCTACGGGAACCGCGCGAAGGCGAAGGCTGAGCTACGCGACTATCGTGGGGCTCTTATTGACTACAGCGCGGCCATAGCTCTGCAGGAAAACGGGCCAATGACCGACAGCGATCGAGAGCGTACGGGACGTATGTATTGGAGCCGGGGAGCTATGTATGCGAGGTTGGGTGAGGACTCAAAGCGTTTCGCGGATCTGAACCATGCCCTGAAGCTGAGGCACAAGATGTGGCTCATAGAAGGCCGAGTGACTCACCGACCCGAGCAGGAGACGGGGTACAAGAGCTAGGTCGTGAGCTTGTCCACCGCGATTCTCCTCGAGAGCACGGTGCAGAGAAGTGGGAGCGTACGGGCAGACCCAGATCAGACCTGCCCGTCGTCACATGGCCCGGAGCATCGGTTCGATGTTGCTCTCGACGGCCAGGTAGTGGTCAAGTTTGATCAGGCGGGCTGGTCAGGGGGTTTGGCGATAGTTTATCCCTGCCGACACGCCCTCCTCGAACGCATCGGTGAGTTCCATGAGGTCCCCGCTGCGCCGCATGGCCGCGATCGTCGCAGTCACGTCCTCCTCTGACACCCCACGGGCCTTGATGATGCGGCCAATGCGCCAGCCGAGGGTGCGGTCGTGTTCCTGCTGTCTCGCCTCGGCTGCCAACTGCTGTCGGCGATCTTCAATGCGATCAAGGATTTTTCGCAACAGTTCAGCCTGCGAGTCGTCATTCGTCATGTCGCGAGCCGATCGATGGGGATGATCGCGCCGGCCTGAGGGTGCCATCGCGAGGCGGACATATATGCCCTCTCTTTGGGTGCGGCGTGGCGCGTGCGCCCGCCACTGTCCACAGCCACCCTGGTGGCTACGCCTCGATATTACACGATGCGGGGAAACAGGCGGGTCGTCACATGGCCTGGCTACCCGAGGGCTCTGTGCGCTCAGAGCGCATCGCGACTCAATCTGCCTGCGAAACGAGGTGCTAGGTCAAAGGCGTGCGCCGACTCTCGTCGAGCGCATGGATTCGGCTTCTGCGGATCGTTTGCCAGCGGACGCAGAGGCTCATGGGCAGCCCTCCCAGAAGGGCAGGCTACTACTATGCCAGGAGCATACCATGACTCTTGCGGAAATGCTGTACCAGATGATCGATCCGTCAATTCGGGCCTCGTACGAACGTCTCCTGCACAGGCTGCGCGTGTGGTTCAATCGCTGGCTCCAGAGCTTGCGCAACCCGATTCCGACCTACACCCAATCGTTGCTTCGGCTGTAGGCCAGCCGAGAGGCAGGGTGAGCGGTTTCCTGGTCTGAACCGAACAAACAGCGAACGGTCAGCCTCCTGCGGCATAATGGCAACGGAGGGACATGAGCATGCCGAAAGGCAGTCCTTCCGAGGGAGGACCCAGATGGACTGGCCAGTTGTTGGTTTGGTCGTAGCGCTAATCATCCCGATCGCGGGCGACGCGTGGCGGCGCTTTGGCCGGGTTGAGAAGGCGATCTCGCGCCTGGAGTCAGACGTGCAGGCTCTTCGGGCGGACGTGAAACGGATTCTCGAGCGGCTGCCGGCCCCGTAGCGTGTCAGGACCCGGCCGGTCGTATCGCACCGGCATTTCACTCCAAGACCTGTTCCGGCTGTTCCCGGACGACGAGGCCGCCGAGGCCTGGTTTATCAAGAAGCGATGGCTTGGCGGCGTGGTCTGTCCACACTGCGGATCGACGAATGTCCAGGAAGGCGCCAAGCATCCCTCGATGCCGTTCCGCTGCCGCGAGAAGGAATGTGGCAAGCGGTTCAGCACCAAGACGGGCACGGTCATGGAAGGCTCGAAGCTGGGCTACCAGACGTGGCTGGTGGCGGCCTACATCCTGTCGACCAGCCTGAAATCCGTCTCGAGCACAAAGCTGGCTCGCGATCTCAACATCACGCAGCGGTCAGCCTGGTTCTTGGCGCATCGATTGCGGTCTGCGCTCGATATCCAGTACCCGCAATTCGAGGGCCCGGTTGAGGTGGACGAAACGTATGTCGGTGGCTGCTACAAGAACAAGCCGAAGGCCGTGCGTGACCGTATGGCGTTCGAGTTTGGCTGGGGCGGGACCGTCGGCAAAGAGCCGGTGGTTGGGGTCCGCGATTGGGCCACGGGACGTGTGGCGGCTCGCGCAATCGAGATCCCGGATCGAGTCACCCTTGAGGATCACGTGATCAAGTACACAGCGCCTGGAGCCATGGTCTACTCAGATGGTGCATCCCAGTACAGGCGGATTCCGTTCGACCACCAGGCGGTCGATCACGGGGAAGAGTACGTCCGCGGAGACGTGCGGTCTATCCCCGCGCCTGCGGGGGAACCTTGCCCATTCCATCGCCGCCGTATGATCGTCAAGGTCTATCCCCGCGCCTGCGGGGGAACCGCAACTTCCGCCGCCGCTGCCCAACTCGATAGCGGTCTATCCCCGCGCCTGCGGGGGAACCACGGCCGCCCAGCCGTTCGCGCTCGTAGGCCAGGGTCTATCCCCGCGCCTGCGGGGGAACCCGCTTCGCGACATGCCAATCATCTCGGCCATCGGGTCTATCCCCGCGCCTGCGGGGGAACCGCCTCCACCGAAACCGTGTTGCTGGTCCATCACGGTCTATCCCCGCGCCTGCGGGGGAACCGAGTTGGCCGCGTCAGTCGTCGGCGCGGTGCCGGGTCTATCCCCGCGCCTGCGGGGGAACCAGCGGCGGCGGATCAGTCATCGTCATCGTGGTCGGTCTATCCCCGCGCCTGCGGGGGAACCGAGTAGACGGCATGCACCGCGTTCCGCGTCGGCGGTCTATCCCCGCGCCTGCGGGGGAACCCGTGTCAAGCGCCTGGGCAATCTTCTGGCGCAGGGTCTATCCCCGCGCCTGCGGGGGAACCCTGGGCGAAGGTCATCGGCGGCGATCCAGCGGCGGTCTATCCCCGCGCCTGCGGGGGAACCGACGAGGAACTGCAACATCGCCCGATCGGCCCCGGTCTATCCCCGCGCCTGCGGGGGAACCCCGCACTGCCCTGGTGACTTGAGATCATCAGCAGGTCTATCCCCGCGCCTGCGGGGGAACCTGGATCAAGGGCTCGTGGCAGTGCTTCGAGTGCGGTCTATCCCCGCGCCTGCGGGGGAACCGAGATCTTCAACGCCGGCCTCGTGCATGCGTACGGTCTATCCCCGCGCCTGCGGGGGAACCTCGCCAACGTAGTAGCCGCCCTTCGGCGAGTACGGTCTATCCCCGCGCCTGCGGGGGAACCGCTTCCAGCATGTTGGCGTTGATGAGGACGTTGGGTCTATCCCCGCGCCTGCGGGGGAACCACTCGCCGAGATGGGGCGGTTTCCCACCAGCAAGGTCTATCCCCGCGCCTGCGGGGGAACCGCTCTTTGGAGACGCACAGTGGTGATTCGCTGTGGTCTATCCCCGCGCCTGCGGGGGAACCACCAGTTCCCGCGCGCATTGGAGCGCCGCATCGGGTCTATCCCCGCGCCTGCGGGGGAACCCTGCGGTTCTGCAAGGGCTGGTCGCGCCCGTCGGGTCTATCCCCGCGCCTGCGGGGGAACCGGGGGCGCTGGAAACGGCGTCTGGGATGGTCGGGGTCTATCCCCGCGCCTGCGGGGGAACCTCGCCGATCACCGATTACGACGTCCAGTACCGAGGTCTATCCCCGCGCCTGCGGGGGAACCACGATCGTGCTGGTCGGGCCGCGCGCGAATGTGGGTCTATCCCCGCGCCTGCGGGGGAACCAAACAAGCTGTGGAGGCAGTACAAGGGCGCTTAGGTCTATCCCCGCGCCTGCGGGGGAACCTCGCCATCGGTCCATCAACGTCTCCAACATCGCGGTCTATCCCCGCGCCTGCGGGGGAACCGAATTTCGTGGGGACTTTGCCAGGACGTTGGTCGGTCTATCCCCGCGCCTGCGGGGGAACCCCGTTCAAACGACGCCGACAAACTGCCGTCCGCGGTCTATCCCCGCGCCTGCGGGGGAACCTCTCCGTAGATGAACAAACCCTTCCCTGCGTCGGGTCTATCCCCGCGCCTGCGGGGGAACCGCCGCTTGTAGAGCTCGCGACGTTCCTCGGCCGGGTCTATCCCCGCGCCTGCGGGGGAACCCCCTTCGTCGTAGAATCCCCTATGTCCTACCGCGGTCTATCCCCGCGCCTGCGGGGGAACCTACGTCATACCGACGCGGACACGACCACTCGGCGGTCTATCCCCGCGCCTGCGGGGGAACCCCGGACACTGGCTAAGGACCCCGCTCCCGCTCGGGTCTATCCCCGCGCCTGCGGGGGAACCACGTTGCGACGGCCCCGGCAAAAGTCACCGGCGGGTCTATCCCCGCGCCTGCGGGGGAACCTCGGGATCCTGAGCTTCCTCACCCAACAGGACAGGTCTATCCCCGCGCCTGCGGGGGAACCGAGATTCTGGCCATTGATCGTAAATGTCGTGTCGGTCTATCCCCGCGCCTGCGGGGGAACCCGTGTATCCCTCGTCAACGTCCCAGCGATACTGGGTCTATCCCCGCGCCTGCGGGGGAACCATGATGCCGGCGCTATATCCGATGACGCTTTTGGGTCTATCCCCGCGCCTGCGGGGGAACCCCTTCCACGAATTGTGTACGGAGGATTGGGGCGCGTCAACTCGATCGACGATGACTGCATATACGGGACTAGGTCCCGAGCACAGCTCCGAAGGGCCCGCCCGGCTCAGTTGAGCGACATGTCATCTGCACACAGCTCAAAGTGGAGCTTCGCGACCTAGAAGCCACTGCGAGGGATGGCGGAGCAGGTGTAGCGTCTCTGGGTCGGCAGTTGGCGCTTCCACCCCAAGAGACCCAAACAATGTTAATCAGGCGACGATGGGTACCTGCAACTAGCGTTCCACATGCTCCCAGAACCGTCGCCCAATGTGGCATTGAAGATGGTCCTATTGGTGCTTCACGAGGTAAACGCCGTCAGCATCGACAACGGTCTTGGGAGGGACGCCGAGAGTCAAGATTCGCTGCCTGGCCGGCACTCTGGGATCGCGCCACGTCATCACAATCGAGCCTTGGCCGAGCGTTGCGTGCCAGTCGGCAAGAACGTTCCAGATGCGGCCACGAATGCCGCTGGTCATGCGAGGAGATGTATAGACGCCGGGAGCGATCTCAAGCATCGTTGAGGCGAGGAATCCACGATACCGAGCTTGGACGTTTATTGTAACGACGACGGTCATGCTGGCGTGTCTGATGTACCAACAAGGTCAAACGACCCGAGGTCTGGCACCTCGGAGTCGGCGAGAAGGACTTTGACCCTCTCGATCATTTTGGGAATTACGCGTTGGTTTTGGAGCAGCGTGCCCGTAGTCTGTCTGGTATGGCGTTCGATGTCGACGGCTGGATTCGCCAGAGCGACCTTCGCGGCGGCGAAGGCGGAAGTAAGGAGGACCGTATCCCGAAAAAGATCGGCAATGTCCAGGACGAAGGCCGCGCCACTGTGTTCATGGATGAATCCGAGTTGCGGTATAGCGCCGACCGAGGCGACTGCGATCATGGCTGCTGAGGTCACGGCGGCGGAGGCGTGATTGATGGCTTGGTTGGGCAAGTCACCGAGGTTGGGGTTGGCTCGGTCGTACCTGCGACCCCTCCACGGAATGCCGTGGCGCTTGGCGAGGTTTTGGTAAGTGCGCCTCATCCGTGCACCTTCGATGCCGCGGAGAGCGTCGAGGGATTGGTCGGGAAGCACTTCGCCGAGGCGCAGGGCGTACATCCGCCGGGCGATCGTGCGCCGATGTTGGGGATCAGCCCAGGCGAGGGCCTGCCTGCGCGCAATGTCCGAGGTGTCCGGCATCAGCGGTGGAGCCGAGTAGCACCGGACACCATCCTCGCCGATCGCGACGAGACCTGTTCCATGTCGGGCCATCAGCCGGAGTGCGTCATGACTAACGGTCGAGCCCGGGCCGAGGAGGATCATGGAAAGGGCTTGGAAGGGAATGTCGTATTGTCCGAGTTTGAGAGGGCTTTCCGGATCGGGCGGACTCTTCCGTTCGAACCGAAGCGTGCCGTTGCGCACCGTGAGCGCACCACGAGAGAGCCAGAGCAATCCTTGGCGATCGGCGTGGGGGATGCGCGAGGCTTCAAGGCCGAGTCTGCCTGCCAGCATGATGGTTCTCCAAGTCAGGAGGTCAAGGCTCAGATCTGATGGTAAGCCTAGGCCCGATTCCGCATAGCCCTTGAGTAACCGAAGTCTGGCCCGCCACACGGCCTCAACGCATATGCTGCCTCCGTGCCGGAGGGCGCAGGAGGAACATGCCATAGCCATAGGCGCGGTGGCGGCCGATTCCACGGGCGAGTAGCCCTCTGAAGCCATCTGGGTCGGTGATGGTGAGGGTGCCATGCAATACGGCGGTGGGACCCTCGGTGGGATGTCGACCCGGCCGACGAATCACGCGGGTGCGCTGAAAGGACGCCAGGGAAGTGTCCTCGAGGCGCGCGCCCCCATGCCGCTGGAGCTGTGTCTCCATCCATTCCACGTAAACGGCCTCGCGGCTGCGGCTCATCGTCCCCGGGGGATGTTGGACCGCTTCGAGTTGATACACGTCTCGTTCCGTGGGTCGACCGGTGGTGGAGCGTCGAGGGCGACGGATGGGCCGGACGCGGATATCGAAGCCGAGCCGCTGACCAACCTTCCAGTCGGTGGGCATCGGCTTGCTATCAATGCGGTCAGGCGGAAGCGCGCGGAGTTGCCAGGGATCCGCGTATTGGCTCGCGGCAGCGCGCAAGCCGTCAGCGTTTACTGGGGCGTAGCCATAAAGGACTCCATACCGAAGTCCGCGCCGACGGGCGCTGATGAGTCGAAACGGCTTGGGCGCAAGATCGCCGAAGCTTCCGGTGAGCAAGTGGTGTAGCGCGTACCCGTCATCGAAGACCGGATGACGCATCAGCCGCCGCGTGCCGGCCCAGCGATGGAAGACCCACAGGTCGATGCTGGCCTGGATCATGTGCAACGGGGGGCTGATGGGACCGAGGGAAGAGCCTGACGAGGGCACGGTGGTGAACTCCTTCTCTAGGCGTCAGGTGTGCCGGTGCTAGGGCCAAACCAATTGCAGGGAAGCTCACTCTCGCACACAACGCGGCCGCCGCCGTGCAGGCCGGAAGCCCAGTTGCGCTGATCCGTGAGGAAGTGCCTTCGGCTTGCGGAAACGCCTGCGGACCCGTCGCCGTCGGGCCAAAGAACTCGAACCGTTGGCTGGTCAGGATCAGGATTGACGGGGATAGCACGCAGCGCGGCCAACGCGGAGTCGGCATCACAGAATCCGGTGAAGAGTTGGGTGGAGGGCAGGCACGGTTTCCGCCCAATAGACAACGGGCGCGCCGGGCGTTGTAGGGCATGGGCCACGTTGTCGAGAGCGGGCGACTCGGCCTCGGGTTCAAGACGCAAGGCAACCGTCACGCGCATGTCCGCAAGGTAGTCGCGGTAACGCAGGTGAGGCGCGTCGTAGGTGCGCGCGCCGCCAGCTCGTCCCTCCGGCCGGCCGTGGCTCGTCCATGCGCGGTCCTTCGCGCCTAACTGAGCGGTCTGAAAGTCGCGCAGGATTCCGCCCTCTGCCAGTCCGCGGTCAATGCGGGCGGCGAAGACCAAGCGGTCCTGCAGGGCTTGATGTCGCTCATGCTCGATACGGCGCCAGCCCAAGGCGTTGGCGAGCAGGCCCGCGAGCATGGAGGCGGCGGGGAACCAACGCGTGACGCCGTAGTTGTCCACGGTCTCCCCGCCAAAGGCCATCAGAGGAGCCTCAAGGGTGAGGATGAGGTGACGCATGCCTCAGTGAGCCGTGCCATCGCGGATGACTTGCGCGGCCCACCTGCCGAGATCGTCAAGCGCGAGGCGCTCAGCGTCGGGGAATTCGAAAGAGTCTAGGCACATCACGCGACGGGATTCGTGGCTACCGTACGCTGCATCCAGCTTGGTGAGATGGGCGGCCAGTGTCGCAGCCGCGTCCGCCCGCGCCGAGACCACGCTTCGGAAGGCGCCGGCGAGGCTGCGCGGCTGGCGCGATCCGGCCTCAACAAGCATCAAGTCGGCGTAGGCGTATGGCGCGGTGGATCCAAGCTTGGCACCAGGTGAAACCGTGGCAATCAAGTGGATGAGGTGCTCAACGATGGTGCTGGCGAGCGTCCGGTCGGAGTGCTGCCATTCCTCGGATTCGCAGCCGGTCAGGTTTGAAACGAGGCCGGGCACATCGACAACGACATAGCCGTAGAACAGGCCGGCCGTGAGCTCCATGTCGCCGATATGCGCAGCCCCCGGCTCGTCATCGGAGGGCTGGAGATCGTCCACGACCGAGAAGTAGTCGCTTTCGCTCTCTTCGGGGTGGACCGTGAAGGCGTGGGCGACATGAACCGCGGCGTCAATATTGGCGGCGGGGTCAGACGTGACCATGCGACCGAACAATGCCCCAACGATTCCGCCCGGCAGACTGGTCGTCTCGCGAAAGGCGCGGAAGTTCTCACGCTGATCGTTGGTTCGCTTGTTGCTGAAGACGTTCGCCGCCGCTTCCTTGGCGGTCTCGGGATCATGCGGGTGCCCTGTACAGATGGCGGCGACCCGGTCGCGAAGAAACTCGACCTCGGGCAGGCCGAGCAACAGCGGCTGCCGACCGGATCGTGAGGTGCCGCTCTCGCCGTACACGCCCTTCTGAAACTCCTCTTCGACGGCGGTGAGGACGGCATCGGAAACGCTGCCAGTCTCGCGTAGCGGCTGAATTACGCGGCTCGTGACGATTTCCCGTGAGCGGAGAGCGTGCCGCGTGGCATCGATGCGGCGCAGCGAATAGATGTCGTCCGCCATCCGCCAGTGGCGCTTTAGGCACTGTGACGAGATCCGCGTGCGCACCGTGCCGCCGTAGGTCAGGCGCTTGGCGAGGCCGCTGTCGTCGCGGTTGAGCAACGCGGCTGGGTAGGAGTGCAGGGTGTGAATCTGCAGGAAACGGTGGAGGGGCATATGCGGATCTCCTTGTGTGAGCGTGAGGTCAGGACGACGAAGCGCTGGCTTGGCGACGCTGAGCTTGGTGTTCGGCCGAGTAGTAGGCGCGGGCGATTCGCCGCCGAGCATCCTCGAAGCCCGCCGCGTTGTTTCCGTCGTTGAGGATGAGGCAGGCCATCTCACGCCAGTCAATGCGTTGGCCAGCGGATCCCAGCATGCGAAATGTGCGGGCAAGGAGTGCGCGGCGCACGGAGCCGCGGGCAGTCAACAGCCGGTTGAGACGGGATTCGCTATAGAACGGTCGGATTCGCTCAGGCTCCCCGCCCTGAAATAGCGCCTTGCCTACTGGTGCATTGCGGTCGTGCGCCGTCCGACTGCTTGGTTCGGCGCCTGTCGTGCGGGTCATCAAGGCAATGCCATGCAGGATGAGGGCCCACCTGCGCTCGATGTCTGGACTTCCCAGCAGATCATGCCGGGTCATGAGACGCCAAAAGACGGCGGCGTCGGGATCGTCGGGGTTGATCCGGCGGAGCGCCGCCAAGTCTCCGCGCGCAAATCCGTCAGTAGCCACATATCCAGCCAAGCTGCTGGCGATCTTGGCCCACGACGTGGCTCGCGGCCCGGGGACATCAGCCACAGACACTGGTTCAGTCACTCTTGCTCCGCCTCCCTGAGGTCGAACAGGTCTGGAAACCCGGTGTTTCCTCGAATACGTCCTTCAAATACGCGATCCGAACGCACGCGCGCCCGGTAGCGATGGATGGCCGGACATGGGAGCGTATCTTGAGCTTGGCGAAGGAGATTGCGGGCATCGCTGATGACGCGGCGCCGCCAATTCCGACGAATCTGGTCACGAGCGTCGTTACTGTCCGCCTCAAACTCCTCTTGGAGGTCGTCGAAGAATGTGACGTCCACATGATGGTCAAGCCTATTGGCCCAAGGATTGGCCAAGGCGCGCGTCTCGTCGCTTACGCGCTCCATCTTTCCCCCGGCGGCGAAAGTCCAGACGCCATGTCGCAGGATGCGTTGGACTCGACGAACGTCATCGATTCGCCCTTTGGCGATATCGCCGAGATCACCGTGGTCGCGAGCTTGCCCAATGGCGCGCACCGTCTTGGGCTTCAGTGGGACGATCCGCTCGTAGTAGCCTTCGGTCTTGCCTTGGCCGCGGACCATGGCGCGGGCGACGAGCCGCATCCCCTCCGCGGATTGCTCCTCGGCTCGCGTGGGCTTGAGTAAGGGCGGCGCTTCCCAGTCTGCCTCCAGCAAGTAGTCGGCGGTGCGCTTGTAGGTGAACCCACCGGCTGCCAGGGTTAGGCATTTGCTGTCCGTCTTGCTGACCGGCGTCCACGGATCGCCGGTGACTCCCTTCAGTGCTTTTGCCTCGATGCGGGCCGCCTTCGATGTAGCGCGGACGGCGCTCAATCTTCCATCCGAATCGGCTCGCAGCCGGACACGGCGGCAGATTTCGATATAGAAGGGATCGAGGTCGCTGAGGAGCAAGGCCTCGGCCTTTGTCCCGTCCCAGGGCTTTGTCCACAATAGTTGGACGCCCCCGTCGCGCGTCAGACTGAGATCGAGAATTCCTTCGCGTTTTTCCAGCAGCGCCCCGATGTCTCGACGGACATGGGTGCCCGGTCGCTCGGATGGCGTGAGCGTGAACGCAGGTCGGCATCCCAGCCCACCATTCATCCGGGAAATCCCGTAGTTGCCGGCCCCTGAGAAGCCCTCCATGGTTTGTAGCGTGATTAGCGCAAAGATCCAGTGGCTGACTTCGGCCGCCGACGCGACTGCCGACTTGAGGTCGTGGTTCTTCGACGTGACCAGCATGTCCAATCCGTCGGGCGTTTCAACCACGTTTTTGTAGTCGGCGATTTTGCCGGCGGCGGAGGCGGGCGGCTGCAAAAAGGCCGACACGGTAGTGTCCTCGATGACTAGCTGCCACGGTTCGGCGTGGGGACACTCAGGCGTGAGGCGGCGAATGAGGTCCCGCCACTCATCGGCGGCATCAGGTGGCGCGATGCGGCCGGCACTGTGCAGCGCCATGGCGCCAAGCTGGACCAGGAAGGCGTGCCAGGCGTGGCGCTGGTGCGGCCGGAGGGCCGGGAACGCGACGACTTTGTCCGCTATCAGCGCGGCGTAGACCTCCGGCAGGGTGGCTGTTTCCGTCTGGCTGTCAATGGCGATCGTGATGAGCCGATCATCGAGCAGGTTGAACATACGTCCTAGACTCCGTTGTAGGGCGTCCTTACCAGTAACTCAGGTACCCCCGGGATCCCGGCAGCTCTCGCCGAGGCGAGTTCTTGGGCGCGTGGGCAATCTCAATCAGGACCTTGCAGGCCGCATGCGGAGTGCTCAACGAGATGGCCGATCGGCCATCCGGCAGCCAACTGGACGCGCACGTAGTGTGGCGGCACGTTCAAGAACACCGATCCCCTTTCACGCTAGTCACTGACGCTCGCTGCTCCCCCGCACACGCGGGGAGGTGAGCGCCTTGGCTGCGGTGGCTAGAGGCGACGCAGTCCCCAGCGATCGTATCGGAAGCGGCGCTCGCCGATGGCGAACTCGAATCCGTCAGCGGAGGGCGTTGGCGCTGACTGCTCATGAACTCCCTCAGACGGCAGCCAGCGTAGCGGTAACGCCAGCGTGGCGATCGTGCGCGACCCGTCGAACGAACTGGCCTGTGGTGGATCAAGGGCTACCTCTACCCGATCATCGCCGAGGCGCGTGCGCATCTGCTCCTCATTGCCTGGGAAAGCGATGTTATCGAGGAAGGTCAGGTCCCGGCTGACGGCGGCGCCGCGGCCAGTGGCCCTGTCCGCGAGTTGCGCGCCGTCGACCTCATTCGCGTGCGCCATCCAATCGTCACCCATTTCCTGCGTGATTTGGTCCAAGGCTTGCCGATGCGTTGCACGCTCCACCAGCCGCCGGTTCATCTCGGGAATGCGCCACTGCGGGTATTCGTCAATCAGCCGCCGCGTAGCCTCCAACATCCTCAAGTCCTCGTATACACGGCCATGCGTTCCCAAGCCGTTCGCGGTTGGCGTGGTCTCCAGCAAGGAGGATAGATCGTTATCCGGCGGCGTCAGGACGCGGCAGGCCGGCGTACCGTAGCCGTTGGGCCGGTGCGTGTCATTGCGCCGGTGGCGGTGCAGCCGACCGATGCGCTGGAGCAGCACGTCGACCGGGCACAGGTCGGTCACGAGCAGGTCCGCGTCGATGTCCAGCGACTGCTCCAGCGTTTGCGTGCCGATGACGACTTGCCCTCCAGGCTGTCGGCCTTTGCCAAGCAAATCATCGACCCGCTCATCGAGTAATGCCCGGTCGCCGGGGGCGAAGCGTCCATGATGCAGCGTTGGCACGTCGCGGACGGCGAAAAGTAGCTCGGCGTCATCGGGGCCGGCCAACTGCTCAATCGCCTGCTGCGTCTTGATGGCGTAGTCAACGGTGTTGCGAACCACCAGCACCTTGGCGCCAGCGCGGGCGGCCGTCAACGCGTGGTGCGCGGTGCCGTCGAAGTCATGCATTTGCGGCATGGCCGCGACACGGACGCGCTTCTCTTGGTTGTTCTCGCCGGCTCGGACGACCACTTCTTCATTGGAGTTTCCCGTGGTGGTGACGGCCGGGTAGTCGGTCTCAATCGCGTCATGCAGCGAGATGCGCGGGAGTTCGCTGTCGCGGCACCGCCGGAAGAGCCAGCGCAAGCGGGCTGCTGAGCCGAGCGTAGCGGACATCAGCAGTGCGTAGCCGCCGGTACCGATATGGGCGTCGAGCAGCGCTCGGAGTATGGCGCTCATGTAGGTGTCGGAGGCGTGGACCTCGTCTATGACCAAGAGATTGCGCGCCAGGCACGCGGCTCGCATATGGGCGTTCTTGACCGGAAGCACACTCAGCATCGCCTGGTCCACCGTGCCAACGGCGACTTGGGCGGCGAGGAACCGCTTGGGGTGCTCGGCGGCCCACGGTCTGTCGTCATCGCGCTCGCCGACCGCCGAGAAGTCGTAGTCCGGCAAGCGCACGCCATTCGCATCCGGGGCGGCTTCGTACCCTGGCACGGCGAGTACCACGGACGGTCGGTAATGCGACAGTAGTTTGCCGATGAAGCGCTTGACACGCCGGTGGATCTGCACCGCGGCCGTGCGCGTGGGCAGGGCGAAGTAGAGGCCGTCCACCAGACGTTGTTCGTACAGGTGTGCGAAACGCCACAGCGCGGCCTCCGTCTTGCCGGAGCCGGTCTCGGACTCGATGATGACCAGTCGCTGATCCGTCGGCATGCGCTGCGCGGTCTCTTGGATGGCGTTAGGCCCAGGCGATCCGGGTATGTCAAACAGCTCCCCGAATTCGGGCATTCCGACAAAGCCCCTACGCTGGCCGAGTAACTCCAGCCCTATCGCATTGATGGCATTCTTGGCTTGTCGCCGGGCATCCTCGATATAGCTGTCCCGGGGTTCGTCAAGAAAAGGGAACCAGCACTTGTTTGAGCCAATCCAGTCGGCCCAATTGCAGAGACCGAGAAAGTGATGTTGAAAGGCGGGAGAAGATGGCAGCGGCGATCCGGTGTCAGTGAACGCCGCGGGAAACCAATCCTTGACTAAGGCGCCAATCCGTTCGGCGCATCTGCGGGGGTTGAGTCGGCCGTAGGACCGCCAGATCCGCGGGTTTCTCTGCGGAGGGTTATAGAGATCGAGTGGCTTGCCGTGGTGCGAGAGCGCCGCGACAAACAGTGCGGAGGCTGTACGCCCATCATCCGCATCCCAGTGCGCCATGTGGGCATTCCATCCGATCGCGTCGCAGAACCACTCCGACGTACTGTGATCGTCACGAAGAAGTACCGGAACCAAGTCGGATGTGTGTCCCGCCCTCGTCGGGCGGTAGCCATCCTGGAATTCCCTGTCACGCCAGATTCGGGTCTGGAAGCCCGTGTTGACCTTTCCAACGTCGTGTAGGGCGGCGAAGACCGCCAGCCGAGACACGGTGGTTTGGTCGAGATCGTCGCAATTGGCGGTATGCGCGAGCCGTCGTCTGATGGTCGGCTGGGCAACCAGCGCTTCAAAGCATGCACCGACATCGGCAAGGTGGTGCTCAAGCAGATGGACAGTCGCTGCGCCGTTTTGGTTGGCTTTAGCCCAGTGGCGCCGGGTATAGACCGGCGACTGCCCTTCTTCCGACAAACCGTTGTCCTAGGCGAAAAGGCGTCCAATCCACTTGGGCTTGAGCAGCTAGTGTAAAGCAGGCGTCGTTTTTGCTTCAATCCTCACCCGGCCCGCAAGCCGAATGTGCCACCCGACCCAATTCTACGCCCGCTGACCGGCGATTCCACCAAGCGGGCCGAACGTTACTGCGGTTACCTGGCGTGCCTTGCACGACCTGCGCGCTGAGGAAGTCCGCGAAGGCCAGGGAGCCGGAGTCTAGCCGATGGGGGATCGGGGGCCAGTCGCAACCCAAGGCGCGTGCTGAACGTCTGGGGCTACAGCGCCACGCAGAATCTCAGGGCGAAAGCCCTCAATTTCGTCTAGCCTGGTGGGGACGTTGGAGGACACAGGTTGGAGACGCTGCACAGACGGCGGCACGGCAGCGGACGTGCGTCGATGGCTCGATACATGGACAAGCCTTGCACACAATAATAATGTTGTGTATATGATTCCCCAGTTGGACGCCGATGGACTCCTTCCGGCCGGCGTGCACTGGGCCGGCTGGGACGAGTTGCAGAACAGATTCGGGAACACTCCTTGGAGGCAGCACCTCATGGCAGGTTTCGAAGCTGCGCTGGAGAACTTGAAGGGCGCGGGATGCCGGACCGTCTATCTCGATGGGAGCTTCGTGACGAGCAAGACGAGGCCCAACGACTACGACGCCTGCTGGGACGAGGCTGGCGTCGATCCGGCAGCCCTCGATCCCGTGCTCCTGACCTTCGATCCAGGGCGAGCCACCCAGAAGGCCAAATACCGGGGAGAGCTGTTCCCAGCCTCGGTCATCGCTGACGCCGACGGCCTGTCGTTTCTGGAGTTCTTCCAGACCGACCAGGAGACCGGGAGAGCCAAGGGGATCGTCGCCATCGACCTGGGAGGCCTCGCATGATCAAGAACGAACGGCAGTACCGGATCACCAAGAAGCAGGCGGAGCGGTTCTCGCAGACTCTCGCCAGCTTGAGGCAGCGCTCCGGGGAAACCAAAGGGGTGCATCCCCTCATCGCCAAAGCGCGGGAGGACGCGGTGAGAAGCCAGCTGGCAGACCTAGCGGAGCAATTGCGCGAGTATGAATCCCTCAAGGCTGGCAACTTCGAGATTGAGGACCTGAACGTGGTCGCCGAGTTGCCGGCCACGCTGATTAAGGCTCGCATCTCGCAAGGCTTGAGCCAGAGAGACTTGGCGGAGCGGCTCAGCCTGAAGGAACAGCAGATACAGCGGTATGAGGCGACCGACTACGCGTCCGCAAGCCTGACGCGGATCAAACAGGTCGTGAGCGCCTTGGGTGTGGAGGCGAACACTTCGGCTCCAACCATGGGACCCCGCTGATCACGGTTCCAGGAATCCTCAGCGGCGGTGCAATCGACAATGGCGGTTAGGCGGCACAACTCCGAATCTATTCGCGAGGAAGGCGTCAACGTCCTTCTTGCGGAGTCCCTGCGCGGCTACGGCCTATCAGCCAGAGCGGAGCGTCGCAGCCGGAGGGGCGCGCCCGACATCAGCGTCCAGTTGCGAACCGGCGATCCGGTGATTCTTGAATGCAAGTGGGACGGCGCTCGCCATCTCCTTGAAGATCAACTCGACGCTCGCTTGAACGACTTTCCCGAAGCTCTGGGAGCGCTTGGCGTCCTCTATCCCGACCATCTTCGGCACGTGGAAAACACCAAGTCCGGCCTTGAGGATGCGGAGCTCCAGTGGTGGCTCCACGGTACCCGAGGTGCCCCGCATGAGCCGAGGACAGTCAGATGCGGGTCGGTGGCCGAACTGGCCGACCAGCTACGCGTCTTACCGCTGGAACTGGAGGGCGTCGACCGCGTGGCCGCCGCTGCCGGCGTGGTCGGTCATGCGCTCGAACAGGCCGCCGGTCACGTCGCTCGGCACCAGCGCATATCCCGCCGCATCGCCGACATCATCGCCCGGACCGACCAGGAAAAAGACCGCGCCGCCGCCCTGCGCATCGGCTGCCTCGTCCTCTTCAACGCCCTCGCCTTTCAGGATCGCCTCGCCACCGCGAATGACGACGTTCCCACCGTCAGGGAGACCCTCCACCAGGGCATTTCCGGCCTTCGCGACGCCTGGCACTACGTCTGTGAACAGATCGACTACGTGCCCGTCTTCGAACTCGCCATCGACATCCTCGATGTGCTACTGGACGGCCCGGACGACACTCAGCTGCCAGTCATCCAACCCCTGCTCGACGCCGTCCAGCGCACCCGCAGGGTCGAAGGTCACGACCTCTCCGGCCGCCTCTTCCACACCCTGCTCACCGACGCCAAGTTCACCGGCGCCTACTACACCTCCGTCCCCGCCGCCACCTTGCTCACGCGGCTCGTCTTTCACGACTGGCCACAGGTGGACTGGCGCGACCACGAGTTCCCCGCCTCGCTCACCGTGGCCGACCTCGCCTGCGGCACCGGCACCCTCCTCATGGCCGTCGCCACCGAAGCCGAACGCCGTCACCGTGAGGCCGCGGGTAGCCGCTCCGCCGATCTCCACAAGGCCATGGTCGAGGAGGCCTTGCACGGCTACGACGTCCAACTCTCCGCGGTCCACTTCGCCGCCACCAGCCTCGCCATGCTCAATCCCGAGATTCAATTCGACCGCATGAACCTGTACGTCATGTCCCTGGGGGCGGAAGGTTCCGAGATTTCGCTCGGCTCCCTAGATTTCCTGCAATCGGACTCGGTAGCCGTCCAGCACGCGCTGTCTCCCGCCGATATGGGCATCGCCACGCTGGACCGCGCCAGGGTCTCCGGTCGCGGTCCTCGTGGCGCGGCGGAAGGGCAGGACGTCACCCTGCCGAACCTCGACCTCGCCATCATGAACCCGCCGTTCACCCGCTCCGTGGGCGGCAACCTGCTGTTTGGCAGCCTGCCCGCGCGTGACCGACGCAGACTTCAGAACGAACTCTCGCGCCGTCTCACGTCCAGGCAGGCATCTGCCACCGCTGGCCTCGGCGCGGCCTTCGTTGCCGCGGCCTCACCCAAGCTGCGGCCCGGCGAGGGCCGTCTGGCCTTGGTGCTCCCCGCCACCGTCTGCACCGGACCTTCCTGGCGGCAGACCCGCGACCTGATCCAGCACGACTTCGCCCTCGACACGGTTATCACCTCCCACGACCCGAGCCGCTGGAACTTCTCGGACAGCACTGATCTCTCTGAGGCGCTGTAATCGCAACCCGCCGCTCGGAGAGCGACCAGCCCGCCGAACATCGCACGACCTTCGTCAATCTCTGGCGCAACCCCAACGGCGTGCTCCCCGCCCACAGGATCGCTGGCGCCATCGCCGCTACCGCACCGGCACGGCTTGAAGACACGGGTACCGCGCTACTTGAAGTTGACGGACTGCACGTCGGCGAACTGGTTTCCATGCCGGAGTCGGAGTTCACCAACGGACAGTGGTCCGGCGTCCAATTCGCCCGAGCTGATTTGCTGCGAAGCGCGCTCAGGCTGCTGCACGAGGGCGAAATCTGGGTGCCAGGTGAGCCCCACACCGCGCGCGTCCCACTCTGCCGGGTTGATGAACTCGGCCAGGTCGGCCCGGACAGACGCGACGTGTGGGATGGCTTTGAAGTCACTAGTGCCACGACCGCTTACCCGATCGTGATGAACCATGACACCGAGCAGAGAAAGCGTCTGGTAGCCCCTCCGGACCAGTATTTGGCGCCGTTGGTCAAACCACGACCCGGTCGCCGCCTCAAACCACTGGATCAGCTCTGGAGCAGGTCGGGTCGACTGCTCATAGCCGAAAGGCTCTGGCTGCAAACCACCAGAATCGCCGCCATGCGTTCGGAAGTGAATGTCCTGTCCAACGTATGGTGGCCCGTCCGCATGGAGGACGAATCAATTGAGAAAGCGCTCGCCCTCTGGCTTAACTCAAGCCTAGGCCTGCTGACCGCCTTGGCCCAACGAACTAGTACTCGGGGCGGCTGGGTCGCCCTCAAGAAAGCCGACCTACAAGAGCTCCCGGTCCTCGATGCCCGTCACCTCTCGCCTGCCGAGCGTCAGGCCCTCTCTCGCCTCTTCGATCAGATCGCTGAAGCCGAGTTCCAACAACTCCCAGCAATGCACTACTGCCCCGCCCGCCGCGCCATAGACGAAGGGCTGTCCGAAGTCTTGGCTCTACCGGACCTGAGCACCCTTCGCGACCTCTTGGCCTCAGAGCCCGTCATCTCTAACCAACGTCTCTGAGGCGAGGACCAGGGGCAGTTCGCATAGTTGATCACAGTTGGCACCATATTCGGAATCGGGCACGAAGGTGCTCTGCCCCACCGACAAAGGTCACGAGCGCACGCACTGGTACTACCACGTCACGATGAGCTGCGACAAGGCCAAGGGTCCGTAAATCGACATGGACGAACTTCTGCATTGACGATTGTCCCCGCGATCCAATTGTCAATCGGAGATAGTCGCCCGGGGGAAATTGCTGTGGCGACTTGACACCATCGATGGCCGCCCAGACACGTTGGACGGGAAGATAGAAGCGCTGACCACGTGGCAGGTCCGTACGCGTGAGCTCGTCGAATGTGCCTATGAGACGCTCATTGAACGCTGCCGACCTGATCTCCAGGGGAGTGGTGTAGTTTGCGACGCGGAGCGGACGCGCGCACGGGTACCGGCAGCGATCCGTCCCCTCGCAGCGCTTCGGAATAGAAAAGAATTCAGAATGAGACACTATCTGTAGGGGCGAACCCCTTCCCTACAGGTTCAGAGCGAACCTCAGCGTGAAGGTTCTTGATTTTGTCCAGCTTGGTAGGGCTAGCGAGACTCGTACTACGCAGCCGAGCACTTAGAAGAACCGTCAAATTCCCCCTCAGATTCTGCTGGGGTAAGGGGGCGCGAGCCCATCGACCAAGCTCGACTCGTCCCCTAACGTTACGCCGAAGCTGCAGGCGGAGGCCATGGTTCGGTTTTGGAATAGGCGAGACGCTTCGCCCGCTTCGGGAGGCCTTATCCAGCGATCTCTGACAGGTCTCAGTCTCCGGCGAGAAGCGTTGTGCGACGGCTGGCAAACGACCAACCGCGGACGTCCGCTGGATCCCAGAGTCAGCGCCGAGACTCGGTGGACAGGGTGGACAGGACGGGACTTGAACCTTGGATCTTCGGACAGAGGGAACTATCGTGACCACAACACGCCCTTCGCTGCTTCAGGCATCCCGTCGCATGTCCCCACCGTCGCGCCGCTGTCGTGTCTACGCGGCTTCGTTATTCAGTCGCCCGTGCAATGGCTGGGGGCCACACTAGCCTTTGCGAGGTGGTCAGGCTCGCCGTCGAAACGGCAGAAACCTGGATGGCCCGGCCGTAGGCCTATGGCGGCACCGCATTTCGTCGCGTACGGAACACCACGTTGCCAATGTCCGCCGACGAGTACAACCAGATGCCATTTGAGCGGATACACAGCGACCAGCGCTGGGAGAAACAGCCCGCCGACGGCTGGTCGATCGATGATCTGGAGCTGACGGAGGTGCGCGCGACGATCGCAGAGGCGGTTCGGCTCGGCCGCCTGGCCGAGCCACCGAGCAGCGAGCCGGTTGACCTGTTACGCGGACTGGGGCTCCTCCGTGAGGGGGTGCTGATCCGAGCGGCGCCCGTGCTGTTCGGCAAGACCGAACATCTCGAGGTCGCAATGCCGCAGTGCTTGCTGCGCGTTGCTCGGTTCCGGGGTGTGGATCGGATGCAGTTCTTGGACAACCGGCAATTCAATGGCCACGCCTTTGCGCTGCTCGCGAGCGCGGAGCGCTTCCTGCGAGACACCCTACCGATCGCCGGAAGGTTCGAGCCGAACCGCATGGCGCGAATCGACGAGCCGCTCTATCCACCGCTGGCCACGCGCGAGGCGCTCGCGAACGCGCTGTGCCACCGCGATTATTCGGTTGGGGGCGGCTCGGTCGGCGTGGCGATCTACGACGACCGCCTCGAGGTCACATCCTCGGGCCCGCTGCACTTCGGCCTCACGCCCGCGCAGCTCTTCGAGCCCCACGCGTCCCGTCCGTGGAACCCGCTGATCGCCAGGACGTTCTACCGGCGGGGGATCATCGAGGAGTGGGGCAGCGGAACGCTCCGGATGGCGGAACTGAGCAGCCGTGCCGGGCTGCCCATCCCCGAGATTGAGGACGCGAGCGGGGAGGTCACCGTGAGATTTCGACACGGGCAACCGGTGCCGACGCAGCCCACGGATGCCACGTTCCCCACGGAGCGTCGGGCGCTGGAAGAGTTGAGAGATGAGGGGGTGCTTGTGCCTCCAGGTCGTGGTCGATGGGGACGGTGGACGAGGGGTGCGTAGGGGCGACTTAGGGGCGACTTGGGGGGCGACTGCGAGCGTCGCTCCGATTCACGGGGCGGCTGCTCGACCACACGGGCCGATAGCGTGTCGGGCAGCGTCGGCCCATGAGGGCCACGAACACGCGGCCGGGCCATTCAGGTTTCTGCCATCTCGCCGATGCGTACGTGGCCACCGCGCCGGGGCCACTGGGGCCGCTGACCATGCCGCCGGCGACCCCAGAACGAAGCCGCGGCGGCCGACGGCTACGCGTCGGAGCTCCATGGAAGTCGCGGAGCGGCGAAGCACCGGGTCCGATCTCGACGGTGCGGCGTCGCCTGCAGCTTACGAGCTGGCGAACCAGTAGGCCAACTGGGTCTCGGACGCTACTCCCGAAGTCCAAGAAACCGTCGCGATCCTGGGCAAACACCGGGCCCAGGCCAGTTTCGGGGACTCGGTCCTGCCCGAGCGCGCCGGACCAGATGTCCTGACGCACACGGCACGTCGAGCCACGTTTACACCCGAACCGCAGCCACCCACGGCAACTCCGGCATGAACGAAACCATTGCGTCCAGCTCGTGCGGTGGGTTCGTGCCAACCTGCTTCCGGGGACGTGGGCCTCAGGCTGCGATCCGTGAGGCGCAGCGACCGACGACACGACCGGTCGAGTTCGCCCACGACGGAGAGTCGGCTCGAATACAAGGGCGGCAACCGCGGTCACCACGAAATCGTGGCAGCCTCAGCAACGGCCGGATACATAGTGATGAGGAGCCTGCGTGGCCCGATGCCACGCAAGGCACGGGAGGACGTGGGCGTCAAGCGCGATGCGGTCGGTTCGGCGGTGGGTCGTGTTTGGCGTGCTGTGCGTCGGACACGTCCCATCAAATACCGGACTATCCTCGTACAGGAAACAAACTTACATTGACATGGATCGGCCGCTTTGGCAACTGACTTAGTTTTGATTTGCTTTTCACAAAGTGCACAGCCAGCAACCTACGACCCTACACCTATCAATGTGTTGATATCGTCAATGTCACGAGCGGCTACTGAATTGCCCTGTCCAAATATTCTTTCATTGATCTGCCTTACGTCGAATCCTGTCACGCGAACAATACCAATATCGACGGAAACTTTCGCGGTCAATTCACGTTTGTTGTATAGATATCTACTGTCCACGAAAAGAAGGTCGGTTTCAGCCGAGTCGGAATCAGCTATCTGCTCCAAAATGGCCACATTAATACTTATGGGAATCAGTACCATTTTGCCGGTGTTATGTGGGTCGCCCGAGCCAAACGTGACAATCGGTTTAGACCCAATGATAAAGCTCACATCGGGTGGGGACATGAGCAGAGTTATACGTCTACAAAGTAACAAGCTGAAGAGTTTATAGTCGGGCATTGCTGAATTAGTCGCAAAGAGTTCTTTCTTGTAGTTTGCAGCATTCCTGAGCCTGCTCGCTGCCTGAACGACTTGAAGTTGCAAGCGCCTATCAACAATGTCTGGGTCTTGTAACGTCTTGGCGAGGGTTTCATCCATAGCGCTGTCGATATTTGGAAGAACCATTTCGGGTATTCTGTATATGGGGCCCGTAAAGAAAATGCCCCAATCGCGCTTATCATCGCCAGAAATACGAAAGTGATCATCATTTTCGTATTCTGCTCGAAATCGATCCACCAATGGAGCCACAATATTTTCAATGCTTCCATGCAACCGATCTACTATAGGTGCACTATGCCACCCGTCAGTGACTTTGTTGTACGAATACAGGTCGTGCTCGAAGGATACCGACTTGATACTTCTAAAGTGCGTTCGATTATGCTTTTTCTTATTGAAATAACACAGCTTCCTTTTGTCGCGTGTGAACCCTCGTAGAAGAAGCCGAGGGATATAGTGCTGCCGATGTGTCTTTCTCTGCCCCATTCGACGTTGCGTTACTTGCTCATCTAGCCATCAGGTACTATCCTTGATGTCAACATCCAGTGTCAGCTTGAATGGCCGTTCATGCGCAACATGTCGTAACTCCAATACACGGTGCACAAGAAAGGTCCTTCGGCACAAACGGCTGGGCACTGTTAACCCTCAAATAGTAGACTCCTCAGGGACCGCGCCGTCTGGGCAAGTTAACAAGTCCTACATCAGGTCTGCACGTTCGCTGGTGGCCATATTGTCAATGAAGCGGAATTACCACAACGTCTCGCATCCCGATCCGTGTCCGTCGCTGCACCATGACGGTCGTTCCTATACACGCAGCGGACTTGCAGCCCATTCTAGACCTTGTTCGTCGCTCTATCTCGCACCTCCTGTGCGCAGTCTCGGCTTCAACGGCCTCGAGCAACGTGGAGCCGCCAGCGCCGTGACAGGTGGCTGCGGCTCAGCCCGGTGAATGCCGCGATGCCGGCGATCGACTCGCCAGCTTCCTAGTAATACGAACGTGGTCGGTCCGAGTTCCGTGAATCTTCGTAGCTGCCTGCCATTACGCCAATGAAGGGACCGAACGCGCCCTAGGTCTCCCGCCAGGGCAGGCGCCACAGGCCCAGACCCATGGTGACGACCGCGTAGGCCGCCAGCACGGCAAGCTCCAACCAGACGTCCAGACGTCCCCCGAGCGAGGCGGCGATGGCGTCGGCCGCGTAGCGCAGGGGCGAGACGTAGCCGAACCACTGCAACAGGAGCGGCGCCGACTCCAGGGTGAAATACACCGGAGAGATGATGACCAACACAATGGCGATGAGGCTGGAGATGATGTTTCCCACCGGCAGCGACGGCGCGAAGCTCATCACGAACAGGACGATACCGGCTAAGGCGAGAACCGTCAGCAGCAACGCGGGCGCCAGCGCCCAGGTGGGGGAGATCTCCACACCGGCGATAAGGGCGAAGCCCAGCAGAAACAGTGCGGACAGAGTTCCCGACACCGCCGTGTACAGCAGCGTGCCGACAACATATGCGGCCTTGGAGACGGGCATGGTGATGACAAGTTTCAGGTGGCCCATGAAGCGCTGCGCCACGATTTGCTGTCCGACCAGCATGGCGGTACTGAAGGAAACCCCGAAGATCAGCGTGCCGGCCAGCAGGCGCTGCCAGACGGCCGCGTCTTCCGGAGCTATTGAACGGAAGACGTAAAACATGGGAATCGGGAATACCAGGGTTCCCAGGACGATGAGATACCACTGGCGGATCATCGGCAGCGCGTGGATTTCCAGCACGGCCACCGAATCGCTCAGAAATTTGCGCGGGCCGGGCGTGCTGAGGCGGTCAGTCGGCGCCATCGGCCTCGCCTTCATTGTGTGCCTGCTGCGTCAAGGCCAGGTACACGTCTTCCAGGCTCGTGCGCATCACGGAGTATTCGTCGATGCCCTGAGCACGAAGCTGGTCGGCCAAGGCCAGGTGGTCGTCGCCGAAGAGGGTCTGGGGACCCTCGGAGGTCTCGTAAACCAGCTTGTACTCGTGGCCGATGGAGGCCCGCAGGTTGGCGATGGTGTCGAGCGAGATCAGGCGGCCGTCCTGGATGATGCCGATGCGATCACAGAGCGTCTCGGCCTCTTCCATGTAGTGGGTGGTCAGGAGCACGGCGGCGTCGCGCTGCCGGTAGCTCTGCAGGACCTCCCAGAGCCGCTGGCGGGATTCCACGTCCAGGCCAACCGTGGGTTCGTCGAGGATCAGCACGTCGGGCTGCGCCAACATGGCAATGCCGACCAGGAGGCGGCGGCGCAGTCCGCCTGACAGGCGTTCGCTATTGAAGTCTCGGTGAGCCGTCAGGTCGAGTTCCTCAAGCAGTTCGTCGGCCCGCGTCCGGGCATCCCGCCGCGATAGCCCGCGCAGCACGCCGAAGATGCGCAGGTGGTGGTACACCGAAAGCCCGAAAAACAGGCGGGCCTCCTGCGGGACCACGCCAATCCGCGCCTTGGCGTCATCAGGATTCGCCACGGCATCGATGCCGACCACGCGCACCTCGCCGGAGGTTGGGAGCAGTTCCGTCGTGATCTGACGCACCAGCGTGGTCTTTCCCGCGCCGTTGGGCCCCAACACACCCAGCGCCTCGCCCCAGTTGAGGGTCAGCGAGATGTCCTGGTTGGCGTGCGGGCCGTCCTTATAGCGCTTGTTGAGACTCCGAACCTCAATGGGCGGAGGTCGCTTCGTAGTGCTCATGGCGTGTGCTCGCACACAGGATCAGCGAGATCTTCCCGACAAGTATGCCCGAAACTGCTGTCATCTGAAGCCGACTCGAGGAGCTTGCATCTAGGCGTCCAAGTGCGGTGCTTGAAGGAATTCGGTGATGCTGCTGGAGGACTTTCGCCGCGTCGGTAGCCTGCCATACAGCGGTAGACGATACGAGTGACGGTAGTCTAGGCATAGTTGCAGGATTCAGGATGTCATGCTCAGGACAAGTATCCGACCCGCGAACCCCTACCAGTCGGTAACGTTAGTGGACCGTTGACTTCACCCACAGGGCCAGTCTTGAGCACACAGGCCATTCGAAGCTGTCTGGATTAACACTGCCCAGCCGTCTGAAGGGGAGTTGTGTTCAGTGGATATGCTCTGGCCAAGTACTGGCTTGTTACTCGGTCGCGTGTCGCAAGTCAAGACGGGACGTCTGAACAGCCATCGCGCACAGGGCCCACCAGAATCGCGAGCGCCGAGCCGATGAGAGTTAGCAGCTTGTTTCCCGCGTTCGCGCGGCCCGCCGCCTCACCGAGGTCGAGGTGGGCGTCCGCAAGTTCACGAAGACCGAGCCGGCAGTCGAGCGTGGCGGGGAGCAGCAGGGCTTCGTGAGCCACGAGACGGTCGTCGTTGAAGGGGCTCCAGAGCCGGTCGGGGCTGCGTGGTGCTAGTGCCAAATCGGTGCTCCCTGCGTCTTGTATGTGAATCGTCAAAACCCAAGGTCCCAGGTACAGGGGAGCACCCTTTGTCAGCTAGTTGCGCACTCGCCTTCCGTGGATCAGGGCTTCGCTTGGAGGGAAGTCATGAGCAGAAGCCTGCGATCGGTCGGCGATGCGGTGTTGGCCTGCGCAATGACAATGTCGGAGTACTGTTCCAGGTCCCCGTCGAGGTCTTCTCGGGCTACCGGCGGATTGGCCGCCCATCGGACGGGTACGCATTCGTCGGCAAGAATTCTCGCCGAGCGTTGTGTGTTACGGGAACGATGTCCGGTGCCGGAGTGATCAGCGGTTTTTCCGGATCGTGTCTCATCGAGCTCACTGCCCCCGATCGTCCGATACGCCCTGTAAGCGTTCGGAACTCTGGAGAATATTACGCCCGCCCCTCAACCACGAGTCCGTCCAATTCACGATCCACGGTGAAAGTGTCGAGGTCCGTCAGGTTGTTGATGAACTCCTGTCCGCTGAAGTTGAGGGAGCCGTTGCAGAGGACTCCGAGTCCGGTCCGCACAGAAGGCAAGGAGAGGGTCGTAGAGGTCGGCGTTCGTGCGTCGGCATATTGTTTGAAGCCGGGCCGTGCCGTTCACGTGCGTTACCGCGGCCAGCGCGTCCGTGTTGGCCCTTAAGGTGAACAGCATGAACGGGCTCTCGTGGTCGCAGCTGAACCAGCGCGTTGCATTGGCCTCCAGACAGACTGGCGCGATGGGTCGGAACTGCTCGCACTATCTAATCTCGTTCAGGCGCACCCGTGTGCTGTCATCGAACGGCGCAGCGAGTATGGACCTAATTCTGGCAGCGCGAGGACCGATCTCGTATCTGCCGCTGACCCATCCCACGATCAGGCCCCGACTCAACAAGTCAGCCACCTCCTCGTAGCTCGTGTCTCAAACGTCGTAGTGGCTAGGAACGACGGGTGCGTCCGTCCTGAACGGGAGACCGGAATAGACGTCCCATTCGATCTTGGCCTCGCCGGTGAAGTGGACCTGAGCGTCTATCGCGGTCCCGATTGCTGAACCGGAATCGTTGGCAACGGGTGGCACAAAGACCTGAGAGACAATCCCAGTTTCTCTCCGCTTCGTGTTCCAGTCGCAGTTCAGGCCGCAACCTCCGGCGATGACCAACGGCAGACCCTTGCGCAAGTTCGTCTTCGCAGAACGGTGGAAGGCCTCGAAAATCCTGTCGCACAAATGCCAGCAAAGTTGCGAAATCCTGTGTCATCCGTGCCGACGATGCAATACGCGGACGGCTCATGTCGGTCGTAGCGGTCAAGTCGAATGTGTCGAGAGGCGAGGAGGAAGTCCATCGATTCCGCCTCCTCGGCTCCGTCGAGAGAACGAGGCGTTATTCGGGAATGTCTGACTGCCAATCCGTAGATCAAGGCATACCGGTTGCCGGGTTCGTTCATCAGGTCGGCGATCCATGTAATGTTCATGTCTGGATCGATCTCGTAGAACGCGCCGCTTGCCCCCTCCCACACCAGCGCATAGCAAGACGAGCCTTGAGGAGAGGACGACATGCCAAATCCGCAGAGCAGGTGCGACCACTCGTGGTAGGAGGAGAAGAATGAAACCAGTTTTCCGATCAAGCTGCGACGGTCCACGCTGATTTCGTCTCTGGCGACGCCGCGACTTCCAACGTGAGAATGTAATCCGGTCGGGCGCGCCTCGCGTGGCCACCGGCATCCAGTGCACCCTGCGTCGGGCACTTGGTCCTGTAGGCCGAAGGCGTCGACCAAGTCGTGACTGGAGCGCGGGGTGTAGCGGTAGTTGGAGTCCACCACCGCTTCGACGGAGGAAACGAGGTGGCCGTCGCAAAGGTGGGCGACGGCTCCGTCGTGACAGGGGTTGCACGACGGGATGTCCACGCTCGCGAGACTCTCCCGGTTCGGTGAGCCAGCTGTCGTAACCACACATCTGCGAGACACCTGACAGTGGCGGAGCCTCCATCGAGACTTGGGGTCATCACACGCCAAGGTTCCCACGGTAGTTCACATGGATGACGCTACGGGACGGCCGCAACGCATGCGCTGTTCGTTCGAGACGCGGTGCCGCGCGGTCCACGCGATGCTGACTGGGATACGCGCGGGAGCGGGGGCCCAAGCGGTGGGCGCGAGCCGTGCGGCGGGGTATTGCGGGTAGGCGCGCCATCCGGCAGATCGGTGGACTGACCTCCAGGAACGCTGGTCCACCCCGAAGCGGAAGTCGCGGCGGCTGAGCTCTGCGGCCGAGGCGGAGATCCTGGCGGCGCGCCAGTGCAGCGGGACCAGCCCAATATCCATGGGGCCCTGCTGGGCCGCGCCGCGTCAACCGTGGGCAACGTGCTGCTCCGGTTGGTACATTCGCGCCGCCCCAGGGACCTGCGGTCCCTGTCGTGCGCTTCGAACGTGCCCAGCCGGGGACGCTGCTCCACCTAGACGCCAAGAAGCTCGGCGGCTTCTGGCACGTGGGCACGCGCATTCACCGGGACGGCACCGCCCGCGGACGGGCTGACAGCACGTGCATGTGGCCGTCGACGACCACTCGCGACTCGCCTATGTCGAGGTGCGGCCCACGGACCGACGCGGCGATTCCCTCGCCTTCCGGGAGCGTGCCTGGCGTGGTTCCTCACCCCGGGGGAGCCCCGTGCCGGCGGTGATGACGGACAGCAGCTCGGCCTATCGCACCGCCGCGCGGCGCCGCCATTGCGCCGCGCGCGGCCTCCGGCACGTGTGCACTCGGGCCTATACGCCCGGCACCAACGGCAAAGACGAACGCTTCATCCAAGTCCTGTTGCCCACGTGGGCCTATGCCTTCGCCCACCCGACCAGCGCTCACCGCGCACGGGCGCTCCTCGGCCGGCTGCGGTGGCATGACCGGCAGCGTCCCCACGGCTCGTCAAGCGGCCTGGGTGAAAGTCGGCCAGGCGACTGTCCTCCAGGTACCCGTGGCGCCAGAGCCAGATCGTGAAGCTGCGCAGCGCCCGTCCGTGCTGGTGGATCGTGTACGGGGTCAGGCCGCCCGTTGATCGCCGCAGGGCGGTCGCCTTCTGGGGCCGCTGCTGCCGGTGCTTCGGATGGCGCAGGGCGCTCTCCCGGGTGAGCTCGACGAGCGTCGGCTCGCTGCCCAGATACGCGGCGAACTGCGCCAGATTCTCACGGTCGAGGCGCCCAGTCTCCGGGGAATAGCCCTGTCTGGCGAGAGTCGCCAGATAGTGCCGGGCGGCCCTCGCCAATGGGACTGAATCGGGGTGCATCGGCCCTTACTACCCCAGGGGTCCGCGCCGCGCACGCAGGCGTGGTGCGGGTGGGGAGCGACGGGGGACCAAGCGTTTCGGGGGCGTGCTGGGCACGGGCGGAAAGTTGGATGTCGCGAATCGCCGCCAATCGGCCGAATGCGACGTGCGACTTCCATTAGGAGCGGGGGACGGGATTCGAACCCGCGACCTCCAGCTTGCGACGACCCATGACGGGCTCGGGGGACCCGGCGACATGGCCGTTCTGGCGACGCCTGCTACATCGCAACCCGTTGCGCCTCGCCCCGCGCCACCGTCGTCTCGCGACCCCGACATCCTGCGGCACCTCGAACCTGGACGAATTCCGATTGTCAGAAAATGTTCCGACAAAACCACCGGCGTCGCCTCTCGTAACTATCAGGGTGACTCCTCTGGTCTCCCCAACCCCTGCGCCGCCGGCGGGCGGGCAGGTCCTCCACCTGCTTGGTGCCCATCGCGCGGCGGACGTCGCGGCGATCACGTCGTCGCATCGACGAGGCTGCGGAGTGCCACCGCGACCGCCTCCTCAACGGTTGGTCGGTAGACACTGGAGAGGTGCGATCGACTCATCCCCATCTCGCGACCAATCGCGGCAATGGACTGGCCGCTGGCGTAGCGCTCAAGAAACACGCGCTCGCGCGGGGACAGGGCGGGCAGCGAGACATCGACGGCGCGCATCACGAGTTCCTGCAGCGCGAGCACGCGGCCATGGGGGTTGTTGGGATGGCGCCGGTTGGCGAACCGGAGCACGCCGGGGAGCTTGACCAGCGGGGATCGCCGCAGCCGCATGGGGCGGTCGAGATCCCGCAGACACGTATCCACCAGGCGGGTCCACTCCGCCAGCGACCGGCGACCCGGCTGGGCGCGGTGGCGTCGCCCCGTCCCCGATGTCCTCGCCATGGTCCCTACGATCGGTCCGGGCTGCCCGGCGGGGAATCCAGGAATCCATAATTCGGGGCGCCGTCAGGGCGGGATCTGCCCGACTCGCGGGTCGCCCGACCCGTCGGCGCCCGGTGATCCCGCGCCGACGGTCGCCGTAGGTGGCGATTTCAATCAGGTCGCCGCCTTCCGTGCGCAGCACCAGGTGCCCGCCCTTGACGGCGACGATGCGGGCGCTGGCGGCGCGGCGCCCCGTGCGCGCCGCCCGGCGGAAGGTCCGCCCGTTGGGCAGCCGGTCCAGGGGCGAGTGCGCCCGGTGGCGGCTCACCACATCGGACGAGGCGAGATGGAGGTAGTGGTTCACCATGGTCAGGGTCGTGTGGCCCAGGATGCGCTGCAGCGTCAGCACGTCGCCGCCGGCGCGCAGGTAGGTCACGCCGAAGGTGTGGCGAAAGCGATGCGGGTGGATGTGCGCCACCTTGGCCCGCGCCGCCAGTCGCTTGAGCACGCGTCCCAGGGTGTAGCGCGTCAGCGGTCGCCGCTGACGCGTCAGAAACACCCGGTCCGCGTCAGGGTGCGGGTCGTCCGGCCAGGGGCGCGCGAGCTGCAGGTAGCGATCCACCATCGACCGCACGCGTTGGCCCAGCGCCACGGTGCGGTCGCGGGCGCCCTTGCCGCCGCGCACCCGCACCTCGCCGGAGGCCAGGTCCAGATCCGCCACACGCAGACGGCAGAGCTCGGAGGACCGGAGCCCGGTATCGAGGAGCACGCTGAGGATGGCCAGGTCGCGCAGGCCCAGCGGCGCGCGTGGATCGCAGGCGTCCAGCAGGCGCTGCTGATCGTCGGCTGCAATGGGCTCAACCTCGCGCGTCGGCAGCCGCCCCGGGCGAAACCTCTCCAGCGGATGGACGCGGACGTACCCCGCGTCGGCCAGCCAGCCGGCGAAGGCTCGCAGCACGCGGCAGTAGCCGTTCACCGTGTGGGCGGCCCGGCGCTCGCCCTCGTGGCCCGGCGTGCGCCGCGGCCGAGCCATCGGGGTCGTGCGCAGATGGCGCTGCCAGCGCCGGGCCAGCTCGAGGGTCAGGTCGCCGACATCGGCCGCCGCCACGCCGTCGGCGTAGTCCCCAAATCGGCGCAACACCGCGCGTTTCCAGCCCAGCGTGGCGCGCGACTGGCCCTCGGCCTCGCAGGCCGCCAGGTACTCCGCGATGGCCTCAGCCAGCGGCGCGCTGGTCCCATTCGGCATGTCACCCATGATCCTGCCTCCCCTGTCGGCGGCGCCCTGCAAGCGTCCGCCGACCGTTGGCCGGACGTCGGGACGTGCGGGGGAGCGTGTGGCAGGCGTTGGATGTCGCGGGCCAGGCTAGTGCCCCTGGTCCCGACCTCGGAAAAGCTAGTGACCCTTTGCCCGCCCCGTCACAGGGGCGGTCGATGCCGCCCGCGCGCCGTCCCATCAGGTTTGTGTCCAGACCGGACACATGGTGGACAGGTGTTCGGAGACATGGTGGACACCTAGACCGGTTCCCGCAGATCCAAGGTGCCCAGGTCGTCGGTCAGGAATCGGATGGCCCAGCAGCCGTCGGTGGGCGTGGGGCGGAAGGCCACCGGCTGGCCGCGCAGGGCCTTGGGCAGCCGCAGGTGGTGCCCCTGGAAGGACACCCAGCCGCCAGCCTGGACCCTGCGGATCTGGTCCTCGGGGCCGTACGGCAGCGGCGGCAGTTGCGCGGGATAGGGCCGGGCGCTGAGGTGATAGCGCCGGGCGGGCACGGCCAGGGCCAGCGCCTCGTGGGGCCGCACCTGGTTGTACTCGTGGCGCCAGGCATCGAAGGCGGTTTGCCAGGCGGCCAGATCGGGCCGCGGCGGCTGCCGCCCCAGATCGCGCTCGAGGGTGCCGTGGAAGCGCTCGTCCTTGCCCAAGGTCTGGGGGTGGTACGGCCGGCTGTGGCTGACGGCGATGCCCAGCCGCCGCAGCCAGACGGTCAGCGGGGTGTAGGGATGGGCGGGGTGATTGCCCCACGGACTGCCGTTGTCGACCAGCAGGCGGTCGGGCAGGCCATAGCGCTGGAAGGCCGTGATCAGGTGGGGGCGCACGGTGGCGGTGCGTTGATTGGGGCAAGCCGCCAGGCCCAGGGCGTAGCGCGAGTGGTCGTCCAGGATGGTCAGCGGATGGCAGCGGCCGGCGCCACAGGGCCACCCCGCCTTGAAGTCCATCTGCCACAACGCGTTGGGGTACGGGTGCTCGAAGCGCTGCCAGGCGCGCGGCTGGCCGGCGCCCTGGGTGGGGTCCAGCTGGTCGTGGCGGCGCAGAATCGCGGTGATCGTGGAGGCCGCCGGCAGCGGCTGGATCCCCTGGCGGGCCAGCAGCACCCGCAGCTTGCGGCTGCCCCAGGTGGGATGCTGCGCGCGCAGGGCCAGCACCGCCCGCTCGATGGCGGGATCCGTCTGCCCGGGACTGCGGTGCGGCCGCCGCGAGCGGTCCTGCAACCCCGCCGCCCCCTCGGCCGCGTAGCGCTGCAGCCACTTGTAGCCGGTCGTCGGCGCAATGTAGAAGGCCCGGCACAACGCCCGCCGGTTGGCGCCGGCCTGCTGCGCCAGGGCCACAAACTCCGCCCGCTGGTCCGTCATCGATCGATCCTTGAACGGCACCGGCCCCTACCCTCATGGCTCCCCAATGTGTCCACCATGTCTCCGAACGGGTGTCCATGATGTCCCCGGTCTACACAGTTTGACGGGGGGGTGCGAGGGGTGCCGAGGGCGGGACTCGAACCCGCACAGCCCGAAGGCCACTAGCCCCAGGAACTCAGCGCGCAACCGCTCCTGTTCCTCGAGGGGCGTCATGTCCTGGAAGGTGACGATGACCGACTCCACGTCACCCGCCTCGGAGCGAATGGGCGTGGCGTTGACCAGGGTGGTCGCGCTTCGTCCGTTGGGGACCTGCAGGACGACTTCCTTAGCTCGCAGGGTCTCGCAGGGGCTGAGCGCCTGGGTCAGGGGCGACTCTTCGCGGGAGACCGCACGCGCGTAGGCGCGCCGGTAGGCCACCACCTTGAGCAGTTGCTCTGCTGAATGGTCCGGGTTGCGGAGACCGTCGACGATCCGCCGCGCCTCTCGGTTGAGCGACACGGGCAGGCCCGCTTGCGCGTCGAAGACCACCACGCCCACCGGTGACGTGTTGACCGGCGTTTCCGGGTCGGCCCTGCCGCGCTGTTCCTACCGGTATCGGTGGGCGTTGAAAGTCGCCGTGGCGGTGTGGGCGGCGAACATTCTGAGGGTGTCCTCATCCTCCTGAGTAAACGTCCGCCCGTCCTGCTGGTCCGACAGATTGACGTTGCCGACATGGCGTCCGCGATGGCGAATGGGCGCGCCCAAGAAGCTGGTCACGGGCCTCAGCCGTGGGCCAATTGCGGGAAGGCCGACGGTCGTGAGATGCGATGCGAAGTTCGCGACCCGCAATGGTTCGGACATTTGGGCCAGGTAATGGAAGATCTCAATGCCATCCGGCACTTTGAGCATTAGTTGGTGCTCGGTGGCCGTGACGCCGGACGTAACGAACGCCTCGAACTGCCCGGCATCATCCACGACGACCAGGCATGCCCGGCTGGCCCGGGTGAGCGAGCGCGCCGCGTCCACTACTTCCTGAAACACGGAGTCGGGGTCGAAGTCCCTCAGTGATGCGAAGACTGGCCTCGCTCAAGTTCGAGAGGCGCTCGAGTAGGGCTTGGCTCTGGCGCCGCAGGTTGGCGACTGGAGTCAACCGCGCGTCCGTCCTTGATTCGGGTTGACCGCAGGATCACCAGTCGGTGGCCCGTCGCCTAATCGACACCGCATAGGCTTTCGAGTTTCGCGTGCCGTCGACCTGGGCCTCAGGCCTCGGCTCTTTGTGGGGTCGCCCACCGTTCGGTTACCGAGAATGCGCGACCGTTATCGTACTGTAATCCTCCATGCGGCATCGTGGGACCGTGCTTCCGCCACCGGTCGGGCACGCGACGTCGACGCGTCGCGTGTGTTGGCTGGCCGCTGTTGGCTTCAGATGGTGGCCACGAGGATTATGGGTGCCAGGTCGCTGGGCGCGGGCTGCGCGCCGGCCGTGGTTGACAACCGCCGTGTTCGCCTCGACGGGACCGCCGCGCGGACGCGACACCTTGTACCGACGGTCTAGCGGGGGCGTTTCCGACGAAGGCGCCGGCGGCATTCGTCGGCGCGGAGCGTCGCGTCGCCCATCCGTCTAAGTCGAGTGGGAGCCATGTCGCCGGCGTCGCTGGTCCACCTACCCCTGCTGGTCTGTAGCGTCCTCGGCCTTGTGAACCTCGCGCGCCGCGGACGGGCCGCGTGGCTTGACCAGACCCAGTGGCTGGCGGTGGCCGGCTTCAGCGCGTGGTCCCTCCGGGCCGGAATCGACGCCGGATGGCCCTGGCTGGCGGACGCGGGGGTGTCCGCCGAGATCCGACACCTAGCGACTGCCTGGCTGCGGGTGGGCTGTGTCGTGGCGGTGGGCTTCCTGGTCACGACTTTCGGCATCCGGGAACGCTGGCGACCAGTGTTTGGGATCGGAGCCATTGGCGCGGGGGTACTTGTCTGGTCGCTTCCCGGCCACGGCGCGATTCCGGCGCCGCATCCGCACACGTCCTGGTGGGAATGGTTCGGTCTGGGGCTGTATCTCGCCTATTTCGCGATGGTCTGGGGCGCCCTGCTGGACCTGGGACGCTCGCGCTATCGCGTCGGGCTGTCGCTGCCGAAGCAACTCCAACTCCGCTTGCTGCACGCGATGTCGGTGGCGGCTCTTGTGCACCTGGCCGGCGAATGTGTCGCCATCGTGGGCGTGCAGGCCGGACTCCGGGGATTCACACCCGAGGGGGCGGAGCCGGGGCTCGCGCTGCTGCGACTCGGATTCGCCCTGCTGTTCTGGCTGGCGCTGGCGCCGCCCGACGCGTGGCTGCGCTGGGCCGCCCTCAGTGAGGCGACCGAGGTCCGGGCCTTCGCGGCAACATTCGCGCTGCAAACGAAGCAGGATGTGGCAGCCGGATCCGATCTGGGCTGGCGGACGACCCTCATCGCCCTATCGGAGCAGGTGGCTCGGCGACTCGGCGCGGGTTTCGATGAGGTGGCCCACGTGCGGCTGGCGGCAACGTTGCTGCACACCGACTTAGTTGTTCGCACCCTGCGCGAACCGGAGGACGGTGGCCGCCCCGAAGTGGACGGTGGCGTCGAGTGGGCGGCGGAGCCTGCCGTGCACTCGCTGGTGGCCCGCACCGTCTGGGTGCCGGCGAATGTTCTTGAGGCCCTGCGGGAAGCCGACGGGGCCGCGCCGACCCACCAAGGCGCACGGGTGCTCAAAGTAGTGGATCGGTTCCTGTGTCTCACGCAGGCCCGCGACCTCGGCGACCTCTCCGACGCGCGATCAACCTGCGCACTGATGGTCTTGGCTGCGGAGTTTCCGGCCTGGGACGAGGTCGACGCCCTGCGACGTGTCGTCGAGTGCTGGGGTAGGCGGTGAGCCGTCGTCGTCCGAAAGATTGACCGCAAGCGGCCGATTCGAACGAAAGACGTCGCCACGCCATCTCCGCGGCGGAGTCTTCGCGGAGCTCGACGTTTCGTCGTGACCTCGACAAAGGCGGTGGCGAACGCCGTGAGCGCGTCGCCGTCAAACCGGCTTCCGCGTCCGCATCCACGACCGCGGTCGGCGCCCCGGCTGGCACCGCGCCATCGCCGTTACGCGCCAGACCGCTGGCCCGGTCGAAAGTAGCGACGCAGCCGCATGCCGAGCGCAGACGATCGGGACGTGGCGCGGGACGGCGGTGTGCCCTGGATGCGCGACGGCCACCGCTCCGGCCGCTCCGCGAAATGCGCCAGCGCGGCTCCGAGGGCTTCGGCGTCGAGTTCGTCGGCCGGCGACGGTGGATCGGCTCCCGTCAGCACGTCGGCGACGGATCGGCCGCGGTGCCGGAGGAGCACGTGCGCGCATTCGTGACAGATGACCGCCAACTGCAGGCGCTCGGAGCCGCCGGCCGGATAAAACACCACGTGCGACGCATTGGTCGTGATGCAAGCACCGGAGATCCCGCCGGCGGGCAGCCGCCTGTCGGGAACGGCGTCGATGACAATCCCGAGGCGCGAGTCGAGGCGCTCCAGGAAGACCTCGGGGGTAAAGCGACGACCGCTGAGTCCCAGCTGGCGCAGCAGCGTCCGGGCTTCCAGCAGCGCGTTCACTCCCGCGGGCCGCGCTGCTCCGAAATGCGCTGGGCGAGCCGGATCATGTCCAGCAGGATTTGCCGGCCGTCCGGACCGAGTTGCTCGGCCGATCGAAGGGCAACCTCAATCTCAGACGCCGGAGCGTCCGCGGCCGGCGGCTCGTTCGTTGGGTCGAAGAAATAGACGGGCGAGACGTCGAAAAAGCCGGCGAGCGCGGCAATGACCTTGCGGCTGGGATTGTCCTGGCGCCCAGCGAGCATGTTGCGCAGGTACGAGCGCGAGACGCCGGTTCCGCGGGCGATCTCGTCAATGCTGTACGCCGTGTTGTCGGGCTTGCGATTGGTGACGAGGAGGTACTGCATGCACCGGGCCATATCGACGAGTCGCCCACCCAGGTGATCACTATTGTGATTTTCCATCACAATTGTATTGACAGGGCCTCCCGCCCGTCACTACGATGTTCGATCGTCATCATAGTGTTCCAATTGGCCATGTCAATCCGCGCTCCAGCAGAGCCGGCGTCGACCGGGCTTCCGTCGGCGGAGGGCACGGCGCGCGCTGCCGTCTCCGACGCCAACTCACGTCGGCGGCCCCTCCGTGTCCTGGTGCTCGCCGCGGATCCGCGGACGGCCGCCGGAATCCGGCAGCGACTGGAACGCCTCCCGGCCGTTGACGTCGTAGGGAGTGTGCCGAATACCGATGCCGCCGTCGCGCGGTGCGCCCGTTCACGGATCGATGTCGTCGTTGCGGTGCCGACCGCAGCATCGGCGTCGGCACGGGAGCTTCAACGCACGGCAGCCATTCGGGCGAAGTTCCCCGCGACGCGGGTCGTGCTGGCCGTTGGGAGCCACGACCGGCTGTGGCCATCGGTCGTCGCGCGGCCCGACGGGCTGCTGGCGGCCGCCGCGCCGACCCCGGAGGTGGGAGCCGTGGTGGGCACGGCTGCGGCCGGGCACCTCACCATCGGACGCTCGCTGCGTGAGGCGTTCTTTGACGCCTGTGCGCCAGGCGCCGCTGAGACACCGCTGGACGACCTCACGCCACGGGAACTGCAGATCCTTGCCCGGGGCGCGCGCGGGCTCACCTCGCGCGAGATTGCCGCGGAGCTGCACCTGGCCGTCAACACGGTGGACAAGGCCCTGACCGTGATCTACCGGAAGCTCCGGGCGCGCAATCGAACGGAGGCCTGTCTCATCGCGGCCCGACGCGGCCTGTTGCGCTAGCGTCGCCGGGTTCGCTGGCGATGCGTCGCGCCGCCGCGCGCCGCGTGTCGGCATCGGGCGTCCGATCAACCCGTCCTGCTCCGTCAACCCGGCGGCCGGTGCAGTAGAGCTCACACCGACGCGTCGGCAATGCCGCCCGGCGACGTTTACGGAATCCTGGATACCCCGTGGCGACGCGTGCGCCTAGCGTGGCTCCAGCGCGCAGACGGCGCGCACCCCCACGCCGGCGGCGGCGTCGCGCCTCCCCGACGCCGCCGCCTCGCGTCACCAGAGGAGTCCCAACCCAACGTGAGCGACCAGGGAACGGCCCTCCCGCTTCGGGTGCATATGTGCCTGCTGCGGTCGGCGGAGATTCAGGAGTTGCGCACGGCCATGCATAGCCTCGGTGACCGCCGACTGGAGCTGGCCGGTCTCACCACCGACGGTTCGGATGCCGCCGGACACGTGGCGGCCAGCCAGTCGGACGTGCTGATCGTTGGGGCCGAACTCTTCCCGGACGATGCCGGGAGCGGTCTGGTGGCGTTCCTGACCCACGTGCAAGCCCTCGGCCGGCGGGCGATGGTGCTCATCGAAGTCTGGGACCAGGACCTGGGAGACGAGCTCGAGCGCTTGGCTGCCGTTGCCGAGGTTGCGGTGCGCCCCATCGACGCCGGCCAGGTCCTCACGCGCGCACTGGCCATCGGGGAGGCCGCCCGGGCAGCGCGGGGCCGAGCTCGGCAGGAGGAGACGGCGGCAGCGGAACGCCTGGCGGAGCGGTTGGCCGTTCCACCGGCCGGCCGATCCATCGTGTGTGTGACCGCCCGGAAAGGCGGGATCGGTAAAGACACCATCGCGTCAAACTTGGCTTGGGCCATTGCCGAACGCAACGTGCCCGTGCTGCTGGTCGGCGGCGATCCGAAAGACGATCTGGCCGCCTACTGCGGGGCTGATCCGGCTCCGGGCGTGGCGGCCTTTCTACGTCAGCCCAGTCGCGACGGCTTCGCGGCCGGCCTCCAGCGCTTCCGCAACTTCCACCTGATGGTGGGGTTAGCCGACGACCACCTGGCGGCGCAGTGGAATACGCGCTTCGACCGCGACGAGCCGAATCTCATTCGGGAATTACTGGTGACAGCCCGCGACTTTCCGTATGGAGCCGTCGTGGTCACGCTGCCGACCGAGTACAGCCACTGGCGCTTCCAGCCGTTGGCGCGGGCGGATCGCGTCCTGTATGTGGTGACGCCGGCGCAGGCGGACGTGGTCAACGCCATCCGCGACATCACGATGGTTCGACGCGACGTCGGACCGGAGTTCATGCCCGAGGATCGACTCTTCCTGCTGCTCAACCGGGTGCGGTCGGGTGATCGCCGACGGATCGCCGAGATCGCCACCGTGATCGCCGAGGGCGTGGGATTCGACGTGCCCCTGATTGGGACCATCCCCGATGCGCACCCGTATATCGCGGTGGCGCAGAGTCGCGGCGAGCTCCCGCACAGCTGGATGATCGACGAGCTCGAGCCCTTTCGCGCGGCCTTCGACGATCTTGCCGAGCGGCTGGGTCTCACGCGGCCGCAGATTCCTCGCCAGGACGGCGATGGCCGCAGGCTCGGCGCGCTGGTTCGACGCGTGCTGCGCGGCCTCGGGCGAGATGCGGAGACGCCACGCCCCACCGCGACCGCACGGGCCACCGAGTTTCCGGTATGACCGCGCGTCGACGGGCCCTGCTGGCCCTCGCCCTGGCGGCGCTCGCGACTGCGGTCCCGGCGTCGGTACTTGCGCAGACCGATCCGATCACCTTCGCCGTCGAATCGCTCAAGGGCTTTCTGGCAGCGATTGCCAGTCTGGTCGTTGCGGCGGCCATCGGGTGGAAGGCCATTGCCGCCTGGACCTCAAACAGCGTGGATGCGCAGATAGATGCCCGCCGGTTTGCGATGCAGGCCTTGCTGATCTACGGGCTCGTGATGGCCTTCAATTTCGGGCTGCTGCAGAGCGCCGTGGAATTCCTGGTCAACACGTTGGGCGGTCGGACGTGACGGATCCAACGCCGCGGTTCGTGATTCCTGAGGACCTGGAGCGCGTGCCGACGCGCTGGCCGCTCGGCGGGTTTCGCCTGACGAGTCGCGAATTGTGCTGGCTGGTGGTTCTGGGCGCGCTCGAAGTTGGGTTGCTCAGCGTGCTGGTCCCCCTGATTGGGATCGGACCATTGGCCGGCTTCGCGCTGGCCGTGCCGGTGCTCCTGGGCTGGTCGCTCATGCGGGTTCGAGTCGACGAGGTGTCTCTCGACGGCTATCTGCTGGCCATGGCCCGCTACTGGACCGGACCACGACTGCTCGGTCGCCAGCGTCAGCCGCGCACGCGGACATGGCGGGCGTCGCTTCCGGATCCCCTGTATCGCTTTGACCTTAGGGAGCCGCAGCCGACGATCATCACCCGCCATGGATGGGGATTCCGTGTTTCGCGTTGACCGGCCAGCCGGGGTGCCGGAGCCGCGCGGCGACACTCACGCTGCGACTTACGACGCGGACCCGGATGCGCCGGCACAGATTCGCCTGGGCATCCGCGAAATAGGGCCGCACGGCATCGTGCGTGCTGACGGGGCGCTGATCGCCGTCCTTGCGGTGCGGCCGCTGAACCTCGAAGTAATGGTGGCGGACCAGATCACGGCGGCGGTGGCCGGCCTGGCCCAATTCCTGGCCAGTCTTCCGTGTCCGATCCAGATCGTGCTTCGTAAC
This sequence comes from Chloroflexota bacterium, assembly GCA_965208215.1. GTDB lineage: Bacteria > Chloroflexota > UBA11872 > UBA11872 > UBA11872 > UBA11872. Next base: position 91,388 of record CBDBOH010000004.1, read on the forward strand.
CGCGCATTCGATCCAGCGGCCTATCTGGGCGATGTCACCGATCGCTGGTCGGCCGCGTGGGATCAGAAGCTCGATCGCCGTCGTCGCCTGCTGGGCGCGCCGGGCGGCGGAGCCGACGGTGAGGCCGGGCGGCCATCCACATACGCCCAGGCCGTCGAGGCCGCGCACGGCAAGTGGCATCTCCGCCAGGTGCGCTGTTTTGTGCTGGTGGCGCACGACGCCCCGGCACCCCGCGGCTCGTGGTGGTCGCGGCGTTCGGCGCGCGACGGCCAGCCGATGGATTCCGGCATGGGCGATAGTCGACTGCAGCTGATTCGCGACGGTCTGTCGCGCGCTGGCCTCGCGAGCCGGCGCCTGGACGGCTTTGACTTGGTCGACCTTGTCGAGGGGCTGTTTCGCCCGGCCCCGGGGGCCGTCCGACAGTTGCGCCAGGTGCTGGATGCAGCGACATCAAGCGCCGAGGCGCGCTTTCGAACCGACGGGCCGTCGGTCACGCGGGTGGGATTCGACCTCGCCGACCCATTTCCGGAGTGGATGGCCGTCAAGCCGGACCAACTGGTCATTCAGGGCCCCGGCCCGGACACGCGCCGGCTGCGCGCGCTCACCCTTCGACGCTATCCCCGCGAGGTAGGGGCCGGCTGGCTGCGCTGGTTCACGACGCTGAAGCACGACCTGGATCTGTCGCTGTTCATCCGCCCGGTGGATGACCGCGAGGTACACCGGCGGCTATCCACGACGGAGCGTGAGTTGCTCGGGGAAGTGGCGCGTGGCGAGGACGTCAATCCCGAGGCCGTCCGGACCTCACGTCAGCGCTTAGAGGATTTGGACGACGTGCACGAAGCGTTTCGGGCGCGCGAACGGTACATGCGGACCTCGGTGGTGATCGGCGTGGGAGCCGACTCGGCGGCGACCCTCGAGCAGGCCACCTTGGACGTCGAGGCGGAATTGGCGGCCCACGGCATGGGGGCCTCGCGCGTCGTCGGATACCAGCAGGACGGTCTCCGCAGTCTGTTGCCGCTGGGCGACGATCGGCTCGGTCGTTGGCGTGGTCTCACGACCGGCCCGTTGGCAGCGGCCGTGCCCTTCCACGCGCCCGGCCTGACCGAGCGCGGGGGCATCTTCCTCGGCACGACCGTTGGATCGGGACGAGGTCATGCGCCGGTCATTATCGATCCATTTGGGCCGCAGCATGAGAATCCACACTTGGCCGTCTTGGGTCAGAGCGGCGGCGGCAAGAGCCACTGCGCCAAGCAGATCGCCCTCGGCCTCTGGCTGTCGGGCGCCAGCCTGACCGTTCTTGATCCCAAGGACGAGTATGGCGCACTGGCCCGGGTGTGCGGCGGCCGGGTGCTACGGCCGGCCATGGCGACCGCCCACGCCATCAACGTCTGGGACCTCGGCGGCGTGAGCGACGCCCGCGGCTTCGCACGTGTGGCAAGTGGGCTTAGCGGCTTCTGGCGACTGGCGCTGAGCGGCCTCAGCGACCAGCAGGGCACGATCATCGATAACTCCATTGAACCGACCTACCGTCGCCGATCCATCGACGCGTCCGACCCGGCGACATACCGCCGACCGTCACCGACAACGTCCGACTTTGCGCGCAGCATTGCGGATCGCTACGGCGATGATGCGATGTACCGCCAGGCCGCGCGCGACCTAGGGGAGCGGCTGCGCCGCTTCACCAGCGGGCAACTGGCAACGTTCTTCGATCGCCCGACCAACGTCGAACTCGACAACGACTGCACCGTGTTTGCGCTCCGCGATCCGCGTGCCGATCAGGCCGACATTCTGCCGCTCGTCTACTACGTCATTCTGCTGCACCTTCGAAACTGGATGGGTCGGGAGTCGCGACGGCGCGTCATCGTTGTCGACGAGGCTTGGACGCTGCTGCGAACTGAACAGGGTGCCGACTTTCTCCTCGAACTGGCCAAGACGGCGCGAGCGCTGCAGACGATGCTGCTGCTCGTGTCGCAGGACGTTTCGGAGCTCGTGGAGAACTCGAAGACTCGGGCGATCCTGGCGAACTGCGCGGCTACGCTGCTGTTTCGCCAGCACCCGGCCCACGAACGAGCCCTGCGCGACGCCTTCGCGCTGACGCATCAAGACTTAGCTACGCTCGAGCAGGCGCGGCGTGGCCAGGGACTGGCAATCATCGGGGCCGGCGAGCGGGTGGCGCTGGAGACGCCGGCCGTCCGGCTCGACGCCAGGCGGACCCGTCGACGCGCGGAGCCATCGGCGCCGACACTCCATTAATCGTGGCATGGCGCGGCTGGCTGGCTGCCCTGGCCCTGGGTCTGGCAGCCTTCGCATTTGGTGGGGTGGGTGTCCCGGGGCCGGCCGACTCGTCCACGCAAACTGACACCGACGAGCCGGACGTGGTCACATCGGCGGACGCGGCCGGCCGCATCGCCGACGCTCTGGCTGATCCGCTCGGCGACCGTCTGGGCGAGATGCTTCGAGATACGTTGAACGCCCTGTTTCCGCCCGCCTGGCGTCACCCCGAGTCGGCGGCCGCGACCGCCAGCCTCGGGGCCACCACCTCACTGACGCATATGTTGCAGGCCCCGATGGGCTGGGCGTGGGAGTGGATGCTCACCGTGCCGGACAGCATCGAGCCGGCTCCGGGTGGGGAGCTTGATCAGGCGTTTGCCGCGGTGCCCGGCGGGACCGCGCTTCGAGACTTCTTCATCCCATCGAAGGCCAACCAGGCGTTGCGCGATATGTGGGAACGAACGCGAGATCTCGCCTTGAACGCCAGCACGCCGCTGGTCTCCTTGGTCGTGGCCGTCTTTGTTGGATTTGCGCTGTACAAGACATTTGTGGGCGCGCCGGTCGATCTGCGTGCCTTCGCTGGCCAGACCGTGATCGCCGTTGGCTTCGCCCTGGGCAGTTACGCCATGGTGGAGGCGCTGCTGCAACTCAACAATCTGCTGGTCCAGGCGTTCGTGGCGCTTGGCGGCGACGCCATCAATCGCGACAGTCCGATCGAGCTCTATCGGCGGTGGGGCTGGGGTGAAACGGCGACGGCGGGAGTCGTGGAGGGACTGTGGATCGATCTGTTCCGGACCCTTCTATATCTCATTCTCCTGCTTGAGGTGGCTCTGCTGGCCTTGAAGTTTGCACTGCGACTGATCTGGATCTGGGTGCTGGTGGTCGCGGCACCGATCGTCATGGTGTTGAGCCTGCTGCCATTCGCCCGAGGCTTGATGGACGCGTGGGTGAAGCGCGTGGCCCAGGTGGTTTTCGAGAAGGCGGCCATCGTGTTTGGTCTCGTGGTGGTATTTGGCATTGTTGCCGCGCAGCCTCCGAGCCTCCTGTCGATCGCGACGCTCATCGTCAGCTTGGGCGTGGTCCTGCAGTTTCCCCGGTGGCTCATGGCGGGACTGGCCGAATTGCCGGCCATTACGCCGCAGTCCGTGTGGGGACGCAGCGTCCATCACTACCTCACGGTGCGCAACCTGGTACGTGACGCTCGATCCGTTCCGAGATCGGCCGGTGCGCTGCGCGGACCGGGTCGCTGATCCCGACGCAGTAGACGTCCGCCATCTCTGCACCTGCACTCGGCGCTGTGCTTCGGCACACATTGACCGCCGCAGGTCGAATTCTGGCGCGTGTCCTCGTGTCACGCCTGATCGAGCAGATGCGCGAGGTCGAGCCGTCCGTCAGGTGGCTATTCGTCGGAGTTGGTGTGATCGGCGCCCTGCCAGCAGCGGTGGCGCTGGCCATGGGGATGCTGCTGCAGACGGCCGTCGCCGGGTCCCTCGCGGCCGGACATCTGCAGGCGGACGAACGTGCCAAGGAATGGCTACTGCATGGCGGATCTGAGGGATCGGAGGTTGGAACCGAGTCTACGGGCGAATGGCGATGGCCGGTTCGCGGACGCCTGACCACGCGCTACGGTGGGTGTACGTTCGCTATGTGTCCGCACTGGGGCATCGATATCGCCGGATCGCCGGGCACCCTGGTGCTGGCCGCCAGAGATGGCGTCGTTGCTGCCATTGGCTGGGATCCCGCCGGCTACGGGCACTACGTGATCCTCGCGCATGGCGACGGCTGGCAGACGCTCTACGCGCACCTGCAGCCACCGGACGGCAGCAACTCTAGGCTGAGTCTGAAAGGTAGCGTTCGTCGCGGCGATCCAATCGGTGGTCTTGGGAGTTCGGGCGCATCGACAGGTCCGCACCTGCACTTCGAGGTGTGGCGCGATGGAGTTCGTGTTGATCCTGGTTCGGTGCTTCGGAGCTAAGACCAAGGGACCCACGGCCTTCTAAGTTGCGCTGCGTGATGTCATCAATCTCGCGCCCGGCGTCGGTCAGCGACCAGACGCCTTTGGTGCAGTTGTTGGCAAGGCCGAGTTCCTTGAGATGCGAGCGTGCCCACGCGAGACCATATTGGGGTGATGTCTGCCGTCCGTAGTGACGGCCGATGGCGGCCTGGTGTGGTGACAGATTGAGGTCGCTGATCACGCGTTGCTCGATCTGCGGAATCGTGGCGGGTCCTCCGATAGCTCGAAGGGCGCCGAGCGTGAGATTCGGGAAGTCTGGACGCTTGAGGCGCGCCACGGGGCCATCGGCGTCGTCAGGTTGCTGCGATGTCGGCGATGAATCACGTTTGGCAGCACCTCAATCATTGGGTCATCTCGTGCGTAATGCGATCAGTCGAGGTGAAGTGCCACGTTCTTCCCAGCGCGGAATTCACGTTGGGCTACGCTGACAGCAAGCGCTCCAAGAGGCTCCAGTCATCCCGTCGCATCGCCTCTACCGCAAACTCGGTCATGCCAGCGAGTGCGACGTCGCACCAATGGTCTGGCAGCTGCGGCACTACTGGCACATCTGCCAAAACTGCCCCGGATGGCCCGAAAGTCCGTCCAGCCGGTGGCGATTCACGCGCGCGTCATCGGAACTTCCGGTGTGCCTAGCGTGTATCGGTCTCGTACGCATGAGTGCGTGTACGACGGCGTCCGTCAATCCAGAGACGTAACCCGACACCGCCGCGTGCTGGACCCAATAGTGTCGGGCCAGCACGCGGCGGTGCGTCACGCTTAGTTGTGCGCGTTGATATCACTATCGCCATCACCCCACTGCCACTTATTGACTCGCATGGTGCGCGTCGAACTACACGGAAGGAACGCCACGCACTTGCGGTACTTGCCGATGGCCTGGTCTTCGTGCTCCCATTCGTCGATGCCACCCCACTCGCGTGTTCGGAATGAGACTTCCTCCCAGTTGGCGGCGATCATCGTCGTGGAGGCACGGAAATTGAGTTCCGGCTGAACAGTTGCGCCGTTGTAGCACCAACTGGTCTTTGATTTCATGCGCGCGACTGCCACCCACTCGCCGTTACGTCTTTCGCGCAGTTCACCCACCCACTGGTGACTGGCGCATCCAGCCGATTGCGTGAAGGCCAGTGGATGCCCGGGAGGGATCGGAATCGTTTCAACTGTGACGCTCGTGACCCACGTGGTCTCAACTTCGAGCGGCTTGGTCGGCGGATCGCCGATCGGTGGGGCCTGGGCGAGTGCTGTGCTGCTGAACATCGCCAGCATGCCGAGCGCAACCACCCAGGCAATCGCACGCAGTGTCCAACGCTGTTTCCGCATCATCGCGGACCTCCAATCGGCGCGATTGGAGCGTCAACGCTGGCGCTCCCGCGCCGGTGACTTCCGAGATGACCGCGGTGCCATCTCGGACCGCGAACCGCGTGCCCGCGGCACCCTCCGTTTAACAGACGGTGGGAGGCGTGTCAAGCGGTGCGCGCAACGCGGCTATTCGCCGATCGTAGCGACGCATCGATACGTTCGCCTACGTGTCTTCGCTCGCCTCGAGCAATCCGATCAACCGTTCCATCGGCCATGGGCGCTCCGCCAGACCAGCGGCCATTGCTGGAGTGGTTGGCCGGACACTCGCCGCGTCCGTCAGCGTCATGTAGGGGCGCACGAAGTTGTAGAAGAACACGTGCGTCGCAACCGCCGCCACCATATTGCGGATCTTCTTGGAGTGCGCGTTCGTGTTGCGTGTGTGGCGCCGCATGGACATCCGCATGGTCAGGTTGTGGCGCTCCACGTAACTCGTGTTGATCCGTTCGATCTCCGGGTTGCCGTACACGACGATCGGCGTGCGCTCGGTTTTTGGCACTTGCGCCGCTTCCTCTTTGTTCGGCACCGAGTGCTTCTAAATCATGCCGAAATGGATGTCTTCACCGAACGCGGTCAACACGGCCTCGCGGTAGAAACTGGCGGCGTCGGTACTCAAGTGGAACGTTTGCGGAATCCGCCGGGCGAGATCGGTGAGAAACCGTGTGGCGGTCTCGGTGTTGCGCGGCCCCAGCAATCACGTCGGCAGCAGCCTCGTCTCCGTATCGATGGCGGTGAAAGTCCACATGTCACCCTTGCCGAACGTGTCGCGCTGACTCGGCGTGCGGCGCTTGCCGTGCGCCCCAGCGACCTATGACGACGTGGCACTGCATTGGACTTACAGGCTTTGCCGCGAGGTGCCGAGCCTGAGGTGGTCCGTGCGCTGGTACAACTCGTAGAGTGTGGCGAGTGGCTGCTTGTGGCGACAGGACTCAACAGCCCTCGCGATCCGCTTGATTCGGCCTGCCCGTTCGGACGCCGCCCCCTCGGCGTCTAGGGATTCAGGCCCAGCAGCGTAGGAGAGCCTGCAGCGCCGAACGTCGTCGTGCCGACCCGGCAATTCGAGCGACCGACGCGGGTAGGGAATCCAACCTACCTCCCGGATCCGCAACTCGGCACCCTGAGGTGAAACCGCCCGCTCACCACGAGGAGTCGGATGCCCCATGCCGCAGCCGCGCCGATCTCCGGGCGGCCTCACGCACGCCGGGCAGCTCGCCGCGGCAGGCGGTCGTTCGTCGCCAACTATCGCTGGGTCGACGACGCCCTGCGCCACCGCTCGGATGGCTATCGCCTCTTGGATTCCCCATTGCTCGGCCTGCCGGGTGTCCAACGGCTGGCGCGACGGCGCTTTCGACGCAGCGCCTTCGCCGACGTGCATGCGACGCGGGCGCTCTTGCAGCGGGCGACCGAGCAGGCCTCTGCGACCCTGACCCCGCGACAGGCCCTGGCGCTGCAGCTCTTCTGCGACGGCCAGCCGATGGCCGTCATCGCGGCTCAGTTGGACCTGTGCAGCCGCCAGCACCTGCGGGCCGCCTATCGACGTCCGGCGGTGGAAGTCATGACGCACGAGTTCCTGGCGCCGGCGCCTGCGGAATTTCCCCCGAATTAGGGTAGAATTTTCGTGCCATTGTTCCTGGAAGGGGGCAACGGCCTGCAAATCGGCCTTGAAGCCGTAACAGGTTTGGCGCGGCTCGCGGGCGGGGCTTCTGACCTCGGTTCTTCTAAGTGCTTGGCTGCGTAGTTCGAGTCTCGCTAGGCCCACCAGACTTGATAAAATCAAGAACTTTCGAATTGAAGGTCAGGCTAGAGGTGTAGGTCCGAGAGAGTAGTGGTGGCGTCTCACGCTGTAGGACAGGCCTCTGTCAGAAACCTTGCTTGCTCCAAAGACGCTCAGCGTTACCAGCCCGAGAACCGGTGGGCCTCATGAGTAGTTCCGACTAGGAAACTCACTTTTTGGAACCGCATTCCAACTCGAATGAAAAAGAGGTCAGCAGTGTTGACGTTCATAGCCTTGGCAATGGCACGGATATTCTTAAGCGACGGATTCCGCAAGCCCCTCTCCACACCACCTGTCCAGTGTCCAGACCGGAGAGGTAGGTCAGATGAACACCGGCACGATGAGCCACGTCTTCCTGAGTGGAACCACGTTGCGTCCGCATGCAGCGTATTTGTGGGCCAATCGCCGCTTGGTAGTCGTCCACTTGACGGGGACGCTACCAACACCTAGACTATACGTCTAGCAGGTTCTATTTGCCGCACGAGTCTTTGATGCCGGGAGATTTGCTCGCCAGGAGACTGGGTTTGCTTCTCACCTTCCTGGCACTCTGCGGGCTGCAAACGGCCGTTCACCGAGCCATGCGAATCGGCTTGGTAGCGGTGCTTGTCGCTGCGTCTTTGGCAGCGTGTGGCGAGGGACCTTCATCCGGGAGGCCCGAGCAACCTGCTCAAACTCCTGCGACGATACCCATTGGTACGCCAACGCCCGTAGCCACCGACACTCCTACAACTGTGCCAACGCCGACGCCTGCACCCACTGACACTCCCACGGCTACGCCAACACCGACGCCGACGCCCGTAGCCACCGACACTCCTACAACTGTGCCAACGCCGACGCCTGCACCCACTGACACTCCCACGGCTACGCCAACACCGACGCCGACGCCCGTAGCCACCGATACTCCCACTCCCACACCGACGTCTGAGGCTACAGAAGAACTGTCATCCGCAGAAGTATACGAGCGGGTTTCCCCTGCTGTAGTTTTCATTGAGACCACGGCGACTACGGGTAGCGGCGTCTTGATTCGAGACGGCTACATCATCACCAACTACCACGTGGTATGGCCTTATGAGTCGGTCTGGGTAATCCTTCCCGACGGAACAGAGTTGGAGAATGTACCGGTAGTGGGGTGGGACCCCATGGCGGATCTGGCGGTGTTGGGGCCAGTAAATGTATCGGCCAAGCCGTTGAGGATGACTGATGGGGAGGGCACGGCCTTGGGTAGCGAGTTGCTCCTAGTCGGCTACCCAGCCGAAGTAGACCTGTTTCCACAACCTACCATTACTCGCGGTATCCTTTCTCGTTTCCGTGAGTGGGAACGTCTCGGGATGACCTATTTCCAGATTGATGCCGCTATCGCTGGCGGTCAGAGTGGTGGGGCGTTAGTCAACGCCAGAGGCGAGGTGGTTGGCATCTCCACATTTTCCTTCAGCGAGGTTGAGTTCACGTTAGCGGCATCATCCGCGGACATCATGCCTATAGCGGAGAAAATCATCCACGGCGAGTTCACGTCGGGGGTGGGGGATCGTCGGCTCCCCGTCGGGCGTGGCAGCTTCGAGGTTGACCTCGACTTGCGGAACTACTGGGACTCGAGCACGTTCGTGTTGGACGCAACGTCAGGGACAATACTTGAGGTCAGGATCGAAGGTTCAGGCGACGGATGGTTCCATGTGTCCGACCCGTTTGGCTTGATATTGGAAGTGGATGACGGTTATACAGGCGTCGAGCACGGGGTTGTGGAACTGTTGACCAGCGGGGTCCACTTCCTGCAGGTCGAGATGGCTTCGGGGGAGTCGTCCAGCTTCGACGTATCCAGCAGCGTTAGGCTCATTTCACTCAACGACCCCGACGATGGTCAGACTGTCGCCGTGGGCGAAACTGTAGTCGGAAGCCTCGATCACCCCTTAGACTGGGACTGGTATTCTGTCCGCCTAGATGAGGGACAGACAGTAAGAATCGCTACTGACTCCATCAACGTGGACACAGTCCTATACGTTGACTTCCCCAGGTCCCGGAACAATCAGGTCGTATCCGACGACGACAGCAGCGCCAGACTTGGTGGAAACTCCGAGCTGGTCTATAGGGCGCCTCATACCGGTGAGTATTTCATCGCCATTACCGAAGCTTTAGGCGATAGGCTGGGGGGCTACTACCTGTCGGTAGAACCAGCGAGGCAAGGTACTGAGACGGTCAACGTCCCGTCTAGTCCCCAGACAGTGGACAGTCCATTCGGAACCATGATGGTTTTCGAGGACCCGTCGGGTTACATCTCAATACAGGTGCCGGAAACCTGGCTCGAAGGAGAGTTAGATGAATCACAAGGCGAGGTATTCTATGCCTTAGACCCGAAGACGAATAGTGACGTCCTTATCATCGTGGAGGACGTTCTTGCTCTGGGAGTGGGGGAGCTAACTCTGATCCAGTATGCCGACTTGATTGAATCTTCAGTCCTCGTCCCTTCTGGTGCAGAAGATATCACTAGGGAAACAGTGAGAACCTCACAGGATTTGTCGGCCGTCGTATTCGAGATGTCGATCTTCACACATCGGGCAATTTGGATGGTCTATATGGTCGAAAACAACGTCGCCGTCAGTATCACATATTCGTTCACTGCCGATCGGTTCGATATGGGCAAACAACTGGCGGTCTACTCTCTCGACACCTTCCAAGTGAGATGATTGGCGCGGAGTCCATATACTTTTACAGGATCCCATAGTTCTAGGGTCCTTGGTCAATCTTGGAATACGTGCGGAGGACCGCCGCGAAGACAAGTTGGAAACGAGTTACCGGTACGTGCTGGTCGACGAGTGTCAGGACATGTCTGTGGGTCAGATGAAGCTGCTGCAGGCCCTTAAACGCGACGACTCGGTGTACTTCCTCGTGGGCGACGACTGGCAGTCAATCAACCGCTTCGCGGGGAGCGACGTAGCATTCTTACGGAACTGCGGTGACTATCCGGGCCACGTACAAACCGGGACGCTGAGCACGACGTTCCGATTCGGCGAAGGCATTCTTGGTCCTTCGACCGAGTTCGTGCTCAGCAATCCAGAGCAGCGGAAGAGGACGGTAACATCCGCGAGCGTCACCGTCGACAGGGTCTCACTGTCATTTACGCTGACGATCCCGCCACCGGTATCCAACGCGCCAAGAAGGGTATTCAGACATCTGCACGAGGCATTTGTCAAGTCCGGCCCACCAATTCGTAGCTAGGCCCATCAGGGACTCGTACTCGTCCTGGTGTGTCATGCGACCGAGATCCGCCTATGGCATGGGAACCATCAATTGGCTCCATCCTTCAGACCCAATGAGACTGAATCGCACTCGTAGCCACCTGGAACAAACCCTCGATGTTCTCTAGGAGATTCCGCCACAACTCCCGGTCCGATCCACGATCCGGCACGAACTGGACAACGTATGTCCCGTCCTCCTCCACCCTGAGCCATCCACCCACGGTCACCACGCGTCCTTGGGGGATGGCTTCGAGGGACTGCGACGGGTCGCGCACGCTCACCCGCTGCACCAAACTCCTCCGGTCCATCTCGATGACCAACTCGTCGACCTCCCGGAACACAACCGTGCCGCGGACCCTCACGCACTCATCGCGGAACAGGTCGCCGGCCACCGCAATCTGCGCGGGCGTCGGGATCGGGGGAGAGTCCAAGGGACACGGTTTGTCGCGGGGCGAGACCACGTCAAGGCTGAACAGGACGACCAGGACCACCAGCCCTAGGCCTACCGCGCTTACCAACCAAGTGAAGCACCCGCGGATGCACCCGCCGCTCTTCGGCTCCTCACGCAGTCTTTTCTCCCTGTCCTGTTGATACCCCCCGATGGTGGCGCCGGCGCACCTTCCAGGGAACCGTGCTGTGAATCCGACTCACGCGCTGTGTCCTGGATTCCCTCGGCGGTCCTGCGGTGCCCCGTTGTCTCGGGATCCGGCGACTCTAACTTGAGCAGGTCAAGCTCCAATTCATACCCCACCCCTGCGGCCGACTTCGCCGCATCGCCCGACCGTCCAGTCAGCCACCACTCCGACGCATGCATGAAGGCGTGACAGGCAGCGTCCAGATCGGCTCCCTGAAGCGCGGACGCGCCGCCGGAGCCGAACCACGGCGGAGCCCTGGCCGTAACATCCAGCCACGGCTGGGCCACATTGAACCCGACCGCGTACGGCAGCATGGGATCTGACTGGCTCCGAGCACCTAGAGGGACAGATCGGGCCGCGGACTCTCTCCAGGCAAGCCATTGACCTATCTCAAGCGCCCCTGACGTCGTCGGCGTCACCACGCCCGTCCTTGGCATCGTCATCTGCACAGTGACGAACGAGTACAGGAGACCCGCGAACACGCCGATCAGGGCGTTCGCCCACCACGCGTCCAGCCACAGAGATGCCCAGAGCCCGCCGCCAACACCTGTCAATATGCTTGCGACCATCCACCAATCACTTCCGTCGCCGGAGTTTTCCCTCCTGACCCGAACGGGGTTGTCATGGAAGAGGCCGCGATTCTGGAGGTAGTCCCCTACCTGGTCGCCGACGGCGTCCTCGCGCTCCTTTATCGCTTCATAGAGCGCATCAATCGTTGTGGGATCCGACGGCAGGCTGTTGCATATCGTTCGCTCCCACTCGTACTCAGACAGGCCCTGGCGAGACAGCCGGTACAGGAAACCGGCCCTTGTTCTGACAGGCTCGATTCGCAGCGTGCCGCGCTGGCACATCTCGATGATGGAGGCCAGGAGGGTTGGGGTCCATGTCATGTGCCCCTGTAGTACGGATACCGCCGCCGCGGGCATGCCGTCGGGCCGCGGGGTCCCGGAGTACCCAGGGCCCGCCTGCGGGGGCCGGTACTTGGGCCACAGCCACAACACGATGATGAGCAGCTGCGCTACGGCTACGCCTATCGTGCGGAAGCCCCAGGCCGCCAGCTGCGTCCAGTCCATCTGCTGGAAGTCGGGGAAGCCGCTTTCGGCGATCGCGCCGCCTGGGTCCAACGCGAACAGCAAGCCGACGGCGGCAACGACCGCCACCGCCGTCACCACACTCACAAGGGCCGGCCTCCCCTCTCGGGTCGCACGGCCTGACGTGACGCCGCCGGACAACCGTCCTTCATGCTGCTATCGGACGGGAATGGTCGCGAAGGCGTACGCCATCTGTTCCAGCTAAGTGCCACTCTAGCTTTGGTCGAGGTCGTAACTGTGGCCGAACGTGGGCAAACCAGGTGTGAAGTCCGCCATCTCATCGAATTGGTTGGGACAGACGGCGATACCCGCGCCCAACCGGGTCGGCGGCAATCCTCGGGGGCCCGAGGGCGGCGGTGTTGCCGTCCGGTATGAGGCCTCCGGCCACCCTGGGCCGCTTCCCTTCCAGAGGACCGGCCGGGGCAACCGACGGGGGCGGAGCGTTCCAGCGGGCTCTTCCCTGGGGCGGCCATCAGTCGGCGGAGTCGCGCTGGAGCATGCCAGACGCCATCGGTGGGGAGCGGTTCACGGTCCACCCTGTCCTCGATGCCGTTCGCATGGATCGCCTCGCCGGTGGAGATTCCGAGACATCACTCGACCGAAGTCGCGGCCGGCACGCGGTGCCCCTGCTTCCGTCCCGGCAGTTCTCCGATCCCGCAGGGAAGGTGCTGATCCCGTGGATCGCGGCGCACTGGCGGCGGCCGATGTACCGTCGTCGTCTCGGGAGCGCCCACCCAGCTAGGGATGAAGATCCTGGTCGTTGCCGGCGCTGGCGTGGTGAGCAGCGATGTCGCGTCGCCCTCGAAGACGGCTGCCGGTGTCTGCGACGGACGGCAGGTCCCTAAGTCGGCTTCAAGCCACTCGATGGGCTTGGAGAAGCTCATGGGCCACCGGGATTCGCGGTGGCGGCTCGGGACCGGCGATTGCGATGACTGCGAGGCCGCCCAAATGGATCGGACGCCTGATGTTCACCCAGAGCCGTACGCTCACGCAAGATTGCCGCTACCCAGTCACCTCGCGTCGAGTCTGAGTAGCGAATGGCGACGGTCAGACGCCTGGGACTGAGGACCGGAAGGGCACGTCCAGACTTGGACACGACGCCGGATCATGGTACTGCGCTCGTCGGAGGGATGAGCTGGTGCGTCCGCTTGCCTCTCGATTATGGATTCCTGCAGTCCCATCCCCAGATGTACGTCGGCATCCTGAAGCCACTCTGCGCACTCGACCGGAGGCGGCATATGCCCCGGGGCCGTCGCCATACCTCTGGCAAGGCGGCCGCACACCCGCCATGCGCCGAGCCGCGGCCGCCGGTCTATCGTCACCTACGACCGGTGGGTCGACGACGCCCGGCGGCCCGACGCCGACGGCTACCGCCTGCTCGACTCCCCATTGCTCGAACTGCGGGCGTCCAACGGCTCGCGGGCCAGCGCCTTCGACGCAGCGCTGTCGCCGACGTGCCTGCAGCGCGGGCGCTCCTGCAGCTGGCGACTGAGCGGGCCTCGGCGATCCTGACTCCGCGGCGAGTCCTGGCGCTGCAGCTGTTCTGCGACGGCCAGCCGATGGCCGCCATCGCAGCGCGATTGAGCCTGTGCAGCCACCAGCACCTGTGGGCCGCCTACGGGCGGCAGGCGGTCGAGGCGGTGCCGCGTGAGTTCCTGGCGCTGGTGCAGCCCGAATTTATCTTCGAATTCGCCGTGAATTAACGTAGAATTTCCCTGTCATTGTTCCTGGAAGGGGGCAACGGCCGGCACATCGGCCCTGATGCCGTAACAGGTTTGGCGCGTCTCTAGGGCGGGGCTTCTGACCGCGGTTCTTCTAAGTGCGCAGCTGTTCGAACAGCTGTCACGCGGCTTGTGCAGGTTGCCTGTGAAGTGGTCCAGCCGGTTGGATGGTTCCAATGCGTGCCCGCGCCCTTCGGACGATGTCAGCCGGACGCACGATGCTCGCTGTCGACCGTGAAGAGGAGCTTGGTGCCGGAAAGCCGTGCCTGCACTAGCATTCCTCTCCCGTGAACACGGTTCTGTCGGAACGGTTGCCGCTCGACACAGTGCCAAGCAAGTGGCCATTCTCGTCGAATACAGGGGACCCAGAATCACCTGGTACGGCATATGCGTCCATGACATATTCACTTCCAAAGACATCAGTCACAATGCCGTTCTCCACGCGGAGTGCGCCTTGTCCATAGCCCAAGAAATATACTTCCTGATCTGTCTGCGAAGGGGCACTAGATCGAAAAATCGGTTGGAGAGATTGACCACGCAAATGAGCCTCTGGCACCTGTAAGCGTGCCCTGTCAATCGAAGCACAATGCCTCACGACTCTCCCTGGAATACGCCCCGCTATTCCGGATATCTCCAGTTCAATTCTCTGACATTGGTTCTCATCTGCAACAACGTGATGGACTGTCAACACAATGCCGTCTTCCGAGTTTATGACTATACCGGTGCCCTGAAGTCCGGCGGAGAAAATGAGCCCTTCGCTAATACAAAAGACCTTCACAACGTTCGCGCGAAGATCGTGAGCCGAGAGACTAGGATTTGAATCCAATACTATACCATCCACATCACATCTGTACATGGCGATACTATTGGACCAAGCATCTGTTCCGATAACTCGTCCGATGATGTCGACAGACTGGCCCTTTGATACGTGTAACGCCATTCTAGTATCTGCATAGTAGCAGCGCAGGTCACCGGAGGGATATTCATCTCTAGTGGGTGCAATTACAGCGTATAGTTCTTCAACATGATAAATATAGCCGGCAGTGGAGACGGGTATATTGCCGTTCTGTTGATATCGCAGCTTCGCATTAGCCCGGACTTTATTGGCTTCATATTCGTCTAGAAGTTCCGTTAGAGTCAGTTGAATGGGAGTTGGGATCGGGGTGGCGGTGGGAACGATGGTTGGAGTCGGAGTAGCGATTGGCAAGTCACCAGGCTCCGTCATGGAAAGGTCGACGTCCGCCCGCTGCTCCAGCTTGGAGACGACGGGCTGGTTCACTTTGAGTAGCTTCGCCATGTGACAGTGGGGCAACTCCCGCGTCCGGCGAAGCTCGTGCCGCACCATCTCGACGGGCAGCTTCCGCTTCGTCTCGTCGATGCGCGGACGGCGCTCCGGCGTGAACTCCCTGGTCAGCTTGCTGAACTCAAGAGGTCCAAGCATTTGATCAGCCGCTCCTTTCTAAGTTCTTCCAGATGTTCGTCATAGAGCCCGACGGCCACCGAAATGTACTCCTCGTAGAGTGGGTCGTTGCCCGTCTTGCCTCGGCCGATGAGTTCGATGGACGTTCGCCGGGGTTCGAAGACGTAGTTGACCCGATAGGATCGTCCGCCGCCGTCTCTCGGAGCTCTCGCCTCGCGCCCCGGCGCGAACCCTGAGTGCGCGAAAAATAGGGATACGGCAGGTTGGCGCCGTGCTCGGTCAGCAACTCGACCTTGGCGGCTACCGCGTGCTCGCGCTTGAGGGTGACGCGGGAGAACTCTCAAACCAGGATCTCCTGGAAGGGCGCGTTGGGCTGGCTGCCCTCGTCATTCATCTCCCTGAGCTAGGGCCGGTCAGCCACGCGGCCGCTCTCGGCCTCATCCACGTTCTCGCGGGCGACGTCGTCGCCGTGCTGCGCGGCAAAGGTGCGCAGCGCCCGCAGCTGGTCCGCGACGGACAGGTCCGCGTGTAGGCGGTCGCTGGACACCCGCGTGTAGAG
The DNA here is from genome assembly GCA_965208215.1 of Chloroflexota bacterium. Taxonomy (GTDB): domain Bacteria; phylum Chloroflexota; class UBA11872; order UBA11872; family UBA11872; genus UBA11872. The sequence continues at coordinate 107,453 of CBDBOH010000004.1, forward strand.
GGCCACTGGTCGGTCGTCTGGTTGTCGCGTCATGGGCCAGGCTTCCTCGATTCCCCCGTCGCTCGAATCTCGTCGTTCGTCCGCCGGCGGCCATTCACCCGGCGCCTACGCCGCGTCCAGCTCGCTCGTCGCTGCCGCACGCAGACCTCCTGTCTATTGTGCGCCACGGGGCGGCCGACGGGGTCGGGTCCTGCGGGATCCGAGCGGCGCTGTCCGTCAGTCTGACGATCCGCTCGGCTTGAGGTCATGGCCTGAGAGGGGGCCTGTGCACAGGCCCCTCTCACAAGGTCTACACGTTGGCGGACGCCCCGTGATGTCATGGGGGTGTACAGATAATCAAGGAAAGTTGCACAAGTGCACATGCGTCGTGGATCAGGTTCAGCCGGGCGCCAGGCGAGCGGCGGGCTGCATGCCAGCAAGTACCGGGGCGTAAGGCTCGGTTGCACGAAGAATTGCAGAAATGCAGGGGGCGTTTCGAGGCGGATGGGGCGCTGGCCGAGGCCGGACGGGAGCCAGTGTCTTGAACGAAGGCCGAGAGGATGACGGGCCAGATCCCGCCCGAGGCGCGCGACCGCCGCGAGGCGGACGCGCAGCTCTTGGCCCTATTGGACGACCTGGTGCTCGCCGAGGGTCGGCTCAAGGCGGCGCAGGCGCTTGGGGTCAACGACCGCACCCTGGTCAACGTCGTCGAGTCGGGCCGGCTGTCGCCGCGCATGCGCGACGCCCTCGAGCGTCGGCGGCTGGCCGACCGCGAGGCGAAGACGGCCCAGCAGTGGGACGAGCTGCGGGCCTTGGCGCAGCGGATTGAGCGTGCGGAACAACGGCAGACAGCACTGGCGCAGGCGCGGCGCGGTGACGACGCGGCTGCGGACGAGCTGCGGGCGGCGGTCCGCCAGGCGGACGCCGCCGCGCAAGCGCTGCAGGGGCTGCAGGCGCTGACCCGCCGGGTGGCGCGGCTGGAGCGGGGCCAGGGCGCGCGGACGGCCGCCGGGTCCGAGGCCACGGCGCCCGAGCCGCCATGGGCGGTCGACGATCCGAGCCGGCGCGGCGTGGTGACCGACGACCCGCGCCCGGGCGAGGAGGCGTCCTACGATCGGGGGATGCCGGCGGTCGTGGAGTGGCGGCGGCTGAACCAGCAACGCGAGAAGGGCACGAAGCTCGAACAGGTGAAGACCCGCAAGCGGATCATGGAGCTGGAGATCGCCATGATCGGGGAGTACGAGTTGACCCTGCCGCCGGACACGTATGCGATCCATCCGTCCGAGCGGGAGGGCTACCTGCGCTGGCGGCGGCGGGCGCTGGCGGACCTGGAGACGGAACGGGCCCGGCGCGAACTGCTGCGCTGGGTCCGCCGGATCCTCACGTTCGGCCTGTGGTGGCGGTAGATCGACGAGGCGTGTGCCAGCGGGCGTCCATGGAGGTTGCGCCAGTGCGGCTGCCCTGGCGCAAGGATGAGGGGCTGGGAGGCGCCGCACGCCTCCCAGCTCCCATCCGGTCGGCGCAGGACGCCATCGGCCTCGGGCCGCGCGTCGATCCGATCCTGAGGAACCGGCAGCACACCGCGCCGGTCAACGGCAACGGCCATCAGGAAGCAACCGATGCGCCGTCGCCGTCGCTGTTCGCCTGGGCCGCAGTCATGGCCAAGGCGCCGGTCAAGCCCGAGGGTCGTCGCCGCCCGGCGCAGGCCGCGACGCGGTCCCTGGGCGCGTGGGCGCTACATCAGGAGCGAACCGGGGAGCCTGCCGGCGCGGCCTGATAGGGCGACGGAGGAAACGGAGGCGGCCATAGCGGTATCAGCGATGGCCGCCTCCGACGCTCCATGTCTGGGGCGTTCTTGTGTTTCCGCCGCTGCCGTCGCAACCCCTCTCCAGGTGCGACGACACCCTAAGGGGTAACCAGGTGGCCGCTGCCCGGCGAGTCCACCACCGCGACGGTCGATCCCGCCGTCGTCGAGATGTGGCTCGGCAGCCTGTCGATGCACCGGGGCCTCTCGATTCCTGTCGTGTGATGCGTAGGGACGGAGGAACGCAAGGAGCGTCTCGCCACTGGGGGGCTACTCACCCTCCGTTTCACCCTTCCCCATCCGATAGCCGACGCGGGACTCAGTGAAGATGTAGGTGGGGTTGGCGGCGGCGTCCCCCAGCTTGCGGCGCAGCTGGCGCACGATGGTGCGCATGGGCCGCAGGTCGCCACGGTCCCGTTCGCCCCACACCCGCTCCAGCAGATGCGCGTAGGTCAGCACCCGCCCGGCGCTGGCTGCGAGTTCGGCCAGCAGCCGGTACTCCAGCGGGAGCAGGCGCACCGGCCGGCCGGCCAGGGTCACCCGGCGCTCGGCGAAGTCGATGGCCAGGTCGCCCCGCACGTACGGCCCCGTCGGTTCGGGGACCTCCCGCCGGCGCAGGGCCGCCGCGATCCGCGCCGCCAGCTCCGTCGGCGAGAAGAGCTTGACCACGTAACGGCGGCGCCCAGGTTGAGGGCCCCGGCGATGAGCTCGTCCCGGCCGTAGGCGGAGAGGAAGATCACCGGCACGTCCGCCACGTCCAGCATCGCCTGCATCAGCTCGATGCGGTCGGTCCCGGCAAGCATCATGTCCAGCAGGACGAGCTTGGGCCGCGCCTCCGCCATCAGCCGGAGCGCCTCCCCTGGGTCCCCGGTCACGAAGGGGTCGTACCCCGGGCGGCTGAGGGTGTCCCGGACGTAGCGCAGGTCCTGCGGGTCGTCGTCCACCGCCAGCACCCGCACCCGGTCGCCCGTCGCTCCCCGCCCGCGCCGCGCGGCGCGCGCCGGGACCGGTGCGGATCCGCTCCTCGCGGCGCTCCCGGCGTCGGCGACCGTGGTCAGGGTGAAGGTGAAGCGGGCGCCGAGGCCCGGGCCGTCGCTCTCCGCCCCGATGTGGCCGCCGCCGGTCGGCGTGAAGGCGATGTGCGCTTGGAGCGTATTCTCGACACGCGCCGCGCCCCGTGGCACGACCTCATAGCGTGGACCGTCAAGGGCGAGGCCGAGGCGATCTACGCTGACAAGCGGTCGTCCTGCTCGGGCATCGCCGACGCCTACACGCACCATACGACCGTCAATCACTCGGAGTTTCAGTGGAGGTTCGGCGATGTGTACGCCAGCTCAATCGAGAGTATCTGGATCCTGTTCAAGCGCAGCAGCAAAGGAGCGTTCCGCCACGTCAGCGCGAAGCAGCTGGATCGCCGCCACGAAGAGTTGGAATAGCGATCCTCGAACCGGGACAACTAGTATCTGTTCATGGACACGCTGCGATGGATTGTGCGGACCGAGCCCATGACGTACGCACAGCTCTTCGGGAATACGGCGTAGGCCAAGTCGACGAGCAACCGAATGGATCTTGTGGCACCCATCCTACTCGGCGCGTTCTTGGCCCTTGGGGCCATTGCCGCGGTCGTGGCGGGTGCGCGTTGGATTGTGACGAGCACGGCAGGCCTTTGGGACTTAGGCCACGATCTTCGGCGCCGATTCGGTTGCGTTGTCGGCAGCATCGGCTGCGTGTTTGGCTTGCTCACAACAGCGAGCTTTGTCTGGATCGTTGTAGGGAGCCTGGCGTGGATGGGCGGCGTCAGCATTGGACCGAGCGCAGGCGTTGCAATGGTTGCGGTGGCCTTGGTAGTACTTGGAATTGGCGCTAAAGCTCGGAGTGATCGAAATAAACGCGAACGGGAATTGGAGGCTGTAGCATCTCACACACAACGAACGTCGAGTCTTCGGCGCCATCTCCCGCTGCTGCTAGAGGCACAAGATCACTGCTGCGGAATCTGTGGGCAACCATTGCCGTCCCCCCCGACTGGCTCCCGCATCCACATCGACCACATCGTGCCGGTCAGTCGCGGCGGGACGAACGACATCAGCAATCTTCAAGCGACCCACGCCGAATGCAATCTGCGAAAGGGTGCTGGGCCTTAGCTGCTACTAGGCGTTGACCCAGCATCTCGGCTAGACTTCCGCTAGGCATCAGCGCGTAGCTGATCAAAATCACCGCCGCTGCGCCGGGCGAGTTCTTCGACGAAGGCGTCATCGGTGTCTTGCCGGTTGCCCACGGCATGTTCCGGGACGGGTCCGAATCACGACGACACTTAGGCAGGTAGTTGTGCCTGACCCTCCTCATTCGCCCCCCAACACACCGCAGTGTCATCCGTCCGCAGACCGCAAGAATGGTTGCTTCCGGCGCTGACGCCAATAAACGCTCCTGCCGGCGGATCCGATTGGCCGTCGCCGTTTGCTCCCCAGCAAGCAATCGACCCGTCAGAACGCACCCCACACGTGTGGCTGCCGCCGGCACTCACGGCAATAAACGTACCCGTTGGCGAGTCGACTTGGCCATTGTCATCCAATCCCCAGCAGGCGACGGTTCTATCCGTTCGCACCCCGCGTGCGTGGCTTCCTCCTACGCTGACACCACTGAATGCGCCGACTGGCGGTGGCTCGGCTTGGACGAAAACACCCTCTCCCCAACACACGATCGTCTCGTCGGTACGCACGCCGCATGTCCGGCCACCACCGGCGCTGACAGTGCGGAAGGCGTCCGGCGGCGGGTTAGCCGGCCCGTTGCCGTTTGTTCCCCAACAGGCGACGGTGTCGTCAGACCGGAGTCCGCACGTGTGCAAAAAACCCTGCGCTTACGGCGCGAAAGGTGCCGGACGGCGGGTCGACTTCGCCGCCGGTGAAAGCCCCCCAACATTCGACGGAGTCATCGGGCCGCATCCCGCACGAGTAGAGTGCCCCGGCACTGACGTCGCGGAACGGACCGTCCTGAACCGTCCCGAATTGGAAGAGTTCCTGGCCAGCGACCTCAACAGGCGGCGCTATGGTCTCCTGAGCAGGCTACTCGGTCGCAGATGACGCTGAATCCCCGATTGCGAGCAGGCACCACCAGCAGAGGTCGAAGAATGAGAAAGCGAAAGAAACGATCAGAGAGGAGTTGTTCAGTGCAGCGTCAGATAGCTTGCTTTAGGCAATCCCGAATTCACAGTCGGACAAGCTGTCCCGATTCCTGCAGAAGACGAGAATACGGACAGTACAGTAAAGCGTAGACCACCTGGCTGTATTGAGAGTTCCCCCTTTTGCTGTTCGTGCTGAAACTCGTGCTCGGCGGCTCGTGGTCCATTTCTCTTGGCCCATAAGTGAGAGGGAGTAGGAGGTATCGAAGCGCGTAACGGACGTAAACCAATGTGCGCCGATCCCCGACAGCGGCGGGGCGTCCTACGTTCGGTCGGTGGGCGTCCTCAGCAGCCCGGCACCGACGGTCCACGTCGGGCTGACCAGCGGCACGACGCATCCCGAGGCCCCAGCCATTCTGCACGGCACGGCGACGCCATTCGATGACGACGTAGCCCGGCGCACGATATGGGTGGGGCGCGTCATCATCGGTTCCTACTGCAAGACCCGCGGCTCTGGGTTCTCAGCGGCGACGGGTTGCCCGACGTCTGGCTCTGGACGGTTCTCGTCGTGGCCACGTGAGTCGGGCTTCGATGGGCGGGAATACTTGCGGCGGTCTCGGCTGGTCCCTGGACAAGAGCCTGGAGGCGGAGGGTGGGCATCCGGTGCAGCTCGTGCGGATCCGTGAGTCCTACGCCAGGCACAGGGAGCGATACCCTCCGTCTGCCCTCAGCCTCCCCAGCACCCCGAGGCCCCGTGATCATTGAGCCTGATAAGGCAACGTAGGACACTACCGTAGCGTTTGACCATCCGATGGCATCCTGAGAAAACCAGAATCGTCGGCAGTCACATTGGTCTTGAGGTCCCGCATAGCTCAGCTGGAGGAGTGCCGTGGGCAATAGGCAGCACAATGTAGTAGCCGTCATCTACAACCGAGAGCACGCCCCCTACCTGTATGGTGCCTTCCACATAGTCCGGGGTGAATCAACGCATCAATGGACAACGAGTCCCTTTGTCGTTTCCAAGCACACGGCGACAGGCGAAGTGTTCGTCTACGGTAGTGTCCTACAGATGTTGCTCAAGGTCCTCCTACAGATCGAGAAGCTCCGAGAATTCTCAAGCCGTACCAACGCCGTACTTGCGCGAGCAGGCTTGCCAATAAAACAGGAACCTCTGCCTGTTGGTACGTCCGTAGCCGACCACATCATGGATGACCAAGAAGAGCTAATTGAAGAGGTGCTCCTAGTGACTTCAGTGCGCGTTCGCATCCTCACCGAAATATTCCCGGAGAGACTCGTGCCATACACGGTTCCAGTCTATGGCTACGATGATGCGATGGTAGACTCGATACAGATTCGCCACATTGGAAACTTGCTCTCACATAACCGTTACATCTGTGTACGAGACGAGCATATTGTCGATCTCTACTCCGACGAAAGAACGTTGAGTGGCCTCGGCCAAATCGGGCTGAAGCTGAATTTCCTGGAGTACATCACTGAGGTCGAAACGGCCGTGCGGAGTATTACGGTCAAAGACTTGTTGAAGCACTTGCATCGTAAACTGGATCGGCTGTCGTCAGCTTCGGGGAACAAGGAGATGGTTGACCTTCATCAAAACCTCTACACCTTGGGCGGTCTCGTAGGCCGTCAATCTGATGCCATTGTTCCCGGCCCGCTGCAAACAATCCTCAGCCGGGCAGCAGTAAACTACTTGGAGCGCAAATACCCCAATGGACCTCCGAAGGATGAATCCCGCCAAAGTGTCATTATGAAGTGGACCACGCCAAGGTTCTGCTGGGAGCCTGACTTGGACGAGAGGCGGATTCTGGTTTCTTTGTTTGTCAATGACGAGCCTGAAACTCTCATCATGGATTGGGGAGAGTTCTTCTGGGAAATGGAAGCGGCTTACGGCGAGATCACGTTGCTTGAGGCAGCCGGGTTCCCCACTCCGAGTCACGAGGGGTAGAGGGCGTGGGAGAAGCGGCGCGCTGCGCGAAGTACGGACGTTAGGATGGAGCCGGGGCAACTCATTACACATGCCGACGGCCCGATCGCGGCCATCGTCCGTTGGCGAGGGGCCGCAGTGGCGACACAGGATGTGGACGACGTTGCGTGGGGTGGGGTCGACGTGATCAATCCCTGGGTCGCTGGATGAGCCCAACGAAGCTCACGACCTCCGTTGAGACCTATCTCGCCGATCTGCGGCGGATTCGGGTGTCGGGTGGGGCGACGGGGGAGCGTTCGGGGTATGGGCCGCTGGCGAATCTGCTCAACGAGGTCGGCGGCGGGCTGAAGCCGAAGGTGTTCTGCGTCAGCGAACTGGCGGACCAGGGGGCCGGGCACCCCGACTTCGGGCTGTACACGGCGACACAGGTGCAGCGCGGGGGCCAGCCGAAGGATGACCAACTGCCGGAGCACGGCGTGGTGGAGGTGAAGTCGGCTGAGGACGACGCGTGGCTGACGGCGGAGAGCGCGCAGGTGAGCAGTTACCTGGGCCGCTATCGGCTGGTGCTGGTGACGAACTACCGCGACTTTGTGCTGGTGGACCTTGACAGGAACGGGAACGCGGCGCGGTTGGAGAGATTCCAACTGGCGGCGGACGCGGAGGACTTCGACCGGCAACTGGAAAAGCCGCGGGCGTTTGCGGGGCGGGTTGGCGTGGGACTGGGGGAGTATCTGCGGCGGGTGCTGTCGCACCGGGCGCGGCTGGCCGAGCCGCGGGACCTGGCCGAACTGCTGGCCTCGCACGCGCGGGACGCGTTGGCGCGGGTGGAGGCGGCCGAAGCCGCACCGGGGGCCGGTGCCGAGCCGCTCTCGACGGTGCGAGGCGCGCTGGAAGCGGCGTTGGGCGTGGAGTTCAAGGGCGAGCGGGGCGCGCGGTTCTTCAGGTCGACGCTGGTGCAGACGCTGTTCTACGGGGTGTTTTCGGCCTGGGTGTTGTGGGCGCGACACGCGCCGGCGCCGACCGGCGCGTTCGACTGGCGGACGGCGGTCTGGCACCTACGGGCGCCGGTGCTGCGGGCGCTGTTCCAGCAGCTCTCGGATCCGGGACGACTGCAGCCGCTGGGGTTGGTGGAGGTACTGGATTGGACGGCGGCGGCGCTGAACCGGGTCGAGCGTGAGGCATTCTTCGCTCGGTTCAGCGAGGGGCAGGCGGTGCCGTACTTCTACGAGCCCTTCCTGCAGGCATTCGATCCAGCGCTGCGCAAGCAATTGGGCGTGTGGTACACGCCGCCAGAGGTGGTGCGATACATGGTGGCGCGGGTGGACCGGGCGCTGAAGGACGACCTGGGAATCGCCGACGGGCTGGCGGCGGAAAACGTGTACGTGCTGGATCCGTGTTGCGGCACGGGCGCGTACCTGGCCGAGACGCTGCGGCGGATTGCCGACAACCTGCAAGGTCAGGGACTGGACGCGCTGACGGGGGCCAGGGTGAAGCAGGCGGCGACCGAGCGGGTGTTCGGGTTCGAGATCATGCCCGCGCCGTTCGTGGTGGCTCACCTTCAGGTGGGCCTGACCATGCAGGACCTGGACGCGCCGCTGGCGGAGGACGGGGCCGAACGGCCAGGGATATTTCTGACCAACGCGCTGACCGGTTGGGAACCGCAGCCGCAAAGGCGGCTGCCGATTCCCGAGTTTGAGGAGGAGCGCGAGCGAGCGGACGAGGTCAAGCAAGACAAGCCGATCCTGGTGATCCTGGGGAATCCGCCTTACAACGGATTCGCCGGTATGGCCGTGGACGAGGAACGGGACCTCTCGGACGCGTACCGCACGACCCGGCGGGTGCGGCGCCCGGAAGGGCAGGGTCTGAACGACCTGTACGTGCGCTTCTTCCGCATGGCCGAACGGCGGATCGCGGAGACGACGGGACAAGGCGTAGTGTGCTTCATTTCCAACTGCTCGTGGTTGGACAGCCTGTCGTGTCCCGGCATGCGCGAGCGATACCTGGAGGTCTTCGACAGGATCAGGATCGACAACCTCAACGGCGACAAGTACCGCACCGGCAAGGTGGCGCCCGACGGGTCGCCGGACCCGAGCATCTTTTCCACGCCGGACGATCCAGTGGGCATTCAAGTCGGAACGGCCATTGCCACGTTGGTGCGCAAGGCCGAGCACGCGCCCGCGGCGTACGTCCAGTTCCGCAATTTGTGGGGTCAGTCCAAGCCGGACTTGCTGACGGACACCGCGGAGGCCGAACCGGATGCGCTCTACGACACGATGGAGCCGATGCGCCCGCTGGGGCTGCCGTTTGCGACGGTAGCCGTCAGCCCGGAGTGGTTCGACTGGCCGACTCTGACAGACCTGTTTCCAACCTCGTTTCCCGGGGTCAAGACTAGCCGCGACGCTTTCTTGGTCGATGTGGACCTGGACCGACTGCGAGCGCGAATGACCAACTACTTTGATACCGACCTGAGCCACGAGGAAATTGCCCGGCTTTACCCGGGCGTGATGCGCAGCACTCAGCGTTTCGATTGCGCGGGAGTTCGCGACACGCTCCTGAAACGCGGCGGTCCCACAGAAAGTGGCTTCGTCCGCTACGCTTACCGGCCCTTCGACACCCGCTGGCTGTATTGGGAGCGCGACACAAAGCTGCTCGACGAAAAGCGTGCCGAATACCGGCCGCATGTGTTCGCGGGGAATCTGTGGCTCGAAAGTCGCGAACGCGAAGCCAAAGACAACTTCTCGCGGGGAACCGTGACCAGACATCTTGCCGACAACTTCGGCAACGGGCTGTCGAGCTTCTTTCCGGTCTGGCTCAGCCAGGAAACGCTGGGAACGGCCACGTCCGACGAACACCGTCCCAACCTGTCGCCAGCCGGCCGCCGCTACCTGGAACAACTGGGCCTTGGCGTCGAAGACCTCTTCCACCACGTGCTGGCCGTGCTCCACGACCCTGCCTATCGGGAAGCGAATGCAGGTGCGCTGCGCATGGCGTGGCCGCGGATTCCGTTACCGTACTGGTCCGAAATTTCAGCCGGGACAGGGATAACGGATATCGACGTGGCGGCCAAGGCCGAAGAGGCTTCCGAGACTCTGGCCAGCTCGGTCGCACGCGGTCGGGAACTGGCCGCCCTGCTCGACCCCGAGATGCCGGTTCCCGGCGTCACCAGCGGCCAGATGCGCCCTGAGATCGCCACCGTCGCGGTGCCCGCCACGACGCACGGCCACAACATGTCTGGCGACGACTTTGGCCTGACCGCCGGCTGGGGACACTTCGGGTCGGGTCAGGCAGTGATGCCGGGGCAGGGTCGCGCTGCGCAACGGGCTTACTCAGGATCCGAGTTCTCGGCCTTGGGCGCCGCCCTGGGTACCCTGGGTGAGAGCACCTACGACGTTAACCTGAACGATCAGGCGTACTGGCGGAATGTGCCGGCGAAGGTGTGGAACTACCGGCTGGGCGGGTACCAGGTGTTGAAGAAGTGGTTGTCGTATCGGGAGCGGAAGGTGTTGGGGCGGGCGCTGAAGGTGGACGAAGTGGAGTATTTCAGTGAGGTGGGGCGGCGAATTGCGTCTATACTGCTGTTGACCAACGGCGAGTAATCGAAATGAACGGACCGCAAACAAAGATCGAGAACATAAACATCAAGGGATTTCGATCTTTGGCTGATGTTACCATATTAGAGCTTCCCGACGTAACCGTAATGATTGGTACCAACGGCTCAGGAAAATCGAACATCATACGATTCTTTGAGATGCTGAGCTGGATGTTGAAGTCTCGACAACTGGCCGAATTTGTGGCACGACAGGGAGGTGCTGGCGATCAACTCTTTGGCGGACATCAGCAATCGCTCTTGCTGCAGTCCGTCATAAGCATGAAGACACAAGCTGGACAAAACGACTATCAATTTAGCTTGGCACACGCCCATCCTGATCGACTCATTTTTCTTCACGAGGCATATAGATTCTCCGGTATTGGGTATCCAAGTGAAGCCGATTGGCAACATTTAGGAAGCGGTCATGATGAAGCTAGAATAGTGGATGCTGCGCAAGGACTCATCGATTCGGACACTTACTACAATCCTACAACTGCCTCAACTATCGTTCATCTTCTGCGAGACTGTGCAACCTACCAATTTCATGACACATCAGATAACTCACGTTTCAAAACCAAGTGGGATGTGTCCGATAATAACTATCTTCGAAACCATGGCGGCAACTTGGCGGCCATTCTCTATCGCTTGGAACATGAAGATCTACACCGATTCGATCTGATCTGCCGACACATTAGGAGAGTTCTGCCTGAGTTTGACCGATTCGTCATTGAGGAGAGCTACGGAAAGGTTTTGCTGCGTTGGAAGGCTAAGTGGACCGAGAAGTCCTTTGGTGCCCATCTGACGTCCGATGGGTCGCTGCGGTTCTTTGCGCTCGTCACACTGCTCAATCTCCCATCGGAGATGCTTCCGAGCGTGATTCTGCTGGACGAGCCAGAGCTTGGCCTGCATCCAGCAGCCATTGGCCTTGTCGCCGGGATGATCCAGCAGTTGTCGCATGACAAGCAGATCATCGTGGCGACTCAGTCGCCGCTGTTGGTGGATGAATTTGAGCTGGACGAGATCATCGTGCTGGACCTGGAGGATGGGCGGACGAAGCTGCGTAAGCTAAACGCCGACGACTACCAAGTGTGGCTGAGGCAGGACTATACGCCAAGCCAGCTCTGGCAGAAGAACGTGCTTGGCGGGCGTCCTTGATTAGACTGGCGATATCGGTTGAAGGGTCAACTGAAGAAGAGTTCGTCAACAAGTTGATTGTGGGTCACCTTCGCTCCAAGGGAATTGAAACGCGGCCGGTCTCGATTGGTGGCAATGTCACCGTAGCGCGATTGGCGCACGAGATGAGAACCCTCTTCTGGCAGCGCTACCACTTCGTTACATCGCTGATTGATTTCTACGGGTTCAAGGACAAGGGTGACCGAACGAAATGCCAGCTTGAACGCGCGGTATTCGATGACGTGGACCGATTGATCAGCCGTAGTTGGGATCAGCGAGCTGTGTTTCCCTATGTCCAGCAGCATGAGTTCGAAGGCCTACTTTTTTCTGACGTTGATGGTTTCTCGACGTTGGGGCTATCTGGAGTCGACAAGGCATGTCTGGAAAGTCTGCGGCGGATCAGAAACCATTTCGATACGCCGGAGGACATCAACGACGATCAAGCGACCGCACCGAGCAAGCGGATCGAAGCGTTCATTCCGCGGTACAGGAAGCGGCTGCACGGGCCGCTGGTGGCGGAGGCGATAGGACTCGAGCGGATGCGGGCTGAATGTCCAATGTTCGATCAATGGCTAACGCGGCTGGAGTCATTGCATAGATTGACGAAAGGCTGATGAGCCTGTCACAGCGCCCCTGGGAGTGTTCTTGGTAAGCTGTTCGCCTTTGCTCAATACCAGTTCGCGATGTGGCCCGAACATGAGTGATAAGGGCGTACCGCCGCACGAGCAAGATGCACGCAGTCGATCTCCTAACGAGTGACGAGGCACGCCGAATGGCGTAAGAGACGTAAGCATCTTAGCTGCAATACGTCCGAGTTGAAACACGTTTTCCCTTGACCAATTAGTAGGGGGCTTAGATCGAATGGTTGACAAGGAGCGGACGATGATTGCGGCCGAGGGTTTTAACGCGGAGAGGCAATGTGGCGAGTGCGAAGGGCTGGCAAGTGATGCTCTCGGGCCGTCGATCCTGCAAATCTATAGCGCGTGGGCACATCACGACTGTGCGGAAGGTCGGGAGGCCATGCGCGAGGCTGGATGGTGGCTCGGCTGCTTGGCCAGTTGGCGTAGAACGCCAGGCGGAACGGCGGTCTTGCGCGAGGTGCTATCGCCACGCCATGGGCACGTGCTGCGTGCCCTGCTAACGATTCCCGTTGTTAACTAATGGCTATAAGCCCCCTCACTTGCGACATCGGCCGCCTGCTGGGGGCCTAGTGGACACGACGCTAAGGGCGTGGTGAGCGTTGACGTTCTCGTGATTGGGCTTGCGCTTGCTGTGCCAGTGCTGTTCGCCGGGCTGCTTGGACGAGGCCGTTGGAAAGTGCTCTATACCGCTGCGGTTGTGATTGGCATCGGTGCGGTCCTAACGGGGGCCGAGGCATTCGTTTCGGTGGACCTCCTGGCCATCTTGGTCGCTTGGTTGTTGGTAAGGCACCGGTGGCGGACGCAGAGCCTGTGATGCGGAGGTCTGCAGTCGCCGCGGTCGCCGCGGGCATCGTGCTCGTCACGATTATTGGCATCGCCAACCGGCTCGGGTTCGGGCCCGTTGCGTCGGACGCGCCAACGCACTATCGAGGCGTGGCGCTCGGCGGCCGCCAGGATTCGCCGGACCTCCGAGCGTATATCGACGCGTTCGGAACGCTGGGCCACGGCGCCGGCAGCTACGACACGTGGACGACGGCCGGACGCCCACGCGACGCGGCCGGTGCCCCGGTGAACGACCCGCTTGAAATCGCACTCCTTCAGCTAGAACGCATGCGTCGCGAGGACTTGTTCGACACGCGCCAGCGCGTGATCCGGTTGCTTTGGGGCGATGTGGGGCTACCGCTGCACGCACAGCCGCACTCGGTCACGACGGACGTTTACGACCCGCGATTTGCGTCCCTCGACAACCTCGTGCGCATCGACCGGCTCGTCGTGCACATGGAATACGCGGTGAACTCGGTCATCTATGTGTTTCGTCCGCAGGTGTCCAATCAGAGACTGCTGATCTATCACCAGGGCCATCTCGGCGACTTCGTGCTGGGCGTCGAGACGATCCGATTCTTCCTGCAGCAGGGTTACACAGTTGCCGCCCTGACAATGCCGTTGCGGGGCATGAATTCGCGGCCGTCCGTCGAGATTGACCACCAGCGACTGTGGCTCACGGATCACGAAGACTTCCGGCGACTCGAATCCGAGCGCTTCTTTCCGGTCCGGCTATTCCTCGAACCGGTCGTCGTATTGCTGAACTATGCGCTGGCCGAGCAGGCCTATGACCTGGTGGCCATGGTGGGCCTGTCGGGCGGCGGCTGGACCACCACGCTGGTCGCGGCCCTTGATCCACGCGTTGATCGGAGCTATCCGGTCGCAGGTTCAATGCCGCTCGCGCTTCATGACTCCGGCGACTACGAACAGCGCCACCCACGCCTCTATGCGGCGGCCACCTACCCTGACCTTTACGTTCTGGGGGCACTGGGCGCCAGTCGTCGCCAGATCCAGATCCTCAACCGTTACGACCCGTGCTGTTTCGGGGGCACTGGTGATGAGGCGTATGCGGCGCGCATCGCCCGAACGGTACGGCGACTGGGCGGCGGTGCATTCGACGTGTGGTCGGATACGACGCACCGTGAGCACAAAATCTCGGCCGCGGCACGCGCCGTTATCCAGGACGATCTGGCGCGTCCTTAGCGCCCGCGGCCCGGCCGCCATCGCCATCGTACGAGCGATGGACGGCACCTGCCACATCCAGCGATCCAGCCCGTTCCCACCGTGGCGCGCGTGGTCAACGATGGTGGCCGTGCCGAACGCCGTCAGCAGGCCGACGACGCTAACCGGATACGGCTTCGCCCTGATGGTGATCCTGGTCATGGTCTGATGATGGCCGAGAATGAAGTAAGGGCCATCGGCAAGGCGCTCCAGCTTGGCAGGGGATCGGACCACGCCTTTGCGATAAGTACCGATAGTGGTTGCCCAGTGTCGGAACGTACGCCGGCGAGAGCGTGGATGCGGGAGTCTCTGCTGCCGACTTCAAAGTGTGAAGACCGGAGACATCATGGACACCCATTCGGAGACATGGTGGACACATTGGGGAGCCATGAGGGTAGGAGCCGGTGCCGTTTAAGGATCGATCGATGACGGAGCAGCGGGCGGAGTTTGTGGCCCTGGCGCAACAGCCCGGCGCGAACCGGCGGGCGTTGTGCCGGGCCTTCCAGATTGCGCCGCCGACCGGCTACAAGTGGCTGCGGCGCTACGCCGCCGAGGGTCCGGCGGGGCTGCAGGACCGCTCGCGGCGCCCTCGCCGTAGTCCGGCACGCACAGCCCCCGCCATCGAGCGGGCGGTGCTGGCCCTGCGCGCGCAGCATCCCACCTGGGGCAGCCGCAAGCTGCGGGTGCTGCTGGCCCGCCAGGGGATCCAGCCGCTGCCGGCGGCCTCCACGATCACCGCGATTCTGCGCCGCCACGACCAGCTGGACCCCACCCAGGGCGCCGGCCAGCCGCGCGCCTGGCAGCGCTTCGAGCACCCGTACCCCAACGCGTTGTGGCAGATGGACTTCAAGGCGGGGTGGCCCTGTGGCGCCGGCCGCTGCCATCCGCTGACCATCCTGGACGACCACTCGCGCTACGCCCTGGGCCTGGCGGCTTGCCCCAATCAACGCACCGCCACCGTGCGCCCCCACCTGATCACGGCCTTCCAGCGCTATGGCCTGCCCGACCGCCTGCTGGTCGACAACGGCAGTCCGTGGGGCAATCACCCCGCCCATCCCTACACCCCGCTGACCGTCTGGCTACGGCGGCTGGGCATCGCCGTGAGCCACAGCCGCCCGTATCACCCCCAGACGCTGGGCAAGGACGAACGCTTCCACGGCACGCTCGAACGCGATCTCGGGCGGCAGCCGCGCGGCCTGATCTGGTCGCCTGGCAAACCGCCTTCGATGCCTGGCGCCAGGAGTACAACCAGGTGCGGCCCCACGAGGCGCTGGCCTTGGCGGTGCCCGCCCGTCGCTATCACCTCAGCGCTCGACCCTAACCCGCTCAGCTGCCGCCGCTGCCCGGCGCCCAGGCCGCCATCGTCGCCTCCATCACCGACCTGGAGGGTATCCGCCGCTGGAGCGGCGCCGGGCGCCGCTTCGCCGTTAAGTCCCGCGAGCGTGCCAAGCTCTCCTACCGCTGGCAGCCCGCCGTCGTCGAGCGCTGGGCCACCGCCAACGGCCGACTGCTGCGCGGCGAAACGACCGGCGAACCGTTTCGCGTCCCCTGCTGCCCGGTCTGCGCCGGCCAGATCCTGGACACGGACGGCGTACCGCTCACGGCCTGAGCGCTGGCCCGCCGTAAGCACCGCTGCCAGCACTGCGACGCGCCGCTCTGGAAGGCCGACGCCTCCGGCCCCAAGCGCTACCCGCTTGCCGACTACGTCAAGCACCGGATGAAGGGCTGCTTCGACCTGCTGATCGGCGACGAGGTGCACGAGTAAAAGGGCTGCGGCTCCGCGCAGGGCATCGCCGCCGGGATCCTCGCCGACGCCTGCGGCACGTCCCTCAGCCTCTCGGGATCCCTGATGGGGGGCTGTGCGCGACGATACTTGACAGCTTGATCCCCGTCTCAGACGGGAGGGGTTCGAGATAGCACCCTTGGCGTCCCACCTAGTTAGCGGCGAAAGCCAAAGGGGAAAACAGCATGTGGGAGAAGCGGAGGCCACATCGAAGGCGTTGAGAGAAACACTCCGCAAGGCCCGTGCGATACGGCGAAAGCTTGATTGCCTGAACCTCAGACTCCTGCGATGCAACATGACGTCCCCCGCTCACAACGTCTATACCGCGGGGCCACCAGATGACCGGCTCTTGTAGCCGCAACCGGGAACTCTCGACTGGTGGGCAGTGGGAAATGATCCCACTCAAGGAGACGAACGAGGCGCCTAAGTCGCACTAAAACGTCAAACGTCAAGGAACGTCGGATCGCATACGGGGCGCGAGCCCTATGGTGACAGAGCCTCCGTAGTAGTCCGAGGACAGGAGAGCCGTCCACATGGAGAAGGGAGGCAGGTGTCAACCGAAACTCAGAAAGGAAGGTGCGCGAGATGCGCAACGCCGAAACCGTACTGGGAATTATTCGCAACAGAGGCTCACGGGGCTTGCCCGTGGACGACCTTTACCACCAACCCTGGAACCCGAACCTGTACCTGATGGCCTACGGGCGCATCGCCAGCAATGACGACGCGCTCACCCCAGGCGCAACACCGGAAACCGCAGACGGGATGACGAAGGAGAAAATCGACGCCATCATCGAGGCCCTGCGCTTCGAGCGTATCGATGGACTCCGGCCCGCCGCGCATATATCCCGAAAGCCAACGGGAAACGGCGGCCACTCGGACTCCCAACGTGGTCGGACAAACTGCTGCAAGAGGTGCTACGCCTCCTCCTGGGGGCGTACTACGAGCCGCAGTTCAGCGACCGGTCACACGGCTTCTGACCCCACCGTGGCTGCCACACGGCCTTCACGGAAATCACTCGCACCTGGACGGGCACCACCTGGTTCATCGACGGTGACATTGCGGGCTGCTTCGACAACCTCGACCACTCGGTGTTGCTGGACATCCTGCGCGAGAACATCCGGGACAACCGTTTCCTACGGTTGATCGCCCAGCTTCTCCGGTCTGGCTATCTGGAGAACTGGAAGCTCAACGCCACCTACAGCGGTACCCCACAGGGAGGCGTCGTGAGTCCCATCCTCGCCAACATCTACATGGACACGCTGGACAGGTTCACAAAAAACTTGCTCGTGCCCGACTACAACCTCGGCGGGTCACGACGGCGTAACCGGGAATACCAGCGGCTCGGAAGCAGGGCCAAGTACCTGCGACGGACGGAGCGTGCAAAGCAGGCGGCGGCTTTCCGCCCCCTTCTGGGGTCGCTGCCCTATGGCGACACGCACGACCCGGATGATCGACGCCTGCGGTACATCCGCTAAGCCGACGACTTCCTGCTCGGATTTACGGGGCCAAACGGCGAGGCCGAAGACATCAAGACTCGGATCGGCGAGTTCCTACGAGACAGTCTCAAGGTGGAATTCTCCGACTCTAAGACCCTGATCACCCACGGCCGAACCTCGGAAGCACGGTTCCTCGGCTATGAGGTCGTCGTCCAAGGGAGCGATACCAGTCTCGACGCCGGAGGCCGGAGGCCGGTCAACGGCATCATCGGGCTGCGCATCCCTTCGGACGTAGTACGCGCCAAGAGCCCCGCCTACATACGCAACGGCAAACCAGTTCACCGCGGGGAGCGGCTCCGCGATGCGCCATTCAGCATCGTGAGTCAGTACCAAGCGGAGTTTCCGGGCGTCGTCAACTACTACCGGCGTGCTTCCAACCTGGGCGCACTCAACCATCTCCGCTGGGTTATGGAACTGTCCCTCGCAAAGACGCTCGCGACCAAGCTGAAAGTCAGCGTGACGCAGGTATTCAAGCGATACAAGACCACGATTCAGACGGACAACGGACCTCGCAAGGTCCTGATGGTGAAGGTGGCTCGACCAGGTAAGGAACCGCTGGTGACGCACTTGGGCAGAATCTCACTGGCACGTGACAACACGGCAACCCTGATCGACTACCACCCACCATTCCTCAACGGTCGAACGCAACTCGTACAGCGCCTGCTGGCCGATGCCTGCGAGCCATGCGGCTCGACGGTCAAGGTTCAGGTGCACCACTACGAGCGACGAAAGAACTGCGAACGTAGGGGCGGGCCGCACGGCCTGCCTAGGTGGAAATGATGGCACGGCGGCAGCGCAAGACGCTCGTCGCCTGCGCGTCCTGTCACGCGGACATCCATTCCGAGCGTCCGTTGGAACACAACGTAACATCGAACCGAGGGCGTGAAGTTGCGACTCAACGGTAGGAACCTTTGGACTTAACTAGATCTATGGGACTAGAACCGACGGATGGGCGGTGGGCCACCTGGCAGCGTGTTTGGGCGAAGCTAAACGCGCTACGCTTGGCGATGGCTCATCCCGGAGAATAAGGTGATGACCGACTGGTCAGAGTGGCGACCGTTTCCCGATTTCAGAGCAGAGGGCTTTCCCGAGGCCCCGGATGGCCCCGGCGTCTACGAGCTGCGTCACTCAACCGGTGCACGCATTCTCGTCGGTGAAAGCAAGACGCTGGCCAAGCGGATGAAATCGTTGCTACCGAGATCTCAAGGCGGAACCGGCACGCGCAAGAACTCCCGCAAGAGGGAATACGTCGCCGAAAATCTGCCGGACGTCGAATACCGCACGCGCGATTGTGCAACAAAGGCTGAGGCTAGGAAGCTGGAACGTCGGTTGCTCAACAGGCACACGTACATCTACCCGTCCTAAGTTCAGTGGACAGTTGATCGCTGCGGTTACGCGTTGAACCCTTCCCTCACGGAGGGTACTTCGTCGCCACCGTCGGCACATTCGGTGCCCTGGCACCCGTGTGGTTGCTTCACTGGCTCGTGTATCTGCTGGCGACGACTCCCGTAGAGCGAGAGCGGGCGAAACGACGACGTGAGCGTCGTGCTCGATCACGATGACCCACCACCCCTGACTCCGAAAACCTACCAACCGTTTTGCGACACTGGAGAGCCGGATGACGCGAAAGTGTCTCGTCCGGTTCGGAAGGGGACCGACGGAGAAGTGCTCCGTTCACGCGGAGTAACTCGTCGGCGGCCTACCCTCCACGCTCTTCCATCGGCTCTATCGGTTCAGCCCGGAGATCAGGACGGCGTCTGGGCGCTCGGAGGAGTCGCGCTGGATCGAACGCTACGGCTTCGTCGAGCGCATCGTCGGCCGACCCGACGACGACGCGTTGGAGGACGGGCGCTCGAGCCGTCGCCGGCGCTACCGCACCCTGGTCCGGGAGCGACCCGGCCTGGCGTCCGCCGCGCTCTTCCACCTCATTGGCCACAGCGTGTTCCTCCGACTCACGGACGTGGCCGCCGGGCTGCCGCCCTACGGCGAGCAGGTGCAGGTGTCCTCGCTGAATTCGACGGACGACGCGACGGGGTTCTCCCAGCGCAGCGCCTACACGCACGTGTGTTCGAGACGCTCAAGGACGCCCTCGACCAAGCACTGAAGGACGGCTCCAAGCGCCTTCTGGCCACCTACCTGCAGACGCTGCGTGCGCCGCGTAACGCGGCATAGTATCCCCGATTCAGTCGGGAGGAACTCGGAAGAGGTTCCTGGGCCAACCGACCCACCTCACGGCGAAAGCTAAGGGGGAAAACAGCATGTCGGTAAAGCGGCTACAGCCTAAAAGCGTTGTAGGGCTGGTTCCGCAAGGCCCGCGCGATACGGTGAAAGCTAGTCTGCCTGAACCCCAGTTCCCAGTGGTGATTCTGGACACCCGCCTGTAGAACGCTTGCAACTCGGCGCCACTCATTGCATCGGCTTCAATAGCGGGCCGACGCACTTCCGATGAGTGGACGATGACTGATGCGGTCAATTGAAGGGGACGAACGGGGCATCTAAGTCGCGCTAGAACGTGCTATGTCGAACGACTAACGGCAAGGTTCGGACCCGGCTGGAAGAAAAGTAGGTCAGAGGCAACCACGTGGGTACTTACAGGTAATCACCTGCCGTGCCCCGCAAGCTCAACAACGAGCTTCTAGGACACAGGGAATGTACTGCACGCTGAGCCATGACAGGCCTAGTGCCGTCAGAACCGCAAGAATCGACACCGCCACTAGTTCAATGGGAATCCCCCAACGAACCACACGTGGAAGCTGTCGGTTTTGCAGCACCATACCCAAACGTCCAGCATAGATGAGTAGGGCAAGGAGCATAAACATCCAACCCCGTCCATCGACCACTGACCTTACCGCCCCCTCGTCCAGAAAAGCAGCCGCTGAACGAGGACTATCCGCCCAGTCGGTAATGGCTGTCCCGAGGCTAAGACCTACAAGGATAAGGAGACTTCCCGCGAGCACTTTGCTCGTAAAAAGATGACCCGTCCACAGGTTCTGATGCCCTTGCACAAACTCCCAGTTC
This sequence comes from Chloroflexota bacterium, assembly GCA_965208215.1. GTDB lineage: Bacteria > Chloroflexota > UBA11872 > UBA11872 > UBA11872 > UBA11872. Next base: position 128,036 of record CBDBOH010000004.1, read on the forward strand.
ATGCTGTGGAGTATGACCGAACCAACCCACGAAGTCAACGGAACGCGGGATGGCCTACGGGGGAGACCCCTATGGTCACGGAGCCCTCGTAGTAGTTCGAGCCGGGGAAAGCCCGGCACATGGCGAAGGAGGGCAAGTGTCAACCGACGGAATACAACAGGGAGGTTTGCACAATGCAAGACGCCGAAACTGTACTGAACGTCATACGCAAACGCGGCGAACGAGGATTGCCGCTGGAGAACATCTATCGGCTGCTTTACAACCGGAACCTGTACCTGCGGGCCTACGGTCGCATCTACTCAAACCAGGGAGCTACGACCAAGGGCATCACAGCAGAGACCGTGGACGGCATGTCACTGGTGAAAATCGACCGCATCATCGAAGCCTTGCGCTACGAGCGGTTCCGATGGACGCCGGTGCGACGGGTCAACATTCCCAAGCCTAACGGCAAGACCCGTCCATTGGGCATCCCGACGTGGACGGACAAGCTGCTGCAAGAGGTCATCCGGATGATTCTGGAGGCCCATTACGAGCCGCACTTCTCCGAGCGCTCGCACGGGTTCCGCTCCGGACCCGGCTGTCACACGGCGCTCTCCGAAGTGGCGCACCGCTGGACGGGCACCAAGTGGTTCATCGAAGGAGACATCAAAGGCTGCTTCGACAACATCGACCACGAGGTGCTGCTCGCCATCCTTGGCGAACGGCTCCACGACGGACGGTTCCTCGGGTAGATTGGCGACCTGCTGAAGGCGGGCTACGTCGAGCACTGGAGCTACGGCAAGACGCTGAGCGGAACACCGCAAGGCGGTGTCGTTGGCCCCGTACTGGCGAACATCTACCTTGACCGGTTGGATCGCTACGTCGAACAGGTGCTCGTCCCCGCGCACACACGGGGCCAAACCCGACACAGGAACAACCGCTACGCGACACTGAAGACGCACGCTCGGTACTGGGAGAGCAAGGGCGACCGTGAACAGGGGCACGCACTTCGCAAGGAGATGCGACGCCTCCCGTCGGTAGACCCGAACGACCCCGGCTACCGCCGCCTCCACTACGTGCGCTACGCGGACGACTTCCTGCTGGGATTCACCGGGCCAAGAGCGGAGGCAGAGGCCATCAAGCAAGCACTGGGCACGTACCTGCTCCAGGAACTGAAGCTCGAACTCGCCCAGGACAAGACGCTGGTGACCCACGCCAAACGGGGAGCACGCTTCCTGGGCTACACGGTCTTCGCTCAACACGCCGACGACAAACTCGACGGCAACCGCCGCCGCAAGGTCAACGGCGTGATCGGCCTGCGCGTCCCCGCGGACGTCATCCAGCAATGGAAGGTGCCCCACCCGGCGCAATGGCAAGCCGGCTCCCCGCCCTGAGATGCTGCGAGACGACGACTTCACGATCGTGAGCCGCTATCAGGCGGAGTTCCAGGGCATCGTCCAGTACTACTTGCTGGCCCAAAACGTCTCCCACTTCGGGAGTCTGCAATGGGTTATGCAGCAGTCGCTGTGCCGAACCCTAGCGGCCAAGCACAAGTCATCGGCCAAGACGATGACCGACAGGTACCGCACCACGGTACAGACGGAGCATGGCCCGAGGCCGTGCTTGCAGGTCGCGGTCGAACGCGACTCCGGCAAGCCGCCGCTCGTCGCGCAATTCGGAGGCATTCCCCTCCGGCGCAACCGCAGCGCCACCCTTGTAGACCGCAGTCCAACGCGACACAGGACGGAGCGGACAGAGCTGCTAGAGCGGCTCCTGGCCGACACGTGCGAACTCTGTGGGTCGACCAACCGGATCGAAGTCCACCACGTTCGCCACCTCAGGGACCTGAATCGCAACGGCCGTCAATTACGACCCCGCTGGATGGAGGTCATGGCGGCACGCAGGGAGAAAGACCCTAGTCACCTGCCGCGCCTGCCACGACCAAATCCACGCAGGGAAGTACGACGGCCGGAGACTCTCGGCATGACTATCGGAGAGCCGGGTGCGCTGAAAGGCGCACGCCCGGTTCAGAAGGGGGCCGTTGGAAAAGGACCGCCGACCTCGTCGGTGGCACCTGGCCGTCGGCCTACCTTACAGACGGACTACTCGGTCTACACCATGCGGAAGGCCTCCCGCCGCTCCTGGCGCATCGGCCAAACCTGCCCGGTCAAGGTGGTGTTCTTCGCCTACCGGAACACCCTCCAGGCCGACGCACTGACGCTGGTGGCCAGGAAGCTGCAAAGCTCCCTGGCCGTCGAGGGCGAGCTGCCCGAGGACGGCCTAGCCGCCTACGGCGACGATGGCGCCGACCTGCTGCTGGCGGGAGGTCGTGCCCGAGCCGGAAGTCGCCATAGTCAACGGCAACGGCGCGGCCAGCAATGGCCGTGACGAAGCCATCGGCCTCGGGCTGAGCGTCGAGCCGGTCCTTGGGAACGGGCGCCAAGCCAACGGCAACGGGCACCGCCACGAGGCGCCGGCGCCGCAGCCGTCGCTATTCTCCTGGGCCGAGTTCATGGCGGCGCAGCCTGCCGAGCCGCAGGGCCGTAAGCGGAAGCCGCAGCCCGCAACAGCGTCGCTCTTCGAGTGGGCGTTGGAACAGGAGCGGCAGCCGGTCGGCGCGGGACGCTAGCTCGCAAAGTGGGAGAGGACACCTAAATGCAGGTGTCCTCTCCCAAACGTCCATATATGCGGCCTTTTTTGCGTTTCACGCGATACGGCTCCCAAGCGGCCATGCGTGGGCCATGTGTGCGGGGGTCTTGTTGCTGCACAACTCCGCGAAAGGATAAGACGATAGGTGGAGCAGACCGCCCTGAAAGGAAACAACGATCACGACCGCAGACACCCCGGCACGACAGCGCAGGCCCCGCGAAGAAGTGGCCCGCCTCGGCCGAGAGCTATATGGGCGAGACATCCTGCCGCAGGTCGAAGCCGGCCATCACGGTGCGTACGTCGCCATCGACGTTGCGACCGGGGATTGGGTAATCGCCGACAGTGAAAGCGGCGTGGTGGATCGTTTCAGAGCCCAGCGCCCCGCCGCCGTCGACGTCTTGGTCGAGCGAGTCGGCTACCGGGCGCTTCGCAGCTTCGGGGCCGGGGCTCTGCGGAAAAGGGAATGATCGAAGGGGCCGTAAATGCCGCTCATGAAGCGGTGGTGATCCTTCCCTTGCAGGGCCCGGAAGGGCGGACGCGTGATATCCAAGCCGTGATCGACACCGGCTACATCGGCACCTTGACGTTACCGACGGCCGTGGTTGCCGAGTAGGGGTTGCCGTTTTCACACGGGACGGCGCGATGACTAGTTGGATACGGCGATTCCTGGCTAGGTCGCTTCGGGTTTGCGCGCGCTGCAAAGGCGCTCTTCCAGCAGGAGAAGAATCTTCTTCTCCTAAACCTCCATCGAATCCAGCTGACCATGGCTTGCCTTCACACGTTATAGAGCGATTACTCGAGACTTCAGACTCCGACGCAACGTTTGACGATATTTGGCGGATGGGTTACTTTCCTGAATGGACTGGGCTATCAGAGCAACAACGCGAACAAGAGCGTGATCGCCCGGTTGTTGACTTTCTGAAGGAGCGACTCCGCAAGTCCCAAGACAGACATTTCGAGGCATTGTGACCTCTTCGTAGGGGGCGCCTAATCATTGCATGCGGGCATCCAGAATTCTTTGAGGTCGCGTTCTTACATACGGCGAATTGCTGTACCGCTACTACTGTGTGTATGGATATGCGTCACGATTTTTCGAGTTGCACAAAACCCTTGTGGTGAGAGGTTGCAGTGCGTTCGTTCAGATTCTCAGTTTGACCGATGTAGAGTGCATGCCATCCCTGAGACGACCGACGAGCGAATATATAGTTCCCAGACGCGACAACGAGAGCAGTTCCGATTGGGTAAACCCAATACTTGTAGCTTCTACCTGATGGTCCGTCCCAATGGCATGTTTCATTGGCCATACTTCTCCCCTTTCACAAAGATCTCGCCACGCAGGAAGCGGACGAGCAGGCGTGGGCCACGCTCCGTTCGCGTATGCACAGTGCGGGCAGCATATCCCCCTTCAATCAAATGCTGTTCCCAGTTGTCAATGTGGCGTTCAAGCTCCTGGATGAATGCAGCCGATGCGCGGGGTTCGCTGTCCTGTGTCATAACGGGGAACTATCCACCTCACCGGACCAGGGAATTTGACGGGGGTTCGCGGACTAGCCGACCTTGCTACCGCTCCCACGCATTTCGACGACATACTGACGCTTGCTGGAAGTTGCAAAACCGCGTGTGGTAAGTGTTAAGCGCCCTGCGGTGGGTCGAACCGCAAAGCCACTTGGCCTCGCCCACCGCAGGGCACTCAGCAAATCCTTAACGAACCCTACACTCCGTGTCAAGCGGGACAGGACTGCGCGGGGCGGTACGATGGTTGCATGCGCTGGTCTGAGAAAATCGCCTGGGCGCTGGTTCTGGCGATTGGTCTCCTGATCCTGAGTCAGGCCGTCCACGGCATGTACCGGCTGATCACCGGACAGCCGATTTGGTAGCAGCAACGTTTTCAATGGCCCTGGTGGGCTGGTTGAAGCTGTGGATCACCCATGAAAGGCTGTGTGCCGTTTCACACACCAGGGCCGATGCAGCGTACACGATTCCCCTATTCATTGAATCCTTGACATGGATAGGGGCGCATGCCGGAAAATGACGGTGCCCTGCGCGGGGGAGTTTACTCAGACTCCATAAAGGCGGCCGCACAACCGCCCCCGCCAGGGCACTTTACTGTTCCCAACCTGCAAATTCATGGTTCCCGGCGTGATGCGCGGGACGTGGCTTGCGGTGGTCAGGCACCAGCACCGAGATATTAACAGAACCGATCAATGGTGTCACTGCGTCATCCGCTTGCAACTCGACATAAGACCCTGTTCGATTCGGTACGTCTCCACTTAAAGGCCCTGGCGGGTCCCGTGAGTCGGTCACTGAAGAGAAAGTAGTGCCTACTTCACCCGCCAGGGCCAATGCAGTCTACACGATTCCCTGAAATTCTCTTGCAGCTTGACATATTGTCCTATAGGATTTCGGCGGTTCACGGTTCACCGGAGTCAGGACCAACGATGATCCTCCTGGTGAACGGAGCCGGAGGGGATTGCCATGTGGCAGTCAGTTCTCAGAATCGCGTCCGCTATGCTGGTGACGACCATCGGCGTTTCATTGATGATCGGGAGCGTCAGCGCCTTCGTTACATAGCGCCTCCCCTCTCCTAAAGGCCTTGGGCACACCCCCAGCCCAGGGCCTTTTGTTTAAGATGATTCATTGAAATCTATGCTCTCCACAGGTCGTCCACAGGGTGAATTGACAGAATTCTGGTTTAATGTTGACCTGATTGTGCCCCACCCCGCGGCGGGCGGCGGCATTTAACAACCCCACCATCCAGGCTCAGCTTCATCCGCAGGACGCACATTAAGGTTCGACGCTGACCTGGATGGTGGGGTTGGTGTTTACTCGTCGGCGTCTTCTGATTCAGGCTTTACAGGCGGCAGCGATTCAGACGGCGTGTTGAGAATGGCCGTCAGCAAGTCGTCGCAGACGATGGCGTCGCCCAAGGCAAGGCCACGTTGCTCCACAGCCGTGGCTACCTTTCCTCGAACTGCGTCGGTGCCGGCTCCTCGCGCTCTCCTGCGTGCGGATTCAGTCAGCTTCGTGCGGGGAGCATTCGCGACTTCGCGCCACGAGGCCACGAGGTGCAGCTTGACGCGCGCGGCACAACCTGCGCTTCAGATCCAACGCAGGATTAGCACGGGGCGCGAGGTTGCAGATCGTTCGCGACTGAGTTTGACGCGGGCGGCAACTCCCCGTTGACGGCCGCGCCGACTATCTGTGCGTTCTTGGTGGTTCATGGCTCGCTGGAGTCAGGATCAACGGCGATTCTCCTCGCGGGCAGAGCCGAGGAGGATTGCCATGTGGCAATCTGTTGCGCGAATCGTACTTGCCCTGCTGATCACGGTGTTCGGCGCGTCCCTGTTGATCGGGACCGTGTATGCGAAGGGTCCGATAGCCGAACCGCCTGACGATCTCGCCTTTATGGATAACCCGCCACTGACCGGTCAGCCGTTGCAGCCGGAAGGCAATCCTCCGCCACGGCAGGTGCTCACGTACGTTGAAATTGAAGTCATCCTACTGTCAAGCACCAAGATCCTAAGCGCGTTCAACGTGGACGTGCTGATGAGCAATGGTTTGGAGTGCTCACGCCACCGAGTAACGCGCTTTGAGCGATACGGACCGTTTACGGTGTGGGAGCTCTGGTCGGAAACGTACTGGTGCTACAACGGCAGCATCATTACGAATGACCCTGACTTCGACTACGAGTGGAATCCCGGCGTTGCGCCGCCATGGTGGCTTAGCGCATTTGTTGACGACCGTGGTGACAGCGGTGAGAGTACCGGAGGAGAAAAGAACAAGTGGTCGCATTCGGACACTGCGTGGGGCAAGTACGCAATTTGCAATTTCCCCGATGGTGTGGAGGCTCCTGGAACAGCAACGTGTAACGACTCAATCTCCGTGACGATCAACAAAGTGCAGTACGCGAACGGTACCGCGAACCCGAGCAGCTAGGACTTTGAGCGAAGGCCCTGGGTGGGACTACCTGCGCAGGGCCTTCTTTATGGCAATGAACAGAATGGCAAGTGTGATGATCGGCATTTGGCAGCCGCGAAACACTTGCTCTCGCAGATAATCAATAGTGGATTGGTTGTCCCGCTTTGGCGGCCGGTAAGGATCACCGTACACGCTGGCGATCCCCAACTTCGTATAGTCGCGCTTCAAGGTCCAAGAGTCGTTTCTCCACCTGATTCACCCTGGCGATGGCTTGCCAGTTGATATTGTAAAGCAAATACATTCGAAGTTCGGTAAAGCCCAGGTAGCCAAAGTACAGAAGCACGGCCAGCGCCACCGCACTCACACGGACGATTGCGCTACGTTTCATTAGCCGCTCTATCGCGTTTCAATTGCTTGGTGCTTTGCAAGTAGACACCGAATTTCCTCGATTCCCAACTACAACAAGGCAATCAATGGAATGGTTGGCAAGAGCACGAGAAGAGCCACTGGCAGGACTGGAGGGACTTGCGTGGTTGCGACAGTCACTAATTCATTGGTCCGTATAATCTGCGTTGAGACCTCGATATGTATGATAAAACTCACGATCAAAGTTTACCAGACTGACGTGTCAAGCGCGATATTCGGGCTCGCGGTCGTCGCAGCCCCGACGCCGGACTTCATGGGTTGCTCTCCTAGGTAGCCCTCGTCTAGATGTGTGAGAAGCTGGCCGCAGCAGGCAATCATCCGCTGACGCCCCGCATGACGAAGCCGCTTACAGGCAGCACGAGGAGTCTACCTCGAACACCGCACGGGCTACCGCCGTACCACGAAGCCACATCGGCATCAGGTGGCAGATCGTCTGGTACTGGCGGGGGAACGTCAAAGCTCATCAACTCCTACATGCGCCATGATGGTCACGGCGCAATTGACTTGACGATCGTCTCCTCAATCGTCAGGTTGCGAGTCTCCACTGTACTCCCTGTCTGATCGCGACCTGCTGCCAATAGTGGACCGTGACCAACTGTCCAAGAAACACGCCCGACCCGACAGCCAAGACGATGAACACGAAGATCGCCATGCCGCGGCAGACTTTCTGTTTCAGCCGAAGTATAAGCTTCCAGGCATGCGACGATCGGATCTTGCGTGGCCACGGACTCTTGCAGCAAGGCCTCTTGGGCGATCCCCGGCGAGATGGGAGCGCCACCCATACACGCTAGCTCCGTCGCCAAGCGAAATGACGGCCAGGGCCATGCGAAGCGTGTGCGTATCGAACCGAACGTGATCGGAAGTACGGATGGTTGCAGACCTCACGTAGATTGGGTTCGACCGAATGTGGGCCTGATCGTTGTCCGGTGGGCTCGCCTCGTCAAGCTATTCATGGCATCACGAGTCTTGACGGTCGACCGTGGCGGGCCGTGGAGTGCGACGTCCACGGCATTGGTGCCCCGACGGGGCTAGCTTCCGCCATCGGGATGGTACCCCGGAGGAGGGCATGGGCCAGCCTTACAATGATCTCCGTGACGAAGCTCCGAATGAAGGCTCGCCGTTCCGTCAACCCACGCTCGTTCGGGACCATCCGCAGGTCCTCGGCGTGGGCGTTGCTGGTCTCCACGTCGTCTAGGACGATGCGCCGCTCTGACAGCGTCGCCCGGAGTTCCGCCGCCGGAGCCCCAGCATCACCTGCCGCGCTCGGTGGCTCGTGGTGCGGGGCTTGACGTCGTCGATGTCGAGATCGGTGTTCACTGCCAGGTCATCGAGCCAATCCAGCCTGCGCTTCACGTCCACGAGTTCCGCCTCGACGTTCGCCAGCCGCAGATGCAACTTTCGGGCCACCCCGTCCATCGCCTCGTCCATCACCCGTACCAGCGTCCGCATAGGGGCTTATATACCTGGTACCACTAGACGCGCCACTTGCGCATGTAGAGGCGGCAGATTCCGTCCGGCGGGATTCTGAACTTCGTCCCGTGATTGCGTAGCCCGTCACTCCCTGGCCGGAGCCTGCACGGTCGCACCGCTGGCACTTCAGCAAGCCGCTGCACAGATGGGACCTGCGAATCCGGCGGGGGTGCGTCCTCCCGTGTGTCCCTGCGCGGAGCGTCCGGTTCACCCGGCGGAACGAGGTCTTGGAAGTGATGGTGGGGAATGCTGGCTCCACCCGCATCGGCCTGGCCTTGTCACACGCATGTGTGCCCTAAACCAGCGTGCGGTCTATGCCTCGTTGCGGAGGATGCATTGGACGCCGGTCGTGGGTCACAGCCGGCCGGCGGGATTGGCGATGCCCTCAGCGTTGAGGGTCGCGGTGATGTCAGAAGCGCTGCGGCCGGACTCCGCTATGGCGACGATGCGCCAGACCATCGGACACGTTGCCGCATCGGGTTGCCGCTTCGGGTGTCATTTGCCCCATTCGGCACCAGAATCTTGTCGCAGCCATCAGGCACCCGGCTGGCTACCCAGAAGCCACGGGACGCCGCCTCCCGCATGTTGCGGGTGACCTGCTGGGCCAGGTGCTCTGCGTAAGACTCGCCTGCGCTCTCGCGGTTCGCTTCCAAAAGCTTGCCGGTCGGTGGGGGTTTGGTGGGGCAGGGTCGCGGTGGGTCCGCGCGGCGCCGCTCGTGAGCATGACGACCCGCCCACTCCGATTTCATGGCGTATAAGCGGGCCTGCGCACAGGCCCCTCCCACAAGGTCTGCACGTGTGCGGGCGCCACGTGATGTCATGGGGGCGTACAGATGATCAAGGAAAGTTGCACAAGTGCAGATGCGTCGTGGATCAGGTGTCGCCGGGCGCCATGGGAGCGGCGGGCTGCACGCCAGCAAGTACCGCCGCATACGGCTCGGTTGCACCGGGAATTGCAGAAGTGCAGGGGGCGTTTCGAGGCGGATGCGGTGCTGGCCAGCGGCGAACGAGATCCAGCGCCTTGAACGAAGGACGACGGGATGACAGGTCAGCCCCCGCCCGAGACGCGCGCCTGCCGCGAAGCGGACGCGCAGCTCCCGGCCCTACTGGACGACCTGGTGCACGCCGAGGGCCGACTCAAGGCGGCGCGGGCGCTGGGGTTCAACGACCGCACGTTGGTCAAGGTCGTTGAGTCGGGCCGGCTGTCGCGCCGCATGCGCGACGCCCTGGAGCGGCATCCCGGACGATTGCCGGGGGGATCGGCGGGCGGTGGCGGCGCCGGCCCAACGGGTGGCGCGGCTGGGGGTAGGCATGGCCCGCGGACGACCGTCAGGGCCGAAGCCCCGGTGCATGAACGGCGCCGGGCGTATGGCGACTCGAGCCACTTCAGTGTGGTCACCGAGCACCCAAATCCGAATGAAGAGATCTCGTACGGTCGGGGGATGCCGGCGGTGCTGGCGTGGCGTCGCCTGAACCGGCAGCGCGAGGTCGGCACGACGCTCGACCAAGCGAAGACCCACGAGCGGATCATGGCGTTGAAGACCGCCGTGATCGGGGAGTATGAGTTGACCCTGCCGCCGGATACGTGTGCGCTGCATACGTCCCAGCGCGAGGGCTACCTCCGCTGGCGGCGGCGGGCACTGGCGGACCTGCAGACGGAGCGGGCCCGGCGCGAACTGCTGCGCTGGGTCCGCCGGGTCCTCACCCTGGGGCTGTGGTGGCGGTAAGTCCCGCGCGTGGGCATCTGACGTCGGTCCCTAGAGCCGCGCCATGGATGGCGCAGCGAGTTGGTTTCAAGCCTCACGCGGTCGTGAGACCGAGTGCATCCACCATAGCAATGCCGCACCTATCAAGGCTGCGGTGAACCAGCCTCATCCCAGCAGAGAATTCGGCGGCAACCACGTGCTACACCGTTAGGCCGGCAACAGTGAGCCATCTTTTGCCCAAGCCTTCGTGGCGCTGCCGTACACGCGCTGGTAGATGCCGACGTTTTCGAGCCGGCCGGCGTTGCGCTCGAACGCATCGTTGGCCTCGACGCCGGTGGTGGGCCAGGTGGCTGAAACGGTGGCCGCCGCTAGGGTGAGCGCGACAAGCGCGGCGAGGGTTGCGCGGAGATAGCGTGGCATGGGGCGCTCCGAATCAGCGGCGGACCCAGAGAATCTGCTGAGAACGTGACCCGTTACCACACATGCCCACCACAGCGACCAATCTGAGGCCGCCAGTTCACTTCGGTCACTGTTGGTGTCGGAGTGTACTGCGCTAGAACGCGCCTGCTGTGGGTCGGCCAGTGGCGTATGACAACACAGTCTAGCGATCGGATCCATATTGTCGTACGTGGCGAGAAGACTACGGAACCTTCAGATCAAACGTCTCCACTACCGCCTCGCGATTGCCTCCCGGCGACCTACGACTCGGCGAACCGCTAGACGTCGAGGCCAAGTGGGTCGCCAGCGTCACGACGGAACGTAGCCCGATCCCCCCGGGCCATCCGCTGGCGTTCTCGCAGTCGACGGGGTGCACCAAGCACCGGTGGGTCGGTGAACTTCGGGAGAATCAGGGGGCAGTGGGTGGCCGTGGCTCGCATGAAGTCCGCATCGAAGTGGTACTACCACGGTGCACTGATCCAGCCACCGCTCGACTTTCGCGCCGCCACGACTATGATTGCGGCCAGGTGGCCCGAGGCGTCGTCTGAGGCGCACGAGTGGGGTGGAGTCGACGAGTGGGAACACGAAGACCAAGCGATCGGCAAGAATCGAACGTGCACGGCGTTTCCGCCATGCAGCACCATCCAAACAATGCGCGTACACAAGTGGCAATGGGGTGACGGCGCCAGCGACATCAACGCTTGCAACCAGCGCTGGTGCGATGCCGCGGGCAGCCGACGCTGTCCGCGGCACCGCCACTCAATCGCCGGAATCGATCGGTGCCGCCTGACAAGCCCGCATGCGCACCAGGCCAACACACGACTCACACGTCGGCTGCACAATCTTTGGGTGCGCGTAACGCACGCTACCGAGGTGAGCTTCGGGCCAGCCTGGGCAATTCTGGCAGAAGTGCCAGTAGTGGCGAAGCCGCCAAGCTGTCCGGGGGCATGTCGGCAGCACGGGTCGCGCAGAGTTTGCGGTAAAACCGGTAGACCGGGATGTCGGGGCCCCGATGGCAACGTGGGGAGCCTACTGTCTGGGAGCTGGAGTTCAGGCAGTCTAGCTTTCACCGTATCGCGCGGGCCTTGCGGAACCAGTCCTAAAAGGCTTTGGGACTGTAGCCGATTTACCGACATGCTGTTGTCCCGCTAGGCTTTGGCTTCGAGGTGGGTCGGTTGGCCCAAGAACTTTCTCCGAGTTCTTCCCGACTGAGCCGGGTATCCTATGCGCCGTAACGCGGCGCACTGAACGACTTGCCGGCACCCATCTCGCCGACGATGGTGGTGGCGCCGGGAGCCCGCAGCGAGAGGGCCGCGCCGCGAATGGCATCCTTGTAGGCGTCGATGAATGCTCCAAGGTTCATGTCGCGTCTCCTTCCGTGCGTCGATGCCGGGACCTCGGACACGCCACGCCCCCGGTGGGGATGTGTCGATGCGGTGGATTCCTAGGCAACGTTCCCAGGCGACTGTTGAATGTGTGAGGCCCCGCCGGTGGCGGGACCTTGTGGATGCAGCGGTGCGTCGGAGCCGTCTACGCGGCTCTCGGGACGAGCCGGCGGGCCGCGTTGGCGACGCTGGCGTCGTCGTCGCAGCGGCCCGCGAGATGGGACGTGGTTACCGGGGAGGTGACGGCCCGTCCACGCTTGAGAACCCCATCCAAGCCACGTTCAGCCGCTTCAATGAAGCGAGGCACACGGACAGGCGACTCATGCGCCCAAATTCGACGCAGGGATGCTCACGCGACACCCGTGGACTGCCGCGGACGAATGCAGCATTCAAGCCGCCGAATCCGTCGATCGCGATTCACCTCACTACTGAGTCATTCCTCCACCCGCTCGTGCCCTGGGGCCGACCGCGAGCACCCGTTGGCAGGCCGCATGCCTGCTGCGAACGGCCTACGTGTGGAAACCCGGGAAACGAAATGAGACCCGGTACTCGTGGCAGCTGGCAACACGATTGCTGCGGAGACTGTCGATCTGGGCTTTCGCACAGACGCTGCGCTGCGTCCCGGTGAGTCCGGCGTTGACACGGGCGAGATCGTCGGTGCGGCACGCCGAGGACGTGTCGTGCTACGACCACAAAGTCGGTCAACGGGAGAGATCAGGGCATTCGCAGCACCGTGTCAAAACGGTTTGGCCTGGCCCGTACCTGGTGCCGCTGGTCCCGGTGACCTCACTCACCGCGGTCTCATGATCATCGATCGACGCGTCGTCGTCGATTGTGGCGCCTTGGTGCCTGCTCGCACTTCCGAGCTCGGCCCTCGGAATTTGAACACCGACGGCGACCAGGAGCGATATCGTGCGGCGTCCAACTTCTGAGGTGACCGGCCGCAGAGCCAAGTCACATCCGCGCCGCCGGCATTGGGACGCATTTGGAACCCTCCAGATCTCGAATGACCGGCGGCACGGAACCATCGCCTGAGCGATCGCTTCAGGTCAGGTCGGGCCAAACCTCAGGTGTCCTGATTGTGCGCGTGGCGGCCGGACCTGCCCGAACGCAATTACGGAATCCTGGATTCCACGTCGCGTGTGCGGTGCCTACCGTGACCGAACGTTGATTGGCAGGACGTGCACAGCAGGATTCCCGCAAACGGTAGACAGCCGACCGTTGCGGGAGGGAAGGGCAGGCGAATGGCAGTGCGAAGCACCGGGCGCCGACGCACCGTCACGCGTGAGCGCGACCGGCTGGCCGTTCTGTTGGAGCAGCGACTGCCCGAGATCGCGACGGCGGCCGATGCTCAGCGCGATCTCGCAGCGGCCCGCGGCCAAATCGTGGACCTCTGTCGCGAAGTCGACCGGCTCCGGACCCAACTTGAAGACGCGCACCGACAGAAGAGTCACTTGCAGCGGCTGCTCCAGCGAACACAGACCGTGGCGCGCAGCTACGCCCAACGCCTCGATGCTGCCGAGCGTCGTCGACGGACGCGCGGCTGGTGGCCGCGAGCCACGGTCCCCCTGGTTGGATGGCGTGGTACGACGGAGGCAGTTCCCGAATCCGGGCGCGGTGCGCCGGCGTGACGCACGGTCGCGAGTCATTCACGACTGGCGGATACCTGCGTCCGGCCCGTTCATGGGCGCTGCCGCTGTGGGACGATCCGGCCTCAGCGCCGCCGCCGGACCTGGACTTGGTCTTTGCCGGGCTGGCGGGCGACGAAACAGTGCTCATCCGCAGCATTGCCAGGCCGACCAGCCCGAACGTCCGCGTCAGCGGGTGGGCGATCGCTCATGCCCTGCGAGCCGGTCGAGAGCCCGGTGGGCGTGGCCTCTTGCCAAGTCTCGGGCGCAGTATTGGTGAGGGACTGCGGGAATTGCTTGCTTTCGCCCTTGCCGGCCAGTCCTATCGACCGACGTCGCACGCGGCAACTCGGGAACGGCTGGCCGAGGCCGGCGCCGCCGAGGCGAAGGTCCGAGGGATCCTCGTGATGCTTGAGGTCCACGTGCTCGTCCAGACGCGGGGCCGACGGCGGTCTCGTACGCGGTTGCGCCAATCGGCTGCGGTCTTTAATCACGGTGCCGGGCCGTTCAACCGGCTGGAGCTGCGATGTCCCATGCGTCGTGCCTCCTATCTCCGAACAATCCGGGCGGGCCGCCCATGGCCGGGCGCAGGCTTCGTGGCGAGTGCTAGCGAGGCGGCAGTGCTTACGGGCCGACCGCTCGGCGAATTCACAGGCCTAGCCGAACAGCGCACCTGGACCTGCCGCAGCGCTCGACGTGGACGCGTCACACACGACACCGGGCTCTTCCTTGGGCAGGCGCCTGATGGATGAGCGTCGCGAGCGGCGGACCTACGGGCTGAAGCCCACGGACGCGTTGAAGCATGTATTCGTCGTAGGTCCGACCGGCGTGGGCAAGAGCACCTTTCTCTTCTGGCTGGCCTTGTCGGCCGTTCGGCTCGGTCGCGGAATTCTGCTGTTGGATCCGAAGGGAGATCTGGCGCGCGCCCTGCTGGCCTCGATTCCTCCGGCACGTGAGCGCGATGTGCTGTCGCTCGACTTTGCGGACACGGATCGGCCGGTGGGCCTCAATCCGCTTGACGTGCGGGACGCGGACGAAGGCGACCGGGTGGCCATGGCGGTGTACTCGCTGCTACGCGAATTAGTCCGCGGCGAGGACTTCCTCTGGGGGACTTCGATGTCGCAGGCCTTTGCCTATGGGTTTCGCACGCTGGCCGCCAATCCGCAGATCAATCCGACCATGCTCGACCTCGAACGACTCTTCATCGATCGCGACTGGCGCCAGGGCCTGGTGGCCAACGTCACCGATCCATTCGTGCTCTCCTATTGGCGTAACCAGGTCGACCGCATCTCGGTCCGGCAGTTTGAGATGACATTCGGCGGTGCCCTGCGGCGAATGGCCATGCTGGTGCAGGACCCGCGCGTGCGGAACATCCTGGTGCAACCGCGCTCAGCAGTGCGCTGGGACGGCGTGCTTGAACGCGGGGAGATTGTGCTGGCTAACTTGGATCAGGCCGACACGGCCCTCGGCGCGTCCGGGTCCCGGCTCCTCGGCAGCATCCTGGTGACACAGTTTTGGCAGGCCGTGCTGCGCCGGCCCGCGACTGCCAGGTCGCCGTTCTTCGCGGTGATCGACGAGTTCCAGGAATTCGTCGACACCGGGCGCGACATGGGCGCCTTCTTCGAACGCTCGCGCAGCTACGGCGTGGGACTGGCGGTGGCCACCCAAAACCCCGGGCACCGTCGGTTGCAGAGCATCCTCACGAGCGTGTTACTCAACACCCGGACGCACGTGGTGTTTGGCGGGCTCCGCGAGCAGACGCGGCATTTCGCCATGGAGATGGCGCCTGCATTTGCGCCGGCACAGCTCGACGACCTCCCCGCCTATCACATGGCGATCAAGACGCTGGTCGATAACCAGCCAGCCCAGCCCTTCGAGGCGGCGGTCGGGCCGATCCCGCGCGGGGATCCGGCCATGGCGGCTCGCATCCAAGCTCGTGCCCGACGGGCCCTGGGCCAGCCCCGGGCCGCTCTTGATGCCCACGTCGCCGCGCGCTATGGCGTCCTCATGGGATCCGACGGGTCACGCGCAGATTCGTCCGGCAACGATTCCGCGAGCGGGTCGTCCCCAGAGGACGTGCCCGTCGAGGCGCAGGGCCGAGTCGATCTGGCCGCCCGTCCGAGCGACGCCGCCCCCGAGATGCCGAAGGGCACGGCGTGACGGTGCTTCGGGCTGGGACGACACGACGCATCCGCCGTCGTCAGCTCCGTCGTCACCTCGTGCGTCTGGCCACGGACCACCGTCGTCTCGGCGTGCCGACATCCAGAGGCCAGCCAAACCTGTCAGCCGCCGTGACACCAATGAATGTTCCGACAAAACGACCACCGTCGCGTCGCGTAACTATCAGGGGAACTCCGGGGTTCTCTCCATGATCTGGGCGCCTCGCCAGGTCCAGGTCCTGCGCCTGCTGCGCGCCCATCGCTTCATGGACGCCGGCCAGGTGCACCAGGTGGTCTTCGCCCCGGTCAGCCGGCGCGCGTGCCAGCGCTGCCTGACGACCCTGCACGCGCAGGGTCTGGTCGTGCGGGCGCGGCCGGCCAGCGGTGGCCCGGGTGGCGGCAGTCGCGGGTACGTCTACGGCCTGTCGGCGAAGGGTGCCGGCGTTTTGGAGCACATCGACGATGCGCCTCGCGGCCAGATTCCCTTTGTGCGTGACCCCGAGGCATTCACGCCGGAACGCACCCGGCACCAATTGGCGGTCAACCGGTGCTTCATTGCCCTGTGGCGGTCGCTGCAAGCCACCGCCGGTCACGCGCTCGTGCGCTGGAATTCGGACCCGCACCTGCGAATGCGCTACCGGGCCAACGATATGTGGTATGTGATCAATCCCGACGGGCTGGCGCAGATGCGCAGTACACGCGGCGACCACTGGCTCTTCTTCGAAATTGACCGCGGCACGGCGGAGCTCCGCCGATACAGCCGGAAGGTGTACCGCTATGCGCACTTCTGGCAATCAGGCACGTGGCGGTCGGAATTCCCGGTCTTTCCCGAATTGCGCGTCACTACCAGCCGGCGATCGCGAGTGGCCAGCCTCCGCCAGGCCCTCGAGTCCGGCCTGCACGAGCTGGCCGCGCGCGGCATCGGGGGGATGGACCAGGTGCTGCACATCGCCGTGGCCTGGGAGCCGGCCTTTCTTGCCGATCCGCTGGGCTCGGTCTGGACGCCGGTGCTCGGCGAAGCCAACCGGCAACAGACGCTGCTCTATGGGTCGGTGCCGGCCCACACCAAGCGATTGGAGGTGAGCCGGGGATGAACTGCTAGGGCGCCGGCGGGGGATCGGCAACCACACTTCGCCCCCGTCGGCGCCGGATCCGACTTGCGAAGACCGGCCGCAAGGCTTGCGGCGCATGTCTTCACCGAACCCATCTTCATCGTACGACTGCGAGGAACCCTCATGGGTATGCACATCAAGGACCGGCTGGTGGCCGGTCTGCGGACGGCTGTCACCGACGAGCGTGGCAATGCCACCGAATACATCGTAATCGCCGGAATCGGAGTCGCCGTGTTCGGGGCGGCCATCGTGGCCTGGAACAACGGCTTGTCCACCTATCTCGCGGGAGTCCTGACGGACCTGACGGCGCTTTAGACCGTGCCAGGGATGGACAGGCCGCGACGACGGTTCCTTCGTCCGAGGCTGGGCGTTGGCGACGAGCGCGGGGCCGTGGGTGCGGAAGCAGTCCTGGCGATGCTGGTCATTGTCCCCGTCTTGGTGGCGGTGATTGTCTTCGCCCAGACCCTGGACGCGTGGCAGGCCCAGAACCACGTGGCCGCCGCGACGGCCCGGCAGGTGGCGCAGGAGGGCGGTGACAGCGCCGCTCTCCGTGGCCGGGTGGCGGCCGACCTTGCGACCGTTGGGCTCGACCCCGCATCCGTGTCCGTCGTCATCGAACCAGCGGCGGTGGACTGGCGCGAGCCGGTGACTGTCGAACTGCGGAGCACCCAGCGCGTCCGTATTCCGTTCCTCTTGGAAATGGACGTGCCATTGCGCTCGCGTTTCACGACGCGGGGCGAAGTCAATCGATGATCACGCTCGCGCGGGCCGCCGTGGCCGACGAGCGTGGCTCGATCTCAGGATTGACGCCGTTGCTGCTCGTCCTGAGCCTGCTGCTGGGGGCGCTGGTAATCGACATCAATGGCATTCGTGGCCAGCGCCTGCGCTTTGGCGATGCGCTCGTGCAGGCCGCCGTCGTGGCTGTCGGTGAGATCGACGCACACCACCTGGCGGCGACCGGCGAAATCCGACTCGGTGACCACGCGCCCGCCGTCGCCCGCGAGTACCTGCGCCTAAACCTGCGATCAGTTGACGGTCTGATTGCGGGTTCGACGGCGGACGCAGTAGCCGCGTCCGCCCAGATCGCCGTCACAGCACCGGGTGGCTTGGATCCGATCCGCAAACGGAGCGTGGCCGCCCCGACCGTATCCATCCGGGCCGAGGTCCCCGTGCGCACCGGGCTCCTTCGCCTGGCGGGCTTGCCCACAATTCGCGCTCTGCCGATTACGGCCAGCGCAACGACAAGGAGCTAGTGCCATGCGAAGCCCGAAACATCGATCGATTACGGGGCGCCGCGTCCGGCTGCCCCTAGCGCTCGCGGTCGTGATCGCCGCCGCAGCCGTGGGCCTCAGCGCGGCGATCGGCCTGCTGATCGGAAGCGCGGCCGGGAACCCGACCCTCCCCGCCGCGGCCGGGATCGAGTCAACCGAAGGCAGTCCCGCACGATCCAGCCCCGCCGGAATTGCCGTGACCAACCTGACCGTCGCGACAGGTGTCGACGAGCCGCTGCGTCTGGAAGTTGGGGAGGAAGCGCAGGTAGACGCCCAGGTTGCCCTGGCCGATGGGACATCACGCAGGGACGCCCCGGTGCGCTGGTCTTCGAGTGACCGCGCAGTCCTATCGGTCAGTTCGCAGGGCCTCGTCACGGGTCTGGCACCGGGGCAGGCACGGGTGCACGCCGTGCTACCGCCGTTCGATGCATCGGCGACGGTCGTGGTTGGACGGCCCGGCGTCGCACGCCCGCAGGACGTCGCGACACAGCCTGATCCAGACGTGCTCGTCGCGCTTGAGCAGCACCTCCTTGAGTGGGTGGCCTGGGAACGGGCCCGACGGGGGCTCTCGGCGGCTGCTGTCGATGAGACGCGACGTGGGGCACTGCGCACGCTTGTCGCCCATGCCCTCCGACAGGGCGACATCGACCGTGTGCGTGTGGATGGCAGGCAATACCAGGCGGTCTCGGCGGGTGGTTGGGCCGTGCGCCTCTGGTCGGTCGGCACGCCTGCCGAGTGGGACGCGGCGGGAATGGGTGAACTGGGCGGTCTGATTGGCGATGAGGCAGCGTCGGTGCTCACGAACCCAACCGTCGCTCAGGTATCGGTGGGCCTCGTGTTCGATGCCCGGGTCTCGGATCAGCTCTGGGCCGGGGTTGCCGTTCATCCTGCGACGCCGTAGCCGATGTTACGCAGTGAGTGGTGGCTGGCGGCGACCGTCGGTCTCGTGCTGACGATGTGCGCATTCGCACAGGCACGAGCCGATCACGGCACCTGGGAGACCGAGAGGGTCTGGGTGGAGCCCGTGATAGAAACCCGCAACGTCTGGATTCCCGGCCGCTGGGAGGATCACAGCGTCTGGGTGCCGGGACGCTGGGACACCCGGAAGCGCACGGTCGAGGAGCGGGTCTGGCGGTCGCGCATGGTGTGGGTAGTGTCGGGCCACTGGGCGGAGCGCCTGCAGTGGATCAAGAGTGGCTACTGGGCAGAGGTGGACGACGACGACGATACCGGGATTGACTTCGTCTGGGTCGACACCTCGCGCTGGGCGCTTCAGAAAGTCTGGGTTAACACCTCCCAGTGGCAAGACCACGGCACCTGGATCACAGAGCAACGCGAGGAGACAACCACGGTGTGGGTGCCCGGCCGGTGGACGACGGACCGACGCTGGCTGGCGGGCTATTACGAGGCTCGGCGGGTCGTCGTGTCGTCGGGCCACTATGAAACACGTCGCCGTTGGGTTTCGCAGCCCCATTCCACGCCGAGGCCCGTGCCGGTTGCGACGCCGCGCCCAAACTGCCGGATTCCACGCGGCATCTACAAGGTGACGAACTACTACGCCGGCACAAGGGTCGAGGAATCCGAAACCGGCATCTACTACGGGACCGTGACCGACAATCGGCCGAACGATCTGTATGCAGTGGATCTCGGCAGCTACAGCAAGGGCGCGAGCAGTCCATACGACGGCGCCGCCTTCAACGGCCGCAAGCGAGACGTGAACGGCCAACTGCTCGCGGGCACGTTTTACCAGAACTATCGAAAGCGTCATGGGTGCTTTGTGCCGACGAGCATCGTCTTCTTCCAAGACGATCGTGTGCGGCTGACCACGGGTGACCTGCCGATCCCGACGCCGACGCCCGAGAGCGATCCTGGACCGACGGCAACACCGACGCCGACGGCGACGGTCGCCGATCCGGTGGTCGGAGATCCGGACCATGATTCGCCGCGGAACGGACGTGACGGCCCACAGGTTGATCCGACGCCGACAGGCGATCCGGGACCCGTGTCGACGCCCACCCGGCGGCCGGGACCCTCGTCCACGCCGAAGTCACCGCCGACCCCGACGAAATCCCCCTCGCCGGCCCACGATCCGCCGTCGGGCACCATTCGTGTGGCGCCGGTGCTCGTGGGATCGGCCATGGCTGCTGACGACGCGGGATTTCGGTCTATCGAGGTGCTTCGAGGCGCGCCGATTGACCTCTGGGTACGACCGAATGTCCAGCCACCGGCCACCGATCCGTCCGCGCACGTCGAGCTGGAGCAATGGATCCTTGTTCGCGGGGAGAACGATCGACCCGGCGGCACCCGCCCGGGCGACACGGGCAGACCCAATGAGCGCCTGCGATTCCAGTGGAACGACGTGACGCCCGTCGTGCATGGCCGGCTCGACCCGTACACGATCCACCTTCGGGCTCGAATCCGTGTCAGCTACAGCGACGGCGTGGTCCGGCGCTTCGATATGCACGCGTCGATCGCGGTCACGGTGCGGTTTCAGGGCGCAACCACGTGGGAGAACGGATGATGAGACGGCACTGGTTTCTTGCAGTAGGTCTGCTTCTCGGGCTCGTCGCTGGCGTCCTGGTGTATCGGAGCATGCAGATCGCAACCGTCGTGGTTGCGGCTCGTCCGCTCGCGTTGGGCGACCCCCTCACACCGGACAAGCTGGAGCTCCAGAGCATTAACCCCGCGGCGCGGCCATCCGGTGCATTTGCCTCGGTTGAGGCGGCCGCGGGGGCCTATGCCACGGGGCCGATCCCCAAGGGTCAGTACATCGTGGGCGGGCAACTGGCCGACTCGCGCCGTGCGGCCCTGTTGGCGCATGCGGCGCAGATCCCGCCCGACTACGCCCTTGTGGCAATCCCGGTGGATGCCGTTCGCGCCCTCGGCGGCGTGGTGCCGGCATCCCAGATCGTCGACGTGCTGGTTGCCAGTCCCGATCCGGCCGCCGGCGACAGCGCGTCGGCGGCGACGCCCCACCAGGTTGAGATCCTTGGCCGTGGTGTCCTGCTGGTGGAACTGCGCAGCGACCGCGGCGAGCCGCTCCAGATTCCATCCGACGGCGAGGGGCTCAGCCGTCGGGCGGCCGTTCGCATCGGTGCCGCCGTCCTGGCCGTGCCGGCGATAGACGTGCCGCGCTACGTGGCCCGTATTCCGACTGGCATCTTTGTTCTCACGCAACGACTTGATGAGCCACCGAGCGGCGGACTATCCAACGGACCTCAAACCACGCGGTACATCCCATGACGGGCACGAGCGACCTGGCGCTGGACGAGCGCCGTGCCCTCGAGTCGCCGGCCGATCTGCTCGGCGATGAGTCGTTCCTGGCTCGGGTGCGGGAGCGGCTGGTGACGTCGCTGGACCCGCAGGTGCTGGATCCGTTCAGCCCGGTGCCCGATCGGACCGCGCGCATCGAGGCGGTCATTCATGCCCATCTGGCCGAGATCTTCCCCCGGGCGGTGCCTGACCCGCGGTTGGTTCGGCGGCTCTGCGACGAGCTCGCCGGACTCGGCCCGCTCGCGACATTGATGGCCGATCCCCACGTTACCGATGTGCTCGTGAACGGGCCGACCGACATCTGGGTGGAACGCCGCGGCCGGCTCGAGGCTACGCCCGTCCGGTTTCGCGATGTCCAGCACCTCACGGCGCTGATGGAGAAGATCGCGGCCCTGGTTGGACGCCACCTGTCGTTGGAGAGTCCCTGCGTGGATGCGCGCATGGCCGACGGGAGCCGGGCCAATCTCGTGATCGCACCAGTCGGAGGCCCCTGCCTCTCCGTTCGGAAGCACCGGCGCGTGCGAATGGCCCTCCGACGCGAGCACACCGACGCGGATGGGCTCAACGAGGCCGAGGCAGCGCCGACCGACTGGGTAGCTGCTGGCGGACTGAGCGAGGCCATGGCCTCGTTCCTGGCCACGGCTGTGCGCGCCCGACTGAATCTGCTGATTGCCGGAGCTACCGGTGCCGGCAAGACCACGCTGCTGGCCAGTCTGCTGGCGCTCACTCCCCCGAGCGAGCGCGTGATCATCATCGAGGACACCACGGAGTTGGCCGTGCCCGAGCGCGGACACACCGTTCGCCTGCAGTGCGTGCACGGCCACCGGGCGGTCGATTACCAGGACCGCACGGTCTCGGTGGCCGATCTCGTCGCCAATGCGCTTCGTATGCGGCCCGATCGACTGGTGGTTGGTGAGATCCGCAGTCCGCGCGAGGCCTACGTCTGCCTGGAGGCACTCAACACAGGTCACGCCGGATCGGGAACGACCATTCACGCCAACGGTGCGGCCGATGCACTGATCCGACTCGAGACGCTGGTCCGTCGCGAGTATCGGGCTGTGACCATTCCCGAGCTCCGGGAGCCCATTGCACGTGCCTTTGATCTCGTGCTTCATGTTGGGCGTCTGGCTGGCGGCCAACGCGTCGTGCTTGAAGTTGCGGAGCTTGCCGGGATCACGGACGCGGGGACCTATGACCTACGGCCCGTCTTCGTGGCCGAGCGGGCGTCAGGCGATGTCGGGGTGGTGTTTCAGGCGTCGGAGGCCTACGAGCCGGGATCCGCAGTCCAGACCAAGCTGCGGTTGCAGGGCGTTGTCTGATGAGTGCTTCCCTGGTCGCTGCCGGTTGTGTTGCGGCAGGACTCGTTGCCCTAGCGCTGGCGCTTGCCCCCGCGCCTCGGAGTTCCGCGACCGCGACAGCGGTTGCAAGGAACCGACGTCTTGTAGGGCTTGGCACCCAACTGCAAGAAGCGGGTATTCGGATCGCCCCCCATACCTTCGTGCTGCTCAATGGCGTGGCCGCGGCGCTGGGCGGACTCATTGGCGGGCTGGTCGCGATGCCTGCGGCCATGCTCGGCGCAGTTGCCGGGACGATCGCGCCCATTCTCGTCCTACGCGCAGCTGTTGGGAATGCCCGTGCCCGTGCTGATCGCGAGGCGCTGGTTCTGCTTCGCCACTTGAGCGCGCATCTGCGCGCGGGCGCCACGTATATCGAGGCGCTCCGGGCGGCAGCCGAGGGCGTGGCCACCGCCCAGGTTCAGGATGACCTGGCCTGGATCACCAGTCGCTTTCGGCTTGATCGGCCCCTGCATGTGTCGCTCGCCGTCGTTGCGGCGCGAACGCCTGGCCGCAACCTGCGACTCGCCTATCGTGTTCTGGCGCGCGCCATCGAACACGGCGTAGCCGGTCGGCGAGCGGTGACGGCACTTGACGGCCTTGAGGGCACGATCGCCGCCAACCTCCGCGCAAAGGACGATCTGCGAGCCAAAACCCGAGGGCTGCGGATTCAGATATTCGTCGTGGCGCTGGCTATTCCGATCATTCATGTCTATCTGCGCTGGACCAACCCGGCGTCCTTCACGGTCATGGATCAGCCGCTGGGACAATACGTGCTGCTGCCGAGTGCGGTGCTGTGTGAGCTCGGAGGTCTGCTGCTCTGGCACCGCTTTACTCGGGGTCGGCCGTGATCAGCCTGCCGACGATCGCCGCCGTCACGGCTGCGAGCGCGACGATGATCCTTGCGTTCTCGGGGCTCACGCTGCTTGCGGATGTCTTTGGCGGGGCCCGCCACCGGCGTGTCGTCCGACTGACCCGGGCTGGCTCTGACACCACGGCGCGGGCGCCGGCCGGACCCTTGAATCTGGCCGGGATGCTGCTCGAGACTTTCGGGCACCGGCTCGGCTACTCGCATCACCTCGTGCGTGCCCAGGACTTACGGGACGCCGGCTTCGAAAGTGCCTGGGTCACACCCCGGACTGTCGTTGGGATAAAGCTCGTGGCTGGTGCGTCGATCGGCGGCGCACTCGGACTCCTCGTCCCGTGGGTTCCGGCCATGATGGTGGGTGCGCCCATTGGCGGACTCGTGGGGTTCGTGCTGCCGACGCTGGTCATTGACGCCCGCAAGAGGTCGCGGCGCAAGCAGATTCTGGCCGAAGTGCCGGACGTGATCGCGGAGTTGCGAGGACTGATCGGCACGGGCATGGGCGTGGAGCGTGCACTGCACGTGCTGGTGGAGGATGAGAGTTCGGACGCGGCATCCACCGCGCTTGTCCGCGAGATCCGGCGCACCATGGCGACCTACGGCTTGGGTGTGCCGCTGACGGTGGCGCTTCAAGAGGCCGCCGACCGGCTCGGCTCGCCGGAGTTCGAGGCGTTTGTCCTGGCGCTCAAGCAGGCACGCCGCCTGGGCGGTGAGCTCGACACCGTGCTCGACCAACACGAGGTCGGCCTGCGCGCGCAACGTCAGAATGCCATTGACGCCGAGGTGGCCTCGCAAGAGGCGAAGGCGCAGCTCGTCATTGCGATCTGTTTTCTCCCGGCGTTCATGCTGCTGATTTTCGTGCCCATGCTTTTGAGCATCGCGGAAGGGCTCTTTGGCTGACCCCTACCTGCTGGGGTTGTTGGCTGCCCTGGCAGTCACGCTGGCGGCCTCAGTAACGGATGTCCGGGAGCGGCGCATTTCGAATGGCCTCATCGTCGTGGGCTTGGTGGCGGCCGCCGCGCTGGCCACGACTAGCGGCCGGTGGCCGGATGCCTTGGCCGGTAGTGGTCTAGGGATGGGAACGCTCGCTCTCCCGCGGTTCATCGCCCGTGACTCTGTTGGGTTCGGCGACATAAAGCTCGTGGGGGTTGTGGGCATGAGCGCAGGTGTGTCGGGTGTCCTTGGTGTCATCGGCCTCGCCATTGCGGCTGCAGCGGTCACGCTGACTGTCCAGATTGTCCGATGTCGCAGGACCAGCGAACGGGTGATACCGTTCGCGCCCTGCCTTGCCCTGGGCACGGCGGGCTACGCTGCCGTCGCGCTCAACTCCGCCGTTGGCTAGCGGGCGTCGCGAACGCTTGGCCGGCCGACGCGACAGCCAGCGGGCGAAGCTGAATTGCGCGGTCATGGGACGTCCTGTCCGAACTGACGGATTCAGCCCAACAGCACCTGGCAGCCTGTGGCGAGTTGCAACATCAAGCTTGCCCCGCGTCCTTGCTATACCGCACAACATCTCGCGATAGCCGCCTACGGCACGATCGCTGGCGTACAGACGGCACCCATGCCAGCGACAGCGCTCCGCCTTCGGGCGGCGGTGGTAGCCAGGTCTAGCGAAGCCTGCGGGCAACTGTTCCTGGACGTGCAGCTTCACGTGATGGCATCGGATTTGCCGCGAAGATCTGACCCGACTGGCAGTGATTTGGGTCGCTTTGCCGATTTCCGGCGACTTCGCGGAGCATGCGGAGCGTGCTTCTGGCATTGACCGACGTAACATTGTCATGCGATGCCTTAGCCGTTCCAGCCGTCGGCCTGCAGAGGCCTAGCCTGGCCACGATCCCGAGAGTGGCGCCGCGCTTCCATGATTCTCAAGCTGGCTGCGACACTCGAATTCCGGTAAGTCAGGGCGTTTTCGCGGCCCCAGTCTGATGTTGATCGTGCAGGTGCGCCGCTGAGTCGCGTGTGCTGGCAAGCGGACGCTGACGACGCCAACGCGAGGTTCTGCGAAGGGCCCAGCCACTCCCACGATCGTTGGTTGCAATGTCGACATGACACATCTGCCCACGCTCCCGCGAGTCTCGCGGATTGTGCGGGAGTGGCTCGACGATTAGACCCTCTGGCGCCACTGTGCTCGAGCCAGAACGAGTCCGTCAACGGCGGCGCCTCCTGCCAAACGAAGAGCTCGCGCCACCTCAAGCATGTCGTGTCCCGTGGTAAACACGTCGTCCACGACGAGGATTCTCTGACCGGCGACACGCGAGCGATCTGGTACCCGAAGTGCTGACCGTAACTGGCCGACTGCGATCTGGCGGCGTCGTGACCAGCCCTTGCCACTCATCGAATCGGTCTCGGCTATCTTGGCAATTACCTCGCCGTCGCGGCGAAACGGCCAGAAAAAGGGGTCCTCGGTAGCTGCGCGCTGCACGATAAGGTCGATTTGCGCCCATGAACGCCGGGCCGAGGGTCCTGTAAATGCGGGCATCGGGATAATTGAGTCGTAAGCGGCGAACTCCTCCGCGTGCTCATCGAGATAGCCGACGATCACCCGTTCGAGGATCTGTGCCCAAGCCGTCACGCCTTCGTACTTGTACTGGCGGATGACTCTCCTGATCGGACCAGCATCACGTGCGACGGCTGAAACTCGCCCATACCAGCGTTCTCTCCGAGGCCAACTGCAAATGGTGTTACTACAGCTGGCGCCGGGCCGTTCGATCTCCTGGCTGCAGAGATTGCACCGCGCGCTCGGGATCTGAGACAGATGCCTCGACGCGCACGTATAACAGATTGCTGGGGAGCCTGATCGCACGTACGCACAAGATCCGCACATTCCGAATCCAGGCGGCCGCGGAATCAACTGGTCGAATGTTCGCGGCACGCGTGTGTGCCCGATCTAGCTTGGAAGGCTGAGTGCGAGTTGCCGGTGCTGCTCGGTGACTGCCGCGATTCGCTGAGGTGAGCGGATGTGTCGCAACACGTCAGCAAGTTCCGAAACCTCGATGGCCTTGCGCGGATGTCGTTTGCAGTACGTCTCTGCCCAGGACTGACGTGTCACCAGCGATCGCAGCAGGAACGCGAATTTTCCGTGTTCAAGCGCCAAACGCGCCTGCATTTTCGCCCCCGACGTGCTGCTCGCCTCAACGACCACCGTGCCTTGGCAGAACCCTGACATGGTGACGTTGCGCATCGGAAAGTTGTGCCGAGCGGGCGGACTGCCAGGCCAGAACTGAGAGACAACTGCCCCGGTAGCCGCAATTTCGTCCGCAAGGGCCTCGTTCTGCCGCGGGTACGTCCTCGCGATGCCAGTGCCGACGACCGCGACTGTGCGGCCGCCAGCTTCTAGAGAGGCCTTGTGAGCTGCAGTGTCGATACCATTCGCCAGTCCAGAGATTACCGTCACGCCCTCTGCCGTCAGCATGGCTGCCATCTTTTCGGCTCGCGACAATCCCTCTGCTGACGGCTTTCGTGTACCTACGACTGCTACGGAACGTGCGTCGGCCGGGCACAAGGAGCCCCGCACGAAAAGAAACGGCGGAAGATTGAATACCAGCTTGAGATTCGCCGGGTACTGCTCGTCGAGCACCGTAATGAGTTTGGCTCCGGCTCGTTGGGCGCGCTCGATCTCATCATCGGCTCTAGACAGACGCTCCGGAAGTGAGTCTCTAGTCGACTGAACTAGCTTTCGAGCCCGCGTTGCAGCAGTGGATCGCTCGGTGGGATGCCCTTCCAAGAGATGGGTTACCGCCCCTCGCGCCAACGCCTCCCGCGCAATGAAATGCCAGTCGATGCCCTTGATGGCACAGAGCGCAAGAAGCTCTCGCTGCCTGTCACTCCCAGTTCCGCTCGCCAAAGAAGCCGCCATTTCGACGAGACGTCGGTTTCGAACCGTTGTCCTAGAGGATTCTAAGGGACCGCCCGAGTGTTCTCCATGGCGCTCGGCCGGAGGGCGCATCTTGGTTGCGGCCGCGCGCGAAGCGGTTTCTCGCTCGTGAGCGCTGGTCTTGAAGGCTGGGCAACCAGGAGTCCAGCAGGTCCACTGAGTCAGAAGAGGGATTAGCTCTACAAGCTTCGAGAGTTCCGACTACACCAGCGCCTTCACTGATCGGAGACATCGTGTCAGTGGGCTGCGGCGCCGATGGTCTTCGACTGAGTCTCCAACGCCAGCCGTTCTCGGCCCGCCTGCGCCGTGAACTGGTCTTCCGACTCCAGATACATCGAGCGTGACGACACCAGGGCAGCCCGGCTTTGTATATGTCGGTACTTGTTGACATATCCCGACATATCCGCAAGCCTTGGCGCATGGGAACTGAACGCAGCACGATGGTTCTTGACCTTGTCAAGAGAGCCGGGCTGGCCCGTCCGCGCGACCTCGAGGCCCAGGGGATGCCTGGCCGGTATCTCGGTCAGCTCGCTCGCGAGGGAGTGCTCGAGAAGGTGGGTCGGGGTCTTTACGCCCTGGCCGACGCTGCCCCGAGCGAGCACCGTTCTCTGGCTGAAGTTGCGAAGCGCACACCCCGCGGAGTCATCTGCCTGCTCTCCGCGCTGAGTTACCACGGCCTGACCACGCAGTCTCCGTTTGAGGTTTGGCTGGCGATTGGTCCTAAGGACCGGGCGCCGCGACCAGCTGGCGTCGGACTGCAGATCGTGCGCTTCTCGGGAAAGGCGCGAGACGCCGGGATTCAGACGGAGGTCATCGACGGGGTGTCGGTGCGCGTGTACGGGCCGGCAAAGACCGTGGCGGACTGCTTCAAATTCCGGAGCAAAGTAGGAGTGGATGTCGCCATCGAAGCCCTCCGGGACTGCCTGGCCCAGAAGCTCAGCTCCGCGGATGAGCTTGCCGCGTATGCGCGCATCTGTCGCGTGGCGCGGGTAATGCAGCCCTATATGGAAGCAATCCTGTGACTCCTCGGCGACCGCGGAACATCGCCGCGTGAGTCCGGCAACGTCTGTTGACTAGAGCGCGCGACGAGGGGGAGGACTTCAACCACGTCCTTACTCGCTACGCGAACGAGCGCCTGCTGTAACGGCTCGGTGAGTCTGGCTCTCGCGACCAGTTTGTGCTCAAGGGGGCGGTCCTCTTCGAGGTGTGGTCAGCATCGCCTCACCGGGCAACTCGCGATGTGGATCTGCTCGGTCTTGGGGAGCCGGCAGAGGAGGCTGTGCAGTCCGTCATTCGGACTCTTTGCGCGATGGATGTGCCCCCAGATGGCCTATCTTTCCAGGTTGGGTCGCTGCGGACCGAGCCGATTCGTGATCGGCAGGCGGCCATTGGGATCCGCGTTCGGCTCACAGCCGATCTCGACGGAGCACGAATCAGCCTTCAGGTCGATATCGGCTTTGACGATGTAGTGACGCCAGGCGTCGTACAAGCCGACTTCCCGACGCTACTCGAATTCCCAGCCCCTCGGTTGCAGGCGTATCCGCGCGAAACGGTCGTGGCGGAGAAGTTTGAGGCGCTGGTGCGACTAGGCATTGCCAACACCCGAATGAAGGATTTCTACGACCTCTGGTTCATGGCAACGACGTTTGCTTTTCGGGCTAACACGTTGGCTATGGCGTTGGTGGCCACGTTTGATTGTCGCGGGACGCCGCTGCCTCTCGAAGTCCCCGTGGGTCTGAGTTCGGAGTTCAGCGCCGACGCTGGAAAGCAGGCGCAGTGGCTGACGTTTTGGAGACGCTCGGGCCTGCAGACGTTGCCCGCGCTGGATGTTGTCGCGGCGATGCTCCGGCGTTTTCTGCTCTTGCCCGTTTCAACTGCCCTGAAGGGCGACAAAACCGAACGAGACTGGCCCGCTGGCGGCGATTGGAGCGACGCCTAACGCTCAAGAGGCAGTTGGTATCGAGAGCGAAACCGCTTCACCGTTCTGAGACTCCGAGGGACCAACTCCAGGCGCCTGTCGCTTGGCGAGCGCTCTCCGAACTTCGCAGCGGTCCCCTTTCATACATGCGGTGCCTAGAGACAGGCATTCCTACGACAGCGGCACGACCGATCGTGCTCGCGGGGTGCGCCGAACATCACTGGTCGTCACTCCGATCAGTCACCGGGCTGCTCGGTCAATCGGACCCACTCGTTCGCTTCTCGCAGGTGGACGACTGCAATTTCGGTCCTTGAGTAGTGACACCCAGCACTCGGATCCTCTCTGATTCCGAGGCGACAACCGCGACTGCGCGAGCGACCGTGCGGCCAATCACCTGACCTTGGCGGCGGGCTCTTGGTCATTGAGGACCCACGTTTACAGAAACCTGGATAGGCGATCCAGCCCGTCGCTGCCAGACTTGCCCTGTCGCGCACCCGCGCCCCATCAAACCGACGCGGGCCCGTGACAGCGTTTGCGATGACTGGGCGCTGGGAGGGCGTCCACGTCACAGGCATCAGGTCGACGACGCGCTGGGAGGTCGCAATCGTCGTCCGTTGGCGAATGCCCGAGCGACGGGAGGTCGCGTTGGGCGAGAGGTTTCATTGTCGGCGGCATGCGCCGCCGGCGGGTATGCCACCACCTGGTGGTTCGCGGCCCGCCGGCGACGCCACGCGGCGGGCCCTAGCTGTCCTGTGAAGGACAGAAGGAGGAGCGTCGTGATTTCAGGATGTTGGCGTTGGCTGTCGGCGGCAGCGCAACGCGTGGCTCAGCGCGGCCCGCAGCCGGCGCCGTCCGTGCACCGGTCGGCCGGCGGTGCCGCACCACAGGTGGCGGTTCATCCCCGCCAGACGCGGGCCGTGGCCGCTCGCCGTGTCCCCTACGGCGAGCGACCGGCGCGCAACCGGCAGTTGACGCTGCTGGCGGAGCTCTTGGGGACGGACTGGCGGCAGGCGGTGCCAGCACGCTTCGGCGTCGCGATTGGTGATCTCAATCGTCGCCAGGCCGCGGCCGCGATTCGCCAGCTGACCGGCGGGGTCCGGCCCGCGCACGTGGCGCGCGGCACCTGGCACCGGGTAGCGGTGGATCCCGACTGGATCGAGCGCCCGCGCGGCTCGCGGCGACATGCGGCGTCGCCGGGTCCAGACGTGACGTCTGCCGGCCACACGGCCGGGGAGCCGCCGCTGCCGATCCAGCTCAAGGCCCTGCGGCTGTTGGGCGAGCGGGTGGGGCTGGATGTGGCGGCCGCCGCGCCGGCGCGCTACGGCTGCGACCTGGGTCGGCTGGACCGCCGGACGGCGGCCGCCTGGATCGCCGAGCTGACGCCGCAGGTGCTGGAGATGCCGGCGCCTGCGACCACGCGTTGATCGCACTGATTCGATAGGCCCCTGACGGGGCCGGCGCCCGCATGGGTCGTACCGGCCCGCGGAGGGCCGGGCCCATGCGGGCGTGCCATGACCAGACCGGACGGGAGGACCCCGATGGCACGCCGATGGATTGCGAGTCCATGGGAGATTGAGACCGAGCTTCGCGACGGCAAGACCAGCTCACCGCTGGTGCCGTGGGCGGCCGGGCAGCCGTTGCCCGGGCAGGCCCGGCGACGGGAGGGCCCGGCGCCCTGTGTGATCCCGATCGCCGAGGCCGTGGTCGCCGCGCTGCGCGGCGACGTGTTGGAGGCCCGCACCGGCGTCGACGCGTCGACCGGGCTGTGGGTGCGGCGGCGGCCGCGGCGGCACACCCGCGGCGAGCGGGTGCTGCGCTTTGCCTGGCCACGCCTTGAGGGCGTGCGCCGGCTGGATGCCGACCTTGGATTGGTGGTGCTGCTCGAGGCGGTGGCGGAACGCCAGCGGGCTACCGACCTGCTGGACGCCTGGCAGGCGCTGCTGGATGCCTGGGAAGGCGCCGAGCGCGAGCTGGATCACACGCTGGCGGTCCCGTTGGCGCGGGCGGCGGACGAACTGTGGTACTGGCTGATCTACCAGGACGCGGAGCCGCTGCCGGGCCGCGAGCGGCGGCAGACGCTGGAGGTCGAGTCGACCTGCACGGCCACGCCTGATCCAGCGTCCGACGACCTGGCGCCGCTGCTCACGGACCTGGACGCGCTGGCGGTCTACCGGGACACCGGGCTGGTGGTGCCGAGCCGGCTGCCGGAGGCGCTGACGCGGCGCGTCGAGGGGGCGACGTTTCAGGGAGCCCAGCTGGGCCAACTGGTCCTCGCGATGGAGCGCGGCCTGCACGCCATGCTGGTGGGCCCGCGGGGGACCGGGAAATCGCTCTGCGCGACCGAGGCCTCTCGCTATGCCCACCGGGATCTCCGGACGGTCGAAGGCCACGAGGCCATGCAGCCAGTGGACCTGTTGGGCGGCTACGTGCCGGATCAGGCCACGGCGGCCGACCCGTTCGCGCTGCAGGCGGAGCTGGCCTGTCGCCTGGCGGTGGGCGATGACCCCGAGGCCGCAGGCCCCTCGGCCCGGTACACGTGGGCCGACGGGCCTCTGACCCAGGCGATGCGGCAGGGCCAGGTGCTCTTCGTGGACGAGGCCAACCGCATGCCCGGCAAGACCTTGAACGTACTGCTGGGCGCGATCTCGCGACGGGCGCTGGTGCTGACCGAACACGGCTCGCGCGAGGTGCAGGCGACCGAGGGCTTCATCGTGGTCATGGCCATGAACCAGGGGCAGGGCTACCTAGTCAACCCCATCGACGCGGCGCTGGCGGACCGCTTTCCGATGACGCTGGAGTTCGATTACCTGGAGCCCAAGGCCGAGGCCCGGCTGGTGCGCCAGCGCACGGGGATACCGGCGAAGGTGGCGACCTGGATGGCCCGGGTGGCGCAGGAGACGCGCTCGCTGCGGCGCACGCGGCAACTGCCGGCGGACATGTCGCCGCGCGGGCTGTTGGCCTGGGGCGACCTGGTCAAGGAGCCGCTGCAGGGGGCCGGGGATCCGGGACGGATCCTGGCCGATGCGGCGCTGTTGACGTGGCTGCCCGGGGTGGCCGGCCGTGATTCGGACGGCCGCGTCAACGCCGAGACGCGCGACCTGCTGTTGCAGATGGTGGCCAACCACCGACCGGCGGGCGTCTGACCCGCGCGTTGACATAACCAGACTCTGAGGCCCGCGCGGGGTGTCCGCGCGGGCCTCGACCATTACTCATGGAGGACGACCGATGACGGTGCAGTGGTGGCAGTGGCCGAGCGTCGAGCGGCAGCTCGTGACGTTCGCGAAATCGTTTCTGGGCCCCCACGCCTTCGCGGTGGCGCTGACGGTGGATCCGCGTGTGTGCCGGGTCGGCGTCTGCGACTTCGAGCGTCGCGAGATCGCGGTGAATCCGACGGCCATCGCCGGCCCGCCGCGGCAGCAATACCTGATCACCCGGGGCCTGCTGGTGCACGAGGTCGGCCATGCTCGTTACACGACGCCCCGGGCCGAGGCCGCCCCGGTCGTGCACCAGGTGGCCAACTGTCTGGAGGATGAGCGGATCGAGCGGATTATGGGCGGGCAATTCTGGTCGGTGCGCGGGGCGTTGACGGCCGTGGGTCGGGCCTCGTACGCCGTCGTCGGCCCGCTGGGCCAGCCGCGGGGCGACCTGCAGGACTCTGACGATCCGCGCTGGGTGGTGGTCGCCGCGTTGCACTGGCGCTGGGCGCAGCGGCTGGACGAGCCGTTGAAGGGCGAGCTATCGCCGCGGAATCGACGGCTGTGGCGTCGGGTACGGCCGCTGGTGGAGCGGGCGTGGGTAGCCCCGGACACCGGACGGGTATACGACCTGGCGGAGGAGATCGTGCGGATCCTTGGTCTCGTGCAGGCGATGCCTGAGCCCCAACTGGTCCTGGTCGCCCCCGGCCGCGGGACCCGATCGGACGCCGCCGAACCGCGGCCGGGCGGTGCCGCCGCGTGGCAGGGGCCGGGCGAGCCGCAGGCCGGCGAGGATGACCTGCCGGCAGGTCTGGTGGGCGCCGGCGGCACCGCCCAGTGGACGATGGCACCGCCGGGACCGCTGCTGCGGGCGGCGGAGCCGCTGGCCGGCGAACTGGTGGCGCGGCTCACGCTGCCGGAGGTGGCGCCGACGCCGGACTGGTCGGATCGATACGGCCGGCTGAGCGTGCGGGCGGCGATCCGCAGCCAGGACGCCACCCCGTTCGTGGTCGCGGCCGAGCCAGAGCCGGATCCCACGGCGGTGGCGGTGGGGGTGTTGCTGGACCGGTCGGGCTCGATGCAGGGGGCGGCGATGGAGGCCGCGCGCCTGGCGACAGCCACGCTGCACCTGGCCTGTGCCGAGCTGGGCATCTGGCATGCGGTGACGGCCTTCGAGGGCGCCATGCCGATGGTGCGCGACGACGAGGTCTCGGAGCAGACGCTCGCCCGCCTGGCCGGGCTGCAGGCGACGTCAGGGACCCGGATCGGCCCGTCCTACGAGGCGCTGCTGGCGCAGCTGCGCCCGCGGCCGGAGGCCCTGAAGGTGCTGGTCCTGATCCATGACGGCGAGCCCGAGGATGGGCGCACGGTCCGCCAGCTGAATGCTCGCGCGGCCGACGCACGGATCGAGGTGCTGGGGCTCGGCGTGGCGCTGGAGGCCAAGAACCGCGCGGCGATGCGTGAGCTGTTTGCCGGCCGCTTCATCGACTGCCCGTCGCCGGCAGCGCTGGCGCCTTTGCTGGCCGGCGTGGTGAACACCTTCCGACGGACCTGAGGGCACGTCGGTTCGGTGCGGTCTGGCCGCGCGCCGTGCGGCGCAGCCGATGACCGGCGGACCTAGCGAGCGAACTGGTGACCAACCGCACGTCGGTCCGCGGCCGCCGCGCCGCACGGGCGCGGCGCCTGCGACCGACGGCACGTGACGCCCAACGGGGCGTTCCCGCGATGCCGCGGCGCCATGGCGATGCCCGGGATCAGGGAGGGCCCCGGACCTGCGCACTCAACACATATGGAGGCTGACATGACGGAATCGAAGACGTCCACCTGCGACGACGCGCTGCTCGACTCGCTGCGATGCAACCTGAGCCTGCTGCACGAATTGACGTTGCGCTATGGCGTCGAAACCCGCCCTGACCCAACGGACGACCGACGGCCCATTATCAGCGGCCCCGATGACGTGCAGCGCCTGCTGGGGCCCGAGATGGCGGGGCTGGCCCAGGAGCAGGTGCGGGTGCTGCTCCTGGACACCGCGCACCGCGTCGTCGGCCAGCGGGTGATTTACCAGGGGAACGTGCGGGCCGTGCTGGTTCGCCCAGCCGAAGTGCTGCGGCCGGCGGTCGCGGCAGCCATTCCCCGCCTGATCGTCTGTCACAACCACCCCAGCGGTGACCCGACGCCGAGCGCCGAAGACACGGAGCTGACGCGGGCGCTGGTCGGCGCGGCCGATCTGCTAGGGATCCAGCTGCTCGATCACGTGATTATCGGCGGTGCGCGGTCGTTCAGCATGCAGGAGCATGGCCTGATGTCGTGACCGTCGGATCCGGTCCGGTTTCGGGCAACGGCCTGTCCGCGCAGTCGATATAGGCAGTGCCCCAGAGCGGCGATTGCGTGAGCGAAAGTCGACGCATAGTCGCCCGCTTCGATGCCAGCTACGAAATGGTCGGCGATTCCGAGGCGCAGATCGCTTCCTGAGGCTGAGTGCCAGCAGTGGCATAAGAGCTCGAACGAGCCTTTCGAGCCGGTAGGTCCAACTGCGCTTCCCGAGCCGCGAGTTTGCGGCTCTCCGACATCCAGTTCCGGTTGATGCGCACTGCGACATCCCGGAAACCAAACCAAGGGTGGTCAATTCATGGCTTCAATTCAACGTGTACGACGTGGAGCGTGGCGTGTTCGCGTGTACGACGGTGGCGACGAAAGCGGCCGCAAGCGCTATCGATCGCGCACGGTGAGAGGCACGCGTCGGGACGCCCAACGCGTCGCTTCGAACCTTCATTTGGAGGTTGAACTCGGCGTCGCAGCGAGCGGCGGCCGCGCACCGCATGCCGAATACCTGCGAAGCCGCTGGCTGCCACATGTACGCCTGCATCGGCGGCCCAGCACGTATGCACGGTATGCGGGCATCGTGGACCGCTGGATCACAGCGGATTTTGGTCGACTGCCGTTGCGTCGTGTGACACCCGTCGATGTCCAGAGTCTGTGCGATCGCGCTGTGGCGCAGGGTTTGGCGCCGGCGACGGTGCACCTGATCCATACGGTCGTGCATAAGGCCTTGGCGCAGGCGGTCATCTGGCAGTTGGTGCCGCACAACCCGGCGGCCCGCGTGGAACTACCACGCATCCCCCAGCGGGCGGTTGCTGTGCTCGATCGGTCGGCGGTCCGGCAGCTCTTCGAGGTCAACAGGTCTCAGCCGGTCTATCCGCTACTAGTGCTCGCGGTGCTTACCGGGTTGCGACGCGGCGAGCTCTTGGGCCTGTGCTGGCCGGATGTCGATTTCTCTGGCGAATGCGTGATCGTGCGCCGAGGCCTGACGCCCATGCCCGGGCGGGGCCTGGTACTGGGACCGACGAAGACGCATCGGGAGCGTCGCGTGGACCTCGGCCCTCTCGGTCTGGCGGCGCTACGGCAGCGGCAGACGCAGCAGATGGCTCAGCGGTGTCGCGCCGAGGGCGTCGACGCTGATCAGGGCCTTGTGTTTACCAATGCCGCTGGCCGGCCGCTGCACTTCAGCACGGTCCATCGGTGGGTCAAGGCGGCGTTCGAGCGAGCGAGTCTTTCTCCGACGCTGCGGTTGCACGACCTGCGTCATACACACGCATCGCTGCTCCTGGCGCGCGGACACGCGCTCCCGGTGGTCAGCGAACGCCTGGGCCATCGCACCAAGACGACAACCGCGAACCTCTACGCCCACGCGCTGCCGACCTCCCAAAGGGCGGCGGCGCAGGACCTGGACGCCTATCTGGCTGGATCCGGGGATGACGCCGGGATGACTTAGGTCGCGGTCGCCTTCCATCCCACCGGCTGTGTGTCAGCCCGGTGGGATGGAAGGCCACATTCGGTTGCAATCGGCAGATACGACGCTGTCCCTTCAACAACGCAAAGTAGGGACCGCTCGATTCGTGGTGCCGGGGTAACAGGCAGCTGAATTTACAACGACAGGTCTGACGACTCGATAGCCGAGCTCATCTGAGATACTCCACAGATTCGACTCGACCACCCGAGTCTTCCAGTCTGGTACCAGCCCCGCGATGTCGCAGCGCAAGTCGAACACATGACCCCGTACAGGCGGCGCGCAGACACACCACAGTTACTTGTCGCCGGTAAACAGTGGCCATCCCACAACTCATGCTGCCGAATTCATGTGATATGCCTCGCTAAATGGACATCGACGTGGGGGCTTATGTACGAGAGTGCCGCCACTCGAAGGAATGGGCACGCTGGACTAGGTTGGGCCGGTTGACACGGGAGGACTGGTATGTCAGTGAGCCGCAGGGTGATGGCCATGCTGATCACGATCTTGCTCACGAATCTGTTGTGCACGCTGGCGATCGGGTACTGGCTCGCCGTGATCCTGGGGGTGTTCCGGGCACCCGAGATTGAAGTCGAGGTCCGGGATGTCCCGCCAGCCGAGATCCAGGTCGTGGATGTGGACGGCCAGCGGGTCGTGCGGCACGTGCCTGTCCGGATGTCAGGCGAGCGGCTGGACCAGGACCAGCCGGCCACGCGGGCCGAGCTCAACCTCCTGCTGAACAAGCTCGAGAACCTGGAGGACCGGTACCGGCGCCTGCTCGAGGTGAGCAATACCCAGTGGGAGGCGATCGCGGAGAATCAACGGGGCCGGGTCCAGGCCGCGCGTCGGCTCGATCAGCTGGAAGGCCGCGCCGCACCCTAAGGGCGGGCTAGCCGCACACGCGATCCAGGAGCAAGTTGAACCACTCCCACCCGTTCCAACGGATTCAGATCTTGGGGTCGAGCCGCTCGCTGCGGCACTCTCGTACATAATTCCCCGCGTCTTTGCCACCGGGCATCCGGGAGGATGCCGCTGTGCTCTGGCGCCTGTTCTCGATTGCCCTGGTTCTCGGTGTCTCAGTCCTTCTCTTGCTCGGGTGCGGTGAGCCCTCGGCCGAACCTCCGCTCAGAACGCCGCAGGCGTCTCCCGACCCACACGCAATCGCGATTCTGCCGTTCCGCTCCGCTGGCGAGTACCGGCAGATCCAGCGAACAGCCCTGATCCGCGTGGATTCCGCGATTGCCCGCCACCGGGCTGGCCGAATCCAAGAAGCCGCCGACCTGTTCGTCGAGGCCGCGATTGATTTCCAGGACGCCCAGTTCGAGTTCGGTCAAGCGGCCCGGCACAACGGAAAGGCGTGGGCGACCGGTCTCCACAGATCCAACGGGACTTTAGCGGACTTGATGTTCGACATGGCCTTCGCGCTCTCGAACGGGATAGCGATTGTCCCTCTCGTCGACGAAACCATGCGAGTGCTGGACGACATCGAACTGCTCCTCCGCCAAATGATGGAAGACCCCGGGACCAGCAACCCTGAGCGAGAAGTCGGATCGTGAAGAACACGTGTCGGCTCCTGTTCGCAATCTTGTTGACAGGCGTTGTCGCGTCGGCGGTGGCTCTCGAGGCCGATCGTGTGCGTGCGAACTCTCCGGAAGCGGAGCCCAGCATGCAAGAGGCGTACCGGGAGTTGGCGCTTGTCTGGAACGGGGTGAACAACAGAACGCTCAGCGTTCTGGCAAGCCGGTCATGGATCGGCTCGCAGCTTCCGCCCGACCTCGCGGCGCAAATGTTGATTGATCTGACGCACGTCATCTGGGCTCTCGAGGCGTTCGCAGAGGCGGTTGCTCGAGCTGCACAAACAGATGCTGAACATTCCGTTCTAGGGGTGCCGCTCCCGTGGTTGTGGTTCATACAGTGGGAGGCTGAGGCAGCCCTTGCGTCATACAAGCAGCTGT
Source organism: Chloroflexota bacterium (assembly GCA_965208215.1). Lineage (GTDB taxonomy): Bacteria > Chloroflexota > UBA11872 > UBA11872 > UBA11872 > UBA11872. The sequence continues at coordinate 166,377 of CBDBOH010000004.1, forward strand.
ACCGCAGGCTTTACGAAGTGGGGTCGGAGCTGAGGCGGCCCTCGCTTACCGGGCCTGGCAGCCTTGGCGAATCGGCGCTAACTGGGAACCGACATGTCGCAGAGATCGCCCGGCAATGGCAAACGCTCGGTGCGTGTGAACCCTATGTGTGGTTCTGGAGGAGCCGTACGGAAGAATGTTGGCACTGGTCGTACTGACCAATGCGATACCTCAGGATTGGGCTGACGATCCTGGCGGCTAGAATGGACCGTCGAACTCTGGAGGTGTTGCTGTGCTCGAACCTCTCGTGCCCCACTAGGACGAGCTCATCGACCGCGAGGCCGAGTACGACCGCTGGGCGACGCGCGAGCGCGGGATCCGGGAAGCCAGCTACCGCTGGCGGGATCCCGACGAGGTCCTCGGCTCCCTGCGGGACATCATCAGAGAAGAAATGGACTCGCTCGACCAAGCCGGTTGGTAGCACCGCGAGGGCGCCTGCCCCCTCGTGGTTCTTCCGATCTATCTCGTCTGGGCGCAGCGTTGGTCCGACGGGCCGAGAGCCGTCCTCACGCTATAGCCATTGCGCGGCCAGAACTGGCATGTTGGGCGCCAGTGCCACAACCGGCCACCACGGGTGCGTCGGAACCGAGCTACGCTGACGCCTCGGGAAGCTCCCGCACAAACCGCTCCAACGGGACCGACGGATCATAGTCTGAGCCGCGGATCTTATAGAGAAAGTCGCAAGCTGCAGCTATGGCTTCTACTGGTTCGTTGAAGCGCTCGTATGGGTAGTAGTGGGGCGAGTTCTTTTCAAGGTCCAGCCGATAAACCCTACCCATCCTGTCCCTCTCTCCGAACACCTCCACCTGGCGAAGCCCGTCCGAGATGATCATGCGCCCTTCTCGATAGGTCACATCGAACACCTCGTCTGTGTTCGGGTCGGTATAGCGCCGGCGGAGACTCGGCTGTTCGTCGGTCATGCCACGCGCTTCCGCTCTCGGTCCATGAAGTTATCCATCCGACTTCGCAGGTACCGATCCTCAGTCAGCATCCACCCGACGAGAACAGTGAGTATGGTGGTCTGCAGCCCCACGACGGGATAGAACACATTCGCGTCGAGCACATTACTTCCGGGCATACTTCCTTCAAGCGCGTGTAGTCGCTTAGGGCATTATGGCATGCCGTCTAACCGAGGTGGTGTCCATGGGCAACGTCAAACCGTACCTATTTAGTCTGGACCACGATGGCCAAGATCTCCACTTCAGGCGTGTCCAGCCTGGAGCACCCCGACTCCCGTCCGAGTGGGGCTTGCACGCGGACCTGGACTATCCAGCACCGGATGCTCCGTGGAACGTCCTGATCTTCGTCAGGGTGGACACCCCAGCCAATCAGATCATGGACGGGATCAATAAGGCCCAGACCTATTGGCGGCAGCAGACTGAGGCCGAGCCCCGTTCGGCCGACCATTCGGCGCGATGAGTTCCCGGTAGCGCAAGCACTTTCCCCTCATGCAGGCCGCGATCGCGGCCTGCATCTCGATCGTGTCCTGCTCCCGCAGGTTGTGCCGGCCCGCGAACTCCTGGACGTAGCGATCCAGGTGCTTGGGTGAGAGCTTGTGGAACGTGCCCTTGTAGGCTCGCTTGATGGTTGACCAGAAGGACTCCAGTCTATTCGTGTGGACATCCCCGCGGACATACTCATCCGCGTGCTCGACCGTCTCATGGGCAAACGGAATCCGCCGGTACTGGGATGCGCCATCTGAGTAAACCGTGGCGCTTGGCGCTGCGTGCTCCGCGAGGAAGTCCTCAAGGGTCACACGATCTGCAATCTCGATGGCCCGAGCCGCCACATGGCCCGTCGCGCGGTCCCGGACGCCCACGATGGGCTCCTTGCCCGCGACGCCACCCCAGCCAATCTCATTCGCCCTCCGCTCGCGCGTGGCCCGGGACCGGTTCTTGAGGCGCCCACCCACATAGGTCTCGTCGACTTCCACCGGGCCGGTGAATGCCTGGCGTTCAGCAGCAAGCGCAGCCCGCAGTCGGTGCGCCAGGAACCAGGCGGAGCGTTGGGTGATCCCGAGATCACGCGCGAGCTTGGTGCTCGAAACCGACTTGAGTCTGGTCGAGAGGATGTAGGACGCCACAAGCCACGTCTGGTAGCCCAGCTTCGAGCCCTCCATGACCGTGCCGGTCTTGGTGCTGAAGCGCTTGCCGCATTCCTTCTCCCGACAGCGGAACGGCATGGTCTTGTGCTTGGCCCCGGTCTGCACATTGAACGATCCGCAGTGCGGGCAGACCACGCCCTGGGGCTAACGCTGCTGTATGAACCAGGCCTCGGCCCGCTGGTCGTTCGGGAATATGCGAAACAGCTGCCTGAGGGAAATGTCAGCGCGATAGCCGCGCCCGGGTCCCGACACGCTCATGTCCTCCCGCGACAATTCTACCGTAGCAGGACGAGCGTTCGCTGCTTGTTCGGTTATCCGGTAGTGGCCAGTTTTACTTGCTCTGGCGCGCTGACCGCTTTGAGAGTTGTTCGACGATGCTGACGTGGGCGGCGGTTAATGGCTTGGCAGCCTCAGACGCGACATTCGCAGCCTTCCCTATATCGGACTTCGCCTGGTTGGCCATTGGCCGTGCGGATGGCAGTGCCTGTGACACGCCGTCCGCAATGGCGCCGACGTTGTTGTCCGCGGCCCCGACTACATCAACTATGCCACTTACCGCCTCTGCTACGGCGACAGGGTCGACACCCAGGTTCTCGACTGACCGCCGCTCCGGCCCTTGCTGGCTCTTGCTTTCCTCGCTCACGGTGCATCTCCATTTTAGGTTCATTCCCAGACTACCTCAGGTCGATTCCATCCCCGTGCGGGCCAGCTACGAGCACCATCGTCCTGGGTATTCGGTAGACCTGGCTGGTTGCGTTACGGATTCGCCTATGGTTCCCACCAAATCCATCCTTCGTGACAACGAGGATGTCGATTGGGTCCAGCGACGCGCGGCCTGTACCACAGCAGGAGTCCTCAAGCTTCTCCGCGAATGCGCTCGGACCGATGTAGATCAGTTCAATTCCCACAGCGCGTCTGACCTTCGCTTTCGTGTCGAGAATGACCGGGCCTACATGTTCGGTGTCCACGGGCAGGATGATGCCGCGAACGCGAGTGCCGTCTTTCACGTCCAGGACGAGACTATCGTGGTGCGGATCGAGGTCGAAGGCTGGGGCTGCGAGACGTTTACCGTCGCGCACCAGTGGGAGTCAGAAACTGCAACGTGTGTTCTGACGGTTGACGACAAGCCTCAGGCCCTTTGGCAGCTCAGTCAGCGAGCCCTGCTCCCGCTGTTCTTCGGCTAGACTCGCCACACCCACCCAGCGGCCTCAAGCGACTATTTCGTCCGCTCGCGCCCAATCCCTTGGAGTGGCGGCACTCTCGTACATAATTCCCAAGACGCGGCCCCGAATGGTTCGCGCTGGGCGAGCATCCACTATTGCCACATAGGGTTCCCCAGCGACCTCCACTCGGGGCCGCTGGATGCTCAAAGTCCTATGTGGCGACGCTCAGCGTATTCGCCCGTGTCGTAGCTTCTAGGGACCCATAGGCTCCGGGAGGGCGCGATGCCAAAGGGCAAGACCAAGCGTCGGCGAGTAGATCTCGTGGACGAGGCGTATCGGCCGACCAAGCGCGAACTCGAGCAAGATCTGCGCGTGTCCCAAGACTTCGCGGCCACGGTTCGGGATCTAATTCAGCCGGTCGAGATCAAGCAGGTCTCCAAGCCCAAGTCCTAAGTCCGCAGGCGGTTCTCTATGTCTCAGAATCACGACGGCCCGGTTATCATGCCTCCGGCCCTCGGGGCTCTGCTCTCGATCGTCGCTCAACTCGTACATGAGCTAGACGTGCCTGATGCACGCGATTCATTGCCTCCACGTAGTCACGAAAGGCTTCGGACCCTAGTTGAGGAAACTTGTCGCTCTGAGCTCTATGGGCTTGATCCTCTTGATCAGACATTGCTCCGGTTCCTCCACGAGAGACTCGAGTCCTTCATGCAGGACTTCGATCGGTCAGCCTAGAATAGCCCCTCCCACCCAGAGCCGAGATTCACCGTCTGTCTGACCCGAGGACTTAGGCACTCTGCTACATAAGCCCCAATATGAATGTCATCTAGAAAGGATCTTATTCTATTGTTTTGAGCCGACGTGTCCTTTAGGGGTTCGATAAGCGCAAGCTCGCAACAGAGGGTCCAAAGGAATTCTTCGAGCTCTTTGTCGGCCTGTGTGTTCGACAGGTGCCTTTCGCGTCGGTGTTCCAACATTGGGTCGAGTGCCTCGTGGTATGACCAGTAGGCTTGACCGGATAGAGTTAGTTTCGGAGTGTCTTCGTCAGGAAAGGAGTCATGTATCAGACTGTGTAGATGCGCTGGAATCGACTTCCACAGGTGTGACGTCTCGTACCAATTCGAGTCATGACTGCGTACTTCGCGCGCCAGAGTCCTTAGCGCCTTACGGACTTGACGCTCAGTCACTATCTTGGCTGCCTTCCCATTGGAGATTTCAGCTTTGGGGCTTGCGGAGGGCAGTCTTCTATGGAGAATGCCGCTCACGCTCCGGAAACAAGCTGACTCGGCTGGCGTTGTCGACTCCCCTCATAAGCTCTTCCGAGACCGGACATGAAGTACTATGTCTACGCCACTTTGCCGCCTGAGTCTAGGCATACCGGACTACCATGCAGACTGCGGATGCACACTCATGGGTGACGGCGAAAGCAGACTACTACGCCTTTGCATTGTGGATCTTCTCGCCGGTGACGAAGGGGCTCTGTCGGCCCCGCGGTAAGTAGGGATGAGCCCGGAGCGTTTGGCGCGACCGACGGCTGTCGATCTGTCAGGTGCGAATGACGTTAGCAGGATGGACTATGGGCTTTCGATGCGCCTGCCGGCCAGGGCGGTGCCACTCTTTGACACGTCGCGAGCGGCCCCGAGCTTTGTGGCCCCAAATATGGGACGAACTGCTGACTTGGGTCACGGGACTTCGAAAGTCCTTAGCCTTCAGAATGACGGCTGGCTACTTGCGAAACCGCGTGCGGTCTGCCCTGCAACTGATGCGCCGACTGACTGGAGCAAATCGATCAGGTCCTTGGAAGGCTTGTGCGGCTAAAGGACCGCGAGGCTCATTGGACTTGGTACCGCCGTCGACTCGGTGTGATGTCACGAGGGATTCGCAGCTGGGCGAGCGTGCAGCCGACAGACCTGAGAGTCGTGGTCGCTCAGAAATCTGCACGCGGCGGCCAGGACGGCCGACTAAGCGAGGAAACTGGCCTCGACGTCTGCGTCCCGATGAGGCCGGCCATTGGGTCTGACCCGAGTAGGGTGGGACGCTAGGCGCGCGACCTCTGCCCCTGCCAGTCCTGGTCGGTGGGCTCCCACATGCCGGTGGAGGTGTCCCGGAGCGCCGGTCCCACGAGGTTGGCGGCGAGGCAGTGTGCCCCGGCGAGGTCGACCGGAACACCGACCGTCTCTGCGAGCTGGCGATAGGGGACCGCCCACTCGGCTGGCGGGTTCGGCAGCGCCTCCGGGAGTTCATGTGTGTGGCGCGTCGTGAACGTCCATCGCAAAGCTGCTGAGAGTTCGGGTCCTCGTAACTTCGACGTTCGAGCGATGAGCACCAGGTCGACGAGATCCTTGGCGCGAGTGTTGCGCCGACCAGTGCCGAAGATACGGGTGTAGGCATGGACCTTTTCGGCGATCTGAAGTTCGAGCGGGATGGCCGGGACTCGCGTCCGCAGGATGCCAGCGAAGGCCAAAGAGTCGGGACCCTCGATGAGGTCCGGGTCGTCCTCCATATGTTCGCCAAAGGAGATATCGACCGTAAAGTCGTCGAACCGCCGGCCGGCGAGGTCTGCCGCGACGCGAAAGCGACTGGTTTGCTCGTTGTCTGGCCGGAGACTCCGCCTCGAGAGTTCGACGGCGAATTGGAAGTGGTCGTCACCAACAGTTGCGCTTGCTTCGTGCATGTCGCGCAGAGCCTCCTCTGCGCTGTCGGTTCGGGTGAGGTCAACGTCGCGCGTCGCTCGACCTCGGGAACCGAGGCGTAGGTCGAGCGCGTATGCTCCCTTCACTACCCAGCGACCAGGGGCGGCGATCGTTAGACGTGCGAGGAATCGATCGATCGCCACCTGCTTGCGCAGCACGTTGACGCCCACCTGGTGCTCGGTCGCCCGCGCGCGAAGTCGATGTTCCAACGCATCGCGAAAGGCCGTGGCGGTGGCATACCTCATCGGGAGTCGACTTCCGAAAGGCCAAGTCCGACCAGGTCGGCGACGCGCTGCCCGCGGTTGCGAGCTGCGGTGTGCAGGTCTTCGACTGTGGTCATCCCCCGGTCCATCGCGTCGACGACGGCGGTCACGATTTGGTCTGGGGCGGTGCCCCACGCCGCCGCATCGGCAATCGACCGGGCAGGTGCCGTCACCGGGAGCCCGGCGCGCTCAACCACCTCACCAGATTTCGGCGGATGTGTGGCGGTATGGACGGTGACGCCCGCGGGGGCCCGCCACCCGCGGCGGCTTCGCGGCACGGTCAGGTGAACCGTGCGCGGCACGACATCAGAGAGGTTGTGCAATTCCAGCGCGCTTTCGTGTGAGACGACGGCATCCGCCGCGCCAGCGGCCAGGCATGCAGTCTGGATGGCGGCATGCGGAGAGGCCGGATAGTCGCGGAAGCGATAGATTCCCCGGCGCTCGCGGATGAACTCGCCTGATCGCGCATAGTGCGCGAGCATGCGGCGGCTGAAGCCTGCCTGCGCGGCCTGGCGGGCGGTGAAGAACCCGTGCTGCGCGGTGGCCGTTACGAAGAGCGCCGCGCGGTCCGGTTTCGACCGGGTCGGTACGTCATCCATACGTTACATCTTATGTAACCAATGGGTGACAGGAAAGCCAGCTCTGTGCCAGCCTGTGCAGGAGCAAGGTCGACTTCCTTCTGCAGGATGTGACGCGAACGACGCAACTGCTGCGGCGGTCTCCGCCTGCTGAGCCACGAGTGGCTGCCGTCGGTCAGACTTCGCCTGTGCCACCGCCTCTAACGTTGATCACAGATCTGTTCACCTATGACCCGCCGATGCCCCCGTGGCCGGCGGCGAATGATCCGGAGACTCACCAATCCGAACTCAGAGATGACACTCGGATGACCCGCGTTGCGGTCAGCTACCGTCCGACCAGACGTGAGCCAGCCCGGTGGGACGGAAGGGGGCGTTCGGTTGCACTTGACGACGGGCAGTTGTTGCGACCCGAGCCAGTTCACGTGTCAATGCTCGCCTCAAGAGCCCCGCGTCCGCTAAACGTCCGTCCGCTGTGTCCAAACTCGCCGCAGTCGGGAAGCACTAGCATTGGCGGCAGACGAAGCTTCTCCTGGCCTCGCGGACTAACTTGGGGTCTACACCGGGGGCGCCGAGGGGCACCCACGTGTTTGGCGGCGGCGTCCGGACTCTAACCCCACAGCCCGTAGGCCACTAGTCCCTCAAGGCTAGGTGTAGTTTCCGCTCGCGACCCTAGACCAGGCGTCTATCTGTCTCGGTCTCGCGAGGCAGATTTTCGATTCAGGTCACGCGGCTCTCTGATCGTCGCTGAGATCAGCTCGAATCCCGATAGGTCGGAGCCTTCGGACCGAGACGCTCGGCGATGCACGTTAGCTGGTCAACCATGGCGTCAAGAACGGCCTCTCGGTCACCAGTGGCGGGCAAGACGATAGGGACGCACACTCGATGGCTTCGCCACTCCAACCTTGGTTCCGCCAACGAGCCGACACGACCGCGCACCTCTTCCAAACTCAGGCTGACACTCTGGGAGTCCCGGAAGCTAAGCCATACGGGGCTTTCTTTGTATTTCGCGGCTGCAAAGTCGATCCCGACCCAAGCGAATACACTCCCAAGGCGAAGATACTTGCCGTCGAAATCGAATCGTCTCGATTCATATCTGATAAACTCTTTGGAAGCACTCAATCCATCGGTATTGGCCCAGCCCGATTGCTCGACTCGCTCCACAGCGATGGTGACCAGTCGCTTGAGGTTGGCTGCGCGCATTGGGTTCTCGCCTTCGATAGCGTCGGCGGCAAGCCCCTGCAGTTCAGCAATCTCAAAGCTCGCTTGATCACAACCGTTGTCTTTCGCACTGTGCGCCAACTTGGCAAGCAGAGATTCCCAACTGGTGAGCATCAACCGGCGCTGACAAGTCTTCGACGGCGCTGCAATCAGATCGTCGCTCCTCTTGGCACAGCCCAACTTGTGGCCTTTGGCTTGCAAGCGGCTCTCAAGTTCACCCCACAACGAGCCGTCGTCTACACGGCTTGCTGGCGCCAAGAACAGCAGCACGGCCGGTTTCTCGCACGAAAGTTTTTTCCAATACGTGACCGGCTGGTGCCGGGTGAGCGGCGCCCAAAACTTGGACTCGATGAACGCCACCAGGTTGCCGTTTTCGTCCCAGCAGGCCAGATCCGGCACGGCCCCATGCGCAACCATCCCCCCAGGACCGCACCTTCCCGATCGGCAGCGTCCCAGAGGTTTCCGCAAGCAGCTCGGACAACACCCCTCTCGCCGAGTGCGCATGCGACAAGACAAGAGCCAGCGCGTCCGTCGCCACATCTTCCACGTCACTCGTATACCGCTGTGCTATGAAACTGAGCAGACTCCTATTAGCGGCCATTGTCAGAACCCTTGATGCGCCTCACACTCCCGTCGCGAACGACAGCGTCCGGCCGAACAGCATGTCCATTGAACAACGCGCCAAAGTCGTCAGCCACCGCAGCTAAAAATCCCGTTGCGACAAATCGCGTCGCCGCTACGGTCCAACAGTGGCTTGAGGCCGTTTCACTCAATCAGCCTGAACATCGAGATGTCCCCTACGGATGAGCGAACGGATCCTTCGGGGCCATTGAACGAAATGTCGGCCCGGTGGAGATCTGACAGAAACCCTCCTTCGATGTCCGTAATGTCCCCATGTCTGATGCGCTGTGACAGATTTCGCGCCAGCCACTGTGGCAGCGATCGGTTCACGCCTGCGCTGCTACCGCCGATCGGCAGACCAAGCTGTCTGCGCAGAGCTGGGAAGCGTCGGTCATACTCGATCGCGAGTTGGTAGGCGGTGAGGAATGGGCGTCCGAGGTGATGATGCCGGTCGGGACGGTAGTAAACGCCGCCCAGAATCTCCCTAACGTTGTTCTCGACCGTTGAACTCCACATGACGCTCCCCTTAGTTGTTTACGGTGCCGCTGCTGAATAATGACGAAATGGCGCTTCACGCGGGGAGCGCCGGCAAGTGAGAATAGCGCCACTGCGAGTCTCGGCGTCAACGCCGTCGTCATCGACTCCCACTAGAACCCCATCGGGGGCATCGTCCGCCGCAGCGGCCGAATCGTGGCCGACTCCCGACGCTCCTCCCTGTCCCGAGCCTGAATGTCTGATCGGCTACCTGCGTGGCCCGGGCGACACCGCCGCAATCTCCATCCAGTCCGATCTCCCCGCCATGCGCGAGGCTGGGACCGAAGCTGGGTACTTGCAGGTCGACGGCGCGTGCGCCGGGGGCAGCCACGTCACCTAGGTGCTGCACGGCTTCTGCTGGTTCAACACCCAAAGCCAGATCCACGCCGACCAGATGGCCTTGGCCCTCACCGCCGTCGACACCCTGGCCGCCAAGGCGGCCGACAAGGTCGCCGCTGTCTTCGCCATCGAGAACTCTGAAGCCCTCGAACAAGGCATCTACCTGCTGCCCTTGCACTACCGGGTCGGCGTCCGCACCATGAACATCACCCACTCCATCAGCACCCATGCCGGCGACGGCTAGCGCGCCCACTACTCCAGCAGTGGCTTCACTGAACTCGGCCACGACCGCATCGCCGCCATGCACCAGGTCGGCAGGCTCATCGACGTCTCCTAGCTCAGCTTGCCTTCACCCCACGACGCCATGGCGGGCTCGTCGCATCCAACCACCACTCCGCCCCCTCCCGGCTCTCGACGGAAGTCGGAGCGTTACATGTCAGGAAGCGGCCTGTTTGGTTTCTTAAATGTGAGCGGCCAGCTCGGTCGCCGGCTCGCCTGAACCGCATCTGGGCGATGGCGAGCAGGGGCTGTCTGTCGGTGAAGTGGCCGACACTGGTCCACGGCTTGGTATTGCTTTAGGTGCCCAATGTCCCAGCACTGAGGCTGCGACGCTACGCCGCCGTCCAGTCTCTCGTCGTGAAGCAAACCCACGAAGTTTCCAGGCACGACATCCTTCATTCCCGCTTCGATGACCACGAAGCCGAGAAAATCGTAGATGTCCTTTGGGTCTGGCCGAGGCGCTTGAACTCTGGCCGCAACTCACGGGCTTGGGACTGAAGCCGACGTGCGTCCTACTCTTGGGGTAACCAACTTTCAGTGGCAGAACGAAAAAAGGGAGCCTAACCATGCTGACCCGAGGCACGCGCATTTCGCTCGCGGTGATCGCCGGCGCCTTGGTCCTGATCGCGCTGACGCAGATCGTAAATTCCGTCAACGTGGCCATGCGCGTGGTCACGTTCGCGACCACCCGCCACACGGTCGAGCGCGAGGCTGAGATTGTGGCCGAACCGGTGGTCGCGGAAACCGTCATCCACCTCAACGGCGAGGCCGGCGAGACCAAGAACTTCACGCTGCGGCCAGGCGTCTATGAATTCCTCGGGGCGTCGGATGAGTCGCCGATCGCGATCACGAGCTATAACTCGGCGGCGAGCTCCTCCTGGAACAGCTTCATGAACGTGCTCACGATCGTGGATCCAGACGAGTGGCCGAAAGCTCGGGAGTATGACGGCACGTTCCCCGGAGGCCCCATGCGGATCGAGGTCAGGGGCGACCGGGCCTGGTCGATCGACATTCTGCGGCGCTGGTGTCCCAACGAGATCACCTAGCCCTGCTGGACGGCTGAACGAGGAGGATGGTCATGCAGGATCGAAGCATGCGGATTGCCCTCACGGTCATTGCCGTGGCTGCGGTGCTGATCGCGGCCGGGCAAATCTGGTCGGCCTTCGGTGCGACCTACGCCGTGTACTGGTTCACGAACCCAAGCCTTGGCGAGACGGAGCATTCGGTTACGTCAGAGACGAAAGAACTCTGGACTGTGAACGGTGCGGCCGGCGAGGAGGTCGTGATCGAGATGGAGGCCGGACTCTGGATCTTTGAAGTGATCCGCCCCACGCCGAGCCAAGAGGGCCAGGTAAGCGTGAACTATCACACAGGTCAATCTGGGGGAATTTGGTCCGGTGGGGAATACCGGATCATCCAAGTAGGCCCCGGCCGCGAAGACTCGGACTACGCGACGATTCCCGAAGGCCAGGTGCGACTGAGCGTAGACCCACACACCGACTGGACCATCCTGATCCAGCCGGTTTCGTGTCCGTAAGTCATAGTCCCGGCGAAACTCGGCCATTACGGCCTTGCGAAGACTGTGGCAGTACCACATCGTCATAGCACGAGACGACGGTGAATGACCCACCAAGACCGTTGCGGCGGCATTGGCAATGAGGGCATGTCGTACATGATGTGCCCCCAAAGGGGCATCGGATGAAACTTCCAGTGTCCACAGAAACATATGGCTACTTCTGGCTGGCGGGCAAACCCGACAATCGACCGTCAGCCGCAAGACCGTGATCCGACCATGCCACCACGATTCGTCCACCTATCACTGACCTCGACAGCCGGCGAATGGCGCGACAGATTCTTGGGCGGGCAGCGTGCGATGCCCAGCAGACACACCACGAATTGACCGTCTCGCGCACGCGCGTGCGCACGTCACGCGTCTCGCTGCGCGCAGGGGCTCCAGATTGGCAGCTCAAAAGATAAGCTCGAAATAAGTCGAAGAGTAGTGTGCATCGTGATGGGGCGTGGGACCCGTCTATCCAGACACCACTCTTTCACCTATTGACGCAGGGATGACCTAGATGCCAAGTGGTGTTCATTGCAACAAGTGGGGCCGACCCGCTGGAACAGAAGCGGAGCTTCTGTAGCATATTCCAAGGATTTCAGGTACCGCATGCGTGCCTTGCGATCGGACGTCGAATCAGCGGTCTGTCAGTGGACGGTAGGCTACGGGACAAGCAGTGTAACTGTGTGCCGAATGAACCGTGTCCAGCCTATCTACCTCTGCGGGGAAGACGCCGTTCGCCACGCGCCTCCAGGCGCACATGATATCGTGGCGAGCGCAGGTGGACGGATCCGGATCGCGCTATTGGGACCATTGGACCGACGGAATCTTCTCGGCTTATCGCGGTCTCGCCGCGGCGGCGATCCGCGCCGATCACGTGCGCCTTCACCGGCAGGCGGCGCACCTGCGCAGTTCGCAGGCGTTCGCCTTGAACCTGTTCTTACCGTTTCGCGAAGGGCCGCGGGCGCTGTTGTCCGAGGCTGTGAGCGACCTGGTTGGAAGTCGGCTGAGGATCGATCGGGTGCAGTTCGAGTGGGTGCCGCCCGGCCGGTTGCTCGGAGAGATCGCGGGCGATCGGCCCGTCGGTGATGAACCCGCGACGGCCAGCGACGTGGTCCTGTGGGGTCGAATGCAATTTCAACGCCGGGTCGCCGTCCTGCTGGAAGTCAAGCTGAGCGAGCGGGAGTTCACGGCCTGCGGCGGACGCACCAGCTGGGGGAATCGGAGGAAGGACGTTTGCCGATCGGCGCGGCTCTTCATGCACGATCCGAATGCCTGTTACCTGCGCCGACCGGTCTATCAACGCCGCGATCGCCGCTATTGGGAGATCTTTGCCGGCAGCTTCGAAAGCGTGCACAAGGCCTTTCCAAACGCCGATCTCGACGGGCCGTGTCCCTTCGCTTACGACATGCAACAACCCACGCGCAATCTCGCCATTGCGCGGGGTCTCGAACAGGACGGCACGGTACGCCAAGCGTGGTTCGCCCTGTGTGCCCACGATGCGAATCCCAACATTGCGAGGCAATGGGCGGAGTGGCGTCGCCTCTTGCCGGAGCCCTCGCATGCGCCGGTTTTCTCTGCGTCGGAGGTCGTTCGCATTGGTGAGGCGGAGGGCCTGACGAGCTGGGCGACGTACATGCGCCGCCGCTAGCAGCTGTGAGGGGGATCCATGACGACTCCAGCACCGTATGACCGCGCGCCCTCGCCGCAATTGCGGCGGCTCCTGCAGCCGAAGGGCTTGCTTGCGCCCTTGTTGTCGCTGGGCGACGAAAACACCGGGGGAGTCGCGCTGGACGTGCACTGTCGGCGCAACGACGAGGTGCACGTCTACTGCGGGATGACCCGGCTCATCACGTCCCAGGCACTGTGGGGTGGAGATGTGACGCTGACGGCGCATCGGACCTACACCGCACAGGCGTGTGCGCAGGGTCTCTTCAGGACATGGCGTGCTGGGGAGACAGGCCTCAGCTCGGCCCTTACCACCTATGTGCGTGGCGTGAAGGTTGGCTCGCGGTGGACCAAAGCAGAAGGAGCGATCCAGATGCAGTGGTCGCGGGTCCAGAAGCCCTGGCTGCCAATCGACCGCGAGGTCGTGCTGGCCCATCAGGTGGAGGCTGCGGCGCTACCGACCGTCAGATCAGCGCACAGGGCCCTGTCAGCCGTCGCGCGCGGCAGCCGTTGGGCGGCGCCACCGGCCGGTGGCACAAAGCTCGACCAACTGGCGGTTGACTCGCGCGGGCGCCTAGTGCTTATCGAACTCAAGGACGCGTCCAAGTCGTCCGCCGACCTGTACTACGCGCCCCTCCAGCTCCTGTACTACGTCTGGATCTGGCATGGCGCATTCGATGACGTACGCGACGGGGTACAGGCGCTGATCGGTGCGCGTGTCGATGCGGGTCTCATGCCCCGCGTTCGCCGGCTCTGTGACGGAATGCGGGCCGTCGTTGGCTTTGGTCGCGACGTCCGAAGTCCAGAGGTGAAGCGGCGCTACGGCGTCGTGCTTGAGATCGTTTACCAGCACTTGCCACGCGGCGTCGGTGATGTCGAACTCTGGGAGCTTACGGGCCGCCGATTGCGCCAGGTGAAGTGATCGGGGGTTCGCGAAGGTACCTGATCGAAGCCTCATGCGAGATTGCGACTCGAGTGCGCCGAGGAAGTCGGTGGCAAGTAAACGGAGGAGCTGAACTATGGCTGACGCCAAGAGTCTGCTGAGATTGATTGCGCGCGGGTATGCCGCGGGACGTGAGGACGCGGCTACGGAGGCTTTGTGTTTCATCTTGTCGCGCTCGAAATCAGCCAGGGACGAGTTTGCCAAGTTTCTTAGGGACAACGGCAAGCCGCTGCCTATCACTCGCTTTAGTACACAGTTCCTGGTGGACGGCGCGTTTCCGGACATGGCCTGCCTCGACGATAATGAAGACCCAGTTGCATTTGTCGAGTCAAAATTCTGGGCATCGCTAACCCCCAACCAGCCAGTCACTTATTGGGAAGCGCTGCCAGACGACCGCCCGGCCGTGCTGCTGTTCCTTGCACCAGCCTCTCGCATCGCGAGTATTGACGAGGGCTGGCTGTGGCACGAAATGGTGGAACGGTTGCGTGTCGACGGCCACAACCTGGGTTCTGTCGATTGGCGAGCGACGGCCGTTCTGGTGACGGCAACGTCCAAAGACGGGCTACGCCGCCTGATGCTGACCAGTTGGGAGACTTTGCTCAACAGGCTGGCACAAGCGGCCGATAAGGACGACGCTCAAGCGTGTTTCGAACTAGCCGAACTCCAGGGGCTCGCCGAGGACGCCATCGAGCGAACCAAGCCTCAAGGCCACCGTCTAGAGCAATTGATTGCCGATGCAGTCTCGAACTTAGAGAAATCGGGCTGGGCCAACACCGACGGGCGGTCTTCGAGTAAGACAGAAGGTGTCGCCTACGTAAAGTTCTTTCGCTTAGCAGGTGCATCGGCTGGCCTTCGCATCGACTACAAGGCCGAGAAGGAAATGGGCAAGCCGTTGTGGCTGCGATTCTGGAGCGGCAACGATCCCGAAGTTCGGGCCAGGTTGGGCGAATTGGTCGAGCCGGGATTGACGTGGATTCACCCAGATTACAGTTTACCCGTCGACTTGCCGGCGGGCGCAGACTGCGAGGCTACCCTAGAGGCCATAGTCGCCAAGCTGGAATGCGTCGCTAAGGTGATTGACGCCAATGGTCCAACGTATCCTCGTGACTCAGCAACCGGCTAATAGTGTCTCTGCGCATCGTCAACTAGAATGTTGAGTTTGCTGCGCCCAGGACGTGGCAAACGCCGGAAATCCTGGGCCGGATTGATCGGCATGAGCCGGAGATCGTGTGTCTGACCGAGACGCATGACGGGCTGCTTGGTCAGGGTGAACACGCGATTTGCTCGCGGGCGGACTATGGATATGGGCTACAGAAGAACCGGCGTAAGGTGTTGCTCTGGTCGAGGGAACCGTGGCAGCAGGTCGATGATTTGGGGATCGAATCGCTGCCGCTGGGACGGTTTGTGTCGGGCGTTACGCAGACGTCGGTGGGCGAGGTTGCGGTGATTGGGATCTGCATTCCGTGGTTTGGGTCGCGGACCGAGGCTCGCCGGGGGGAGGAGCGCAGGGGGCGGTGGGAGGACCATGAGGAGTACCTGAGCGGCCTTACCGAAGTGCTTGAACAGGCGGACGCCAGGCGCCTGATCGTGATGGGGGATTACAACCAGGCAATCGGGCAGGGAGGCCGGGTGCCTCCGGCACTTCGGCTGGCGCTTCAGGAGGCCTTCAGCCCGAAGCTGCGGATCGTGACGGCGGATCTTGTTTTTCAGGGGCGCAAGAGCATCGACCACATTGCGCTGAGTGTGGACTGGGCGGTCGACTCAGTGGCGGCGATCAGCAACGTCCACGGGGAGAGGGAACTTTCGGACCACTTCGGCGTAGGCGCCGACGTGTCGGTGCGGCCCGTGAGCGATCCAAAGGACTCTGGTGATGACGAATAGGGAAAGTCTGCTGGGTGAAGTGGGCAAGCGTCATGCCTACAGCCTCGAGGACGCCGCCACTGATGCGCTGACGTTCATCCTCTCCCGACGGGCCTGTGCCAGAAGCGCCTTGTCGGACTTTCTGACGGACGGCTCCGGACAACCCTTCCCTATCGCGAAGGTCGACTCCTGGGCGGCAACTGAGCATGGCGCCATCCCGGATCTGGCCTGCTTCGATGAGACTGGCGACGTTGTGGCATTCATTGAGTCCAAATTCTGGGCGACGCTGACAGAACACCAGCCAGTGACCTATTGGCGCGCACTTCCAGCCGGCAAACCGGCCGTGCTGCTCTTTCTGGCACCGCACTCTCGCATCGAGTCAGACTCGTTGTGGGATGAGCTAGTAGATCGATTGCGCCAAGCGGACGTCGAACTGGACGATCCGAAAAGGACAGATGGTGTGATAGCCGCGGTCGCCAAGGACGGCCGCCGCCTGATGCTCACTAGCTGGGAGGCACTGCTTGACCACCTCGCTGCGAGTGCTCGGAAAGCAGACGACTCCCAGGCCTGCTTCGAAATCGCCGAGCTGCAGGGGCTCGCTAGCGCCGGCATAGAGCGGGAGAAGACGATTCCCGATGAAGAGCTTCGACAGGCATTCGAGGATGCGGTCGGGCGTCTCAAGCGGTTGGGTTGGGCGAACAACGATCGGCTAACCGTGGGAACCGGAACAAACTACTTCGCCAGATACTTTCGCCTCGCCGGCGCACCCGCCGGGCTGCGTATCGATTACGAGGACCAAAAGCAGCGGCCCGAGAAGTCTCTCTGGCTCTGGTTTTGGGACGAAGAAGACGAATACTCCAGGTTGGGTGCGACTGACGTCGCAGGTCTCTTGAAGCAAGCGGGCGAGTCGGAATGGGAACGGCGAGGCACGGAAATCCTCATGCCTATCGTCTTGCCAGCGGACGCTGACGGCCAGGCGACCGTCAACACCATCGTCGCCGAGCTCGAACGAATCGCCCAGATACTTGACCCCGATGGTCCGACCTATGGAGACGCGCGTGACTTCCGGAAAGTGGATGACCGAGAACCTGACGAGCGTCGACATCGATCCGGAGGCGGGCGCGACGCGATCAAGGTGGTGAGTTGGAACATCGCTACGAGGATCAAGCCGTGGGCGGAACTGGTAGCGATGGGCGCGGACGTGGCGCTGTTGCAGGAGGCCAGGCGGCCGCCGACGGAGATCGCCGACGATGTGGACATTGGACCAGAGGAGTCTTGGGACTCGCATTCGTGGAATTCGGATTGGTGGCGCGGGCGCTGGCGAGCGCTGTTCGACCGCTGGCCGATGGTGGTGCGGCTCTCGGACCGGGTTGATGTGGAGTGGTTCACGCAGGTCAGCCCTGACGGGTGGCCGGAGAAGAACGAGATCTCTGTCAGCGGCATTGGAACGGTGACGGCGGCGCGCGTGACGCCAAAGGACGGCTCGATTGAGCCGTTCATCGTTGCCTCAATGTATGGACGCTGGGTCGGGCCGCACCCAAGCATTGAGGCGTCGTGGCAGATATATGCCGACGATTCGGTCCACCGAATCATTTCGGACCTCGCGGCCTTCATCGGCCACGACGATCCACGGACGCATCGAATCCTGGCGGCCGGGGACCTCAATATCACCTACGGCTATGGGCACGGCAGCGGGCCGTATTGGGATCGGCGGTACGAGACCGTGTTCGATCGGTTGAAATCTATAGGGCTGGAATTCATGGGGCCACAGCTGCCGGATGGGCGGCAGGCGGAGACGCTGGCGACGGGCGAGCCCAAAGGCTCGAAGAATGTCGTCACGTATCACCTCCCCAATAGGACCCCAGCGACGGCGAGCAACAATCAGCTCGATTTCGCCTTTGCCTCACGCGGCTTTCACGAAAGCATCAACGTCCGAGCCTTGAACGAGGTCGACGAGTGGGGCTCGAGCGATCATTGCCGGCTGCTGATCGAGATCGGGGAGTAGGCTCCGCGCTTGCTGCTTAGAGTGTCGAGATTTTCAGCGCATGGGATTGTGAGCGCGTTGATACTGGGCAGGACGTGTTGCTGATCTTGGGAGGTCTTCCTGGGGTGGGGAAGACGGCCGTTGCCACGAGGCTGGCTCGGGAGATTGGCGACGTGCATTTGCGGATCGCTTCGATTGAGCAGGCGCAGAGAATCTCGGGGTGGCTGTGCCGGTGCCTTTCTGGTCTGAGGGCCTCATCGTCAGATCGAAACACGCACGACAGGAAACACCCAACCTGCACGAGTTTCAGGTCGTGAAGACGGCCGGTCAGGCAGCCTTCAATTCGCTAACGCATCGACTCGATTGCCGGCCGCAGACGGGAGGAAGTCAGGGCCTGCTTTCGAAGTCGACAGTCGTCAGGGAAGGAAGTCTCTGGGGGAATGCTCCAGAGCAAGGCTAAAGGGTAGGCTCAATCCTGACCTTGTAGCGTTCTGGCGCGCCGTCGGCGCGCACTTGAGTGGCCCACCAGCGGTGCCGAGATGACGACTGACACTCGAAATCGAGACTCAGAAAACCCAACCACACCATAATTGAACGAGTTTCGCTCGGGGTCTACTGGTTACTGCCACACCGCTGGGAGCGAAATCCTTGGTAAGAACGAGGTCTCCGGTTCAAGTCCGGATGTGGGCTCCAAATGCGACTATTGAGAATCGGAGCGCCGGTCTGCTGGCAGTGTGGGGGCAACCAAGCCTGCCACGCACTTGAAGACTACAGGACCACGTACGTTCCGCTGTCTTCGCTCTGGTCGGAGTTGTCAGGGCTCGGCATACAGTCGACAGGCGCGTTGCTAGTCGCCGACATCCATCTCTCCCACAGGATCCCGCCGCGAGCGAATCGCAGCCGTTTGGAGTTTCCGTTGGATCAGTTGCCGATCACGCGAGATTCGTCCGCCCAAGTCTGAGTCGTTCAATTCGCGGTGTGGAGGCCATCTCTGATTGCCGCACGTCGCGAAGGAGTCTGGCGCGCAGGCGTCCCTGGCCAGGCTGCCCGCGCATTGCGCGCTGGTCTAGAGGACACCAAAGGAAGGGGTGGTTCGTTTATGAACCTTTCTGAGCCGCATGGTACGTTGTCGAAGCGCGTCCAGCGGATGCGGCGCGTGGACTGGAGGCACTCGAGATGGGCAAGAACTCGCACGTGACTCGGCGCCGGCTGCTGCGAATTGCGGGCGGACTGGGCATAAGCGCAGCGGGAGTCGCGGCGCTGGCAGCCTGCGGTGAGGCCGAGCCTCAAATCGTTACGAGGGAAGTTCCGGTCGAAAAGATTGTGGTGAAGGAAGTCCCAGTTGAGACTGTGGTGACAAAGACCGAAATCAAAGAAGTCCCAGTGCAGACCGTTGTGACTCAGACTGAGATCAAGGAAGTCCCGGTCGAAAGGATTGTTACGCAGGAGAAGGTCGTCACCAAGGAAGTTCCAGTTGAACGAGTCGTGACTCGTGAGGTCGTCAAGGAAGTCGTCAAAGAGGTCCCCGCCATGCGCGAGAAGGTGAAGGTGCGCTGGCAGGAGGTCTGGGCCGACGCCTTCCAGCCGACCATTGAAGAAAAAATGATCCCCGGTTTCCAGGCCCAGTTTCCGTACATCGAGATCGTGAATGAGCGAATCGAAGAAGCGCAGATGTACGAGATCTACCTCACGCAGATCGCCGGCGGCGATCCACCCGACGTGATTCAGATTCAGGAATCGCGCGTGCCGCAGTTCGCGGCGCGCGGCGGCATCATTCCGCTGGACGCCTTCATCGGGAAGGCCGGGCTGAATCTGGCCGACATTTTCTACGCCGGCGAGTGGCCCAAGGGCAGTTGGCTGGACGTCCAGTACACCCTTCCCCTGGACAACACGGGCGCCTGGTATCTCTTCTGGTGGAACAAGGACACGTTCGAAGAAGTCGGCCTTGATCCGGACACACCGCCGACGACGTGGACCGAACTGGAAGAAATGGCGCTGAAGACCACCGTCCGCGAAGGCGGCGAAATCACGCGCCACGGCATGTTTGTGCCCGAAATGATCAAGGGCGCGCGCACGGATGCCAGTTTCAAGGGCTGGCAATTCCCGGCCGGTGGCCACATGTTCACCGAGGACGCCAAGACGGTCCTGTTCGACGACGCGATCGGGCAGCGCAACGTCTCCTGGCAACTCGACATGGTGCAGAAGCTCAACGACGGCTGGGACAACATCCAGGGATACATGGACGCTGTCGGCGCTTCCCGGACCGCGTTTTACAACGGCCTGCTGACCATGCGCGTGGAGGGCGTGTGGTTCCTGGGCGTCATGCGCCGCGACGCGCCGGACATCAACGCCGGTGTAACGCACATGCCGTATGACGACACCAACCCGAACGCCAGGCCGCGCTCGATTTCCGACGACGGCTGGTCGTACGGAATGCCCAAGGGGGCGCAGAACCTGGAAGAGGGTTGGGAGTGGCTGCGATACCTGACCGCGGGCGAGGGCAACCTAGCCTTCATGGGCAACCTCAAGCGCCCGTCGTCGGTTCCCAAGTACAACGAAGACCCGCTGTACCAGTCCGAACCGCTCTGGAACGACCTGAAGGCCGTCCTTCCACTGGTCGAGGCATCGCCGATCACGCCCGTGAACCCGGACATCGATCAGGTGCTGAAGGACGAGATGGAGCTGATGATGGCTGGGAAGCAGTCGCCGGAAGAGACTTTGGCGTCAATGGCCGGTCAGACGCGTGAGCTCCTGGATGAGTTCTTCGCCAGCCTGTAGGCGGGGGCGAGACGTTCCAGTTCGTAGGGGTTATTGCGGGCGAGCAAGCCCGACTCGCCGGTGAGGCGCGCACGGCCCAGCCTGGCTGTGCGAGCCCCGCGCTGGACCATCCGCCGTCGGGAGGCCGTGTGGGGCTTCGTCTTCATCGCGCCGTGGGTCCTGGGGTTCGTAATATTCAGCCTGGGGCCCACGGTGGCCATCATCGCGTGGGGATTTACCGAGTACGACATTCTCCAAGCTCCTAAGTTTGCGGGTCTGGAGAATTTTGTCGAGATATTTACCGACGACGAGAAATTCCTCAAGTCGTTAGTCAATACGGCGATCTATGTCGGGCTGCTAGTACCGTGCCAGGTGGTGATTGGTTTTCTGCTGGCCGTGCTGGTGAATACCAAGTTGCCCCTGGCATCGCTCTTTCGAGCCTTCTATTTCCTTCCAACGATCATGCCGCTGGTCGTCGCTTCAATAGTCTGGGCATGGGTGCTCCAACCGGAGCTCGGATTGCTGAAGTTCCTGCTTGAGGACACGATGGGAATCCCGACTCCCAGGTTTATGGTTGATGAGTATTGGTCGAAGCCCGGAATCGTCATCCTCACCGTGTGGTCAAGCATTGGCGTCCAGATGATTCTATTCCTGGCCGCCCTGCAGGCCGTCCCGCCGCATCTCTACGAAGCCGCTGAGATTGATGGCGCCGGTCCTCTACGCAAGTTGCTCCACGTCACGGTTCCCCTGGTTTCACCAACGATATTCCTGGTCATCATTATCGGGATCATCAACTCATTCCAGGTCTTTACCACGGCCTTTGTGTTGACGCAGGGAGGACCGCTGGATTCGACGCTGTTCTACGTCCTCTACCTGTGGCGAAAGGCATTCGTATCGTTTGAATTCGGCTACGCATCGGCTCTTGCCACCATTCTATTCTTCATCATCATGCTTCTCACGGCCCTGTCGTTTTGGGTCTCGCGCCGGCTCGTGCACTACGAGCAGCCCGAGCCATGATCGCGACCATTCTGTGGCTGGGGTTCGTGGTCTTCGGCGGACGTTCCATTGGCGATCAGCCGACGCCGCTTGGAATGTCGTCGGGCGAACTGCTTTGGACGATTGTGATTGCGGCCAATTGGATTCTGGACCTTTCCGGCGTGGCATGGCTGGTGTTGCCGAGAATTCCGAGGTGGGGTGGGCCGCGTCTGCAACGGCGCTTGGCGTCGGCCATTCGCTATGAGTTGATGATCGGCATCAGCGTGCTGGCTCTTATCCCCATCTTTTGGATGGTGTCCACTTCGCTGAAGACGCTGCCGGAAACCTACGAGGTCGAGCCGTACCTCCTGCTGCCGCGCGAGCCGCAGTGGGGCAACTATCCCTTCCTGTTCACTTTTGAGCGGTTTAATGTCTTGCAGCTATTCAAAAACACGAGTCTGATGACGGTGTTCAATCTGGTTGCTAATGTTGGAATTGCAGCCTTTGTGGGCTATGGGTTTGCGCGGCTGAGATTCCCCGGTCGAAACCTGCTCTTCTTGCTTGTTCTCAGCAGCCTCATGGTTCCCTTTATCGTGCGAATTATTCCCTTGTTCGTGCTGTTTTCCGGAAACACCTACATCTTGCAGGATCAACTTGGCCAGGTATTCAGTTGGACGATCTTTTTCGAGTCGCGAAGCTGGGCCCAGAACACCTATTTGCCGCTCGTGGTGCCCGAGTTCTTTGGCGCGGCGGGAAGCAGCGCGCTGTACATATTCATCATGCGCCAGTACTTCCTGACCATTCCGCATGAACTGATCGAGGCCGGGCGCGTGGATGGGGCGTCGGAATTCGCAATCTGGCGGCGCATCGTCCTGCCGCAGGCGACGCCGGCCATGGTCGCCGTGGCGATCCTCAGCCTGCAGGGGTCATGGGGCGCGTTCATCGAACCGCTGATCTTTCTCCGTAAGGTGGACCTGCATACCCTGTCGATCTGGTTGTCCAGCTTCCGAAGCGTCCAGGGGGAAAGCGTGATCCAATGGCAATACGGGATGGCCGGTGGCGTTCTGGTCACGCTGCCGGTTTTCATCCTCTTCCTGCTGTTCCAGCGGTACTTCATCGCCGGGATTTCGCTTTCCGGCATCAAGGGATGAAAGAGAGTTGGGCATGATTCGCCGCAGCCATATCGCGGTCGTCGAGCGGAATGCCTGGTGGCGCGGAGACTTCGAAGTCGAGCCCTATGAGGCCGGCTGGGCGCTGGAAGCTATTGGATTCCTTCACGTGCTGGAGACCGAAGGCCAAAGTCCCGGGATTGATCTGCGCGTTCAGATTTCGTCGGACGGGATCCACTGGGCCGACCACGGGGCCGCCCTGCGCGGTTCGCTCGATCCAGGCGTGCACTTTGTGAGCGTTGCCCACTTTGGCAGCTGGCTGCGCGTGGTCGGATGTACCACGGGAGGGCTGAAAGTGATCTTCTCGTGGGACCTCAAGTAGCTCGCGACTGGATCCGTACCGGACCTGGCATGCCGATGCGATACGACGCGGTGCGCCGAGCCCCTGTCGACAGGAGGACTGCCTAGATGAACTCGCACGTCGCGAGCCACGGAAACCCCGCGCTGAGCAAATTCAGTCCGCTGCCACGGATCATCTCGTATGACGACTTTGACGACGGCGTGTGTGGATGGACGCAACTCGTGGGCAACTACGAGGAGACGCTGGACAACATCAGGAATTCCGACGACACGCGAGCGCCCATGCTCTCGTCGATTCCGATGTTCGACATCGGGTCGCACGGGGCGATGGACGGCACTTATGCCCTCAAGATCGCCACGCGCGGCCAACCCGGGCACTTCGCGTATGCGGTGAAACGGATGACCTGGCAGCGTCTCGGGGTCATGCAACTCGAGGCGTTCATCACTTATACCGTTGAAGCCTCGCGGCTCACGTTGGGCGACGAGGACTTGCGTGCCTTCACGATTCAGATGGACCTCCAGGACGGCTACGAGGACCGGGGTCGGCGGGCCATTCCCACGATCCGCTATCACAACTCGCAGGACGGCGAACTTCGACGGGTTTGGCAGACCAGGTCGAAGTACATGCGTCCGAAAGTGCGGACGGGTCCGAGTGACAAGGCGTCCGCCGGATCCACGCATCCGCTGCGTTCCGACGAGTTCGAGGACATTCCGGACGCCTATCAGCCGCTCTGCTACAACGAGGTGGCCACCAAGATCAACTGGCACTACGTGCGCTGGCTGGTTGACCTCGACGGACTCCACTCATTGGAATTCCAGTGCAACGACCGGGTATATGACCTGCGCGGCTATCCGCCGGTGTCGGGCGAGGCCGAGTCGAACCTGTCCAATTTGCTGAACCTGGCCTTCGCGGTGGAGGCCGATGCCGACCGGCGCTGCTTCTTCTACCTGGACTCGGTGTTGTTGTCGGCTGAGGACTAGGCGGAACAGCGATACGTAGCGCTGGTTCCTCGCAGTCCGCGCGCACGCCGTGGCCTGCCAGGCGTGAATGCGTTGTGATCGGCTTCGGAGGCGGCGGGTGAGACGAGCTGATCTCAGCGTATCCCGCAGCGCCGTCTGTTCCTCCGTCGGGATGATCTGTACCGGCCATCGCCTGTCGGCGGATGTTGGGGCGCAAGTCCTGATGGACGGCGGCAACGCGGTCGACGCCGCGGCGGCCGCCGTCTTCGCGTCGTGGGTGGTCGAGCCCGAGATGTGCGGGGTGGGCGGGACCGTGCAGGGCGTCATGCATCTGGCGGCCAGCGGCGAGACAACCGTGCTCTACCCGGTGCGAGGAGTTCCGGCGGCTGCGACCGAGGACATGTTCCAGCTCGAGTCGGGGCTCGACCCATGGGGACGCTGGCGCAAGGTCAGGGACGACGCCAATATGCACGGCCCGCGTTCCATCGCCACGCCCGGTGCGCTCGCGGGCATGAGCGCGGTGCTCGATGCCTACGGCAGCCTTCCGCTGGCACGGCTGCTGGAACCGGCCATCGCCTATGCGCGAAATGGCTTCCCCGTCGACGGCTACACGGCCCTGACCATTGGGAGCCACCTGCGCGAGCTTCTGCGCTATCCGTCCACGGCCGAGATCTTCGCTCCTGGCGGCGTGCCGCCCAGCCCGGGCAGCGCGCATCAGGCCGACTCGACGATTGTCCAATCCGACCTCGCACAGAGCCTGCGCCAGGTCGCCCGCGACGGCGCCGCCGTCTTTCACGGCGGTCAGCTGGCCGAGCGTGTTGAGCAATACCTCGCCTCCGTCGGCGGAATCCTGACGGCTCAAGATCTTCGCGACCTGCCGGTGCGCCTCGAGTCCCAGGAGCGACCCGTCACGTATCGGGGATACGAGTTGGTCTGGGCCGACGGCTACTTCGCACCGCTGATGCTCAACATCCTTGAGAACTTCGACCTGGCGTCCCTGGGCCCCGATAGCCCGGCGTATCGCCATCTCACGATCGAGACGATGCGCTACGCGTTCACCTCGGTTCTCGAGTATCTGGGCGATCCGGGGATGATGCCCTCGCCAATCGATGGGCTGTGGAGCAAGGCGTACGCTGCCGAAGTCGCTGACCGCATCGACATGCGGCGGGCGAGCGGCAGAGTGGAGCCCATCGACCCATGGCCGCACGAAACGCGCATTACCGGACAGCAACGCCCGGCGAGCAAACTTGAACCCTCGCC
Organism: Chloroflexota bacterium; assembly: GCA_965208215.1. Classification (GTDB taxonomy): domain Bacteria; phylum Chloroflexota; class UBA11872; order UBA11872; family UBA11872; genus UBA11872. The sequence goes on from CBDBOH010000004.1 coordinate 191,642, forward strand.
CGGCATCGACAACCCCGGAACCACCCAGGTCGTCGCCGCCGACAGATTCGGAAATCTCGCAAGCTTCAACGTCACGCACGGCGGCGCGTTCGGATCAGGCGTGACCGTCCCCGGCACGGGCATCGTCCTGAACAACGCCATGATCTCGTTCGATCCGGAACCCGGCCGAGCCAACTCCATTCGCCCAAACCGCCGCGTAATGGCGTTCGCGCCCAATGTCATCGCACTCCGGAGCGGCACGCCGCGCCTGGCCTTTGGCGCCTCCGGCGGTCGCACAACGATCAGCTGCCAGGTCCACGTGATCTGCGGTGTGATCGACTTCGGATTGAGTGCGCAGGAGGCCATTGAGGTGCCGCGCGTGCACTGCGAGACAGGTGACGCCTGGGTCGATGTCCGGGTCGGCGAGAACGTGCTGCGCGAGCTACGGTCGCTTGGGCACGACATCGACGTCGTGGAGGAGACGTTCCATTCCCCCTTCTTCGGCCGCCCGGTCACGATTGAAGTCCTCCCCGCCGGACGGGGATACCGCAGCGGCGCCTCAAATCTGCATCGGACCGCAGCCATCGCCCTTTGAGAGACGATCGCCTGTATCAAGCGTTCCGGCGCTCGCTCCCGAGTCATCGCCTCGGACTCGGACCGACGCTCGACCGGCGTTTGCCGCCATTGACACCAGCGCGCAAGATGGTCGCGGCGTTGGTTCGAGGCCGAATGGTCGCCAGCCGAGAGGTGGGACGCGATGAGTGAACTGGCCGTCCTGGGCGGTGATCCCGCTGTCACCCTTGAGCGTCCGCTCTGGCCGCACATCGGCGAGCCCGAGATCCGCGACCTGCACGAGGCCATCAGGATCTCGCAGACCGACGTCAGCTTCCTCGATTCGATGCCCGCCGGAGGTCCGATCGCCACCCTCGAAGCCCACGTCGCTGAATACCTGGGTCGCCGGCATGCGGTAACCAGTAACTCATGCACCGCCGCGATCCAGATGGCGCTCTACGCGGCTGGGGTGGGCGCGGGCGACGAAGTAGTGGTGTCGCCATATACGTGGCCGCAGACGGTCTCGCCAATCCTGCATCAGCTCGGCACGCCTGTGTTCGCCGATATCGACCCGGACTCATTCACGATGCGTCCCGACGCCGTCGAATCGGCGATTACCGAGCGCACGAAGGCCATCCTGGTCGTCCACATCTATGGCCATCCGGCGGACATGGATCCGATTGTCGAGATCGGGCGCAAGCACGGGCTTCCGGTGATCGAAGACTGCGCCCAGGCCATGGGCGCGTTCTACCACGGTCGGGAAGTCGGGACCCTCGGCGACCTGGCCTGCTTCAGCTTCGGCAACGGCAAGCAGATCATCGGCGGCGACGGCGGCTGCGTGGTTACGGACGACGCTGCGATGTGGCAGCACCTCGTCGAAATCGGCTCGCACCAGCGCCGCCAGGAGCGCGACATCTCGGATCCCGAGGTAGCTCGCTACATGAACAACCTGACGTACACGTTCCGCATGCACCCAATGGCGGCCGTGATCGTGAACCGGCAGCTGGATTTCCTGCCCGAGTGGAACCTGGCGCGGCGCGCGAATCATCACCGGCTCTCGGACGGACTGAGTGACATCCCTTGCATCAGCCCCGTGGTTGAGTTGCCGGGCGCCGAGCACTGCTACCACAAGTACTGCCCGTCATTCGTTCCCGAGGAGGCGGACGGCCTGACGCGTGAGGCCTTCGTGGAGGCTGTGGCCGCCGAGGGCGTGCAGATCACGCTGGGGTATGTGCGCACGCCAATTCACCTGCGAGCGCGCTTCCAGGAGCGGCACTACTTCTACGGTGCGGGGGTGCCGTGGGCGCTCAACGACCGCTCCTCCGAGCTATACCACGAGGGCGACTGCCCGGTGGCCGAAGCACGCTGCGCCACGAGCGAACTGGAAGTGATGGGGGCGGCGGCGCTGCGAGGCGATCAGTCCGCGCTAATCGACCAATACTTGGACGCGTTCCACAAGGTCTGGGACCAGCGGGAGGCGTTGATCGGCCGCTAGCGCCGGTCCGGCTCGCCGACCAATGAGGGTTGGAGTTGTTGAGACCGCGCTTGCAGGCTGACACGCAGAGGACCCTGGTGAGCTCGGATCCCGGTCGTCGGCGCGGCTAGGCGCACAACTCGTGGGTGCCGTCCCAGCGATCGAAGCCCAGCGGCTGGTTAACCGCGAGAATGCGCTCACGAACGTCAAGCCAGCTCTGCCGCCAGGCCTCGGGGTCGCGAGATTCGGTGTCGGGATTGGCGCGGCTGCGCGCTACGAAGCTGGGGTAATAGTCCCGGCCGGACGGCTGGCCGGTCGGGTGATAGCGGATATCCAGGCTCCAGCGAATCTCGTCGCTCACGTTGGCCAGCGAGGCGTGCATACAGCGCTGGTGCATGAAGAGGACGTCGCCCGGAGACATGGGCACCGGCCGGATGCGTTCCTTGGGGACTAATTGGGTCGGAATCTGGCTCTGGCGCGAGTCGGAACAGTGGACGCGCAGACCCTCGACATGACTGCGCGGCACGACCATAAGGCAACCGTTCCGCAGGCTTGATTCGGTGAGTGGAAACCAGACGGTCAGCAGGTCGGAGCTATCCGCCTCGGTTTGCACGACCCCGTTGTCCTGATGCCAGCCCGTCTGCGCGTTCAGGCTGGTGCGCTTGTCCGGGTCAATCAGGTGCTCCGGCACCTTCATGCGCACGTGCTGGATCGGATTTGACATAATCTCAGGTCCGATTATTGACTCGACCGCGTCAAGCATTCGCCGACTGCGGAGCAGGCCAAAGACGGCCGGCCCAAAGTGAAATCCGGTGTCGGACTTGAGCGCGCTGTGGGCCGGAAAGCTGATGTCGAACGCTTGCTGGTCCAGGGCGCCAGCGTCCTTCACGATCGCGATCGCGCGCTGCTCGAACGGCAACTCGGCGTAAGTGCTCTGGATCTCGCCCGCGGCGTGCATGCGCCGGGCCATCCGATTCAGGACTCCAGCGTACTCATCGATGACCGGCTGAAGGTCTTCAGAAGGGACAAGAACGTCCTTGGCCACCACGTAGCCTTCGCGCTGGAAGTGATCGAGTTGCTCGGTCGTGAGACTCACTGTTTCGGTGCCGAAGGGCGTAGGCCTCGTCGCCGGATTCTAGTCTGCTCTGACGAGCGAGTACAGGGCCGTGTGACCGGAGCCGACGCTCCGGTGTACAGGGCTTTTGCCTCACTTCGAGGTTGAAAGTACCGCGACGGGTCAACAGGCGTCGACGGATTGCGCGCTTCTCCGCGCGCGAAAACCGAGGTTTGGCTTCTTCGGCGCGGACGCTAGTTTCGTGACTCTTGGTCGTTGGCAGTCTGTCTTTTCGTGGCTGGCCTCTGCCCGTCCGGCTGTAATCGCCGGACCTGAGACTGGGGGCAGGTTGATGAGACGACTCTATCGGCGGCCCCCACACGAGAGCTTGATGCGTTCCGCTCGCCGACTGCCGATGGATGCCACAGCGCTGGGCGTTAAGTCCTTGGTGAGAACGAGGCCTCCGGTTCAGGTCTGGATGTGGGCTCAACGTCACGAGTAAGCGTTCGGCCGCCGATATAGGCGCGGATGCGCAGAGCGGACGGGCTTCGACGGCTCTTGACCACACAGCGAAACGCCTCATGCGTCGCTGGCGAGGGGCGGTGCGACTACGGCGAGTATCGCGGCGCCGCGCTTGGCCAAGCGTCACGAGGAAGACTCACGTTGTGTCGAATTGACCGGTGAGCCACTGAGATACTGGCCACTATAGAGGACCACCCGACAGCTCGGGATGCTCTATCGCGACAGCAAAGCAGCATGACTAGGGATTACGACCACATCATCGTCGGCGCAGGATCGGCAGGTGCTGTCCTGGCGGCCCGTCTATCGGAAGACCGTCACCGGTCGGTTCTGCTTCTTGAGGCCGGAGGGGATTATCCCGAGGCGCAGCAAATGCCCGACTTGGTGAAGTATGCCTATGGGACCGGCAAAGCAATCTGGGATAGCGGACTCATCTGGAAATATCGCGCCAGGGCCACGGACCAGGCCTGGATAGATGTCCCTCGAGGAAAGGTCACCGGCGGATCCAGCGCTATCAACGACGCTCAGTTTCTTCGTGGAATGCCGGAGGATTTCGACCGATGGGCGGAATGGGGGAACAGCGAATGGAAGTACGAGAAGCTCCTCCCGTACCTGCGAAAGTTGGAAACGGACCAGGACTTCGCAGATGAAAGTCACGGTTCTGATGGCCCCATAAGCTGCCGCAGGTACAAGCCTGCCGAATGGGGCCCGCAGCAACACGCGTTTTACCGCGCATGCCGAGACGCCGGGTTCCGTGATTGCCCGGACCACAATAGGCCGAACTCCACGGGCGTCGGGCCTCTCGCCTTCAACGTCTCGGGCCGTGTGCGTGTGAGCGCGGCCATGGGATTCCTCGATTCGGCGCGCCATCGAAGGGGTTTGACCATCAGGCCCCACTGCCGTGTCGTCGGGATCATATTCCAGGGCCTTCGAGCGATAGGACTGCGGTTAGTCAGTGGTCATGAGGAGTCGACCGTCTATGGCGAGGAGATCATCCTCTGTGCCGGCGCCATAGGAACGCCGCATATCCTGGCTCTGTCTGGGATTGGGCCCGCGGACCAATTGCGGCGGTTCGACATCCCCGTCGTCCAGGATCTTCCCGGAGTCGGGCAAAATCTTCGCGATCACCCCGATGTGCCAATGGCCTGGCGTACGCGTGAAGGGTTCCCACTCAACACCAATCAGGTCGCGACCGGCACCGTCACCCTGCGGTTTACGGCCTCGGGTTCGTCATTCAAGAACGACTTGGTTATCTACATGGGCAACTATTCGGCAGCGAGGCCCATGCGGGGGTTGGATCATAGGAATCCGATAGGTATAGGCGTAAGCTTGTGCCTGTACCTGGCTTTCAGCCAGGGCGAGTTGCGTCTCCAATCCGGCGATCCCAGGCAACCACCCTATCTCGACTTCAACCTGCTGGACGATCCCAGCGATCGGTCGCGGCTCCGTGAATGCGTCAGGGTGTGTGCCGACCTTTTCAGGCATGAAGCCTTCGATCAGATAGTCGAGAAGCGGCTCGCTCCACCGGACGACGTGCTGTCCGACGATGATGCGCTGGATACGTGGATGAAGCGGGAAGTGATCACCGCACACCACGTATCGAGCACGTGCAAAATGGGTCCTTCAGACGATCCGCTGGCCGTGGTCGACCAGTACGGAAAGGTCTACGGTGTCGATGGGCTGCGCGTCATCGACGCCTCGATCATGCCAGACACGGTCCGGGCTAATCTTAACCTAACGGTCATGGCCATGGCTGAACGCGCAGCCGAATTCATCAAAGGAAGCTAGCCGGCGCAGGGCAGGTACGGTAGCCGAATGGTCACCACGTCGCACGGACGGGCCGAAGTCGTGGACGGTCCGATCCCCCAAATTACGGCCGTCGCCTGGCGGCAGTCTGTCAGTGGCATGCTTGGTGATACACTCGCCGAAACTAACTAACTGCGAAAGTGACTGGCATGAATGTCATTTGGATAGTATCCGACAGCTTTCGCAAGGATCATGTTGGTGCCTACGGAAGTCCCTACATACGCACTCCCTCGCTTGACGCGTTGGCTGCGGAGTCTGTCAGGTTCGACGCACACTACTCCGCCGGATTCCCGACGTTACCCTCACGGGCCGACCATCATACCGGGCGATGGACGATGTCCTTCATGGGTTGGGAGCCGCTTCCTACGGGCGTGACGACCCTGGCGGAAATACTAGCCAAGAGTGGCTTTCACACGGCGGCTTCAGTGGACACGCCATACTATCTCAGGGATGGAATGAACTACGACCGAGGCTTCCAGACATTCTTCATGAACACCGGACAGGACACCCTGTGGTCGTTGATCCCCGAGCCCGGCTATCACAACGAGGCATTGGATGTCAGGGATAGGTGGCACTACGAATCGGACAGGAACGCACCGAAGACTTTCATGACTGCCATGCAGTGGTTGGAGCGCCACTACAAAGAGGATTTCTTTCTATATGTGGATACTTGGGACCCCCACGAGCCCTGGGACGCTCCACCATATTACACAGAGATCTATCTGCCCGACTATGATGGCGAAATAGTGCTTCCGCTCTACGGGAACTGGCATGACATGCCAGGCTATACAGAGGCGCTCGTGCGTAAGGGACACGCCACGTACTGTGGTGAGGTCACGATGGTGGACACTTGGGTGGGCCAGCTTCTGCGGTCGGTAGAGAATATGGGGATTGTGGACGAGACCGCTGTCATATTCACCTCAGACCACGGCTTCTACTTCGGAGAACATGGGGGCCTCTTCGGCAAGATGAGCTCAGACAAGTACCCCGACGGAACGCTCCGGCCCTATGACGAAGTGGGATCGCAGTGGAGCTACTCCCCGCTCTTCGAGGAACTAGTTCATTTACCTCTCCTGATTCGTACTCCTGGGGTTTCTCCCGCCGTATACGGCGGCTTGACGTCCGCAATCGATGTGATGCCTACGGTTCTCGACCTGCTGGGTGTGGCCATCCCGGACTTCGTTCAGGGGCGCTCGCTGGCGCCTGCCCTGAGCGATGCCACATGTTCAGGACGCGACTACGTGGTGAGCAGCATCCCATTCGCCAATCCGGGCGACGCGGTCCAATCGGTCGACAACTTCCTTCGTGATCTCAAAGATCCTCCGGTCACAACCGTCACCGCGGGACATTGGAGCCTGCTCTATAGCCAAGACCCGGGGGCGTCTCAACTCTTCAATCTGGCATCCGATCCCCAACAGCTCGACAATGTGATTGAGAGTCACTTGGACCGGGCACTGGAGATGCATCGGTTGCTTGTGGAATTCATGCGCGAGAATGAGGTGCCCGAGCGTCTGCTGCAGCCACGGTTGGAACTTCGGCTGTAAGGGCGGAGCCAGCCAACAGCCGGCCGTACGTGACGGACGGTCTGCTTGAGTCCTCTTGCGACGGCGTTTGCCCGATCGAGAAACGCCTTCGCAAGCCGCTAGAGTGCACCGGCGCCTTTCACTGGATGGAATGCGATGCGGGTACTGAGCGAAACCGATCTGGCGTTCTGGGAAGAACACGGGTACGTGGTGCTGTCCGATGCGGTGCCGAAGCATCAGCTTGCGGCGCTCGTGGACGCCATTTGGGACTTCCTGGAGATGGACCCGGACAGGCCGGACGACTGGTACACGTGGGCCCCGTACGACCGCAACGATCCACAAACGCCGATTTCCGAGGCCGGCATGGTGTCGATGTACCAGCACCAGGCCATGTGGGACAACCGGCAGTACCCGCGGGTGCACCAGGCCTTCGCGCAGATATTCGGCAGCGAGCGGCTGTGGGTCTCGCTCGATCGGGTCAACATGAAGCCTCCCGTACGAGCCGACCGGCCCGAGTGGGGTCATACGGGAATGATTCACTGGGACGTGGACACGTCACGCCCGACGATTGCATTCGGGGTGCAGGGGGTGCTCTACCTGACTGACACCGCGGAGAACCAGGGCGGCTTCCAGTGCGTTCCAGGCTTTCATCGCGGCTTTGACGCCTGGGTCAAGACGCAACCCGCCGACCGCGATCCCTGGTCTCCCGCCCTCGACGGACTTGAGGTCAAGCCAATAGCCGGTAAGGCAGGCGACCTGATTATCTGGGACCGCATGCTGGCGCACGGAAACGGCCACAACACGTCCGACAGGCCGCGCCTGGCCCAATACATCACCATGCAGCCGGCGGAAGACGACGATGAGGAGCTGCGGCGATTGCGTATCGAGTCGTGGCGGGAGCGCCGGCCAGCCAAGTCGCCAGGCGGCGGGCCCGGTTGGCCGCGAGATCCTCGTGACCGGGAACATCAGACTCAGTCGCCTGCTGTCCTAACTGACCTGGGCCGGAAACTGCTGGGCCTGGACGCCTGGGATTGACCCGGATTCAGCGGGACGGAATCCCCTGGTAGGCACTTCTCCGTGCTGGCCGCGAACCGGCCTGCGGCACCGCAGCAGATCGGGCCCCAGCGCCCTGTAACTTCGGAGGGCCGAATGGGTGGATCAATCCTGAAGCGTGCCGAAGCGTTCATTTGGAAAAACGCCCGGCTGCTGGAGCGGCGGATTTTTGAATTCCACTTCAAGGAATGCTCGCGAGCCGCGGTGGTGGACGCGCTGCGCCCCTATCAGAACGCCGACGGCGGATTCGGCAACGCCCTCGAGCCGGACATTCGCTGTCCCGATAGTCAGCCGGTGCCGGTGCAGCACGCGCTCAAGATTCTCAGCACGGTTGGGTTCGACTCCGAGATGGTGAAGGATGCGTGTGACTACCTGCTGACTATTACGACCCCGGAAGGCGGCGTGCCGTGGCTCTTGCCTTCGGCGCTGAAGTACCCGCGGGCGCCCTGGTGGCAGACCGGCGACGCGCCTGCAGCAGCCGTCAATCCAACGGCCGCTATCGCCGGCCTGCTGCACCAGAACGGTTTTCGGCACGAATGGCTGGAAGCCGCCACGACATTTTGCTGGTCAAAGATCGCCGATCTGGAGCTTACCGATCCGCACGACGTGGGTGTTGTCCTTACGTTCCTCCACAACGTCCCCGATCGTGCAAGGGCCGACGCGGAACTGACGCGCGTGGTCGGCCAGCTTCTCTCAGGCGACCTGGTTGCCGATGTCAATGCAGAAGGCTATGTCTTCAAACCGCTCGACTGGGCTCCCACGCCCGATCATCCGCTGCGAGAACACGTTGGACCGGAGGACGTCGCTGCCAACCTGGACCTGCTCGCCGCGGGTCAGCAGCAGGATGGCGGATGGAACATTACCTGGGAGCCGCTGAGCCGCGCCTGTGAGCTGGAATGGCGCGGCAGCGTGACCCTCGACGCGCTGCTGACGCTGCGGGCCAACGGACGGCTCGACGGGTAGCCGACCCGCCTCCCGGCAAGCTGTCACTCAGTTGAGATCGTTGGAAGTCTTGCCGAGCAGCCCGTTGGCGGGGCCTTGACTCCTTTCGCAACGTGGTCGGCGATAGCCGGCACTTCGGTATCTACGACCTGTCGGCGTAGGTACGCGGGCTAGCTACCAGCGGCCCGCCGGGCGGCATCGAGGGCGGCGAAGGATTGCTCAGCCGCCTCCCAGGGATCGTAGTCGGGCCGTCGCCAGATCATGGCGCTGACTTCGGCGGTGACGGGAATGGTGGAGTCGTGCTCCGCCAGGATTCGGAAGTACGCGCCAAGGTCCAGGCTTCCCTGGCCGGGCAGCAGAAAGACCACCTCGCCGTCGGCGTTGAGGTAGCCATCCTTGACGTGGATGTGCGCGGCATAGGGCAGGCATGCCTCGATGCAGTAGCGCAGATCCATCTTCTGCACGTGGAAGTGGCTCATATCGAAGTTGAGCCGGAGCGCGGGATGGTTCGTCTGTTGCATGAGCCAGACGGCCTTCTCCGGGCTGTCCAGCGGGTTTCCGACATGCGGCTCGGCTGCCAGGACGACCCTGTGCTCTTGCGCGATGTCGGCCAGCTCACACAGGCGATCGGCGATGCGCGAGCGACCGCTGTCCCAAGGCGGACCCTGGTGCCCAATGGGCGAGCCAAGGACTGCGGGGGCTTCCGAAAAGGAGAGATCGGCGGCCAGCTGGCAGACGGCGCGAAATTCGGCTTCGACGGCTTCCGCGCCGTCGCCTTCCTCGCAGAGCGGCAGCAAGGCCATGAGCGCGGGCGAGTCGAAGCCCTGATCTCGAATTGCATTCGATAGCGCGGACCTATCGTTACTGCTTAAGTGCGCCGGTGCAGTGGGCCATCCATCGCCGGCCAGGATCTCGATGGCTTCGAACCCGATCCGCCGCACGCGCGGCAGGGCCTCGAACACATCGACGTCGCGAAAGGCGTAGGTTCCGGCGCCCAACTTGATGTGGCTCATGATCCCTGTCTCCCCAGCATGCGTTGGCGCTCGGCCTTCAGCAGCTTGATCCAGTGCTTCATATACCGCCCGTGGTCGTGCCAGGTTCGTCCCGAGACCAGGTTGCGGTCGATCGCCCAGGTCTCCTTGGAGTAGATCCCGCCGCACACTTCCAGATCGAACTTGCACTTCGGGACGCAGGCCATCGTGCGCCCCTCCACGACGCCGGCATACGCCGGGATTTCCACGCCGTGGCAGACGGAAGCCGCCGGTTTGTCGTGCTCGAAGAAGTAGCGGGTGATGCGGACCAGGTCAGGGTCGTAACGTATGTACTCGGGCGCGCGACCGCCGGAAAAGAAGATCCCGACGTATGCCTCGGGCTGCACCTCGGCGAAGGCCACATCGGCCTGGATGGTGTAGCCCTCGTATTCGCGCGTGATTTCCCAGCCGGTCTGTGGAATCTCGTGCAGGACCATCTGGTATCGGCGCCTTTTCGGGCCGGCCACCACCGGCCGAAAGCCGTCCTCCTGCAGCCGCAGAATCGGGTAGAGCGTATCCACCGTCTCGGTGGCGTCACCCACGATGATCAGAACCCCATCCGCCTCTGTGTCCATCGAAGCCGCCTCCGCGCCAGGTGAGTGCACGCCGCAATGCGCTGGCGTTAGCATGCCTGCATTGCCACGCATTCCAAACTTCAGCTTCACCTTAAGGCGAGTCGACCCTTCGCTAGGGCATCACCGAAGTGGCCGCAGCGTCAGCGTCGTGCAAACAGTTGGGCGAACGTCATCGCCTTCCAGGAAAACTCGGTGATACTGGCCTGAAAGCCAGTCGCTGAACTGACTGGCATAGTGCGGACTGCCCGGCTGACCCGACGGTCCACACGCGTCCAGCGACCACATCTGGGCTGGCGTCTCGGCAAGGTCCACCAGAAGTCGAAAGTTGGCGCCGCTATGCGAACCGAAATCGGGCGCGGACCCGGTGTTCGACACCACCAGGCCATTCCCGCTCACCGGTGCGCCCCCGCGGTCCAACAATCGCCCCAGGTCCCCTCGGCCGGAGAGCAGGTGCCGTAGCGGCAACCCATGCAGCCGGCCCCAGTTCCACGTAGAAGGATCGTCGCCCAGACGCTCCGCAAGCTGGTCAATCGTTCGCACCATCGCCGCCCGCACCGCCGCGTCGCGCGATTCCGTCGACGAAAACCACCCCACGTCGTCATCCCCGAGCAGTCGCAGCGACAAACTGCCGATTCCTCCTGCCACGAACGCGGCCGAATCGCCCACGGCCAGGGCCGTCGAGTCGGTTGAGAAGCGCTCCGCCGCCACGACCTCGTCCCACTGGAACTGGAACGCCTCAAAGATCGTCGCTGCCTCACTCTCCGTGTCCATCCGCCGATCCCACGCGCGCAACATCGCCGCCGCGGCCCGTGCCCGCTCGTCGCCCCCGTCCAGGATTTGCGCAAGTCTCGGTACGGAATCCACGGCCCGCAGCGCCAGCACGTCGTACTGCATCGACGCTATGTCCTTGCGGCTGTGAGTCTCGCGCGACTCGATCAGCTGCCGAATCCGCCGAGCCCGGTAACCGGTTGGCGACATATTGGCCAGCGGGTACGGAAAGTCCGTCGGGGCCGGCAGATTGTTGGCGGTTGCCACCCAGCCGCGCTGCGGCTCACGTACTGACGGCATACCCTCGAACGGGATCATCCCCAGCCAGCCCTCGGCGGGATCCCACCCCTGCCGGTAGCCGCGTTCCTCCCGGCCCCTGATCGGAATCCGGCCCGTCGCCCGGTACCCAAAGCCCCCGTCCACGTCCCCAAACACCATGCTCAGTGTCGGCGACGCCCATCCCCGCAGGGCATCCTCGAACTCGTCGCACGACTCCGCCGCATTCATTTCCAGGATCGACGTCGGCCACCCACATGGCAGTGCCCCGACCCACCGCAGCGAAACTGGCCGAGTCCCTTGTGCGAATTCCGGCAGGATCTCGTCGACAATCGGCCCATTCCGCGACGACCGCACCACCGCCTCGCGCACCCCCTCGCCGCGCACCTGGATGGATTCCACCCGCTCCCGCGCCGGCTCCCACTGCCCGTCGTAGAGAAACGCTCCCGGGTGCGACGCCGCTGTACGTTCCTGGTAGAGGTCGCGCTGCGAGCTGATGTTGTTCGTAATCCCCCAGGCCACCCGCAGGTTTCGACCGATCAGGACTCCCGGCGCCCCCGCGTACCCGGCCCCGGCGACGTTGTACCGTCCACCCACCAGGTGAGCCTGGTACCAGCAGTTCGGCGCACCGAACGCGATATGTGGATCGCTCGCCACCATCGCCGCGCCCGACGCGCTGCGGCGCGGCCCGATCACCCAGTTGTTACTCCCTGTGCCGTCATCGATCCCACCCATTGGCTGTTCGCCAGCGCCATTCCCGTCGCTCGCGTACTCGCCCGGATGCAGGATCGTCTCGTCGATCGCCTCGGCCGTGAGGAAGGCGTGGTATAGCGCTCCGTCCCCCAGCGCGCGCTTCGCCAGCTCGGGCACCGCGATCACCGGAAACCGCCCCGTCAAATACCAGCGAAACTCACCCAGCAGCGCAATCGAATCCAGCGGCCGCCACGGCTCCGGCCGGTAGTCCAGCAGGTCGAACTCGATCGGCGGCACGTCCAGGCACGCCTCAATGAATGTGTTCACCCCTGCCGCGAACGCCTCGTACCTCTCCGCCGTATCCGCCTGCAGCCGCGCCGTCTCCTCCTCCGCGATTCGATGCAGCCCAACCGTCCGCGCCAGCAAGTCTTGGTCATAGGCCTCTGGTCCCAATACCTCCGCCAGTCGCCCCAGCGCCTGTCGTCGCAGGTAATCCATCTGGAACAACCGGTCCTGCGCCATGGCGTAGCCGTACCCCACAAACAGATCCGGCTCCGTCTCTGCGAAGATGTGCGGCATCCCGCTGGCGTCCCGCTGAATCTCCACCGCCGCCCCAACCGGCCCCCGGGTTTCCCCGTCGATCACCGCCAGCCGGCGTCTGGTCTCCCGTTTCCACCACGCTCGAAACTCGGTCTCCCCCAGCCCCGCCGCGGCGCGAACGTCCGCAATCGACTCCCCGCTCCCCAACCGGCGCAAAATCCCCGACGAGTCAATAGCTATGGCGTCGACTCCCAGGCGTATCCGTACAAGCGTGACCGCTCCAGGTAAAACCGCACCGCGCATTCGTCCAGCGGACACCGCGTTCCGCCGGTCCAGCCTGCCGTTGCCGACGTGCTATCCCCCTGCCATGCGATGTAGTCGTCCTTACTGAAGCCTTCCACCACGTTTCCGTCCGGATCCAGCAACTCTGCCTGCAACGTCCCCGCCGTCACAGTCGAGGTCGTCGCGTTCAGAATCAACTGCTTCCCGCCCACCGGCAACGGATGCGTCGTGAGCGTCCCCACCACGTCGCCGCCCGGACCGGATACTGCCGCCCAATACCGGTTCACCGCCCAGCTGGCCCGGCAGATGGCCGAAAAGAACGGCCAGATCGAAGGACTCTTCGACGCCGGGTCGCCGTGCAACCCCTCCGTGGCCGAGAAGTACATATAGTGCCGGCCGCCGTGTTCGATCAGGTTGTGCGAGGGCCACAGCATTCCGCCGCCGTAGTCGCCCAGCGCCCCGGTGGCGACCGCCGGCAGCCGCACGCGCCGGTCCCAGATTCGCCCGTCGGCGCTGCCACCAAGGTGAAGTTCCATCGTCTGCGTGCGGTTCATGTAAATGCCGATTACGCCCAGGTAGCCACTGCGAATCGGCGTGACGCAGAGCTCCATGATCTGGATGTCCTGCGGATCGTAGATGTCGGGCTGAATGATGGTCTCGAAAGGACTCCAGTTCGATCCGTCGGGGCTCGTGCGGCGCGCCATCACCCGGCGGCCTTCGGCGAATACGTCATAGGGCACCAGGCCGCCCGGGTGCGCGGGCTCGCCCAGCTTGTGCGTCGCCATATAGCTGCCGTCGACTTCGCGAAAAATATACGTCGTGTCCGCCGTGTGCATGGGATTCTCGTACGGGATCACCAACCGGACCCCGGGCACTGCTACTTCCAAAACCGGGCCCTCACTCACCGTCCAGTTGACTCCGTCTGGCGAAAAGTATCGATACATTCCGCGCCTATGCTTCTGGCCTGAAGGCGGCGGCGGCAGACCGCGGATGAAGCCCGGACTGCCGCTGATGGTGTTGCCCGGGTCCCGCATCACGAACATCTCGTAGCGCTGGTCTGGATCCGCATCCGGGTCGATCATCACCGAGCTGTAATTGCTCGGACCGCCCGAATCGAAGTCCAACAGAATATTCGTGCGCGGATAGCCCGGCTGCGGGCAGAGGTCGAGTTCCGGACGCGTCCACTCGACCCCGTCTTCTGAGACCAGGTGGGTCACGCGTCGGTAATCCTCAAAGTACCCTTTCGTTAGCGGCGTGGAGACATGCCAGGCCTTCCACCGCCCGTCGATCGGGTCAAGCGCGAAAGTGCCGTGGGCGAAGACCGAGCCGCTGTCCCACGGCCTGGCCGGTATCACCAGAGGGTTGTTGGAATCGAGTTCGCCGGGCTCCAGCCGCCAGCCCAGCATGTGCTGATCGGCGATATCGTCGCCTAGGATCATTGCGAGACAGTCGGTACGTCGCTGGACGCCGGTGGGAAACGAGAACGCCATATCAACCCTGCGCGGTTTGCCGCGACGCCGTGGCGACGGCCGGCGAATCTAGCAAATGGGCTCCACGGCAGCGGCGCCCCAGCCAGGACGTCTCAGGACGTGTCGGCTTCACGCCACCGTGCTCGGTGGCGTGGACCTGTCGTGCGACACCGGGCCGCGACGCTCCGTTCAGATGCCACTGTGGTCGGTGCAGCTGACGCCGGGCGGCATAATCCCAACGACCGGGAAACACTCAAAATGCGACGGTCTTCTAGGACTTCAGATGCTCGTCAAACTAGGCTAACGTTCGGGCAAGCACATCGCGCAGATTCCGTTCGGACCAACTTCCGGCCAGTGGCCTTCGCCGTGGTAGTGCCGAAACTCAACGCGCTGGCCGAGCCGACGCAAGGCGCTAAAGGTCTCGCTGGCTTGCGCGAACGCACCCGTGTCATTGTCGCCGCTGAACAGCAGCACCGGAGTCGTGTCGCGATCCAGGTAGAACATAGACGAATTCTCGATGTAGGCGTCGCGGTTTTCCCAAAGGCTTCCGCCCAGCCGCACCTGGCCGCTTTCGCACCAGCCAAGCCAGATGGTACCGCCGCTACCACTCAAGGCCCCGTAGAAACTCGTGAGACTGACGGCTCCCGCCGAACGCACGGCTGCTGCAAACATGTCGGTCTGGGTGATTAGCGCGGGCACCCCGTAGCCGCCGTTGCTGTGTTCGATCGCGCCGATCCGGTACGGATCGGCGATTCCCAATTCAGAAACCCGATTGACGGCTGGCAGCACGCTGCGCGGAATGCCACGACGCGGATCACGTGGCCCCGGCGGGACGTCCGACAGGAGCAGGGCGTAACCATGTGAAGCAGAGCGGTAGGCATCGGCCCGACCCAGGCAGTCTCGCAGTCCGAAGCTGTAGATCCGCTGCGAGCCCACGGTCCCGCCGTAGACCTTCACAAGCATCGGCACCTGCCGACCCTCGATGTAGTCGGGCGAAAGTAACAAGGACGGGTGACGTCGCAAGCCGTCGGCGTCGAGGAATCCGACCAGACGCTTTGAACCAGGTCGGTGATCTTGCAGTCCAGGGTTGAGCGAGGCCAGTCGCCTGGCGTCAGCGGTCGTCAGATCAAGCCGCCAGATTTCAGGCGGGTGCTCGACGGCCTCCAGATGCAGATAGGCCGTCTGCTTGCTCCATTCAACCTCCATGCTCAACGTTTCGCCCCGTGCGACGTAGTGTTTTCGCAGCGCGGTGCGCGTGACGCTACCGCCACAGTCGCACTCGACGGAAGCCACTTCCGGCGCTTGCGAAGTCGAATCGCGAAGCAGTAGCGGCAGAGCGCCGTCGGCCGTCGCGCGCATGACCTGATCGTCGGGCGGATGAATCCAGCTCGTCAGGAATTTGCCGTCGCCAACGTCCGTCTTTCGAGCGGCCGACCCGTGGGTGCGAAGACTCCCCACCCTTTCCGGCACGATGCAGGAGTCGAGATCTCCTGCATCGCTCCAGCGCGAGTGCTCATGCGCCTCGCGCAAGTCGTCACCGATGTTGGCCGAGAGATCGAGCGGCTGCCGCTGGCTTGTGACGTCGGCGACTATGAGGCGGATGGCTGATCGCCGACCTGTGGCACTCGGACTGCCCGAAGTCGTGAAGGCGATTCGTAGACAGTCCGGCAACCAACCGAAGCTCTGGCCATAGTCGAAGATCACGCCGCGTGCGACGGCCCGAATTTCGGTGGCGTCCAGCGGCACAACCACTAGGTCGCCGATGAACTGCTGCAGAGCTGGATCCTCGCCGGCGATCACCGGAACAGCAACCAAGGTCCCGTTGGGTGACAGGCGCCAGCCGCCGATGATGCCCAGGTTCTCAGCGAGTCGATGGACTTCCTGGGTCTTGACGTCGGCCGTCTCGAAGTCGCAGCCATAGCGATCGCTAATCAGCAGAACTGGCACACGGTCATCGAGCTTGGCAGTCGCAGCTAGCAAGAAGGCCACCACTCCTGAGCCCCTGTCGTCAGCGTTACTCTCGCCTGACATCTCCCGCTTGCGTTGCCAGAGCTTCACGACGACCAGGCGGCTCTCCTGCGACCAGCTCGGAAGTTCAAAGCCAAAGAAAGGGCGGACCGCCGCGTCCCGCATGAGACTCAACCGGCGATCAGCGAGATGCAGAACACCCAGACATGCGGGACCGCCCATGACGACGTAGGCGGCCAGCATCGAGCCGTCCGGCGACCATTGGGCGGCCCAGGAAGCCTCGGCCTGGGGAAACGGCGGCCGGAGGTCACCCGACGACACGTCGATGACGGATGTATGGCTGCCGCCAGCGGTCTGCGGAATGTTGCGAGCGTCGTAGTCCCTGCCGTTGCCGTTCTCCTGGGAAGAAACGGCGGTGCACCAGTCTGCGCCAGCGCCCAGCCGTCGGGCGAGAGTCGTGGAGGAGCGCTCTCCGTTGGGTATCGAGTCTGGAGTAGGTCGTCAATCGTCAGGGGCCTCGACACGCTGCTCCTCTCGAAGCGCAGCGGGACGGTAGCCTTGCGCAGCGCCCACAGCCAGTTACGGCATCGGAAAAACTGATGGTCCGGTGTGACCCTTTGTCAGCTAGTCGTCGCTGCCTTACCGGCCATGCCATCTAATGTCGAAATACCGATTTGAGTCGTCGGTGGAGAAAGGATGGGGCTAGATAGCCATAGCCATTACATTCGAATACAGTCTGGATTAGCAGAGCCCATATACTGTTTATGGTGGGCCAGGAAGACGCGCTCATCTGGATCAATATGTCATGCATGAAAGTGACAGTATAGTGTAGCATTAGTGGCAGGATCGGCGACAGAAGAGTCGGCCACTTGAGCGGCGGAGACATTGCGGTTATCGGACTGGGGATATGTATTTTGCGTATCAGAAGAAGCGCACCATAGTGGAATTGTAGGGATGTTTAGATACTGCCGAACTGGGCATTATATATTGAATGATTTCTGGACACTGGACTCGACTTGTATCGATATAGTTTAGACACATCTACGGTGTTAATCCGATCTATCAGATGGCTTCGGAATCTCCTGCCATTCACACTGCTGCTATAGTTAGCAAGATGGTGCCGGAATCAATTCGTTGGCCCGTGCCTGTCCATCCAGCGCACGTGCCAGCGTCGTGCATTCATTGCTTCTCCAGTCGTAGAGGAGCACGGAACGATTGGCCTGATGCTTCTTGGCGCTGACTGGCGGCAACCTGTTACTCTCTTGGCGGCGTTACTCGGGCCAGGCTGTCTCCGTCCACGAACCCCAGATGATGCTGTTATATAGTCAACGCAGTTCAAGCGTCAACGGATACGCCCCCGTACGGCGATTGTCGCCGGTACATTGTCCTCCCACGGTATGCATGTGGCCAAGTCGAGCGCGGTAGGAGATTCGGCCAACCTTCCGATCGCTACGGCGGGCATCCCACCAGCGATTCTGGCGAAGGCATTGGGCGCTCGCCGTCGAGAGATCATCAGCGAATCCTACCCCTACCCAACCAAGATGCCTCGCCGCACGTACGAACGTCGGAAGGCGGAGCTGCAGGTCGAGCTGCTAAAGATGCAGAATTGGGTGAAGGATACCGGGCAGCGCGTCGTGATGTTATTCGAGGGACGAGATGCTGCCGGCAAGGGCGGAACGATCAAGCGCTTCATGGAACACCTCAATCCTCGCGGCGCCACGGTCATTGCGCTGCCAGCCCCGT
The DNA here is from genome assembly GCA_965208215.1 of Chloroflexota bacterium. Taxonomy (GTDB): domain Bacteria; phylum Chloroflexota; class UBA11872; order UBA11872; family UBA11872; genus UBA11872. The sequence goes on from CBDBOH010000004.1 coordinate 209,889, forward strand.
CCGAGAGGGAGCGCGGCCAGTGGTACTTCCAGCGATATGCGCAGCACCTTCCTACCAGGGGGGAGATGGTGTTCTTCGACCGCTCCTGGTACAACCGAGCGGTGGTCGAGCCGGTTATGGGCTTCTGTACACCTGCTGAAACCGTGCGCTTCCTGCGCGACACTGTCGTGTTCGAAGAGATGTTGATCAACGAAGGCCTGCGGCTGTTCAAGTTCTGGTTCTCGGTGAGCCAGGAGGAGCAACTCAGGCGAGTTCTCTCCCGTGGCCGCGACCGACTCAAGCAGTGGAAGCTGAGTGACGTCGACAGGCGGTCGTTACCGCTCTGGGACGAGTTCACTGACGCGAAGAAGCTCATGTTTGCCGGTACCGATACCAAGGCCTCGCCCTGGGTGGTCATAAAGTCGGACGACAAGAAACGTGCCCGCCTAAACTGCATGCGCTTCGTGCTGCGGAGCTTGGAATATGACCCTGAAGTCGCCCAGCGCGTTTCCAGGCCAGATCCGAAGCTAATTGGCCCAGCCAAGACTCTCTACGCTAAGGACGAGATCTGGTAGCTCCCAGCGGGCAAGTCGGACACGGTGAACTCTGCCAGGCCGCCGGTGCCGGACTCTACACCAAACGGATGTCAGCGAAGTCTGCAGAGATTCACGTCGGGTCGGCCTTCGAAGACTAATCGCATCGGACCGAAACATCGCTCGAGGCCCGCTTCCGTCAATGACCGCTTGAGGCCCGGCATCGGATCGCAGACGACCCGATGGAGCTTGCGCGACGTAACACGGGCCTCCGGACGAATGGTCTTCGCTCGATCAAGCGCTGGGACGCGAGGTCCCGAAACCAGTCCTCGTCGCGAAGCGGAAACCAGGTGCGGGGCCACTGCCTCCGGTGGCGCCGACTTTCCTTGCCCCAGGACGCCGGTCGAGAGGCCGGGGGACGGACTTGAGCCGGCGACTCCGATGCGCCGTCGTGCTGAGCTTGGGCGGCGCAAGCTTGAACTTCGGGGTCAAGTAGATCGGAGTCGAGCATCTTGACTACGAGAGTTTCCCTGTCGCATGATTCGTTCGGGTTCTGAAATCAGCGATACGCGGCCGCGCGGTGTGGCTGTTCGTCGTCTGATCGCAGAGGGAGGGGCCAATGGACCGCGACAGGCACGTGAGCAGACGCTCGATTCTGAAACTGGCTGGGTCCGGTGCCTTCGGGGCCAGTGCTGCCGTGGCGCTGGCCGCCTGCGGTGAGACCCAGGTCGTTGAAGTCATCAAGGAAGTTGAGGTCGAGAAGGTCGTCACGCAGGAGGTTGTCAAGGAAGTCGAAAAGGTCGTCACGAAGGAAGTCGTGAAGGAAGTCGAGAAGGTCGTAGAGGTTCAGGCCGGGCCGCAGGCCGTTACCGCCATCATTCGCGTGGCCCATGACCACACCTCCGGCCCGCGGGGTACGGCGATGAAGTGGGCCCTTGAGCAGTTCGCGAAGGCCTACCCGCACATCCCCATCAAGTTCGAGCCTCAGGGTGGCGATTACCAGGAAGCTTTCGGTATCCAAATGACGGCGGGGACGCAAGCCGAAGTTGCACTGCTCGACGCCGGCTTCGTGAATCAGTGGATTCAGCCTGGAGGCTTCACGCAGATCAACGAAGAAATACGCAAGCACCCGGACTGGGATCCCTCGCGCTGGTGGTTCTCAGCCGATGAATACACGGTGAACTTCTTCAATACCATTCCGGCCCCAACCAACAAGCCCATTGAGGGCCCCCAATTCGGCATGACCTATCAGGGTGCCTGTACCGGCCTAATCTTCAATTACAACATGGCTGAAGCGAAGGGTATTCCTGAGCCTTCCGAGGGCAGCTTCGGTCTGACCACCGACTTCGTCGAAACCGCGATGAAAGCGACCGACGCCGAAGCCGGCGAGTGGGGCAAGTGGATGCACGTGCATCCCGCCCTCACCTGGGGTGGCTGGGTCTTCGGCCTCAGCGACACCGGGACCAGGCATTTCCGAAGCGCCGACGGGTTGCACCTCGAGTGCTTCGACGACGGCGGCGAGAAGGGCTATCAGCTGGCGATCGACTCCATTCACAAGGACAAATACGCGTTCCCGCCGGCGGATGCCGGCGAGTTCTCTGGTGAGTTCGGCGACCCGTTCTCGGCCGGGAAAGTCCTCTACGGGTGGCACAACGGCGGCGTCGGCGGCAATGTGGCCCGCATTAAAGACCGGTTCCACTGGGGGCTCATCGTGCCCCCCGAAGGACCGCGAGGGCAGATCCCCGGCTCATACATCGGCCAACCGCACGCGGTGACCAACGCGGCAGGCAACGCCGGGAGCACCGAGCAAGCCGTCGAGTGGCTGCTCTTCATGGCGGGCCCCGTCGTCCAGGAGCGCATCGCCATCGATAAGGGCAGCACTCCGGTGCTCAAGGAGATCTATGACGGCGACGTCATCAACGCGCCGCCGCCGGACAACTACGGCACCTTGCACGTCAAGCTCATGCGAGAGCGCGACGATCAGCGCAACTGGCAGGGCGCGCACCCGCACTGGTGGGAATGGGCGGCCTGGTGGGGCGCGGCCGATCCCGGCTTCGTCGGCGAGGAAACCGCCGAACAGAGCATCGAGCGGATGGTCACCACGTCCGACAAGGTCCTGCAGGCGACCAAGGAGGACTACGACGCCTACGAGGCCTACATAAAGACACTGCCCAGCTAGATTCCAGGACGCGCGTTGTGCGTGCTAAGCGTCGACCGGTCGAAGCCTTCGGGCATCGGCCGGTCGGCGTTTCGGAATCAGGGCTTGCCTTGCCTGGCGCCGCCTCGTGCTACATTTTCCCTGTGGCGACGGCGGGTACGACAGTGGGTCTGGACGGATTCCACGACATGAGGAGAAGTCCGTCGTGAGCCAGGTCGTCACTGGGCGGATCGAGACCGGCAGCAACTTCCTCACGGCCGAGCAGCTACGTCGCTTCGAGCGTGACGGATACCTCCTGGTGAGGGGCGTGCTGGACCCGGCGGAATCGATCGATCCCCTGATTGCCGAGTACGAAGGTGTGCTCGACCGCCTGGCGCATGATCTGCACCAAACGGGCGAGATCGCCTCGACGTACGACGAACTGAACTTCAGCGACCGCATGGTTCGGATCTATCAGGAGACCGGGCGCGACTTCGCCAGCAATTTCGACTGCTGCCTGCCCAGTCGCGGAACCACGCACGACACGCCCATGTGGCTCGGACCGGCAGTCTTCGACGTCCTCAGGCACGACCGCGTTCTCGATCTGGTCGAGTCCATCATCGGTCCCGAGATCACATCCAATCCGGTTCAGCATGTGCGCATCAAGCCGCCCGAACACGCGCTCCCGGAGGGCGCCAATCACGTCCTGGTGCGTGCCACCAATTGGCACCAGGACAACGCCGCGGTTGATCCCGTTGCCGACGCAACCAACATGCTCACCGTCTGGATCTCGCTCTCGGAGGCAACAATCGAGAACGGCTGCCTGCGCGTGATTCCGGGGAGCCATCGGGACGCGCTGCGAATCCACTGCGCACCCCCGCATGTCGCTATCCCCGACGTGCTCTTGGAAGTGGATCAGATCACCCCCGTGCCAACGCAGCCCGGCGACGTGATCCTCATGACCAGGTACACCTGCCATGACTCGCTCCCCAACCTCAGCGACCGCTGCCGCTGGAGCCTGGACCTGCGGTACAACCCCACCGGCCAGCCGAGTGGTCGTCCCGCGTTCCCCGACTTTGTGGCCCGGAGTCGCCGCGATCCCGCCAGTGAGCTTCGAGACCCGGAGGCCTGGGCCCGGCTCTGGTTCGACGCCCGGGCGCGCCTGGCCGCCCATCCCGACGACTTCATCATCCGCTGGCGCGGTACCGAGCCCGTCTGCGCCTAGGCCGCATCGTCGGGCACTAGGCGGACGAGCGACCCCTTATTGGCTCTATCGTCGATCGTTGGGAGTAAGTGCTGTGGCTACCGCCGCCCCGATTCGGAGTCGTGACCCGGCCTGGTAGCAGGAAACGCGAAGGGAGTTGGAGTTGCCTTGGCTTCCCCTTCGTCACCGCAAGCGACTGACCCGGCCGACACCAGAGAGACCCCGAGCAGAGCCAGAACCCCCCGGCGCCTCCAACAATTCAACTCAGGCATCCCTCGAGTGCCGCCTCGCCTCGTGTCCATGCCATTCGCCCCTTGAACGCTTCGCCGACTCTATCTTGAAGGCGGCTTCACGCGACAGGTGCCTGCAGCCTCAAGACCACCCGACCGCTCACGGGCTCGACCATCCATGGTTGAGGATTGAACGGCGTGCCTAGCGACCTCCGGAGCAATTCGCCACGCAGGCGTCGTGTCCCGGCTTGGTGCCCGGAAACGCGAAGGGCGTCGGAGTCGCCATTGCGCCATCGCCGCCACCGCACGCGGCTAATCCCACCGAACCCAGGGACGTCCCCAGCAAGACCAGGAACCGCCGGCGCTGCACGACGTTCGACCGGGCGACCGGTCGCGAGGCGCTCTTCCCGCTGTGCATGAGATTCGCCTCTGAATTATCTGGCCGTCGCAGCAATTGTAGCGAGGTCACTCGATTCCCGCGCCCGGACGTCGAGCCGCTGGTCGCGCTGCGGCGCGTCGATCGGGCCAAACGCTCCGGTCGCCGGCGCGGCCTTGCCGCCAACCGAGCCGATTGGCCGCGTGGCGCGACTTCTCTGAGCTTCGGGGTGCTCTCGAGCGCGCGCCAAGTCGGACCAAAACTCGGCCCGCTCGTTAGAATGACCTTGTCTAGGGTCGGGAGTCCCAGGGATGGCTAAAGAGAAAGTCTTGATTACTGGTGCCAGTGGCTTGGTTGGTGGACTCACGGTCGAGACTCTGGGTGACCGGTACGAATTCACCGCACTTAACAGGCGTCCTGTTTCGGAAGTCCCGTGCATCCAGGCTGACATCTCGGACCTTGGATCAATCCGACCTGCATTCAAGAATATCGACAAGGTGCTCCATCTTGCGGCCTATACGGATGACATTAACTGCCCATGCGGAACTCGCGCATGTGATGACTGCTGGGGTCGCACGATGGCGATCACCGTAAATGGCACGGTCAACGTCTTCAGGGCCGCACAGGAAGCCGCTGTATCGAGGGTCGTGTTTGTGAGTACCGGCGGCACGATGAACGGCTACGAACGGGACGAGAATTCACCGTATGCGCTGATATCGGAAGGTCGATTTGAGGAAATGCCCGCAGTGTGGCCCATGGTGACATCCGACTGGGCTGCTCGCCCAACCAGCCCGTATCACGTCGGAAAGCTGTTTGGGGAAGCTTGCGCGCGATACTTCGCTGACAACTACGATATGTCGGTCATCGTAATCCGTCTTGGCAACGTCTCCGCCTCCGATCGCCCCGTAACACGTCGGCAGTTCTCGGGGTACTTAAGTCATACGGACACGACGCAAATGATCGACAAGTGCCTCAGCGCCCCGGACGATATGCGCTACCGCATATTTGATGCTATTTCCGAAAACCGCTGGCGCTGGCGAGACACGGCTCCGGCAAAGCGAGAACTTGGGTGGATTCCGACCAGCTCATCCGATGTCTTTAACTACCTGGAGTATGACGAGTAGAGCACGAAGCGCTACGTCTCCGACCCCGCGAGTCTGACTGGTGTGAATCGTGGACGCTGAAATGCGTCCCGGGTCCGTGGAGTCCTGCCTTGGCCTCTCGCTGAAATCCCGCCGTTAGGCCCGCTGGGATTGCCACCGCTTCCAATCGGCGGCGGACATTCCCTCGCGCTGGCGCAGGATCGCTCGCGGCACTTCACTGCGGACGACTTCCGTGGAAATGATCTTGAGGCTGCGATCGGGCAGTGGAAGCTCGACTGGGAGGTTGCGCCGGCGTTCGGATTCCCGGATGGCGATGGCGATTTCCAGGGCTTCCCTGGCGTCTTCGCCGCTGCAATGGGGCGCGTCGCCGGTCTCGATGCAGTCGAGAAGGTTGTAGATCGCGTTCACCCCGCCGCTCCGGCGTCTGCGCGGCGGTGGAAAGAAGCGGCGGCCAAACGCCCCCAGGCCTTTCTGGCTGGCAAAGTTCTCGGCCCCTGGCTCCTGGATCCACAAGTCAATCTCGCGGCCGTCGTGCAGGATCCGGATGGCGCCATGCGTACCCACGATGTCATGCGAGTTTTCGGAGGGCCCGTTGGCGAACCCTCGCACGTAACCGCGGACGTGGCCGGGATAGGAAATAACGGCACTGCCGGCGAAGTCGTTGTCCGGATGCGCTTCGTCGATGTCGGCCTCGCCCACCAGGGACGTAGCTCGACCGGGCATGTACATCGTTTGGGTCGTGATCAGGTGGCTGCCGTTGTGCGACAGACCGCACTGGGCTCTCGACTGGACGAACAGCAGGTCGCCTAGAGCGCCGTCGTTGAGTAATTCCAGGGCCTGCCGGTAGTCGTCGCGCCAGCGGCGGGTGCAATTGACCGCCAGCGCGATGCCGGCCTTTGCACAGGCAGCGATGGCTTGATCGGCCTCGGCTAGCGATAGCGTGATTGGCTTGTCGGCCCAGATGGCCTTGACGCCATAGCCGCCGTTGGCAATTGCCGTAAGGATTGCTCCGCGAGGTTTGGCCGACGTGCATACGCTGACGATGTCCGGCCGCGTTTCTTCGAGCATCTGCCGATAGTCGGCATAGAGCGCGTCCAGACCCCAGCGCTGCCTGGCGGATTCACGTTGTTCCTCCCACGTATCGGCCATTCCAACGATTTCGACCTCTGGAACGGCCCGGTAGCACGCGATGTGGGAATAGGGCAGGTGGTTGCCGTCGTACTTTTCTATTTCGTCGTCGATAGTGCTCGCGATACGGCCAAGACCGATGACCGCAACCTTCAACCTGGCCATCTGCTGGTCCTCATCCCTTATCCCTGGCTCGCGGCTGCGCGCGCAGTCTCGATAGCTCGCGGCAGGGGATGATCCAGAACTTCGCGAGACACGATGCCGAGACTCCGATCCTCGATCGGAAGGTCGACCCGGCCTCCCCCTTGCCGGTGCGATTCTCGGACCGCAATCGCTATTTCAAGAGCCTCACGCGCATCTTCTCCCGGGCACCGCGAGTCTTCGCCTGTCTCAATGCAGTGCAACAGGTCATAAAGTGCATGAACCCCGGTGGCTCGCGGCTTTTGCGCGGGTCGCAAAATGTGACGTGCCGGCGCCGGCCGCCTTTCACCCGGGAGACTCTTCTCGAACACCCACAGATCCCCTATCAGCCCATCTTCCGTGAAGCGGAACATTCCCTCGGTGCCGGTGATGTCATACGTCATCTCCAGCCCGCCGGTCCGCATGCCCCGAAAGTACCCGCGAACGCCGTTCTCGCATACGAAGTACCCGTTGCCGGCAAAGTCTTCGTCGCCGCGAACCGCGTCGTCTGACACTGCCTCGCCGGCCACCCAGGCAACCGGGGCGTCGGTAAACATCGTCAGGCGGGTTATCAGGTGACTGCCGTTTTGCGAAAGGTCGCAGGCAAGGTTCCCCGATACGTGCAGCACATCGCCGATATATCCCGCGTCGATCATCTCGCGGGCCTGCACAAAGCTGTCCCGCCATCGATGCGTGCAATTCACCGCCAGGGTGATATTCGAGCTACGCACCGCCTCGATGATTTCGTCGGCATCCGCGAGGGAGTACGTGAGTGGCTTCTCGGCCCAGATCGCTCGTACGCCGTAGTTCCCGTTCGCAATCTCCAGGATGATGTCCTTGCGCGGTCTCATTGACGTACACACGCTGACGATCTGCGGACGGGTCTTGTCCAGCATCTCGCGATAGTCTTCGAATAATGCGTCGATACCCCACTTGACCCGGGCCGCCTCACGCTGCTCGGCCCACGTGTCGCACAGGCCGACAATTTCGATCTCCGGCACCTCGGCCATGCACCCGATGTGGGCGTGTGGCAAAGGCCAGCCGTCGTACGTGTTCCGTTCTTCGTCCCACGTGCTGGCCACGCGCCCAAGACCGATCACGGCGGCCCTCGTCATTGGAAACGGTCGTTCAGGCATCGGTGTCGGAACCAGCTCAGTCCGGAATGCGCAACGAATCGGTCATTGTTGGCGTCGACCACGCGCTCCGCAACTGGAAACTCTTGCATAGCCCCGCCTCGACCTCGAAAGCAGGGCCGCTCTTTCTCCCTCTCGCTCTGGGAGACCTTTGCATAACGTCTCTCGTCTACTAGTGAGCGGCCGCTCTTGCCCCCTCTCCCCATGGGAGAGGGTTGGGGTGAGGGTCTTCCGGGCAACCACCCCCGGGTAGTGCAACGGTCTCTCTGAGAGAGGCTTGGAGCCTGCCCCGGACTCGATCCGGGGGCGAGGGTCTTCCATGCACCTTCCCTCGAGTTACGCAAAGGGTTCAACTGGGCCTAGCAGCCCGGATGCCCTGGAATGCACGAATCGTGGACGCTGTCCTTGTCGGAAGTGCCTGGAAACGAGTAGGGCGTTGGAAGCTGCTGCGTGTCGATCGCCTGACTACCACCATTCCCTCCGCCATCGCCCCCACACGCCGCCAGCCCCGCGGAAGTCAGGGACAAGCCAAGCAGAACCAGGAACCGCCGGCGCCGCCAGGCTTTCGAAGCATGGACCGATGGTCGCTCAACTCTCCTGCTGGCCATGAGCTTTGTCCCGGAACTATCCGACCGACGTAGCAATTGTAGCCCGAACAGGGTGCCGACCCTGTCATCACGGTCGCGGCGGCCCCCTGAAATGCACCGAGCCTCCGGCGCCAAATCGACTCGGCCCGGCATGCGACAAGCGGTCGACATCGACCCAACCCGCAAGGCGCAGATGATTCGGGCCTGAATTGCCGCGTGCTATATTTCCGCAAGGCCACGCTGGGCTCTTTGTGAGTCCGGCCGGGTCCCGCTAAACCGAGGAGATGTCGGCCATGAGCCAGGTCATGACCCCGAGTACCGAGACAGCGAACCACTTCCTCACTGCCGAGCAGCTACAGCAGTTTGAGCATGAAGGGTACCTCCGCGTCGAGGGCGTCATCGACCCGGAAGCCTTCATTGACCCGCTCTTTGCCGACTACGCCTTGGTGCTTGATCGACTGGCGAACGAGCTGTACGACCGTGGCGAGATCGACGCCACCTTCGACGATCTGCCATTTGGCGACCGCATGATCCGTGTCTACCAGGAGTCCGGGCGTGACCACGCTCGCTACTTCGACTGCAGCCTGCCCAACCGGGACGTCAAGCCGGACACCCACATGTGGCTGGGTCCCTCGGTCTTTCACCTCCTCACGCATGCGGGGGTTCTGGACGTCGTCGAGTCGGTCATCGGCCCGGAGATCACGTCCAACCCGGTGCAGCATGTGCGCATCAAGCCACCCGAGAAAGCGCTCCCGGACGGCGCGACTGATGTCCTGGTCAGGGCCAACCCCTGGCATCAGGACAACGGGGTGGTCGACCCGATTGCCGACGAGACGCACATGCTCACCGTGTGGATCTCGCTCTCGGCGGCAACGCCCGAAAACGGGTGTCTGCGAGTAATCCCGGGCAGTCACGGCGGCGCGCTGCGAACCCACTGCCTGAACCCGGTCGCTATCCCCGATGCCCTCCTTGAACTTGATCGGGTCACGCCGGTCCCGACCGAACCTGGCGACGTGATCATCTTCAACAAGTACACCTGTCACGGCTCCGGCCCCAACGTCAGCGACCACTTCCGCGTCAGCCTTGACCTGCGCTACAACCCGACCGGACAGCCAACCGGCCGCCCGGCGTTCCCGGATTTCGTGGCGCGGAGTCGCCGCGATCCCTCGAGCGAGCTTCGCGATCCCGCCGCCTGGGCCCAGCTCTGGTACGACGCCCGAACGCGACTGGCCGAAAAAGGTGAGAACTTTGCCTTTCGCTGGCAAGGCGACGAGCCCGTCTGCGCCTAGGCGTCACGGCCGATCCGCCGGCCACCCCGACGCTGTCGCGGCTCAGGCCAGTCCGATAGCGCGCATCAGGGTTTCCTGGACCAGGTACTCGTGCTCCAGCGTGCGATCGGCCGGCTTCTCGCCTCGGATAGTCGCCAGCAACGATGCCAGGCCGGGGAAGTACCGCCTCGCCGGCGGCACCGGCACCGTCTGCCAGCCCTTGGCGTACCCGTCCCGATCCTCGTCCAGGCATAGCCGTATCTCGGGCCGGACATTGCTGCCGCGCCGCGTCTCGAACGGCTCCAGGATCACGCTGCCGCGGGTTCCGTAAACCTCTAACCGGCGCGACTCCCACGAGTCAAGCTCCATGTTCGTGGATTCGAGCGTGACCATGGCCTGCGGATACTCGAAAATCGCAGCCGTGTTGTTGTAGTACCACGGCGGATCGGTCGTCCACTCGCCTTCGTCGAAGGACGAGAAGCTCTCGGCATCGTGCCGCTGGAACCGCGTCACCCGCTCCGGCCTTCCCAGGATCGACACGATGATGTCGACCAGGTGCCCGCCCATAATGAAGATGATGCCGCCGGCCCGCACGCCCGGGGACTCCCACAGTTTCCACCGATCCGCGCTTCCCGGTGCGGCGGACAGGCGGCCGCGTATGGAGAAAATATCGCCGAGTCGCCCCGACGTTGCCCAGTCCACCACGAAATTAAAGCCAGGATCGTAGCGGTACATGTAGCTCAACTGGACGTTCAGGTTTCGCGCAGCCGCAATGTCCAGCACGTCCCGGAATTCCGCCAGGTCATTTCCCGCCGGCTTGTCCAGCCAGACGTGCTTGCCGTGCTCGACCACTTCGCGAGCGAAGCGCAGGTTATCGAAGATCTCGCCCTCGACGGCAATCGCAATAATGCTCTCGTCCTCGAGCATCTCTTCCTTGGATTCGAACCAGTGGACTCCCTGATACTCCGCTTGACCGCCTAGCCGCTCGATCTTCTGCTTGTCAGGCTCGTATACACCGACGAACTCGACTTCTTCGGTCTGACTCAGCACGCGCGCCTTGTCATGCGCGTGATCGTGGGCGATACCGTACTGCGCCATTCGCATGCTCGAATCATGCGGGATATCGACGGGCACTGTCGAGCATCCCGAAGCCCCACGGCCCGGAATCACGCGGCGACGGCGACGAACCACCGTCGAAGTCCGCCTGGCAAGGGCTCGGGACACGCGCCCACGCTTCGATCGGACGCACATCACCTGCACCCGCTTGCCATTTAGGCGTGGCGTGATTGAGCACCGGGCTCAGTCGACGCGGTCGGACGACGAGTGCCCCCTGCCAATGTCTGAAGCGTGATCTGACACTAGCGGACCGTGTTGGCCGCCTGCCGTTCCTCCCACTCGTCACGCAGGAGCCCGTAGCGAACTTCGTCGAGGACCCGGCCCCGATGTACCCAGTGCCTTCGCAGCAGCGCCTCGCGTTGCATCCCAAGTTTCTCCAGCAGCCGGATTGATCGGGCGTTTGCAGCCGTCGCGGTGGCGCTGATCTTGATGATCGGAAGCCGTCCAAATGCCGCGTCGACCACGGCGGATGTGGCTTCTGCCATGAGTCCGCGGCCCCACAGCCAGCGGGCCAGTTCGTAACCAAGTTCGGCCCGTAGCTTCTGGCGCGCAATCCGCAGGCTTACTCCTCCAACCACGCGGCCTTGCTGCTCCAGGGCCCAGACACACCGCTCGCGCGGATCCGCCAGTACTTGTGTGGCCACGAATGCGTCCGCATCTCTTCGCTCGAACGGCTGCGCGACCTGCAGAAATCGCACGACCTCCGGGTCGCGCCGATAGGCGTACACGTCGTCCGCGTCGGCAGCGCTGAACCGCCGCAGCAAACTTCGGGGTGTCTGGATGGAGTCTGGAAGCGGCGGCCAGTCGTCGGCTGTCACTCCGGAGCGCGACGCTCGACCGACGGCCGCGGAATCAGTGCCGGCGCCAGGCTCGCCTCCAAAACGTCGTCGACGGCGTCGCGCGCGACTGCGTCCTTGACCACCCGCAGCGCGTCGCGAAAGGCCTCGAGCGTGATACCCAGATCACGGTCGCTGTGCACCGAGCTGTGCCGCGGATGCGTATTGAACAAGACGCCCCGCTTGGCGGTTTCCTGCGCCACCAGCACGTTGAGCTTCTTCGATTCTTCCGCATCCAATGGCTCGGTGAAGGTGAAGCCTGGGGTGGCGGCCAGACCTGCGACTTCCACTGGCACGTCCATTTCGTCCAGCACTTCCCGCAGGCCCGACTTTAGGCGCTCGCCGTAGTCGCTCAGCTGCGCTGGCACGTCACGCCGTTCGATCTCCGTCAAGGTCGTAATCGCCGCCGTAATGCCCACCAGGTCGCTCCAGTAGGTGCTGCTCACGAACATATTCGACGCCGGCTCCATCACCCAGCGCTGGCCGACCACCGCGCCCATGGCATACCCGTTCGAGATCGCCTTCGCGAAGCACGCCAGGTCCGGGACCACGCCCACAAACTCCTGGATCCCCGTAGCGCTATACCGGAAGTTGGTCGTGACCTCGTCGAATATCAGCACCACGTTCTCGCGCGTCGCGAGCTCACGCACTCCAGCCAGGTAGCCCTCGGGCGGCGCTTCTCCCAGCAGGATCGGCTCCATCATGATCGCGGCCACCTGGCCGCGATGCTGTTCAATGAGCGACTCAAGCGCTTCAAGGTCTCCCCAGGGAAAAGGAATGGAGGTGCCCCGCAGTGCTTTCGGCACCCCGGTCGGCTGGATATTCGGCACCGCGAACGGATCGAACGCGCCTTCCTGCAAATGCCCTGCCGCCAGGTACCAGTCGTGCCACCCGTGGTAGCCGCTGAACAGCACCACGTCCCGGCCCGTGGCCCCGCGCGCAATGCGCACGGCGATGCCGCACGACTCGCCGCCGCCCTTCGAGAACCGCACCATCTCCGCGCACGGAATCCGCTCGATCAGCAGCTCCGCCAGTTCGATCTCGCGCTCGCTGTTCAGCGAGTACGTCGTGCCCTTGCCGATCTGCTCGATGACTGCCTGGTCCACGACGTCGTCGGCGTATCCCAGGATTGCCGAGGTCACCGACATGCCGTAGTCCAGGTACTCCACGCCTCGGTCATCCCAGATCCGCGAGCCCTTGCCGCGCTCGGCGTACACCGGCGCCACCCCGTTGGCGAAGGCATACGGCCGCCGGCTGATGAGCTGGGAGCCGCCGGGGATCACCTGGTTGGCGCGCTCCCACAGCGCGTAGGAACTCGCTACGTCGTGTGCGCTGGGATCTTTCACGTCAGCCTGCCTTCATCCGTGGAAACGAGTCCTAGGGTCGCCGCTGCCGGAACGCGCCTTCACGGTAGCGTCGGCGCCGGCCAATGCCAACAGGAGTCTCGTGACGCCTGGCGGCGAGTGCGACTGCCAACTGCTGATGCTGCGTCGCCTTCCGGTCCCACGGGCGCCTGAGTCTGAGTCGCCGACGTGCCGATCGGCAAGGCCCCACCCGCAGAATGTTGCGCGGGCGATCCGCACTTCAATACGGCAAGCTAGCGTTCCGTTGGCTTGGCGCGGCCGCGAAGCAATCGCAATGAAAGGTTGGACGACCTCGATGGCTTGCGGTTCCGTCTCACGCCGGGACGTTGCGCAGGCGGCGATGGTTGCGCTACTCGCCGGCTTGGTCTACCTGTTCTCGTCGGGGGCGCACGCCTACAGCGTTGACGAGATAACCAACTACGCCTCCGCGCGAGCCTTAGTGGAGACCGGAAGTCCCGATCTGGGCGGGAATCAGCCGTTTCCGCGCGAGCAACTCCTCACGCTCAGCCACTCCTCCGAAGCCCGCGTGACCGGCCGTTACGGGCTGCTCTCCTGGGGCGCGATGACGCCGGCCTATCTCGTGGCTGGCTGGCTGAGTTCTACGCCGCCGCCGCCTTCGTCAGACTTCCCGCAGCCCAGCCAGGTTCGTCCCCTTGCCGTCCTACTCTACGGGCCCGTAGTGGCGGCTGCCTTGGTTGGCGCGACTCTGTTGCTAGGTCGCAGTCTCGGCCTTCGCCCATCGAGTGCATGTGCCGCATCACTAATCCTCGCATTTGCCAGTCCGCTCTGGGTCTATTCGAAGGGTCTGGCCAACATCCCGCTGACATCGCTGCTGGCCGTTCTGGCGCTGCTCACGGTCACGACGACCAACCCGAGTGCGCGTCGATGGGCCCTTGCCGGTGGGTTGGCTGGTTTGACCGTAGTCGCCCGCCCGGAGTTCGTCGTCTTTGGCGTGGCTGTCGGCGCTTTGAGCCTGCTGCGCTGGCGCGATCGTTGGCAAAGCACCGCTGCGAACGCAGGCGCTTACTCGGCCACCTGGGCCACAGTCGCGGTTTCAGGCGTGGGCTTCTGGAACCTCTATCGCACGGGCGATCTGCTGGACGTCGGCTACCACGGCGCCTCAGTCCTATGGCAAACCGACCGTGCATATATCGGTGTATTTGGGGTTCTCGCCAGCCCCAGTTTCGGGCTCTTCGTCTTCATGCCCGTCGCGGCTGTTGGCTTGTGGGGACTAATGAGCACAGGGCGTCAAGGCCCCGTCTGGATAGCCATGCTGGCGCTGTGCGCGATCGCGGTCATCGGCTACGGCTCCTTCCGGGACTGGCACGGCGGGGTGTCGTGGGGACCTCGCTACCTCACCTCCATCACGCCGTTTCTGGCACTCGGCGTCGCCTGGGTGCTGCAGGCACGCAAAGCCACCTGGCTGACTCGCCTGACGACGTGGGGCCTCGCAGGCTGGTCGCTGGGACTCTCAGTCCTGGGCGTGCTCTTCGACTACCAGCGCGGATGGCAAAACCTCTGGGAGCATGGCGCGCGCCCGGAACAGGTGTTGTGGAATCCCCACTTCTCACTGATCGGCGCCCACCTGCGCCTGGCACGCCAATGGCAGGACGGGCTGGTCGGACTGGACCTCTATCTGCTTCATCGCATTGGACTTTGGGCGATCGTGCTGCTTGTGGTTGGTCTGGTTGGCCTGCTTGGCTTGGCTGTCGTGCTTGAGAGACGTAGATTCGGACGCTCGGCGTTTCGTATGGGGCGATCATGACCCAACTCCCCTCCCGGAGGCCGCGCCCATGACGCAGCCCAACATCGTGCTGATCGTGGCCGACGACATGGGGTACGGCGACTTCGGGCTGTTCAACGACGGTCCGGCGCGTACGCCGGTGCTGGATGGGCTGGCGGACGAAAGCGTGTGCCTGACGCAGCACTACTCCGGGTCATGCGTCTGCGCCCCCGCCCGGGCCGCTCTGATGACCGGGCGGTATCCACATCGCACCGGAGCCATCGACACGCTGGAGGGCCAGGGGCTCGACCGATTGGCTTTGCGAGAGGTCACGCTGCCTGATCACCTTCGGGCAGCCGGCTATGCGACCGGCATGGTAGGCAAGTGGCACCTGGGGGCGCTGGATCCGCGGTACCACCCGAACGCCCGTGGGTTTGATGACTTCTTTGGGTTTCGCGGTGGCTGGGCGGACTATTACAAGTGGCGCATCGACCGTAACGGGACGACTGAGCACTCCGACGGCCGCTATCTGACGGATGTATTCGCTTCCGAGGCTTCGGCGTTCATTGCACGAAATGCGCAGCGGCCCTTCTTTCTGCATGTCGCCTTCAACGCGCCTCACACGCCGCTGCAGGCGCCACAGGAGCTCGTTCAGCCCTATGTGGACGCCGGTCTTCCGCATGGCGTGGCGCTGATCTACGCCATGAATGAGCGCATGGATGCGGGCGTGGGCCAGATTCTCGACGCGCTGGATCGAGCCGGCTGTGCCAACAACACGATCCTCATGTTTACCAGCGACAACGGGCCGCAGCTTTCACTTGGGCACGACTACACCATGGGCATTGAAGTGGATACGCGTCGGTTCAATTGCAACTTCAATGGCGCCAAGGGCAACCTCTTCGAGGGCGGGATTCGTGTCCCAATGCTGGTGCGCTGGCCGGAAGGACTGCCGGCCGGACAGCGCAACGATGCACTGGTCCACTACGTTGACTGGCTGCCGACGCTGATCGAGGCGGCCGGCGTCTCGAGGGTCGGTGGTCGGCCAATTGACGGAGTTAGCGTGCTGCCTGCGCTCCGCGGCGAGATACCGGCTGCCGCACCGCGACGGTACTGGCAATGGAATCGCTACACGCCACAGGTCGAGTGCAATGCCGCGATCCGGAATGGCCGCTGGAAGCTGGTGCGGCCGCGAATCACAGAACTGATGAGCGTCCGGCCCGAACACACCCAGATGGACCGTGACCTGAAGTATCGACCCGATCTTCACGCGGCGGCGATTCCGGCCGACATTCTGGAGCGTGACTTTCCACCTCCGGAAGCCCCGATGCTGTTCGATCTCGAGCTTGATCCCGGGGAGCAGAACGATCTGTCGAACGCCGAACCGCAGCGAGCCGCCAGGCTGCTTGGCGAGTTGGAGTCCTTGTTCGAAGAGGTCGAAGCCGAGCGGCTGACGATCGCAGATTGAGGCGGCGGCCCGAAGCCGAGGTCTTTGCGATCTAGTAGGGGACGCTGGCCGCCGACGGATGGTTGGCATAGGTCAGTTGCGGGTCCGGCCGCCCATCCAGCACGCGGTCTACGAATGCGTGCATCTCGCCACGTAGCGTTTCCGCCAGGCGTTGATGCGTGGCAATGAGATTGGTTCGCTCGTACGGGTCGCTGACGACGTCGTACAACTCAAGTTCTCCTGGCCGAGCTCCAAGATGGCCGGCCGACATGTGCTCGATCAGCTTCCAGCGCCCGCTCCGCCATCCGCGGTTCATGCCGAAGTTGTTGTTGGTCATGCAGACCGGCGGATGCTCCAGCGTCTGCCCACGGATGGCCGGCATGAGGCTCATTCCATCCACGCACGGAGGTCTCTCAATTCCCAGATAGTCGAGGACTGTAGGTACCAGGTCGATGTGCTCGACGGTGTCTGGTACTCGGCGGACGGGAAGGCCAGCCGGGTGGTGAAGGATCAGGGGGATCTGCACGTTGGTCTGATAGAGATCGCCGTGATTGAAGAACATGTCGTGGTCGACGATCGACTCGCCGTGATCGGCCACGATGACCGTTAATGTGTCTTCTGCAAGCCCGCGTGCTTCCAGTGACGACAATACGCGCCCAATCATGGCGTCCATGTAGGCGATTTCGCCGTCGAATAACGCAGTCACGAATTCCAGGTCGGTTACATCGCGTACCAGGTCAATGTGCGCCTGCTGGCGGGGGTCGCGCCTGCCCGCGCCGCCGCTCGTTCGATGTTTCCACCACGGGTGCTGGTGGAACTTGGTGAGGCTGGTGTTTCCGGGGTTGTGCTCGTCGCCGGCGTAGAACATTCGGTCATATGGTGCCGGAGGAAAATAAGGCCAGTGGGGATCCCACCAGTGGGTGAACAGGTAAAACGGGCCGTTATCCGCGTCGCCCGACTCGATCCACTCCACCAGGATGTCGGCCATGTGTTCGGCTGGGATTCCACCTCCATAGGTGGCTTCGCCGCCACGGTCCAGGTACGTCTCCCAGTTGCGCATCCAATACGGCGAGCGAAAGGCGCGTCCGCGTCCTTCCAGCGCTGACGTGCGGTACCCGTGCCGGGCCAGCGTCTCATGCAGAAACTCGATGTCCGGCGCCAGCGCGTGCTGCTGGGGCGGCTCGGCGTGAATCACGATGCCCGAGTTCAGTGGATGCACGCCGGTGAGCATGCTGGTCCAACCCGGCGTGGTCGGCAGCCCTGTCAGGTTTGCGTCGGCGAACTGCACGCCGTTACGTGCCAGTCGATCGATATTGGGTGAGGTGGGACGCGGGTAGCCGTAGCAGCCCAGATGATTGGCCGGCGTGGTGTCCAGCCCGAAGATCAGAATGTTCGGACGGTGGTCGTTGCTCATTGGTCGCTGTGTGCGCCTCGAAAACTGAAGCCGAAGAGCCGTGCGGCGCCGTGGATGCCAAAACGCAAACGGAATGCTCGACTGACCGGAAGGGAGTGCCCATCATCCCACAGCACCGGCACGTCCGATCCTTGCGTAAAGATGCGCGCGTGTAGCGCGGGGCTGATGTCGTTTCCTGCAACGTCCAACACCTGCACGTCGATCCAGTTTCGACCCGGCAGCGCATTGTCCCACGAGACCCTAAAGCCAGCGGGGCCGCACAGGGCTTGATCGGTACTGTCGTGACTGTGCCCGGCATCTCGTTGGCCGGAGTTTCGAGGGCCGCGAATCCATTAGCCGCTAGCTCGACGGACGTGGGGTACGGCGAAGCCATGGGAGGCAAGCGTGCTGCTAGACGTTGGGCAGCGGCACCGTGTCGTCGACTGCTGCCTGCCAGGCGCGAATGCGATCCAGCAAGTCGGAGATGCGCCCGCGCTGGTCGGGATCGTTGAACCGGTTCGTGAGTTCGTGAGGGTCCGTGTTGAGGTCGAAGAGTTCCGACCGATCCCTGGCGCTGGCGTTCAGCTTCCAGCCATCGTGGCTGAGGATCGAACGCCAGGGGTCGGACTCGACCCGATGCGCCTCGGGTGGAGCGTCCGGCGGCCAGACACACGAGTTGTGGCTACCGTTCCACTCGACGATCACGTCGTTGGTGGACAGGTCGGCATTGCCCTCGAAAACGTCGGCCCGACTGACGCCCTGTACCTCGGGTGGGGCACCCAGGCCCATCAGATCCATGAGCGTCGGAACCAGGTCCACCAGGCTCATCGCGCCATCGATTCGCCGTCCGTTGTTGGACAGCCAGGGAACCCGCACGAGCAGCGGCACGCGCATGGCCTCTTCGTAGAGCGTGCACTTCGCCAGGATGTTGTGGTCGCCCATCATGTCGCCGTGGTCCGACGTGAAGACGACGATGGTGCGATCCGCCTGTCCAGAGTCATGCAGGGCCTGGAGGATGCGTCCCACAGCGCGGTCGACGAGGGTCACGAGTCCCCAGTAGTTTCGACGAACTCTGCGCCACGAAGCTTCATCCTTTAGATCAAACCCTCGCCAATCCGTGCTGCCGTAGTAGGCGGCCAGCGCCTGGTGAATGAGAGAGACGTCGTCGTCCGGCGGACGAAGGAAGGCGGGACCGGTTTCCAGATGTGCGGGGTCGTGCAATTCGTTCAGCGGCCCGTCGAAGGGCATGTGGGGCTCGAGGAAGTTGACATAATGAACCCAAGGCGTGTCCGCGTGGGCGCGAATGAACTCGGCCGAACGCTCGCCCAGGAAGCTGGCCTTCGTGTACGTCACCGGCATCTCGGCGGCGTACTGCCGTGAGAAAGTCCGCAACGTGCCGGTGTCCGCCGACGAGTCACCGCGCTGGGACTTTCCGGAATCCGGCTCAAACCCCTGCTCGACCAGGAAGTGGTGATAGTCGCTCAGACGCTGAGCTTCGACAGGGTCTGCGTAGTGTTCCCGATAGCCGTCCTCGATCCCCACGAACTCCGAGAAGCCGCGCTGCGCAATGAGCTCGCTACCCAGGTGCCACTTGCCGTAGTACGTGCAGGTGTATTCACCTGGAACGCGCTCGGCCAACGTCAGATGCTCTGGCTTCAGCGGGTCGTTGTTCTCCAGGCATCCCGTCGTGTGCGGGTAGAACCCGGTCATGATCGACGAGCGCGAGGGCGTGCAGACTGGCTGCGTGCAGTACGCGCGGTCGACGACGAAGCTGTCGTCGGCCAGACGATTCAGGTTTGGCGCCTGGATCGTCTGGTTGCCGTAGCAGGCCAGCGTGTCGTCCCGTTGCTCGTCTGTGAAGATGAACAACAGATTGGGCTTCTCAACCACTATGGGCCTCCTGTCGCGGATCCTCCCCGCGCGGCTTCACGAGATTCGCCGCGGCCGACGTGCGGCCAAACATGCGGCTGGCTACGGGCGAGACTTAACCGCCCCCTGAAGCTTGCGGGGAGGCCTGTGCGCCCTGAGCGTCCTGCTTTTCCTGCCACTGCTGGCGCAGGCGGGCGTGTTCCTCACCGGAGAGATAGCGTCCGCTTTCGGAGCTCGTCCGTGGAAACGAGTAGTCCTCAAAGGCACTCTTTGAGTCGCCGCAACCAGCAAGCACTAGCGCGGCGGCAACAGCGGCTCCAAGCGAAAGGCGCACCCAGACGCGCGGGCCTACCCCCGGGTTTCGCTTCACTGACGCTCGGGCTCGCCAAGGCAGCCTTAAGTAGGCGCGAGCCAATTGGCCCGCGCCCACCTGGCGATCCATCCGGTTAGATCCAGCCGCGACTGCGCATCTCCTCAATCTGCAGCGCCTGGTTGGTTTCGGCGGCTGTCTTGACGTTACCAATCATCTCTTCCAGCGATACCTCGCCAAGCATGTAGCGCTGCTCGAGTCCGATCCAGCTCTGGTACCACTCACCCCAGTTGGGCATGCGGTACTGACGGTGCCGGTTCTCGGTGCCGTCGGCGTACTGCTTGAGGTAATGCATGTTGTTGGGCGGGCCTGACTGCGCTTCCGCCGTCTCAAGGGCGGGGCGCCACATCGGCAGGTGGCCGCGGTCCACGCCGGCCACGCGGTGCTGCACCTCGGTCCCGAAGTAGAGGCAGACTTCTGTGGTCTCGGCCACGTTACCGCGCGCCTCTGCGCCGCTGGTCACGGCGTGGAACTGGCAGGACCAGAACGTGCCCGACCTGCCCGTTGCTGGATTGACGGGCACAGGCGCCAGCGACCACTCGAACCGATCCTTGATCTGAATCAGCGGGCGTGCCGTCTGACGGACGCGCTCGGTGAGGTAGTACGCCTGGATCCCTGCCGTGAACGGCGTGCTGAACTCGCCGCGAACCTCTCGAATTTCGGCGATGGGCACGGCGACCTCGTGCTGGAATACGGCATCGTGGATGAATTGAATCCCGGCGCTGCCACCGTTTTCGTACATCGTGAATTCGGTGTCGTCGTAGCTGCGGAAGTACTCCTCGTTGCCTGACCAGATCATCGGGTGCCACGAATACCAGTTGCCGCCCCCGTCCATGCCCCAAAGGCCTTGTTCTGGATCGGTGGTCTTCTGCGCATTTTCCAGCAGGTCGTCCCAGGTCCAGCTGTCGTCGGGATGACCGGCGCCGAGTTCATCCACGAGGGTCTGGTTGTACATGAACCCGCTGATCCCACCCTGGTAGGTGATGCCGTACTGGTTGCCGTGCAGTTGGGGCGGAGGCGGAAACCTGTGGTCGTCGTCGTGCCCGTTGTCGGTCCAGAGGTTGGGGATGTAGTAGTACTCCTCCTCATTCCAGCCGTCCATTTTTTCGAGGACGGAATTGAGCTGGAGCACCGTATTGTCGTCACGCCACGCATTGAAAAGGTGGCCATCCCAAAGCACCATTTCCGGCAGCGTGCCGGCCGCCGCGCGAATTGACAGCGTGTCCCAATAGCCCCCGCCCACTGGCTCAACCAGCACCTTCACGTCGGGCCGCCGATTGGCCCAGTTCTCCACCGCCCACTGCACGGCCGCGCCGCGCGGCCCGGAGGTGTGGTCGGTCGCAAAGGTGAGCACCACGGGCGGGCGCTGAGCCTCGACTTCCACGACCTTCTCAACGACTTTTTCGACGACCTTCTCGACCTCGACTACCTCTTTGACGACCTCCGTGACGACCTTCTCGACCTGGACTTCCTGGACCTGGACCTCGACTTGCGTCTGCGTCACGATCTTTTCGACCGGTACTTCCTTGACCTCGGTCTTGGTCACGATGGTCTCGACCGGCACTTCCTTGACAACGATCTTCTCGACCGGAACTTCCTTGGTAACGACCTGGGTCTCGCCGCACGCTGCCAGCACGGCCGCGGCACCGGCTCCGAAGCCACCAGCGCCTAGTGCCTTCAGAATGTGTCGTCGTGTCATCAGAGCCCTCCCTCGCTTCGGCTTCGTGCTTCACCGATCCGAAGTATTCTATCGACGAACCAAGCTCACGCTACGCCTAGCGTGAAAGGGCGTCAAACGTACCGGCGGCATCAGCCCTTGGGCTTTCGGAAGGGCAGGCGTGCTGCTGATTCTGCGTGACTGCGGCGCTGCTAGGAGAAATGCACCGTGCCCCAAACACACCCGAACCTCCTGATCATCCTTTGCGACCAACTAGACGCCAGCTATCTGGGCGCCTACGGCAACGGCGTGGCCCAGACGCCCCACATTGACCGGCTGGCGGCCGACGGCCTGACGCTGAACCGCGCCTACGTTCCGCTACCCCAGTGTTCGCCGGCCCGGGCCTCGATGTTCACCGGGCTGTATCCCCACCAACACCATCTGCTCTGCGTCCCCCGGTCAGGCCAGGACGAGCGCTTCGGCACCGTCCGGCAGAGGGCCGTGCTTCCGGAGTCCGTGCCGTCGTTGGGTCAGGCATTTCGAGACGCCGGATACCGGATGGGATACACCGGCCCCTGGCACATGGGCAACGACGAAATCCCGCATCACGGCTGGGAGGAGCACTGGCGGACGTACCGCTACTGGAAGAATGGCCGCGACTACTACATCCAGCATCTCGAACGCCACGGCCTGGCCGACCTGTTCAAGCGGGAGCACCACGAATTCGGCTTCAGTGAAGGCACAAAGTCCGGTGTGGTGCCCTCGGGGCCATCCGCCATTCCAGTCGAGCATGCTCGCACGTCCTGGGCCGTTGATGAGACCATCAACTTCATCAATGGCCGTGACCAGCGACCCTGGGCGTTCACGTTGTCGATCAAGGATCCGCATCCGCCGGTCATTTCACCAGGCGATTTCGCGGATCGCGTCGACCCCGCCGACGTGGAGTTGCCGCCAACAATTGACGAGGACTTTCGAGGCAAGTCCGACGCCTACCAGCGCAGCCTCACCCATCGCTGGGTGCGCAATATGTCGGAAGCCGACTGGCGCCGCTTCATCGCCCACTATCACGGACTGAACGCCCACATCGATACCGAAGTGGGGCGGCTATTCGGTTACCTGGACGCGCAGGGCCTGCGCGACAACACGCTAATCGTCTTCCTGTCGGACCACGGCGAGATGATGGGCGCCCATCGCATGGCGGGGAAGGGCCCCGCGATGTTTGAACAGTCGATCGGGATTCCGCTCATCATGCGCTGGCCGGCCGGAATACCCGCCGGACGGCAAAGCGACGCACTGTTCAACACGGTGGACCTGCCGGCCACGCTGGGAGCCCTGTGCGACGTTCCGATCAGCGCCGGCGCCGGGATCGATCAGAGCGCCATGGTTCTGGGCGAGGTTCCTGGACCGCGTCACATCGTCTTCAGCGAGTTCTACATCGAAGCCGGCCTTCGTGACGACCTGATGTTCGTCAAGACCGCCGTCACCGACCGCTGGAAGTTGAATCTGTGGCTCTACGACATGCCCGAGCTGTACGACATGCACAACGACCCGCATGAGACCCGGAACGTCATTGACGATCCGGCAACGGCCGACGTTCGTGCCGAACTCGCGGACGAGATCGTCACCTGGCTGAAGGAGACGGAGGATCCGCTCTTGCCGACCGTCGAGTGGACGATCGGTCGTTTCGCTTAAGGCCGGGCCGGTCGCAAGTGCGTCGCCTTAGCCGCGCTTGCGCGCGATGTAGTGCGGGCTGGTGTTGAAGAAGACCTCGGCTGCTTCCATGAGGGTTTCGGATGTGGTGGGGTGCGGGTGAATGCTCAGCCGCAAGTCGTCGGCTCGTGCTCCCATTTCCACAGCCAACACGCCTTCGGCGATCAGTTCGCCGGCGCCCCGGCCGGTGATTCCTACTCCGAGCACGCGCTCCGTCATGGGTTCCAGGATCAGCTTCGTCAGCCCGTCGTTCCGCCCCAACGTCGTGGCCCGACCCGACGCGGCCCAGGGAAACGTCGCGACCTGATGCGGCCGGCCCGACTCGCGTGCCTCCGATTCGGTCAGCCCGCACCAGGCGATTTCGGGATCCGTAAACACCACCGCTGGGATAGCTTGCGCGTCGTAGGTTGCCGCGTGGCCGGCGATGGACGCCGCGGCTACGTTCGCCTCGTACGTGGCCTTGTGCGCCAGCATCGGTTCACCGGCCACGTCGCCGATGGCGAAGATGTTGGCGGCACTTGTACGGCGCTGGTGATCGACCTTGATGAAGCCGCGTTTGTCGGACTCCACGCCTGCGGCCTCGAGGTTCAGTCCGGCGCTGTTGGGGCGCCGTCCAACCGCGACGAGCACCCTGTCGAATCGTCGCGAAGGATTCTCGACGCGCGCTCCCGCCAGTTCGACGTCAACGCCGTCCGACCGCACCTTCAGGCTCGCGACTCGCGTGCTGAGAAGAATCTCTTCGAACGCAGACTTCAGCTTTCGCTCCAGCGGTCGAACGAGGTCGCGGTCCGCGCCGGGTAGTAGGCCGGTCTCCATCTCAACCACCGTCACTCTCGATCCGAGTGCGGCGTAGACCGAGCCCAGTTCGAGCCCGATGTAGCCCCCGCCGACCACTAGCAACGAATCAGGGACATCTGCCATCTCCAATGCAGACGTTGAGTCCATGATGCGGTCGCCATCAATCTGGAAGCCCGGCGGGGCCGCCGGCACTGAGCCGGTGGCGATGACGGCGTAGTCGAAGTCGAGACGTTCCGCGTCTCCTCCGTCGGATGGCTCGACGCTCAGCGTGTGCGGCCCATCAAAACGGGCGAGTCCGCGGGTGAATCGCACGCGTCGCGCCCGGGTGAGGAGTCCCAGTCCCGAAGTCATTTTGGAGATGACTTGGTCCTTCCAGCTTCGCAGCCGGTCCAGATCGATTTCCGGTTGGCCGAAACTCACGCCCCAGTCGGCCGCGTCCTCCGCCTCGCCCAATAGCGACGCCACGTGCAGCAGGGTTTTCGAAGGAATGCAGCCGCGATAGAGGCACGCGCCCCCTGGGTTCGCCTCCGGGTCGATAAGCGTGACGTCCATCCCCAGTTCGGCGGCGTGAAAGGCGGCCGGATAGCCTCCCGGCCCCGCGCCGATGACGGCTACGCGCGGTTGCCGTCCGTTCGTCGTCACGTCTCGGCTAGTCCCCCATCGCCAGCATCAACGGCTGGGCCAGAGCCTCGACAATCCAGGTGAGGAAGCGCGCACCATCTGCGCCATCCACAGCCCGATGGTCGAACGACAGCGCCAGGGGCAGCATGAGTCGCGGCCGCAATAGCCCTTCGACGTACACGGGCCGCTCCACGGCGCGACCGACGCCGAGGATTCCAACTTCCGGCGGATTGATGATTGGCGTGAAGTGTCCGGTGCCAAGTCCACCCAGGTTGCTGATCGTGAAGGAGGCGCCCTCCAGCCGCTCGGGCGGGAGCTGTCCCTCGCGAACCTGGGCGGCAACTTCAGTCACCTCGATCGCCAACTCGGTGATGCTCTTTTCGTCGACGTCCCGAACGACCGGCACCAACAGTCCCCGCTCTGTGTCGGCGGCGACACCCAGGTGGCAATAGTCCTTCAGCACCGTCTCGTTGCTGGCGAAGTCGGCGCTGGCGTTCATCTTTGGATGCGCCTTCAGCGCGGCGGCCACAACTTTCATCAATATCGGCGTGATGGTGAGGCTGCCGCCGGCGCTCCGAACACGATCCTTTTCGCGCTGCCGCATCGCCTCGACAGACGTGATATCGGCGTCGTTGAAGAGCGTCACGTGCGGAATGCTCGACCACGACTGCGCGATGTTGGTTGCGGTTGCCCGTCGAACTCGATTCATGCGCTCGCGCTTGATCGCTCCGAACTTGCTGAAGTCGGGCAGCGGCGTCGTAGTCACACCAACCGAAGCTGCCGGTTGCGTCGATGGTCGAGCGCGGGCGTGGGCCTTGACGTCGTCTATCGAGATTCGCCCGGCGGGACCAGAACCTGGGACCTCGCGAATGTCGAGACCGATTTCGCGCGCGAACCCGCGGGTGGAAGGCGACGCAAAGACCGGCATGTCGCCGCCTGTCGGGGGTCGTGGAGGCGGCGCAGTTCGGGTCGCTGAGGTTGGCGCGGGATGAGGCGGCGGCGATTTCGGCGCTTGTACAGGAGTTCGTGCGGGCATCTCGGTGCCGGTGGTCGAAGGGGGCTTCGCCGCCGCCGGCGGAGTGGCGTGAGCCTTGCCTTCCGCTGCCGCGTCACTCTCTTCCAGCTCGAGAATCGTCTGTCCGACTTGAAGCGTGTCACCGGCGCTGACCAGCACCTGGGTCACCGTGCCGGCCAGTTCAGCGGGAACCTCCAGCGTCGCCTTGTCGCTCTCGATCTCGATGATCGGGTCGTCCTTGGCGACGTCTTGGCCAGCGCTGACGAGCACACTCAGAACGTCCGCGTCAGCAATGCCCTCGCCCAGGTCGGGGAGTCTCAGTTCAGTCGCCATGCCGGTTCCGTCGCGGCGGTGGCGGAGGCGTCAGGCGAGCCGGGGGTTGGCCTTGGCCGGGTCGATCTCGAGATCTTCAAGTGCCTCGGAAACGATTTCCCGATCAAGCTCGCCTTCGCGCGCCAGCGCATACAGCGTCGCCAGCGTAACGTACCGGGCATCGACCTCGAAGAAGTCACGCAAAGCCTCGCGGTCCTCGCTCCGCCCGAATCCATCGGTGCCAAGCGAAATAAGTGGCTGGGGGATCCACTTGGAAACCGAGTCCGACATCGTCTTGACATAATCCGACGCCGCGACCACGATGCCGGGCAATCCGCTGAGCTGCTGCGTGAGGTACGGGGTGCGAGGCTCTTCGTGCGGATGCAGCATGTTCCAGCGCTCTACGTCCAGGGCGTCACGCCGCAACTCGGTGTAGCTCGTCACGGACCAGACATCGGCGGCCACGCCGTATCGCTCGGCCAGCATCTCCTGCGCCTTGATCGCCTCGTTCAGAATCGCCCCGCTCCCCAGCAACTGCGCACGGGCTCGGGGCTGCTCCATGTCCGCGCGCCGGAATCGATACATCCCTCGCAGAATCCCTTCGTCCACGTCCGCTTCGTCGGGCTTGGGCGGGTGCGCGTAGTTCTCGTTGCCGACGGTCAGGTATACGAAGCTGTCCTCCCCGTCGGCATACATTCGGCGGATGCCGTCGCGGATCAGGGCTGCGACCTCGTAGGCGAACGCCGGGTCGTACGCCCGGCAGTTGGGCACCGACGAAAACAGCAGATGGCTGTGCCCGTCCTGGTGCTGAAGACCCTCACCCGCCAACGTGGTTCGGCCGGCTGTGCCGCCGATCATGAAACCCCGGGTGCGACTGTCGGCGGCCGCCCACACCAGGTCGCCGACACGTTGATATCCAAACATCGAGTAGTAAATGTAAAAGGGAATCATCGGCAGGCCATGCGTCGCATAGGCCGTTCCCGCCGCGATAAAGGACGAGAGTGAGCCCGCTTCCGTGATCCCTTCCTCAAGAATCTGTCCGTCCGTCGACTCCTTGTAGTAGAGCAAGGTGTCGGAATCGACCGGCTCGTAGAGCTGTCCCACGTGCGAGTAAATGCCGACCTGCCGAAATAGCGCCTCCATCCCGAAGGTCCGCGCCTCGTCCGGGACGATCGGCACGATCAGGCGTCCGATCTCCGGATCCCGCAGCAGCTTGGCCAGCAACCGCACGAACACCATGGTCGTTGAGGCCTGCCGCTGTCCCGTACCGGTTGAAAACTCGGCGTACGCATCGTTGCTCGGTGGCGAAACTGGTTTGTAGGAAGGCGAACGCGTCGGCAGGTGCCCACCCATCGCCCGCACCCGCTCCGCGACGTAGCGACCCTCCACGCTGTCGCGCGGCGGCCGGTACAGCGGCGCATTGATGACCTCGTCGTCCGAAAGTGGAATGTGGAAGCGGTCTCGGAAGGAGAGAAGTTCGTCCAAATTGAGTTTCTTCTGCTGGTGCGTGATGTTTCGACCCTCGCCGGCCTCGCCCAGCCCGTACCCCTTGATGGTGCGGGCGAGGACGATGGTCGGCGCGCCCTTGTGTCGCACGGCGGCGTGATAGGCCGCATAGACCTTGATCGGATCGTGGCCGCCCAGCCGCATGCGCCAGAGTTTGTCGTCGCTACGATCGGCCACCATGGCCAGCAGGCGTGGGTCCACGCCGTAGAAGTTCTCGCGGATGTACGCCCCGCCGGCGACCGAGTACTTCTGGTACTCGCCGTCTACGACCTCAGTGGCTCGCTTGGCCAGGATCCTGTCAGTGTCGTTGGCGAACAGTTCGTCATAGTCGCTGCCCCACAGCACCTTGATGACGTTCCAGCCGGCGCCTCGGAACAGTCCTTCCAGCTCCTGGACCACGCTGCCGTTCCCGCGCACCGGGCCGTCCAGGCGCTGCAGGTTGCAGTTCAGGACCCAGGTCAGATTGTCCAGGTTCTCCCGGGCCGCCAGCGAAATCGCTCCGCTGGCCTCCGGTGAGTCGAACTCCCCGTCGCCCAGGAAAGCCCACACGCGGCGGCCGGTGTCCGGGCGCAGACCTCGGTCGGCCAGGTACTGCATGAACCGGGCCTGGTAAATGGACATGAGCGGCCCAAGGCCCATGGAAACCGTTGGGTACTGCCAGAAGTCGGGCATGAGCCACGGGTGGGGATACGACGACAGGCCGCCGCCATCCGCCATTTCCCGCCGAAAGTTATGCAGCTGCGCGGGAGGCAGCCGCCACTCGACGTAGGCGCGCGAATACATACCGGGCGAGGCGTGCCCCTGGAAGTAGACGATGTCCGCGCCGTCCGGGTGATTGGGCCCCCGGAAGAAGTGGTTGAAGCCGACCTCATACAACGTGGCCGCCGACGCATAGGTGGAGATGTGGCCGCCGATGCCGTCCGACTTGCCGTTGGCCTCAACCACCATCGCCATCGCATTCCAGCGAATGACGCTCTTGATGGTTCGCTCGATGTCCCGATCGCCCGGATAGTCGGGCTGCCGCTCAGGCGGAATGGTGTTGACGTACGGCGTTCGAGACGTGACCGGGAGCGAAACGCCGTCCCGCTGCGCATGGATCTGAAGCTCTCGCAGTAGACCGGTAACCCGTTCCGGTCCGCGCAGGACGTAGACGTCGTCAAGCGAATCCAGCCAGTCCTGGGTTTCCAGGGACTCGATCGCGGAGTCGTCAGCCTGTCCGTTGACGTCGATGGTCGCGATGTCGCCGCACCTCACGCATCCGAGAGTCCGACCGATCTGAGCCTAGCGCCCCTGGCCGGATGTGCACACAGGTTTTCTTACCGTTCGCGCCTCAGCCTGGCCGCTCTGTCTCGGGCCGCGCGAGCCTGTTCCCCCGCATGGTACGAACTTCGCACCAGCGGTCCGGACTCAACGTGGGCGAAGCCGAGGCCCCGTGCCTCGTCCGCCAGCTCATTAAACTCGCTGGGACTGTAGTAACGAGTGATCGGCAGATGCTTGCGTGACGGCCGCAGATACTGACCAACGGTCAGCAGGTCGCAGTCGTGGTCACGCAGATCGGCCAGCGTCTTGGACAGTTCGTCCCGCGTCTCCCCGAGGCCGACCATGATCCCGGACTTCGTAATCATGGTTGGATCGATACGCTTGACCCGCTGCAGCAACTCCAACGACTGCGTGTAGATCGCCTTGGGACGCGCGCGCGGATAGAGCCGGGGCACCGTCTCAATGTTGTGATTCAGGACGACGGGCCTGGCCCGCACAACCGTCGCCAGCGCGTCCCAGTTGCCCATGAAGTCCGGGATCAGAACTTCGACCTCCACATGCGGCGTGCGATGTCGGATGGCCCGAATGCATCCGGCGAATATCGCCGCACCGCCGTCCGCTTCGTCATCCCGATTAACTGAGGTAATCACGCAGTAATCGAGATCCATCTGCGCAACAGCCTGGGCCACCCGAAACGGCTCGAGCGGATCAAGCGCCCCGGGCCGTCCCGAGGTAACGGCGCAGAAACCGCACGCCCGGGTGCAGGTGTCACCCAGGATCATGAACGTGGCTTCGCCCGCGTTCCAGCACTCGCCGATGTTCGGGCATCGGGCCTCTTCGCAGACGGTGTGCAGGCGCTCGGAGCGCACAAGGTCGCGAAGGTCTTCGAAGCGCTCGCCCCCGGGCACGCGCGCTCGTAGCCAGGACGGTCGAGCTACCCGAACCTCAGTGGCCACCGACGGGCTCCATCGCAGCTGCAGCCGGACGCACATTGGCCTGATAGACCTCGGCGAATGCGGTGGCGGCGGCAGCCATCACATCGCCCATCAACGGTGCATTTCCCAGTTCACGAGCCATTGAAGTGACGCCAAGTCCGTGAAGTCCGCAGGGCACGATGGCATTGAACCACGTGAGATCGTTCGTGACATTCAGGGCGGCGCCGTGCATTGTCGCGCCCCCGCGAATCGAAACGCCGATGGCCGCGATTTTTTGCGAACCGATCCAGACCCCCGGTCGTCCCTTGACCGTCCGCCCACGCAGGCCGAAGTCTGCCAGCGTGTCCAGGACCGTGCGTTCGAGACAACGTATGTGGTCGACGGGACGCAAACATCGACGCCGCAGATTAAGGACGGCGTACAGCACCAGTTGGCCCGGGCCATGAAAGGTCATGTCGCCGCCCCGGTCCGTCACGATCAGGTCGGCGCCCCTTGCTTGAAGAGCGTCGCCGCTCAACAGCATGTGGTCATCCCCGCCGCGGGCGCCCATCGTGTACACCGGCGGGTGCTCCAGCAGCGCCAGCGCATCGGCCGAGATCTCACCACGAACCTCGGCGGCCTTGGTTTGTTGCCAGTCCAGCGCGTCGCGGTAGGCCATTTGCCCCAGGTCAAATAGGTCGACTGGCAGGTTGGTCGTCATAGGCGGGCTACGCCGGAATCTCTTCCAGCGGGCTGAACTGCATGTCGGTCG
The DNA here is from genome assembly GCA_965208215.1 of Chloroflexota bacterium. Taxonomy (GTDB): domain Bacteria; phylum Chloroflexota; class UBA11872; order UBA11872; family UBA11872; genus UBA11872. Next base: position 240,427 of record CBDBOH010000004.1, read on the forward strand.
GCTCGGCGCAGCAGAACCACGGCTCGGTGAGCCGCGGACGGACCGGAAGTGGACTGCCGGCAAGTCTGGGCGGAGAGCCCGCCGGCGCCTCCGGCGCCGCAGCGCGGACGGCCATCCAAAGCCGTTCGAACAATTCCGCGTCCGAGGATTCCTCGCCGATCCCACGCTCAACGACTCCAGCCAGTTCTTCCTGCAGATCGTCGGCGCGCGGATCGTTGGCGTGCCACAGATAGGTCAACCGTTCCTCGTCGTAACCGCGGAGGTGGGGAATCATCTCTGGCAGGTTCAATAGCAGTGATCCCTGGGGCACCAGCAGCCGAATGGTGAACTGAACGGGATCCACGTTGGCGATCAGGTCGTGCTCCCGCACGAACTCCATGATGGCTAGCACGTCAGCCGGCGTCGTCCACGGGGTGAACGGCATCCAGGACGGACGAATTTCAATGCCGTGCCTTCGCAATTGCGCAACGGCCAACGCCGCCTCGGCTGCCGTGTGTCCCTTGTCCAGCCGCCGCAGGATCTCGTCGTTCACGGACTCGAACGCCGACACGACAAACAGGCAGCCGGCGCCTGCGAACTCTTCCCAGACGTTCGCGTGTTCCAGGATGTGCTCCACCTTCGTCGTCACGTCGAACGTCAGGTGTGGATGCCGGGCATGCATGGCCCGAACTACCCGCTGCGAATGCCGTACCCCGTTCAGAAAATCGGGATCGGCAAACGTAATGTGCCGCGCACCTGCCTCCACCAATTGGTCGATGTCGGCCAGCACCACGTCCTTCTCGATGATCCGAATTCGCCCTTCGTACACGATTGGGACGGGACAGTGCCGGCAGGTATGCACGCACCCGCGGCTGGCCTCCGTATATCCCACCGGCGACTCGTCATCGCCAAGCGCCATGTGCGCGTAGCGCGAGATGTCGGGTAGCAGGTGCCTGGCCGGAAGTACGCTGGAACGTCGGCCGAGATCGACCAGAGGCTCCTTCGCGTCTTCGCTCGAAGCCATCCGGCCCAGCCACTCGACCAGGCCGTGTTCGTATGCCCCGGCGAGCTGAGCATCGGCGAGATTCACGCCCTTCGGATGATGCTCCATGCCGGCGTAGAGACCGTAAAAGGCGATCGGTGTGTCGGGACTTTCCTGGCGGATGCGTTGCGCCGCGCGCTCTGCAAGTCGCGTGGCCGTGTGCATGGGAACCGAAATGGCGACGGCGTTCGCCCAGGCCACGAAGGCGCCGTCCCACATTTCGACCGACAGGTCCAGGCACCGCACCTCGTGACCGGCCTGCAACAACGCGCCGGCAGCCGACGCCGTGTGCAGCGGCTGATGTCCGAGTTCGTAGGTGGAAACCAGAAGTACTCGCATCGGCTAATGCTAGGGGTTTCTTCGCGCCTTCGCGCTAGTTCGCCTCAATGTCGAATTCCAACTCTGCATGAGCCGCGCGCAGCGCCGCTTCGACGGCAAGTGGTTCACGCCCCCGTGCAAACACGAAACCAAGATAACGGCTGCCCTCCGGCAATGGGACCAATTCCTGTCCCGGGGCGATTGTGATTTCCACGCCTGCAACGCCGTCGACCGCCCGTGCTTGATCGACCCCGCCGACGGCCCGCAGCCGGCCGGCGCGCGGGATGGGCAACATCATGACGCCTGCGGCGGCATCGGTGCGGGAGAGGTCGTGAATTGGGATTCCCAGCGCGTGCCGCAGAATGAGTTGCTCCAGGCTCACGCCCAGACCAAACCTGAGCGAGCGCGCGCAGAGACCCCCGATCGACCGTGCGGCGATCTCCAGCATCCATGCCTGTGAATCCTTGATTCGTAGTTCGGCGTGGACTGGTCCTTCCGAAAGCCCAAGACTCTTTGCTGCTGCCGCCGTGACTTCACGGATGGCTTCCTGAGACTCAACAGGCAAGCGCGACGGTGTGACGTAAATCGTCTCCTCGAAATAGGGACCGTCCAACGGATCTGGTTTATCGAATATGGCAAGGATTTCCAATGACCCGCCTCGAACCAGCCCTTCCACGGCGACTTCAGCTCCCGCTATGAACCGCTCAACCAGCAACGGGTCCTCCGGACCGCGACCATTTGCTGCCACGATTGACCTGATGCGTTCGACAACTTCTGGCATGTCAGCGGCCTTATCGACGCGAATCACACCCTGGCTGGCGGACAAGGAGACAGGCTTCACCACCACCGGGTATCCCAGCCGGCTGGCGGCGAATTGCGCCTCGCTGACGCTCTCGGCTATCCGGAATGCCGGCTGGGCTACGTCGTGCGTGGCCAGTTGACGGCGCATGTCGGCTTTGTTGCGCGTCGCGGATACTGCCGAGGGTGGGTTGTGCGCCAGGCCGAGTTCCTCGCTGGCCAGCGAGGCCGTTGCAACCCCTTGATCGTCAACGGCCACAACTGCGTCGACCGCTGTTTCGGCTGCGTACTCAACGATCGCCGACGCGGCAATCTCCGGCTCGGCGAGATGGACTTCCAGAACGCCGTCTTCCCCGTCACCCGCGACCGGGTTGCGCCGATCCGAGGCCACCGTGACATCAACGCCAAGCTGCCGGGCGGCTTGGAGGAAATCCGCGGCTCGGTAGCTCTCGCTGTGAAGCAATAGGACAACGTGCGCCACGCCCTTATGATAGGGGTGGGTCCACGAGTCACCTTTGCAGGAAACCGTGATGAGCTTCGACAGCGCTTCGGCCGATCAGCCGCTGGTCCAGGTCTCAGACGCCGCCAGGGATCTGGTACTCGCGTATCGCGGCCACTCCGACAAGCCCAACCCCGAGCGGCTCGCCATGTGGGTCGAGATTACGGGCGTGTCTGGATCTGGCTTTAGCTACGACATGTACCTGAAGTCGGTGGACGACGCGGCACCGGACGATGCCGTCGTAACCGCGGCTGAGGGCCTGCAAGTCGTGATTCCCTCCGGCAGCGTGGACCAGATGCAGGGCTCAACCATCGACTTATCCGATTCACCTGGCGGCGGCGGGCTGTTCGTACGCAATCCGCAGAGTCCCAGCCCGGCCGTCGGCGGTGCCACCGCCGGCCAGGCGACGGCTGCGCCCACTGGTCCGGTGGCCGAGCGTGTGATTCAGATCCTCGACCACCAGATCAACCCGGCTATTGCCGCTCATGGCGGGCATGCGGAATTGGTCGCTGTCGAGGACGATGTCGCCTACTTGCGGCTCTCCGGTGGATGTCAGGGCTGCGGCATGGCCAGCGTCACCCTGTCGCAGGGCATTGAAGTCGCACTCCGCGACAACGTGCCGGAGATTTCGCGCGTGGTCGATGTCACCGACCATGCCGCCGGTGCCAACCCTTACTACGAAGCCGCCAAGAAGTAAGCTGATCGTCAGCACTTAGCCGCAGCATCTGGCCAGGAGCTGTGCGCCTGACGGGGGACCTCTGCCATGACGACTGACTATTCCGACCTTGCGTCCAGTCTGCAGTCCGGACTGGGACTCGACTTTCCGCCGGTAGCGCTCACCCGCGTTTCCGAGGCCCCGGACGGAGTCGCTGAGGCCACTGCCGCCGTCCCATCCGCTTGCACCTTCTGGCGGCGCGCGGAACTCGGCGTGTTCTTCGCCGATGCCGGCGCGCACATGGCCTGTCCAATCGGCGCCATGGTCATGGGCTTCGAACTGGATGAAGCCAAGAGCGCCGAGCTGATGAGCTTGGTCGGCGACATGTGTGCCATCAATTACATCGATGAAGCCGAAGTCGCGAACATCCCGCACTTCGATCCGCCGGCCGGAGGCATCGTCTACGGCCCGCTGGCCGACTTTCCGTTGACTCCCGACGCCGTGGTCGTCTGGGCGACTCCGCGACAGGCAATGCTCTTGGAGGAGGCGCTGGGCGGAACCCACTGGCACGGCGTGGGCGGCTCGATACTGGGCCGGCCGGCGTGCGCCGCCCTACCGCGAGCCGCAGCGGAGGGAGCGGCCACGTTGTCCGTCGGCTGCGCCGGCATGCGCACCTTCACCGAGATTCCCGACGCATATACCCTGACCGCCATACCGGGGACGCAACTCGCGGGTCTCGGCCAGGCACTCGAAACCACGCTGGCTGCCAACACGCAGATGCTGGCGGCCTACCGAGAGATGAAGGCCGCCGTCTAGCGAGTCCCGCGCAACCCGGCCGCCACCGCCGCGGGTTGCGGCCCGCCTGAGGAAGTCGCACGCTGGTGACGCTTGGCACTCCCGAGGGGCGCAGCGGGATGCAGCTGCTCAGAAGTGTGGTGAGGGTGATCAAGCGCGCCTTGGGAGACGTTGGCAGGGTCATTCGTGAGCTTGGATCGCACGAGGCGTACATGACCGATCTGTATCACCGTGGCGACGCGTCGATGCGGGGTGGAGATCCCAAGCCCGAGGCGCGGCGCCGGGACTTCACGGAATAGAAATGCTCGCCTCGCAGATCCTGCGTCGCAATCGGTCTCTCGCAACGCCCACTCTCGCCCGTTCGAGATCTCGATGACGCCAGAAGCAACCGACGCGCCGCACGCCCTCGAAGTCTTCAAGGAGGCGATGGCCTCGCTGGCCGCCGGCGTTGCCGTGGTTACCGGCGTGGATCCTGAGTCAGGGCCCTGCGGCATGACCGTTACCTCAATTGCGTCGTACTCGGCGAAGCCGCCGTCCGTAATCGTGTGCGTCGACGAGTCGACTCGGAGCTACCGCGGCATGACGGAAGGCGAGTACTTCGCCGTCCATCTCCTGAGTGAGGATCAGCCTGACGTCGCGCGACTGTTCGCGTCCAAGGTCGACGATAAGTTTGAGCAATGCGAGAGCGTTGCGGGTCCGCATGGGCTGCAATTGATAGTGGGTAGCCTGGCTACGCTCATCTGCCGGAAATCGTTCGTTGCGAAACACGGCGACCACGCCATCGTGATTGGGACGGTGGTGGAAGGAAGCGTTGAGGACCGGCAGCCGCTGGTCTACTGGCGGAGGGAGTTTTCCGGACGCCGCTAGGTCAGCCGACCGCGGTGCGGTTGCTCATCAAGCCGCTGGCGTGAGGTCCTTGAGGCGGGGCATGACCTCCTGCGTAAGCAGATGCAGCGAGCGTTTCCAGCCGTCTGCTGGCTCCCATTCGTGGGCCATGGCCAGTAGCACGCCGAAGCCGCCGACCTCGTCGTAGAGCGCGCGCAGCCGCCGCTCGACTTCGTCGGGACTGCCAACTATCCAGACCTCGTCGCACAAGTACTCAAGCGTGACGTCTTCGTCGGGAATCTCCGGCGTCGTTTTGAACAGGTCGAACATTCCGGCCAGCGGAAGCAGCCGGAAGAAATAGTCGCGGAAGTCGCGGCCCATGCTGCCTTCGATGGCCTCGCGGCGAGCCTGCTCGGTGGTATCGGCAACGTAGATTGTCCTGGCGATTCGCCAGTCGGCGCGGCTGGGCTGCTTGCCCGTCTTCTGCGCGCCTTCCTCCACGGCATCCCAATGCGTCTTCAGCGTCACCGGCGGGATGATGTTGATGGACATCGGGATCCATCCGCGCTCGCCGGCCAGGCGCAAGGTGCCGGAGGACGGCGATACGCCGGCGACTCCGATGGGCGGGTGCGGCTGCTGGTATGGGCGCAAATGCAAACGCAGGCCAACGGCATCCACGTGCTCCGGGATCGTGTACTTCCAGTACTTCGACTCGTAGGTTCCCGGTGCCTGGCCGTTCCAGATATCCAGGACCGCCTGGATCGTCTGTCCGGTCATCTTGCGGTTTTCACCGGATTTTAGATCGAATCCAAATGCTTCCAGATCTCCGGGAAAACCTCCGGACCCGACGCCCCAGTAGAAGCGTCCTCTCGCCATGTGGTCCAGTTGCGCAATGCGGTGGGCCAGGCCGAACGGATGGTGGTTTGGTAGGCAAGTAACACCCGTACCAAGGATGATTTTCTTGGTGCGGCCAAGTGCCTGAGCTATCAGGAGGTCAGGAGCCGGAATGTTCTCCCACTCGGCCGTGAAGTGCTCGCCGATCCAATATTCGGAAAAGCCGAGCCGATCAGCCTCGACTATTTGCTCGAGATCGGCGGCGATCGTCTCGGTGAAGTTATGGCCGGGTGGATGCAACGGCATCATGAATCCGCCGAGCTTCATGCGATCGCCTCGCTCATCGAACTAGCGCCAACTCCTCGGCGGAAGCGTACGGCGAGCGCAAAACACCGTCAAAGGCGCCGCGAGTCTCGCGTGCGCGCCGTCTGCCAGAGGCTCGCTTGAGGCCGCTAGGGCTCATTGCTCAGCGCGCCGGCGTCGATGCCCAGCTTGTCCGCCGTATCCAGCAGCGTCTGCAGTGTGGCGGGCGCCACCTCGATTCCCGTCCGGCGTTGCTCCGCTCGCGCCCGGCGTTCCGGCTCACCGGGAATCAGAACCTCGTCGAATCCCGGCGCCGTCTGTACGCCCGTAACGCGGTCGAACAGCCCGTCTACGGCTGCTCCGTACTCGTCTCTGGGCCTGAAGACGCTGGGGTCGATGCCAATCAGGATCACGCCAAGCTTGTTATAGCGGTCCGTCAGCTCCGATCCCGTCATCCCGCTCCCGAGGGCGTCAATCAGGATCGACAGCGCCGAACCCTTGTGGCCGCCGAATGGGAGCAGCAGACCGCCGTCGAAAAAGTCGTTCGGATCGGTCGTTGAATTGCCCTCGGAGTCGAGAATCGAGTTCTCAGGCAGTTGCATCCCGCGCGCCTGGGCGATGCGGATCTTGCCTACCGCCTGCGCGGACGTCGCGAAGTCCATGATCATCGGATCCCGCGAACCAGCTGGAACTCCGGCGGCAATCGGATTTGTGCTGAGCGCGGTCTCGGCGCCGCCGAAGGGTGCGGTGACGATGTCGGACGGGCCGCCAACCACCATGATGGCAAGCACGTCGCTCTCCGCCGCCAACTCGACCCACTCGCCAACGCGGCCGACGTGATTGCAGTTCATCATTCCGGCCATCGCGATGCCGGATGCCTTTGCCAGCTTGACGACTTCCGCCACGGCGTCCGCGGCCGTGATCTGCCCGAATCCCCAGTGGCCGTCGACGAAGACTGTGTTTGCCGTTGTCGACCTGATGGACGGTCGGACTCTTGGATCGACCAGGCCTTCCTCGATGAAGGTGACGTAGTCGGGAATGCGCATCACTCCGTGGGAGGGATGTCCGGAGAGGTCGGCCAGCACCAGCGAGCAGGCCACCGCGTCGGCAATGTCGGGCGGCGAGCCGGCGGCCGCGAATACATCCCGGCCATACTGCTCGAGAACGCTGCTTGAGAATTGCGGCATTGCTAATCCGTAAGTATGTCGAGTGGAGTTGCCGGCAGTCTACATTTGCACGCCCGGCGACTCAAGATTCCGGGTTTCCAAAGTAGGCTTTTCGGCATTGATCGTGAGTGCAAGGACAAGGTACGTTGTGCGTTCGTCAGATTGGGTCTAGATCCAACCCTATTCACTAAACAATAAAGCAATTTAGATGCGCCTCATTCCGCTTCGAGATCGGCTGCTTCGACCAATGCGGCAATACCCATGCCACCGCCGACGCAGAGGGCGGCGACACCGCGCCGCGCGTTGCGGCGCCGCATTTCGTGCGTCAGGGTCACGAGGATCCGGCAGCCGCTGGCGCCGATGGGATGCCCCAGCGCAATGGCGCCGCCGTTGACGTTGACCCTGGACGTATCCAGGCCAAGCTGGCGCAGAACTCCCAGCACCTGACCTGCAAACGCCTCGTTGATCTCATAGAGGTCAACGTCTGCAACCCGCAGGCCGTGCCGTTCCAGCAGTCCTCGGATCGCCTCCACCGGACCAAGACCCATCAGCCCCGGTTCGATCCCAACCGTGTTGAATCCTCGCAGGACGTGGTGATAGCTAAGGCCCTCTTCGTCTGCCCACCTGCGGGAGGCGACGACCGCCAGTGCTGCGCCGTCGTTGATTCCTGAAGCATTCCCGGCCGTGACCGTGCCGCCGTCCTGAAATACGGGCCTGAGCCCTGCGAGGGTGGCCAGGCTGGTCTCGCGCGGGTGCTCATCGCGGCTGATCTCGACCGACCCGTCGGCGCCGGCGACGGAGATTGGGGTGATCTCTTCGGCCAGGCGATTGCGAGCTGCCTGATAGCGCCGCTGGCTCTCGAGGGCGTACGCGTCCTGGTCGGCACGCGAGATGCCGAGCTCGGCGACGATCCGTTCGGCGGTACAGCCCATGTGGATGTGCTCGAAGCAGTCCATCAGCCCGTCGCCCTGTATCGCATCAGCGGGCGTCCTGGTGACGTCCGGATTGCCCTCGGAGTCACGAGTGATCAGGTAGGGCGCGCCGGACATGCGCTCCACGCCGCCGGCCAGAATCACGCGACTCTGTTCCAGCCAAACCTGCTGCGCGGCCAGCTGCACCGCCTGCAGTCCGCTGCCGCACACCTGGTTGACGGTAAATGCCGGTCGTTCGACTGGGATGCCGGCTCGAATGGCGATCTGGCGGGCCACGTTCATGCCCAGTCCAGCCTGCAGGGCGCATCCCACGATCACCTGGTCGATCTGTTCCGGCTCAATGTGCGCGGTCCGCAGGAGGTCAACCGCCAGTTGGCGGCCGAGTTCCGTCGCGCTCAGATCAGCCAGCGCTCCCAGATATCGGCCGATCGGGGTTCGCCGCGCCGACAGGATCACGGCGTCGGGCCTTTCAAGCACGGACGGGCTCCGTTTCGAGCAATTGCGCGCGAATCGATTCGAAGTCGGCCAGGCACTCCGGGTTCACCAGCGACTCGCGGTTGGTCACCGGCTCGCTGCCAAGGATCTGCTTCACGACCAGTTCGGCCAGCTTGCCGTTGCGGGTTCGGGGCAGATCGGGGACGGCCAGCACGTGGCGAGGTACATGGCGGGGTGAAGCCGACCTGCGAATGGCGTCCTGGATCGTTTCCCGCAGGGCTTCATCAAGCTTGTCCCGCGGGCGCATGACCACGAACAGCACGATCTCGTCGCGGCCTTCTCGCCTGACTGTCGTCGCCAGACCCGCGACAACCTGCGGAATCGTCTCGATCGGGCGATAGATCTCAGCCGTTCCGATCCTGACGCCGCCCGGCTTCAGGGTTGCGTCGCTGCGTCCCAGAATGACGATGCCGCCGCGCGGGGTGATTTCGACGAAGTCGCCGTGACGCCAGACCCCCGGGTAAATCTCAAAGTACGACGCGCGATACCGCTCGCCGTCGGGGTCATTCCAAAACCGCACCGGCATCGAGGGGAATGGCTTTCGGCAAACAAGCTCGCCCTGCTGGCTCCGCACCGAGTTTCCGCGCTCGTCGAAGGCGGCGACATCCATGCCCAACCCAGCGCATTGAATCTCACCCGCGTAGACCGGCAACAGCGGATTACCCAGAACAAAGCACGACACCAGGTCGGTTCCGCCTGAAATGGACGCCAGGTGGAGATTGTCGTTGACGTTGGCGTACACCCAGCGGAAGGCTTCCGGTGACAGTGGAGAGCCGGTGGACAGCAACGTGCGGAGCGCCGAGAGGTCGGCCATGTCGCGAGGCCGGATGCCGTCACGCATGCAGGCTTCCACGAACGACGCGCTGGTTCCGAAGACTGTGACGCCAAGCTCTTCGGCCAGGCGCCAGGCGGCCGACAGATCGGGGTGGTTAAGGCTGCCTTCGTACAGAACCAGCGTGCAGCCGGTAGCCAGGGCCGAGACCAGCCAGTTCCACATCATCCAGCCGCAGGTGGTGAAGTAGACGATCGTGTCGTCGGGCCGCAGGTCGGTGTGGAGTTGGTGTTCCTTGCGGTGTTGCAGGAGCGTGCCGCCGGCGCCGTGGACCAGGCACTTCGGCGCGCCGGTTGTTCCCGACGAATAGAGAATGTAGAGGGGGTGATCGAACGGCAGCGGCGTGAACTCGGGTTCGTCAGTCGATGCCAGGTCGAGCAGCGCGCGCCAGGTCAGCCAGCCGTGAGGCACCTGGGTCCAGGACGATTGAGCAAACGGAACCACGACGACGTGTTGAATCGAGGTAACCCCGGCGCTGAAATCCTGGATCGTGGCCAGGCATTCGAACTGGCGGCTGTTGTAGAAGTAGCGGTCGCTCGTGATCACCACGCGAGGCTCGATCTGCCCCAGGCGATCGCGAGCGCCGGCAACGCCGAAGTCCGGCGAACAGGCGCTCCAGATAGCGCCGATGCTGGCGCAGGCCAAGAAGGCGATGACGGTCTCCGGGCCATTGACCAGGTAGCCCGCCACGCGGTCGCCGGGTTCGACGCCCAATTGACGAAGCGCGCTGGCGCAGCGGCCGACTTCGTTGCGTAGCTCGGCGTAGGTCCGGCGATGGGTGTGACCGGATTCGGTTCGATAGACGAGCGCAACTTTGTCGTCGTTGCGGCGCAGCATGTGTTCGGCGTAGTTGAGGGTCGCGCCACGGAACCACTCGGTGCCGGGCATGCGGTCGGGTCCTTTGACCTCGACGGGTGGGTCGGTGAAGCGGACGCCGGCGAAGTTTGCGTAGTAGGACCAGAAATCGGCGCTGTGTTCGACCGACCAGCGGTGGAGCGTGGCGTAGTCGCCGAAACGCCGGCCGGTGTGGACCTCGGCGGCGCGCCAGAAACGGGCCATGGCGCTGCCGGATCGCCGGGCCTGGCTGGGCCTCCAGAGCGGCGCGTCGTCAGCGATGGGCATTGTGGGAGTCCGGCACGCGGATCATGCGTGGGGATGATAGGGGGAACTGTCTCTCGCCAGCCCGCCCCCGAAGGGGGCGGGCTGGCGAGAGACAGTTTTGGCGGATTTTTTGGGCTGGACTGGCGGATCCTGGAGTCCAGGGGCGACGTGCGGAGTGGGGCTGGCTGCGTAGGGGGCGTGGGCGCGACGGGGGACGGGCGACGAGGGAGGCCAGCTGGGCGCAGCCAGATGGGGGATGGAAGCCAAGGGCGGGCATGGGGGCTCTGGAAAAGGGGAGATAGGCGGCAGGTCAAGTGTACACTGAGTGATTACGACGGGCAAGGGGAGTGTGGCGACTAGGTCACCTTGAATTTGAAGATGGCTTAGGGGCGCGTGGCACACAGGCGTGGATCGACCGAACCTCCTCCGAAAGGCTTTTCGGAGACTCCGGACGGACCACCATGAACTGCCTGGTGGGCCGGGGATGGGGTGCGGAAGGAAGGCGAGATTCCTCAGCGGACTTCAGAATGACAAGCCGGAGGGCGGGTGCGGGTGTTCAGCGCGCCTTCGAATGTGTCCACTCGATCGGGCCAATGTGTCCAGTTTTTGGCCGCATGTGTCCACTTTCGAGGGAAATGTGTCCAGTTTGGCGAGGAATGTGTCCACTTTGACGGGGCATGTGTCCAGTGCTTGGCCAAATGTGTTCAGTTTTTGGCGACGTGCGCTCCCTGGGTTCAGCCGTCCGCGAGGCGGGGGATATTCTTCCTTCGGCAAGCTCAGGACGGGCTTCGACAGACTCTCGGGGGCCTCGGAACGGCTATTCGTGGGGCGCGGCCGGTCGGGGAGCGGACGGTGGTGCTTCGGGTGTCCGGGCAGAGGCCGGGTGAACAGGTGTTCAATCTAAACGCGAATGTGTTCACTTTTGCCGCAGATGTGTTCACTTTCGCGGGGAATGTGTTCAGTTTTCGCCCGAATGTGTTCAGTTCGGGCGCCGAGGTGTTCAGTCCGAGGCGGGGAGGGATTCAGTTCGGCGATAGCAGGAACTCTAACCGGCAGGCGCCCGGCGGCGTGCGAGAAGCGGACCGTTGCGCTGTTCGTGCCCTCCGTGTCCTCCTGCTTCCAGGGCGGGACACGCGCGTTCGTCATTCGCGGTGTGCGCCAAGCGCTCCCTCGGTCTGACACGATGCCGGGAACGACAGCCTACTCGCGCCGTCGTGTGCGGGACCGCAGGTGGTAGATTCAAATGCTGAGTGTTTCGGCTTGACATGGCTTGAGCATGCGTGTCCTGCGGTTTCTGGGCCGAATACTCAAGCGGGCGCTGGCGGACGTTGGTGAGGCGTCGGGCGTTACGGCGCGCACCAACGCCAACAAGGTGGAACAGCTGCACAGCGGCAACTATTGGCAGCCCCGATAGGGACGAGCCCTCGTGATAGATTCGGACGTGAAGTTCTCCCGATTCAGACTGGCTGGAACATGCGAGTCTTGAGGTTCCTGGGCCGCATACTGAAGCGGGCGTTGGCCGACATTGGCAACGCAGCCAACGACACGGCGGGCACCGGCGCGAACAAAGTGGAGAGGCTGCACGGCGGCGACGCCCTGGGCAATCCACCTGGCGGGACCGGGATGTAGTTGGGTGAGTTGTGCTGCGCAGTGCGCTGAGAACTCAGCACGAAGTGGTCCACGGTCAGGAGTTCGAGTATGAGAATCTTGCGATTCTTGAGGCGCATGCTGAAGCGGGCAATGGGGGACGTCGAAAAAGCAACGCACGAAGCTTGGGATACCGACGCGAACAAGACCGACAAGCTTCACGATCACCTGAGTGGCCGAGGCGGCGGAACGCCTGGGAGTTTCGGCGGCTTCTAGCCGCCGATTTGGTACATCTCCACTTTGGGGCCGCTGTGGGATGACCGGATTCGTCGATGAGGTTGGCGCGTCCTTCGGAGTAGCAGTCGGTTCGGGCGGTCCAGACACCTTGGATTGGGGCGCGTAGGTCGTCGTCGCTTCCGTCGTCGTGGGGCAGGATTCACAAGGTGGTTCCGGTGCCCGCGAAGTGGTAGCTCAGGAACCGCCTGCCGGTTTCAGGGCGCGCAGCCGTGATAGATTCGGAAGTGAACTGTTTCAGTCTGAGATTGGCTTGAACATGCGCGTTCTCCGATTCCTTGGCCGGATTCTGAAACGGGCATGGGCTGACATCGTGAAGGCATCGAACACCTCGGTCAATACGAGAGCGAACAAGATCGACAAACTCACCGGCGGCATGGGCGACCAAATCAACATGGGCTCTAGCTGACGAGTGGGTGGTGAAGTTGCCCCTTACGTTTAACCGCCGATTTGGTACATCTCGACTTTGGGGCCGCTGTGGGGGTGGCCTGATTCGTCGATGAGGCTCGCGCGTTCTTCGGAGTAGCGGTCGGTGCGGTCAGTCCAGACGCTTTGGATCAGGGCGCGTAGGTCGTCGTCGGTGGCGCCTTCGCGGAGCGGGGACTTGAGGTCGGTTCCGCCGGCGGCGAAGAGGCAGGTGAGGAGATGGCCGTCGGTCGAGAGACGGGCGCGGGTGCAGTCGCCGCAGAAGGGTTGGCTGACTGAGGAGATAACACCGATTTCGCCCGATCCGTCGACGTAGCGGTAGCGGCTGGCGACTTCGCCGCGGTAGTTGGGGGCGGCGGGCTCGATGGGGGCGACGTCGTTGACACGCGCGACGATTTCGCGGGCCGGCACAACCTCGGAGAGGACCCAGTGGTTGAGGTTGCCGACGTCCATGTACTCGATGAAGCGGACGATGTGGCCGGTGCCCTTGAAGTGGCGCGCCAGCTCGGCCACCGCCTCGTCGTTGACTCCGCGCTGGACGACGCAGTTGATCTTGATCTGGTCGAATCCGGCCGCTTCGGCGGCGCGGATGCCCTCCAGCACCGGCTCGACGCTGATTTCGCGTCCGTTCATCTGCTTGAACACGTCGTCGTCAAGGCTGTCCAGGCTGACGGTGACGCGGTCCAGTCCGGCTTCGCGCAACGCGCTCGCGTGCCGGGGTAGCAGGTACCCGTTGGTCGTGAGGGCGATATCTTCCACACCGTCAATCCGCTTCAGCATGCGGACCAGCGTTGGCACGTCGGCTCGAAGCAGGGGCTCGCCGCCGGTGAGTCGCAGCTTGCGCGCGCCCAGGTCCACGAATAGCCGGGTCAGGCGCTCGATCTCCTCGAAGGTGAGGATTTCGGGCTTGGGCAGAAAGGCGTAGCGCGCGCCGAAGACTTCCGCCGGCATGCAGTAGGGGCAGCGGAAGTTGCAGCGATCGGTCACGGAAATACGCAGATCGCGCAATTCGCGACCGAGCGTGTCGGTGACTGTCGGCAGGGTTGTTGTGGAAGTCATCTGGGGAGTTCGAAAGGCAGAGGCCGCGCGTTCCTTGAGTCTACGTGGGGCAGTGGATTGTGGTTAGTGGCTGGTGAAGGCTGGGCAGGATGACAAGACGGAGGGGACTGCCTGGAAGGTTGGGTGCTGCCGAAGTGTGGTTCGACACGGGCCCATTCGACAGGCTCAGGGCAGGCTCTCCGAAAGACTCCGGCCCGGCTCACCACGAACGGATGGCTGGGCCGGGGATGTGACTGACTACCCGGATGGTTTGCTGTACGGTGAGCGGCGCAGGCGACCGGTGAAGACTTGCCATGGCCGTACCACTGCGACCGATTAGTGACGTTGAGTTCATCGTGGGCGGTGTTCCGGGGGACCTGGATCATCCGGAGGGGGTGACGTGGGGGCCGGACGGGTTTGCGTACGCGGGGGGCGAGGCGGGGCAGATTTACCGGATCGACGTGGAGGCGCGGACGTACGAGCAGATCGCGTCGTTGGAAGGGTTCGTGGCCGGGTTGTGCTGCGACCGGGACGCCAACATTTACGCCTGCGACATCGGGGCGCACAAGGTAATGCGAGTCGAGGCCGGGGGCGGCGCGGTCTCCGTGCTGAGCACGGGCACGGCCGAGGTTCCGATGGTGGTGCCGAACTATCCGTGTTTCCACCCGTCAGGCGACCTGTACGTGTCGGACTCACAGACGGCGGGCGAGTTCACCGGCCGCATCTTCCGGATCACGCCGTCGGGCGAGACGGTGATGTTCAGCGACGCATCGCGGTACTTCACCAACGGGATGTGCGTGGACCGCAACGGCGAGTGGTTGTACGTGGTGGAGACCTGGCTTCCGGGCGTTTCGCGCATCCGAATCGTGGACGACGGATCGGCCGGCGAGCGGCAGGTGGTGACGGTGCTGCCCGATCACATGCCAGACGGCGTGCAGTTCGACGAGGACGACGTGCTGCACATCACGATGTACACCCCAGACAGGATCTACCGGATGCTGCCGGACGGGCACTTGCAACTGCTGGTGGACGATCCGACGCACGAGACGATCTCGTCGCCGACCAACATCGTCTTCGGCGGCGCGGATCGACGGCTGCTGCTGATGGCGTGCCTGGGCCGCTGGCAGATTAACGGACTGCGGGTGGAGACGCCGGGGATTCCGCTGGTGTATCCGGCGCCGATTGGGGGGTGAGCAGGTACGTCGGATCTAATTGCACCGGTGACAACTCGAGTGCCAAAGCTTCTGCTGCTAGTTGCGCTGGCGGCCATTATGCTCGTGGCCTGCGATGGCCAAGATGCCACGCAATCTGCTGTTGAAGAGACGGCTACCGTATCGGCTTCAGATTCCGGTGACAGTCCCGACGTAGCACAGGCCGCCGTCAACGAAACCTGCGACGCCCTCACGAACCTTCAACAGGAATGGCGTCTCGGGCGCGTGGATGAGACGCGGTACCTAGGGGCGTACCGGGACATCCTTTCATCGCTCAATGCGGCCGGTGATCGGGTCGGCCGACCGCTCGGCGACGCGGTTGCAGAGACTTGCCCCACGGCTTGGCACGATGCAATTGCGACGAGTGACGCAATTCGTCAGCGTTCTAGAGCGGTGCTCGGCTCGTTCCACTGCTACGAGCTCGAGCGCATCCAGCAATTAGGAAACCGCGAGCGATTCGCCCAGGAGTATGACGACTTTCTTTCCTCAGACACCTACCCTGAGCTAGCCGCGGAGCACTGTCCTGACGTGTGGGAAGAGGCAGCGGCAAGACGTGCGAGGGCCAGATGAATTGCGACCCCTCGGGCAAAGTCGAATGCGGCGCAGGTGAGAAGGCTGAGATGGCGCTGTCGTCGTAGGCACGGCCGAGCAGACGCAGCAACATCGGTCAGGGGACAGAGAGCCGACGTGGACTATTGAGCTACCTCGCATACAACGCCGTCGCCATCGCCGTCGCGGGCGGAGGGGACGGCGGCGTCAGGGAATCCAAGGCCGGGGCCAGAGCTACCCTGGACACGCGGTTCGCCGGCGGCTTCCGCAGCCTCGCATGAGTCATACACGGTTCCGGTGGATGACGTGGCCGTCGTCCCGGAGTCAGTCGCGCCTGCTGAGTCGGTGGATGTGCTCCCGCCCTTCACGTGCCCGGCTGCAATGAGCGCGGCTACGACGTCGATCTCCTGGCCCTGGTAGACGACGAAGACGTGGCGCAGGAGGCGGCCGAAGTTGTCGCGGTTGCGGCCTTCGCGGACCAGCCGGACCGTCTGGCCTTCCACGCGCGCGCGGTTGAATTCGGTGGCTTCGGCGCCGCCGGGCTCGCTCTTCTCGGGTGTATCGATGCCCAGGTAGCGGACTTTCTCGATGTGGCCGACGACGGCTTCGCCGCCGCTGAGGTAGCGAATTTCAATGGTGTCGCCGTCCAGGATGCGCAGCACCTGGCCGCGTTCGACGCTTGACGTGCTGGGCGCCCCGCCGATGGCCCAGGCGAAGACGCTGCGTACGTCGTCGCGATGGTCGTTGCGACAGGCCTGTTCGGCCTGGTCGCCAAAGACTTTCTGATAGATGCCGACGTTGTGGTCGTTGCCCAGGTGGGCTTCGACGATGTCGTTGAGTTCTACGCAGGTCGTCGGCCATTGGGCCGCCGCGTACGAAACCGATACCGCTGTGAACAACGCTGCCAGAACGACAGCCCAAACCGCCCGTGTTCGCATAACCCCGCCCAGTGTTAATGCGTAAGGCTCTGATTAGAGCCCCGGCGGAGGGTACAGGCAGCCGCAGGTTCGCGGCCTCGCTGGGCCGAGGCCGCGGGAAACCGTAGCCGTCCTACGCGGCGTCCCGTGGAGTGAAGGGGTTAAGGTGCAACACTATTGGCGGGAAACGGACGCCATGATCAGGCCCATGCAGGTGCGCGAGGCGAGCATGCGGTACAGGTCGCGCGGGAGTCGGGAATGAACAGGACCTCGCTGGGCGACACGAACGTCACGACCAGCGACGTCGAGGAGGTCGTTCGGCGCATCGTCGATGTGGCGCAGCCGGAGAAGATCATCCTCTTCGGATCTGCCGCGCGCGGCGAGATGGGGCCGCACAGCGACCTGGACATCCTGGTCGTCAAGTCGGGCGCCGATCACTGGGGTCTCTCCAGCGAGATACGCCGGGCGCTGCGAGGCGTGAATGCGGCGGTTGACCTCGTCGTGGCAACTCCTGAGGACGTTGAGCGGTACAAAGACAGCCATCCGCTGGTGTACAAACCCGCGCTGCGAGAGGGGCGCGTGGTGTATGACGCAGCCTGAACGCTTCCCACCCGACGATCCGCGGGAGTGGATGGGCCGGGCCAGAGGCAACCTTGCGCGAGCCAAGCGCCGTGTCCCTGGCGACTATCTGGAAGACCTCTGCTTTGACGCTCAGCAGGCGGCTGAAAAGGCCCTCAAGGCGATATTCATAAGCCGGGGCATCGCATTTCCCTACACGCACGATCTGGGCCGTCTATTTACGCTACTGGAAGAGGCGGGAGACGCCATCCCAGAAGAAGTGCGTCGATCTGAAGTCCTCTCGGACTACGCGTGGGCGTCTCGCTACCCCTCTGCGGCCCCACCAGTATCCGAGCGAGCGTATGCCGACGCCATCCGCATGGCGGACGCAGTGGTGCGGTGGGTGGAGAAGCGTCAGTGATGTCCGACAAGCGCCGGGCGGCCGAAGAATGTCGCTATGGCTCCGTGCTCTAGATCGTGACCACCACCGCCGGCGATGAGACGGTCCCCGCCGCCGGCAGCCAGGTGAAGGCTAGCCACCCGGAGGAAACGTGACTGGAAGCGGGCCTTCTGGTGGGCGATGGCTCCAGCCTCCTGCCGTCTGCGTTCTGTGGACGAGCCGATCGCTGATGGGGCCGAAGCTCTCCGAGAACTGCCGGAAGCGGCTCGCCGACTGGATGAGGCGATTGCACGGTGAGGGTGTTCGGCGCGCGGACCTTGTCTTTGCCTGCGATGGAGGCTTACCGTCGCTATCGGGCGGTGGATTCGGTGGCGGGTTTGGCTAGTCGGTTACCGCCATGGCGGAGGTAACGCCGCCGTCGATGTAGAGGACGGCGCCGGTGATGTAGCGGGCTTCGTCGGAGGCGAGGTAGGCGGCGGCGCCGGCGATGTCGTCGGGGTAGCCGAGGCGCTGGTTGGGGATGGAGGTGCGGATGGCTTCGAGGTCGCGGTTGTCGCGGTCGTAGCGTTCGACGTAGATGGCGCCGGGGGCGATGACGTTGGAGGTGATCTGGTGCGGCGCCAGTTCAACGGCGAGGGCGCGGGTGAAGGCGTTGATGGCGCCCTTGGTTGCGCCGTAGATGACGTGGCCGTTGGCGTGCAGGGCGCCGTGCACGGAGCTGATGTTGATGATGCGTCCGCCGCCGCGCTCAATCATGTGCGGGGTGGCGGCATGCGCCGAGGCGATCATGGCCTCAACGTTGATGTTGAAGAGTGAGGACCAGTCGTCGGGCGTGGTTTCGAGGAAGGGCTTGTCGAGGGTGTAGCCGGCGTTGTTGACGAGCACGTCGATCCCGCCGTAGTTGCTGACGGCTGTATTTACGACGTCGATGGCCGTGGTGGGGTCGCGGAAGTCGGCCTGGACGGCCAAGGCCGCTCCCCCAGACGCAACGATCTCGTCGGCCAGGTCGCGAGCGCCCTGAATGCTGCTGGCGGCGGAGACGACCACGCTGGCGCCTTCCTGGGCCAGGCGGCGGGCGATGCCGACGCCGATTCCGGTGCCGGCGCCGGTGACGACGGCTACGCGGTCGGTTAGTCGCTGAGTCATGGGTTTGTTCTCTTCGGGCTTTGTAGCTCGGTCCAAGATCGACCCTCACCCCGGCCCTCTCCCTGGAAGGAGATGTTCGGATACACCGAGGGTTGGGTGCCCGGAAGACCCCTCACCCCAACCCTCTCCCCCAGGAGAGGGATTAAGAGCAGCGCCCTGCTGAAGGGTTGGCTGGTGGTTTCCCAGGAGGCCCTAGCGTAGCCCGAGGGCCAGTGACCCATGGTTACGTGCTGGCGGCGACGGCGGCCTGGACTTCGCGGGGGGAGGCGGGGAGGTCGCGGATGCGGACGCCGATGGCGTTGGAGATGGCGTTGGCCATGGCAGCCAGGGGCGGAACGATGGGGACTTCGCCGACGCCGCGGACGCCGTAGGGGTGGCCAGGGTTGGGCACCTCGACAATCACCGTTTCGATCATCGGCAGGTCCAGCGAGGTGGGCATGCGGTAGTCGAGGAAGCTGGCGTTGAGCATGCGACCGTCGGGGCTGTAGACGTACTCCTCATTAAGCGCCCAGCCAACACCCTGGGAAACGCCGCCCTCCATCTGGCCCTCCACGTAGGGCGGGTAGATGGCGGTGCCGGCGTCCTGCAGGGCGGTGTAACGGAGCACGTCAACCTTGCCGGTCTCGGTGTCGACTTCGACGTCAGCGATGTGGATGGCAAAGGTGTTGCCGGAGCCGTCGGGCGACGCGGTGGCCTTGCCCACGACTTCCAGGCCGTCGTCCTGGAGCGCGGCCGCGGCCTCCTGGAAGCTGAGGCTGGCGCCGTTCTGGCTGAACACGCCGGCCTCGAACGTGACCGAATCAGCGGGCACGTCCCAGTAGTCGGCCAGGCCCTCGACCATCTGGTCTTTCAGGTCCTCGGCGGCCTCGATGGCCGCCCAGCCGGTGGCGAAGGTGACGCGGCTGCCGCCGGTGACGCCGGTGAAGGCGATGGAGTCGGTGTCGGGGACGATCGGGTCGACGTCTTCGATGGGAATGCCCAGGAATTCGGCCAGCTGCATGGCGATGGAGGTGCGGGTGCCGCCGATGTCCATGGAGCCTTCCAGCAGCGTGACGGTGCCGTCGCCGTTGAGCCGGGCCACGGCGCTGGACTTGCCGCCGCCGTTGAGCCAGTAGCCGGAGGCCACGCCGCGTCCGCGGCGCCTGGTGCCGGTGGACTCGCCGAGCTCGGACTGCCAGTGATCGGTGGCGATGGCGGCGTCGATGGTCTCGATGTTGCCGATGGGATGGAAGCGCGTGCCGTCCACCCGCAGGTCGCCCTCCTTGGACGCGTTGAGGCGGCGGAAGTCAAGCGGGTCCATGTCGAGTTCGTCGCAGATCTCGTCGATCAGAGCGTCCACGGCGAACTCGGCCTGGGGCGCGCCGGGCGCGCGGTAGGCGTGCGACTTGGGCTTGTTGACGATGACGTCGTAGCCGTCGACGCGGAAGTTCTCGATGTCGAACGGTCCGATGCAGCAGAGGCAGCCGGCACTAACGGCCGAGCCGGGGTAGCCGCCGGCCTCGAAGGCCAGGTCGACGTTGACGGCCGTGATCTTGCCCTCGCTGGTGACGCCCATCTTGACCGTCATGAACGCGCCGGGGGCGGGGCCGGTGCCGATGAGGACCTCGGTGCGGTTCATGGTCATCTTGACCGGGCGGCCGATCTTGCGGGAGAGCATGGCCGCCAGGGGTTCGAGATAGACGGTGGTCTTGCCGCCGAAGCCGCCGCCGATTTCGGCCGGTAGCACGCGGATCTTGGACTTGGGGTGCTCGAGCATGGTGGCCAGCTCGTCGCGGATGCCGAAGTGGCCCTGCGAGCTGGACTCCGCGATCAGGTGGCCGTCCGGGTTCCAGTAGGCCAGGGCGTTGTGCGGCTCGATGTAGCCCTGGTGGACCATGGCGGTGGAGTAGGAGCGCTCCATGACCAGGTCGGCCGCGGCATAGCCGGCCTCGACATCGCCTTCTTCGAAGATGAAGTGCTTGGCGATGTTGCTGGGCTTGTCGTCGAAGACGCCGCCGGTTTCGGTGTACAAGTCGTCCAGGATGATCTGGGCGTCGTCGCGCATGGCTTCGCGGACGTCGAGGAGCGGGGGCAGGACTTCGTAGTCGACGTCGATGAGGCGCAGGGCTTCCTCGGCCTCGTGCACGCTGGCGGCGGCCACGGCGGCGATGACCTGGCCTTCATAGGTGACGCGGCCGCGGGCGATCACCCGCTCGGCCATGTAGCGAAGACTCTGCATGCCGGACTCGTTGGCTTCGGCCTCGCCGGCGCCCGGGTCAGGAAAGTCGTCGCCGGTAACAACGGCGAGAACCTGGCTCGAAGCCTCGGCGCGTGAGGTGTCGATGCCGCGTATGCGTGCCCTGGCGTGCGGGCTGCGCAGCACCTTGCCCCAGACCATGCCGGGCATGTGGGCGTCCACGCCGTAGCGTGCGCGTCCCGTGACCTTGTCCACGCCGTCGTGGCGGACCGGTCGGGTTCCAACGACTCGATACGCGCCGTTGCCTGCTGTCATTCCCTGCTCCCGCGGTGCTGTGGTGAATCCGAGTCGAAACCGGACCTTGGAAAGTCTAGCCGCCGCCGAGCGCTTCTACGAAGAACAGCTCGCTCTCAGGCTGGAGCCTGGTGCGCAGACGCCGGCCGACGTTTGCGCCGTCCACAAAGGCCGACAGGCCCGGGCGGAGCTGGCCGTCGTCGACCAGCCGTCCGCCCAGGCCCGGGTAGCTCGCTTCCAGGCGCTCCACGACTTCCCGCACCGTGGCGCCTTCGATCTCAACCCTGGCGGCGCCGTCCGTCGCCTCCCGCATGGGGGTGGGGATGTGAACGGTCGCCACCGTGGGTTACGCCTCGGCTGCCAGCGCCGCCTGGACGCGGGCCGGCGACATGGGCAGATGGCTCATGCGGACGCCGGTGGCGTCATGGATTGCGTTGGCCATGGCCGCGGGCGGCGGCACGATGGGTACTTCGCCCACGCCGCGAACACCATAGGGATGCCCGGGATTGGGCACCTCGACGATGATCGTCTCGATGTTGGGAACGTCGAGCGCGGTCGGCATGCGGTAGTCCAGCAGGCTGGCATTGAGCAAGTGACCGTCGTCGTCGTAGACATATTCCTCGTTGAGCGCCCAACCGACACCCTGCACGACGCCGCCCTGCATCTGGCCTTCGACGTACGGCGGATAGATGGCGACGCCGGCGTCCTGAACGGCGGTGTACCGCAGGACTTCGACCTTGCCGGTTTCTTCATCCACTTCCACGTCGGCGATGTGGACGGCGAAGGCGCCACCCTCGCGGGTGGGCGTGACGGTGTTCTTGCCGATGGGGAAGACGCCTTCTTCCTCCAGCAGGCCGGCCGCTTCGCCCACGCTGGCCGAGTTGCCGTTGGCCGAGAAGGTTCCGTCGGCGTGGGTGATCGAGTCAGCGGCGACATCCCAGAGGTCCGCCAGGCCTTCGACAATCTGGTCCTTCATGTCGTTGGCCGCGTTGTGGGCGGCGAGGCCGGTGGCAAAGGTGACCCGGCTGCCGCCGGTGACGTCGGTCTGACCGACCGAGTCGGTGTCCGCCACGATCGGGTCCACGTCCTCAACGGGGATTCCCAGCGTCTCGGCGAACTGCATGGCAATCGAGGTGCGGGTCCCGCCGATGTCGGTTGAACCCTCAAGCAGCGTGACGCTGCCATCGCTGTTCAGCTTGGCGGTCACGCTGGAGGTGAAGCCAATGTTGAACCAGAAGCCGGACGCAATGCCGCGGCCGCGCTTTTTGCCGGGCGCGGTTTCCAGCGGGGTCTGCCACTGGGCGGAGTCGCGCGCGGCTTCCATGCACTCGATGTGGCCGATGCGCGGATAGGGCGGCATGGCGAGTTGCCAGTCGCCTTCCTTGGCGCTGTTCTTGAGGCGGAACTCGACCGGATCGATGTCCAGGGTGCGGCAGATTTCGTCCACGACCGTCTCGCTGGCGAACTCGGCGTGGGTCGCGCCCGGCGCCCGGTAGGCGTGGGTCTTGGGCTTGTTGACGACGACGTCGAAGCCTTCGACCTTGGCGTTGGGCATGTTGTAGGGCGCGAAGACGCAGCGACAGCCGGCGCCCACGACGGAGCCGGGATAGCCGCCGGCGTCAAATGCCAGGTTGGCGTAGCCGGCGGTGATCATGCCGTCGTTGGTGACGCCCAGCTTGACGCGCACGTAGCCGCCCGGCGTGGGACCGGTCGCCTTGAGGACGTCGGCCCGATCCATGGCCATCTTGATTGGATGGCCGGTCTGCCGGGACAGGAGGGCAGCCAGGGGCTCGAGGTAGGCGGTGGTCTTGCCGCCGAACCCGCCGCCGATCTCCATCGGCACGACGTGGATCTTGGTAATCGGGTGATCGAGCAGGTCGGCCAGTTCCTGCCGGATGGTGAACGCGCCCTGCGAGCTGCACCAGACGTGCAGGTGGCCGTCCTTGAGCCAGTGCGCGGTGGCGTTGTGGGTCTCGATGTAGCCCTGGTGGACCACGCCGAAGGTGAACTCGCGGTCGACGACCAGATCCGCCTCGGCGAATCCGGCGTCGACGTCGCCAACCTCGTAGAGCATTTCCGCCGCGACGTTGCTGGGCTCTTCGGCGGTCGTGCCGTCAGCCCTGGCGGTGTAGAGGTCCTCGATGATGACCGGGGAGTCCGGCTTCATCGCGTCCCAGACCTCAAGGACCGGGTCGAGCACCTCATACTCGACATCGATCAGCTTGAGGGCCTCGGCGGCGACATGCGGGTTGGCGGCCGCGACGGCGGCGATGGCGTGGCCGTGGTAGTGAACCTTGCCGCGCGCGAGCATGTTGGCGCTCTTGAATTTGAGCGGAAGACCGGGCGCTTCGCCGCCGCCGGTGAGCTTGTCGCCCGGGTCGGGAAAGGCGGCACTGGTAATGACGGCGCGAACACCGTCCAGGGCCTCGGCGCCGCTGGTGTCGATGCTGACGATGCGGGCATGGGCGTGCGGGCTGCGCAGCACCTTGCCGTGCAGCTGACCGGGCAGGTTGATGTCGGAGCCATAGCGTGCCTCGCCGGTGACCTTTTCGAGGCCGTCGTGGCGAATCGGCCGGGTTCCAATGACCTTGTATTCCTCGTCGTGATGCTTGATGGTCTGGCCAACTCTGGTGTCTACAGCCATGGCTAAGCCTCCGCGCGCATGCGTTCGGCGGCGTCCAGGACGGCGCGTACGATCTTGTCGTAGCCCGTGCACCGGCAGAGGTTGCCGGCGAGCCACCAGCGAACTTCGTACTCCGTGGGATTCGGGTTTTCTTCCAGCAGGGCCTTGGCCGCGACGATGAAGCCGGGCGTGCAGACGCCGCACTGGAGGGCGGCGTTTTCAAGGAACGACTGCTGCAGGGGGTGCAGGCCCTCCGGCGAAGCGACACCCTCGATGGTTTCGATGGACGCGCCGGCCGCTTCCACGCTGAGGACGCAGCAGGAGTTGACCAGCACGCCGTCCATGACGACGTTGCAGGCGCCGCAGTTGCCGTTGTTGCAGCCTTCCTTGGCGCCTGTCAGCCCCAGGCTGTCGCGCAGGACCTCCAGCAGGCTCTCCCGCGGCTCGGCGAGAAAGTCCACCGACTCGCCGTTAATGGTGGTCTGAACGTGGACCTTTCCCGACTGGATCTCAGTGGCCATTGGTGGGACTGCCTCCCTGGGCGCGAGCCCTGGCGCCGCGCAGGGCGCGCTGGGTGAGAACGTAGGAGAGCTGCTTGCGATGGGCGATGGTGCCGCGCATGTCGTCGATCGGCGACGCGGCGTCGCGGGCGATGTCGGCGGCAACCGCGAACGAGTCTTCGTCGGCGGTCATGCCGACCAGGGCGTCGCCGGCGGCCTGCACAAACAGCGGCGTGGGCGCCACGGCGCCGAGCGAGACGCGGGCGGCGGTGATGGTCTCGCCGTCCAACTCCAGTGAGGCGCCGGCGCCGACGACGGCGATGTCCATCTCGTTGCGGGGGATGAAGCGCAGGTAGTGCGAGCCTGAGCCGGCCGGCGGCTTGGGGAGGGTGAGCGAGACCAGCAATTCGCCGTCGGCCAAGACGTTTCGGCCGGGGGCGGTGCAGAAGTCTTCGACGGCCACGGTTCGTTCACCGTCGGGGCCGGCGATGTTGCAGACGGCCGAGTGGACGATCAGCGGGGGAATGGTGTCCCCGGCGGGACCGGAGTTGCACAAGTTGCCGCCGACCGACGCGCGGCCCTGGATGCCGGTGCTGCCGATGATGCGGGCGGCGTCCACCACGGCCGGGTAACTGGCGGCGAACTGAGCGTTGTTGTAGAGCTGATGACACGGGACGGCGGCGCCGAGGGTCGTGCTGCCGTCGGCGTTGACCGAGAGGTCCATGAGCTCGGGGATCTTCTTGGCGTCCACGAATACGCCGGTATCCCGAGCGTCTTCGCGGACCTGGACGATCAAGTCCGTCCCACCGGCAAGCATGCGGGCGTCTGAGCCGTGCTCGGCAAGGATGGCTACAGCGTCCTCTACGGTCGAGGGCGCGGCGTACTGAATCGCGCGCAAAGCGGCCTCCGTTTCCTGGCAGTGACGGAACCTGCGCGCCCATTGTCACGACTTCGGGCGATGCTTACCAGTCGCAACGGGCGTTCGAGGACTGAATCGCAGGTTGGACGGGCCGCATCGACGGCCCGTGTCACCAAGAGAAGCGCGTCAAGTCAGGCGTAGAGGCCCGCGCCCGGGCGCCGGCCCCAGGGGCTGGCCATGGCTGTGGGAGAGGCCTGCTCGACGGTGTGGGCAGCCAGGAGGTCGGCGTCGAACTCAATGCCGAAGCCGGGACGCTCGCCGAGAACGAGCCAGCCGTCGTCGATTCGAATGTCTATATCAAACATAGAGTCCCGACCGGCGCTGAGCACTTCTAGCATGGTGTGGTTGGGCATGGCCGCCGCCGCGTGGGCCATGAAGCTGCCGGGAGAGTTCATCATGGAAACCGGCCGCTCGATGCCGAAGACCATATCGGCCACGATCATGGCGCCGGTGATGCCGCAGGTATCGCTGCCGACCTGGAAGACATCAATTGCCCGGTGGTCGATCAGGTGCAGGAACTCGCCCGGGTGCCGCAGGTTTTCGCCGCTGGCCACCGCGGCCGCCACGCCGTCCGATACCTGGCGCAGGCCGGTGGCGTCCCAGCGCCGGGCGGGTTCCTCGATCCAGGTCAGGTCGAAGGTGCGCTCGATCTCGCGCACGCGGCGGATGGCTTCCTTGGGGGTCCAGAACTCGTTGACGTCCAGCATCAGGTCCACGCGCTTGCCCGAGGTGGCCAGCGCGTCGCGCATGATGCCGAGGCGGCGCAGGTCGTGCTGGACGTCGGCCCCGCCCTTGAGCTTGCCGGCCGAGATTCCCTGCGCGGCCATGCCGGCGTAGTAGGCGTATAGCTCCTCGTCGGACAGTGGCGAATCCAGGCCGCTGGCGTAGGCGCGTACGCGCGGCGAGGAGGCGCCCAGCGTGCGCCAGAGCGGCTCGCCGTTGGACTTGGCCTTCAGGTCCCAAAGGGCCAGATCAAGTGCGGAGAGCCCAACGGCAACGGGTCCAACGGGGCCCAGCTTGAAGACGGAATCCATCATTTGCTTCCACAAGCCGCGCACGCCGCGTGGATCCGATCCGATGAGTCGGCCGGCCAGGCTCTGGACGTGGGGACGCCCGGGCGGACCGCCAAGACCCAGGCCGGTGATGCCGGCGTCGGTGTCCACGTAGACGACCAGGCCGGAGTTGAGCGAACGACCGGAAGGGCTGTTGACGTCGCCCAGGGGACGGGCCAATTCGTATTCGAAGACGACGGTACGAATCTCGGTGATGCGCATGGGTGGGTAAGCCCCGGGCCGATGGCTGCACTCAGTGTAGAGATGACATCAGCGCCATGGCGCTGGATTGGGTGCCTTGGCCGGTGGAAACCGTGTACAGTCGGACCAGGAGTTGGAGGTGCGCTATGGCTGTCTTCGATACGCTGCGCGCAGCTCGAACGCTGAAGGCGGCAGGGTTCGGGGACGTGAAGGCGGAAGCGGTTGCCGAGATTGTGCAGGCAGTCGCGAACGGGAATCGTGTGACCAAGGCGGACATGCGAGGGTTCGCCACCAAGGCGGACTTTGATCAGTTCGCCGGGACGTTGGACCTGGACAGGTTTGCCACCAAGGTGGACCTTGAGCGGTTCGCGACCAAGGCGGACCTGAAGCGGTTCGCGACCAAGGCGGACCTTGAGCCGCTTGTGACCAGGGCCGAGTTTAAGTCTGATCTCCAGGAGCTTGAGCTCCGCCTCACGATTCGGATGGGCGTGCTTGCCGCGAGTGCGGTCACGATCGGGGTCGCGTTGATGGTGGCGCTGAACCAGCTCCTGCTCTAACGAGCGGCTGGCGGCGCTAGACGAGGACCAAGAAGACTGCGGTCAGGACGGCAACTGTCGCCGCGCCGCCGTAGGCCACCAGCGCGATCAAGCCTCCGGGCAGCGGTGCGTGCAGATCCACGGCCAGGTGGCGCAGGCGGTGGCAGGCGTGGACGGCGATCAGGGCGACGACTGCTCCTATGGCCAGCCGCACGATGGCGTGCTGGAGGAGATCGCGGATGCCGTCGTAGGTGAAGGCGTCGGCGAACCAGCGCCAGCCGAACGGGCCGAAGACCGAGCTGACGAGAATGAGCGCCGGGACGAACACCGCGGCCAGCACGCTGCCGGCCGCGAACAGCGACCAGAACAGGGCTTCGTGCGAGCGGCCGCTCACGTCGCGCCCACCCAGGCCACCCAGAGGAAGAGAAGCACGGTAACCGCGGCCAGTCCGGCGAACTGCTGGCCGATGATGAAGGCTGCCGGGATGCGTCGACCGGCGACCTGGCCGGGTAGCGCGCTCGGGGCGATCAGGAAGAACGTGATGGTGTGCCAGAGCGCAAACGCGAGCGCCACGAGGTGGAACACCACCATCAGCGGATGCCAGAGGAAGTCTCGATAGGCCAGGTAGGTCTCCGCGTCCTGCCCGGCCTTGTGGATCAAGAGCATGAAGAACACGATCTCGGCCAGGATGAAGGCCGAGCTGACCTCGCGCAGGAAGATGCGGAAGTAGGACCCCTTCTGGGTCCACCAATTCCACCCCATGCGCCGGTCGAGCGGCCGGTTCACGAGCGCCTGGCCCAGGGCGTCAGCAGCCGCTTGTAGTAGTCGACGGCGCCTTCCAGCTTGGCTTGCTGGATGGCGCCCGCGGGGTCGACGTGCTTGGGGCAGACCTCGGAGCACTCGCCCACGAAGGTGCACTCCCAGATCCCTTCGTTCTGGAAGATCACGTCCTGCCGCATCTGTTTGCCCTGGTCGCGAGAGTCCAGGTTGTAACGCTGGGCGAGCGCGAGCGCGGCCGGTCCGATGAAGTCGTCGACCCGGCCAATCACCGGACAGGCCGCGTAGCAGAGCATGCAGTTGATGCACATGCTGAACTGCTTGTAGCGGTCCAGTTGCGTTGGCGTCTGCATGTATTCAGCGCTCAGGTCGTCGGCTTCGTCCTCGCGGACCAGGTAGGGCTTGACGTGGTCGAGCTTCTCCATGAAGCCGTTCATGTCGACCACGAGGTCGCGCTCGACGGGAAAGTTGGTGAGCGGCTCCACGCGAACCGGCCCGGGCATGTGATCGCGCAGGAACGCGGCGCAGGTGAGGGACGGTTCGCCGTTGACCTGCATGCCGCAAGAACCGCAAACGCCCATGCGGCACGACCAGCGGAAGCTCAGGGAGCCGTCGATGTAGTTCTTGACATAATTCAAGGCGTCCAGCACGACCCAGTCGTCGTGATACGGCACGTCGTAGCTCTGAAAGCTCGGCCCGCCGTTGTCGGGCCGGTAGCGAAAGACTTCAAGCCGAATCGTGGTGTCGCTCACGTTACTGACTTTCCGTCCTTGTCACCCGACGATCCGTAGACGCGCTCGGCGGGCGGCCAGCGGGTGATGACCACGTCCTTGTATTCGATCCGTGGGTCGCCGTCGGTGCGGTAGGCCATGGAGTGCTTGAGATAGTTGGCGTCGTCGCGGGCGGCGTAGTCGGTTCGCTGATGGGACCCGCGCGACTCGGTGCGATCGAGGGCGGCGTGGGCCAGCGCCTGCGAGATGTCGACCATGCAGTCGAGTTCGAGCGCGCTGATGAGTTCGGTGTTGTAGACCGGACTCGAATCGTCGAGGGATATTCGAGTTACACGTTCTTCAAGCTCGCGAAGCGTCCCGCAGCAGGCGGACAGCGAAGCTTCGTCGCGGAAAATGCCGGCCCCGGCTTCCATGGCCGTGGTCAGGTCGTCGCGAATGACGGCGATGCGCTCGCCGCCAGCCGGGCGCGCGCGGAGTTCCTCAATGCGGTCGCGCTCGGCCTCGATCTGGCGATTAACCTCCGGCCCGTCCGCTAGCTGCTGGCCGTCGACCGCGGCCGCCGCGTGACGTCCCGCTCGCGCGCCGAACACCACCAGTTCCGTGAGCGAGTTGGATCCAAGCCGGTTGGCGCCGTTGATGCTGACGCAGGCGCATTCGCCGGCGGCGTACAGGCCGGGGAGGGTCGTTAAGCCGTGCACGTCGGTGTCGATACCGCCCATCATGTAGTGCACGACCGGTCGCACGGGAATCGGCTCGACGACCGGGTCGATTCCGGCGTAGTTGGACGCAAGCTCCCGGACAAACGGGATTCGGGTGTCGATTAGTTGCTCGCCGAGATGCCGCACGTCGAGATGTACATAGTCCCCATAATCGCCCTGGAACGTCCGTCCGGCGGCCTGCTCGTGCATGAATGCCTGTGAGAGGCGATCGCGCGGGCCCAGCTCCATCGTCCGATTCTGGGGGTGCCGCGGGTCGTGGATGTCCAGCGGCTCGCCGAGGTCGTAGTCCTGCAGATAGCGGCGGTTCTCCGTGTTCAGAAGAATGCCGCCCTCGCCGCGCGAGGCTTCCGTGATCAGAATGCCGGTGCCCGGCAGACCGGTGGGGTGGTACTGCACGAACTCCATGTCCTTCAGCGCCACCCCGGCGCGGTAAGCCAGGGCGAGGCCGTCCCCTGTCTTGATCGAGCCGTTGGTCGTGAACGGGAAGATCCGGCCGAACCCGCCGGTACAGATGATGACGGCGTTGGCGCGCAGGACGTGCAGTTCGCCGGTGCGGAGCTCCAGGGCCACGCAACCCTGGCAGCGGCCGTCGGCGGTCAGCAGCGTGGTGGCGAAGTACTCGTCGTAGCGCGCGATCTGACTGAACTGCAGCGAGGTCTGGAAGAGCGCGTGCAGCACGTGGAAACCGGTCTTGTCGGCCGCGTACCAGGTGCGTTCGATCTGCATGCCGCCGAAGGGACGCACCGCGACGTGCCCGGAGTCTTCCCGGCTCCAGGGGCAGCCCCAGTGCTCAAGTTGGATCAATTCGCGCGGGGCCTCGTCCACGAACATCTCCACGGCGTCCTGGTCCGCCAGCCAGTCGGAGCCGCTGATCGTGTCGTAAATGTGGTGCTCGCGGGCGTCGTTGGACTTGATGACGGCCGCCATGCCGCCCTCCGCGGACACCGTGTGGCTACGCATCGGGTAGACCTTGGAGACGAGGCCGATCGACAGGTCCGGGTTGGCCTCAACCACGGCCATGGCTGCGCGAAGGCCGGCTCCGCCGGCCCCGATGATGAGAATGTCGTGTCGGATTTCGTTCACGAAAGTGATCTTAGGGACGCCGGGCAGGGGCTGCAATTGACCTGCGCAGTCCATCCGGTTCGGCCGGTCTAAACACGCACGCGTCCCGTGGAGCGAGGCTCATGCCTCGTCAGGCGAAGTCTCTCGAGACGACTGGCCGGAGCGCCTGAGATCGCCCAGCACATCAGGGCGCCGCTCGAGGAGCGCCAGGAGCGACTGCCTGGCGGCATCGCGGCGATCTGGTGCGTCGGAGTCATTGGATGCGTCCAGGGCACGCAGCTCCGCGAGCAAGTCCGCGGCCTCTGCCGCGGGGTCCGCGGCCGGGGGACGACGCCAGCCGCGCCGCCAGATCACAATCGCAATGGCCACGGCGACGGCCGGACCGGTGGCGACGAGGGCCCAGCGATCGGCCGTGGTCGCTCGCAGTGTCCGCACGATTCCCGGGAGCGAGGTCTCAACTATGCGAACGCCAATTGCCTGGCTGGCGGCGACGTCGTTCGCCTGCCAGCGATGGACCCTGGTACCGCCAAACGAGTCGTCCCCGCGAGCCTCCAGCCCGGAAATGGTCGGGGCCAGAGGTCCTGCCTCGACCAGCAAGATCGCAACGTCGGTATTCAGCGCGGGCGCCCAGTCAAAGGCGACGGTCCCGCCGTCCAGCGCCAGTTGGTAGCCATAGACCAGGGTCGTCA
Source organism: Chloroflexota bacterium (assembly GCA_965208215.1). Taxonomy (GTDB): domain Bacteria; phylum Chloroflexota; class UBA11872; order UBA11872; family UBA11872; genus UBA11872. The sequence goes on from CBDBOH010000004.1 coordinate 271,406, forward strand.
CGCCCGGTTGCAGTCCGGCAAAGACCGCGAAGCCCGGTCCACCGATGACGGCGTCGCCGGGCCCGAATCCCGCGACCGGCTGCAGGTTGAACGCGCCATCGGGGACGCCGAAGCGCAACGGCGGCGGCGCGCCCGGTTGCTGGACTGGCAGGTACGCCCGGTCGCCAGGGACGTGTACCTCGGCGACCTCGACGACCGAGAGCGTATCGGCCGTTTGCCGTCTCAGCAGGCGGGTGAGGCTCTGAAACCTGATCCCCGGATCCGTCTCGGTAACCGCAAATACGTCGACCTCAACGGGCGTGGCCACGCCGGCCTCAACCTGCAGGATGTCGCTGCTGTAACGCACGCCCTCGGACTCAAACGAAATGAGGTAGGCGTACTCGCCGCCGGCGGCCACGTCCGTAAACGCGAAGGCGCCGTCGGCACCCACGGCGGTCTCGCTGGTGGGCAGGCGATCGGTCTGCCGAAACCCGTCAAGCTGGACGACCAGGCCCGAAGGCAAGGCCGCGCCCGGCGTAGCCGGCCGCAGGTGCCCGACGATCTCGCCGCTATCCTCGGCCTGCACGCCGGAAACGCCGACGATGGCAAGGGCGAATAGCGCGGCCATTAGTCCGAGCGCTCGTTTCATCTCCAGGTGGTTCCCGCGTCACGGCTGCGAAAGACCGACCCGTCAATCGCGATGGCGTACAGCGTGCGTCCGCTGATCGCCAGCGCGCGTACGTCCGCTCGCAGGGGAAGCTGAACCCACGACTGCATGCCGTCGACGGACTTGAACACGCCGGCGTCAGTGGCCACGAAGGCGGCGCCCTCAAAGCGCTCGCCGGAGGCCGAGCTGTAGGAGTCGCCGGTTTCGGGCTCGTAGACCACGGACCGGATGGTGATCGTGGGCAAAACGCCGTTGACGAACCCGTTGGCGCCGCGCCAGCCGCCGCTGCTCTCCGAGGCGAGCACGCCTTCCGCGCCCGTGGCTGCCAGCAGGAAGGGGGCGCCGAAGTCGACGACGGCCAGTCCCGTGAGGCTGCTCGGAGCGTCGGCGGGGCCTGACTCCCAACTGCGGCCCATGTCATTGCTGACGAACATGGACCCGGCCTCATCGACGCCCGCCAGGTTCTGGGTTCGCGATCCAATGGCAAGGCGCCGCAACGCGGGGAAACCGGATTCGCGACCCCAAGTGGCGCCCTGATCCCGGCTCGACCACACGCCGTCGCCGGCGAGCACGTAAAGGGTGTCGGAATCAGCCGCCGCGCCCACTGCTTCGCCTGGACCGTCGGCAGGTGACCAGGTTCGTCCGCCGTCGCGGCTCAGCTGCGCGCCCGTGGCGTGGCTGACGAGCAGCAGACCGGCATTGCCGGCCGCTACGGCCGCTCCCGAGATTGCCGCGACGCCAACGTTGCCGACTGGTTCCTGTTCGGCGGCCGCGGATCGCGCTCCAACGGTGATCACGACGACCAGCGCCCCCAGTAGTGTCACCAAGGCGACGCTGGGCGCGAGCCATGCCACCGTCCGCGCTCGCGTGGGTGTCCGAGCCGGGGCCAGGACTGTGTCAGGCGCGGCGTCTCCGACCAGAGCCTCCACCGCGGCGCCCAGCCGGCGGCGTCGCTGGTCGCGGTCGTGCAGACGCTGCGCCGTGTCCCGGCGAACGTCGCCGCTGACCCGCTCGAAGTCCGCCTCGCCGATGGCGCCCCGATCGCGTTCGGCCTGCAAGTCATCCAGCATTCGCAGCCCGCGTTCGACGGCCAGGTCGTCATCGGTTCCGATCGAGTCGCCGCGTTCAAGCGATCGACGCAGAAGCGGGGCGATGATCCAGACCAGTCCGGCAAGGGCGATCAAGAGGACCGCCAGGCTGAGTAGTGGCGCCGTCACGCTGGTGGTGGCGAGTCGCGTCCCGCCTGCCGCAGATCGTCTACCTGCCGCTCGTAGGCCTCAAGGTCGTCGTTGTCGGCGGCGAGTGCCGGTTGGCGCCCACGAGCGAGAACCCAGCCGAGCAGCAGGATGCCCAGGCTGAGAATGACGACTGGACCGATCCAGACGCCCAGGGCCAGACCCTCTCGAGGCGGTTCGCGCAGAACCGCAAGGCCATAGCGATCCGCAAAGAAGTCCATGATCTGCGTCTCTGACTCGCCGGCCTGGAGCTTGAGCAGGATGATTTCACGCATCTGGGCGGCGAGCTGGGCGTTGGACTCGCGCACGGATTGCCCCTGGCAGACGGGGCAGTCGAGCCGCTCGGCGATCGACCACATACGTTTGCGCGTGGCCAGGTCCGGCTCGTCCTCCGCGTGGGCCGGCAGCGCCAGGACCGCGGCCGCCACGAGGGCCAGGAGGAGGCTCGCGCGAAACCGATTCACGACGGGGCCGGCTGCGCAGCGGCACCCGGAATCGCTGCCGCTTCGCGCCGCTCAGTCGGCCAGGCGATCACGAGGATGCCGACGAAGTAGACGATTCCGCCGATCCAGAGAAGGACGACGAGCGGGTTGATCAGCAAGCGAATGGTGGCGGAGGCACCGCTTTGGTCCCACGAACTCAACAACACGTACACGTCATCCAAGTGCGGCAGGGTGGTGCTGACCGCCACGTCGGCCGTCGGCTGATTCTCCCAGCCTGCGTGTATGCGACGGGCAGGGGCCAGGCGATCGATCACGGCGCCGTCACGCCGCACGTCCACGGCGGCCACCACCGTGTTCAGGCCCGGCTGCACGCTGCTGCGGAGGCCTTGAAAGACGACGTCGTAGGAACCGAGGCTGACGGCCTCGCCGCGTTCCACGGTTGCGGCAGTCTCCTGGCTGAAGGCGGCGGAGGCGATGATTCCGAGCGCCAGGATGGCGATGCCCAGGTGCACGAGATAGCTGCCGAGCCGGCGCCGATTGCCCACCGTGAGCGGGTACGGGCCGGTCGTCGCCTCGCGCCGGCGCGCCAGGCCGGCGCGCAGGCTGCGGGCGTACTCAAGTGCGACGCCCACGGCGACGGCCGCCGTGAGTCCGATGGCGATGATTGGCAGTCCGTCACGCATGCCAAGGACCGCCAGCAGCACCGAAATAGCGACCAGCGTGGCGATTGGCCAACGCGTGGCTCGCCAGGCGGCTCGCAGGGACGTGCGGCGCCAGGCGAGCAGCGGCCATATGGCCAGCAGCCCGAGTGTGGCGACCAGCAACGGCACGTTGACCTGGGTGTAGAAGGGCGGTCCCACCGCGATGCGGGCGCCTTGCACGATTTCCGTGATCAGCGGGAATACCGTGCCCCAGAACGTCGCCGCGGCAATTGCCAGCATCAGCAGGTTGTTGATCAGAAAGCCGGCCTCTTTTGACGCGATGTCGGTGATCGGTTCGTCCGAACGGATGAGCGGCAGGCGGTAAATGAACAGCACGGCCGAGAGAATCAGGAGGGAGCCGACGAAGACGAAGAAGATGGGGCCAACATCGGACAGGGCGAAGTTGTGTACCGACGACAGGATGCCGCTGCGCACCACGAACGTGCCGAAGATGGCCAGCGCGTAGGTGACCAGCACCAGGCCAATCGCCCAGGCCCGCAGCTGACCGCGTCGCTCTTGCGCCAACGCCGAGTGCAGATAGGCGGTGGCAACCAGCCAGGGCAGCAGCGCCACGTTTTCTACGGGATCCCAGCCCCAGTAGCCGCCCCAGCCCAGCACGCGGTAGGCCCACCAGGCGCCCAGCAACAGGCCGGCGCTCTGGATGGCCCAGGCCAGGAGCATCCAGTTGCGCATTTCCCGCAGCCACGGCTGGGTAACGCGACCCGCGGTCAGCAGTCCGACCGCGAACGCAAAGGGGAGTCCGAAGCTCATGTAGCCGGAGAGCAGCAACGGGGGATGGATCTGCATGCCGCTGTCCCAGAGCAGCGGATTGAGCCCGCGACCCTCGGCCGGCGCGGCCACCAGGCGCGAGAACGGCGACGACGTGAAAACCAAGACGCCCAGAAAGAAGAGCTGCAGACCGCTAAGCACGGCGATTCCGTGCGGGCCAACCACGCCATCCGCGGTCAACATGCGGCGGGTGGCGACGGCCGCGAAGAGGCTCATGGACCAGGTCCAGAACAGCAGCGAGCCTTCCTGTCCGCCCCAGAGGGCGGCGATTGTCAGGCCGGTGGGCATGGCCGAGCTGGAGTGGTCGGCAACGAACTGAATCGAGAAGTCGCGCGCGAGGAAGCCGGCCGCCAGGCCGGCAGCCACAACCGTCAGCAGGGCCGCCTGTACCGACGCCGCGTTGGCGGCGCTCCGGCTTAGTTCCGGCGTCCGGCGTATGGCCCCGGCAAGCCCAAGCAGCACCTGGAGCACGGCCACGCCAAAGGCAACACCGAGTCCCAGCCGGCCGGCATCGACGAGGTCAGGCATTCCCCGGGCGCACTATCGGCGTGGACGGAAAGAAGCTCGCGCGATGCGCGTCAGTGGCTCGACGCTTCTCGTCCCGCCTGCGGTGCGTCGAGCTGCCCGCGCAGGTCATGCAGCTCGTCGCGCACGCTGCGCACGCGGCCGGTGACGTAGACCAGGTAACCGAATATCCCGAGCCACACGGCACTGAAGCCAATGAAGAGATACAGCAGATCGCTCATGCGGATTCCTCGTTTCGCTCGTGCAGTCGTTCGCGCAGGCTTCCGAGTTCGGCAACGGCGAGTTCAAGCTGCATGCGCTGTCGCAACAGCACGACGTAGAAGACGGTGAAGGCCGCCACCGCAACCAGCAGCGCGGACAGCATCTCGGGCGGCATGCCCCCGCCGGGATTGGTGACCGAGGGCGTGGGGTGCAGGCTGCGCCACCACTCCACCGAGAACCAGACGATCGGCACGCTGACCACGCCGACGATGCCCAGCACGGACGACATGCGCTGGCGGGCGTCCGGGTCGTCGATATACGAGCGCAGCGCCAGGTAGCTCACGTAGATGAACCACATGATGAGGGTGGTGGTGAGGCGCGGATCCCACTGCCACCACACGCCCCAGACGCTGCGGCCCCAGACCGACCCGGTAACCAGGCACAGCGTGGTGAACAACACGCCGATCTCGGCCGAGGCGTGCGCCAGGCGGTCCCAGCGGGACTTACCGCGAATGAGGAACATCACGCTGCCCACGGCCACCACGCCGAATGCCGCGAACGCCAGCCAGGCGCTGGGCACGTGGACAAACAGAATCCGGTAGACCTCGGCCTGCACCCGTTCGGCCGGGGCAATGACGAAGGCCATGAAGAGGGCCAGGCCCATGCTGAGCAGCAGCGCGGCGTAGAGGGCCGCGTTTGTCGGTTCGCGAAACGCCGCAAGTCGCCGTGGCCGGGGCAACTCGGTCGTTCCAGCCTGACGCATGCCGTCCTCCCGTTAGGTCCGGGCCGCTTGTGGGTACAGAACCGTCCCCAGCGTCAAGAATACGACCGAGACAACGGCCAGCAACCCGAACCAGGCGGCCTGCTGGCCGGCCGGTGTGACCTCGAGCGCCCCAAGGGTGATGCCCACGCCGGCAAGGAGCACGGGGACGGCCGGTGGAATGGCGAGCAGCGGCATCAGCATCTCGCGCGCGCGGGCGTTCACGACCAGGGAACTTTGAAGGGCAAGGATGGCGCTGATGGCCGCCGAGGCCAGGAGTACGGCTCCGATGGTGGATGCCTGAAAGAGCGACACGTTCAATAGCAGGCTCAGGAATATCAGCTGCGCGACGCCCACGAAGGCCGTCTCGATCGCCAGCAACGCAAATTTGGCGAGGTAGATCCCGCTCGGGTCGACGGGCGCGACCAACAGACCGTCCAGCGTTCCTCGCTCGAACTCGGTCGTGAAGAGGCGGGTGCCAGCCAGCGTGGCGGCCAGCAGCACGCTGATCCAAAGGACCCCAACAGCCACCGCCGCGACTTCGGATCCCAGCGCAGCGATGAACGCCATGTCGAAGACGACGGCGGCGAGCAGGGTGAACATCAGCAGGGTTGGAACCTGCTCGCGTGCCCGCCACTCGACGCGCGCGTCCTTGGCGATCATGGCCCGGACGGCGCGCGCGAAGCTCGGCGGAGGCGGTGGCGGGGGCAGGCGGGTTGTTGACGAGTGCGCCGCCGATGCCGCGCGGGGATCGTCCATGAGGCGTCCCGCCTGTAGCCGCACGATGCGAGCGCCCAACGCCCGGGCCACCCGTTCGTCGTGCGTGCTGAACAGCACGGCCGCATGCGGCGCCAACGCGTTGAGCATCCGCGGAAGGTCGCGAACGCCGGCCGCATCAAGGCTGGCGTCCGGTTCGTCCAGCAGGGCAACGTCGGGTTCTGGCAGCAAGGCAAGGGCGAGACCCAGGCGTTGCTGCATGCCGCGGGAGTAGTCGCGCACCAAACGGTTGGCATCGGCTGCCAGTCCCACGGTCTCGAGCGCGGTGTCGATGCGCGGCGGGGCCGCGGCTCCATGCAGTCGCGCCGCGAAGGCGAGGTTCTCCCGGGCGCTCAGGTGCGGGTAGAGGGGCGGTCGATGTCCCAGGAAGCCGAGCCCGGCGCGCGCGGTCGGGTCGTCGGGGCCGCTGCCGCCGCGCAGGCTGACGTGGCCGCGCCTGGGGCGAATCAGGCCCGCGAGCGCCCGGAGCAATGTGGTCTTGCCCGCGCCGTTGGGCCCGACAACCGCCAGGCGTTTACCGGGCGCCAGGGATAGCGATACACCGCGCAGAACATTGCGCTGACCCAGCCGTATCACCAGGCCGTCTGCGGCGATGGCCGGCGACGTTGCCTGTGAGCTTCGTGAAGCGTCGAACGCGGGGCCTTCGACTTGATCCGCCCCTACTGTGATGGGATTTCGCGTGGCTCGAACTCAGGCCCGTGCTTGACGATCAGGGAGCGGGCGCGGAACGCGCCGTTCGGTTCGAGCTGGCCCTCGACGATGACTTCCTGGTAGCGGTCTTCGCTGGAGTACCCAAAGAGATCGGGCGGCGTGCCGCGGTATTCCACGGGCAGTCGCCCCGAATCGTCCTGCAGATCGAAACTGATGAGGTTGCTGCCGGTCGCTGACTGGATCGATCCGTCGGCGACGATGCCGTTGACGCGAATCAGGCGGTAGTAGGCCTCGGAGCCCATGCCGCGTACTTCGCCGACCGTGTGGTAGTAGACCGTGGCGCCCTGGGTGCCGGTCCAGACGAGGAAGCCCACGGCGGCGATCAGCGCGGCCGCCAGCAGCAGGAGCTTCGTCGGCAGTCGGGGGCGGGGTGACGTCGTCGTTGCGTTCATCGTGTCCGAGTCCAGCCTAGCCGACACTCCGGAAGCCGAGTTCGGCCATTTCGTTAAGGATGAGCGACAGCAGGTAAATCGCAAGCCCGAGTCCAACGATCAAGGCCGTGCGGCTCTGCCACCAGGGCCGGCGGTCCGACGTCGCAGCCCGGGGCTCCGCGGGCCGGCGGCCGGGAACCGCGAGCCGGAACATGGCCAGGGCCAGCAGCGTCTTGCTCACCAGCACCGCGATGTACGCGGCATCGATGGATTGCTCCGCGAGGCGATTGAAGGTAAGCAGCACGCCCGTGACCACGAATACGGCGAATCCCGTGCCGACGAGGCGCCCCACCGTGCGTCCCAGGGCAGCGCTGGACATGCCGGATTGCGGCGCGATGTTTGGCGCGGCACGCGCGGCTAATACCACGATCCCGCCGCCGACCCAGAGGGCCGCCGCCAGTACGTGGATGAAGCGCAGCACGACCAGCAGGGCGACCGGGCTCTCGGCCATTAGACCGCTTTCGCTCAGGCGTCGGGCGCCGGCGACTCCTGGATGGACCGAATGTAGTTGACGAGTGACCAGCGCTGCTCAGCGGTGAGCAACGAGCTGAACGACGGCATGCGGTTGACGCCGTTGGTGATCGTCCAGAACAGCGCGCCGTCCTGCTGATCCGCCAGTTCGGCGCGGCGCAACGAGGGCGGCGCCTTCTCCTGGTACTGCTCGAACTGCCGGGCCACGTAGCTGTCGCCGTCGGCGTTGGCCCCGTGGCACATGGCGCAGTTGGTTTCGAAGACCACACGCGCGGCGTCGATCGACTCACCCGTGAACGGCACCGGGTTTTCTTTGGCAATCATGGCCACGAAGTCCGTCACCGGCAGTTCACCGCCGATGGTCGGAATCGATCCCTCGGGCGCGCCGGGGTGCGACGGCTCCTGGGTCCGGTAGGACTGCTGATAGTGCATCTCCGGGAACAGGTCCAGCGGGTACGCGCCCGTTTCGCAGCCGACGAGCGTCAACGCCGCCAGCAGCCCTACGGCGAGGGCGGCGACGTTGCGGGGTCGCAAGCGGAGTTTCGTCACGTGGTTCCCGGCGCGTGCATCAGGCTGCCCTCCTTGGAGAGCAGGTCGATGGGAGAAGCTTCTTCCAGCGCGATCTGGGCGTCCGGCAGCCGGCGCTCGCGCGCCATGACGGAGATGCCGATGTAGCCCTCAGAGATCCGGTCGTCGTAGAGACCCACACCGTCGGGCAGGCGCGACTCGAAGAGCACGCCGAGGACGGTGAAGAGCACTGCGCCCAAGAGCGTGCCTTCATACAGGATCTGGATGATCGCTGGAACAGCCACGATGGGCTTGCCACCCGTGATGATCGGCAGGGAGACCTGCGCGCCGACGATCCAGGCGATGCCGACGGCCATGCCGCAAGCGGCGCCGGCGAACGGGAAGGCGAACAGCCGATGCTTCGTGTGCCCCTCGCCGAAGGCGCCCTCGGGATAGGGCGTGCTGCTCAGGATCTCGATGTCGTTGTCGTCGAATCCGGCGCTGTGCAGGCGCTCGACGGCGTCGGCCGCCTGGTCCGGCTCCTCGTACAGCGCCAGCAGTTCGCGTTTGGCTTGGGACTGCATTGCCATAGACCTCACTCCCGCATGGCGGCGGGCACGTTGGCCCGACCGACTCGAATGCGGTCGGCCAGGATCTGGCCTTCCTTGATATCCGCGGCCGGCATGATCGGCAGCAGTTTCGAGAACGTCAGGAACCCGAGAATCACCAGGGCAAAGGATGCGGCTACCAGGATGAATTCGGATAACGAGGGGGCGTAGTCGCCGTACGTGAAGGTGAGCCCGCTCTTCCGCTCAAGTGCGGGCACCACCACCATGTAGCGCTCCAGCCACATGCCCACGTTGACCAGGATGGTCGTAACGAACATCCAGAAGAAGTTGCGGCGGATGGCGCGGAACATCCACATGGGTACCGGGATGATGTAGGCGCAGATGATGAAGGTGATGGCGATTACGACCCACGGCGGTTCGACCAGTCGGCGCTGCCAGGTGTCGACCTCGGCCGGTTCCGTGCCGTAGAGGCCGAAGAAGAAGTCCAGCAGGAAGAAGAACAGCCAGACGGTGGCGACGACGATCAGCAGACGGGCCAGCGAGTCGATGTGGTCGCGGGTGATGAAGCGCTTCAGGCCGAAGGCGTAGCGCATCACGATCATCACGGTGACGACCGCCGACACGCCCGAATGAACGGCCCCGATCACGAAGTAGGGGGCAAAGATCGTGTTATGCCAGCCGGGCACCGATGTGACCGCGAAGTCCCAGGACACGATGGAGTGCACCGAGACGAAGATCGGCAGGATGATCGCCGAGAGCAACAGTCCGGCCACGGTCTGGATCCGCCATTGCCGGGTGGTTCCGCGGAAGCCCATGGCCAGCACGCCGTAGATCGCGCGGCTTACCGGGTTGGGGGCGCGGTCGCGCGCCAGCGCCAGGTCGGGCAGGAGCGCGACGTAGACGAACAGGATTGTCGACGTCAGGTAGGTGAAGATCGCCGACGGGTCCCAGACCAGCGGCGACCGCGGGTTGGGCCAGGCGCCGCGGTTCCAGTCGTAAGGGAACGTCCAGTACATCGTGCGCCAGGGGCGGCCGGAGTGGATCAGCGGGAACTGCACGGCCGTCAGCAGGGAGAAGATCGTGAGCACCTCGGCCGCGCGGGTGACCGGCCGACGCCACTCCGCCTGGGTCAGCCGTAGGATGGCCGAGACCATGATTCCGGCGTGGCTGACCCCGATCCAGAACACGAAGTTGACGATCAGGAAGCCCCAGTACACCGGGTGCGAGTACCCGAGGAACTGGAGGCCGAACATCAGCATCAGGATCACGACCACGAACGCCGCCACCAGCAGGCCGTTGAGCGCTCCGCCTACGGCGAAGAACCAGGCCGGCCAGGCGAAGACGAAGTCGAGCAGCTCGCGGTTCGAGGTCTTGGTGTCGGCGACGACCGGTTCTTGCATTAGTCCGGCTTCCCGATCACGAGCACGTGCGTCTTCATGAACGTCCGCTCTTTACGCAGCATGGATCCCTGGCGCATCTCCCAACCGTTGAGTACCGGGATGCGGGATGCCGCATAAACGAAGACCGCGAACATCAGGCCGATAAAGCCGATCATGAACAGGATGTCGAGCGCGTTTGGCCAATAGGGCGCGGGCAACTCGTGCATGGCGTGGCCGAATGGCTCAGGGTTGGCCATGGGCGCGACGTAGAAGCGGATCCGGTCGAAGATCAGACCCACCATGATCAGCGTCGATACTCCCGCGATCAGCGTCAGCGACTGCCGAACCTTATTGAAGATGAGCAGGCCCAACGGCAGGACCAGCATCAGCACGGCGGCCACCGCAAACGGCAGGATGTAGGTAATGGCCACGGTGACCTGCATCGCGGCCACCTCGCTGGGCAGCCGGGCGTACCAGATCAGCAGGAAGTCGGACCAGAAGAAGTAGAACCACATCAGCGTGGCGGCCAGCAGGATCTTGCCGAGGGCGGAGGCCTGCTCGTCGCCGAGGAAACGGCCGGCTTCGGGCGAGAAGCGGCGCATCACCGCCGCCGTCAGCAGCGTGAGCGCGATTCCGGCCTGGATGCCGGTTACGGCGTTGTACACGGGGAAAATCCCCGATCGCCAGCCCGGCAGGAGGCTCTGGCCGAGATCCGTCGTGAGCAGCATGTGCACGAACGCGTAGCCCATCAGGTAGAAGGCGCCGAGCGTCAGGTTTGCGGCGCGCAGGACCTTCCACTGCCGCGCCGAGCCCGTCCAGTTCAGGTAGAGCAGCCGCTGCCAGCGGCCCATGGCGCGCACGCGGCTCGGCGGACCGGCCAGGTCGGGGACGGCCGAGAACCAGAGCAATGCCATCCCGGTCAAGAGCAGGATCGAGAGCGCAAGCGCGTCAGTCAGGAACGGGGCTCCGGCGCTGAACCCAAACCAGAGGTTTGAGCGCCCTTCCAGCGGCGGCAGCGAGGCCATGATCGGAATCAGCAACACGAAGCTGAGCAGCGAGGGCGCGGCGTAGAGCGCGGCAATGCGTCGCAGCGGCAGCGCCCAATACCCCTTGGCCATCCGCGAGGCGTAGGCGATCAGCGGCGCCGAGGTCGCGGTGGACAAGATGAACATCAAGACCACGGTCGGGTAGGCCCATTCGGCGCGGTCGCCCCAGGCCGTGATCAGCTTGACCACATACATCACGATTCCCAATAGGCCGAGCGCCGCCAGCAACGCGATCCCCGCTTGGTTCAGCGAGATGTTCAGCGCCTGCGGCCTGTACGGCGGGCGTATCGACAGCTTCAGGCCGGCGGCTTCCGGAGCAATCATGCGTGCGCGTGCTCGTCTTCGTGAATCTGGGCGTGCGGGTCTACTTTCTTCAGGTAGATGACTCCCGGGTCGGTCCCGAAGTGCTCCAGCAGCGTGTAGCTGCGGTCGGCCTCGGCCTCCGCCAGCTGTGCGGGATAGCTTTCGGGGTTGTTGAGGTCGGCAAACACCAGCGCGCTGGTCGGGCACGACTGCGCGCAGGCGGGCTGGACTTCGTCCAGGCCAACGTCGCGTCCCTCAGTCTTGGCCGTGACCTGGACGCGGTTGATCCGCTGCACGCAGAAGGTGCACTTCTCGATGATGCCCTTCGTCCGTACCGTCACGTCCGGATTGAGCTGGTTATTCATCGGATCCGGCCACTCGGGGTTCCAGAAGTTGAAGTAGCGCACCGAGTAGGGGCAGCCGTTGGCGCAGAACCGCGTGCCGATGCAGCGGTTGTAAACCTGGACGTTCAATCCCTCGCGGTTGTGGTAGGTGGCCCAGACCGGGCAGACCGTCTCGCACGGCGCGTTGCCGCAGTGCTGGCAGAGCACCGGGATGAAGCGCGCCTTAGCGTTGGGGAACTCGCCTTCCCAGTAGCGCTCGATGCGGATCCAGGTCTTCGCCCGCCGCTCCAGCACCCGCTGTTCTTCGTTGAGGGCGATGTTGTTTTCGGCCTGGCAGGCAACCACGCAGGCCTGGCAGCCGGTGCAGCGGTCCAGGTCCACCACCATGCCCCAGCGCACGCCGTCGGAGTGAGGGACCTCGGCATCCGTGGGGATCGTCCGCCCCATCTCGGACACGGCGCTGGCGCGGGCGGCGGCTTCGTTGGCTGAGCTACTCATTTGTGATGGTCACCGTGGCCATTCGTGACTTGCACGATTACTTCCTCGACATCGTTGCGGGCATTCGGCAAGACTTCGATGGTCGGGAGTTGGCGGTAGTCGCCGGTCGGCCGCACGCGGGCGCGGGTAGCCGCCCAGGCAAGGCCGCCGGCACCGGCTACCGTCAGCGGCGCCAGGCTCGCCAGCACGTTCGAGCCGCGATCCTCGCGCCAGCGGCCCCCGAACGAATGGCCCTGGCCGATCGGCACGCCCAGGACGCCGGGCGCGGCGGCCGGCGAGATGTACACGCCCGCCTCGAACTCGCCATGTGCCGTCTCGATCCGCACGACGTCGCCTCGGGAAACGTTGAGCGCCGCCGCCGTCGACGGATTCATCTCGACCCAGGTCGTCCAGGTAGCCGTGGAGATCGGATCCGGCGTGGCCTGCAACCAGGGATTGGCGGTTTCGTCGCCGCCGCCCAGCGCCACGCCCTCGAATGGAATCAGGTGCAAGGGGTACTCAATCCCGTTGTCGCTGAAGGCCGGCTCGGCCAGCAGGTTGATGTGCCAGTTCAGCGTGCTGCGGAACTCGGGCGCCCCAGCGTCACTCCAGCCGCCGCCATTCTTCAGCAACTCCACCCAGCGCTCCTCGAAGTCGCCGCCCCTGAAGACGTCGGCCGCGCTGGCTCGCACCGCATCGCGCATGGTGTCCCAGGGTGGCGCCAGGTTCGGCCGCAGGTCGTGCCACAGGGTCAGCAGGATGTCACCGAAACTCCGTCCGGAGATTGACGGTGTAACCACCGGCTGCTGCAGACCCACCACGTGCTGGCGCGGCGCCGGATCCGGTACGTAATCGCCCCATTCCTCGAACGGGTGGGTGGATGGCAGCACCAGGTCGGCATGGCCCAGCGTCTCGCTCATGATCGTGCCGATGCCGACGACGAAGGGAATTTTGCCCAAGGCGTCGGCGAAGCGCGTCGCTACTGGCATGCCGTAGACAGGGTCTGTCTCAAAGACAATCGCTACGTCGGGGGGCTCACCCTCGAGCCAGGTGTTGCCGCGGCCGGCCAGGTCGGCGAAGGAGGTCGGTTCGGTCGGCGGCGTGACCGTGCTGCGCAGACTTGGGTTCGGCAGCAGGCCGCCCGGCTGCCCGAGGCTGCCCACCATGTGATTCAGCAGCATCGCCGCCAGGCCGTTGTCCAGTCCGTTGGTGCTGGCCAAGGCCGGTCCACCGGCGATGACAAAGCCCGGCTGGTGGCTGGCGAACTCGCGGGCAATCTCCTGGATTCGCTCCACCGGTACCCCGGTTCGCTCACTGACGCGGTCCGGCGCATAGGCGTTGAGCGCCTCCAGACCGCCAATCTCGCTCACCACGCCGAACCAGTTGTCAGGCGGCGCCAGGCCTTCGGCTGCGATGACCTGGGCAATTGACAGCGCCAGCACGCCTTCCTGGCCTGGATGTACGTACACCCACGAATCGGCGTTCGCGCCGGTCATGGACATCCGCGGCTCGACCTGAATCAGGCGTCCACGCTCGCCGTGTCCCTGGCGGAATTCCCCGTAGCCGACGCCGTATTGGGTGGGCGACAGCCAGGTCGACAGAAAATCGGCGCCAAACGACAGAATGGAATGTGCATTGGCGATATCCAGGTACGGCAGCCGCCGGGCGCCCAGCCCGTCCTGCACGGTCTTGCGCCAGACCGTGGACTCCAGGGTTTCGTACACCAGGTGCTCACCGCCAAAGGCCGTCGCAAAGTCGCGGGCAATGCGCGCCCGTGTTCCGCTGATCGGTCCCGTGATCACCACGACGCTGCGGGCCTCAGACATCTTCTCCGTGAGCAGATCAAGTCCGGCCGGCCACTCCAGATCCTCGAACTCGTTCGCGCCACGTAGACCGCGGCGGCGCTTTGGAACCGTCAGGCGGTCCGGGTGGTACAGGGACTGTACGCCCGCCTGGCTGCGAACGTTCAGCTTGCCCTGGTTGACCGGGAAGGCCGGATTGCCCTCGACCTTCTTGGCGCGTCCATCGATCGTGCGCACCACGACGCTATTGCCGCAGGCGGAGTGTGCGCAGGTCGTGGCGAACCAGAGCTCCTGGCCCGGCAGCGACAGCTCGGGCTGCAGCACGAAGCTCTGGACCTGCGATTCGCGCTCGGGGGCGGCACAGGCCACAACCGTCGCGCCGCCGACCAGCGCCGCCGACCCGACGAGGAATCGTCGTCGTTCGAGGCCGCTCATGGTGCCCAACCGATCACTTGTGACATGTTGCGCAGTCCAGCGAGGCGGAGTTCTCGCGGTGGCATCCCTGACAATCGCCCATGGCGAGGGAGCGTACCTGCTTGACCTCTTCCATTGAGGCCACGTCGCCGTGACAGGTCTCGCATGCGACCCCGGCCTGAATGTGCGGTGCGTGGACGAATCGCACGTGATCCGGCACCCGGTGCACGCGCGCCCAATTGACGGGCGTCTTCGTGTCCCAGTGCGCTTGCAGCAACTGGATTTGCGGGCTGTCGGTCTTCACCACCGAGTGGCAGAACATGCACTGCTCGACCGAAGGCACCGTCGCCGCCGCCTGCGTGCCGACGCCCCGGTGGCAGAACTCGCAGGGAATAGCCGCATCACCGGCATGGACCGAGTGGTCGAATGCAATGGGCTGCTCGGGCGCCGGTGTTGCGGTTCCACCGGCGGCCATCAGGTACAGCAGGATGGCCAAAACGCCCGCGCCGCCCACCAGCGGGGGCGCCGTGGCGCCACCGACAATGAGCGCCTGCTTGAGCGTGACGCGCGGTAGAAGGGCGGCCAGGTGTTGCATGTCGCTAGATCGCCAGCCGCGGGTAGATCTCGGGCAGGATGTCGAGCGCCAGCAGCGTGCCCTTGATCCCGAGCACGACGACCGCCGTGCAGCCCATCGCAACTATCAGATAGAGCGGGGCGCGCATTCGGCGGGCCACGGCCGCCGGCAGGTCGCCGGTGTCCATCAGCGAAGGGATCATGGCGTGCGCCAGCATGTATGTGAGACCGGTGACGACCATCGCCGCGGCGAAGAACCAGAGGTGCGCAACCAGCTCCGAGAGCCTGACCCAGTCGGCCTCCGAGAGTTCGCTCAGTTGCACCCGTGCGTCTCCGTCAGCAACCGGCGCGGCAGGTTCGGCGGCGCATGGTATCCGACCCGTGCGCCTGATGCGCGGGTGAGGCGTTGACTATTGGCCCGACCGACAGACTGAGGGCAGGGCGGCATCAGGCGAATTTCGTCTCCGGGCCGGGTGACAACGTGAAATGTTTCACAAATCACCCCGAACCGCAAGAAATGGGGACGCCAAGTCGTCCGCAAAAACGCCTCAGGCGCGGCCACGCCGGTGCTGTCACAATACGGTCACTACTCGCGATGTCCGAACGTGCGGACCCACGCTTTGATCTGCTCTTGCTCTGACCCGGTCAGAAAGGACTCGAATCCCAATGAAGATGTACATCGCCGGCGCCTGGACAAACGGGCAGTCGAGCATGGACGTGCTCAATCCCTACGACGGCTCGGTTGTGGACACGGTGCCGCGCGGCACGGCGGCAGACGTGGACCGCGCGCTGGACAGCGCGGTGCGCGGCGCGCGCGTGATGGCCGAACTCACCGGCTTTGAACGCTACGAACTGCTGCACCGCACGGCCGATCTCATCGTGGCCAACACCGAAAGCCTGGCGACCTACCTCACCCGCGAAGAGGGCAAGATCATTTCCGAGGCTCGCATTGAAGTCGAGCGGGCCGCCGAGATCATCTACCTTTCGGCCGAAGAGGCGAAGCGGCTGGACGGCGAGGTCATTCCGCTTGAGGGCGGACCGGGCGTCAAGGGCAAGTTCGGTTTCACCATGCGGGTGCCCTGCGGCGTGGTGGCCGCCGTGACCCCGTTCAACTTCCCGCTGCACCTGGTCTGCCACAAGGTCGGCCCCGCGCTGGCCGGCGGTAACGCCGTAGTGGTCAAGCCGGCCAGCGACACGCCGCTGATGGCGCTGCGCCTGGTCGAGTTGCTGCTCGAGGCCGGCGTGCCCGCGGAAGCCGTGCATTGCGTCACCGGATCCGGGGCCGAAATCGGCGACGCCCTGGTCTCCGACCCGCGCGTCCGCAAGATCAGCTTTACGGGCAGCCGGGACATCGGCGAACGCATCTGCAAGCAGGCCGGGATCAAGAAGGTCACGATGGAACTCGGCTCCAACGCGCCGGTGATCGTGATGCCGGACGCCGACATGGACAAGGTCCGCACGGTCATCCCGCAGACGGCCTTCGCGAACGCTGGGCAGGTCTGCATTTCCACGCAACGCGTGATCGCGCCCGCGCCCGTTTACGACGAACTCGTCGAGACCCTGGTTCCCGCCGTCGCGGCCCTGTCGGCCGGCGACCCGCTCGATCCGGCCACGTCCGTCGGTCCGATGATTCGCGAGTCCGACGCCGCACGTGTTGGCAGCTGGATCGATGAAGCCGTGGGCGAAGGCGCCGAACTGCTGGTCGGCGGAGGGCGCTCGGGCCAGCTGTTCGAGCCGACCCTGCTGGCCGGCGTCAGCCCGGAGATGCGCGTGTCCTGCGAGGAACTCTTCGGTCCCGCCATGGGCGTCACCCGCGTGGACGACGTGGACCAGGCGATCGAGCTGGCCAACGACTCGATCTACGGCCTCAGCGCGGCGATCTTCACCCAGGACATCGACACGGCGATGCGCTTCGCCCGCAGCGTCGATTCAGGCAACATCCACATCAACTGGGGCAGCCAGTGGCGCACCGACCTGATGCCCTACGGCGGCCTGAAGGACAGCGGCATGGGTAAGGAAGGCCCCAAGTACGCGGTCGAGGAGATGACCGAGTACAAGTTGGTGGTTATTCACGACTGAATCGAGCCGCGCACCCTCAGTCGGCTGATCGCCACGAGGGACGCAACACCGGCCGCCGCGCCCGCCCAGAACAAGAGGGCGGGCGCGGCGTCGCCGGCGGCAATGGCCAGCAGCGCCGCCAGCGCCACCCCGATCGAATAGGCGGTCGAGTCAATCGCCATGGCCTGGCCCAGGCGGCCATGCGGCGTCACGTCCGCCGCCAGCGCCACGATCAGCCCCTGGAACACGCTCTGCGTAAACGCGTACGGCACCCACAGCGCCAGCAGCGCGCCAAACGCGTCGATTTGCCCATAGACCGCCGTGTTGACCGCCCCGACCGCCAGCGCCGCGGCCAGTGCGCCGCGGCGACCCCAGCGGTCCGAGAGCGCCCCCACCACGACCTGCGCGCTGGCCCCGCCGACGGCTGACAGAAACACCAGCCACCCCACGGCCGTCAGGTCGCCGCCCGCGTCCACCAGCTTTGGCCCTGCCAGGATGATGAAGGCGCCGTACGTCACGGTGGTGCAGGCGCGGATGAACGCCAGGATCCGAATCGCCGGAACCCGCGTCAGTTGCAGCAGCTCGCGAATCTTGACTTCGCCGGCGCGCGGCGCCACCGGCACGGCCGGCAGCAGCGTGAGCGCCGCCAGCGCCGCCGCGCCGATAATCAGCGCGGCGACCAGCGCAAAGATTCGAAACCCGAAGGCGTTGGCCAGCACCCCCAGCGCCAGCCCCCCGACACCGGGCGCCACCCCGACCGTGAAGCTCACCAGTGACGATGCCAGGCCCCGACGAGCCGCCGGCGCCACCTGCATGGCATAGGTCTGCGACGCCGACCAGTGCAATCCCAGCGCCAGGCCGCCGAACGGGGCCGCGACGATGAACAACCCCAGGTCCGGCGTGACGATCATCACGGCCACCAGCACGGCCAGCCCAGCCAGGCCCAGCGCATAGGTCCGCTGGCTGCCGAATCGGGCAATGGGCACCGAGGCAAAAATCCCCAGGACGGCTCGCGCTCCGTGCATGGCCACCAGCAGCACGCCGGCCCCCGCCACGCCGCGTCCCAGGTCGTCCCGCACGAACAGCGACAGGAAATTGACCACCGGCAGCCAGCCGGCCACCCCCAAACCCATGATCGCGATCAGCGTGACGAAGCGGCGCGATCCCAGGCGCGCCGCGGGATCAGCCGCCTGGCTGGTAACCGCGCTTCTCAAATCCGGTCTCCGTCTCTGTCGCCGCCGTCATTGCGGCGCCGACCGCGTTGAGCGCGCGAACCGTAGCAGCCCCCACGGCCAGGTGCTCGACGAGGCCGTTTCCGGCTGGTGGATTTCGACGGTAGCGAAGCTCACGCTGACGGTCCGCCGGCGGCCGCCGTCCGCCTAGAATCCAGGCAGAGCGTCGAGACGCCGCGGGAGTAACGCGCTGGAGGCACTGGGCCGGTTCACGGTGCGGTGGCGCTGGCCGATTATTGCGGCGTGGCTGCTCGCCGCGTCCGTTTCGTTACTGGCGCTGCCGCAGGTCGGCTCGATCCTGCGCGCGGGCGGCTTTTCCGCGGAAGGCATCGAGGCCGAGGAAGCGTTCGAGCGCTACGAGCAGGACTTTGGGGCCGTCGGCTCGCCTATTCAGATCGCCTTTCACCACGACGAGTGGCTGGTTACGGACGAGGCATTTGCGGTCGAGGCGGCTCGCGTGCTGGCCCCATTGGCGGCCCTGCCGGACGTCATGCGCGTATCGACCTACCAGGACAACCCAACCCAGATCGCGCCGGGCGGCCACACGGCCTACGCCACGCTTTTCTTCGACCTGCACCCCGACGTGGCCCACCGCATAGTGCCCGAGCTTCGCGAGCGGCTGGTGTCGTCGGAGCTTGACGTGCACATTGCCGGCTCCCCCGTTTACTACTCCGACATCCAGACGCTCAGCGAGTCCGACCTGCAGCGAGCGGAGACGGTGGGTCTGCCGTTCGCGCTGATCGTGCTGGTGCTGGTCTTCGGATCCGTAGTCGCGGCTGGCATTCCCGTGCTTGCGGGCGGCGCGAGCGTCGTAGTTGGCCTGGCGCTCTTGTGGCTGTTCGGGCAGCAGGTCGGCTTCTCGATCTTTGCCCTTAACGTGGTGACGCTGGTGGGCCTGGGGTTGGGCGCCGACTACTCGCTGATCCTGGTCAGCCGCTTTCGCGAGGAACTGGCGGCAGGTCAGTCGGTCGAGGACGCGGTGCCTCGGACCGTCGCCACGGCGGGAAAGGCCGTGGTGTTTTCCGGCGCGGCCGTGCTGACGGGGCTGGCCTCGCTGATGGTCTTCGAATTCATGATGCTGCGCTCCATCGGCGCCGGCGGCGCGCTGGTCGTGTTGATCGCCGTCGCGGCCGCCACGACCTTCGTGCCGGCCTTGCTGGCCGTGCTTGGTCCACGCGTCAACCGGTGGCGCGTGTGGCGGCCGCGTGTCGGTCCGCGCAACGGGTGGGCCAGGCTGGCTCGTGCCGTCATGCGGCGGCCGTTGCCCATATTCCTCAGCGTCTCCGCCTTCCTGGTGGTGCTGGGTCTGCCGTTTCTGCACGTGCGCCTCAACGCGCCCGACGCCAGGGTGCTCACCCCAGACTCGCCGTCCCGCGTGGCCTACGAGTTCCTGAGGGACGAATTCGGCGAAGGCCACCAGACGCCCCTGTTCCTCGTGTCCCGCTTCCCAGAGGGCGCACTGGCCCCTGAGGCCGTGGCCGCGCAGCACGCGCTGACCCGCGCGCTGGAAGCCGATCCGCGTGTTGCCAGGGTCGGCGGCATCACCGCCCTCGACCCGCGAATCACGCTTGAGCAATACCAGTTGCTTTACAGCTACGCACCTGGGATTGGAGATCCCTGGGCCAGGGCGCTGGCCGAAACGTTTACGCGCGAGAACGCCGCCTTCATGCTGGTGGAACCCAGCGTGCCCTCAACCTCGCCCGAGGCCGAAGGCCTGGTCGAAGCCATACGCGCCTACCGCGACGGCAATGGGCTCGACTTGCTCGTCGGTGGCGGCGCGGCCGGACTAAAGGACTTCGTCGACCGGCTCTACACCGACTTTCCCAAGGCCGTGCTGCTGATCCTGGTGATCACCTACGTGGTGCTGGCCGTGCTCTTCCGATCGGTCGTGCTGCCGCTGAAGGCCGTCCTGCTGAACGTGCTGAGCCTGCTGGCCAGCTTTGGCGCGCTGGTGCTGGTGTTTCAGGACGGTTGGCTCTCGAACGTCCTGCGCTTCGAGCCGCTGGGTTACATCGATTCCCTGTTGCCAGTGGTTCTCTTCGCCATGCTCTTCGGACTGAGCATGGACTACGAGGTCTTTCTGCTCTCGCGAGTCAAGGAAGCGCACGACGAGGGCCGATCCGACACCGAGAGCGTGGCCATCGGCATGGAACGCAGCGGCCGCGTGGTCACCAGCGCGGCCCTGGTGGTGATTGCCGTGTGCCTGGCGTTCGTCACCGCCGACATTGTGCTCATCAAGGCGTTGGGTCTCGGCGCGGCCATTGCCGTCTTCGTGGACGCCGCCATTGTGCGGGCGCTGCTGGTGCCGGCCACCATGCACCTGCTGGGCCGCTGGAATTGGTGGGCGCCCTCGCTGCGCTGGCCGCGGCTTAGGAGCGTCACGTGATTCGGCGCGCGCTCTGCCTGGCCCTGGCCGCGGTGCTGCTGGCTGCCTGCGGAGAGGTTCCGCCGCCGCTGCCCGAGCCGCCACCCAACCGATTCGATGCCTCCTCGCTACCCCCCATCGATCTGCCGCGTGACGATGCCCCGCACGCCAATCTGACCGAGTGGTGGTACGTCAGCGGCCATCTGCAGACGGCCGAAGGTGATCCCTTCGGCTTCGAGTTCGCACTGTTCCAGTCAATCCGCGGAGGCGCTCCGCCCGGCTACGCCGCGCACTTCGCCGTGACCGACGTCGGCCGCCAGCGCTTCCGTTACGGCGAGCGCACCGAAGTGGCCGGCCTGTTCGCGACGCAGCCGGAACAGCCAGCCGGCCTCGACCTCTCGGTTGACGGCTGGACCCTGCGTAGCGTGCCCGGCGGCTTTGCGATTTCAGCGGGTCTCGAATCCGTTGCTCTTCAGGTTGAGCTCGTCCCGACCAAGCCGGCCGCCATCCACAACGAGACGGGCATCCTGGATTTCTCCCCCTTCGGCTGGAGTTACTACTACTCGTACACCCGAGCCGAGGTTCGCGGCGTGCTGCTGGACCAGGGCCTGCCGCGGCCGGTGACCGGCACCGCCTGGATCGACCACCAGTGGGGCGACTTCATCTCCGTTACCGCCGGCGGCTGGGACTGGTACAGCGTGCAGCTGGCTGACGGGCGTGACTTCACGGCGTCTGTCGTCCGCGACGAGTTCGGCGCCACGGTGCTGCAATACGGCACCCTGGTCGGCCTCGCCGGTGAGGCGAGGCACCTGCGCGCCGACGAACTGGAGTTGCGAGCCACCGGCAGCTGGACCAGTCCGCACACGGGGATCGTCTATCCGTCCGGCTGGACGATTTCGGTTCCAGGCGAAGGCCTGCGCTTGCGCCTGGAGCCCTTCCTCCGTGACCAGGAACTTGACACCCGCGCCAGCACCGGCGTCGTGTATTGGGAAGGCGCCGTGCACGTCACCGGCGACGGTGGCGAGACCGGCCTGGGCTACGTGGAACTGACCGGGTACCGACCGTAACCGTTGCAGTCGGCGTGCTGCGGCGATCCGGCGTACCATCAACGGCCGCGCTGATCTGACGGGATCGAATCTCATGTCCGCTCGCCAGGCTCGCATCGGCGTCATTGGCGCCGGTTGGTGGTCCACCTACACGCATATTCCGGGACTAATCGAGAACCCCCATGCCGACCTGGCCGCGATCTGCGACCGCAGCGAGGAGGCCTGCGAACGCGCCACCACGGCCTTCCCCGGCCCGGCCGCCTACGTGGACGTCGAAACCATGCTTGCCGAAACCGAGCTTGACGGCGTGGTCATTGCCGTGCCCCACGCGGCCCACTATGACCTGGCGGCGCGCTGTCTGGACGCCGGCCTCAACGTGATGCTGGAAAAGCCCATGGTGCTCACGGCCAAGCACGCCGCCGACCTGGTTCGACGCGCTGAGGCGCGGGGCGTGGAGCTGATCATCGGCTATCCCTGGCACTTCACCCGCACCGCCATCCGCGCTCGCGAGGTGATTGCTTCGGGCGAACTCGGCGCTATCCAGCATGTCGTCTGCACTTTTTCATCCATGGTCGTCGAGTTCTACCGTGGCAACGACGCCGCCTATCAGCCGGTCTTCGAGTGGACCGTTGCCGGTCCCGGCGACGTATATGCCCGGCCCGAACTGTCCGGCGGCGGCCAGGGACACCTGCAAATCACCCACTCGTCGGGCCTGATGTTCTTCGTCACCGGCCTGCGCGCCCGGCGCGTCAACGCGCTGATGAGTTCGTTCGACCTACCAGTGGACCTGGTGGACGCCATGACCGTCGAGTTTGAGGGTGGCGCCCTAGGCGTCGTATCCAGCACCGGCAACGTGCCCGTGGGCGACGCCGGCCAGCTGGATGTCCGCGCCTATTGCGAGCACGGCTATGTGCTGCTGGACGCGATCACCGGCGCGCTGGAGATCCACCGACGCGACGGCTGCATCGAGCGCGACCAGCTGCCCGCGGACGACACCTACCCCCGCTTCGCGACGGCCGCCAACCTGGTGGACGTCTGCCTGGGCCGCGAAGCCAATGGTTCGCCGGCCGCGTTCGGGCATCGGTCCGTTGAACTGCTGGACGCCGCCTACCGCTCCGCCGCGAGCGACGGTCGCATGGTTGAGGTCAACGATCTCTACGCCTGAACCGGCAGACCAGCCCTCAACCGCCGCCGGCGAGCTCACGCTCACGCCCGAGGCCGCCCTCGCGCTGCACACGGCGCTGCAAGAGGGCAATGGGAGCGATGACGCTGCGCGCGCGATCCGCATTGCTCTGGATTCGTCCAACCGGATGCGCCTTTCGATTAGTGACATCTGGGAGGGCGATCGGAAAGTCGTATTCGACGGCCGAGTCATCCTGGTCGCCGAGCCCGAAGTCGCCGACGCCCTGGCCGGCCGCACGCTGGCCATTCAGACCACCGGTGGACGATCCGCCTTCACTCTCAGACCGACGCGCGACGCCGACGGCTAGGCCGGGTCGGCGGCCAGCACCGGCGCCAGCAGGTTGTCGAGGTCGGCGTCGCTGAGCGGACCCACCCAGCGGCGAACCAGCACGCCCTGGCGGTCGATCACAAAGGTCTCGGGCAAGCCGGTAACGCCGAACTCGACCGGAATCAGCCGGGTGGAGTCTTCGGCGTTCGGGTAGGTCACGCCCGTCTCGTTGAGAAACTCGATGGCCGCGGCCTGGTCGTCCCAGACGTCGATGCCCAGGATGGTCACGCCGGCGGACTCCAGCCGCTCGGCTGCCCGCTGCAGCACCGGCGCTTCAACGCGGCAGGGCGGACACCAGGTGGCCCAGAAATTCAACACGACGATCTGCCCCCGATAGTCCGAAAGCTGAATCCGCTGGCCGTCGAATGAGGTCAGCACAAAGTCGGGCGCCGGGCGCGGGCGAACGTCCGTGGCGCGGCCGATCGAGATGATCCCCAGGCCGCTGCGCTCGTTTCCACCCCGCATCACTAGCCCGATTACCACGATCAGTGCCACCAGCGCGGCCACCCCAGCGATCGCGGCCGCGAGTTGCGGCGCTGTTAGCCGCTGAGGCTGGGTTGCTTCCACGGGCTGGCTGCACCTGAGTTGTGATCGGTGCCGACTGTCGGCGAATTCGAGCATAGCCGCGCCGCAATCCGGCCGCTTTGTAGACGATCTCACCACCGGCGACTCGCGTTGCCCCGCAGAATGCTTGGATAATCGTTTTCACGCAGCACTCGGGGCGGAACTGCATGCGCGCACGCCGGAGCGAGATCGGGCGACGTCGAGTATTGGCCGGTATCGGTACGGGAGTGTTACTCACGGCCTGCGGCGAAGCCACGGTCTCGGAAACGCCGACGGCGCCAGCCACCGCGGCGACCACCGATGCCACCAGCTTCCCCGCCGGCGAATCACGCCCTGCACCCGACTTCACATTCGAGGCCTACCAAGGGGCGGACCTGGTTGGCGGCGAGACCGTCCAGTTCAGCCAGATCCTCGCGGCCGGCAAGCCCGTGGTCCTGAATTTCTGGGCCGCCCAGTGTCCGCCCTGTCGTGTAGAAATGCCCGAGTTCGATCACGCCTGGCAGGCCGCCAGGGACCGCGTGCTGCTGGTGGGACTGGATGTCGGCCCGCTCATTAACCTCGGCACTCGCGACGAAGGCCAGGCTCTGGCCGAGGAGTTGGGCGTAACCTATCCCGTGGGAACCACGTCGGACGCCACCGTCATGCAGCGATTTCAGGTGCTGGGGATGCCCTCAACGATCTTCATCACGGCGCAGTCCCGGATCGTCCGCCAGTGGACGGGCATCCTCGACGAGGCCGCCACCACCGAATTCATCAACGAGCTGATCCAGGCGTCAGGCGGCTAGCGTGACCTCGCCGTGAGCGCCGGATCGGCGCGCAGCCCGTGGGTAGGAACGGCGCTGGGCTATGGCGTGCCAGCGTTGCTGGTCGCCATTCTGATCGGCGCGCTGATTTCCGTGCAGGCAAACGCCGAGGCCGCCGTGTCGGACTTCGCGGGAGCCTTGCCGATCGGCTTTGCCGCCGCCGCCGGCGTCGTCGCCAGCGTCAATCCCTGCGGCTTCTTCATGCTGCCCGGCTACGTGGCCTACCAGCTCGGCACCCAGGAGGCCGGCTATGACCAACTGTCCGGTTCCCGACGCGTGGCGCGGGCGCTGGCCGTCGGTCTCATGGCCACGCTCGGCTTCGTCTTGATCTTTGCAGCGGTCGGCGCGGTGATTGCGGCCGGCGGGACGTTTCTCAGCCGGGTGTTCCCCTTCCTGGGTCTGGCGGTTGGCGTCCTCATGGTGGTATTCGGTGCCTACCTGCTTATTACCCACCGCTACATTGGCGTCCTGGCGGCCAGCCGCATTCAGGTCACGCCGCAGCGCAACCTCGGCAACGCCTTCGTCTTTGGACTCGGGTACGCGGTCGGGTCGCTCAGCTGCACCCTGCCGATTTTCCTGGTCGTGGTTGGCGGCGCGCTTGGCGCCGCCGGATTCCTGGCTTCATTCAGCCAGTTCCTCGCCTTCGCCCTCGGCATGGGCGTGGTGGTAATCGCGGTAACTATCGGCGCGGCCATCTTCCGCGACGCCGTGGCCCGGTTCCTGCGCGGTGCCCTCCCCCACGTCCATCGCGCCAGCTCGCTGTTCCTGGTCGGCGCCGGCGGTTACCTCATTTACTACTGGGTCTTCTTCGCAGGGCTGAATCTCTAGCGAGTCTCTTCCCAGTCCTCCCGCAGGACCGCGTAGATGACTCCGGCTTCGCGCGCGTCGAGTTCTTCAATTCTGGGCGCGTGAGGAATCGTCCCTTCGTGGGTCATGCCGAGTCTCTCCATCACGCGAATCGAAGCCCGGTTTCTGCTGTTCGCTCCCGCCTGCACGCGCGCCAAGTCCGGCAACGATTCGAACGCAGCGTCGATGACGGCCCGCACGGCCTCCGTCATGTAGCCGTTGCCCCAGTGACGCCGGGCCAGCGCGTACCCGAGTTCGCCTCGTCGATGCTGGTGATCGATCCGCAGATTGATTCCACCAGACGCGCGTCCGGCTATCTCGATCGCCCAATCCGGGTTGGTCGACCAGTCCTCCAGGACCCACCGCGCCACCGCTTCCTCGGCGTGACGCCGCTCGTACGGCTTGGGGACCGGGAGAAACCGCGACCACTCCGGATCGGCAGCATATGCCAGCACATCGTCCGCATCCGCCAGCGACCAGGGACGCAGAACCAGGCGCTCCGTCTCAATTCGTTCGGGCAACAGCGGCACGCCGCTCACGAATCCAGCGCCCGCGGCGTCCAGTCGGTTCGTAGCATGCCGTAAACCGCCAGGTCGATCAGTTCGCCCTGTCGCACAAAGGCCCGGCGCATCACCGCCTCGCGTTGCATCCCGACCTTTGCCAGTACCCGAACCGACGCGACGTTGGGCGGATCGACGCGACCCCAGACCCGCCCGAGATTCGTGTCCAGAAACACGCGGTCCACCACCGCGCGCACAGCCTCCGTCGCCAGCCCCTGACCTCGAAGGTCAGGTCGCACCGCGTAGCTCAACTCGGCTTGCCCGTGCTCGGGCTCGATGTTCAGCCCGACCCATCCGACCATCCGGCCCTCGATCTCAATGGCCCATGTCGGCTCGGTTCGCCAGTGCGCCAGGAAGCGCCGGGCTACCCAGCGCTCGGCGTCACGTCGCTGGTATGGCTGTCGCGCGTCCGGCAGCAGCCGCATCCAGATGTCCTCGCAGGCGAAACTGAAGACGTCGTCCGCGTCTTCCAGCCGCACCCGGCGCAGCGTCAGGCGGCGCGTCCGGATAGCCGCCGGCAACTTGGCGACCTGGACTTCGTCAGCAGCGCCCATCGTGTCGTCCCGCGAGTTGGAATGCCGCAAGCACGCGCCAGTCTGACTGATCGGCGCCTTGAAGCCCCGCTGCTAGCATCGCGGCATGCAACGTCGAGTTCTCGAACTTCCCGACCCCGTGCTCCGCGAGGTCGCGGAACCGATACCCCGGGTCACCTCCGAAGTCGAGGCGCTGGTGGACGATATGTTTGCCACCATGCACGCCAACTTTGGCATCGGTCTCGCCGCGCCCCAGGTCGGGGAACTCCTGCGCCTGGTCGTCATTGAACTCCCGCCCGATGAGAAGGACCCGCAAGCTGGCGTTCGGTATGTCCTGGTCAACCCCGAGGTTCGCCGGCTGGGCGAGCGCGAGCAAATGACCGAAGGTTGCCTCTCGCTTCCCGGCTTTCGCGCCATGGTTGAGCGGGCGCGAACTGCGACGGTCTCGTACACCGGCATCGACGGCCGGCCGGCCCGCCTCGACGCCCAGGGCCTGCTGGCCCAGGCCCTCCAGCACGAAATCGACCACCTGAACGG
The DNA here is from genome assembly GCA_965208215.1 of Chloroflexota bacterium. Taxonomy (GTDB): domain Bacteria; phylum Chloroflexota; class UBA11872; order UBA11872; family UBA11872; genus UBA11872. The sequence continues at coordinate 298,564 of CBDBOH010000004.1, forward strand.
CGTGCTGTTCATCGACCACCTGGACTCCCTCGCCGAACTCGAGCAGATTCCGCCCGACGGCCTCAACTGGGCGCCCGCCGAGGACGCCGAAGACGAGTCGTAGCGGGTCCCGGCTAGCGCGAGACCTCGCGGATCAAGTGCCGTAATTCCGGCACGAGCAAATCGCCCAGCGCAAGTTCCACCGCCGCCGTCGACCCCGGCGAGCACACGACCAGCGCCCGTCGATACTTGCCGGCGACGGCTCGCGACAGGATCGATGCCGCGCCAATCTGGTCCCAGCTGGCTCTGCGAAACCACTCGCCGTAGCCGTCCAGCACCTTCTCCAGCATCGGCGTCACGGTGTCGACGGTGATATCCCTATCGCCCAGCCCGGTACCGCCCGTGCAGAAGACGAACCGGCACCCGGCCTCAATAGCGGCATCGACCGCCGCCCGAATGTCGCCGGCCTCGTTGCGGATCAGGGCCTCGTGGATGACCTCGTGCCCACCGCCCTTGATCAGGGCGGCCGCTGTGCGCCCGGAGCGGTCCGTCCGCTCGGTGCGGCTGTCGCTGATCACTATGACGGCGCACGGCACCGCGCCAATCTGCTCGGCCTCGTGCCGGTGTTCGCGCGTCGATGCGGATGCTTCGTGCTTGTGGTCGTGACTCACGTGCCGCTCACCTTGGTTGCGAATTTGGACTGAAAATCATACCCAGCGGTCTGTCCGCCGCTGGTAGGCTCGAATCATGGCTGAACCTGGGCGTCCACCGCTCGCGGAACCCAAGTCGGCGCCTGCCGCGATTCGCGTGCGCGTCTTGTTCTTCGCCTCGCTCGCCGACCTGATGGGCGAGCGGCAGCGAAGTCTTGAGCTGCCGCGGAACGCCACCATCGCCGACACCGTTGGCTGCCTGGCGCGGGATGTCCCGGAGCTTGCAGCGCGCGCTCCCCACGTGTCGTTTGCCCGCAACGAGGAGTTTGTGCCAGTCGATACCCGGCTCGCCGACGGCGACGAACTGGCGCTCATTCCCCCGGTCTCCGGCGGATGATCGTCGAACTCACGTCCGACCCCATTGACGTGCCGCGGCTGATTGACCACGTCAACAAGCCGTCCAACGGCGGCATCTGCACGTTCCTGGGCGTCGTGCGCGACAACGCCGAAGGCCGACCGGTCGTCAAACTCGGCTACGAGGCCTACGAGTCGATGGCAGTCGCACAGATGCGCACGATCGTCGAGCAAGCCATGCAGCGCTGGGACCTGGACGCCGTTGCGCTCTCCCACCGCACCGGCGAACTGCAAATCGGCGAAGCCAGCGTCGCCATCGCCGTCGGCGCACCCCATCGCGCCGAGGCCTTCGAGGCCTGCCGTTTCATCATCGACACCCTCAAGACCCGCGTCCCGATCTGGAAAAAAGAGTTCTTCCAGGATGGCGCCGTCTGGGTCGAACCGGTGTCTTCTCAACCGTCGTCGGGCTAATCCAGACTCTGGCGCGCTGCCACCGCGACAAAGCGCGCCATCGCACTCAGCCGGACGAGCGAACGACTACGTCCGGCCGTGGCAGCTCAGGCCTATCGCTCTCGGCTCTCGCGAACCGTCGCAGCGATCTCCTCGGTGGTCACGCCCAAGTCAATACCGTCAGCGTCCCGCGGGGATTGCCGTGGGAGTCTCGGCTGGACCATGAGTGCCTGACCTCTTCGCCGGCGGGTCATCACCGGGCCGTCCCGCTGCGCCGCGTCCAACAACGCCAATAGGTTCCGTCTGACTTCCAAATACGTAGAGACCTCGTGCCTTCGCAGCGTCGAGTGGCGTGTGCCGCCTACCAGTCACCTGATTCAGGCTTAGCCAACGTCCTCCGGCGGCACGTACCCGAGCCGCGTTGCCTCCGCGTAGGCGGCCTGCGCTTCCTCGGTGCGGCCCAGCTCGTCCAGGATCTGGCCGCGCGTGTGATGCGCAATCCCGAGTTCCGGGTCGGCGGCCACGGCCGCATCGATATCCGCGAGCGCCAGATCCAGCTCCCCGCGCAACATCCGCGCGTCGGCCCGGTTGTTGAGGACAACCGCGTTCGCGGGACGCAACTCCAGCGACCGGTCGTAGTCGGCGATCGCCTGCTCGTGGCGCTCGGCTTGATGATGCAGCAGGCCGCGCGCCGCGTAGGTAATCGGGTCGTCCGGGTTGACCTCAAGGGCCGCGGCTAGATCCGCCAGAGCCTCGGCCTCACGACCTGCGACGCTGTGAATGGCAGCGCGAAAGCGATACGCGTCGACTGCCTGCGGGTTCAGTTCGAGCACGCGTGCGATGTCGGCCAGCGCTCCGGCCTCGTCCTCGTTCGCCATCCGGACTCGCGCCCGTAACTCGTAGGCCTGGGGCAATCCAGGCTGATCCTCGATCAGCCCGCTTACGACCACGAGGGCCTCGTCCAGCCGTTCCGCCGATCGCAGGACATCCGCATACAGCAGGCGGATGGCCGGCTCGTCCGGCGCGGCCGCCACCGCCCGCTCCAGGTCCCCCAGTGCAGCCTCGATGTTTTCCTGTCGAATCTGCAGAAGCGCGCGGTCAATCAATAGGTCGGAATCGTCGCCGACAATTGCAAGGGCTCGCGTGAGAGCTTCGACGGCGCCGTCGAGGTCATCCTGTGCGGCGAGGGCCCGTGCCATCCCGGCATGCACGGACGGGTTCTGCGCATTCAACTGCCCGGCGGCCTCGAAATCTCTGATTGCGCTCTCAGGGTCTCCACGCGCGAGGTGAATGTCGCCGCGCGTGAGCAAGCCCGGGAGGAATTCAGGCGCCGTTTCAACGGCCTGCGTCGCCTCGGCCAGCGCGCGTTCGTGGTCGCCGTTCGCTTGCAGGATCAGCGCCAGCAGCAACGCGGGTCGCGGATCGTCGGGGGCCGCCGCCTTTGCCGCTTCCAGGTCCTCCAGCGCGGCTTCTGCCTCGCCCAACCCTTGATACACCCGCGCCCGCTCGATCAGGAAATTCGCGTTATCACCGTCGATCTCGATCGCGCGTCCATAGGCCTCCAGCGCTCCTTCCGTGTCACCTGCCGCAATCAGGGCTCCCCCGTGACCGAAGTGGACCGACGCATCAAGGGGTGCCAGCTCGGCGGCGGCTGCGTAGTCCTGGACCGCCGCCTCCGCGTTTCGGAGGGCAAGGTGGATGTCGGCTCGCGTGACGAGCATTAGGTGATCCTCGGGCGCCAGTTCCACGGCCTTTGTCGCTGCGGCCAACGCGAGTTCGAACTCGCCCTGGCTGGCGGCCGTCAGCGCCAGCCAGCGCTGCGGACGCGGGTCGTCCGGGGCGGTTGCAGCCGCGGACTCGAAGCTGGCTCGAGCCCCCGCATAGTCGCCTTGCCGCAGCAGTTGCACACCGCGCTCCATGTCCGCTCGAATGGCCTCAGGCGGACCTGACCCCGATGGCGTGATGAGCGGCGCAGCGGCGGTCGGGCTCGGTGAAGCGGCGACCGCGGGGCGGGAGGTTGGCGTGGGCTGATCCCCGCCAACGCGACCCCCCGCCTGCAGGTTCAACGTCGGTAGCTGAAGCGGCTGGTCGGAGGGTGAGGCTTCCGTCGCTGTGCCCGCGGCCTCGGTCGGCGTACGCGCCGCCGCCGTAGGCTCGGTGCCTTCGGCCGGTGCTTCACCGCAGGCCGCCGCAAGCAGTGTCCCGACGATCAGAAGGCCCAGCGCACTCCGTTTAGCATGCGAGCGCGCGGCTGGATGGGAGATCACAGCGGTGTCGGAAAACTCATGGCAAACGCGAACTCATCTTGAAAATCCGGAACCGCCGATAGTTCAACGTAGGCCACCCGCGCCGGCAGGTCCATTGCCCGGACACGCGCCGTAAGCGATAGCAGGCACATCCGGGCCCCGTGACCTGCCGCATTGCCGACGGCGCGGATTGCCTCTGGCCCCACGTCAGGCACCAGGCCGATCGCAATGGCCCCGACCGGGTCGATGTAACTTCCGAAGGCGCCGGCCAGGATCACTTCGTCCAGATCGTCGGCCGTGAGGCCCGCGTGCCGCATCAGCACGTTGACTCCGCACCGGATGCTGCCCTTCGCAAGCTGCAACTGACGAATGTCCTGTGCATGCAGCTTAATGGCCGAGTCCAGGTCGTTGGCTGATCCACTCAGCACGAACGCTCCGCCGGTTTGGTCCGGGACGATCCGGCTGGCCAGGGCCGGTACGGCTTCTTCGGCCTCCTGCTGCCAGAGCAGGCGACCACTTGGTGTCACCATGCCAACCCGCACAAGTTCCGCCACGGCGTCCACCAGCCCGGACCCGCAGATGCCCGCGGGCTCTACGCCGCCAATGACGTCCAGTTCGATCGAGTCGTTTCGGATGCGAACGCGTTCTATCGCGCCGGGAGCGGCGCGCATACCCTGGGAGATCTCCGCGCCCTCGAACGCCGGTCCCGCCGGCGCGGCCGTGGCGAAGATCTCCCGACCCTTCTGCAGCACGATCTCGCCGTTCGTGCCCACGTCGATCGCCAGCACGTTGCCGCGTCGCCGCCCCAGGTTCGCGCTGAGCATCATTCCCACGATGTCACCACCCACGTAGCTGGCGACGTTGGGCGAGACCCACACCGATGCCGATGGCAGTACGTCCAGCCCAAGCTCCGCCGCCGTCGCCGAAATCGGGTCGACCATGGTGGGAACGAACGGTGAATACGAGATGCGGGACGGGTCCGCGCCCACCAGCAGGTGCTCCATCACCGTGTTGCCGACAAACGTGAGTTCATACACCTCGTGCCGGTCCACGCCGCTGGCCGCCAGGCAGCGTCCGATGATGTCGTTGATGGTGGACCGTACCGCCTGCGTCAGGCGCTCGACCCATTCGGGCCCTCGCATCGTCACGCTCATCCGGCTGATCACGTCGCCGCCGAAGATGTGCTGCCCGTTAAGCCCCGATGCCACGGCAACCTCTTCGCCGGTAACCAGGTTCAGCAGCGCGCCCACTACGGTAGTGGTGCCAATGTCGAAGGCCAGCCCAAAGCCGCGCGCCGTGGTGTCGCCCGCTTCAACCGAGACGATCCGGTTTCCGGCGATCACGACTGTGATCCCCTGGCCGATGTCCTCGCCGATCGCCGCCAGCCGGCGCAGCGCCTCCAACGACGGATCCAGGTCACCTGCTACCGCCGCCAGCTCGTCCTGGATTCGCGACCAGTCGGCGCTCTGCTCGTGCAGCGTCGGCTCGGCCGGCTTGACATAAATCTTCTGAACATCGGGATCCAGCCGAATTCGGCCGAGGCCAGAACTCTCCACCACCCGCACGGCCCGCACCCCCACCGGGTGCGTGTAGACCGCACCCTCCTCCAGCGGGTGCTGGCACGCCAGCCGCCAGCCGTGCGCCAGTTGCTGGTCGGACAGGCGGCGCCGGTCGTGGGCGTTCGGGAGCGGCGGGCTGGTCTCGCGAATCAGCACCCGGCAGGTGCCGCACGAACCCTTACCCGAGCAGACCGTCTCGACCGGAATATCGTTGGCCTGGGCCGCGTCCAGAATCGTGACGCCTTCGGACGCCTTGATTGCGCGGTCCTCGGGCAAGAAGCGCGAACGAACGATGGGGTCAATGTCGATCAAGGAATCCCGCCGGGGCGGCGCACGCGGCTATAGAGCCTGATCTTCGCACGCCCGCGGTCCCCACCAGCGCCATTAGCACGCATGGGTACAATAGGCGGTCCACGCAATGGCTCCAGGAGATGCACGCCATGGCCGACGCCCCGGATCAGGGCGGAGAACACCGGCACGACTTCGGTCTCGACCAGATTCCGCTGGGCCACCAGCCCTGGGGCCGCGCCGAACTGGAACTCGGCGAGGACACCATTCCACTCGTCCAGGCCACCAACGTCGTCGGCGGTCTCGACATCCTCACCACCACCGTGGACAAGCTCTTCACGTGGTGCCAGTCCAATTCGCTCTGGGCCATGGGATTCGGTTTGGCTTGCTGCGCCATCGAGATGATGGCCAGCGCCGCGCCGCACTATGACCTCGACCGGTTCGGCACTGTGTTTCGAGCCTCGCCGCGCCAGTCGGACGTGATGGTGGTATCGGGCACTGTCACCAACAAGATGGCCCCCGTCGTAAAGCGCCTCTACGACCAGATGCCCGACCCCAAGTGGGTGATCGCCATGGGCGCTTGCGCCACTTGCGGCGGCCCTTTCCGCAGCTACAGCACCCTCCAGGGTGTCGATCGCGTGGTTCCGGTGGACATCTACATCGCCGGCTGCCCGCCTCGCCCTGAGGCTCTGATCGACGGCATCATGGCCCTCCAGCGCAAGATCAACAGCGACGGCATCATGGGCACCGGACGCAAGACGGAGCCTGTTCAGGCCTGACACCTCCCGCACGCGAGGCTCAAGCCGCGAGTTCCGGACGCTTGCGCGTCGAGCTTCACTCGCACACTCACGCGTCCCCAGACTCCCGCCTGTCCGCCGAGACCATTGCGCGCGTCAACCGCGAGCGCGGTATTGATGTCGTGGCCGTCACCGACCACAACACCATGGCGGGCGCCTTCGAAATGGCCGAGCGCCTGCCGTTTCCGGTGATCCTGGGCGAGGAGATCAAGAGCACCGAGGGCGACATCATCGGCCTCTTCCTCTCGCACGAGATTCCCCGTGACATGTCACCTGCCGAGACTGTGGCCGCCATTCGCGAACAAGACGGCATCGTCCTGCTCCCCCACCCGTTCGACGGCCTGCGGCGCTCGGCCCTCGGCCGCGAGGCGGTCGATTCGATCGTTGAAGACATCGACATCCTCGAAGTCTTCAACGGCCGTACCCTCCGTCGTCGCGACAACGACGCCGCCGACCGTTACGCCGACGAACACGCCCTGATCAAGTCCGTCGGCTCGGACTCACACCTCGCCGCCGAGATCGGCCACTGCTGCCAGTCCATGCGGCCCTGGGACAGCCCGCGGGACTTCCTGGCGTCGCTGCGTGAAGCCGAACTCCACGCGTCCCTGGCCCCGGCCTGGGTCCATCTCGGCAGTTCACTGCACGCCTATGCCGCCAAGGTCGAGCGACGGCTCCGACGCCTGACCCGGGCTTGAGCGGCGCGGCCGCGAACCCAGCGGCGTCCGGTCGGATCAGCCCGGCGCCTTCATTCAATCGACGCGCGACCACCCTTCTCCTGCCGGCATCCCTGAATCTCGGCATTACGCACGTGCTTGCGCCGGCGCTCAACGGCCTTATGGCGCGCAGCGTCGAGCCGGAAGCCGCCATTGGCGGCTACGCCATCGCCATGGGCGTGATGGGGCTGGTGGCCTTGCCGCAGATGCGCATCCAGCAATTGACGCTGGTGTTCCTTGACGATCAGGGCTCGCTCAGCCGGCTGCGTCGCTTCGTTGCGCTTTTCGCGCTCCTCAGCGGCCTCGTGGCCGCCATCGTGGCCTTCAGCCCGGTGCTCGACCTGCTGCTGGACGGTGTGTTCGCCACCACCGGCACATTGCGAGCCGAGTCCGCCGCCGCCCTGGTCGCCCTCGCGCCGTTTCCCGTTCTCGCCATCGTTCGCACGCACTTGTACGGCGTCGCGCTGAGGATTGGCCGCCCGCGCCTGGTCTGGATTGGCACCGGCGCGGGTGCTGTTGCGGTCATTGCCGTCGCCGCGCTGGTGCTCTGGCTCGATCCGTCGGCCGGCGCGGCCATCGCGGCGATTGCGGTCAGCGCCGGGGCCGGCGTTGAGACCCTCGTTCTGGTCGCGGGCACCACAGGACCATTGCGCCGTGACCTTGCACGGTCAGCGGGCGCGCCGCCCACCTACGGCGCCCTGCTCCGCTTCTTCGGGCCGCTGTTGGTGGCTGCCTTCCTGCCCGCGGTTACCCAGCCGGTCATCAACGCCATTCTCACCCGCGCCCCTGAGCCAGACGCCAGCGTGGCTGCCGTGTCGCTGACCTTCGGCGTCAACCAGATCTTCCTGATCGCCCTCTGGGGCGTGCAGCCCACCCTGCTGGCTCTCATGGCCCGCGGCGAGAGTCCTCTTGCCGCCCGCCGCTTCGCCAACATCGTGGGGATCATCACCGTCGGCCCGGCGGCCGTCGTCGCCTTCATCCCTCCGCTCACCAGCCTCGTCGTCCACGACTGGCTGGGTGCCACCGGCCGGCTCCAGGAGATGACCGAAGCCGGCCTGCGCATCCTGGCCCTGCTGCCGCCGATCCTCGTGCAGGAAGCCATCTTCACCAGTGCCATCCTGCGCGTTCGGCGGGCCCACCTTCTCGTTTACGTAAACGCGATTCGGCTCGTCGGCCTCGTCGCCATCCTGCTCGTCGGCGTCAACGCCACCGGCCTGTCCGGTGGGGTCCTCGGAGTAACGGCCATCGGCGGCGCGCTGATTATCGAAGCCATTGCTACCGTCGCCTTCGGCCTTGGCGCCCAGCGCCGGCTGGAACGCCGATGGCAACCGCAAACTTCGCTTTGACAGACGCAAATGCTTGTCTATCCTCAAGTTCACGGCCCGAGAACCGCTCCGGCCCAAGTCACGCGTGAGCAAGTTCTGATGCGCATGCGCCCCTTCGTTACCCCGGCCACGCCCGGCCGGAGCTACCTGGGTTCCGCCGTGCCCTGACCTGCGACCGTCGCACGCCGCAGCCGCGGATCAGGCGCCGAACTCACCGGGCGATCCGCGGTTTTTTGTTTGTCGCGAACCTTTGGAAATTGAGGCCATGCAACCCGCTGTATCCATTGACCACCTGGTCAAACGATTCGACCCCGCCGGCGTTGGCGGCGCCTGGCGGCGCGCCCTGGGCCGGCCGCTCAAGGACCCCATCGTGGCACTCGACGCCATCAGCGTCCGGGTCCAGCGCGGCGAGGTATACGGCATCGTCGGCTCCAACGGATCCGGCAAGTCAACCCTGGCCCGCGTCATCGCCACGCTGCTGCTGCCGGACTCCGGATCGGTCCAGGTCTTCGGCCACGACGTCGAACGCGAGGCCCGCACCGTGCGTCGCTTCATGAACCGCGTTTCCGTCGAGGCGTCGTTCTTCAAGAAACTCAGCCCGCTCGAGAACCTGACCTTTACCGCCCGCATCTACGGACTGCCTGCCGGTGAAGCTCACCAGCAGATCTTCGAAATCCTCAAACGCCTGGACATCGAGGAGAAGGCGATCCGCCGCCCCATGGACCAGATGTCCCGCGGCCAGCAGCAGAAGGTCGCCGTGGCCCGCGCCCTGCTCACCTCGCCCGTGCTCCTGATCCTTGACGAGCCCACCACGGGCCTCGATCCACGCTCCAAGCGCGAAGTCCAGGACTTCGTCCGCGAGGTCCGTGACACCCACGACGCCACCGTGATCCTCATGACGCACGACATGGACGAGGCCGAGCAGCTTTGCGACCGCCTGGCCGTGATCGAAAAAGGCCGAATCCTGATCGAAGACAAGCCCAGCGCCCTTCGCCGCGAGGGCGAGACCCTGGAAGACGCATTCATCCGGCTGACCGGCCACGCCGTCGAAGTTCAGGAACCCGACGAATCTGCCGACGGCGGAGGAGGTTGACGTGATCGTTCCGTTGAAACGTGAACTGGGCGCCTCGTACGCCTTCGTGGAACGCAACTTCCGCGCCGTGCGCCGCTACTGGGGTTGGGAAGTCGTGTTTCTCTTCCACTCCATCGTCAGCGCGCTCACCGTCGCCTATATCGCGCCGGGCGGTGTGGTGGTGGCCGGCCAGCAGTTCAATGCCGATCGCCTGATCCTGTTCCTGGTCGTGGGAACCGTGGTCTGGGCCTACCTCGACAGCGTCTTCGACTCCGTGGCCTTCATGGTCTCCTGGGAGCGCTGGGAAGGCACGATTGAGAGCACCTTCATGGCCCCCATCCGCCGCGTCACGTTCATCGCCGGCAGCTCCGCCTTCGCGGTGCTCTACTCGTTCGCCCGCGCCGTCGTGATCCTGGTGGTCGTGGCCCTGTTCTTCAGTCTCGATCTGGCCGCGGCCAACTGGGTCGGCGCCTTTGCCGTGCTGGCGATCGGCAGCCTGGGGCTGCTTGGCATCGGCATCATGGCGGCCGCGCTGCCGCTGCTATTCCTGGAACGTGGCTCGCAGATGACCGTGGTCGTCCAGGCCTCGCTGTTGCTCGTTTCCGGCGTCTACTACCCCGTTGAGGTTCTGCCCGACTGGCTGGAGTGGTTCTCCGTAATCTCGCCCGCCACCTATGTCCTCAACGCCATGCGTGCCGCCGTGCTCGACGGCGTCACCCTGGTCGACCTGTTGCCCCACTTCGGTCCTCTGATGCTCATCACCGCCGTCACCATGCCGGCTGGCGTCTGGGTCTTCGGCTGGGCCGAGCGCTACGCCCTGCGCCACGGCCGCCTGAAGCGCAGCGGCTGAGACTGGTCGTCGGTCTACACGATCTCGACCGCGCCGGTCTCGGCCAGGCGCGTGAGCGTTGTGGCGACCAGGTCGCGCAGGTCGGCCTCGATCGGTGTGCCCGCGTAGCGCTCCCGCAGGTCGGCCGCGATGTCCATCCCGCTGCGGCGGCCGTCCACCCGCTCCAGCACGGCAAGTGCCGCGATCGGCAGCTCGATGTGCTCCGGCCCGGCGTTGGGGTGAACCCGGGTCACCCGCGTGATCGGCCGCAGGATCTCGTCGTGCTCGGCCATGTGCGGGCGAAAGCTGATGGCCTCGCCTAGACGCGGCCGTCCCAGCAGCACGCTCGTAGCCGTCGGCGCACGCGCCAGTCCGCCCCCGAATCCCGCCTCGGCGTCGGCAATCTCAGTCTGGCTGCCGGAATCCAGGTCCGTCGAGAGGTTCTCGTAGATCAATTCCAGCTGTCGCGGGCTATAGCCGCCCGCTGACCGTAGTTTTCCGCCCGCCCCCTGCGTCCCGGTCACGCCTGCCGACAGGTGGATGAACGCCTGTCTGATCGAGAAGTTCTGCGTCGGGTCGGCCAGCTTCTTGGCCCGCCAGAACCATGCGTCGGCGTCCGCGTGCCCGCCGTACCAGTGCTCGGCCAGGTCCGCGAAATCCGTGGCGACGCTCCGATACTCCGTTTCGTACCAATCCATCGCCAGCCCTTGTAGCCATGGCGCCGCGCGCCCCGTCCGGATCGCCCGCGCTGCCCGCAGTGCCCCGTTCACCGCCAGCGTCACGCCCGTCGACAGAATCGGGTCGATGAAACACGCGGCGTCGCCGACGTGTAGATACCCGGGACCGGCGAATCTCGAACAGAAAAACGACCAGTCGCTCAACGCCTCAACCTGCTCGCTCACCCACCTGCCGCCCTCCAGCAACGCGGCGATCTCCGGGCACGCTCGCACCTGCTCCAGGTAGTAGTCCGTGCGCGTGGCCGCGCTCAGGTTGGACACCGCCTCCGGGTCGGTCACTAGCCCTACGCTGCGCATCGTGTCCGCGATCGGGATGTGCCAGATCCACCCGTCCGGCACCGTCACGATCAGGATGTTCCCCGCGTCCCGCGCGTCGTCGGAACCCAGCACCTCGTCCAGGTCGCGCCCGCCGCTCCAGTGTCCGTAGAAGGCCACGTGCCGCAGCGCCGAGTTGTACTGGCGCGTGCGAAACACCCGCCCGAACAGCGCGTCCTGCCCCGTCGCGTCGATGGTCAGCGAGGCCGTCAGCGCAGTCTCGCGACCGTCCGCCGCCCGCACTCGCGCACCCTGCACCGCGTCCACCGACCCAACCGGCCCCAGCGCCGTAACGCCCTGGCGAACCTCTACCCCTTCCGCCGCTGCATGGTCCAACAGCAGCTTGTCGAACCTCGCCCGGTCCACCTGCCACGCGAAGGCCTGGTCCGGGTACACCTCGCTGAACTTCACCGTCCAGGGATCTCGCGTTCGGCCCCAGATGTAGGTCGCGCCGAACTTCTGTGTGAACCCGGCCTTGTCCACCAGCGGTAGCGCGCCGCTCGCGTCCAGCGCCGGCAGCACGCCCGGAATCAGCGATTCGCCCACGTGCGGCCGCGGCATGCGCTCGCGTTCCACCAGCGCCACCCGCATCCCGTCCTGCGCCAGCAATGCGGCCAGCGTGGACCCCGCCGGCCCCCCGCCTAGGATCAGTGCGTCGTACCCGTTGCTCACGCGCAACCGTACTGCCGGCGCAGCGTCCGGCTCTCCGCGGCTAGCCCGGCGGCAGCCAGCAGCTCGGCCGCCCCGGCGTAGGCGGCCACGTGGTCCGCGCTTCCGCCGAGCTTCAGGGCGCGAGCACGCGCCTGCCACGCACGTGCGGCCACCAGCGGTGCTCGCTCGTCGTCCACGACCTTCAGGGCAGTGTCCGCCAGCCCTTGCGCTGCTGACGCGAACTGCTGCGGATCTGTCCTGGGATGGTCCAGCAGCAGCCCACTCAGCAAGAGCTGGCAGCGCGCATGCGCCGTGGCGTCGACGTCTGGAGTCAACGTAGCCGCCGCGCGCCGCGCGTGACCCACGGCGCGCTCGATCAGCGGGGCGCGATCACCGGCCGGATAGAGCGCAAACACCTCCGCAATCTCCAGGTCGGTGCGCGCGGCCGCCGCGGAGTCTCCCGCCTGCTGCCGGTACTGCGCCGCCGCCAGCAGGTCCATCGCCGACGCTTCCAGCATCCGGGCGTAGTCCTCGTCCCCTGGCGTCGTTGCCAGGCGGCGCGCAACGCCCCGCGCTTCCTGCGCGTCTGCTCGCGCTGACTGCTCGGAGGCCGAGAGACTTTCCAGCCAGTGTTCCGCCGCCTCTGCCGCCTCCCGCGCCTCGGCCCTCGTCACCGCCTGACCGGCCTGCGCCATCGCCCGCACGCCCAGTGCCAACAAGCGTGCGGCTTCCACGGACGCCTTCGGAAACGACTCGGTTTCGAGAACCGTCCAGGCCCGCCGTGCAACTGCAAACCGTCCTCTGGTGTCTTTCGTTGTGGCGTCGCCCAGCGCCGCCACCGCGAATCCCAGCGGTTCCACCGCCAGATCCACGGTCGACCCGTCGGAAGTCATGACCGGGCCAACGCTGGTATGTGGAAGTGTCGCGGAATCATGGGAGAATCAGTCTAGCCGCAGGCTCCGCGGCGTCTGTCTGACCGGCAGACGTCGTCTCGACAGAAGGGGAATCTCCATGGCCACCCAGACGCTCGCCCGCCTGACGCCAGCCCAGGTCGATGCCTTCTGGCGCGACGGCTACCTGGCTCTGCCCAACTTCCTCAGCGACGACGACGTCGCCACCCTGAGCGCCAGCATGGATGCCATGGATCGCTGGGTCCAGACCCACGAGCATCCGGACGTTCAACGCGAACCGAACGCCCTTCACACGGACCGCGTGGCCATCCGCAAAATCAGCCACATCCACCTCAACGGCGGCGTGATCTGGGACGAGTTGATGCGCCGCGACGACGTCCTGGACATCATGGAAGACCTCATGGGTCCCGACATCCGCTTCCATCACTCCAAGATGATGGTCAAGCCGCCGTTCGAAGGTTCCCTCAAGCCCTGGCACCAGGACCTGCCGGAAGGCTTCATTACGCACGAGGAAGCCGATCGCTTGCGTCCTTGGGGAACCGACCTGCAGCCGGAGCAAGTGCCCATCATTGCCATCCAGTACTACCTTGACGACTCCACGCTCGAGAACGGCTGCATCCAGGTCGTTCCCGGCAGTCATCGCCGCGGACTCTTCGAGGACCCGCTGCACGAGTGGCGGATCGATCCCTCCGAAACCGTGGCTGCCGAGTTTGAAGCTGGCGGCGCCCTGCTGTTCTATTGCCTGACCTGGCATTACTCCGCGCCCAACATCTCGCCCAACGGGCGTCGCGGCGTCGTATACGAGTACATGGCCCCGGCCACGGGCGTGGAACTCTCCTACATGGGTGGACGCGAACTCGGCTGGGGCATGCCCCTGAGAAGCCCCGGCTAAGCGCCGCAGCCGCCACCTGGAGGTCGCTCCTAAGCCGGCCGATTTGCCGACTAGGCCGCCGGCTTGTCACGCTGGGCTGGAGACGCCGTCGTAGGAGCACCTCCCGTGGGCAACAAGCCGACCTATAAAGTCGCGCTGGTGAGTTGCGCCATGCACCAGCCGCAGCAGTACGCCCCGACGTTCGCCAATCACCCGCGCACCGAGGTCGTCTGCGTGGCCGACGATCCGAGCGAGATCGACGACTACGTCGTTGAGACCAACCGGGCCGAGGCCGACCTATACGGCGTGCCTTACATCGAGAGCATCGACGCCGTGGCCAACGACCCGTCGATTGACATCGTCAGCGTCTGCCCGCAGCTCGAGCGCCGCGGCGGCGTGTCGGCCCGCCTCGCGGATGCCGGCAAGCACCTGTTCATGGACAAGCCCAACGCCATTACGGTGGCCGAGGCGCGCGCCATTGCCGACACGGCGCGCGCCCGCGACTTGCGCACCGTCATATACGGGCGCCATCGCTCAACGATGATGCGACGAATCAAGAGCGAGTTGGACGCCGGCGCCATCGGCGAACTCAAGACCATCCACTGGGACCTGATCTTCGCGAAGGGGCAGACCGGCACCGTCCCTGATGACTGGTCGACCGCCATTTCGCGGGACCTCTCCCGCTTCACCTACCGCGCAGAGAACGCCGATCCCTCGGGCTCCGGACACGACGTCTGGGCCAAGCGCGAGCTACACGAAATCGGTCTGTATCCCGTCGGCCAGGTGCAGTATTTGGCCGATTCGGCCGTGCAGACCGTCTACGCGCAACTCGGACAGTACTGGCTGGGCACCCACGCCGATCGCGGTCTCGAAGACTTCGCCGTCATGCATATGACGTTCGAGAACGGTGTCACCTCCACCATCACCACCGGTCGCTACGGACGCGAAACCGATCCGGGAAGCGGCGTGGACAAGGTGTCGGTGGTCGGAACCCGCGGCTCCATCGTGGCGGACGGTTCGCCGCCCACCGCCACGGCTTACGGCGTACCCGGCGACGACGGAAAGGGAGCGACCCGCGTCGACGCCATGGACTCCGGCGGCATTGAGTCGCTGATTGACGAATTTATCGTCTGCATTGACGAAGGTAGGGAGTGCGTCAACAACGCTGACGCAGGCGTCGCCCAGGTCGAAACGCTGCTCGCCGGTTACGCCTCATATTTCAGCGGACAGCCAGTGGCTCTTCCGCTGGACTAAGTCAGAACTAGCCGGCTTCCCCGTCGTCGGCGGCCGAGCCCTTCTGCAGCTCCAGTTCCCTGTGCACGTGCAGGATCCGCTGAACTGCGGTGATCTGCGTCACCACACTGAGGAGCCACAGTCCGGCGCTCAGTAGCCAGGCCGGCCCCAGCAGCGAGATCCCCAGCACCAGCAGCCGCTCCGGCCGCTGCAGAATCCCTATCTCGCAGTCCACGCCCAAACCCTCGGCGCGTGCGCGCGTATAGCTGATCAGCATCGACCCCACCATCGTGGTAACCGCCAGCACCACCTCAATCCGCGCGTCCTGCGCCACGAAATGCCAGATCAGGCCGGTGAATATGAGGCCTTCCGCCCAGCGGTCGAGCGTCGAGTCGAGAAACGCACCGAACTTCGACCCGTTCCCGCTGACCCTCGCCACCGCGCCGTCCAGCATGTCGAATCCGCCGGTCGCGAGCACCAGCAGTCCGCCTGCCAGGGTCCATCCAAAGCCGATGCAGACGGCCGTCACGGCGCTCACGACTAAGCCCGCCACCGTCAGCGCATTCGGATCGATCCCGGTCCGCGCCAGCGGCGTCACTAACCGCTCGACCGTCCGGCGCGTGCTGGCCTCGATATGTGCCTTGTTCACGATGACGAGCCTCCGGCCCGCACCAGGTCCGCGTCGGCCGACCAGTACGCCCCGCCAAGTTCGTCCTCGTTGAGGAGCTCCTCGTAGTAGGCCAAAACGCGATCGGCAATGGTGCTCCAGGTGAAGTCGTGGGCGCGCCGACGCCCGGCCTCTGCCATCCGCTGGGCTTTGTCCGGGTTGTCGGCTACCCGCATCAGGGCCCGCGCCAGCGCGACGTGATCCTTGGGTGGCACCAGGATCGCCGCCTCCTGGTCGGTCAACATGGTGCGCGAGGCCGGAATGTCCGACGCCACTACCGGCGTTCCGGCGGCCATCGCCTCCAGCAACGTTATGCCCTGGCTCTCGCCCCCCAGGGCCGGCCAGCAGAAAATGTCGGCGGTCTGCAGGTACTGTCGCTTCTCTTCGTCCGAGACAAAGCCCTTGAACACCACGTGCCGCAGGCCGAATTGCTGAACCTGGCGCAAATAGGCGCGTCGCTGGCCCGGTCGAAACGCGCCGATCACGATCAGTCGCGCCTGCGGCCGCAGCTGGCACACCAGCGCCATCGCCCGCAGCAGATAGTCCAGGCCCTTGCGCTTCTCCAGCCGACCCACGAACACAATATTCAGCTTGTCGTCCTGCACGTCGCTCGCCGGTGGCTGCGGCGCCCCGTAAAAGTCCACGTCGATGCCATTGGGGATGATTCGATAGGCGCCCTTGTACGAGCGAAACACCAGTTCCCGCGCTGCTTCCGAAACCGCGATCTTCCCGTGCAGGCGGCGCTGCAACCGCTGGATCAGCGGTCGGGTCGTCCGGTAGAACAGCGCCGAGTTCCGCGCGGCGTGGAACGTCCCAACATTCACACTCGTCGAGTATCTGAGCACGGTCAGCGGCAGCGCCGGCACCAGCGGCTCCTGCAGATGCACGATGTCGAATCGCTGCTGTCGCAGGTATCGCCGCACCCGTGGTAGCAGCTGTGGGGAAAGCGTCAGCCGCGCTCGCGACTGGTTGACCGGCAGCGGCACCACGCGCGATCCGATGCGCACAAACCCCGGAAACTTCTCTTCAACATGGTTGTCGGTACTCGGCGCCATGATGGCCACGTCGTGGCCCCGCGCCCGTAGTTCGCGCTCCAGGTTCAAGATGTGCTGGGTCACGCCTCCTGGGTACGGAAAGTCGTACGGCGAGACCTGCAGGATCCTCACGCGTCGAGCGCCTCCGGCCACATCCGGCGGAACATGTACCACTGGGCCGGTGCTTTGCGAATCAAAACTTCAAGGTCCCACATCACCTGCTGCATGGCCTCCTGGACCGCCTCGGCCGCCGGTCGGTCTTTGTCGATCACGATCGGCGGCAGGCCATGCGCGGAGTATGTGCCGTCGTGATAGCGAATCATCCCGCCCACCAGCAGCGGACTGCCCGTGTGCCGCGCCAGCACCGCCGCGCCTTCCGGCACCCAGACTGGGCGGTCGAAGAACCTGACCCGCACGCCCTTCCCCGGCGTCGGGCGGTCGGCCAGCAGTGCCACAAACTCACCGCGCCGCAGCGTCCGCAGGATTCCGCGCGCCGCATTCCCCAATTGAATCGTCCGGAGGTTCTTGCGCGCGCGCACATCGTCCAGCAGCGCGGTCACCGACCTGCTGCCAAATGTCTCGGCCACCACGTGCGTGGGCTGGTCGACCGAGACCAGGCCCCCGCAACAGTCCCAGTTGCCGAAGTGCGCCGTGATCATGATGCCGCCGCGTCCCATGTTCTGAAACGTACGCAAATGGTGCAGCCCCTCAATGGCGACCGTACGCCGCAGCACGTCTTCCTGCGTCATTCGGTACGTGCGCAAAAAATCCACCATGAACTCCGCGTAATTGATCACCGACCGCATCGCCAGCGCCCGCACGCGCGGATCGGTCGGCGGCAGGTTCAGAACTACCGACATATTGGCGGTGGTGTTCCGCCGAATCCGCGGAACCAGCCAGTACACCAGCATCCCGAACATTCGGGCCAGGCCGAACTTCACCGCACGGGGCACCCACCGTTCGGCCTGCGCGGCGATGGCGACTAAGGTGATCACGCGCTATGCATCGCTCCTGGCGCCGGCGGCGATGTTCGCCGTGCGGATGAACTCATCCGTCATCACGCGCGCCTCTTCGTCCGAGTATTGGATTGGCGGCGATTTCATCAGGTAGGCCGAAGGCCCTTCCACCGCGCCGCTCAGGCCACGGTCCATCGCGATCTTGCAGCAGCGCAGCGCGTCGATCACCACGCCCGCCGAATTTGGCGAGTCAACCACTTCCAGCTTCAACTCCGCGTTTAGCGGCTGTCCCCCAAACGACACGCCCTCCATCCGGATGTACGCCCACTTGCGGTCGGCCAACCACGGGACGAAGTCGCTCGGTCCGATGTGCACGTTCTCCGCGCCAATGTCGTACTCGAGCTGGCTCGTTACCGCGTCCGTCTTGGAGATTTTCTTGGACTCCAGCCGCGAGCGCTCCAGCATGTTCTTGAAGTCGGAGTTTCCGCCCACGTTCAACTGGTAGGTCCGCAAAACCTTGACGCCCCGCTCTCGAAAGAGCCGGGTCAGTACGCGATGCGTGATGGTGGCGCCTACCTGAGACTTCACGTCGTCGCCGATGATCGGAACCCCAGCGTATCGGAACCGCCCCTGCCAGTAGTCCTCGCGCGCAATGAAGACGGGCATGCAGTTCACCATCGCGCACCCGGCGTTAAGGATCTGCTCGACGTACCACTTGGTGGCCTCTTCGCTGCCCACGGGCAGAAAGTTCACCACCACGTCCGTGTGCGTGTCCTTCAGCAGCTCCACGATGTTGTCGGTCGCCCCTTCCGCCTTGTACACGGTGTCCGCCATATAGGCGCCAATGCCGTCGTGCGTCATCCCGCGTACCACGGGCACGCCCATATGGCCGACCTCCGCAAACTGCGGCGTGTTGTTCGGCGGCGCGACCAACGCCTCGGACAAGTCTTTGCCCACTTTTCCTCGATCGATGTCGATGGCCGCGGAAAACTCGACGTCGCCGATGTGGTACGGGCCCAACTGCGGGTGCATCAAGCCGGGGATGAAGTCGTCGGCCGCGGCCTCGCGGTAAAAGCTCACGCCCTGCACCAGCGAGGAGGCGCAGTTGCCCACGCCGATGATTCCCACTCGAACCTTAGACACGCTCGTCCTCCTGGATTCCTACGCCAGCGCCCGGGCCGGCTCGGGAGATTCGGCGTCCGACCCGCGCGCGGCGGCCGCCGTCAGATCTTCGATCAGAGTGGTGAGCGCCGCGTGGCGGGCGCTCAGGGTGGGTCGATCCAGCGCATACAGCATGCGGCGACCCTGCCGCCGCGCTCGTACCAGCCCTGCGCGCCGCAAGCGCCGCAGGTGCCACGACATCAGCGGCTGGCTGACGCCGACGCGGCGCGACAACTCGCTCACGTCCAGTTCGTCCGCCGAAGCCAGTTCGTCCAGCGTCACCAGCCGCGTCCGTGAAGCGAGCGCGCGGGTATACGCGCGCATGGCGGCCAAATCCGCGTTCACCGGTGCCTCACACATAAAGCAAAGTTTGATAAAGAAAACTTTAGCACAGCCGTCCCGGCTCGACCAGCCCCGCCGGCGGTTCGCCCAGGCGGCCTATCGGGTCTAGCGCGCGTACTCCACCGCGCGCGTCTCCCGGATCGTCGTGATCTTGATCTGACCCGGGTACTCCATCGACTCCTGGATGCGATTCGCAATCTCGTTCGCCAGCCGCTGCACGCCGGCCTCGTCCACCTGGTCGGGCCGAATCAACACCCGCAGTTCGCGCCCGGCTTGGATCGCATAGCAGTTGTCGACTCCGTCGAACGATCGCGCAATCTCCTCCAGTTTCTCCAGGCGCTGCAGATACCTCGTCACCGTCTCCCGCCGCGCCCCTGGGCGTGACGCCGAGATTGCGTCGGCCGCCGCCACGGCGAACGCCTCAAAGCTGCGCAACTCCACTTCGAAGTGATGCGCTTCCGCCGCATGCGCCACGTCCTCGCTCAGTCCCGAACGTCGAAGCAATGCCCCGCCGATCAGGGCGTGCGGCCCTTCTACCTCATGGTCGATCGCCTTGCCGATGTCATGCAGAAATCCCGCCCGTCGCGCGACGTCCACGTGCCCGCCGATCTCGGCGGCCATCGTCGCTGCCAGCAGGGATACCTCCACCGAGTGGCTCAACACGTTTTGACCGTAACTTGTCCGGAACCGCAGGCGCCCCATATACCGCAAGATGTCACGGGGCAGCGCCGGCGTCCCCGCGTCATAGGCCGCCTGCTCGCCCTCACGCTCGATGATCTCCTCCACCTCGGACCGCGCCTTGGTCACCGAGTCCTCGATGCGTGCCGGGTGAATCCGGCCGTCTTCCGTTAGTCGCTTCAGGGCCACCCGCGCCACCTCGCGCCGCACCGGATCAAACCCCGACAGCACCACTGTTTCCGGCGTGTCGTCGATGATGATGTCGACCCCGGTCGCCGCTTCCAGGGCGCGAATGTTGCGGCCTTCCCGCCCGATGATTCGCCCCTTCATGTCGTCGCTCTTCAAGTCGACGACTGACGTCGTGATCTCGGTCGTGTGGGCCGCCGCAACCCGCTGCAGCGACAACCCAACCAGCCAGCGCGCCCGCGCCTCGGCTGTTTCCTGGGCTTCGGCGGCAAGCTCGCGCACGCGCTGATCGCAGATCTCCCGCACCTCGCGTTCCACCGAGGCCAAGAGCTGCGTCTGGGCTTCGTCGCGCGTCAGGCTGGCTGCCGCTTCCAGCGCCGCCAGCTGCTGCTCGCGCAAGTCTTCCAACTCGGTCTCGCGTCGATCAAGGGCGCGCTTTCGCTGGTCCAGCGTGTTGTCCCGCTTCAGAAACTCGCTTTCCAGGTCGTCAAGACGCTCCGAACGCCTGTCCAGCGTCTGCTCACGCTGCTGGAGGCGCTGCTCCTGTTGGCGGAATTCGCGACGCCGCTCGCGGGTCGCGCGTTCCGCGTCCGCGCGCTCGTCGCGGATCTTCGTGTTGGTTTCTGTGATTCTGGCTCGTTGTCGGGCTTCGACTTCTGCCAGCTCCCGCTCCACCCGGCGCGCGAATTCGCGCCCACGCGCCTGGGAAAGCCGTACCTGATAGAAGTAGCCCGCCACGAGCCCTACTACGAGCGCCGCCAGACCGGCGACGATCGCCAATAGGGCTTCCACGGCTGGCCTCCAGAAGGGTGTGTTGTACGAACAGTCGAAGTAGTCGCATCAATAAACTGGCCGAGCGGCGCCACGTGACGCCGTCGCGACGCGATGCTACTCGGCGCCCCAAATGGCGGTCAAAGCCGGGCGCTCGGCGGCCACGCCCTCCGCGCCGCTTATACTTCGCCTGACGGCGCCCTCCTTGGAGACTTCGCGTGAATACAACCGAGACCAACGGCTCATTGACCGGTCGCGAGCGCTACCTCAACGCGCTCCAGGGCAAGCCGGTCGACCGCATTTGCGTCGGCAGTCCAACGTCCCTGGCGACCTACGAGGAAATGCGCCGCCTCGGCATCGAATGGCCCGACGCGCACTACGACGCCGGGCCCATTGCCCTGCTGGCCGAGCGCAGCTACACCGAACACGGCTACGACTCGATCATGCCCTACTTCAGCATCATCCTCGGCGCCGCCGCCCTGGGCGCCGAGATCGAGTGGGGCGAGGACCCCTGGGAGTTCGACAAGGGCACCGGCAAGATCATCTCCGGCCCCCGCATGCCCGCCGTCAGCCCGCCCAATCCCTGGACCACGCCCGACCAGATCGTGATCCCCGACGACTTCCTGGAACGCCGCGAAACCAAGGCCGTCATCGACTCCATCAAGATCCTGCGCGAACGCCACCCCGACGCCGCCGTGATCGGCAAGGTCATGGGCCCCTGGACCCTCTCCTACCACATGTTCGGGCCGCAGGAATTCCTCATCAACGTCATCCTCGACCCCGACTACGTGCACGCCTGCCTCGACCGGCTCATGCCGGCCTCCATAGAGTTCGCCAATGCCCAGATCGAAGCTGGCGCCGACGCCATCTGCCTGGCCGACCACTCCACTGGCGACCTGGTTCGGGCCGAGACGTACCGCGACTTCCTGATGCCCGTCCACCAGAAGATCACGCCGCAAATCAACTCGCCCGTGATCCTCCACTGTTGCGGCAAGACGCTCGACCGCATGCAATACATCAAGGACGCCGGCTTCGAGGCCTTCCACTTCGCCACCGAGAACGACCCGCACGAGGCCAAGGCCGTCGTCGGTGACTTCAAGCTGGTCGGCAACGTCAGCAACTTTGTCACGCTGCTCAGCGGCCGGCCCGAGGATGTCGCCTTCGAGGTTGAAGACATCGTCTCCGCCGGCATCGACATCATCGCCCCCGAGTGCGCCGTCCCGCCCCAGGTCACCAACGCCAATCTGATGGCCGTGCCGGCCGCCGCGCGCGGTGAATTCCAGGGCGATCCGTCGGTGACCGATCCCAGGAACATGGCCCACGAGTACCGCGAAGAAGTCGCCAGGCAAAGTGCGGCAGCCTCCTCCGGACCGGCCCTCAGCCTGTAGGCGACGGTACCCGCTGCCCGTCCCTGGGTGGTCGCAATATCCGGCGACAAGGCTGCGACTCGGAGTTCCCGGCTTAATGTGCCGCTCTGAGGACAATCGCCTCTATGCCTGATCGACGCTCCCGCTGGCGCGAAGTGTCGGGCATTCCGGTCGAAGCTCCGTTCCTTCACGCCGTTGAAGCCGCGGGCGGACCCTCGGTTCTCGGCTACCCCATCACCCCTGGCCTGTTCGCCGGCGATGCGCTCCATCAGTACTTCAACCACGGGCGGCTGGATGTGCCCGGTCCATCGAGCGCCCATCAGGTCGGCGTGCCGCGGCTCGCGGATCTTGGTTCGGCCATGGCCCTCGCGCTACAGGCGCCGCCCGCCGGCGGCTCCGATGGTCCCTTCGCCGATCCCTGGACCGACGAGTCGCGCCGCGACCGTGCGGGACGCCCGGCCAGCGCGCCCTTCGACTGGCGCCGCTGGCGCATTCGCCTCTATGAGCGCGACCTGGTCCGAATGCTCGACCGCTCGCCCGTGGACGCCCGGCCGACCCCTGGCCATCTCGGCGACTTCTTCGTCACGCTTGACGAGGCCGAGCGCACGCGCGGTGCGGCTGGCCCGGCACCGGTCCGACGCGTGACCGCTGATCCCCCGCCCGAGACTCAGGCGCCAATCCTTACCTACCACCGCATCGCCGGCCCCGCGGCCTTCCAGGCACAGCTCGAAGGCCTGCTGGACGCCGGCCTCACCCCCGTCTCCTTCGAACACCTGGTCGCGGCAATCGAGGGCTGGGCCGAACTGCCTGACAAGGCCTTCGTCGTCTCGTTCGACGATGGCTGGCTCGACCAGATCGACGGAGCGCTGCCCGTGCTCCAGGACCTACGCGTACCGGCCGTCTTCTTCGTCCTGCCCGGCTTCGACCGCCACGGCCAGGGGCACATGACGCTGGCCGACATCCAGGCGGTGCGCGCGGCCGGCGTCACGGTCGGTTCGCACACCATCAACCACGCCGATCTACCGCCGCTGTACCGAACCAATCTCGGCGCGGCCCAGGCCGAAGTCGTCGAATCGCGCCAGTGGCTGGAAGCCGACGTCGACGGCGTCGACTACTTCGCCTATCCCCTTGGCCGCTTCGACGCCGACGTCAGAGCCCTCGTCGCCGCCGCCGAATACCGGGCGGCCGTCACCACCGTACCCGGCATCGTGCACAACCGTGACCGCCTGTTCGAACTCCGACGCGTGGGCGTCGAGACCTGGTGGCCGCTGGCAGACGTCGTGCAGAAAATCCGCCAGGCCGCCGCGGTCGACGGGGTTCCCTCGCCGGTCTAGGCCCGCGCCAGGAACGCGAACCCGAACGCCCCGGGCCCCGTGTGCGTCCCGACCACCGGGCTGATGGCCAGGTTGGGGATCGTATCGCCGTCGGCGTTCAGCCCATCGGCCAGGTCGCGCTTCAGGCGGTCATGTTCGGCCTGATTGTCCGCGTGCAGAATGGCCCAGCTGGACACCCCGTTCGGCGCCTGCTCCCGCACCCGGTCCGCAATCGCCGCGTGGGCCTTGCGCATCGTGCGAACCCGCGTCACCGGCGCCACCAGGCCGTCGGCAACTTCAAGCACCGGCTTCACGTTCAGCAGCGACCCCAGGAACGCCTGCGCGCCGCCGATGCGTCCGCCCCGTTTCAAGTACTCCAGCGTCTGGACCACAAAGATGAGGTGCCCTCGTTCCGCGTGGTCGGCCACGATGCCCTGGATGTCCTCCAGGCTCGCCCCGTCGCGTCCGGCGCGCGCGGCGGCTATTACGCTGAACGCCATCGCCGGGCCCACCAGCCGCGAGTCCAGCACCAGGATCTCGCGGTCCACCTCCGCCGCGCCTTGCCGGGCCGACTCAACCGTCTTGCTCAGATCTGTTGAGACGTGAATGGACACGATGGGTCCATCGCCTTCGACCTGGCGGTAGGTCTGCGCGAACTCCGCTGGGTTCGGCTGCGAGGTCGTCGGATGATCCGGCGACGTTTCCAGCAGCCGATAGAATTCGTCGACATCCAGATCCACACCGTCGCGGTAGCTCGTGGTCCCGAAACTCACGTGGGTGGGGATGACCGTAATGCCCAGTTCCGCGGCAAGTTCGGGGGGCAGTGATGCGGTGCTGTCGGTAACGACTTGGATAGACATGTTCTTGGCAGCTTTCAGTCCCGGCGCCTGACGTGGCGAGGATAGTCCCGAGCACTCTCAAGGGCAAAATCCTCGCGGTGCTGGTCGGCCTGGCGGCCGCGGCGATTTCCTGCATCACGCTGCTGGTGGTGTTCTGGACCTGGCTGTCGTGGGTTCTCGTCGCGGCCTTCATTCTCTGCGGTAGCGTCGTCGTACTGCTCGCCTTGGGGCTCTTGGGGTACTTCCTCTGGCGGCGCCGGAAGCTCACGGCGCTGCGCGTGGACTGGTCTGATCGCGAAGCCCTGGGCAGCCCGTAGCTCGTCGGTGGCAGGCAAGTCCGGCGTCTAACTCGCCGGCCGACGGGTCCTGCCCCGGTGTCACAATGCGTCCAAACACCAGTGCGCGTCGCTCAACTTCACCTCACCAACTTCCGCAACTACCGGCGCCTCACGTTGGATCTGCCGTCCGGTCCCGGCGTCATTGTTGGCGGCAACGGCCAGGGCAAAACCAACCTGCTGGACGCCCTCCACATCCTGGCGTCGGCCCAGAGTCTGCGGCCCGGCCCCGAGGCCGCCTGGGTGCGTTTCGATGCCCCGGCCGCCGAAGGATTCGCCCACCTTCGGGCCGAGGTTGAACCCGCCTCCAGCGCCGCCCAGGTCGAGATGATCGTTGCCCGCACCCGCCCGCAGGACGGCGAGGCTTCCGGCGTGCGCCGTCGCGCACGAGTCGACGGCGTCCTCACCCGCCTGGCTGATCTCCCCGGCCGCCTCCTGGCCGTCAGCTTCGCGCCGTCCGATCTCAATCTTTGGACCGGCGCTCCATCCGGCCGCCGGCGCTGGCTGGACCTGGCCGTCGCCCAGGTTGACCCGACCTACACGGCCCAACTCACCACGTATGAGGGTCTCCTCACTCGCCGCAATGCTCTGCTGCGACGCCTCCAGGCCGGCCTCGGCCGCCCGAGCGAGCTCGAGTTCTGGGATGACCGCATCTCCGACCCTGCCGTCGACGTCACTCGCGCCCGCGCGGGCTACGTCGCCCGCGTACGCGCGCCCGTCAGCGCCGGCTTCCTTGCCATGCAGGGCGGCGCACGGCTGGATCTCGCCTACCGGACCTCCGCTCTCGGACTGGATGCCCTCGGATTCCGTGCGGCACTACAGCAACGACGCAGCCAAGACGTCCAACGCGGTGTCTCTGGCCTGGGCCCACACCGAGATGATCTCGAGGCCCGTCTGGACGCACGACCCCTGGCCCACGTCGGCTCGCGCGGCCAGCTCCGCCTGGCGGCCCTGGCGCTCAAGCTCGGCCAGCACGATGTGGCTCACGATCAACGTAACGAACGACCCGTGCTACTGCTGGACGACATCGCCGCCGAACTCGACCCGGCGCACCGCCGGCTGCTGATCGACCAGCTGCCTGGCGACGCCCAGGCACTGGTGACGACCGCTGATCCTGACTTGCTGAACGAAACGGAACTCCGGCATGCGGCCCGCTATCGGGTGGTCGCCGGTGAGATTGAGCGCGTCCATGGCTGATCGACGCGAAGGCCGCCCCCGCAGCATTCGCGAAGTCGTTGAAGGGCTGTCGAACCGTCCCGATCTGCGCTACGGCGCGCGACGCCTGGATGCGGCCGACGCCCTTCGGGAAGTCCTTGATGAGCTGCTCGGCACGGCCGTTGCGGGGCGCTGCCGCGTTGGCTCGATCATCGGAACCGAGGCCCGGCTCGAGTGTCGGGACAACGCCACCGCCTTTCGCGTCCGCTTCTACGTTCCCGACATCCTCGAAGCGGTTGCGGCCCGCATGGAGGCCGACGATGTGCAGGCCATTCGCGTAACGGTCTCCGCGCATGGGTGGCGGGACGAATCGGAAGCTGACCCGAAGACCTGATCTAGCCGGAACTCCAGAAGGTAGGCGCGGGTAGACTCGCGCGGCCATCGAAACCAAGGTCGCAGCCCGATGCAATTCAGCCGTTCACTCGAAGTCATCGCCAGGCCCGACGTCCTCGTCGTCGGCGCCGGCTGCGCGGGCACGGTCGCGGCCATTTCCGCCGCCCGCGCCGGCGCATCAACCCTCGTCGTCGAACGCGGCGGCTTCGCCGGCGGCTACATCACCGGCGTCGTCGGCGCATCGCTCGACGGCTTTGTCGACCTGCGCTCCGGCCTGCCCGTGGTCGGCGGAGTCGTCTTCGACCTGGCCCGTGCTGCGGCTCACACCACGGCCACGGGAGAACTCGCCTCGACCCGCTTCCGCTTCAACGCCGAGGTCGGCCAGTCTTTGGCCAATATTGACCGCCACGTCATTCACTTCGACATCGAGCGCTTCAAGCTCGAGGCCGACCGCCTCATGCAGGAAGCCGGCGCCCGACTCCTCTACCACTCAGTCGTCGCCGACGCCATCCGCGAGGGCGACCGGGTCACCGGCGTCGTGGTCGCCAACAAGGGTGGGCTTGGCGTCATCATGCCCAGGGCCATCGTCGACGCCAGTGGCGACGCCGACGTCGCCGCCTTCGCTGGCGCCCCCTACGACCAGGACCTGGACGCCCAACAGCCCATGAGCCTGCACTTCCGCGTTGGCGGCTTCGATGCCACCCTCAAAGTCCGCGCCCACTGCAGCGACTTGCTCAAGCAGGCTGTCGCCGACGGGCGCCTCAAGCTCTACGGCGGCCCCTGGATGGCACCCTATGCCGAGCGCGACTACTACTTCAACGCCACCCGCTTTGCCGGCAACGGCATCGATCCGAACGACCTCTCGGCCGCCGAAGTCCAGGGCCGCAAGGACGCTCGCCTGATGTTCGACCTCTTCAAGGAACACATCCCGGCGTTCAAGGACGCCTACTTCGTCACCTCGGGTCCCGTCGTCGGCGTGCGCGAAACCCGCCGCATTCGCGGCGACCGCGTGCTCACCGCCCACGACATCCATAACGCTGTCGCCTACGACGACGCCGTCTCGCTGGGCGCCTGGTGGCTGGACCGGCATCCCGTCGATTCCTCCGGCTACCACGAACACGTCATCACCCGTCCCTACGACATTTCCTACGGCACGCTGACGCCGCAGGGCCTCTCCAACGTCTGGGTCGCCGGCCGCTGCCACTCCGCCGAGTCGGCCGCGCTCGCCTCCAGCCGCGTCACCGTCACCTGCATGGGCATGGGGCAAGCCGCCGGGACCGCCGCGGCAATCTCGGCCGCGAGTGGCCTGGGCAGCCAAGAACTTGACATAACACAGCTTCAGCAGCGGCTGCTGGCCGACGGCGCCATCATCGGCCGCCGTGCCGACGACGTCCGCGCCGTTGGCGACGCTTTGCGGCCCGAGGAACTCCCCTCAGCCGCCGCCAGCCACTAGAGCCGGGCGCGCCTCAGGCCACGCTCGTTGCCGGTCGCGGCTTGCCCGTCGCGTCCAGCATCGCCAGCACCACGTCCCGCGCTTCCCGGAAGAGTTCCAGGTGGTCGCGTCCCGCGCCGTAGGCCGAGTTGTTCAGGTGCGGCTCCAGCGCCAGGTCCTCGATCACGTCGGGATCGGCCGCCGCCATGATCTCCTGCAACTGCCCGTCGCCCTTGCCCACGGGTACCACTGTCCCCGTCGCCGCAACGTAGTCCTTCAGGTGCAGCACCCGCACCCACGGCTCCACCTTGGACCACGCCTCGTCGAAGGGCCGTGTCTCGCTCACCACGTAGGCGTGCGCGTCGAACGCCAGCGCCACCTGTCGGGGATCGTAGTCCGACAGGATGTCCAGCGTGCTGTCGCCGTCCAACGTGTACATCCGGTAGTTGTTCTCCAGCAACGCCACCGCACCGTCCCCGTCGGTCTCGATCCGCCGTACCAGCCGCTCAAAGGCGCCCTTCACCGCGTCCCGGTCCTCTGCGGCCGTCGAGCCCTCGCGCGGCGCGAACGAGAACACCCGGATCCACCGCGAGCCCAGCACGTTCGCCGCCTCGATCGACCTCGCGAGCTGCCGCTCCACCTTGGCTTCGTCCGTGTCCACGGCGTACTTGGCGACCGGCGACGTCACGCAGTAACAGCCGATCCCGCTCCCATCCAGCCGCCGGCGCAGTTCGGCCAGCTGCTCGTCGCTCAGTTCGTCGATCGAGAGCGCCGGCCCGTCCGCCGTCAGGCGCAGCTTCGTCAGGTTGGCCCGGGGAACCCCCAGCACCCGCAGCCCGGCGATTTGCTCATCCAGCGGCTCCGCGATCTCCCCGCACATTCCGGACATGCCCCAGCTCATCGACGTTCTCCTGCCTTCCGGCGATCTCGCCGGCGCGCATTCTAGGCGTCGGTCGGCGCCTCCAAGGGAATCTCCGCCGCAGCCGCCAGCGCCGGTCGCAGATCCAACGTATACATCTGCCGCGTCCCCTCGTGCACGGAATCGATTGACAGCTCGGTTCCATCCCGATTCCAGCGCGGATGCAGGTCTACCCGCAGCGGGCCTTCGAACTCCGGCGGTGCGTGAAAGGCCCCCAGGTCTATTCGCAACCCGTCCGCCGCCCGCACGATCATCAGCCGTCGCAGGTTCTCGCTGTCCGGGTTCGTGTCGTTTGCGATCCACGCCCGGCCCGGCGAATACGAACAGTGCCCGTCCTCGGTCAGCACCTCAGCCGCAAAGGCCTGCGGCTCGGCCCCAACGTCGCTCACCCGCCAGAACGCATTGGGCGCCACCGGAGCGCCTCCCCACGCGAGAATCTCGTCCTCGGACCGCCAGTCGTAGTGCGACACGAGGCGCGCCCCCCAGATCACCCGCGCGTCCGAACCGTCGGGCGTCAGCGTGACCAGCCGCGTCTGCCGGGGCCCGTCGGACGGCTGCCACCGATGCAGCACCGCCACCCGCGAGCCGTCCGTATTGATCTGCGCATGATTCAGCCAGTGAATCTGCCCGGCCATGCTCGCGTCCGGGTCCACAGCCACGATCTCCGCCAGTGACAGCACAAGCTCGGCGTCGCCACTCTCAAGGTCGATCCGCCACACCCCGTCCTCGGCCGGCGCCTCATCGTCCGCCCACGGATCTGCCACGCCCTCGTATCCGTACCCCGGCCGCCGCGTCGCCAGCCGCGCAAAGTTCAGCCCGATCGCGTACCGACCCACCGGATCCACCGCATACGCGCCCCGCTCCAACTCCCGCCGGTCCCCCGTTGCCAGGTCAAGCACGACACCCACAAAGCGCCCCTCCCGCCGCCGGTTGTAGACCACGCTCTCGGTCGTCCCCGGCACCCACTGCAGCATCGTCCCCTGCTGCCAGCACCACGCATTTGTGGCCGCGAACGGTTCGAACGGCTCCATACCCTTAGGATCGACGAGGCCAAGCTCGAGCACATCGCCGGGCGTCGGCTGCCGGTCCCTGAATCCGGCTCGCATCCCTAGGAGCCTCGAGCCCGACGGCGACCACGGGGTCTTCTCGTAATACCCGAAGAAATGGTCCCCCGGCGGATGCGTCACCCGCCGAACCGACACGTCGGGCGCAGTCAGGATTCTGGACATGCGAGGAGTCTAAGACCCGCAACAACCACCGTCTCCGGTATCCTCGCCCGCCTACCTTTACGCGGCCGCAATCGGCCGGGGCGCCCCTGTGCATCGCATAGCTGTTATTGCCGGCGACGGAACCGGACCGGAAGTCACTGCCGAAGCTCTCAAGGTCCTCGAGGCCGCCGCCGCCGCGGAAGGCTTCACCTACGACTTGACGGAGCTCGACTTTGGCGGCGAACGCTACCTGAGAACCGGCGAGACGTTGCCCGACTCCGCCCTCGAAGACCTCCGCGGCTTCGACGGCATCTTCCTCGGCGCCATCGGCCACCCGGATGTCGCCCCCGGCATCCTCGAGAAGGGCATCCTGCTCAAGGCCCGCTTCGAGCTCGACCAGTACATCAACCTCCGCCCCGTGAAGCTCTACCCCAACGTCGAAACCCCGCTCAAGGACAAGGGCCCGGACGAAATCGACTTCGTCGTCGTCCGCGAGAACACCGAAGGCATGTACACCGGCATGGGCGGCGTGCAGTACGAGGGAACCGACCACGAGATCTCCACCCAGATTCACTGCACCACCTGGCGCGGT
This sequence comes from Chloroflexota bacterium, assembly GCA_965208215.1. Classification (GTDB taxonomy): domain Bacteria; phylum Chloroflexota; class UBA11872; order UBA11872; family UBA11872; genus UBA11872. The sequence continues at coordinate 328,892 of CBDBOH010000004.1, forward strand.
GCCGCCCGCGCCGTCCGCTACGCCTTCGAGCTCACCCGCCGCCGCAACGAACGCAAGCAGCTGCACCTGGTGGCCAAGACCAACGTGCTTACCAACGTCGGCGGCACCTGGTGGCGCGCCTTCAACGAAATCGGCGACGCCGACTACCCCGACGTCACCCGCGAGTACGCCCACGTCGACGCCGCCGCCATGTGGTTTGTCAAGAACCCCGAGTGGTTCGACGTCGTCGTCACCGAAAACCTCTTCGGCGACATCATCACCGACATCGGCGCCATCATTTCCGGCGGCCTCGGCATCGCCGCCGGCGGCAACATCAACCCCGAAGGCGTCTCCATGTTCGAGCCGATCGGCGGCTCCGCGCCCAAGTACACCGGCCAGGGCGTCATAAACCCGCTGGCGGCCATCAACGCCATGCACATGCTCCTGGACCACCTGGGCGAGTCCGCCGGCTCCGCGCGCGTCGAAGCCGCCCTGGTCAATGCCCTCCAGAGCGGCAAGATCAAGTCCATGAGCGCCGGCCGCATGGGCATGGGCACCGCCGAAGTCGGCGACCTCGTCGCCTCGCTCGTCTGACCGCCGACTGACGCTGGACTAGAGGCGGCTGCCGACGGGCTGTCGTTCTGCGTAGCGGTGCGCCATTTCGTGCAGCGACACCACCGGCACGCTGCCCGCCTGGCCGACCATCCCGAAGGCCTCCATCCGCGCCGCGCAGACGTCAGCCATCGCCTCGCGCGCCGGCGTCAGGTACTGCCGCGGGTCGAACTCGCCGCGCTCCTCGGTCAGCACTCGCCGCACCGCGCCGGTCATCGCCAGCCGGTTGTCGGTGTCCACGTTGATCTTGCGCACCCCGTGCCGGATCCCTTCCTGGATCTCCTCCACCGGCACGCCCCAGGTCTGCCGCATTTCTCCGCCGTACGCGTTGAAGATGTCCTGGAGCCGTTGCGGAACGGATGAACTTCCGTGCATGACGATGTGCGTGTTCGGCAAGCGCCGATGAATCTCCCGGATGCAATCCATCACCAGCACGCCCGCGTCCGGTTTGTGGCTGAACTTGTAGGCGCCGTGGCTCGTACCGATCGCCACCGCTAACGCGTCCACGCCCGTACGAGCCACGAAGTCCTCGGCCTGCTCCGGATCGGTAATCAGCTGTTCGCGGTCCAGCACGCCTTCCGCGCCGTGCCCGTCCTCCTGGTCCCCCATCCCGGTCTCCAGGCTGCCCAGCACGCCCAGCTCGCCCTCCACGCTTACGCCGCGTTCATGGGCCAGCTCAACGACTTCGTGCGTCACGGCCACGTTGTAGTCGTAATCGGACGGAGTCGAGCCGTCATCCAGCAGCGAGCCGTCCATCATCACGCTCGTATACCCCTGGTCCATCGCGCTCAGGCATGTCGCCGGGCTATTGCCGTGATCCTGGTGCATGACCACTGGAATCCGCGGATTGAGCTCCAGGGCCGCCAGGATCAGGTGGCGCAGGTACGCCTCGTTCGCATACGCCCGCGCGCCGCGGCTGGCCTGGATGATGACCGGCGAATCCGTCCGGCTCGCCGCCGCCATGACGGCCTGGACCTGCTCCATGTTGTTCACGTTGAACGCTGCCACGCCGTAATCGTTTTCGGCGGCGTGGTCCAGCAACACGCGCAGGGGAATCAACGGCACGCCAGTAAAGCTCCCGGTCCCAAATGGCCGTTCTGATCGAAAGGGGTAACGCTCAGGATACTCCTATCGAGCCGGATGTCGCATGCCTACAGTTGCGTGTGAATCCCGCGCCACTCACCATCCCTCTATGTCGACGCCCATCCACTTCCGTCATGTGGACGTTGCCTGCGACGGCCGCATGCAGCGCGACCGCCACGTGCTGGTGGCGAACGGCGCTGTCACCAGGGTAAGCCGGACACCGATCGAATCACCGCCCGGCGCGCTCGTCGTCGATGGCCCAGGCGTCCTCGCCCCGGGCTTCGTCGACACCCACGTTCATGGCCGTCGCGGCTTTGACGTCATGCGTCCCGGCGATCTCGCCCCGCTGTCGCTGAGACTCCTTGCCCAGGGCGTCACCGGCTTCCTGCCCACCGTCGTGGCCGCGCCGCCGGACGATCTGCTGGCCGCCCTGGCCTCGGTTCGGGGCGATCCGCACGGCGCCCGCGTCCTCGGCGTGCACGCCGAAGGCCCCTTCCTCTCGCCCGACCAGCCCGGCATGTTCCTGCGGGACGCCTTCCGCGACTTTGACCGCGCATTCTGGCGGGACATGCAGAACGCGGCCGCCTCGCCCATTCGTCTCATGACTGTCGCCGCTGAACTCCTCACACGTGCGCAGATCGACGAACTGCACGCCGACGGCGTCACCCTCAGCCTCGGCCACTCAGACGCGACCTACGAACAGGCGTCGGCGGCCTTTGATGCTGGCGTAACCCGGGTCACCCACGCCTACAACGCAATGCGCGGCTACCACCACCGTGCTCCCGGCGCCGTCGGCGCCCTGCTCGACCGCGGCGACCTGGACGCCGAACTCATCCTGGACGGTCTCCACGTCGCCGCGGCGCCTGCCCGCATCCTCACCGCCACCCGCACCACCGGAAGCATCGTCCTCGTCTCAGACAGCGTGCCCCCTGCCGCCTGCCCGTCCGGCGACTACACCTGGGCCGGCCGCCGGCTGCGCGTGGACGCAAACTCCATCCGCCTGACCACCGGCCGCCTGGCCGGCAGCGCCCTCACCCTCGACGCCGCCGTGCGTTGCGCCGTGGACTGGCTGAGCATCCCTCCCGCCGTCGCCCTGCACTTGGCATCCGGGGCCCCACGCGCCTCAGTCGGCCTGGATCCAGGAGGCCCCGGCGTCGGCGCTCCGGCCGACCTCATCCTGCTCGATTCGCGCCTGCACCCCCGCCTGACCATCGTCGGCGGCGTCGTCCGTTGGCGAGCGAACGGCCCGAAACGTTGCGCCAACGCCCCATCTGCGGCAGATTGAGCGGAACGGCCACCCTGCCACCGCAACAAGGACTCGCGCTCTATGACCCTGGGCCTCTGGGGGCGTATCCGTAGTTCCACGATCAGCTGGATCATCATCTCCGCCTTTTTCTTCGCGCTGGATGTCGTCGACGGATTTCCGTTTCCGTCCTGGTCGCTGATCCTCATCATCGTGTTCATGTTTTGGCCGCTGTACTTCGCGGTCCGCTGGATCGTTCGCGGCTTCTGACCGCGGTCCGAACCAGATGACAACAGACGATCAAAGCGAGGGAATCCCCCAGCTTCTCGGACCCGGCGGCGAACCGCTCGGCCCAATGCCCATGCCGGCCGCCGAACCGGCGCCTCAACCCGCCGCGCCTGAACCGCCCGTCGCCCCCGAAGCCCCGGCGGCCCCCGGCGCCGCGCCGGAATCCGAAGCCGCCCCGGCGCCCGATCCATCCCAGGGTCCGATCTACCGAATCTCCACCCTGCTCGCCGTGGACCCGCGCGCCATACCCGCCGCGCTGATTACGGTTCTGAACCACGACCCGTTTGAGGCCTACAAGCGTCGGTTGGACGCTGTCCGCCCGCAGTTTGAGCAGTCTCGCGACGTCATGATTTCGGCCACGGAAGCCCAACTGCTCCAGCAGGGCGTGCCGCAGGGCGATCACCGGACGGCTGCCACCCGCATGATCGAGCAGAATTTCATGCGCACCATCTGGGACGTCTGCTTCGAAACCGTTTCCGGCGCCCACGTCTCGCTGATCTTCTCCGCCGGCCTGGCAGGACCGGAGCGCCTCGCCGGAGCCCTGCTCGCCTCCAACGCGCCCGTCCCAACCGTGTGGGTGACCACCCGCGCATTGACGGTCGGCGACCGCTTCGGGGCCTGGGCCGTGCCCGTCACCAAGGACACGGAAATGCCGGCCACCGTGGCCCTCACCGCCGACAACTTCCAGCAGCTCCGCCTCAGCTTCGCCAAGGTCCGCGTTTAGCCCCTGGCCGGCGTCCGCCTGACGCTGGCGGGTCACGTTGATCGCTCGATTAACTCCGAAGCGGGCCGTCGTCCTCGAAGCGGGGCGGTTCTTTCTCCCTCTCCCTATGGGAGAGGGTTGGGGTGAGGATCTTCCGGGCAACTGTCCCCTAACCACGCAAGGGCCTTTCTTGCTAGGGAGGGTTGGGGCGACGGATCTTCGCCAAACAGATCGCCAATTGAACCGCTACCCGCTTGACAGCCTCGGCGCCCTCCGGTAAAAACCGACTGACCAGTCGGTTTGTTGATCCCGTGAGCCTTCGACTTCCCCGCCGCCCGTCCACCGGCCGCAAGGACGCGACCCGCCTCGCCCTCCTGGAGGCTGCCCTCAACGTCTTCGGCGAAAAGGGCTACCACGGCGCCGCCGTCGACGACATCGTCGACCGCGCCGGTCGCTCCAAGGGCGCCGCCTACTTCCACTTCCCCAGCAAAGCCGCCATCTTCCGAGCCCTCGTGCGCGAACTGGCCAACCAATTGGTCAACTCCATCCAGCGCAAGATGGACGACGTGGACTCCCCGGCCGAGCGCCTCGACGCCGCCCTCCTCGGCCTCATCGACGTCTTCGTCCGCCACCGTTCCCTCGCCCGCATCGTGCTCATCGAGGTCGCCGGCGCCGGCCGCGCCTTCAGCGACGACCTCATCTTCGTCCGCCGCCAGTTCGCCGACCTGATCGAACGCGAACTCGACCGCGCCGTCGAAATCGGCGCCATCCCGCCCTGCGACACCCACCTCATCGCCACCGCCTGGTTCGGAGCCCTCAACGAAGTCGCCGTCCACTGGCTGCACGATCCCGACGCCGGATCGCTGCACGCCTCCTACCCCAGCCTGCGCCAGTTGCTCCTCCAAAGCGTGGGCTTCAGCCCCGCCGAGGTAGATCGCGTGCCCCTCCATGCTTGAAGCCCCCGCCGCTCCCGCCATCCGCTTTCGTGACCCGGCCCTCGAACCGATCTGGGACAAGTCCCAGCGCGGCCAGCGCCTCTCCGAGGACGACGGCCTTACCTGCCTCTCCACCCACGACCTCACCGGCCTCGGCCGCATCGCCGACGCCGCGGCCCGTCGCGTCTCCGGCGACCGCGTCTATTTCACCTTCAACGTCCACGTCAACCCCACCAACATCTGCGTCCTCTCCTGCAAGTTCTGCGACTTCGCCGCCAAGGTCGGCGACGACCACGCCTACGAGTACTCCATCGACGAGATCATCGGCCAGATCCATCCCGACGTTCACGAAGTCCACATCGTCGGTGGCCACCACCCCACCATCCCGTTCGATTGGTACGAGGACCTCCTCCGCGCCATCAAGGCCGAGCGCCCCGCCGTCCAGATCAAGGCATTCACCGCCGCCGAGATCGACTACTTCCACAAGCGCTTCAAGATCCCCGACCGCGAAGTCCTCGAACGCCTCCTCGACGCCGGCCTCGACTCCATGCCCGGCGGCGGCGCCGAGGTCTTTTCCGAGCGCGTCCGCCGCGAGCTCTTTCGCGGCAAGGCCGGTGCCGACCGCTGGCTCGAGCTCCATCACCTCGCCCACTCCATGGGCATCCACACCAACGCCACCTTGCTCTACGGCCACATCGAGACCCACCGCGAGCGCGTCCGCCACCTCATGCGCCTCCGCGAGGCCCAGGACGAATCCGGCGGCTGGCTCTGCTTCATCCCCCTCGAGTACCAGCTCGGCACCACCCTCCTCGTCGACCGCCAGGCCTCTCCCATCGACGACCTCCGCACCCTCGCCACCTCCCGCCTCATGCTCGACAACTTCCCCCACATCAAGTCCTACTGGGTCATGAGCGGCGAGCAAACCGCCTCCATCGGCCTCAACTTCGGCGCCGACGATCTCGACGGCACCATCGGCACCGAGCGCATCGCCCACGCCGCCCTCGCCGCCAGCCCGCTCGGCCTCGAGCGCGACCGCATGGTTCGCCTCATCCGCTCCGCCGACAAGGTCCCCGTCGAGCGCAACGCCACCTACGACGTCGTCAAGGTGTATGACGCCTAGGCTCGGCCGCATTCCGTATCTCAATACGGAGCCCTTCTTCGCTGACGACGAAGTCCGGGCCAGCGCTGTCGTCGAGGTTCCCAGCCGCATGATCGACCTCGCCCGCCTCGGCGCCGTCGACATCGCGCCCCTTCCCGTCGTCGCCGCCTTCGATCATCCCGATTCATTCCGCCCCGTCGGCGGTCTCGGCATCGCCGCCGCCGGCGCCGCCCGCAGCGTCTTTCTGCGCTCCACGGTTCCCATCGAGGATCTCTCGGACTCATGCATCGGCGTCATCGACGAAACCGCCACCTCCGTCCGCCTCCTCAAGGTCCTCCTGCAATTTCGGTTCGACATCAGCCGGGCCACCTTCGTCGGCCTCGACCAACCCGCCGACGCCTCGCTCCTCATCGGCGATAAGGCCCTCCTGCAAAGCCGCAACCTGCGCACCCATCCCTACCAGGTGGACCTCGCCGCCGAATGGCACGCCTGGACCGGCCTCCCCTTCGTCTTCGCCTCCTGGATGACCCGCCGTGACCTGCCGCCCGTCGCCTGCGCCGCCGCCCTGGACTACTTCAACGCCAACCTCGACGCCAATCTCTCGGACACCACCGCCATCCACCGCCGCCGCCCCGATCTCGGCCTCTCCGCCGACGCCGTCGCGACCTACCTCCGCACCTTTCTCTACCGATTCGACGACTCCGCCTGGGCCGGCCTGGACCACTTCCAGGAGCTTGATGCCCGCCTCACCGCCGTGGAGCGCGTAGCGTGATGGACTACATCGTCCAAAAGATCGACGCCGGCGACCGCCTCACCCCCGCCGACGCCCGCTATCTCCTGTCCGACGCCCCCCTGCTCGAAGTCGGCGCCCTGGCCGACGAAGTCCGCCGCCGCCGCCACCCCGGCGACGTCGTCACCTACGTCGTCGACACCAACCTCAACTACACCAACCTCTGCGACGCCTACTGCTCCTTCTGCGCCTTCTACCGCCCCCACACCAGCAAGGCCGACGACGCCTACACCCACACCGTCGAGCAGATGATGACCCAGGTCGCCGGCGCCGCCGCCATGGGCTGCACCACCGTCCTCATGCAGGGCGGCCTCAACCCCGAGCTACCCCTCGAGTACTACCTCGACATGGTCCGCACCACCCGCCAACGCTTCCCCGGCATGACCCCCCACTACTGGTCCGCGCCCGAGATCTACGAGATGTCCAAGGTCTCCGGCCTCGACTACCGCGGGGTCTGCCAGGCCCTCTGGGACGCCGGGCAGCGCACCCTCCCCGGCGGCGGCGCCGAAATCCTCACCAACGAGGACCGCCACCGCATCAGCCCCCTCAAAATGAACGCCGACGAGTGGATCGCCGTTCTTCGCGCTGCCCAGCAGGTCGGCTTCCGCGGCACCGCCACCATGATGTACGGCCACGGCGAAACCGTGGACGGCCGCGTCGAACACTTCCAGCGCGTCCGCGACCTGCAGGACGAAACCGGCGGCTTCTACGCCTTCGTCCCCTGGAGCTTCGCCCCCGGCGGCACCCCCCTCGGCCGCAAGCTCGGCGGCCTGCGCGCCCAGGCCAACGACTACCTCCGCATCATTGCCGCCGCCCGCCTCTACTTCGACAACATCGATCACATCGACGCCTCCTGGTTCAGCGAAGGGAAGAAAACCGGCCAGGTCGCCCTCCACTTCGGCGCCGACGACTTCGGCGGCACCCTCTTCGACGAAAACGTCATGCAGGAAGCCGGCCACTACGTCCGCACCTCCGTCGAAGAAATGCAAACCATGATCCGCGAAGCCGGCTTCACCCCCGCCCAACGCGACACCCACTACCAGGTCCTCCAAACCTTCGCCCCCCACCCCCTCCCCGCCTAACCCTTGCGTCTCCTCGCAAGTCCGCTTGCCCTGAGCCGGCCGAAGGAGCCCTGCCAGTCCGTTCGTGGTGAGCCGGGCCGGAGTCCGTCGGAGGCCCGTGTCGAACCACACTCGCCCCCGGTCGCAGAACCTGCCCCGAGCTTGGCGAAGTGGCCTGCCATTCCGTTCGTGGTGAGCCGGTTCGGAGTCCGTCGGAGAACCGTGTCGAACCACACTCGCCCCCGGTCACAGAGCCCGCCCTGAGCCCGTCAAAGGACCAACCCGCAATCCCATGCGCCATCTAACCATCGGCCACAGCCCCGACGCCGACGACGCCTTCATGTTCTACGCCCTCACCGCCGGTCTCGTCCCCCTCAACGGCCCTGAACCCGCCCAAATAACCGCCGTCCACGACGACATCCAATCCCTGAACGAACGCGCCCAGGCCGCCGAACTCGACATCTCCCAGATCTCCGCCGCCGCCTACCCCGCCGTCGCCCATCGCTACCGCATCACCGCCTGCGGCTCCTCCATGGGCGAAAACTACGGCCCCGTCGTCGTCGCACCCCACGCGATGGCGCCCGAGGACCTGGCCGGAGCCCGCATCGCCGTCCCCGGCCCCCACACCACCGCCTTCAGCCTCGCCCGCATGTACCTCCCCGACTTCCAGCCCGTCCAGGTCCCCTTCGACCAGGCCTTTGATGCTGTAGATGACGGCCGCGCCCAGGCCGCCGTCGTCATCCACGAAGGCCAACTCACCTACGCCGCCGCTGGCTTCTCAAGAGTCCTCGACCTCGGCCAAGCCTGGTTCGCCGACACCGGCCTCCCCCTTCCCCTCGGCATCAACATCGTCCGCCGCGACCTCGGCGACGCCTGGTGCCACGCCATCGCCGCCGCCCTCGCCGCCTCCATCGACTACGCCCGCGCCAACCCCTCCCGTGCCCTGGCCCACGCCCGCGCCATCGGCGTAGACCTCGACGAGGACATCACCACCCGCTTCACCGCCATGTACGTCACCGACCTCACCCGCAACATGGGCCCCCAGGGCCACGCCGCCCTCACCACCCTCTACCAACGCACCACGTCCCACCCCGTCCCCCTCGACATCATCCCCGCCCCCTGACCCACACCCCGCCCGTCTTCCGCGCAACCCTTGCGGCCGACCGCCGTTTACGGTGAGCTGTCCCGTCACTTGCAGGCGCGTCCGATCCTGTAGGGGTACCCCTTGTGGGTACCCAAGGGCAAGGTCTCCAAAGGCACCCACGCCACCGCAGGGAGCGTGCGTCCTAACTCAACGAAACCCGATCGTGGTGCGCCCGTCCCCGTCAGCGCGGTCCGCGAACCGCTCTCGTCCGCCCCCCGTTCGTGGTGAGCCGCCCTGGAGTCCTTCGGAAGAGCCTGCCCTGAGCCTGCCGAAAGGGGCGTGTCGAACCACACCCCCGGGACATCCCCCCGGTCGTAGGGGCCGGTTTCTAACCGGCCTCTTCCGGTCGGACGCCTGATCGGGCGTAGGGGCCGGTTGCTAACCGGCCTCTTCCGGTCGTGCGCCCCATCTTTCGTAGGGGCCGGTCCCCGACCGGCCTCTTCCGCCCACCCCGGTCGTGGTAAGCCGGACCGCCGTCCCCGGCAACCCGTCGAACCTGCCCTCAGCCTGTCCAAGGGAACCACATCCCCTCGCCACCCTCACGACGCCTGCGTCACCGTAATCGTCACCGTCGTCGTGGCCGACGGGCTATCGCGGCTGGTGCTGACCGTGACCGTCAGGCTATAGCTGCTGGTGGTAGTGCGGTCCAGCGTCCCCGCCACCGTCAGCGCCCCCGTGCTGGAGTTGAGCGCAAAGTCCCCGGCGTCATTGCCCGCCGTCAGCGCATAGGTCAGCGTCCCGCTTTCCGGGTCGGTCGCCGTCACCGTGCCCACGGCCGCCCCCACGGCCGCGTCGTCGTCCACGCGGAAGCTGTAGCTGGTCGCGCCGAACGCCGGCGCCTCGTCCACGTCCGTCACCGTCACGGCTGCCCCCACCGTCGCGCTGGCCGTGGCCGTGCCGCTGTGGCTGGTGGCGCCGACGGTCAGGCTATGGCTGGCGGTCGTCTCGTAATCCAGCGCCCCCGCCACCGTCAGCGCCCCGGTCGCGGCGTCGATCGCGAACGCCCCGGCGTCATTGCCCGCCGTGATCGTGTAGGTCACCGCCTCGCCTTCCGGGTCCGTCGCGCTGACCGTGCCCACGGCCGCCCCCGCCGCCGCGTCCTCCGCCACCGCCCACGCGTAGCTCTCCGCCCCGAACACCGGCGGGAAGGCCGCGTCCGTCACCGTGATGGCCACGTCCGCCGTGCCCGTGTGGCCCGCCGCGTCGCTGGCCGTGACGGTCAGGTTGTAGTCGTCCGCCGTCTCGTAATCCAGGGTGCCCGCCACCGTCAGCGCGCCGCTGTCCGCGTCCAGCGCAAAGACCTCCGCCTCATTGCCCGCCGTGATGGCGTAGGTCAGGTCGCCATCCTCGGGGTCGGTCGCGCTGACCGTGCCCACCGCCGCGTCCGTGGCCGCGTCCTCGGCCACGCTGAATTCGTAGTCCGCCGTCCCGAACGCCGGCGCCTCGTCCACGTCCGTCACCGTCACCGTCGCCGTGACCGTCGCCTGGCTGCCGCCTGCGCGGGCCTCCACGGTCAGGCTGACGCTGGGCGTGCGCTCGTGATCCAGCGTGCCCGCCACCGTCAGCGCCCCCGTGCTGGCGTCGATCGCGAAGCCCCCGGCGTCATTGCCCGCGGTGATGGCGTACGTCACTGAGTCCGACCCCGTGGTCGTGGCCGCCACCGTCCCCACCGCCGTGGCCGCGGCGCTGTTCTCGGCCACGCTGAACGCATAGGACTCCGCCCCAAACACCGGCGGCGGACACGCCCCGGTCGTCGCCGCCAGGGCCGTCGAGGGCGCGCTCCAGGCGTTGGTGTAGCCGGCCCCGCTGCCAAACGCCCGCACCTGGACCTCGTAGGCCGTCGCGCAAGTCAGGTCGGCCACGGTGGCGCTCGTCGTCGTGACATCGTTCGCCGCCGTCGTCCAGGCCTCGGCGCCGCTGGTCCGGGAGTCCACCTGGTACTTCGTGGCCCCGGTCACCGCGTCCCACGTCAGCGCCAGGCTGGTGGCCGCCGGCGTGGCCGCCACGTTGGCCGGCGCCGGCGGCGCGTCCTCCACGTCCGTCACCGTGATCGTCACCGTGGTCGACCCCGTCACGCGGCTGGCCGCCTGGACGCTGGCCCGCACCGTCAGCGTGTAGCTGGTCGTGGTCTCGTAGTCCAGCGCGCCGTTGAGCACCAGCCGTCCGGCCAGCGCGTCCACCGCCCACGGCCCGGGCGAGTTGCCGGCCGTGATGTCGTAGACCACCGTTGCGCCTTCCGGATCCGTGGCCGTCACCGTGCCGATCGTGGTGGTCACCGTCGCGTCCTCGGCCACGCTGAAGCTGTAGCTGTCCTCGCCGAACGCCGGCGGCTCGTCCACGTTCGTCACGGTGATCGTCACGGTCGCCGTGGCCGTCGCCCCCGCGTCCGCCGTCACCGTCAGGCTGTAGCTGGGGGTGGTCTCGTAATCCAGGGTCCCCGCCACCTTCAACTCGCCGGTCGTGGCGTCGATCGCCCAGGCCTCGTCCGTGTTCCCCGCCGTCAGCGAGTGCGTCACCGGCGCGCCCCCGGCCACGGTGGCCTGCACGGTGCCCACCTGCACCCCGGCCGCCGCGTCCTCGGCCACGGTGAAGCTGTAGCTGGTCGCGGCGAACGCGGGCGGCGGACAGGCCCCGGTCGTGACCGTCACCGCCGTCGAGGGCGCGCTCCAGGACGTCCCGTAGGTCGTGCCGCGGCCCTGCGCCCGCACCCGCAGCCCGTACGCCGTCTGGCAGCGCAGCCCGTCCACCGTGTGGCTGGTGCCGGTGATCGTGTCGCTGGGCGTCGTCCAGGCGCCCGTCGGGCCCTCGCGCACCTCCACCCGGTAGGCCGCGGCGTCGACCACCGCGTCCCAGCTGACCGCCACGCTGCTGGCCGTCGGCGTCCCCACCCGCAGGTTCGCCGGCGGCGGCGGGGCGCACCACGGCAGGGTGAGGGCGCTGAGATCGTTCGTCGCCACCGCCCGCAGGTTGAGGGGGACGCAGCCGGTCAGCGTATTGCCCGACAGCCGCAGTTCGGTCAACCGGTCCAGCCAGCCCAGTTCGGCCGGGATGTCGCCGGTCAGGCTGTTGCCGCTGAGGTTCAGGGTCGTCAACGCGAACAGATGCCCGATGTCGGCCGGGATGCTGCCGCTCAGCGACTTGCTCGCCAGGTTCAAGCCGGTTACCCGCGTGGGTGTGCCGCCGGTGGTGACGCCGGTCCAGCTGGTGAGGGCGGTGCCGGTGGCCCAGTTGAGGGTGGCGGTGCCGCGCAGGGTGTCCCTGGCCGCCAGCAGGGTCTCGCAGTCCTTCAGCAGTTCGCGGTTGGCGGCGGGACTGGGCACCACCGTGCCGTTGGTGCAGGTGGGCGCCGCCGGCGGTTGGGCCGGGGTGAACGTCGTCGTCTGCCCGTCGCCCGGCGTGATGTCGGCGTAGGCCTTGAGGGTGTCGCGGTAGTACGGCTGCAGGCCGCCCACGGTCGTCACCCGCGTGGTCGCGTGCGCGTCCGTCGTCGCCGCCGCCGTGATCCGGCTGCTCAGGTTCGCCAGCGGCTGCGTGTGCTCCGGGTCGCCCGCCGGCGTGTCGTCCCTGACCGCCTGCGCCACCCCCGCGTCGTCCGTCACCACCGCCCACGACGCCACCGCCTGCCAGGCTTCGAACCCGATGGCGTTGTGCGCCCCCATCGGCGCCAGGAACACCACCGCCTCGCGCCCCCCGATCTCGGCGCTCAGCGCCTTTTCGGCCGCTACCACCTGCGCTTGCAGGGCCGCTTCGTACGCGCCTCGGGTCTGCAACGCTGCATCGCCGTAGGTCCCCGCCTCGTGCTCCCGCACGTACAGGTCGTAGGAGGCCGCCTCGTCCATCCGGTCGTAGGCCACCGTCACCGTCGCCGGCGTCGTCCCCGTGCCCAGCAGGAAACTCGTCACCGCGTAATCCGTGAAACACGTCAGGAACAGGTAGTCCATCGACTCCCCGCCCCGCGCGATCGCCAGGAAATTTGCCTTCGCCGTCTCGCGAAAGTCGGGACCCAGCGTGTCCCAGACTGCCGCGAACAACACCTCCAGGTAGCTCGGGGTCGGGATCGCCTCCGTCGGTGCCAGCCCCAGCCAGAACCGGATGGCGTCCTCGCGTTGCTGCGCCGTGTGCGCGATCCCGCGCCACATGCAGCGCACCGAGCCCGCCGCCGGCGTGCCCCGGATCGCCAGATGCACCGGCGAGGCGCCGGCCCGGTGCAGGCCCTCGGCCAGCACCTGCTCGACTGTGGCGATGCTGCGGCTGGTCAGGGCCACCGCCGCGCGACCATCAGCCGGCTGCGGAAGGGCCGTCGACGGAGCTACGGCAGATTTCGCCGGGACCGGGCGTCCAGCTTCGGCCGCCGTCGTCGACGATTCGGCCTGCACGGCTGCGAGTGATTCGCGATGGGGCGTGGCGCGTCCGCTGCAGGCCAGCATGGCGCCGACCACGAGCAGGCCGAGGGCGGCTAGCGCCCCGAAGCGGCACCGCGTGCCGCCATCGGGCTGACCTTGCCATTTTCGCAGCGCCTGCCTCACGCCGCCGCCTCACAGTCCGGCAGCCCCAACTCCTCCCGGTCCACCACCGGCAGTTCCGCCGGTACGCAGCCCGTCAGCTGATTCCCCGCCAGGTACACCTCGCGCAGGCCGGCCAGCTGGGTCAATTCCGTCGGGATCGGCCCCGTCAACTGGTTGTGCGCCAGGTTCAGATAGGTCAGGTTGGTCAACTGCCCCAACTCCGGCGGGATCGGGCCGCTGAGCCGGTTGTTGAACAAGTCCAGGTGCGTCAAGCGGCTCAACTGCCCGAGCTCCGCGGGGATCCGCCCCGCTGGGCCACTCTGGACCATCCGCAGGTCTTCCAGGTGCCGCAGCTGGCCGAGCTCGCGCGGGATAGACGACAGCCCAAAGTTCGACAGCTCCAGCCGCCGCAACTCCGTCAGCCAGCGCAGCGCCCGCGCGTCCCGGCCGCTCAGCCCGCCGTCCGTCAGTCGCAGTTCATGCACCCGCGGCGGCGTGCCGCCCAGTTGAACCCCGTCCCACGTTGAGAGCGGACGCTCCACCGACCAGTTGGCGTACTCGAGCTCGCCCGAACGCGCCCACAGCGCCAGCAGCGCCGCGCAGTCGTCCACCAGACCGGGATTGGCCACCGGATCGGGGACCGCGCCACCACTCGTGCACCGGTCAAGGTGGCCCCGGTCACTCGGGCGCGGCGTGTTCCACGCCTCTAGCCGACCGTCGTACTCCCGCCGTGCCACCCGCCGCGGGTCGCTCCCATCCGCCGCCACCGTAAACACCAGCACGTCACCCCATCGGGTCGGCTCGTCGGCGCCCCACCGCAAGTCGATCCCGGGACGATTGTCCGTCGCGGCCAAGGCCAGGCGCGCGCCGTCCGGCGCCCAGGCCGCCGCGTACACGTAGATCGAGGAGAACCCTATCGGCGCCACCTGCCCTCGCCGCATCCCGGCCGCCGTCACCACGTATAGGTCAGCCCCGGCCTCAGCCTCGTTTCCCGTGCGCAACTCCAGCCCCGACTGCGGGATGACCAGGATCTTGGAGCCGTCCGGTGACCACGCCACCGTGGGCGCCCAGCTCGTCCCCGCGACGGCGTTCGGCCGGCCTGGCAAAGTCGCCAGCCACTGCACGTCGCCGCCGTCCACGTCGAAAGTCAGAAGCGCGAAGTCGCTATCGATGACGTTGAGCACCGCCAGCCGCGTCCCGTCGGGCGACCAGGCGGGTCCGCCCACCACGTTGGTGGTGATCTGCGAATACGGCGCGATCTGTTGGGCCGTACCGTCGTCGGCGTTCACCAGATAGACGGCGCCCCTGACGCCGCGCACGGCCAGCTGGCGGCCGTCGGGCGACCACGCCGGCGGCTGGGGCGCGAGTTCCAATGTCCGCCGGGTTCCCGGCTTGATCAGCCGGGTAGCGTCGAGTGGCTGGCCGCCGTCGAGCGGCGTCACCTTCAGTCGAAATGCCCCCAGGCCGTATTCCGCGTCCAGATGGGCTATCCGCCGGCCGTCCGGCGCCCACGCCGGATAGCTGTCGAAATCCAGGGCGTTGGTCGTCAGGCGTCGCGGATCCCGGCCGTCGATGCCCACCATGGCCAGTTCGTACCCCAGCCGCACGACCCGCGAGACGCCCATCAAGCCAGTCGCACCTGGGATCTCGGGATTCGGCTTGCCGTACCGGCACGTCGCGAACACCACGCGCGTGCCGTCGGGCGAAAAGTCAAAGGGGATCGTGGTGCCGGCCTCGCCCAGGACGGTACTGGTCCCGGCGTCGGCCACCGGCCAGATTCGCGTCCCCTCCGCCGTCACGCCGTAGAGCTCCGCCCCCCGGCTGAAGAGAATGGTCGCCCCGTCCGGCGACCACCCAAGAAAGTCCTGCCAGGCCCAGCGGCCAAACGCGTCGCCCGGCCGGCAGACATGTGGCTCCTCGTCCGCCCACCCGTGAGCCGCCCGCACGGCAGGACCCGCGGCCTGCGGCGATGGCGTACGCGGCGGAACCGGCGTCAACGCCGCTGCGCCGCGCGTCGCCACGGGCGATGCGGTCGCGAACGTCGTTGGCGTCGTTGCCGCTCCGGTGGCGGGTGGAGCGGCAGCAGGGCCTAACCTGCTTGCCGTGCCCTGCGTGACCACCGCTCCGTCACCAGCCTGCGGGGAAACCTCCAGCGCACGCTGCCCCCCTTCGTCGCCGCATCCCACAGTGAGCAACGACCCAACAGCAATAGCCGCCGCGACCTGAGCGATACGCGCCACACTCGCAGTGCTGCCCCCTGCCCGCCCTGCAATTCGAAGCATCATGGATACTGCCCCTGGTACTTCGCGTGCACGGCCAGGCGATCAAGCTGGGTCGGGCCGCACAGGCCGGAACCGCTTGCCATTACCGAATTTAGACTCGGGTTTGGATGATGCTGCACTTGCGATATGGCACCTGGGTAGTTAACGCCAAAGACATGCGTGACTTCGTGCACAATGGTTCGATATAGCCGAACGTCCACGCCCTTCATAGGGACACCTGACGAATCCAGACAATGATCAAAACGGAATCCACTAGGTTGGGTCAGTTTTGCGTCGGCAAACCAGAAGTAATTGAAGAATAAATCCGCATGTCCGTCTGACACGGCGGCACAGCCAGGGTTCCTGTAGGGGCAACCGAGGATGCCAGCATTCTTGCTAATCTGAGAAAATGCGCCTGCTGCCATGATTCCTTCATTGTCGTCGACATTGGTCATTCGCACTTCATTGATCCGGCTTCTGTCTTCGACCGCCCCACCGAAGGAGTATCCCGTCTGGGCTAGCGACTCGAACATGCCACTTACGTGCGCCTGTACTTCGTTACGGATCCGCTGCTGTTCTGCGGCCAACACGTCGTCGCGAGCGATGGCATTGATCGACGTCATCGCCGTCGCTACCGTGCGACTGATGAGCGGCGTGTAGTCTTCGCAGTTGCCGGCTTCGAATTCGGCTTGAATTCGCCCCGCCGTAACCGTTCCCCAGTGACCCATCGCGTGCTTGATGAACCCATGCCAGTCACTCCAATTGGATTGGGGCAACGTGTGATTGCAAATCCGATACGTATAGGTTCTATCGGTAAGCGCATCCCAGCCATACGGATAGCTGGCCACGCGTTCCAGAAATCCGGGGGATTGGCTCGACGGCCACACATAGGCGTCGCGCGCGGCGTAGACGGGCGGCTTGTCCGTATTGGTCGGCGTAAACACGACTTGCACGCCGTAGACGTGACGAAGTTCCCAATTCGCCCGCAGGTCGACTGGTGTGTATACGGTCGGCCTCCAAAGAAGTGCTGTGTGTGGCAAATTCTCGTGGCCGACCTTGCGATAGCGAAACTCAGTGCTTACGTGTGCGTAGCTTGCGTCGTTGAGAATTGTATTCAGCGGCCTCTGTAAGAGGGTGACCTGCCTCGGCGTCGACGCGCTGTAGGCGGTCGCGTGGGTAATCGGCGTATCGACAATGACGATGGAGTCACTCGGATCGGAGTAGGTCATCGAATCGTCAAAATCATCCCCTTGATAGATCGCTTCTACTCTGAGTTCGTAGGCTGCGTGATGGGCGAGGCCAACACCCTGACCGGTGCTTTGTCGATTGACAAAGTCGTTCAGGTTAATGACACGGTGCATTTGGTCTGCGGGGCCCACATCGCCGTGGATCTGGGGCCAATCCTCATCGTCGTCGGGTTCGCCGGCGAGGCCAAAGACACGGGCGGTGACTCGAAATCCGATGTGTGTCTTGTCGGGACTCGGATCCGACCACGTCCAACTCAGGCGCGCCTTGCGGCCGCCCAACGGCGTCAGGTCCAGATTCTGCGGCCGCGGCGCCTGCGGCGTCGGCGTGGGTGTTGGTGTGGCGGTCGGCGTCGGTGTGGCGGTCGGCGTGGGTGGCGGCGTGGTCCCGGCCAGCGTCGTAAATCGGTGATCGGCGGACCAGCTTGAGCAGTGACTGTCGTTCGTGCCGTTGCAGGCCCGCATTTTTAGTTCGTATTCCGTGCTGGCCGCCAACCCCCGCAGTGTCTCGCCCCGATCGTTCCCGTCGTCGGCCGGGTGCGTCTTGGCGCCGGTCTCGCGGTCGGGGTTCTGGGCATCGTAGGGCCAGTACTTGAGATCGATGCCGGTCAGCGGCACCCCGCCCGTGTTGGCCGCAATGCTCCACGTCACCCGCACCGAACTCGCCGTGCTGCTGGTGAATTTGATCGTGTGCGGCGGGTCGGGCCGTCGCGCCGTGCTGACTTCGACGGGCGGATCCGTCCAGATGCCGCAACTGTCATCGCCGTTGCAGGCGTGGATGCGGAACTTGTACGTCGTGGCGTACTCCAACCCGGTAAACGTGTGGGTGAGCGTGACGCCAATGGTGTCCGCCTGGTCCCACGGCGGCTGGTCCGTGCCCTGCTTCCAGAACAGCACCCCGTACCCCGTCAGCGGCAGATCGCCATCGTTGGGCCTGCGCCAGTTCGCCCGCACGGAATCGATCCTGATGTTGTCAAAGCTGATGCTCGGCACGATCCCGGGCGCCCCGGCCTGCGTTGCCCCGCGGCTCGTCGTCCGCACCCCCCGCACCCCCGCCGGCGCCCCCACCGGGAAAGCCAGCACCGTCAGCGCCCGGCGCACTGAGGCGGCGGCCGTGGCCGCCCCCGCCGCGCGCACCTCCGCCGTCAGCGTCACCGGCGCCACCGCGCAGGCATAGACCGAGAACTTCAGATCCCGCGCGGTCGCCCCCGTCACGGACCGGGTCTGCGTCGCCGTCCCGCAGGCGCCGACGCCGACGGCGGCCGCGTTGTCGCTGGCCACGACCACCTGGTAGGCCACGTCCGCGTCGAGATTGGTCAGCTGGACGTAGAACCCGTCGACTCCCGTCTCCGTGGGGGCGCTGCTCAGGTCGTCAAACGCGATGCCGACGCCGTCCTGCGCCAGCAGGGGCGCGACATGGCCAAGCAGGGCCGCTATAACCAGCAACCCGCCCGCCACGGCCGCCCCCGCCCCCCGCCGCGCCGGCCACCCCCGCACCCATCACGCCAGCCGCCCGGCCATCACGCCTGGCCCGGCCCCGCCGTGGGGACCTCACCCGTGCGTCCCCTCCGGTCCCGAACCACCATGAGCAACCTCCCCGGCCGCCCACCGGTCTATGCATGTCTCGTCACCGAGACGTTCCTAGTATGAACACCGGTGCATGCCCGCGTCCACCCCGCCCCGGCACCCCCTCAGCCCGTGGCGGTCGCCCGCGCGAGCCGGTGCTCGGGTGTCGCGTCGCGCGCCGCGAACTGTGGCCACACTATTGGCGCCCGGAGGCGCTGTGGTGCCGGATGTGATGGGCCAGGCTGCGGTCCGTCACCCGCGTCGGCGTGCCGCTGGTCGTCACCCCGGTCCAGCTGGTGAGCGCGGTGCCCGTGCTCCAGTTCAGCGCGGCCGTGCCCCGCAGCGGGTCCATCGCCGCCAGCAGCGTCTCGCAGTCCTTCACCAGTTCGCGGTTATCAGCGGGACTGGGAATCACCGTCCCGTTGGTGCAGGTGGGCGCGGCGGGCGGCTGGGCCGGCGTGAACGTCGTGGTCTGCCCGTCGCCCGGCGTAATGTCGCCGTAGGCCCCCAGGTCCCGGTACTCCTGCTGCAGCTGGTCCACGCGGGTGGCCCGCGTCGTCGCCTTCCCGTCGGCGGCCGCCCCCGCCGTGATCCGGCTGCTCAGGTTGGCCAGGGTCTGCGTGTGCTCTGGGTCGCCGGCCGGCGTGTCGTCCCGCACCGCCTGCGCCACCCCCGCGTCGTCCGTCACCACCGCCCATGACGCCACCGCCTGCCAGGCCTCGAACCCGATCGCGTTATGCGCCCCCATCGGCGCCAGGAACACCACCGCCTCCCGCCCCCCCGATCTCCGCGCTCAGCGCCGCCTCCGCCGCCACCACCTGCGTCTGCAGCCCCGCCTCGTAGGCGCCGCGCGTCTGCAGCGCGTCTGTCCCGTAGGTCCCCGCCTCGTGCTCCCGCACGTACAACTCATACGACGCCGCCTCGTCCATCCGGTCGTAGGCCACCGTCACCGTCGCCGGCGTCGTGCCGCTGCCCAGCAGGAAGTTCGTCACCGCGTAGTCCGCGAAGCACGTCAGGAACAGGTACTCCCGCGACTCCCCACCCCGCGCGATGGCCCGAAAGTTCGCCTTCGCCGTTTCGCGGAAGTCGGGGTCGAGCGTGTCCAGCACCACGCTGAACAGGGCTTCCACCATCACGACGTTCGGAATGACATCGGTAGCCTCGAGCCCCAGCCAGAATCGAATCGCGTCCGCCCGCTGTTCGGCCGTACGCGCAATCCCCCGCCACGCGCAGCGCACAGTGGTTGCCGTCGGCGTCCCCCGAATCGCCAGGTGCGCTGGTGACGCGCTGGCGCTGTGCAACCCGTGCTGCAACAACTCCTCGACCGTCGGCACGTCATCGACGGCGACCGACGCTGCGCCAGCCGATTGGCCCGCGGGGAGATCGACGGAATCGACGGCCGGAAGCCCACCGCCGGCCAGCGCGGACGAGTCCGCCGGAACTGTCGTTGGAATAGGCGAGACGGTGACGGGGCTGGCTCCCAGTCCCTGGCCCGCGGCGCGGTTGGACTCCGCAGGATGAGCACAACCGACGCTTGCCGCGACGAGCACACAGAGCATCAGCGCCAGCAACCGCCGTGGTACGCGCCCCGGAACGCTTACCGGAGCGTGCCCACTCCCCCGTCCGAGCCGCCTCACGCCACTGCCTCGCAGTCGCGGACGGGAACGAGTGGGTGGTCATTCTCCCCGCCAAAGATCGTCTGCCAGAGCCGCTCGAACCCGTTGCGGGTGGGCGCGACGTACTCCGTGTTCAGCCGAACCAGGGGACACCGTTGACTAGCGTCGGGTGCCACGGTGTAGAGCACCTCGGCGTGCGGCCCGAGCCCGGACACAATTGCTATAGCGAAACGTGAGCCGTCTGGGGCCCAGGCACCCATCGATTCCACTGCGCGCGACGGTGTCCGACCCACTGACCGGCCGTCCGCCGTCGCCACGCAGAGGTCCGCGCCGCAGGAATACAGCAGGTGGCGACCGTCCGGCGACCAGGCCAAGGTTCGCAGCCAGCGCGGGCGCGGAAAATCCGGAATCGTTGCCAGTTGGCGCTCGTCCGTCCCGTCCGCGCGGACGGCGGCGAGAATCATGCGTCCCCCCCGATTGATCCGCGCGTACGCCAGCCACCGGCCGTCCGGCGACCACGACGGCGCGCTGAACACACCGCCGACCAGGTGACGCGGATCAGACCCATCCACTCCCACCGTGTACACGACCGGCGACAGTGCAATCCGCCCGACTCTTGGGTCACTCGTGGCCGCAGTCACGGCCAGTCGCTGCGAGTCCGGCGACCATTGCGGCGCCGAAAGAAGCCAGGCGCTGCGAAGATTGATCGCCTGCTTCCGCGAACCGTCGACCGCCATCACAATAAGTTGCTGACCGCTCTGAAATGCGATCCGCTCGCCATCGGGGGACCAGGACGGAGAGACCCCAAAGTCGAACCCTCTTGCCAGTACTTGGGGCCACCACGGGAACGTTGGCCACCCAGCGCCGGAGTCGACACGGACTAGCTCGTGCTCAACGCGAGGAAAGGCTCTGCCGTAGACATCGTGCATCTCTTTGAGTTGACAGCCGGAGTACACAATCTGGCGGACGTCCGGGGACAGGCTGAAGGCATGCCAACCACGCGTCCGTTCGGCGTCGATCCGCCGCACGGCGGACCCATCCGCGGCTGCCTGATACAGCCCATCGACCCAATAGAACACGATGGATGATCCATCCCGGCTCCACGCGACGAGATTGCCGCGCACTTGGTCCACGAGCGGCTCGCAGCGCGGAGGGGGAGGTGGACTGTGGGTTACCACCTGCGAGGCCGGTCCAACGGCTCCCGATGTCAACCGCTCATCCTGCGATCCACAACCGAGGGCGACTGCCAGGTGCACCAGCGCTAGCGAGGCGGTCACTAGAGCACGCCAGTAGCGCACACCAACGCCGATCGCCGTAACGACGTACTCAGTCCGTCTGATACAGCGCATAAATCGCCATCACATCAAGCGGGTGCGGGCCACAGTCAGGCTCTCCAGGCTCACGCCCCTGCCTCACAGTCGCGGACCGCAACCAGTGGGTACTCGGCTTCCAGGCCAAAGACCAGCCGCCAGAGCCGCTCGATCGGGTTTCGGGACTCTGCGTCGTCCCGCACGATCGCCACGGGACACGGGCGTGTACCGTCGGGGTCCATGGTGTAGAGCACCACGTCGCTCGACACGTAGTAACCCCAAGACTCAACGTACGGCCCCAGCCCCACCACCGCGATGCGCGTTCCGTCGGGCGACCATGCGCCCATTCTGCCCCCAGGCAGTTCCACGGGTGTCCGCCCCACCAGCCGCCCATCCGTCGTCACCACGCAGAGTTGCCGGCCGCACGAATACAGCAAATGCTTGGCGTCCGGGGACCAGGCCACGGTCCGAATCCAGAAGGGGAGTCGGTTTGGGCCCCGTGAATGCGCACCCTCCCGAATCGTCGTAATCAGGCGCTCGTCCGTCCCGTCCGCGCGGATCGCGGCCAGGATCACGGCGTTGCGATACACCCGCGCGTACGCCAGCCACTGCCCGTCCGGCGACCAGGTGGGCGCGCTGACCACGCGACCGACCAGGCGCCGCGGATCAGACCCGTCCGCCCGCACCGTGTACAGGGCCTCGATGTACTCGATGTAATCGATGTAACCGTTGTAAAGGGATTCTGACGGGATCTGGCCCCGAAAACCGGTGACGGCCAGCCGCTGCGAATCCGGCGACCACTGCGGCGCGTCCACTGACCCGATGTCGGTCTCGATTGGCCGCGCCGTTGACCCGTCGACGGCCATCACCGTCAGACCTCCGCGCGAAAACGCGATCCGCGTACCATCGGGTGACCAGGACGGGAAAAGCGGGATGGCATAGTCCTCCACCAGTCGCTCGGACCAGGTCCCGTCGATGCTGGCGCGGTGCAGGTTGTAGGTCTGGTCAGGACAGCTGGAGTAGACGATCTGCCGGCCGTCCGGGGACAGGTCGAACGCGTGCCACCCGCGAGTCGGCTCCGTGTCCAGCAGCCGCACGGCGGATCCGTTCGCCGCCGCCTGGTACAGCCCATTGGGTCCATCGAACACGATCGACGCTCCGTCGCGACTCCACTGGACGAAATTCCCACGCCTTTCGGCGGGGCCGTACCCCAGGTCGATGCCACAGTTGATCGGCTCCGGGTAAGACTCTCGCGCGACGCTTGGGGTATCCGCAGAGGCTCGCCATCCCCGCCGCTCGCCCTGTGGCCCCCAGCCCGCCATGCACGTCACAATGACCAACAGCAGCACGGCGGCTGCCACGCGACGCCACCGGTTCGCCTGCGTGACAATCGCCTTCACCACGTGCTTAGTCCGTCTGGTACAGCGCATAGATCGCCATCACGTCCAAGGGATGCGGGGCGCAATCGGGCTCGTCGAAGTCCGGATCGTAGTCGTCGCGATTAGTGGCTAGCGTCTGTGGGTCAATTGGCACCGCGATATAATCGTAATGGGGCTTATGTAGGAGAGTGCCGAAATGGCCAAGCTAGACTGGGAATCGAAGGCCTGACGGGAACTTAAAGATGGAAGCTACCTATCGAAAGTCATCAGAGGATCGGTATCTTGCGTCAAGAGGCCGTCGAGAAGCGCATGGAGTAGCTGAAGGTCGGTCACTACTTGGGGATCAAGCGGCTGCGGCTGCAGTGGGCCACAGGCCGTGTGGGTCAGATAGGCGAGACGTTCACGAATCAGTTCTGGAGGTAGTCCGTCAGGTCCTTCCCGTCCGCATTCGCGCAGAACCTGTCCGACAATGGATAGCCAAGCGACAAGCGCGTGAGGGTGTATCGATAGGTCCGGCTCGGGAGAATCCATGAGTTCGGTGGTGCTTCTCGCGATTCGAGGTCCTACGACTTGGGCTTACGCGCGCGCTTGACCTCGACCGGCTGAACGAGAGTCTGGACCACGACACTGAAGTCCTGGGTCACGCGCAGATCCTGCTCGAGCTCGCGCTTGGTCGGCCGATACTCCGGGTCCACGAGCTCGACTCGCCGACGCTTGGTCTTGCCCTTTGGCATCGCGCCCTCCCGGTGCCTACGGGTCTCTCGAAGCTACCACACGGGCTGGTTCCGTAATCGCCGCCACACAGGTCGGGACAGTGGACAAGTTTGAAGCGGGGCTATTGCTCCTGCGGTTTGCACACCGGGCAGTCGTAGGGGCCGTCCCGGCGACCACACTCTGATGCCGCAACGCGGGCACCCACGTAGCTCGAGAACGGCCCGTGCCAAGCAAAGTTCTCGTTCGCCTCACTGAAGTCTATGGGCTGGCCAACACTTGCGACCTCGCACCCCTCAGCCACGTGGATCCGCGTCAGATCCTCGCCGAACGTGTATTTCTCAAACACTGCGAACTGCGTCGTACCCTCCGCGCTCATCGAGCCGGCGTCTCCCGCTTCCAGAGCAAGAGTTTCTCAGCCCGAACCTGCGCGATGATCTCCTCGCCGCGCTTGAACGTCACCCAACCACTGCGTGCCTGTTGAGACATCTCGTCCGCCAGCACGGATTCTTTCCGCACTGCGGTGACGCCTTGGATCCACAGGTCATATCGCCACTTCGGCTGTTCCGTCACCTAACGGGGCTCCTCTCGACCGTAGCTCGCTGACGCTATCACTCGGTGTGGGGTAGCCTGCGATGCCACACAGACCGGACATCCTCGCGGCCTCGGACGGGTCGCGCTGGGGTTCTGTGTGGCAACAGGATGTCCGCCCAGCGGTCCTGTTCGGGGCCGCGTTGCCACACCGGACATCCGGAAGGCCGCACGTGCCCTGGTCCCTGTTCCCGAGATCTCTGCTGATTGGGCTGGCCGTCCTCCTTGTTGCCGCATGCGGCGAGGACCTTTCATCACCGAGCATCAGTCCGCTACAGAACGCGGGCGGCCGGGCCTACATGGAGTCGAAACCCTGCGCCGACGTGATGGCTGAGTACAACGCGATGAAGTCTCTCGGCCATGACGGTGCCGTCACGCACGTCTCGAATGTCTACAACACCAAGACGGGCGCCCAGCCGTACATCGCGATCAGCGACGCCACGGCGCGAGTCAAACAATGTCAAGGCTAGGTCGAGCAGGGCTCGTGATCCTCCTGGTGCTGGCGCTGCCAGCCCAGGTGCTTGCGCATCCGCCGACTGAGCCCACGCTGGATGAGCTCGAGAGCCTAAACAACGCGATTGTCGTTGTGGAGTGGTCCTGGCCTGAATATGGCAAGCGCTCATTCAAGCCGTTGGAGACCCGATCCCACTCCCTGCCGATCTCACCCGACGAGGCCGCGGCATTCCTGCTAGATCTCGATCATGCGATCGACATGCTGGACAGGCTGGCGGCAGCGGCGAAGGAGCAGACGGTCTCGCACGTCCCATGGTTCAGGACGATCCAGTTCGATGCCGAGGAGGCCAGCTACTGGTACCAACGCACGCATCGGGAAGTCCAAGCCATCATCGCGACGAGATATGGATTTCAATTCCGAGTGGGTCAATTGCGGCAGGTGGCCCGAGAAGCGAATCTCTCGGCGGCCCGGCTGTTTGCCACGCTCCGAGGATATTCCGAGTGCTATCTCGATTCTGGGTGGTTTCGATTGCCGGATGGAACCTGCTGGCGAGGCTCTCCCGTGGCAACGGACTAGAATGGTCTGAAGGACGCAGGAGTCTTTCCATGTCCGAACGCTATCTGCCCCACCCGGACGAACTCATAGACCGCGAGGCGGAGCACATGGCCCGCATGGATCGCGCGCATGCGATTCGGAAGCCCTCGATCCCGTGGCCTGATCCGGCAGACGTTGGCGAAGCTCCCAGCATAG
The DNA here is from genome assembly GCA_965208215.1 of Chloroflexota bacterium. GTDB lineage: Bacteria > Chloroflexota > UBA11872 > UBA11872 > UBA11872 > UBA11872. The sequence continues at coordinate 354,216 of CBDBOH010000004.1, forward strand.
ATCCCGAGCCGCCTTCCTCGGGCCGCAGCCTCGCAAGCTCGACCTGCGGCTTCTACTACCCCAGCCGCTACAGCAGGAAGATCGAGCGCTTCGGCTAACCGGAGGCCTACCGACCGCCCAGTCGGGGCGGGTACGCCAATCGGTCAGGACTCGATCGTGGCGTTCACCTGTCGAACGTGTGGTCGGAGTACCGAGCGTCGCCTCGGGAACCTCTCGTTCGAGGAGGCGATCAAGTGCCCGACGCCGTCCTGTACGGAGGCGTTTGCCCTAGCCGACCGGCCTGCAGCGGTCAGCGACGGCCGTGCGACGGCGCAGTTCGGCCCTCGGTCGCCGGAGAATCCATGAACTCGAATTGAGGCACTGGCGTGCTTGCCAGTAGCTTGTCAAGCGGACGTGTCAAGTGTAAACTCCGAATCGGACAGGTCCGAGGGCGTGATCTTGGCCAAGTCCATGAGAGGAGCGCGGAAAGTAAGTGTCCACACAGGATCGACAGACTTCGGCAAGCTGACCTTTCTACACGTTCAGCAAGACTCAGTCGAGTCTGGCAGCAAGCGCGTCGGGACTTGGCCCATGCAGCCGCCGGCCGCAAGAGACTCCTTACACAAGCGGGAGCGCCGAGCGATACAGAGCGGTCGGCAATTGCCTGAAAGGGTGCCGTGACACGCTAGCCCAGACCGTCAGTCTGAATCAAGCCTCCTGACGACGAGAACCTACCGATTCACTAAACCGTGTAAGTCAAGAAAGGAGCCCGCATGCAGTTGAACTACGGCAGGAGCGACACCCAGAGCGATGAGCGTCTCGGGGAGTTGATCCTCTATGTCGCTGACAAGTGCGCCGATGACCCATCGGTCGGAGCCACAAAGCTCAACAAGATTCTCTGGTGGTCGGACTTTCTCGCATACGTCGAGCATGGCGAGGCTATCACCTGGTCGATATACCAGCGCCTCGAGCATGGCCCTGCCCCAAGGCGACTTCGTCCAGTTCGACGGCACTTGGTCGCCTGCGGACGCGCCAGAGTCCAAGAAGTCGAGATCGCCAAGGGTCTCATTCAACATCGGCTCGTTCCGCTTGATGAACCGGACATGTCACAGTTCTCGGCCCGGCAGATATGCCTGATTGACGGTGTAATCGAGGTCTTGTGGGGGGACTCTGCTGCGGACGTTAGCGAGCTGTCACACGGGAATGCCTGGCGGATCGCCGACAATCATGAAGCGATTCCGTACCAGGCCGCCTTTCTCTCCGACGAAAGTGTGACTGACGACGATGTAGCTCGGACAAAGGAGCTAGCTGCCAAGTTCGCGTGGGCTTAGCCGGTGCATCGCGAAATCGTCGAGTCCAACGAGTTCTTTGCTCAGCTTCAGTCGCTAGGGGACATCGAGCGAGTAGACGACGCACTATCGGCAGCCTACTGGGCTCTTTCGAGAACACCCGAAAACTACCCCTGCATCTTCCGCGACATTCGCATGCTCAAGACCTACGGGACTGGCGAATTGCCGCCGCTGTCAGTTCGGTTCCGATTGGAAGGGGAGCAGGTCGTTCTTCTTCACGTAGAACCGACTTGAACTCGACTGCGTCTCTGACCTAGCAGCGTTCGCGCCTTATCGCAGGACAAAGTAACCACCCGCTACCTGGTAGGCCGCGCCCCGTTCGGCCGCCCATTGGGCGCGATGAGCTCCCGGTAGCGCAATCGCTTGCCCCGCATGCCGGCCGCGATCGCGGCCATCATTTCGATCGTGTCCTGATCCCGCAGGTTATGCCGGCCCGCGAACTCCTGGACGTAGCGATCCAAGTGCTTGGGCGAGAGCTTGTGGAACGTGCCCTTGTAGGCTCGCTTGATGGTCGACCAGAAGGACTCCAGTCCATTCGTGTGTACGTCCCCGCGGACATACTCGTTCGTGTGCTCGACCGTCTCGTGGTCGAATGAGATCCGCGCGTACTGCTGCGCCCCGTCCGAATAGACGGTGGCACCGGGCGCGGCGTGCTCGATCAGGAAGTCCTCGAGCGTCACGCGATCCGCAATCTCAATTGCGCGAGCCGCCACTTGGCCTGTGGCCCGATCCCGCACGCCTACGACGGGCTCCTTGCCCGCGACTCCACCCCAGCCCATCTCGTTCGCCATCCGCTCGCGCGTGGCCCGGGACCTGTTCTGGAGGCGTCCGCCCACATACGTCTCGTCGACTTCCACCGGGCCGGTGAACGCCTGGCCTTCAGCCGCGAGCGCAGCCCGCAGTCGGTGCGCCAGGAACCAGGCCGAGCGCTGGGTGATGCCCAGATCACGCGCGAGCTTCGTGCTCGAGACCGACTTCAGACTGGTCGAGAGGATGTAGGCCGCCACCAGCCAGGTCTGATAGCCCAGCTTCGAGCCCTCCATGACGGTGCCGGTCTTGGTGCTAAAGCGCTTGCCGCACTCCTTCTCGCGACAGCGGAACGGCATGGTCTTGTGCTTGGCGCCGGTCTGCACATTGAACGAGCCACAGTGCGGGCAGACCACGCCCTGGGGCCAGCGCTGCCGGATGAACCAGGCCTCCGCCCGCTCGTCATTCGGGAATATGCGGAACAGCTGCCTGAGGGAAATGCCAGCGCGATAGCCGCGCCCGGGTCCTGACACGCTCATGTCCTCCCAGGCTCATTCTACCTGCGTTCGCAGCCTGTTCGGCACTCTCGTACATAATTCCCATCGTAATTGACTACAGAATCTGCAATTTGCGGGTGCCCAGGATTGGCCCATCCTTGCACGGACCCTCCACGGATACCGAGGGCATGGCCACCTTCATGCAACATGATCTCGTAGGCGGAGCCCACCGGGATGCTACTACTACAGGAATTGAAACGCACCGTTCCCGAGGGCACCAAAAGTGGATCTTCATTTCGTAGTGTTCCCCACTTGTGGTTTTTCTCTCCCCACGGCACGAGATGATCCGACTCCTCGTATGCACTACGCCGTACGACGATATCAGCAAAGCTCTCGGTACGTTTGTTGCCATGAATGTCCTCGATTACAACGTCGTCCTCAGGTTGTACGCACATTGAGGCAACACCGGCGGGCTTACCTTCCTCAATCTCTTTGCCTTTGGCAACTATGTTATGCCAGCATCCATACCCGATATCCGAGGCAATCTCATCGAACACACCCTCCGTATAGAATAGCAAGTTGGCGCCGGACAAATCGTCAAACATATACACTTCGTTCTGCTCGATGCTAAGCGCGTTCGAGCCCCTTACCGTGCCCTTTTGTCTGAGCTGCGTCATGAAGTGCTCAATGTACCCTTCGAGCGTCTGGTCCTGCTGATCATCGTCGAGGAAGTCCTCAATGTTCTGGCGAATCTGAACGACAACGACATCGTAGTTCTCGCAGGGTTCGGTATCTCGCTGCACCGTAATCAAGCCCTGTGTCGCGGTCATCCAATGCTCAAGAGCCTTGTTGATGAGACGCACCCAATCGTTACGTCGCGCATTCGATGTGCCAGCCGGAACGAAGGTTTCGGTACATATCCGGTACGAGTAGGTCTTGTTTGTTAGCGCGTGTACCAGCGGAAATGTTCCGACGCGTTTGCGGACGTCAGGCGGACGTTCCGACGGCCACACGTACGCTTCGCGGGCCGCGTAGTAACGGTTGGAGCCTTTCAGATAGTTGACGGAGAACGCGTAGATCTCTCGGCGTTCAAGTGGATGCAACGTTCCCGTCGTGCCGCCAATAGTACGCATGATCTCGTCCGGGTCACTTGCGTTCGCCAGGATGCTAATGGTCCCTTGCCTCAGGCTGTCGGTCCGAGGAGAAACCGTCCAACCGGGCCGCCTATGATCACCAGTGAGTTTGTGGTAGCGAACGATATATGTCGTGGCTCCTGGGACCCTGGACCACCGGACAACGGCTTGGCCCTTCCCGTCCTGGGTGCCCTTACTGTTGCCATTAATGCTCAGGATGGGATTGTCGACCAGCGTTACCGTTTCGCTCGGGCCCTCCGAGTTCGACACGGTGCCATCGGGTGCAATGACCTGCGCTGTGACCTCGAACTGATATTCCGTGTTATGGGCCAGTCCCTCCGGTGGATCCGTTGGATCCGTTGGATCCTTGCCCAGGATGTTGTCGAGGTTAATCTGCCAACACGGCCTGTTCTCAACTCGTCCGGTAACGCTAGTCGAAGTGTCAACTCGCGTTATTCGTACGCTGTAATGCGTGGCCGCTTCGCTCCCAACCCAGGTCAGCAGCGCACGCCGCTGCGAATACGGGATGATGTCGAGATCCCGGGGCGTAGCCAGCGCTCCCGGCGCAATTGAGCCGCAGTCCTCGATCGGCGTCGGTTCGCCCGAGCCGGGCGACTCCCCGGGGGCCTGCGGTGGTGCGGGCGTCGTGCCGGCGGCCTGCACGATGATCTTGGCGCTGGCGTAGAGTTCGGATTCGTCGGCGTTGACCACCCGCAGCCAGCCCGTGCCGCCCGGCGCGCAGCCGTCGATCCGCAGCGAGTCGTAGTAGCCGGACCCCGTGGACGGCCCGCGGGCCTGCGCGCTGGCGCCCGACGACCCGCAGCGGCCCTCGGGCTGGATGGGGCCCACCAGGTAGGTGCGCGCCGTCTTGCCCACCGGGATGTCGTGGATCTCGAACTTCTGCCGCTGGCCGATGGTGATGTTCGCCGACGACGGAATCAGGCTGGCGTTGCCCACCTTGTTGCCGGCGGTCGCGGAGCCGGTCAGCTCGACCCACTTGCCGCACAACGACGCCGCGTTGCAGGCCCGCACCTGCACCTGGTAGCGCGTGCCGTTGATCAGCCCCCGGATCGTCCAGGCCGTGGTGGTCCCCGGCGTCACCACGGCCGAGCCGTCCGGCCAGTCCCGCGTCCCCTCCGCCTTATGCTGCACGTGGTAACCGGTCAGCGCCGCGCTGCCGCGGCTGCTGGGCTGGTCCCAGTCCACGGTCACGGTGTGCTTGCCGCTGCCGGTATGCGTCAGGTTGCGCACCGGCCCTGGGGTGGTCGCCGGCGGCGCGGCCGTGGCGGTTCGCGTCGGCGTCGGGGTCGGCGCGGGCGTGGCGATCTTCACTTCCTTGGGCGGGTGGGTCCACCGGCCGCAACTGTCCGTGCCGTTGCACGCGTGAATGCGGAACTTGTAGGTCGCGCCGGCCTGGAGCCCCGTATAGGTATGACTGCGCGAGTCCTTCCCCACCACAAAGGCGTCCCCGTAGTCCGGATGGTCCGGCCCGGTCCACAACAGCAACCCGAACCCGGTCAGCGTCCGCCCGCCGTTGCTGGGCTTGTCCCAGCGCGCCCGGGCCGAACTGGTCGTGATGTTGTCGAACCTGACGTTGGGCACGATCCCGGGCGTGCCGGCCTTCGTCGCCCCCCGCGTCGCCGCCGAGGCCGGGGCCGCCCCCGGCACGCCCGGCGGCGCCCCCTCCGGGATCGCCAGCACCGTCAGTCCCTGGCGCACCGTGGCCGCGGCCGCGGCGGCCCCGGCCGCGCGCACCTCCGCCGTCAGCGTGCCGCTTCCCAGCGCGCAGGCATAGACCACGAACGTCAGGTCCTGCGATGTGACGCCCGTCACCGTTTGCGACTGCGACGCCGTCCCGCAGCCCCCGATCCCCAGCGCCGTCGCGTTGTCGCTGGCCACCACCACCGCGTACGTCGTCGCCGCGTCCAGGTTCGACAGCTGCACCCCAAACCGGTCGACGGTCGTCTCCGTGGGCTCGCGGCTCAGGTCGGCAAACGCGATGCCGACCCCGTCCTGCGCCAGCAAAGGCCCGGCATGGCCAAGGACCGCCGCCAGGACCAGCAGGCCGCCCGCCACCAGGGCCCCCGCCACCCGCTGCGCCGGCCACCAGGACCCCCGCCACCCGCCGCGCCGGCCACGCCCGCACCCATCGCGCCAGCCGCCCGGCCATCACGCCTGGCCCGGCCCCGCCGTGGGGACCTCACCCATGCGTCCCCTCCGGTCCCGAACCACCATGAGCAACCTCCCCGGCCGCCCACCGATTCATGTACGCCGCGCTATGGAGACATGCCTATTGTGAACCTACGCCCACACCCGTGTCCACCCGTCCGCCCCCACGCGAATCGATCGGGCCACCCCCGGGCCACCCACCCCCGGCCGCCGGCCCCAGGTCCCCTTGCCCTCTGTACCTATATAGTGTACACTATCCCCGATGTCCCCGCAACCTACTCGCCCCATGCCCGCGCCCGGCCCCGCTGCTGCCCCGCACGCCGCGCTCCCCCTCGCCCTCCGCGCCCCGCGCCCCGCTGTCCTGCCGCACTTTTGTCCTGTCACCGCCCCGATCAAAAAACCGGCCCAAGCTATCTCTCGCCGGCCCGCCCCCTCTGGGGGCGGGCCGGCGAGAGATAGCTCCCCCTTCACCCCCACCCGAATCCCGCCGCCCGCCACCACCCAGGCCCCGCCCCAGCGCCCTGGCCAGACCTCGACCACCCGCGCCCCGAACCACCCCTCACCAACCGCTCCCCAAACCCACCAAAAAAGCGCCCCGAATCACCTCAAGAGTTTTTTGGAAAAAACTCTTATCGCGCGCGAGACCCCCAATTCGCCGGCTCGCCGATTCGCTCCAGCGTCCACCCAATCCCCACAACCCGATATCCTGAACCCGCCGCCCATCTGGGCGGTTATTTGTGGAGGGCACAAGACCTCATGGCACCGCTCGACTTCGGGATACCCGCCGGCAGCCTGCAAGACGCGACGATTGAGCTCTTTCGGCGCGCCGGCTGGCATATCGTCATCGCATCCCGGAACTACTTCCCCGAAGTCGACGACGACGACCTGCGCCTCACCCTCATGCGCGCCCAGGAAATGTCCCGCTACGTTGAGCACGGCACCTTCGACGCCGGCATCACCGGCAAGGACTGGACCCTCGAAAATCAGTCCGACGTCGAAGTCATCCAGGTCCTCCCCTACTCCCGCCGCAGCAACCGGCCCACCCGCGCCGTCCTGGCCGTACGCGAGGACTCCCCGATCCAGACCGTTCAAGACCTCGAAGGCGCCACCATCGCCGCCGAAATGGTCAACTTCACCCGCTGCTACCTCGCCGAGCGTGGAATCGACGCCAACGTCGAGTTCTCCTGGGGCGCCACCGAGGCCAAGGTCGCCGGCCGCCTGGCCGACGCCATCGTCGAAACCACCGAAACCGGCTCCACCCTCCGCGCCCACGGCCTCCGCGAAATCGAAACCATGCTCACCTCCTGCCCCCAGGTCATCGCCAACAAGTCCGCCTACGCCGATCCGGTCAAAAAGGCCAAGATCGACCAGGTCGCCACCATGCTCAAGGCCGCCCTCGACGCCCAATCCCGCGTCGCGCTCAAGATGAACGTGCCGAAGGACAGCCTGGACAGAATCATTGCCCTCGTCCCCAGCGTCACCGCCCCCACGGTTGCCAATCTCTACGGTCAGCCCTGGGCCAGCGTCGAAATCGTCGTCCAGGAACGGCAGGTCCGCGAGTTGATGCCCCGCTTGGTCAAGGCCGGCGCGGAGGGCATCATCGAGTTCCCCCTCAACAAGTTCCTTTGATGGCTACCGACCGTCTCCGCTTCGGAATCATCGGCACCGGCGGCCGCGGTCTCGGGTCCTTCGCCCGCGGTCTCCGCAACGACTTTCCCGACCAGGCTGACCTCGTCGCCCTCAGCGACATGGACCCCGTCCGCCTCGCCCTCGGCGCCAAGCACTTCGAAGTCGACCGCACCGACACCGACCCGTCGGTCGTCCTCGACAACCCGGAAGTCGACGTTGTCGTCATCACCACCCCCGACGCCACCCACGCCGACTACGCCTGCGCCGCCCTCGAAGCCGGCAAGCACGTCATCTGCGAAAAACCCATTGCCACCACCGTCGACGACTGCAACCGCATCCGAGACATCGCCCGCCGCTCCCCCGGCGGCTTCATGACCGGCTTCGTCCTCCGCTACGTCCCCTTCTACGACCGCATGCACAAGGCCATAGTCGACGGCGAAATCGGCGATCCGCGCCTCGTCCAGATGACCGACAACCGCGACGGCGCCGGCTACTTCCGCCGCTGGCACCGCTTGCGAGCCAACTCCGGCGGCCTCCTCGTCCACAAGAGCTGCCACGCCCTCGACATCGCCGGCTGGATGCTCGGCGCCCGCCCCGTCAGCGTCAGCGCCACCGGCGGCGTCGCCGTCTTCACCCCCAAGGACTGGGCTGGCGAGCGCTGCCTCACCTGCGACGCTGCCGGCACCTGCCCCGAATACGTCGACATTACCCAGGGCCGTCTCAAACAGCTCTACTACGACGCCGAAGCCACCAGCGGCTACATCTTCGACACCTGTGTCTTCAACTCCGAGAAAGACACCGTCGACCACGCCAGCGCCAGCATTGAGTACGAAGGCGGCAAGCGCGTCTCGTACAGCCTCTGCCTCTTTGCCTCCTACACCACCCGCGAAATCGGCGTTTGGGGTGAAGACGGCAAGGTCGAAGGCCGCGACGGCCAGGACGCGTTCCGGCTCACCGGCCGCCGCGACGACCGCGACGAGGACCGCCCCGTCGAGGTTGCCAGCGGCGGTCATGGCGGTGGCGACGTTCGCCTCCTGGCCGACGCCCTCGCCGTCTTCCGCGGCGAACGCGACCCGGTCGCTGGACTCGATGCCGCCTACTGGGCCGCCGTCCTTGGCATCGCCGCCGAGGAGTCAGTCGCCCGCGGCGGCCGGCGCCTCACCCTGGCCGAACTCGGCGCAACCCCATGACCGGCCGTGCCGCCGTTGTCCCTAAGGCCAACGTCGTCCACATCGAGAAAATCCCGATCCCAGGCCCAGTCGGCCCCAACGAAGTCCTCGTCCAGACCGAATGCACCTTCATCAGCGCCGGCACCGAACTCGCCAACTTCACCGGCCTCGACCCCGGCGTCCACGTTCCCGGCAGCTGGAACCAATTCCCCGCCCGCCCCGGCTACGCCAACTGCGGCCGCGTCATCGAGCTCGGCGCTAATGTCGAAACCCTCACCGTTGGTGACCGCGTCTTCACCCAGCGCAAGCACGTCTCCCACCACCTCGTCGACGTGAACGACCCCGACACCATCGTCGTCCCCGTGCCCGACGACGTCCCCAGCGACCTCGCCGCCGCCGTTCGTATGGGCATGGTCGCCATCACCGCCCCCCAGGTCGCCGACAACCGCGTCAACGACTGGGTTGTCGTATTCGGACTCGGCCTTGTCGGCAACCTGGCTGCCCAGCTCTTCCAAATCGAAGGCGCGCGCGTCATCGGCGTCGATCCCGTGCCCGCCCGCCGCCAACTCGCCCGCCGCGTCGGCTTGCAGCGCGTTATCGGCGAGGACATGTCGACAATCGTCGAACAGCTCCGCGAAACCACCGGCGGCGGCGCCCAAAGCGTCGTTGAAGCCGTCGGCCACGCCGGCGTCGCCGAAACCGCCATCCACTCCGCCGCCCCCTACGGCGAACTCATCCTCCTCGGCTCCCCCCGCGCGCCCGTGACCGCCGACCTCAACCAGTTCCTCCAGCCCGTCCACAGCAGATGGGTCACCATCAAGGGCGCCCTCGAACACCGCCTGCCCATCAACCCGACCACCCGGGGGCATCCCCTCTCCATCGCCGGCAACGCCCGCACCATCCTCAACCTCGTCTCGTCCGGACGCCTCCGCCTGGCCGAACTCATCTCCCACCGCCTCCCAGCCAGCCAGATCGCCGCCGCCTACGACGGCCTCCTCAACCAACCCGATCACTTCTGGGGCGTCGCCCTCGACTGGCGCTAGCGACAGCACTGACTACGGACCGGAGCAATAGCCCGACGTCTCGATACTTGGCCGGCACACGTCCAGCCGTTCGCGATCCACGTCCCGATTGCCCGCCGCCGCTGCCCGTTCTGAGGCCCCGACCTCTTTTGGACGCTGCTAACATGCGCCGAAATTCGGGGCGCGTCGCCGGGCTTCTCTATCTGCTACGCCTCCGACGCAAGAAGTTGGATTAAAAGCATGCGCTACGAGCCGGCCGAAAAGTGCCCACCTAAGCAGGCGCTAGGCGCGGCTCTCCTGATCTTCGTACCAAATACCATCAGCATCGTTCTCCTCACGACCTTCGTCGTTCGGGCTTCCGATGCTTCTGAAGACTACCTGGCCTGGGCCACGCTTACTGGGCTGGTTATCTCTGGATTAAGCATGGTTCTTCATGCGTTTCCGTTTCGCTATATGGGATCGGGAGGCCTGGTTGTCACGAACCTGAATGTCCCTCTCCTTGCAGTGTCGGTACTGGCTCTAACTCGCGGCGGTCCAGGCCTCCTGGCCAGCTTGGTCATTACTTCAACCCTACTCCAGTTCCTGCTGGTCTCGCGGCTTGCCTCGCTCCGGCGTGTATTCACGCCAACAGTCAGCGGAATCGTCATCATGCTCGTCGCGGCTTCCGCGGTGCCGTTCTTCGTGGACCGCACGATCAGCCACTCACTGGGCGACTCGGGCATTGTCCTGGTGCCGGGAGTCGTGGCACTCGCTGCGGGCCTCTGGGGCGCCGTGCAGTCGTCGGAGGCGCGACGGCTCTGGACGCTGCCGATCGCTGTTGCTTCTGGTTTGCTGGTGGCCGTCCCGATGGGACTCTACGATCTCGATCGGGTAGGCGAGGCGCCGTGGCTCAGCATCACGGACCTCCAATGGCCGCTGCGCGGACTCGACTTCGGTATTCAGTTCTGGTCGTTGCTGCCGGCCTTCCTGGTTGTCAAGCTCACGGCCTTCCTGAAAGTGGTCGGCGACCTCTCCATCATCAACCGTGCGTCCTACCGCAATCCTGCTGCGCTCGACTTCAGGAAAATCCAGAGCGGTCTGAACCTCTATGGAGCGACTACGCTCCTGACTGGGCTCGTGGCGTCACTACCCGTGTCCGCCCCTTGGTCATCGACCGCCGTCTACATTGGATTCACGGGAATCGCTGCTCGGTCTGTTGGAATCTATCTCGGGCTTCTCACGATCTTGGTAGCACCGTTCGCCAAGATCGTGGCCGTTCTGGCCGCGACTCCTGACTCAGTCGTTGCAGCCGTGTTCATCATCATCTTCGGCCTTCTCTTTATCGAGGGATCCAAGGCGGTCTTCAATTCTCCAATGGATTACCGGAAGGCCGTCATTGTCGGAGTTTCCATGGTGCTCGGAATCTCAGCCGCCAGCTTTGGCCGGCTGAGCGATGGAATGTGGGGCGATCTGTTGGGCAACACCATCATCGTCGGTGGGGTTACGGCGATCGGTATGACCGTGGCCACCGGCCTTAGAGGCTTCTGGCGTCGCAGACTCGTCGTCGACCTGACGCTTTCGTCATTGACCGATGTCGCCGAGTTTCTGGAAGCGTTCGCTTCCAGGCACCGCTGGAGTGACTCGGCCAGGATGCGACTGAATTTGGCTGTCGAAGAGGTTCCGCTCACGCTCTTGGATCAAACCGGCGAGAACGATGCTGATCACGCGCGACGCCTGAGTGCCTCGGTTCATCTCGACGGCGATGCAGCCGAGATTGAGTTGGTCGTGTACTCGCATGAAGATATCGAAGGCAATATCGAAGACCAGCTGGCCCTTGTCGGTGATCAGGTGTCGCCGGACGATGCACACCAACTATCGACAATGCTGCTGCGGCACTACGCCTCGTCAATCCATCATCGAAAGTACTACGGCGTCGATATTGTGACCTGCCGCGTTGAAAGACATGCCTCAGGTCAGGCGACCTAGCGTCGCTGAGCGATTTGGGGCGAAGTGTCCGGGTCGAGTCTGACTTCTCGGTCCTCTGCCGTGCCAGGCTGATGCATGGCCCGGCCGTGACTCTCCGGGCGACCAGGCCGCCCGTCGCTACGGCCGGATTCGGCATTGAATACCGGCCTCGCTGGGCCGCGTCAGCTGTTGCGGCGGAGTGTCGCGCTCGTGAGCTCGAGTGCTCGTGGCGCGCCGGGGCAGCCAGGCCGGGCGACATACTGCTGTCCCGTGTATGAAAGAGCCTGGCCGGCGGCATCCGCCGCCGGCCAGGCTCTTGGCGGCACGCTCCCCGTGGGAGCGTGCCTACCTAGGCGCTACTCGTCGTCAAAGTACGCCGACCCGAAGATCAGCCCGTCGTGCCGAATCGCCCACACGTGCGTGGCGCTGCCGCTGCCCTGGGCCGACGGCCGCAGGTTGCTGAACCAGCCGCCCTCCTCGGTCACACTCGCGATTTGCTCGCCGTAGTTGTAGACCATGCCGTCCAGCCCGCGAGCTCTCAACAGTTTCACGTCGGTTCCTATCCGCTGCGGCAGCAACGGATTCACCAGGTAGAGGTCGCTCTCATCGATCAGGAACAGGAATGACGCGCCGTCAAAGCTCTCTCTGCTGTTGTAATACGCAACAGTTGCTTCCAGACCGTCGCGCTCATACCGATCGATCGCGGTCTGCACGTACGCCATCGTCGCGGCTGCCGGATCGTCGGCCACCGGGTAGTAGCCCGAGGCAAAGATCCGCCCGTCGTGTCGAATGGCAAACGTGACCTTCGGCGCCTCCTGCAGCGTCATCGGATGCGGCCACAGGTACTCGACCCAGACGCCTTCCTCCGTTGCTGCGGCGATCGCTTTGCCCAACTCAAACCCGTCCGACCCCACCACGTCCTTGATGTCCGTGCCGATCAGCCGCGGGAAGAGTGGATGGACGAAATAGATGTCGTTCGCGTCCATCGCAAACAGGTAGAACTGCCCCTCAAAAGCCGCCGTGCTGTTGTAGAAGTTCGTCATCGACTCCAGGCCGTCACGGTCATACCGCTCAATGGCCTGTTGCACGTATTCCACGGTGTACTCGCGTGGATCCGCGCCAATCCAGGCCGGCGGTTCCGCGCTCGGGTCCGGCGTGTAGTACCCCGACGCAAAGATCAGGCCCTCGTGCCGTACGACCCATGCCGTCTTGGGCTCTTCGCGACCTGTGGCCGGATTCGGCCACGGGTACTCGACCCAGTGCCCCTCCGGCGTGGCCTTGGCGATTTCCTTGCCCAGTTCGTAGCCGTTCGATCCAACGACATCCTTGATGTCCGTCCCGATAAGGTGCGGAAAGATCGGGTGGGCCAGGTAAATGTCATCCGCATCCATCAGGAACAAGTACAGGTAGCCGTCGACGCTCGCATCGCTGTTGTAGAAGCTGATGGTCGAGTCAAGGCCCTCCGTCCGGTAGCGCCCGATCGCGTTACTCACGTACTCCCGAATTACGCCGGCCAGGTCCGCCCGCACCGAGAAGTGCCCTGAGCTGAAGACAATGCCGTCGTGGAGCACGAAGTAGCTGCGTCGGGGTTCGCGCTGGCCGTTTACGGGATTCGTCTGCAGGTGGTTCACCCAACCCCCGTCTTCATTAACGACTTGAATGACCCGCAAGAGCGAGTGACCCCTGGGTAGCGTGGCTCCCACCAGGTTTCGGAAGATCGGCGCGGCCAGCAGCGTCAAGGACGATCGGTCCACCATCATCAGCGAGCGGCCGCCGTCAATACTTGCCTCGCTGTTGTAGTGCGCCACGGTTGCGTCCAGGCCGTCCTGCTCATATGCGGCAATGGCTGCCGACACATACGCAAGCGTCGCGGCGTCCGCCTCGGCGGTCGCTCCCAGGGCAATTGACGCCGGCTCCCAGTCGAATCGCTCGATGCTCAGCCGCTCCTGCAGGCCCGTAGGGCCGATGACCCATGTGGGGTAGCCATCGGTAAAGCCCGTCCAATTCGTCGCCTTATCCCAAAGAAGCACGCCGCTCGACGTCCGCTGGCGTGTCATCCCGTCGCTCGGATCGTGCTGCTCGTTCGCGACGCACGCGCCAACCGTGCTTGGCGCCATGGCCTGCAGCGCCCCGAAGCCAAGCACGAACTCGCAATCCGCCTGGACCGCCGAGGCCCGCCCTACGGATCCGAATACCGCGAATGCCAGCGCAACGAGCGCCGCCAGGGCGGCCATGGCCACATACCGAAGGGCTGGCAGGGTTCGCACCTGCGCGGCGACTGACCTACGAGTTGGCAACATTCTCGAGTCCCTTCCAGGCGGCTTTGCCCACGCCCCGGTACATCCCGGCAAAGCTGGCGTCAGCTTACCTAAGGTCCGCTCGGCATTCCCGACCTACGACCCCAGCCGCCGCCGCAATTCTTTCAGCGCGCCGGGCTTGGTACATGGTGCATAGTGCCCCGGGAGCACCGTTCGTAGTGCCGTGTCGGCCAGCCGTCGCGTCGATGCTTCCTGCGCCGCCGTGTCAGTTGAGAGATGCCGAACATTGGGGCGCAACTGGCCGAGCATGTACACCAGCGCATCGCCCACAATCCCCACGTCGTCTCGCACCAGGCTCATGCTTCCCGGCGTGTGACCGGGCGTGTGCATTACCCGCCAGTCGCCCACCGAATCCCCTTCCCTGAGGGTCAGCGCGATTTCTGGAGACTCCCAGCGAAGCACCTGGGGAACCGGCTGGTGATACAGCAGCCGCCGCAAGCCCGGACTTTCCGATGGATTCGCTACCAGCGCCGCGTCTGCCTCGTGTATGACCACCGGCGCGTCCAGGTCTCGCGCCAGTTGCGCGGCGCTTCCCGAGTGATCGTAGTCGTAGTGCGTCAGCACGATCTGATCAATGGCCGCCGGGCGAACGCCGGTGGTTTGGATTGCTCGTTGGATTGCTCCCGCCACGCGGGCCACCCCGGTATCGATCAGGAGCGTTTCGGTGCCAACGGCTAAGTACGCCAGCGCGCCCCACCAACCCCCGAGGGCGAACACACCCTCGGCAACCTCGCGCGGATATCTATGTAGCACGATGCACCACGCTCAATCGTCCATGAAGCACGGCGACACGACCGACAGCCATCCGCAGACCGCGCCGAAACCGGCGCCTACCGGAGCGCTACGAGTCGCAGTCCTGGCCGAGCGTGCCTTCCCAGTAGTGGTCGCCGGGCAGCAGGTTCGAGTTGCCCACGCTGCCTTCTTTGTAGCCGGTGCAGTAGAAGTCGCCGGGGTTCAGCTTGAACTCACCGCTCTTCTTCGGCGTATCGTCGCCACACGCCGTGAGCGTGAACGCCAGCGCCAGCAGCAACCCGGCACCCGCCACTTTCCCCGCGCGCCCAGCGCGGCGAATCGACCTCGAAATCATCCGGCGCCTCCCTGAGCGGAAACGTCCGAGGGCAGCCGTCAATACACGGTGCCCGCCATATCTCGTCTCATGATGCGGTGAACCGCCACCACGGTCAACCATTGGCCCGCCAATTCGCGGGCAACCGCTGTCCCGGCGCGCTCGGGCCCGCAGGTCGTCCGTTCACCGGCTGTCCTCCGCCGGAACGATTCGCCGGCTTTCCACGCGCCGGCCGCCTACGGGCCGCTCCGGTCTCAGGCTAATATGCCCCGCGCCGGATTCCCCCAGACCGCCCAGCCTCGTGTTATCTACGGAACGTCCAGCAACCCGTGCTCGACGACGTGTGTTGCGTGCTCTGCTTGGCGTCGCGCTCGCCGTGGCGCTGACTGCCTGTGGCGAGTCCGCCGGGGACGCTTCCGGCGATGCGGAACAGGTCCGGCCGCCGGGTCCCATCGACGCCGCCCCAGGCGAAGCGGTCGAGCGCAACGGCGTCTCCTTCACCGTTGTCGAGGTCGGCGCCACCCATTCGTTCGATCGCCGCGAGCGCGCCGCCGACGGCAAGGTCTTCATCGCGGCCAGGTTCTCGATCCGCAACACCGGTAGCGAGATTCCCGCGCAGGGACCTGAGGCGATCGTGCTCGAGCTCCCCGACGGAACCCTTGGCAAACACTGGATCGTCACTCCAGGCAGCCGCCTCGGCTACATCGGTCCCCCGCCGGGCGAGGAACTCGGCGCTTGGCGCAGCTGGGAAGTGCCGGAAGGCACCCGCGCCGCCACCATTAGCTATCGGCCCGCCGCGGACCAGGAGATTCGCGTCGGCTTTACCCTCTCCGACGAAGTCCGCGACCGCTGGCGAGTGCATGCAGACCTTCGACACGTCTGACGGCTGCTATCGGAGTGGTCCGCCTGGTCGAACTCCGAATCGTCGCTGCTTGGCGTGCCCCATACGATAAGCTGACACTCAGTCCAGCACGGCGGGCCTTCAAACTCCCGAGGTTGCTTCCAATGACTCGATTCCGCATCCGTCGCCGCGCCTTGGCCGGCGTGGTGCTTGGCTTTATGCTCATCGCCGCATTTGCCGCGTGCGGCGAGTCGGAAGCCGACGCACCGGTGGCGGTCGATCCGCCTGGTCCCGTCGACGCGCAAGTTGGTGGAACCGTGGACCGCGGCGGGGCCAACATCACCCTTACCGAAGTCGGCGCCACCCGCTCGTTCGGCAGCTTCGACAACGCCGAGCCCGGGTTCATGTTCATCTCCGCCTACTTCGTCGTGCAGAACAGCGGCACCGGCTCAATCAATCTTGATCCGGAAGTCATGACCCTTGAGCTCGCTGGCGGTGGCACCGGCATCGCCCGCCAGGCCGCCCCCGCCGCTCGTCTGGCCAACGCCGGCCCCGCGCCAGGCGCCGATGAACGCGGGTGGCGCAGCTGGGAAGTCCCCGAAGGCACCCGCGCCGCCACCATCAGCTACAAGCCCACCGCCGACACCGAAATTCGCTTCGGCGTCATCGTCCCGACTGAAATCCGGGAGCGCTGGCGCGTCTGATCGTCCGGCGCTCGTAGCCCCCTGACGTGACGCTCGAGCTCTGGAACTTCCTCCTCGTCATCCACCAGTTCAGTGGCACGGCGGCGCTGGGCGCCTTTACCGGCGCACTTGTCGTGGTGGTCCAGGGCCGTCGCATGGCCTTGGCCGGCGACTGGACCGACGGCCTTCCCACCGAACCGGTCCTGCGCGCTCTCAACCGCTGGGTTACTGCGCCCTCCATGACCTTGCTGCTCGCCAGCGGCCTCGGCCTCGCGCTCACCAACTCGTACCGGATGAGCCCAACCTTCCTCGTCACCAGCACCGTCGCCATGGGCCTCGCAACCGCGATCTGGCTAGGCGTCATGCTCCCGGCCGAAGTCCACTTCCGTGGCGGCCGTCAATGGACCATCGGCTGGCGGCGCTGGGTTGCCGGCTGGATCGCCCTGGCGGTCCTGGTCCTCTTCGCCTTCGCCATGATGATCATCCGCCCCGTCTGGTGGCCCGCCGTCACCGCCTGGACCCCCGGCTAGCCGCATCCGCCGCGACCACGCCCGCTTCCGGCTGAAGCCCGGCTTGGCTCAGCGGTCAACTGGCTCCGTCTAGCAGGGACCGCCGCCTGACCCGCCGCAGCGCTCCGGTGCGATGGCCGTGCTGTAGTCCTGTCGCTTCAACTCTTCGTCGCCGCAGGCGCCCAACGCCAGGCTGAGCGCCACCAGGAACGCGACACCAACCAGCGACGAGCGCTGTAGTCCACGACGTGCTGATCGAATCCACAGGCTCATGGTTCTGACCTGTCAGATACCTGGCTGACGCCCAACCCTAGCGCAACCGGTTTCCGGACCGCACCGCCGGCCTATCCGGCGTAGCTCATCCCCGTGTCGCGCAGCGTCGTCGCCGTCCCCTCGCCCATGCCGCCGCCGATCACCTCGCCGAAATACACCACGTGATCGCCCGGCTGCGACGACGACACCACCTTGCACTCGAACCACGCGGTCGCCGCGTCTAGCACCGGCGTTCCCGTCTCGCGCGTCGTCACCGGCTCGCCTTCCAAGCGACCCTCGCCGCTCGTCGACTTTACGGTGAACTTCAGCGACAGGTCCTTCGACCCTTCGGGCAGCACCGAGATGCTGAACACGCCCGTCTCGTCGATGTTCTTGCGCGTGTGCGCCGTGTCCTGGATCGCCACCGCGAATATCCGCGGGTCGAACGAAACCTGCGACATCCAGTTCGCCGTCATCCCGTTTGGCTCGCCGTCGGCTGAAACCGTGCCCACGACGGCCAGGCCGTAAACCACATCGCAGAGTGCGTCGGAAGCAGGGTCGCTCTCAGCCATCATCAGTCCTCACCAATCCCGCCGGTGCCGGACCGGCGATTAATCTCGCTCCGAGTCTCACACACGCGGCCCTGTCGGCTCTCGCCAGCCCAAGGCCGCTCGCCCTGACCCTGTCGACGGGCGATGCCCGCATTGGCTATCGACGCGCCAGAGGGAACTCCACCTTCGCCTGCCCCGCCGCGTGCGACCGTCGCATCGCCTCAATCACCTCCACCGCCATCAACCCGGTGCGTACGTTCGCAAACGTCTCCGGCCCGCCCTCGTGCCGCCGAATCAGGTCGTCGATGCTCGACAACATCGCCGACCGGTACACCTTCTGCGTCGGCAACTGACGCTCCAGCCAATCCTCCTGCCCGCTCGGCGTGGTCGCGGCGTATTCCACCGTCGAATGCACCCCACCAATCCGCACCCGCCCCTGCTCGCAGAACACCTGCCACTCGGTGAACTTCGGCATCGCCTTCGTCTGGTTGATGAACGCCAGCACCCCGTTGTCGTACTGCACCAAGGCGCTCGGCGCCGGCTCCGCCCACTCGCCCGGCGGTTCATGCACGCCCACCACCCACTCGGGTGAACCGCCCGCGTACATGTTCACCGCATCCACCGTGTGCGAACCGTTCCGGTACTCCAGCGCCCTCGTCCCGCCCCACGTCCCAACAACCCGCACCACCCGTCCGATCCGCCCCGACTGGATGAAGTCATACGCCTGCCGGAAAAACGGGTCCCACCGCCGCGTGTGGTCCACGCTGAACGCCGTCCCCGCGTCCTCCACGGCGCCAACCAACGCGTCCGCGTCCTCCAGCGACGTCGTCATAGGTTTCTCACAGAAAACCATCGGAACACCTGCTTCAATGGCTGTGATGCCCAAATCCGCATGCGTGTGGTCCGAGGTCGCAATGCTCAGAATGTCGATGTCCTCGGCGCCCAGCATCGCGTCCAGGTCGTCATACAACGCCGGCCCTTCGCCCCACGTCGCGCGAAACTTGTCCAGCAGCGACCCATCCAGGTCGCACGCGGCCATCAGGTCGATCCGCTCATGCGCGCTGTGAGCCGACGCATGCGTGTGCGGTGCCGCCCGCCGGTTCCCGCTCAGCGTCTCCTTCACCGCCCCCGCGCCAATCCCCCGCAACCCAACCACCGCCGCCCGATACCGTTCCCTGTAAGCCACGTTCCACCGTCCTTGCGCGCGGCATTGCCCAACGCGCTAACCTTAGGCCATACGCGGAAGCTGTGGCTCCACATTACGGCGCTGACGGGCGCTCCGGCGCTTGATCAGTCTTGGGGAACGACATGCGGATGAGTGGCGTGGTCAACATACCGGGCAACCGTCTGCGCTGGCTTGCCTTCGCCGCCATCGCCGGCGCCGTGTCGATCTCGCTCGCCGCCTGCGGCGAGGACCCCGAACCCGCCGCGCCCCCGCCCGCCGTCGCCGCCACCGCCGCCGCGGTTCCGGCTGCTCCGCCGCCCGCACCCCCGCCTCAGACCGCCGCGCCCGCCGCCACCGTCGTGGCCGCTGCGCCCACGCAGCCACCCGCACCGGCCACGCAACCGCCGGCTGCTACGCAAGCTCCGGCGCCCCAGGCTCCCACCGCGACCCAGGCGCCGGCCCCGCAGCCGCAGGCGACCCAGGCCCCGGCCACGCAGCCCCCGGCCACCGCGGCGCCTCCGCCGCCCCCAACCCCGGCTCCCACAACCGCCGCGCCCCAGCCCACCGCTGCTCCCGCAACCGCCGCCCCCACCCCTGCGCCAACCGAGGCCCCGCCCGCTGCCACTGAGGCCCCCGCACCCCAGGTCGCCGCCGGCCCCGTGGCCCCGCTCTTCACCCTCCCCAGCGCCACCGGCGGCGAAATCAGCCTCGCCGGCTTCCAGGGCCAGAAGAACGTCGTCCTTGTCTTCTACCGCGCCTTCTGGTGAGGCACCTGTCGCACGCAACTCGTGGAGTTGCAAAACAACTACGAGCAGATCGCTGCGCAAAATGCTGAGGTCGTCGCCGTCAGCACCGACAACCTCGAAGGCGCCAAGTGGGCCATCGACAGCCTCGGCGTCCCCTTCAAGGTCGCCTACGACCTCTCTACTGAAGTTCCCAAGGCATACGAAGTCTGGAACCTCTACGGCGACAACCTTTCTACCGGTTCCGCCTTCGTGATCGACACCAACGGCATCATTCGTTGGAAACACATCTACGCTGGCATCCACGACCTGACCCCCGCCGCCAACATCATCCAGGCGCTTCAGTCGCTTTAGCTCCCCGCGCCGTACAATCAACTCCCAGGCGCCGGCTCGGCCCGGCGTGCGGGTTGCCACGGAGGCACTCATGAGCGATCAAATGCGCGCCGGCGTTGTAGGTCTCACCGGAATCGGCCAGCGGCCGGCCGCACAGGGAGCCGAACCCGGCTGGGGCACCGCCATGCCCCACTCCCATGTGGCCGCCTACCACCATGTCGCCAACACCGAAGTCGTCGCCGTCTGCGACCTTGACGAAGGCGCCATCGCCAACTTCAACGCCGACTGGAACGAAACCCTCCCCGAAGTCAACACCTACACCAGCCACGTCGAGATGCTCGAAAAGGAAAACCTCGACATCCTTAGCGTCGTCACCGGCGACAACGTCCACGCCCAGATCTGCGTCGACGGCGCCGAGGCCGGCGTCAAGGGCATCCTCTGCGAAAAGCCCATCGCCTCTTCCCTGGCCGACGCCGACCGCATCATCGAAGCCGTCACCAAGGCCGGCATCCCCTTCCTCGTCGACCATTCCCGCCGCTGGATGTTCCCCTGGGTCCAGGCCGCCCAACTCATCGAGCAAGGCGCCATCGGCGACGTCAAGCGCGTCGTCGCCAACCAGGGCGGCCCCCGCGCCATGTTGTTCCGCAACGGCACCCACATGTGCGACACCATCAACTGGTACGCCCAGGGCAACCCCACCGCCGTCTACGCCGTCAACGAAATCAACTTCGAGGACTACGGCCCTCGCTATGCCAGCGATGGCGGACACGACCCCGACACCGACCCCGCCGTCAGCATCCTCATCGAATACGACAACGACGTCCGCGCCTTCTGGAACATGTGCAAGCCCATGCCCGGCGTATTCGACGTCGACGTCTTCGGCAGCGACGGCATCCTGCGCGTCACCCAGGAGCGAGCCACCCTCACCACCGTCAACGAATCCCGCACCCTGGTTACCTCCGAGATTCCCCACGCTCAATACACCCAGGGCCACATTGCCGGCGCCGTCGTCGAGCTCATCAGCCTCATCAACAACGGCGGAACCCCCACCTGCGGGCCCATTGAAGCCCGCCAGGTCATGGAAGTCCTGCTCGGCGCCCTCCAGTCTTCCGCCGGTGGCAACGTCCGCGTTACCATGCCTATCGTCGACATGTAGCCTCACATGACATCCAGTTGCCTTCCGACGCCCCGGAAGGCGCCCTGCGCTCCCCCGGCCAGGGCATCTCGGGAGGGGCGCCATCCCACCACCATGGCGCTCCTCCCACTTTTGTTTGTTCTCCTCGTCGCCCTCTTCGCCTGCGGCGAAACCCCCGCTTCCCACACTGACCACGAATCACCACCTCAGGCCGTCGCGAGTGGTCCAGCAGAACTGTCGGAGACAGCCAGGCAAGGCGAATCCCTCTTCAACGCCAACTGCGCCCAATGCCACGGCCAGGCCGCCGCCGGCACCAACCTGGGCCCCACCCTCATCGACCGCATCTACCACCCCGGCCACCACGGCGACGCCGCCTTCCACCTCGCCGTGTTACGCGGCGTCCGTCAGCACCACTGGACCTTCGGCAACATGCTCCCCGTCCCCGGCGTCACCGAAACCCAGGTCGACCAGATCGTCTGCTACGTCCGCCACCTCCAGCTCACCGCCGGCATCGTCAAACCCACCGAATACCAGCCCACCTGCTAACCACCTTCTTGGTGATTAGCCCCTGGCCCCCACCCGTTCGTGGTGAGCCGGCCCAGAGTCCTCGGCGGGCCGTGTCGAACCACACCCCAGCAACCGAGAGATAGCGTCTCCGACCCGCCCCTCCTCAGTCGCTTACCCGGGACCGCCTTCGACACACACCAATCCCACCATGCGCGGAATGTGAGATGTCGATGAGTTACCGGGGACTGAAATTGGTCGGGGCGAGAGGATTTGAACCTCCGACCTCATCGTCCCGAACGATGCGCGCTACCAGACTGCGCCACGCCCCGAAGAAGCCCAGAGTATAGGCGACGACAGGTCGGTCCGATTCGAAAACTCCGCGAAATCGCCATCCCCTGGTTGACATAACTCTGATCAGAGCCGTTGGGAGAAACCCCAATCGCTGCCGCGACGGCCTAGACGAATACCCCGTCAGGATCCAGCGCCCCCCGCACCACCCCAACCGCCCAGGAATCTCCAAGCGCTGTCTTCCTCCCTCTCCCTGTGGGAGAGGGTTGGAGCCTGCCCCGGACGCGATCCGGGGGTGAGCGGTCTTCCGCGCAATCAGCGCTAGGCCGCTCACCCCCGTCACGCTCACGCACCTCCACCTTTGCATTAATCCCAAGCCCCAGCAGAACCGCCGCGTCCGCCTCAGCCACCCCCCGCTCCAAATAACACCCCACCGCCCGCAACCCGTCTGACGAAGCAACCGCCTTCACCGCCCCCTTCATCCCCTCCACCGCGTGCTCCGCCGTCCCCGGCGCCAGGTCCTCGCACCGCACCAGCGCTGCCGCCGCATCCAGCACATCCCGCGCCAGCGCCTCGCCCGCCGCCTCGTCCCCATCCCGCCGGCCCCGCACCCGCAGCGTCAGCTCCACCATCGCCCCCAGCCGCCCCTGCGAACCCCACAGCGCGTGCGTCACCCCATACCCCACCGAGTTCTTCACCGTCGCCCCGCCCACCTTCAGCACCTCGCCCGTCCCGTCCACCAGCCGCGCCCCCAGCACCCACCGTCGCGCCGGACCGTCCTGTGGCGTAATCGTCGAGCCCCGCCCCGACCCAACCAGACCGCCCACCGTCCCCGGCGCCTCCAGCCGCCGCACCGGCCACACCAACCCCAGCGGCGCCAGCACCTCGTCCAGGTCTGACAAGAGCACCCCCGCCCCCACCCGCACCGTAAAGTCCCGCCCCGCCACCTCAATCCACCTGAGACCCACGGTTGAAACTCGATCCCAGCGTTCAGCCCGCGGCTGTGGCAGCCCGCCCGAACCAACCACCCGCAGCCGCGACCCCGCCGCCCGCGCTCGCCGCACCGCGTCCTGCACCTCACCCACGCTTGCCACGTCCAACGCTCGACCGGCCATTCCCAACCGCTACCCATTTCCCCGCCAGGCAACCCCCGAACCATATCGCGCCACCCCGGTCACCGCCCCGAACGGCATCGGCGGCGGACCTGTCACACGGCGAGATCGGCCAACCGGTTAAGGTGGATCGTCTGAAGGTGCGTTCAACGCCGCGCACCGTTTCCCGAAGTGACGGGGTCGACCATATGAAAATCACCGACGTCCAAACCACCCTCCTCGTCGTCCCCCGCGACCCACCCATCTCCGACGCCACCGCCATTCAAATGACCGCCGGCGGCTACTGCTTCGTCCACCTCCACACCGACCAGGGCATTGAAGGTCTCGGCATGTCCGCCCCCTCCCACGGCGTCCGCGCCGTCATCCAGCACGACCTCAAGGACCTCCTCCTCGGCGCCGATCCCTTCGACATCGAAGGCCTCTGGCAGGACATGTTCTGGCGCGTCCGCGGCTTCGGCCGCAAGGGCCTCGCCTTCCAGGCCATCTCCGCCGTCGACATCGCCCTCTGGGACCTCAAGGCCAAAGCCCTCGGACTCCCCCTCTACAAGCTCCTCGGTCCCTGCCGCGAGTCAACCCCCATCTACGGCAGCGGCGGCTGGACTTCGTTCACCGACAGCCAACTCATCCACGAACAACTCTCCTACGTCCAGCGCGGCATGACCCGCGTCAAGATGAAAGTCGGCATGGACTTCGGAACCCAACCCCAAGCCGACCTCCGCCGCGTCGCCGCCGTTCGACGCGAGCTCGGCGACGACGTCGAGCTCTACATCGACGCCAACAACGGCTACACCGCCAAGCAGGCCATCGCCCTCGGCCGCCGCTTCGAGGAACACAACATCGGCTGGTACGAAGAGCCCGTTCTGGCCGACGACATCGACGGCCTCGCCCGCATCGCCGCCGCCCTCACCGTCCCCATTGCCACTGGAGAGCACGAATACACCAAGTACGGATTCAAGGACCTGCTCAGCCGCGGCGCCGCCGACATCGCCCAGCCTGATGTCGGCCGTGTCGGCGGCGTCACCGAGTGGCTCAAAGTCGCCCACCTCGCCGACGCCTTCAACATCCCCGTCGCGTCACATGCCTACCAGCTCGTCCACCTCCACCTCGCCCTGGCCACCCCCAACATGCAAGTCGTTGAGTGTCTGGGCACCGTCGAAGCCGCCGACCGCCTCCTCTTCACCGAATTCCCCATTCCCGCCGGCCCCACCTGGACCCCCGACCCCACCAAACCCGGCCTCGGCCTCGAGATCGACCCCACCGCCCTCACCACCTACGCCGTCGACTAACCCCCCGCCCTCTTCTCCTCTCCGAACGTAGGGGCGGCGTCCCCGACCCGCCCGTCTTCCGGGCACCCCCCGCCCCGCCACCACGTAGGGGCGCCCCTTGTGGGCGCCCTCTTCCCTCATGGCCCGCCCTCCCCGCGCCCCCGTCCGTATCTTTCGTAGGGGCGGCGTCTCAGACCCGCCCGTCTTCCGGTCGAATGGCCCACGCGTTCGTGGTGAGCCGGCTCGCCGTCTTCGGCGGGCCGTGTCGAACCACCCCTGCGGTCATCCCGGCCTCCTCGCCCAGTCTTTCGTAGAGCCTGCCCTGAGCTTGCCGAAATGGGGGCGGCGTCCCCGACCCGCCCGTCTTCCGCGCACCCGTCGACGCCGGCCCCCGTTCATGGTCAGCCCGCCCCTTCCCTCAATGGCGCGTCCGATCCCGTAGGGGTGCCCCTTGTGGGTACCCATCCCCCGTCCGCCGCACCCACTCCTCCGTCATCCCGGCGTCCGCGGCCGTCTTCCGCCCCCCCCGCACGGCCACCACGTAGGGGCGCCCCTTGTGGGTGCCCTCTTCCCTCCTTGCCCGCCCCACCCGCACGCGGCGAGCCGGCTCGCCGTCTTCGGCGGCCCGTAGAACCTGCCCTGAGCCTGTCGAAGGGGCCTGTCCTGAGCTTGTCGAAGGGAACCCACCCCACCGCTTCACCCAGCGTCCCCAGCCCCACATCCACACCCCGTTTCACCTACCGCAAACCACTCCTCACGCATCATTAACACTCCCTCGACAATCCAGCGCATTACCGATGACCATTGACATATCGCGTCTGATAACTAACATCACCACTTCAGCAGAAGGCAAAACCATCCAGCCGACTGCATGAATCGTCGGGGCGGCGACGAAAGGGCGGGTCATGGGGCGGGCGACTGAACACGGTCCAGGCAGGTGGCCAGACCAGGCTGATTCGGCGCATGCCACCCCAGTCTGAGACCATCCGCGAAGAAGCCGCCAACGTCCTCCTCGCTCAACTCCTCCGCGATCAAGGTCTGGCGGCCCACGCCGAACGCCGCAGCCGCCACGGCGCCCCCGACATCAGCGTCGAACTCCGCACCGGCCACCAGGCCATCGTCGAGTGCAAGTGGGACGACGGTCGCAGACTTCTTCACGACCAGCTCGATGAGCGCCTTTCCGCCTTTCCCCAGGCGCTCGGAACCTTTGGCGTCCTCTATCCCGACAGACTTCGGTATGCGGAAGACACCAAGGCCGGCCTTGAAGCCGCCAACCTCCAGTGGTGGCTACACGGAACCCGCGGCTCAGCCCGCGCCCAACCTCCCGTTCGGCACGGTTCTGTCCGCGAACTCGCCGATGAACTGCGCACGTTTCCCCTGGATTTGGAGAACGTCGACCGGGTGGAGGCGGCCGCAACCGTGGTCGGTCACGCCCTCGAACAGGCCGCCGGTCCCATCGCCGCGCACGCCCGCCTCGCCCGTCGCATCGCCGACATCATTGCCAAGGCCGATCAGGAAAAAGACCGCGCCGCCGCCCTGCGCATCGGCTGCCTCGTCCTCTTCAACGCCCTCGCCTTCCAGGACCGCCTCGCCACCGCGAATGACGACGTACCCATCGTCAGGGAGTCCCTCCGCCGGGGCATTCCCGGCCTCCGCGACACTTGGCACTTCATCTGCGACCAGATCGACTACGTCCCGGTCTTCGAACTTGCCCTCGAAGTCCTCAACGTCCTTGCGGACGCGCACGAAGACTCCCAGCTACCCGTCATCCAGCCTCTTCTCGACGCAGTCCAGCACACCCGCAAGGTCGAGGGGCACGACCTCTCCGGACGTCTCTTCCACACCCTGCTGACTGACGCCAAGTTCACCGGCGCCTACTACACCTCCGTCCCCGCCGCCACCCTGCTGGCCCGGCTGGTTTTCGAAGACTCGCCCCTACACATTGACTGGCGCGACCACGAATTCCCCGCACTCCTCACCGTGGCCGACCTTGCCTGCGGCACTGGCACCCTCCTCATGGCCGTCGCCGCCGAAGCCGAACGACGCCATCGCGACGCCGGTGGCACGCACTCAGCCTATCTCCACAAAGCCATGGTCGAGGAAGCCTTGCACGGCTACGACGTCCAACTCTCCGCCGTCCACTTTGCCGCCACCAGCCTCGCCATGCTCAATCCCGCGATCCAGTTCGACCGCATGAATCTCTACGTCATGCCCCTGGGTGCGGAAGGCTCGGAGGTTTCGCTCGGGTCCCTTGACTTCCTGGAGTCAGACTCCGTGGCCGTCCAGTTTGCGCTATCGCCCGCTGGCATGGGCGTCGCCACCCTGGATCCGGCCAGAGTGTCCGGTCGCGGTCCGCGCGGCGCGGCCCACGGCGAAACGGCCACGCTCCCGAACCTGGACCTTGCCATCATGAACCCGCCGTTCACCCGCTCAAATCTGATGTTTGGCAGGCTGCCTTCAGCCGAGCGGCGGAAGATTCAAGCCGAACTCTCGCGCCGTCTACGGGAAATGCAAGCCTCCGCCGTGGCGGGAATGGGGGCTGCCTTCGTCGCAGCGGCCTCCCCTCGGCTGAGGCCTGGCGAGGGTCGGCTGGCGCTGGTGTTGCCCGCCACGGTTTGCACGGGTCGCTCGTGGAAGCAGACGCGCGAGCTCATTGAGCGTGACTTCACCTTGAACATGGTCATCACCTCCCATGACCCACAACGCTGGAATTTCTCCGATAGCACCGACCTTTCCGAGGCTCTTCTCATCGCCACCCGCCGACCGGAGAACGGCGCGACTGCCGAACTTCGCACCACCTTCGTCAACCTATGGCGCAATCCTCACGGCATAGCTCAGGCACACCGTGTGGCCCAGGCCATCAGCGCCACCACGCCGGCCAGACTCGAAGACACGGGTACTGCGCTACTCGAAGTTGATGGTCACCATGTCGGCGAAGTCGTGTCCATTTCGGAGTCAACGCTCGTCGGCAACCAATGGCTCGGTGTGCAGTTTGCCCGCGCTGACCTGCTTCGCACCGCTCGCAAGCTCTTGGAGGCTGGCGAGATATTCGTTAGCGGGGGGGGGGGGGCAGAAGGCCAAGCGTACAAAATCCCACTATGCACGTTCAATTCACTGGCTCAAGTCGGCCCGGACAGAAGGCGCCTCATCGATGGGTTCGACAGGACCAGATCCACGACGGCATATCCGATGGTCGAGGGACACAACACCGACCAACGAACGTCGCTGGTATGCCGACCAAACGCTCATTTGTCACCGCTAGTAAGGCCGCGAGGCGGACAGCGACCGGGCTACGGCGAGTACCTTTGGAAGCAGTCCAGTCAGTTCCTGGTCGCCGAACGGCTTCGCCTTGACACCGCTCGGGTCGTCGCTATGCGATGCGACAGAAGTGTCCTGTCAAACGTGTGGTACTCCGTCAACGTCGATAGCGTCGCAGCCGAAAAGGCGCTTGTTGTCTGGTTGAATTCCAGCCTGGGCGTGTTGACCATTGTTTCGCGACGAACCAGAACCGAAGGTTCCTGGGGCGCGATGAAGAAGGCCGATCTTCAGAATCTCCCAGTTCTGGACTTACGCAGCCTCGCGACGTCGCAGCTTCGGAACCTCTCCCACCTCTTCGACGAGTTGGCCGACGCCGACTTCCAACGCCTCCCCGCCATGCACCACTGCCCCGCCCGCCTCCACCTTGATGAGTCCCTCGCCAAAATCCTCAACCTCCCCAACCTCACAACCCTCCGCCACCTCCTGGCCACCGAACCCACCATCTCCAACCAGCGCCTCTAGAATCCAGGACTCAGCGCTCCCACCTTCGACACACTTCTGTTGTCCCATAAGCACCTTCATGCCTCACCACCGATAGCAGCCAACTCCCCTCTCGCCCGATCCCTCTGCGACCTCGGCAACCACGGCTCACGATTCCATGGAATCAAAAGGCCGGCCGCCACCTCTGAGCCCTCCTCGACGCCTTCTACTTCCACCACTACAACCTCACCCGCGACGACGCCTCCTACATTCTGGAGACCTTCCCCATCGTCAAGCGCCAAGGCGAAGCGGCATTCGATCGCTACCGCACCAAAGACCTCATCCTCGCCTACATGAACGCCCTCACCGCCAGCGACACGGAATCCCAGGTAGCGGTCTAGCCCCAAGTAGCTTGACCTAGCACCTGCCGAATCAGTGAACAATCCAAGCCGTTACCCAACGCATCGTCGCGAGCTTCCAGCCGAGCAAGTCAGCCTCCTCGGCAGCGTCGGCCGCGGCGAAGAGCACGAGCACAGCGACCTCGGCCACATGGTCGTTCTCCGCCACAACGACGACCGGGGCCGCGACGGCTACGCCATCCGCATCGCCGTTGCCGCGATCTTCGTCCTGCCGGTGGACATGCTGACTCGTTCAGCCGACGTGCTCTCCCGGTATCGCCAGGACCCCATCTCCATGCTCAGTCGCATGCTCGATGACTCCGAGATCTTCTATCACCGACGCGCGTCGATTGGGCTCACGCTACCGTCGTAGTAACTAAGGCGGCGCGAGCTGGACGCTTGCTATAGGCGCTCCAGAATGTGCCTTGCTATTCGCACAGCGATATCTGCGCCTCTGGCATTGCCGGCGGCGAAGAAGAGCTCGAACATCGGCGAATTCTTGGAGTTTCGAAGGGTCCGGCTGGTTGGCGAGACCTTCTCAAACACAGATTCGAGACGCTTCCAATAGCACTCGGCAATTTGTTCACTCCCGGATGCTCTCTCCAATCGTTCCATCTCTTTGAAAAACGACCGCTGTGCGGGCTCTTGATAGACGACCTCCCAATGCTCGCGACCTCCGAAAATTCGATCGAGCCGCGATGCCCAAGCCGCCGGAGGAATGCTTCCTGTCGGCATAATGCGTGCAATTGCGCTGATGGGAAACAAGATCCAGCAGTCAATCTTCTGCGTGCGAGCGACTGCGGAAACCGTGTCCCAGGAAACTTGCGTCGCAAATGGGTCAAGGAACACAACCGCTCGGTCAAAACGGTCCATGCTTTCGCAGAATGTCGGCAGTGCGACATTCGCGTCCTCGGGGATGACCTTAATACTCCGCTCGCTGTGTTGCCTCTTCAGGTTGTTAAGTGTTTGGCTGCGTTTGTGATCTTTCTCAATGAAGACGAACTCATCGAAGGGTCTATCACGAACGGCTAAAGCTATAGACGTCGATCCATGAAGGAGCTCCGTGAAGTCTTCGTAATCTTCGGATACATACGACGAACTTGGCTGCCAATATCCTTCCCCTGCAAATGCATCAACGTAAATGAGTCGAAAAGGCCGATCTTTGAGGGCGGTTGTATAGGCTTCGAGATATGCGCCGATGATCGCCAGCTTCTCTTGAGTCCAGGGGCCGCCGAAAGAGGTCACAGCCCGTTACGCACTCACCGGCATCTGCCGCCAATACTTACCGTCGATAACGGCCGCATCCCCGCCGCGCTTGTTCCGAACGCCCCCTAGCTGCTTGAGAAAGAATGCGACGCCGGCCTTCGTTGACTGATCGCGCAGATCCCGCGCCCATTCCGGGTCCATGGGCCGCGCGCCGGCACCGCTCTCGCCGCCGACGATCACCCACTGCAGGGATCCAGTCTCCAGCCACTCGGTGAGTTCCAACGGTTCCAGAAGCGGCTCGGCCGACACGAAACGCACCGGGGCGGGAATGCGTGCCAGCACCGTCAGGCGCGGCGCGTACTTCTGACTCTCGACCGAAGTCCCAATCCACACATTCGGTGGCCAGCCCTCCGGAAATCGCTCGCCGTACGCCTTCCACCAGCCCACAGCCCGCCCCGGCCGTTTGGTCAGCACCTGAAACACATGCCCTCGTCTCTCGGCCGCCTCCCGCATCACCGCAAAAGTGTCGAATATGAAGTCGAACGGCACGCGCTGATGGAACAGATCAGCCATGCTGTTGACGAAAACGAATCTCCGCTTCTTCCAGGACAACGGCGTCCGCAACCGCTCGGGCAGAAGCTGGATGTCCTCGGGAGTCGTTCCGTAGCCGGTGACTCCCATAGCCCGCAGCCGCGGGTAGAGCGCGAACATATAGCAGTGGTCACACCCCGGCGATACGCGCGTGCATCCCGTCACCGGGTTCCACGTCTCGTCCGTCCACTCAATAGCCGATGGCATATCTAGGCATTCCCCGCGCAACGCGCGACGACCTGCACGCCCAAGGGTAACGTCGAGTACACCAGTGTGAAATCACAAGCGACGTAGCGTCGCCGTAGTCCAAGCCGAACGCTACCGGGCGCCCCTTCGTTTTGACGGCGAACTCGCCGGCCGAAACTCAATTGCCCCCGCTGCACGCACCGGGGCCACCCCTTTGATGCTCCCCCTTTCTAGCCGTCGTTATCCTCGTCCAAAAGCCCGCCCACAGACCGGGGTTGAGCCCACCGCAACCCCCATCCCTTCCAACCTTGTCTGCTCTGCCATCAAAGCGTCCACTG
Source organism: Chloroflexota bacterium (assembly GCA_965208215.1). GTDB lineage: Bacteria > Chloroflexota > UBA11872 > UBA11872 > UBA11872 > UBA11872. Next base: position 385,079 of record CBDBOH010000004.1, read on the forward strand.
ATTGCATTGCTGGCACTGACATCATTCCCAGCACCCGCCATCCCCGGCCCCGCCCCGGCCCCCGATCCCATTCCTCGTCAGCCCTCGTCGCGTCCTGCGTGAGCCCCGATCAGCCCCCCACGCCGGCCGCAAGAACCTGGTTCACCGCAATTGCCAGCCCGGCCGCGGCCGCCACCCCGGCCAGCATCAGCCCGGCAATCCACTTGATCAGCCGCGCCTCCCGAGCGTGCAGTTCGGCCTTCAAATCGCCAAACTCAGCTTTCCACTCCGACCGCATCTCGCCAAGGTCAGACTTCCACTCAGTTCGCATCGCCTGCATCTCGACTCGCGTCTCCTGCATCTCGACTCGCAGCGCCTGAATGTCGGCTTTGGTCGCAAACGTCGGCAGCGCGGCTTCAATCGCCGTCAACCGCCGCTCCATGTCAAGCGCCGACAGATCGGCCGTCATCGGATACACCGAACGCTGCTGAGTGTTCGTCTCTGGACTAGGTGTTGCACGTGGGCGCCCCTTCGTAGTGCCGGCAAACTCGCCGACCAAATCTCAACCGTCCCCGCTGCACGCACCGGGGCCGCCCCGTTGATACTGCCCCCATCCTACCCGCCGCCCCGGTCCCGACCGTCGTCATCCCGGCGTCCCCAGGGAGCCTGCCCTGAGCCTGTCGAATGGGGGACCCAGCGCCATAATCACTCCCGGCGCAACCCGCCACCCCGTCCACGCCCACCCCCCGAGCGCATCAGCCCCTCTTCCCTCTCACTCCTCTGCCCTCTCCACTCTCCCCTTCCTCACTGAACACATTCGGCCGGAAAGTGAACACATCGGGCCGAAAACTGAACACATTCACCCAAAAACTGAACACATCCCCCCACCCCACTGAACACACCGCCGTCATCCCGGCGTCCCCGGCCGGGACCCAGCGCCATGATCAACTCCAGCGCAACCTGCCACCCCGTCCACCCACGCCCCCCGAGCGCACCTCCCCGTCCTCTCCGACTCTCACTCCTTGTGTGTTCCGCGAGCCTTGGAATTCCCAGGGTGACAGTGCACGGGCCGGGACAGACCGATCACTCCTTGGTCGTGAGAGACCGCGAGAGAGCAGGGTCGTCCCGGCCCTGACGCTGGCGCAGAGCCCGAACAGGTGCCGGGGCCGTGATCCTCACGAGCCCGAATCTGCAAGGCAGGGCGCGTCGCCAGCGTGGCCGGAGGGTACCCAATGGCGACCGCAGGGGACGTAGGGGTCGGGATCGATGTGGCCAAGGCCCAGTTGGACATCGCGGTCGAGCCCACCGGCGCGACCTGGACGGTGCCGCGCTCGCGCGGCGGCCTGCGGCGCTTAGCGGAACAACTCCAGGCCCTGCGGCCGACCCGCATCGTGCTGGAAGCCAGCGGCGGCTACGAGCGACTCGTGGTGGCGAACCTGGCCGCGGCCGGCCTGCCGGTCGTGCGCGTCAATCCGCGCCAGACCCACGACTTCGCCCGCGCCCTGGGCCGGCTGGCCAAGACCGACCGGCTGGACGCCCAGGTCCTCGCCCGCTTCGCGGCCGAAGTGCGGCCCCCGCTCCGCCCCCAGCCCAGCGCCGTAGTCGAGGACCTGCAGATCTTGAGCCGCCGGCGCCGCCAACTGGTGGCGGATCGCGCGGCCGACCAGCAACGGCGCCGCCACGCCCCCACCCATCTGGATCTGGGCTTCGACCCCGTGGCCGCCGCGCGGACGGCGGCCCTGGCCCAGGTGGAGCGCCAGCTGGCCGCGCTGGTGGAGGCGGAGCCGACGCTGCGGGCGCGTGCCACGTGGCTGCAGAGCATCCCCGGGATCGGTCCCGTGGCCGCCGCCACCCTGCTGGCCGAAGTGCCCGAACTGGGCGCCTGCTCCCGCCAGCAGATCGCCGCCCTGGTCGGGGTGGCGCCCTTCAACCGCGACAGTGGCACCCGGCGCGGGCGCCGCCGCTGCTGGGGCGGCCGCGCGCCGGTGCGCACCGCGCTCTACATGGCCACCCTGACGGCCACCCGCCACAACCCCCGCATCCAGGCCTTCTACCAGCGCCTCATCGCCGCCGGCAAGCCGGCCAAGGTGGCGCTCGTCGCCTGCCTGCGCAAGCTGCTCGTGATCTGCAACGCCCTCTGCCGCACGCAGACCATCTGGGATCCCACCATGCTCTAATCCTTGACGCCTAACACAGGTGCTCTCCCTTCTACCCTCTCCCCTTCTTCCCCCTCCCCCTTGCCTCTCGCCTCCCGACAATGTACACTATCTGAGTAACCCTCCCAACCCCCCACTCCCAATGCCCCCCGCCGTCCTTCTCCTCGCCCTTCTCAAGCTTCCTGCGCTCCGCCCCTTCCCCGTCCCCCAACCCTGTCCCTTTCCCTTCCCACGCGCACTCCTCACTTCACTCAACTCACTCCTCCCTCACCCACTCCCACCAGTCAACCTTCCCAGCGCAACGTCATCCCGGCGTCTTCAGCCGGGATCCAGCGGCACCCAACAACCCGGGCCCTACCAGCCACCCCGACCTCCCTTGCGTCTCGAGCGCACGGCCCCCTTTTTCGCCTCCCCGGCCCACCAAAAAATCCGCCCAAACAGTCTCTCGCCAGCCCGCCCCCCTCTGGGGGGCGGGCTGGCGAGAGACTGTTCCCCCCTTCACCCCCCACCAATTTCCATCCCCACGCCGCCCCGCCGTCCCGCCTCCCCGGCGGGTCCGAGGACCCCAGAAATCGCCAATCGCCTAGCGCCAGTCGCCGCCTCACCGCACAATCCACCATGCCCCTCCGCCGCCCCGCCGCCGCCCTCGCCGGTCGCACCGCCGGCTGGCTCTCCCGCCTCACCCGCCGCGGCGGCGGCACCGCCGTCAGCGGCCTCGTCACCTCCGCCATTGATCCCTCCTTCGTCCCCGCCAGCCTTCAGCAACTCCACTCCACCATCACCGTCACCGGCACCAACGGCAAGACCACCACCACCGCTGCCATCTCCGCACTCGCCCGCGCCGCCGGCCAGCCCGTCCTCACCAACCCCACCGGCTCCAACCTCGAACGCGGCCTCGCCGCCGCCCTCCTCCCCCACGTCAACTGGACCGGCCAAATCCGCCACGCCCCCAACCTCCGCGCCATCCTTGAACTCGACGAATGGGCCTTCGCCGCCCTCGCCCCAACCATCCGCCCCCACGTCGCCATATTCCTCAACCTCTTCCGCGACCAGCTTGACCGCTACGGCGAAGTCGACCGCACCGCCGCCGCCTGGCAGGACGCCATCGGCCGTCTCGACCCCAACGCAACCGTCGTCGCCAACGCCGACGATCCCGCCGTCGTCGCCGTCACCCGCCGCCACCGCGGCCCCCTCCTATTCTTCGGCGCCGACGTCGATAGCGACTCCACAACCCCCGACGCCTGGGCCGACGTCCGCCGCTGCCCCATCTGCGACGGCCGCCTCCACTGGGACCGCGTCGTCTACGCCCACCTCGGCAACTACCGCTGCCAGTCCTGCGACTTCCACCGCCCCGACCCCGACGTTCGTACCACGGACTTTCAACCCCGCGGACTCAACGGTTCTTCCTTCAAACTGGTCACCCCAGATTCGAGTCGTCAGATCGAGGTTAAGCTGCCCGGCCTCTACAACGCCTACAACCTCGCAGCCGGGCTGGCTGGCGCACGCGCCGCGGGAATCGACACCGCCCGCGCCTACGCCGTTCTCGAATCGTTCCAACCAGCCTTCGGCCGTGCCGAAACCATTTCGGCGCCTGGCGCCACGATCACGCTACTCCTCGTCAAGAACCCGACCGGCGCGAACCAGACGCTCGACCTCCTGCGTTCCGAACCCAAGCCGCTGGATACGCTGGTCTTGCTCAACGACGGTGTTGCCGACGGCGAGGACGTGTCCTGGATCTGGGACGTCGAATTCGAACGCCTATCGCCGCGCCGTCTATTCGTTGGAGGAGACCGGGCTGAGGACCTCGCGCTGCGCCTCAAATACGCGCGCGTGGTTCCTGCCGTTGACCAGGTACAGGTCGGTGTCGGCATCGCACCGCCGCTTGACGCCGCGCTTGCAGCCGAACCCGCCAGCCAGGCTCGCCGGCTGATCGTGCTGGCTACCTACACCGCCATGCTTGATCTCCGCGCGATTTGTGCCCGGCGCGGCTGGGTCAGTCCGTACTGGCAGGCGGCAGCATGAGCACGTCCGGTCCGACTCTACGCATTACCTACTTGTATCCGGACCTCATGAACCTGTACGCCGATCGCGGAAACGTCACCTGCCTGGAACGACGATGTGGGTGGCGTGGCATCACCCCACGAATCAAGCGACTGGAGTGGAATGACCGGCTCGATGAAGCGGCCGACCTCTACGTGATCGGCGGCGGCCAGGATCGCCAACAGCAGCTGGCAAGCCGGGGACTAACAACGAGAAACGCTGACCGCATCCTGTCCGATCTCGGGGACGGTGCGGCGATGCTGGCGGTCTGCGGCGGCTACCAGCTGATGGCCCACCGCTACCGCGCCGCCGACGGCTCGGAGCTTCCGGGTCTCGGCGTGTTCGATGCGGAAACGGTGCACCCCGGTGCGGACATCCCGCGGTGTATCGGCAACGTGGTTTGTGAGTGGAACGACTCGCGCCTCGTCGGATTCGAGAACCATGGCGGACGAACATACCTCGGGCCGAAAACGGCCCCGCTGGCGCAGGTTCTCAAGGGACACGGCAACAACGCGGAGGACGCCACGGAGGGTGCGGTCACCGGCAATGCCATCGGCACCTATCTCCACGGATCGGTGCTGCCCAAGAACCCACATCTTGCAGACCACATCATTGGAACGGCGCTACGGCGAGTCGCACCCGGCTTTGAACTCTTGGCGCTGGACGATGCCGCCGAGTGGGCGGCGCACCGGGCCGCGGTGCGCGCGGCCGGATTGCGCTGACGTCTCGTGGCCGGATTGACGGAAACGCACGTCGCGTGAAGACCGTCGGCCCCGGCTGGTCTCGGCGAAGTCTGATCGTTCCCGCCGTGCTTGCGCTGGCGGGCGGCGCGGTGGCGCTGGCCTGGCGGTTGATCAGCCCGCCGCCATCCCCGGCCTTTGGCGGACTGGTTCATGCCGGTCGGCCGCAGGACTACGCCGTGGGCGAGGTCAAGTCGTGGGGCAGCGGCCGGTTTTACATGGTGCGTGGCCCTCATGGCTTCATAGCGCTGTACCGGCAGTGTCCGCACCTGCGGTGCACCATTCCACCGCCCGTTGACGGCATCTTTGAATGCAAGTGTCATCTGTCGCGTTTCGGCCTTACCGGCGAGCTGTTACGCGGGCCGGCGCAGCGGCCGATGGACCGCTTTCCGATCCGGCTGGTGAACGGCGAACTGACTGTCTCCACCGGGGAGGCCGAGGTCATTCGGCGCACCGAATACAGCGACGAAGACGCCTTCGATCCCGGCCCCGTGGCATGATGCGTACCGGCGCCAATCGTCAGGGAGGCCACCCATGAAGCACGCGTCCTACGACCCATCCTGCGGCATCTGCCACTCCAACGCCGGCGAAGAAGAATCCGCGGGCGGCGTGATCTTTGAGAATGACTTGTGGCTCATCCGGCACACCGGCGCGCCATTTCCCCTGGCCGGCTGGCTTCTCCTGCAGCCGCAGCGCCACGTGCAGGGGCCGGCGCGGTTCAGCGACGCCGAAGCGACGAACTTCGGTCCGGCGCTGCGGCACTTCATGCGCACGCTGGAAGAAGTGACCGGGGCTGAGCGCAGCTATGTGGTGGCGTTTGGCGAGAGCGTTCCTCACATGCATGCCCATATCATTCCCCGCTACGTTGACCTTCCCGCGCCGGACGTAGCCTGGGGGCTGGCGGACCGGTTTCGTGCGATCGGGGACGGCGACCGTGAGGGGATTCCCGAGGCCGAGGTGATGGCTGTGATCGAGGCCTATCGGGCGGCGCTGGCGGAGAACCCGCCTCCGAGCTAAGTCTCGATCGGGGAGAACGCTGCGAGTAGGTCCGCGTCGGTCTCGCGCGGCCTGGTGACGCGGGCTTGCCCATCGCTCACGAGCACGGTGGCGGGTCGGCCGACCAGGTTGTAGTTGCTGGCCATTGCCATGTGGTAGGCGCCGGCTGCGGGGACGGCCAGGATGTCGCCGCGCTGCAACGCCGGAAGTTCGATGTCGCGCAGCAGCACGTCGCCGGACTCGCAGTAGCGGCCGGCGACCGTAACGAGTTGTCGCGAACCGTCAGGCGGGCGGTTGGCAATGAGGGTGCGGTACTGGGCGCCGTAGAGGGCAGGGCGGATGTTGTCGGCCATGCCGCCGTCCACTGACACGTAGGTGCGCACGCCTGGGATTTCCTTGATCGTTCCGACTCGATATAGCGCCACGCCAGCGCGGGCGACGATGGAGCGGCCAGGTTCGATTAGCAGCCGTGGTTCCGGGTCGAGGCTGCGCGCGCGGAGGGTGGCGGCGATGACTTCCACAAAGGAGCCGGCCGCGGGGGGATCGTCGGCTTCGCTGTAGCTGACGCCGAAACCGCCGCCCGGGCTGATGTCCCGGAGCACCAGGCCGTGGCGGTCGCTCATGGTGGCGGCGAAATCGAGGACGATGCCCAGGGAGTCAGCGTAGGGCTCGACATCGAGGACCTGCGAGCCGATGTGGGCATGCAGACCGGTTAGGTCGACGGAGTCCGTGGCCTGCGCTCTCGCTACAGCATCCTCTGCGGCGCCGGAGTGGAGTTGCAGGCCGAACTTGCTGTCGATCGCGCCGGTGCGGATGTACTCATGGGTATGAGCTTCCACGCCGGGGGTGATGCGCAGGATGACCGGAGCAGGCGGGCCTGTGCGTTGCGCCGCAATTCCGGCGATCAGGTCGAGCTCATCAAGGCTGTCGACGACGATGCGTCCGACGCCGAAGTCAAGTGCGTATTCAATCTCTTCGGGCAGCTTGTTGTTGCCGTGGAACACGATGCGGTCGGCCGGCATGCCGCCGGCCAGTGCCACGCGAATCTCGCCGCTCGAGACGGCGTCAGCGCCGAGGCCTTCGGCGGCCACGATTCCGGCGATGGTGGGATCGAGATGAGCCTTGGAGGCGTACAGGGCGAGGCTATTGGGGTACTCGCGCGCCAGCGGCTGGGCGTAAGCACGGCACTGGGCGCGCAGGGTGGCCTCGTCGAAGACGTACAGCGGGGTGCCGTGCGCGTCGATCAGCCGGTCGACGGGTGCGCCGCCGAGCACGAGCACGCCGCGCGGATCACGGCGGGCGTCGTGCGGAAAGACCTCGGTAAGTAGCGCGTGTTCAGCGGTGTTCACGTTGGCTAGCTCAATAGCGGTGGGTGGGCGGCCAGGGCTTCCTCGTTGAGCGCGGTGCCGAGGCCGGGGGTGGTGGGGATCTGCATCCAGCCGTTGTCGACTGTGGGGGACACGCTGACCAGGTCGTCGCGCCAGGGGGCGGAGTCGACGTCGGTTTCCATGATGCGGAGGTTGCTCACGGAGGCGGCGACGTGGGCGCACATGAAGGTGGAGACGTGGCTGTAGTAGTTGTGCGGGGCCACGTAGACCTCGTGGGCGGCGGCCATTTCGGCGATGTGCAGGGACTGGGCGATGCCGTTCCAGGCCACGTCGATCATCGCGACGTCCATGGCGCCGGCCTGGAAGAAGCGGGCGTAGTCGTGCACGGCGGTCAGGTTTTCTGCTGAACAGAGTGGGGTGCGGATGGAGCGCCGAACGTGCGCCAGCGCCTCGGGGTCGTAGCTGTCGTATTCGATCCAGAAGAGCTCGTAAGGGGCCAGCGCGTCGGCGATCTGGATGACGGCGGCGGGACGATAGCGAAAGTTCAGATCAAGGCAGATGTCGATGTCTGGGCCGACGGCCTCACGCATGGTTTCGATCTGGCGAACGATGATGGCGAGGTCCCCGCGTTCCAGGTTGCCGTCGGTTGGACGGGCGAAGTGGCCGGCCTCGGCTGGACAGAGCGGGTTGGTTTTAAGCGCGGTGTACCCGCTGGCTACAACCTCGCGTCCCAGGTCGGCGAAGTCGTCCCAGGTGTTGATGGGGGGAGTGCCCAGGACTTTCTGATGGGCCAGGCGGTAGCTGCCGCAGTGGGACCAATAGAGGCGGATGCTGTCGCGGGTGGGTCCGCCGAGAAGTCCGGAGATGGAGGCGCCGTGAGCCTGGCCCTTGATGTCCCAGAGCGCGGCCTCGATGCCGGCGAGCGACTTGCGGGCGACGCCGCCAATGTTCTGGCGCATGCGGAATGCCATGTCGTTGGTCAGCGCGACGACCTGTCTCGGGTCTTTGCCCATGATTTCGGTGGCCAGATCATGTACACCCGCGGCCAGGGCGCGGGGCATTTGCCAGTCGCTGCATTCGCCGAAGCCGACCAGGCCGGTGTCGGTTTCGACGCGGACGAAGGTCCAGGGCGACCAGCCGTTGGAGCACTGCAGGGGTTCGATGGAGACGATGCGCATTGGTTCTGCCTATCTGCTGCCTGTGGAGAGGTTGGGCATTTGAGCTTTGGTCATACGCCGGACCGGCTGGCGACGGCAGTTTGGCAGCCGGGCTCGAGGCCGTCGAACCGGCGGGTTACCACTCATGGCCGGACTCCCGAAGGCTGACGAAGCCGCCGGCGCCGCGGGCGACGACGATGTGATCGAGCACCTTGATGCCTAGCAGGTTGCCGGCCTCGGCGGCGCGGCGGGTGAGAGCGACGTCCTGGGGCGAGGGGGTGGGATCGCCGCTGGGGTGGTTGTGGGCCAGGAGGAGCGCGGTGCAGCCGATTCGGACGGCTTCCTGAAAGAGATCCGCCATGCGGGCGTTGACGGCGTTGACGGCGCCCTGGGCGACCTGGCGGACACGGAGGACGCGGTGCCGGGTATCGAGCAACACCACGACGAGGCGTTCGTCGCTGGCATCGTTGAGATGGCCGGCCAGCACGCGGGCGGCGTCGGCAGGACTCTCGATGGACGGGCGTTCGCCCGCGGCTTCGATTTGCAGGCGGCGGGCCAGTTCGAGGGCGGCCTTGATCTCGGCGGCCTTGGCCAGGCCGACGCCGTGGACGCTGGTGAGTTCGTCGATGGTGGCGTCGGAGAGTCCGCGAAGGGAGGCGAATTTGGCCAGGAGGGCCTGGGCGAGTTCGAGGGCGCTGCCTTGGGATGAGCCGGAGCGGAGGATGAGGGCGAGGAGTTCGTGGTCGCTGAGGCTGGAGGTGCCGTCGCGGGCGAGGCGTTCGCGGGGTCGACGGGACGCGTCGATCTCGCGGATGCGGACGCCGTAGCCCGGTCGAGGTTGCCGCCCGGTTTCCCCCGTCACCCGCCGCCGGCCGCGCGCAAGGCGCGGGCGGCGGTCTGGCGGTATTCGCGGGCACGTTCGAGGATGAGGTGGCGGATTTCCTCGTCGGAGGTGGCGCGGACGGGGCGGGCGGGGACGCCGAGGAGGAGGCGGCGTTCGGAGAATTCCTTGTCCTCGCCGACCATGGCGGCGGCGCCGACGATGGAGTGGCGGCGGATGTGGGCGCCGCTGAGGACGGTGGACTGGATGCCGATGAGGCACTCGTCCTCGATGGTGCAGGCATGGACGACGGCCATGTGGCCGACGGTGACGTCGGCGCCGATGACCAGCGGCAGGCCAGCATCGACGTGGAGGACGCAGCCGTCCTGGATGTTGGTGCCGGGGCCGATGTGGACGGGGGCCAGGTCGGCGCGGATGACGGTGTTGTACCAGACGCTGGCGTCGTCCTCGATGCGCACATCGCCGATGAGCTGGGCGCCGGGGGCCAGGAAGACGTTGCGGCCGATGGTGGGGACGATGCCGTTGGCGGCGTGGAGTTGGGGGCCGGGCGTGGCGGCGTCCATTTCCTGGAGGAGGGTTTCCTCCTGGAGCTGGCGGAGGTGGACTTCGTCGAGGGTTTCGGCGGGGCGGAGGAGCATGTAGAGGAGGGCGCCGAGGGGGCCGAGGCCGAGGACGAGGAGGGGGGCGAAGAGGCGGACGTAGATGTCCTGGGTGCGGCGGCGGATGTCCTGCCAGGCCCAGACGAAGGCGGCAGCCCAAACAGCGGCGCCAAAGGCGGCCAGCAACGCAAGGACGATGGCGATGGCCTGGCCGATGGATTCCACGCGTCGGGCCTGTGGGGTGGGAGTAGCCCCGAATTGTAGGCGGGAAATGTGGGGCTCTCGTGCGCGTAAGAGTTTTTTCCAAAAAACTCTTGAGGCGCGGCGGGGCGTTTTTTGGGCGAGTTTGGGGAGTGAGCGGGGTGTGGTGGAGCGACGGGCATTGGGGGTGCGGCCTCGGCCGGAAGACCCTCACCCCCGGATCGCGTCCGGGGCAGGCTCCGGCCCTCTCTCGCAGGTCGAGGGAGGAAAAGGCGGGCGGGGTGTGGTTGGGTGCTGGCTGTTCGGCGTGGGTGCTGTGGGTGGCAGCCACCCTCACCCCAACCCTCTCCCTCAAGTGAGAGGGAGTCAGAGCGGCGCAACCACAAATCGCCTGACACCACGCGAGGTTGCGCCCCCTGGAGAGGACGAGAAGCAAGGGGTGCTGGGGCGTCCGCTGGGCGGGGTGGTGGCGGCGGGACGTGGGTGGGGGTGAAGGGGGAGCTATCTCTCGCCAGCCGGGATCCCCAGAGGGGATCCCGGCTGGCGAGAGATAGCTTGGGCCGGATTTTTGGGCGGGTTGGCGACGAAGGGTGGGTGGAAGGGTTGGGGGGAGAGGGTGGAGAAGTGAGAGCGGAGGGGGAGGGGGAGGTGCGCTCGGGATGCGTGTGCCGACGGGGTGGCAGGTTGCGCTGGGATTGATCATGGCGCTGGGTCCCGGCTGAAGACGCCGGGATGACGACTTGGGTTGCCAGGGGGTGTGGTTCGGCAGGCTCACCAGGGACGCAGGGTTTACGTGAGGGTGTTGGGTGCTGCTGGGTCGCCCATTCGACAGGCTCAGGGCAGGCTCTCGGGGACGCCGGGATGTCGGAGATACGGAGGGCGCGGATGAGGGCGGCGAGGAGATGGGAGAGGGAAGTCAAGAAGGGGAGAGGGGCGAGGGCAGAGAAGTGAGATTGGAATGGGATGGGGAAAGAGCGGAGGGGCAGGAGAGCGACGGCGGTGGGCATGTGGGGCCGGGGTTGTGAGGCTTACTCGGATAGTGTACATTTGTGGGGAGGGGAAGGCAATTGGGGGAAGGGCAGAGGGAAATGAAGAAGGGGAGAGGTGAGAGGGCAGAGGAGTGAGAGTTGGAGTGGAAGGTTGAGAGCGTCTGGTCAGGCTGGGATGCCAGGGGTGGGTTGGATGCGCTGGGACTGATCGGGGTGCTGGGTCCCGGCCGCGGACGCCGGGATGACGTTTTGGATTGCCGGGGGTGTAGTTCGGCGGGCTCACAAGGGGCGCAGGGGATGCTGGGACTGATCGGTGTGCTGGGTCCCCGCCCCGGATCGTGTCCGGGGCAGGCTGGGGCAGGGTCTGCGCGGGGATGACGTCTTGGGTGCTGCTGGGTTTCCTCCTTCGACTAGCTCAGGACAGGCTATTCGACGGGCGTAGGACGGGGCCCTTCGGCAAGCTCAGGACAGGCATTCGGGGACGCGGGGATGTGGTTGGTGGGTGGGGGAATGGAAGAAGTTAGAGGTGAGAGGAGCGAGAGGGGGATTGGGTGGGGAGAGGAGTGTGAGAGGGAAGGGCTGGGGTGCTGGCGGTGATTGCATTCTGGACAGTGATAGCAGGGACGGCATGGCCAAAGACGGCCGGCGGATCGGGATGGTAGCTGTTCGAGAGGCTTGCCAGGTCTGGGGAGGCGAGAGAGCGCGGTTTGATCGAGGGAGCAGGGGAGTGGATCGAGGGAGATCAGCGCAGCCCTTGTAGGTGTTGCTAAGGGCCGAAAGCTCAGTCGGAAGAGCGCCGCACTCGCATTCCGGAGGTCGTGGGTTCGAAGCCCACTTGGTCCCTCAACTGATACCGGCTTTAGGTGAGAGTGTCGGCATAGCGAAGACCATCGTCGCGATTCATCAGGGTCCTATAGTCTACGGGACGCACAGGCTCACCTTGGAGTGGAGGTCGCTACAAACGAGACAGCAGCATGCGAACAGAGCCTTGAGGACATGGCGGTCAGTTTGTATACCCTCGATCACAACGCACGGCCACTCGGCTCTGAAATCTGTGGAGAGTATCCAAGACGTCTCAACAGATCACTAAGTCTCCGGATTGTGAGGTATCGGGCACCAGATCCAACATACTCTTTCTTCAGCAGACTCCAATTGGCCTGTAAATCCTTCCACAAGTGCTGAGCAGCCTTGGTGCTATCGCATGTCAGAGCTATCACGCAATCAGAAATAATCAGTTGCTTTGTGTCGAGGAATTGCGCGACTTTCTTGCGTCTTGGTTGACCGACACGGGGCAACAGAACCATTGGACCAGACGCCCTGCGACCGACCCGTATCCCGACTTCAAAGAGCGAGCAAATCGTAAAGTCTTGCAGATTCGTTGAGTGGACGAAGCCAATTGACTCTGTGCAATTTGGACTGCGAGCGATCTCGTTGACGCCAGTGTTGCCCCTTACGATGTGAACTTTCGGACCAGAGTTCGTCCAATTGCCAAGTGGAGCCTTCAGAATTGGAGAAGGGTCAATCTTCGGAAGAGCAAATCTCTTCTGAAACCTCACTACCACGGTCCTGACGACGGCACGTGGGAAGGTTCGCTGCCCGTTGGCTTTTACAACTTCGATGTCGCCCATACTGCGCAATAGACTCCAGGTCATAGAGTCCTTTTCGGAAGTCAGCGAACCTTCTGGCAGCACGACAATCAGCTCTCCGCCGACGACCAAGTACTCAATTGCGGCTACCACAAATGCAAGACCCATACTGCACTTTGCTGTAACGCCAGTAGTTGCAACCGATACCCTTGCGCCCCCTCGAGATGAAAATGGAGGATTGAGGAGTACTAAATTCGTGCGTCCCATCAGCTCTCGCAGCAAAGGTGAATTTCGCCTAGATCGAGGATTCAGAAAGTCACACACCCCAGTACGCCATCTGCGTGATGTCGCACGCAACCTGCGCACGGCTCGAGAGTCAATGTCGGTTCCCACGAGAGTGGCCGATGGCCACTCTGCCGCCGCGGCCACAAGGAGCTCCCCGCCACCCGCAGCAAAGTCCGCGACAACGAACATCTCATTTGGCATAGGACGCACACGGCAAGACCTAGCCATCAAGGCCGCAAGATGAGGAGGCGTGTATATCTTATCCACGATGCCTCAGGACGCTGGAGGCGAAAGCAACTCACTTACATCGTATACGAGGATATTCGCGCTTCCGAAAGTTCGATTTGCTTTTCTAATAGGATGGTCATAGATGATCTCGACGGGTCGATTCGTCCATAGCGCGAATAGTACGGCACCGAGAGCGTGCGGTTTTGTTCCGATAGGCGCAATTTTAATTAGGTGCTGTGGATAATCAGAAGAAATTTTCTGGAGGAGATAGAAGGCATCAGGTGCCGAATTCGCTATGCCGCTATACATCTGGGTATGCAAATTGGTTTCCTCAAGAATATTTCTGTTTCCTGCGTATGTATGAAACGGAAATTCTGGCATAAAACCAGGCACACCTACAATAGGAAAGACGTTGTGTATTGGCGGCTGCACATGCTCTAAGAGGTAGGCAAACCTACGCCCTTCGAAACCTAGAAAGGGTACAAATATCACTGACTCTTCGTTCAGTGGCTCGCTCAACATTCCGAATCCGGGGAGCGGAAGAATCCCATGAATCGCCTCGCTGAGATCAAAGATCTCTGCCTTAGTGGGAGTTGGACTGAATGTATAGCTACGTGGCTCCACATATACAAGCGTGAGCGCCTTCTGAAGCGATACTGCAGCCTTCAGGAGAGGGGCCCACACATGGTGTGAGAGGCCAGTGATGTCGAGGTAAGTAGTCTCTGAGTTGATCTTTAGAAAGAACTTCTCTAGCTGGGCACCACTACGTAGGTGAAGCGTCTTCTTGACATCGTTGATTTCGGCTATGCATCGGAAGAAATCTGGGGGTCGTGTAACGTCGAGCGATATAAGGCGTACGAAAGTGACTTCGGTGGCAGCATCCTCCCATGCCTCTGGGTGGACGCTGCGTTCCTCGACAGATGTGCCGTGAATGTATGTGCTACCTGGTGCTAACCGAAATGTACGCCAGCCGTCATAGAGTCTCGTGAGAATAGGCTTGTCAACTGGAATCGGCATAAAATAACTCAAAGAGTTGAAGCTGTTCGGGTAGGGGCTCGTCGTCTGATCGCTCGGTGTTTGCGAGTATCTCGCGAATACCTCGGCTAGGTTCGTCGACTAGTGCTAGAACCTGAGCCGGCTTCAGGTGCATCTTTCGCTTGCGTCTGTAACTAAAGTTGAAAAAGGGGACGTAAATGGGATATATCATGTATTCCCAGTCCCGTATGTCACCCTTCGACATGAGTTTGCTTCCGCTCCTACGCGCTAGTGCTAAGTGCATCACGGCGGCCGTCAAGAGCGTATTAGTGTCATGTTCTTGTGTCTCAGTTGCCCATGTACCCACCACTCTGAATTGAGTAACCTCAGGCGTGTGTCCTTCGGGAGACGACGCCATTAGTCCAAAAACCCGGCCCAGACTCAAAAGTAGCTTGGTTAGCTGTGCTCCGTGTACTGAGATACCCTCGAGTTCAGTGAGATTCGCTCGGCCAGTCAGTTGTGCGGCTATCGTTTGCATCTCAGGGGAGAGTGCTTGGTTGAGCTCATTACCTTCACGAAGATGGCGTGAAAGCCCTGCCTCAACGAGCTGTAATAGGAACCTGATATTGCCTCCAGAGAGCTTTATAAACGTGTTCCAGCCCGCGTAGTACTTTCGGATGCCGCGCCGTCCACGACGTATCGTAAAGAGCAAAGAGTGTCCGTAGTTATCGAGTCGCGTCTGCCAGGCCGTTCTGTTCTGACGGTAGTGAGCGAAAACTTCGTTGAGAGGCTGGTTATGGCTGTCACTCCAGTACCCAAGAAGGCAAAGTTCCATCGGCGTCATTCTATCTATGATGTCTGGTGGTGCAAACTCACGAAGGGAATCCAGGATTGGCTGATTGTGGTCTTCGATGCCTAGCAGGGTCGCTTCGTCGTCTTCAGATAGAGACGGAAGTAAGTCGCGAATATCGGCGACATCATTATCACGTTCCTTAACGAGCGCAGCTAAGCGATCCTGACACACCTTGTGGGAGAATTCCTCGAATTTGCTTCCTTGCATTACGTCCGTGATATCTATTTTTATATAGTCTGCCGGACTAACGAGAACTTCGCTCTCGGCTATAGTGTTTCTTACGCGCCAGCCGAGCTCACGAACACAGATCTTGAAAGAATAGAGTTCACCTGAATGTTTGATGAGCGTATTAACTAAGCGCTGTTGATAATCTTCGAGATTCTCATACTCATCTATAAGGAAGAAAAATAGCTTTTTGGTGAAGACCTTTTGACGTTTGATTGCCTCAAACAGTACATCAACCGGTGCCCCCTGGAGTGACAAACTTGGCCCTGGATCATCTGCGACGTTATTGATATGAGCCTCGAACTTCGTCAGCGAGCGTTCCAGGCTGCTGAGAAGGTCATCATTGTCTCCTGGTGACGGCAAGCTGAAAGCTGAAGCTATCCTCTCGAGTTCTATCTGGTCTAGATCCGTGGTATTGCCAGTAGTCTCGTGAAACCACGACAGGAAGCGAAGTGCCTGAACGCACATAAGAAGGTTCATATAGTGTGCGAACCTGCGACGCCACTGAAATTCTGAGAGTTCCGGACCTTTAAATGCGCCTACCCGGTTTGTGTCCACCCTCGAGTAAAATCCGTAGTAGAGCCAGGAGTGTACGCGTTGAGAATCTCTCTTCTCTATTTCGAATTGTCCCTGATACGATAGTCCTCGAAGAACCGTGGTCTTTCCGGTGCCACGTCCGCCTACCAGTATGCAAGGGCGTGAAGTGGTCATCTCAGGGAAGTAATCCGGCGCGGAGAAGAGTTCAAAGAGGCGGGGTCCGAGCCATTCGGCTTTATGAGCACCAAAGAGTTCGCTCATTCGGGTGAGAGTTTCTGACTGAGCCTGAGATAAGTCTGGCATCACGCTGCTCTATGTATAAGAGGGCGCCAACCGTTGCGGTTCCAATAGATTATTGGCAGAGTCGCATCTGGCACTGAGTCTTCAAATGCAATGGCTAATCCCAGTGACGCAAATCCCCGCCAGTCGTCAGGTGTAGCACCGCCCGTGTCAGGAATCTGTGCTCTCGCACTTGCTGACAATAGGAACGCTTCGGCGGTGTCCTTGAGACGCGAAGGCCATACAACGGAGTTGGATGCCAATGTCCCGTAGCTGTCTGGAATGAGGATTCCAGGGCTGACTGTGACCTCCGGACAGGACAAGTTGATTTCACGAAGGCCAAACTGCGTGCAGAATGCTGGACAGTAATAGAACTTTGCTGGGACGACTCCCGCGAGCGCTGCGAATGACATGCAACTGGGACCGTATGTACGGTTCCAAGTTTCGATAAACTGACTTCCAGTGCCGACCAAATCATCAACAAAAACAACCGGTCCGTTGAATCCGCTCCGTATAAGATCACAAGCTTCGTCTGGACTCTTGATACGTCCTTCCGGGATACCGAGGTGCCTCGCCTTTCGGGCGAAAACGTGACCGCTATCCGTTACGTTCGGCTCCTCTCCTGTGACCAGCGTGACAAGTACCCCATCTAGAAACTCTCTCCATTGATCCCTAGTCATCAACCTCCCAATGGTCCTTATTGCAGTGCTGAAGATCTGGTCGACCAAGCTTTGTGAGAAATACATGAATGCATTGAGAAGGTAAAGGGCATGTTCAAGTTCGTCATGCAAGAAGTTCCCTAACCAACGATTAGGATCAAGCACAGTCTTACTTGGCCAGATTCCAATAGACGAAAAGTACTCAAATTTTCCGATCAAATAGTCTGGGGAAAGTTCTGTCGGCAGCGCCAAATCTGGGTTGGCGGGTATGGGGGTAGCCATCACCTGCTGGTGAGTCATGTTTTCGGTATGGACTGCCAGTGGAACTCGCCCTGACGCCAGAGTGCGATGCGTTCACGGATAGGCTCGACTAACCCGTTCTCGTCGAGCCGATGCTGGTTCAATTCGCCCGTGACTACGCGCTGTCCGCCGAGTCGCCAGGTCTCGCGAATAGGTACGAGGCAGGCATTGGGCCGGCGGCCTTCGGCGATGTCGTCGGTGGTTCTCTGAACGTTGATGCGAAGGTGGCAACTCGGATCTTCAAACGCTGAGTTGAGAATGGGGTTTTCAATAGTGCGCGCTGCCATTTTCCGCCCATGGTGAAGTCAAGCCTGCGCCAACGAGTGGTCGCTCGGCGGAATGATACGTGCTCAGACAAGGAATAGGAAGGCGGGCGGAACCGGCGACGGCAGCCCTACGGAGGTTGGGAGCGTTTGGTCTGGTTGGTTGTCAGGGGTGGGTTGGGCGGGGTCTGGTTGGTGGTTGCTGCTGGGTCCCCCATTCGACAGGCTCAGGGCAGGCTCCCCGGTGACGCCGGGATGTCGGAGGGTTGGGTGCCTAGGGGTGTGGTTCGACACGGTTCTCCGAGGGACTCCGAACCGGCTCACCACGAACGGTTGGGTCCGGCGAGCGGAGGACGGGCGGTGCGGGGACCCGCTCCTACGAAGGACTCGGGGAAGCGGGGGGAGTGGCGAGGTGGGGGTAGGGGAGCGAGCGAGCGCGGGTCCCAGGCTGCGCGCAGTCTGGGCCACAAGGCACGGCCGGTCTGAGACGCGGCCCCCGTTCGGCAGGCTCAGGGCAGGTTCTACGCGGGAGGGATGCGAGTTGGGAGAATGGTGTGGGGACATATCCGCGGAATGGAGGCGACGGCATGACGGACTGGGCGCGGTGCCCGGGGGTTGAACGACGTCCCGGCAAGCTGAGCGGGGCCTGGACGTTTGCCGGAACGCGGGTGCCGGTGTCGGCCCTTTTCGAGAACCTGGAAAGCGGCGCGACGGTTGGCCAGTTTCTGGATTCGTTTCCGGGCGTTGAGGCCTGGCAGGTTCGAGCGGTGCTGGAATGCGAAGCGGAGGGCCTGCGAGTTCCCGCGCGCCTGTGAGGATTCTCTTCGATCAGGGGACTACGGCGCCGCTGTGACTTGACCTGGAATGTCTTGTGGATACGGCGGCGGAGGGCGGCTGGTCGGATCTGGACAACGGGGACCTGATCGACAACGACGAGCGAGAGGGCTGCGACGTGCTGATTACGACCGATCAGAATCTGCGATATCAGCAGAACCTGGCCGGTCGACGGCTGGCCGTGGTCGGGCTGCCTTCCACGGCGTGGCCCAAGGTTGGGCTGCACGTCACGGACATCCGTACGGCGCTTGACCAGATAGGCCCCGGGGAACTGCGCGAAGTCTCGATCTGAGGTAGTGGCGAAACGACGGGATGACGGGGGCTCGGATTTCGCCTCCATTCGGCAAGCTCAGGGCAGGCTCTACGCACGATAGGGGGCACGACCGGAAGACGGGCGGGTCTGAGACGCCGCCCCCATTCGGCAAGCTCAGGGCAGGCCCTACGCAAGAAGATGATGCGGACCCGAGGGAGGCTGGCTGGGAGGGTGGGTACCGGGGGACCCCTCTGAAGGCGAGGGGAGAGCTGAGAGAAGTGAGCGGTGAGAGGGGAACGGCCGGGGCAGGGACGCCGGAGGCTGCCTCTCCCCCGGGAGAGGGTGAAGATTAGCCCCGCTCCTTCGACAGGCTCAGGGCAGGTTCTGCGGGGCTGTCGGGGGAGGAGCGCTCGTCTCACTTCGAAATGGTGGGGGCTCTTTCGGGGGTGCGGAAGAGAGGCGGAGGGCGGCAGGTTGCTGCTTACTTCGCGAGGGTGCCAGGGCGTGGCAGCCACCCTCACCCTGCCCTCTCCCTCAATGGAGAGGGTAAGAGTGGCGTGTCCTCCCAGGGTCTGGGCATCACGCGCGGCTGGTGCTCGAAAGCGTGGGGTGCGCGGAGGACGGGCGGGCTGGGGACGCGGGGCGGTGGGAGTGGCGACGTGGGGGACGGGTGCGAGCGAGCGCGGGTCCCAGGCTGCGCGCAGCATGGGCCACGAGGGACGGCGGCCTGGCGGCAAGGCATGAACGGTTGGGCACCGCGAGCGGAAGACTGGATCCCGGCTGGGGACGCCGGGATGACGGAGGGATGGCGGGGTGCGCGGAAGAGGGCGATTTGGGATCGGGCCGCGTTCGGCAGGCTCAGGGGATGCTTTGCGCACGATAAGGCGCACGACCGGAAGACGGGCGGGTCGGGGACCCGCCCCTACGAAAGAGGCGGCGGGGATGCCGCGTGGGGGAACGAGTGGAAGACAGGCGGGTCGGGGGCGTGGTGCGAAGCAGAGAGGCGGGGTGTCGCGTAGTGGGGTGCGCGGAAGACGGGCGGGTCGGGGACCCGCCCCTACGAAGGGAGAGGGCGGGGGCGCGGCGGGGGGTGGGGGAGACTTTGGGGTGACGGGGTGCATGGGCGGGCTGTGGGGAATGGTTTCGGATGGGTTCCAGGCACGAGGAGAGTGGTTGGCCCAAGCGTCGGACGCCGCGACTGCGGGGGTATGACTACTCGCAGGCGGGCGCCTATGCGGTGACGGTTTGTACGCACGATGGGGCGTTTCTGTTTGGCCGAGTGAGCGATGGCCGGATGGAGTTGAACGCAGCCGGTGGTCTCGTCGAGGCCGTATGGGATGGGCTGCCGACGTATTACGGGCACGTCACGTTGGATGCGTTTGTGGTGATGCCGGATCACGTGCACGGGGTGATTTTGTTGGCGGATGTGCCGTTGCCCGCCGAAGAGGGTTGGGAGGGTGATTGAGGTCGGCAGGTGGACGTAGACGCGGTGCGCGGAAGACGGGCGAGTCAGGGACCCGCCCCTACGCAAGAAGCGAGGGCGTCGCGTGTTGGGTCGCGACGGGACGACAGGCAGGTCCGAGACGTCGAGACGAGAGGGAAGCGCACGGCCGGAAGACGGGCGGGTCGGGGACCCGCCCCTACGAATGAAGGTGGGAACACGCGGCATGGGTTGTCGGAGGTGGTACGGGGGTTTAAGTCGATGTCGGGGCGGCGGGTGAATGGGTTGCGGGGGACGCCGGGGGTGGCGGTGTGGCAGCGGGGGTTCTATGAGCATGTGGTTCGGAATGAAGAGGATTTGAACCGGATTCGGGAGTACATCGCGGGGAATCCGGTGCGGTGGTGGTTGAAGCAGGAAGGGGAGGCGGGGTAGCGGTGTCGGGGTGGGACCGGTTGATGGAGAGCGGAAGACGGGTGGTCAGGGACCAGCCTCCATGAGAGATGGGGCAGGAGCGGAAGAGGCGGGTCGGGGGCGCAGCCGGAACCAGAGGGGCGGGGGTGCCGGGAGTGGGATCACGAGCGGAAGACGGGCGGGTCGGGGACCCGCCCCTACGCAAGAGGTGGGGGTGCCGGTGGTTGGGTTGCGCGGAAGACGGGCGGGTCGGGGACCCGCCCCTACGAAGGGGTGGGGGTGGCTAGGCCGTGGACGACGGGGGATACGAGGGATGGGGCGAGTTGGACGTTGACGGTGGCGTGGCCGAGGGTGGTGGGGAGGACCCAGCGGATGATGCCGTTTTGGACTTTTTTGTCGCGGAGCATGGCGTCGAGGACCTGGGCGGGGTCGACGCCGGAGAACGACGCGGGGAGGCCGATGGTGGTGAGGAGGTTGTTCTGGCGGGTGAGGTCGGCCTTGGACCAGTGGCCGGATTGTTGGGCGAGGCGGCCGGCGCCGACCATGCCGATGGCGACGGCTTCGCCGTGCCGATAGGCGCCGTAACCGGCGACTGTCTCGATGGCGTGGGCGATGGTGTGGCCGTAGTTGAGGATGGCGCGGATGCCGCGGTCCTCGGGATCCTCGTCGACGACCTTGGCCTTCCAGCGGACGCAGCGTTCGACGAGTTCGGCGAGAAGGGCGGGGTCGTCGAGGCGGTGGGTTGAGGCTTCGATGAGGTCGAAGAGGTCGGCGTCGAAGATGACGGCGGTTTTGATGACTTCGGCGTAGTCGGCGATGAGCTGGGGGCGGGGCAGGGTGGCGAGGGCGTCGGGGTCGATGATGACGCGGTGGGCGGGGTAGAAGGCGCCGACAAGGTTTTTGCCGGCGGGCAGGTCGACGGCGACTTTGCCGCCGATGCTGCTGTCGATCTGGGCGAGCAGGGTGGTGGGGATCTGGACGAGGGGGATGCCGCGGGCGTAGGTGGCGGCGACGAAGCCGATGAGGTCGCCGGCGACGCCGCCGCCAAGGGCGATGAGGGGTTCGCGGCGCTCGGCGCGCTGGGCGGCGAGCCAGTCGTAGAGGTCGGCGGCGACGTGGAGGGATTTGCTTTCCTCGCCGGGCGGGAAGGTGTGCTGGCGGACCTGGAGGCCTGCGGCGGTGAGGGCGTGGGTGACGCGGTCACCGAGGATGTCCATGACGTCGGAGTCGGCGCAGAGAAACGCTCGACCGGTTGGTGCAAGTTCCCGAACGATGTCGCCGGCGCGATCCAAGGCGCCACGGCCGATGATGACGCCGTCCAGGGCGTTCACGATTCGGCCTGGAGGGCGGTGAGGATTTCCTCGCTGATGGTGGTGATGGATCTGTGGTTGGCGTTGAGGTGGAGGTGGGCTTGTTGGTAGGCGGCGAGGCGTTCGGCGCGGAGGGCGCGGAGGCGGTTGGCGGGGTCGTTGCCGAGCATGGGGCGGGGTTCGTCGGCCAAGGCGGGGCCGAGGCGGTGGGCGGCTTCGTCGGGGTCGACGTCGAGCCAGACGACCAGCCCGCGGCGCAGCAGGGTGGCGCGGGACAGGGGGTTGACGAAGGCGCCGCCTCCTAGGGCGACGACCTGGCGGGGGCGGCCGGCGAGTTCGAGGACGGCGGATTGCTCGAAGCCGCGGAAGACGGCTTCGCCCTTGTTGGCGAAGAGCCAGGGGATGGTGCGGCCGGTGCGGCGTTCGACCTCCGTGTCGGTGTCCTGGGCTTTCCAGCCGAGGCGTTGGGCGAGGACGGTGGCGACGGAGGACTTGCCGGCGCCGCTGATGCCGACGAGGAAGACGCGGTCGACGTTGGAGGGGGTCATTCCGCGTCAGAACCGACGGCGTAGCTGTCGCGGAAACGTTCCAGGTTGTCGCGGGTTTCGGGGAGGCTGTCGCCGCCGAACTTGTCGAGCATGGCGTCGGCCAGGACGAGGGCGGTCATGGCCTCGCCGATGACGCCGGCGGCGGGGACGACGCAGACGTCGGAGCGTTCGAAGTGGGCGGTGGTGGGCTGGAGGGTGGCGACATCGACGGTGCGCAGGGGGCGGCGCATGGTGGAGATGGGCTTGAGGGCGCCGCGGACGACGATTGGCTGGCCGTTGGTCATGCCGCCCTCGAAACCGCCGGCGCGGTTGGAAAGGCGGGCCCAGCCGCGATCGGGGTCGATGGCGATTTCGTCGTGGACGTCGTGGCCGCGGGCGGCGGCGTTGGCGAAGGCGGGGCCGATTTCGGCGCCCTTGACGGCGTTGATGCTGACGATGGCCTGGGTGAGGCGGGCATCAAGCTTGCGGTCCCACTGGACGTGGCTGCCGAGGCCGACGGGGGCTCCCCAGGCGACGACTTCGAAGACGCCGCCGAGGGTGGAGCCTTCAGTTCGAGCGGCGTCGATCTCGGCCATCATCTGGTCGGCGCGCTGGGGGGTGACGGCGCGGACGGGGGAGGCTTCGACGTCGTCCCAGGGCCAGTGCTCGGGGCGGGCGTGGTCGAGGCCGGGTTCGTCGATGACGGGGCCGATGCGGGCGGTGCGGCTGCGGATGCGGATGCCGAGCTCGGCCAGGAATTTGCGGGCGACGGCGCCGACAGCGACGCGGGCGGTGGTTTCGCGGGCGCTGGAGCGTTCGAGGATGTTGCGCAGGTCGCCGGTGCCATACTTGATCATGCCGGCGAGGTCGGCGTGGCCGGGGCGGGGTTTGGTGACGGGCGGCACGTCATTGGGCGGGGCCTCAATGGCCATTTTTTCACCCCAGTTGGCCCAGTCGCGGTTCTCGATGAGAAGGGTGATGGGGCTGCCGAGGGTTTCACCGAGACGAATGCCGCTGCGAATGACGGCCTGATCGCGCTCGATTTTCATGCGCCCGCCCCGGCCGTAGCCGCCCTGGCGGCGCGAGAGGTCGGGGTTGATGTCCTGGACGCCGAGGGGGACGCCGAGGGGCAGGCCTTCGACGATGACGGTGAGGCCGGGGCCGTGGGATTCGCCGGCGGTCAGGTAGCGGAGGTTGGCCATGGGGTCAGCCTGAGGTTTCAGGTGCGCGGGCGTCCAGCGGGTTCGGTTTTCCTTGGGGGTGGGTGCGCGGAAGACCCCTCACCGATTTCCGCCGAGGACGGCGGAATCTGCCTCTCCCCTTGGAGAGGGTGAAGAGCGCGGCGCCCCTTGGAGATTGGAGTCCGTCCGCAAGTGAGGGCGCGTGGATCGCGAGCGGAAGACCCACACCCCAACCCTCTCCCAGAGGGAGAGGGAGAAGACGGCGGCCTCCAGATTCGGGTTTGATCAAGGTGAGTCGCTGCCTTGGAGCGCGGTGCGGGCGGCGGTGAGCATGGTACGCGCCGGGGCGGGGCGGCCGGTCCATTGTTGGAGGCTGGCGGCGCCCTGCATGACGAGCATTTCGAGGCCGCCGAGGGTGGGGGCGCCGCAGCGCTGGGCGGCGGCCAGCAGGGGGGTGACGGCGGGGCGGTAGACGATTTCGTAGACGAAGAGGTTGGGGTGGAGGGAGTCGGCGGGGACCGGGCTGGCGTCGGGGGCGGGGCCGCCGGACATGCCGACGCTGGTGGTGTTGACGAGGAGTTGGGCGGCGGAGAGGTCACTTCGTAGTCGGTAGTCCGTGAGTCCGCAGGCGTGGATCGGCGTGTTGTCGGCGGATGCGATGGCTCTGATGAGCTCGTGGGCGCGGGCTTCGGTGCGGTTGGCGACGAGGATTCGGCCGGCGCCGCTGTCGAGCAACGCAAGGACGGCGGCGCGGGCGGCGCCGCCGGCTCCGAGCACTACGACGGAGGCGCCGGCGGGGTCGAAGCCGCCGAATTGGCGGAGGGCCTGGATGAATCCGTATGGGTCGGTGTTGTCGCCGAGGAGCTGCTGCCCGTCGCGGATGACGGTGTTGACGGCGCCGGTGCGTTGGGCGGCGGGGGTGCGGCGATCCACGGCGCGGAAGGCGGCGAGCTTGTGGGGGATGGTGACGTTGAGGCCGGCCAGGTTGCCGGTGCGGACGTCGTCGAAGCGGTCGGTTTCGGTGCCGGGCGGCGTGGGGAGGGCGGTGTAGGTGGCGTCGAGACCGAGCTCGTCCAGGGCAGCCTGGTGCATGACGGGGGAGAGGGTGTGGCCGAGGGGCCAGCCGATGACGGCGTAGGCGTCGCTCATTCGGCGAGGCGGGCGAGGTCGTCCCAGAAGGTGGGGTAGGAGACGTCGACGGCCCGGGCGCCGCGGATGGCGACGGGACCGGTGCCGCTGAGGGCGGCGACGGCGGCGAGCATGGCGATGCGGTGATCGCCGGCGGCGTCGACGGTTCCGCCGCCGGCGCGGGCGCCGCCGGCGATGGTGAAGCCGTCGGGCTCGGAATCGACTTCGAGGCCCAGGGCGGAGAGGGCGCGTTCGGTGGTGTGGAGGCGATCGGATTCCTTGACGCGGAGTTCGGCGGCATCGGCGATGCGGGACTCGCCGTGGGCGCGGGTGGCGAGGAGGGCGAGGAGGGAGGCTTCGTCGATGAGGCGGGGGATGAGGTGGCCGCCGGCGGTCATGGCTTGCAGGTCAGACGAGCGGGCAATGACGGTGCCGGAGGGTTCGGGTTCGGTGGTGTCAATGTGGGTTTCGATGTCGGCGCCCATGGTTTGCAGGGCGTCGAGGATGCCGGTGCGGAGGGGGTTGAGGCCGACGTTGCGGATGGTGACTTCGGCGTCGGGGTGCAGGACGGCGGCGGCGATCCAGAAGGCGGCGGAGGAGATGTCGCCGGGGACTTCCAGGTCAATAGCCTGGAGGTCGGCGGCGGGTTCGCAGCGAATCTCGCCGCCGGAGGTGTGGAGCACGGCGCCCTGGGCGTGGAGGATGCGTTCGGTGTGGTCGCGGGAGGGGGCGGGCTGGCGCAGGAGGGTGGGGCCGCCGGCGCGCAGGGCGGCGAGGATGACGGCGGACTTGACCTGGGCGCTGGCGACGGGGATGTCGAGCTCGGCGCCGCGGAGGCGGCTGGGGGCGATGGCCAGGGGGGCGTAGGTACCGTGGGCGCGGCCGTCGATGCGGGCGCCGAGGGCGCGCAGGGGGCGCACGATGCGGTCCATAGGCCGGGTGCGCAGGGAGGCGTCGCCGGTGAGGACGGCGTGGAGGGGGCGCCCGGCCAGGAGGCCGCCGGCGAGGCGCATGGTGGTGCCGCTGTTGCCGCAGTCGAGGACGTCGGCGGGTTCCCGCAGGCCGTGGAGGCCGAGGCCGGTAACGCGCAGCTCGTGGGCGTCCAACGAAACCTCGGCGCCGAGCGCCCGGACGAGCGCGGCGCTGGCGCGGGTGTCGGCGCCGAGGCCGGGGTTGCGCAGGCGGGTTTGGCCGCTGGCCTGGGCGCCAAGCAGCAGGCCGCGGTGGGTGATGGACTTGTCGCCGGGGACCCGGAGTTCGCCGCGCAGGCGGCGGGCGGGCTGGACGACGCGGGCGCCGGGGGGCGCGGGGGCGTCGATCACGCGCCGACCGGGGCGCCGACGGGCCGTCCGAGAGCCGCGGCCATGGGTTCCAGCCGGGCCATGAGCTCGCTGAAGTGGTTGAAGCTGAGGCTTTGCTGGCCGTCGATCAGGGCGGATTCGGGTTCGGGATGGACCTCGACGATGATGCCGTCGGCGCCGGCCGCGATGGATGCCAGGGCCATGTCGTGGACCATGTACCAGTGACCGGTGCCCTGGGATGGGTCGACGATGATCGGCAGGTGGGTGCGGCGGCGCAGGAGGGGGATGGCGTTGAGGTCGAGGGTGAAACGGGAGGAGGTTTCGAAGGTGCGGATGCCGCGCTCGCAGAGCATGACGTCGGGGTTGCCGCCGGCCAGGATGTACTCGGCGCACATGAGCCACTCGTCGATGGTGTTGCCCATGCCGCGCTTGAGCAGGACGGGTTTCCCGCAGGCGCCGACCTCGCAGAGGAGCGGGTAGTTCTGGGCGTTGCGGGTGCCGACCTGCAGGACGTCGGCGTAATCGACGACGAACTCGACCTGGCGGGGATCCAGGACCTCGGTAATGACGGGGAGGCCAGTAGCTTCGCGGGCCTCGGCCAGGAGCTGGAGGCCCGATTTGCCCATGCCCTGGAAGCTGTAGGGCGAGCTGCGCGGCTTGTAGGCGCCGCCGCGCAGCATCTGGGCGCCGGCGCCGGCCACGTGGGCGGCCGTGGCGGCCATTTGCTCGGGGCTCTCGACGGTGCAGGGGCCGGCCATGACGGTGACCGAGCCGTCGCCGATCTCGACGCCGCCGACCTGGATGACCGAGCGCTCGCGGGTGTCGGTGCGGGCGGCGAGCTTGAAGGGCTCGCTGATGGGGATGGTGGCCTCGACGTGGGGCATGCGCTCGAGCTGCTGGAGCAGCTCGGGCGGGCGGGTGCCGATGACGGCGATGACGGTCTTGTGTTCGCCGGGCAGGCGGCGGGTTTCCAGGCCCTCGGCGTGGACGCGGGCTTCGACCGCGTCCAGGGCCGCCTGGCCGGCGCTGTTCTTCATCACGATGATCATCGAGCGGACTCCTGGTAGGGACGGTGGTGGGTCGAGTGGTCGGAGAAAGAAAAAAGCAGAGGCGGGGGCCTCTGCTGCCGGCGTCCGCGGGTCGTTGGACTACATGGGGTCACGACCCGGCCGCGCCGGCCCTGGAAACGCGAAATAGACGCCGCAGGCTGGGGCGTGCGCGTGAGTCATTCGAACCCGAACGCGAATCATGGGAAGAAAGTGTGCGGAAGGTTTGGGCGTGCGTCAATAGAAGAAAATGAGCACACTAGAATACCGGTGTGGGGCGTGGTGAGGATGGCGGTCGTTGAAGCGCACGGCCAGCATGAGGGGCGGAAACCCGCCGCGGCCGGCGTCGGAAGCCGCGCTCGTGCAGCTGTGGCTGGATGCCGCGTCGCGCGCCGGTCCCATGCGGGATTCGCTGGGGCGCTCGATCGACGTGGTGTATCCGGGCCGCCGGACGGGGCTGGCCGGCCCGGACCTGCAGGACGCGATCGTGAGCATCGACGGCGGTCCGGCGCGGCGGGTGGACGTGGAAGTTCACCTGCACGAGGCGTCGTGGGAGCAGCACGGCCACCACGTTGACAGGCGCTACGTCGGTGAGTTGCTGCACCTGGTCTGGACGGCGGCGCGGGGAGGCGCCGGGCGTCCGCCATACATCCTGGCCGGGCAGGCGTTGGCCGAACGACCAGTGCAAGAAAGACGGCGACCGGACACGGACGGGTGGCCGTGTTGGAAGAACGGGGCGCGGCCGCTGGCCGGCGCCGAGGTGCGAATGGCAATTCGAGTGGAGGGCGTTCGCCGACAGGCGGAGCGGGCGGCGGTGCTGGAGAGCGAGATCGAGACGCTGGGAGCGGACCAGGCGCTGTACCGGGCGGTGATGCGGGCGCTGGGATACAGCGCAAACACCGAGCAGTTCGAGGCGGTGGCCGAGGCGGCGCCGATCGAGCTGTTGTGCGCGCTGTCAGGGCCGTCGTTGGGCGCGCGGCGGGTTCGCGTGGAGGCGGAGCTGCTGGGGGCGGCGGGGTTGCTGCCGAGCCAGCGCGGGCTGGCGGCGGCGCCGGGCCACGAGCAGGCGCTGGAGGAGGCCTGGGCGCTCAGGGCGCCGCGCACGGCTCCGGCCGTGAGGCAGTGGAACCTGAACGCGGTACGTCCGGCCAACTGGCCGGCGCGGCGCCTGGCCGGGGCGGCCAGGCTGTTTTGCATGGCGCCACTGGCGCGGCGCGGGCTGGCGGCGCGGGCGGCAGGGCAGGTGCTGGCTGTGAGTGCCAGCGGGCGCGGTCGAGACCTGGTCGGGTGGTTCGAGGCGCGGGTCGGGCCGGAGGACTTCTGGGCGCGGCACCTGGACATGGGGCGGCCGGCGGCGCGTCCGCTGCGGGCGTTGATCGGGCGCGGGCGCAGCCTGGAGTTGCTGGTGAACGCGGTCTTGCCGTTTACGGCGGCATTGGGCGGCTGGTCGGGCCGGCCCGAGTTGGCGGCGGCGGCCGAGTCGGTGTTGGGCAACCTGGGATCGGTGGGCTGGAACCGGCACACGCGCTACATGGCCGAGACGCTGCGGCTGGAGCGGCGGGGGCTGGGGAGCGCGCTGGCGCAACAGGGGCTGCTGCGGATCTATCGGCGCTGGTGCCGGGAGAAGCACTGCGGCGGATGCCCGGCGGCGGCCGCGGCCGCCGCCGGGCGTGCCGGTGGGAGTGAGGGCGGAGCGGTGGACTCCGTGACCGCCGCTTCGGCGGTGCCGGCGCGATGTAGCTGACTGGACGAAGCTGAGCGAGAATCTGCGAATCATTAATAAGGTTACTTGACAGATGCTGACTCAACCTCTACTCTCGTGCCTAACATGGATGAGATAGCACGACGCGACGCCGAGCCGGGTGAGGCTGGCGCCGGCGCGGGCAGGGACGCCGGACCTCGCCGCACGGTGGCCTCGGTGCGGCCTGCGTCGACGCACTTGCCGGTGGTGCCGCTGCCGGACTGGGTGGCGTACCCCGAGCTGACCATGCCGCTGCACGCCAGCCGGGCCGCCTCGGTGGATGCGCTGGCGGCGGCGGCGGAGAGCGACGACCTGGTGGTGGTGGTAACCCAGCGCCGCGCGCGCAAGAACGTGGATCCGGAGCACCTGTGCTCGGTGGGCACCGCGGCCAAGGTGATTCGCCGGTTACGCATGCCGGACGGTGGGGTGCAGGTGCTGCTGGAAGGGCAGTACCGCGCCGCGGTGGACGAGATTACGCGCGTTGGGGAGCACTACGCAGCGCGCGTGACGCCGCTGGCGGTGCGCCATGCGCCGTCGCTGGAGTTGGAGGCCCTGCGCCGCGTGGTGGTGGCGCACGTGGAGGGGGTGGCGGAAGAGACCAACATGTTCGCCCCGGAGACGGTGGCCATGACGCGGCGCGCCGCCGATCCCGGCTGGCTGGCGGACTACGTGGCGTTCTCGTCCGACATGTCGCCGCACGAGCGCCAGAAGGTGCTGGAGACGCTGGACCTGACGGCGCGGCTGCGCTTCGTGGCGCGCTATCTGGCCAAGCAGGTCGAGATACTGAACATTCGCAACAAGATCCAGGGAGAGATCCAGGACGGCATCGAGAAGGTGCAGCGCGACTACTACCTGCGCGAGCAGCTGCGGGCGATTCAGCGCGAGCTGGGCATGTCAAGTCCGCAGACGGACGACGCGCAGGATCTGAGCGATCGGGTGGACGAATCGGATCTGCCGGAAGACGTGGCGACGAAGGCCCGCAAGGAGATTTCGCGGCTGGACGCGACGCCGCCGACATCACCCGAGGTGGGCGTGATTCGCGGCTACCTGGACTGGCTGCTGGCGTTGCCGTGGGCCCACGAGACGCGCGACCTGCGCAGCCTGGCGCGCGCGCGTCGGGTGTTGGACCGCGATCACTACGGGCTGGACAAGCCCAAGGAGCGTGTGCTGGAGTTCCTGGCGGTGCGGGCCATTTCGGCGAAGTTCCGGACCCCGATCGTCTGCTTCGTGGGTCCGCCGGGGGTGGGCAAGACGAGCCTGGGTCGCTCGATCGCGCGGGCGCTGGGCCGCGAGTTCGTGCGCATCTCGCTGGGCGGACTGCGCGACGAGGCCGAGATTCGCGGGCATCGGCGGACCTACGTGGGGGCGCTGCCGGGGCGGATCATCCAGGCGCTGCGCCGGGCCGGCTCACGCAATCCGGTGATGCTGCTGGACGAGATCGACAAGATCGGCCGGGACTTCCGGGGCGACCCGTCGTCGGCGCTGCTGGAAGTGCTTGACCCGGAGTACAACCACAGCTTCTCCGACCACTACCTGGAGGTTCCGTTCGACCTCTCGCGCGTGCTCTTCGTGACCACCGCGAACACGGCCGAGGACATTCCGCCGGTGCTGCGGGACCGCATGGAGGTCATTGAACTGAGCGGCTATACCGAGGACGAGAAGGTGCGGATCGCGCAGGGATTCCTGCTGCCGCGGCAGATCCGAAATCACGGCCTGCGCAAGGCCGGCGTGACGTTCACGGACCGGGCCGTGCGCGAGGTGATCCGGCACTACACGCGCGAGGCGGGCGTGCGCAACCTGGAGCGCGAGCTGGCGGCGGTGTGCCGCAAGCTGGCGCGACGGATCGCGGCCAACAATCGCACGGCGGCGCGAGTGACGCCGCGGCGGGTGCGAGCCGCCCTGGGTCCGGCCAAGTTCCTGCCGGAGGACGAATCGCGCACGCCGGAAATCGGGGTGGCGACCGGCCTGGCCGTGACGCCGGTGGGCGGCGAGGTGCTGGACGTGGAGGCGGCCTGGATCGCCGGCGCCGGGAAGGTACGCCTGACGGGACAGCTGGGCGACGTGATGAGCGAGTCGGCTCGGGCGGCCCTGTCCTATGCGCGGGCTCGCACGGGGGAGCTGGGGGTCGATCCCGGGCTATTCACCCGACGCGACCTGCACGTACACGTGCCGGCCGGCGGCGTGCCGAAGGACGGGCCGTCGGCCGGGATCACGATGGGCGCGGCGATCATTTCGGCGATGACCGGCCGCCGGGTGCGGCGCGAGATTGCCATGACGGGGGAAGTGACCCTGCGGGGACGGGTGCTACCCATCGGCGGGCTGAAGGAAAAGGTCCTGGCGGCGCATCGCGCCGGCCTGCACACGGTGATCGCGCCCGAGGAAAACCGACCGGACCTGGACGACATCCCCGCACGGGTGCGCAAGCAGGTGCGCTTCGTGTGGGTGAACGACATGGACAGCGTGCTTTCGACCGTATTGATGAACGAATCCGCGGCGCCGGATCAGAAGGGACCGGCGGCCGCGACGGGACCAGCCTAGGAGGCAGCAGATGGCGAGCAAGATCATTGGGATTGACCTGGGGACGACGAACTCCGTCGTCTCGGTGATGGAGGGCGGCGACCCGAACGTGGTCACGAACTCCGAGGGCAGCCGGCTCACGCCGTCGGTGGTTGCGTACGGCAAGGGCGGGCAGCGCCTGGTGGGGCAACTGGCCCGGCGCCAGGCGGTGATGAATCCCAAGAACACGATTAATTCCGCCAAGCGGTTCGTTGGACGCCGCCTTACGGAAGTGGCGGGCGAGTCGGCCGCGGTGACGTTCGACGTGACCGAGGGCCGCGCGGGCGAGGTGCTGATCAAGATCCCGGAGAGCGGGCGCGAGGTCACCCCGGAAGAGATTTCGGCGGTGGTGCTGCAGAAGCTCAAGGCCGACGCGGAGAAGTACCTGGGCGAGGACGTGACCGACGCGGTGATCACGGTGCCGGCCTACTTCAACGACTCGCAGCGTCAGTCGACGCGTAACGCGGGGGAGATCGCGGGCCTGAACGTGCGGCGGATCATCAATGAGCCGACGGCGGCCGCGCTGGCGTATGGCCTGGACAAGCGAGGCGCCGAGACGATCCTGGTCTGGGACCTGGGCGGCGGCACCTTCGACGTGACCATCCTGGAGGTGGGCGACGGGGTGTTCGAGGTGAAGGCGACCAACGGCGATACGCACCTGGGCGGGGACGATTACGACCGCCGGGTGGTGGACCACGTGGCCGAGGACTTTCTGCGCCGCGAGGGCATCGACCTGCGCAAGGACCCGCAGGCGCTGCAGCGGCTGATCGAGGCGTCGGAGAAGGCCAAGCAGGAGCTTTCCTCGGTACCGCAGACGCAGATCAGCCTGCCGTTTATCACGGCGGACCAGACGGGGCCCAAGCACCTGGACGTGGCACTCACGCGGGCGGAGTTCGAGCGGCTGACGCAGGACCTGACGCAGCGTTGCGTGGATCCGTTCCGGCGCGCGCTGGGCGATGCCGGCATCCAGGCCGCGGAGATTAACGAGGTGGTGATGGTCGGTGGGTCGACGCGCATGCCGGCCGTACAGGTGCTGGTGCGCGAGTTGACCGGCAAGGAGCCGAACCAGGGCGTTAACCCCGACGAGGTGGTGGCCATCGGCGCCGCGATCCAGGGCGGCGTGCTGGCGGGCGAGGTCGAGGACGTGGTGCTGCTGGACGTGACGCCGCTGTCACTCGGCGTGGAGACGCTGGGCGGCGTGCTGACGGCGCTGATTCCGCGCAACACCACGATTCCGACGAGCAAGTCGGAAGTCTTCTCGACGGCGGACGACGGGCAGACGGCGGTGGACATTCACGTGTTGCAGGGCGAACGCCCGATGGCGCGGGACAACACGACGCTGGGCCGATTCCGGCTGGAAGGCATTCCGTCGGCGCCGCGCGGCGTGCCGCAGATCGAGGTGACGTTCGACATCGACGCGAACGGCATTGTGAACGTGTCGGCCAAGGACCTGGCGACGGCGAAGGAGCAACGGATCACGATTACGGCCAGCACCAACCTCTCGGACGAGCAGGTGGAGGCGCTGGTCAACGAGGCCGAGGAGCATGCGGCCGAGGACCGGCGACAGCTGGAAGAGGCCGAATTGCGCAACAACGCCGACAGCCTGGCGTACCAGACGGAGCGCCTGATCAGCGAGAACGGCGACAAGATCGAGGCCGACGACCGGCAGGCGGCGGAGCGGGCGATCGCCGACGTGCGCCGGGCGCTGGAGGGTGAAGACCTGGAGGCGATTCGCAGCGCGACGGCGGTGCTGCAGACGGCGGCCCAGAAGCTGGGCGAGCAGATGTACCAGGCGGCCCCGGGCGCGGACGGCGCCGAGCCGACGCCGACCGCGGACGAGGCTCCGGCGGACGACGACGTCGTCGACGCGGAGTTCGAGGCCGCGGACGAGAAGTAACGTCCGATGAACGTCGACGCACACGACAGCGAAGCGGCCGCCGGCTCCGAGCGTGAAATAGAGCTGGAGGCCGAGGTGGCGACGCTCAACGACCAGTTGCTGCGCCAGCGCGCCGAGATGGACAACTTCCGCAAGCGGGTGAACCGCACGACGGAGGACCTGATCCAGGAGGCCAAGTCGTCCCTTTTGCGCGACATTCTCAGCGTGGCGGATGACCTGGACCGCACGCTGGCCGCGC
This sequence comes from Chloroflexota bacterium, assembly GCA_965208215.1. GTDB lineage: Bacteria > Chloroflexota > UBA11872 > UBA11872 > UBA11872 > UBA11872. The sequence continues at coordinate 418,159 of CBDBOH010000004.1, forward strand.
TGGATTCGGGGTCGGACCCGCGGAGCGCGCGGGAAGGCGTACAGCTGATGCGCAACCGGCTGGACACGCTGCTGCAGACCCGCGGGGTCCGGGCCATCGCCACGGACGGGGTCTTCGACCCGCGCTGGCACGAGGCGGTGGCCGCGCGGCCACGCGCCGACGTGCCGGCGGGCACGATCACGGCTGAGTTGCAGCCGGGCTATCGGTGGGGCGACGACGTGCTGCGCGCGGCGCGGGTGGAAGTGGCCGTGGCGGACGACGGCTTGTAGGTGGCGCGCGTGGAGTACAAGGACTACTACCAGACCCTGGGTGTTCCACGCAACGCGACGCCGAACGACATCAAATCGGCGTATCGCCGCCTGGCGCGGCGCTATCACCCGGACGTGAATCCGGACGACCCGGCGGCGGAAGCGCGCTTCAAGGAGATCAACGAAGCGCACGAGGTGCTGAGCGACCCCGACAAGCGGCAGCAGTACGACCGGTTCGGGTCCAACTGGCGCCGGACGGGATCTTTTGACGAGGCGTTTCGGCAGAGCGGCGTGCGGATGGACGGGTTCGGCGACTTCTTTGGAGGCGGGGCGTCGGGATTCAGCGACTTCTTTGACGCGCTGTTTGGCGGACGCGCACGCCCGCAGCGCCCGCAGCGCCCGCAGCGCCCGCAGCAGGCGAACGTGGAAGAGACGGTACAGGTGAGCCTGTCCGAGGTGCTGAACGGCGGGCGGCGGGCGCTGACGATGCGGGTACCGGCGCCGGACGGCAGCGTGCGGCAACGGCGGATCGACGTGACGATTCCCCCAGGGGTGCGCGATGGGCAGCGGCTGCGGGTGGCCGGCGAAGGCGCGGTGCGGGCCGACGGGTCGCGCGGCGACTTGTTCCTGCGGATCCAGATTGCGGCCGGGACCGGGTTCGAACGCCAGGGCGACGACCTGACGACCGAGGTTTCGGTTGGACTGACGGAGGCGGTGTTGGGAACTCAGGTGGAGGTGCCGGCGCCGTCGGGTTCGCCGCTGACGGTGCGGGTGCCGGCTGAAACGCAGCATGGCGCGCGGCTGCGGCTGCGCGGGCAGGGTCTGCCGCGGGCCGGCGGCGGGCGCGGGGACATGCTGGTGCGGGTGCGGGTGCGGCTGCCGCGCAACCTGAGCTCACGCGAGCGCGATCTGTTCCGGGAGCTGGCGCGCATCCGCGGCGAGGTGCCGGCGCCGACGGCGGTGAACTGAGATGGTGTTCGACAGGGACGGCGGCGAACGGCGGCACCGCGGCAGCCTGCGCTCGCGGCCGGCGTACTTCATCGGGGTGGTGGCCGAGATTACGGAGGTTCACCCCCAGACGCTGCGCCACTACGAACGCATCGGCCTGGTGACGCCGGGCCGGTCGCCGGGCAACGTCCGGATGTTCTCGCAGGAGGACATCGAGCGCGTGCAACTGATCCAGCGGCTGACGTCGGAGCTGGGCGTCAACCTGGCCGGCGTGGAAGTGGTGCTGAACATGCGTGACCGGTATCAGCGGCAGGCGGACGAGTACCAGCGCAACCTGCAGGAACTGGAGCAGCGCTACGAGGCCGAGATCGCGCGCCTGCGGAGTGCCCTGCAGCGCGCGACCAGGGAGCCCGGCGCCGGCCGGTATCCCGACCGACGGCCGCCGCCATGATGAATTTCGAGAAATTCACCGAGAAGGCGCAGGAGACGATCCAGCGGGCGCAGTCGATCATGCTGGAGAGCAGCCACAACCAGTTGGACGCGGATCACATCCTGATGGCGCTGCTGGACCAGAACGACTCGCTGGCGGTGCGCATTCTGCAACGGCTGCGGGTCTCGCCCGACCTGGCGCGCGGCGAGGCCAAGCGCGCCCTGGGGGCCAAGCCGCGGGTGACGTCGGAGCAGTCGAACGGCCCGATCGCGCAGGGCCAGATGTTCGTGACGCCGCAGACCGTGGCGATCATCCAGGCGGCCGGCGAGGAGGCCGACCGGCTGGACGACGAATACGTGGGCAACGAGCACCTGCTGCTGGCGCTGACGAAGTCGCAGGACACGCAGGCGGGGCGAATCCTGCGCCGGATAGGGGTGGACGCCGAGAGCGTGTACCGGGCGCTGCGCGAGATTCGCGGCGCGCAGCGCTCGTCCACGCCGAGCGCGGAGAGCCGGTACGAGGTCCTGGAGAAGTACAGCGTCAACCTGACAGACCTGGCCCGCGCGGGACGGCTGGATCCCGTGATCGGACGGGTAGCCGAGATTCGGCGGGTGATCCAGGTGCTGGCGCGGCGGACCAAGAACAACCCGGCGCTGATCGGCGAGCCGGGCGTGGGGAAGACGGCCATCGTGGAGGGCCTGGCGCAGCGGATCGCCGGTGGCGACGTGCCGGAGCTCCTGCGCGGGCGCGACGTACTGGCGATTGACATGGGAGCCATGCTGGCGGGCGCCAAATTCCGCGGCGAGTTCGAGGAACGGCTGAAGGCGGTGATCAACGAGGTCCGCGCCTCGGAAGGCCAGATCATCCTGTTCTTTGACGAGCTGCACCAGGCCGTGGGCGCCGGCGGGGCCGAGGGGGCGATCGACGCCGCGACCATGCTGAAGCCCGCCCTGTCGCGCGGCGAGCTGCAGGCGATCGGCGCGACGACGCTGGACGAATACCGGCAGCACGTGGAGAAGGACAAGGCGCTGGCGCGGCGCTTCCAGCCGGTGCATATCGAGGCGCCGGGCATCGAGGACACGGTGCAGGTGCTGGAAGGCGTGCGCGACCGCTACGAGGATCATCACGGCCTGACGATCAGCGACGCGGCGCTACAGGCCGCCGTGGAACTGTCGGAACGCTATCTGACCGAGCGTTTTCTGCCGGACAAGGCCATCGACCTGATCGACGAGGCGGCGGCCAAGGTGCGGGTGGACATCTTCGACGCGCCGGATGAGCTGCGGCAGGCGATGAAGGTGATCGAAGACCTGAAGGCCGACGAAGAGGCCGCCTGGCGGCGGCGCGACTACGAGCGCGCGGCCAACCTGAAGTCCGAAGTCCTGCAGACCGAGGCGCAACTGGAATCGGCCCGAAGAAAGTGGCTGGCGGAGCAGGATCTGACCGAAACGGTGGACGCGGACGATGTGGCGGAGATCGTCTCGAGCATTACCGGCGTGCCGGTGGCGCGCATGTTCGAGGAGGAAGCCGAGCGTCTGCTGGGCATGGAGACGGCGCTGCACCGGCGCCTGATCAACCAGGACGAGGCGGTAGCGGCCGTGGCCGACGCGATTCGACGCTCGCGCAGCGGGATCGGCGATCCATCGCGGCCGATGGGATCGTTCATTTTCCTGGGTCCGACGGGCGTGGGGAAGACCGAGTTGGCACGGGCGCTGGCCGAGTTCATGTTCGACGACGAGGCGGCGCTGCTGCGGGTGGACATGTCCGAATACGGTGAGCGTCATACCGTGAGCCGCCTGATTGGCGCGCCGCCGGGGTACGTGGGCTACGACGACGCCGCACAACTGACGGAACGGGTGCGCCGTCGCCCCTACCAGGTGGTGCTCTTCGACGAAATCGAGAAAGCGCACCCGGAGGTTTTCAACGTCTTGCTGCAGGTGCTGGACGACGGCCGGCTGACCGACGGGCATGGCCGCCAGGTCAACTTTTCCAACACCATCATCATCATGACGTCGAACGTGGGGGCGCAACACATCCGGCGCGAAAACCAGCTCGGATTCGGCGTGCCGGCCGGCGACGACGCGGCGACCGAAGCGCGCGACTACCGCGAGATGCGCGCCCGCCTGATGACCGACCTGCGCCGGCGCTTCCGGCCTGAGTTTCTCAACCGGATCGACGAGATCATCATCTTCCACTCACTGACGCAGCCGCAGTTGCGGCAGATCGTGGACCTGATGGCCGCGCAGCTGGCCAGGCGCCTGGCCGATCAGCGCATCGGGGTGGAGCTGACGACGGCGGCGAAGGACCGGGTGCTGGCCATGGGCTGGGACCCGAACTATGGCGCGCGACCGCTGCGCCGCACGATGCAGCGCGAGATTGAGAACGTGATCGCCCGGATGCTCCTGCGGAACGAGTGCGGCGAGGGCAGCACCGTGCGCGTGGACGTTGCGGACGGCGATTTCTCCTTCGAGGCGGACAAGAACGCCGCGGAGGAAGCGCCAGCCGAAGCCGCCGCGGGGGCCGCCAGCCCGAAATAGGTCCGGGGATGCGCGGCCGGGGCGTTCCGGTGTCTCGGTTCGCCCCGGCGCACCGAGCGGGTCGCCGAGCCGCCGCCGACGCTCGAACGGCGCAGCGCGGCCACCCGAGTCCGCCTGGCCTTGCCAGGGTTGTCGCGGCGGGGCACGATTCGCCGATTGGAGGCTTCGAGGGCTGCCGATGGCCTACACGGCGCTGGAACGTCTGAACCGCGATGAAGTGGGCGCGCGCGCGCCCGAGGCCGTGGCGATTATGCCGACGGCAGCGATCGAACAACACGGGCCGCACAACCCGATCGGGCTGGACACGATGTGCTGCATGGCGGTGGCGCGCGGCGCGGCCGAGGCGGCCGGCGAGTTGGACGTAATGGTGAGCCCGCCGCTGCACTTCGGTAGCTCGGATCACCACCGTCCGTTTCCGGGCGTGCTGACCCTGCGCAGCAGCACCTTCAGTCTTGTGCTTCTGGAGCTCCTGGAGAGCCTGACGCTCTCCGGATTCCGCCGGATCCTGATCCTGAATGGGCATGGCGGCAACATTCAGCTGATTCAACAGGCGGCGCGCGACTTCGTGCTGGATCACCCGGACGTGCGGGTGGCGGCCGGCGCCTACTGGGACATCGCGCGGGGTCGGCTGGAGGCCGTTAAGGCCAGCCGCCAGGTGCACGTTCCGGGGCACGGCGGCGATTTCGAGACGTCGTTAATGCTGCACCTGCACCCGGAATTGGTGCTCGACGACCTGCTGCCGATCGAGCACGCCGATCGGGACGATCCGCGCAGTTCGGGCTGGCCGAAGCTGGGCTCGTCCTCCATGGGCGCGTCCGTCAATGTGGCGGACATCGTCTACATGTCATTCCCGGGCGCCCGAATCACCGGATTGAGCGACGATGCGCGGGCCGCCACCGCGGACCTGGGGCGGCAGTACTACGCGATTGCCGTGGAGGAAGTGGCCAATCTGATCCACACCATTTCGGCGGGGGCACGGTGACGGCCCAGGCGCGTATCCACGTCACCTGAGGCGCGGGCGCGATGCCGAGGTCCGATCACCGGAACATCATTGGCGTTGGGGGCGTGGTGCGGATGGGCGGCGGCATCCTGGTGGTCCGCCTGACCTACAGCGATATCAAGGGCCGCTATATGTTGCCGGGCGGAAAGGTGGATTCGGGCGAATCGCTGGAAGGGGCGCTGGTTCGCGAGGTCGAAGAGGAAGCCGGGGTGATCGCCGAGCCCGAGTCCCTGGTTGCGGTTCGCCATCGGGTCGACGCGGAGGCGCTCAATACCTACCTGATCTTCAGCATGCGGTACGTACGCGGCGAACCGCGGGCGAACGGTCGCGAGACGGATGACGCCGCAGTGGTCAGCGCGGAGCAATTGCGGTCAGAGTCCGAACGATTCGCTTCGCTCGTGCCGGAGGTGGCGCTGCCGATCCTGGCGGGTTCGGGGCGCGGGCTGACGCGCCAGCAATACCTGCCGACTCACGGTCGATACTCGGCCGCGACGTTTCAGCTCTACGCGGCGCCCGACGCGGCGAGCGACTAGAAGCGATCCGCCCGCCAGTACATGAAGGGCGAATTGGGAAAGAGGCGGCGCAGGTAGACGTCCACGTGGGGCGGGATGTCGAGGGTGTCCAAGGCCTGGTAGCCGCCGGGCGCGCCGAGGTACAAGTCCAAGAACTGCCCGCTGGTGAGCTCGACGACCGGCTCGTTGCCGACCGGTTCAGCGATGACCACGTTGACCATGGGGGTCTCGATCCGGGCGGCTTCGCCGTCAACACACAGAACGAACGTGGGTCCGGGCAACGGGGCCATCCAACGCCGGCGGCGAATGAGCTCGGGGATCACGCTTTCCAGGAGGCCGCGCAACGAGTTGAGCCTGACCATGTAGTGGTGGCTGGGCTTGAGGCTTGCGCCGGCCCGCTTGCGCAAGAGGTCGAACAGCTCTGAGGCCGGGTGCAGTTCACCGGTGAGGCGGCTGACGCCGCGCGCGGCCGCGCGTTCCCGCCACACGCTGAGCAGCGGAATCGCCAGGTCTTCGTACTGGATGCCGCCGTCCAGAATCTCCAGCTTGTCATCGGACAGCTCGGTGATGGCGTAGGCCACGACCGTGCGAACCTGGACCAGGACGTCGAAAAAGACGGCGGATTCCGGTGCGAGGCGCGGCAGCCAGTCGATGAGCGCCCGCCAGTAGGCCTCGCTGCGATCGAGAGGGCCGATTCGGTCGGCCGCTATGTCGTTGTAGATGCCGGACACATGCGGCAGGTCGTCGGGCTGAAAGGGACGAACCACGTAGCCGCCGGCCCACTCGATGTCGCCGCTGGGGAACCCGGCTTCAAGGCGGGCGGTCGGGATGGCGTGCCAGCCGCGGCCCGCGTAGATCTCGGGCCTGCCGGTGGAGAGCAGGGACAGCGGCTGGCCATTGGCCTGCATCCGCTCGACGGCCGCATCGAGCAGCCGGCCGGCGTGTCCGCGCCCGCGATGCGCGGGATCGACGGCGACATCGGCAATGCCGCCGAAGCGCACGCGAGCGAGCCCGTAGCGCATGGTGCGGTCGGCAATCCAGAGATGCCCAACGATGTCATCGCCATCCTCGACGACGAGGCTCTGCGACACGTCCCAGTTGGGATCGGCGCTCTGGTGGCGCTCGAAGTAGTCGCGCGGCGTGCCGTCGAAGGCCCGGTCGGCGACGTCCAGGGCGTCGTCGCGTCGATTTGATGTCAGGGGGTGGACCGTAGGGTTCATAGGCAAGAGGTTGGTGCGGTGCGGACACGTAAAAGCGGCCCGACGCGCGTGCGTCCGGGCCGGTAGGGAATATAGCAGAGGCCGCCGGCCCTACGCGGCTAGACTCGGGCGATGGCGCGCACGCAAGCCCGAGTATTTCGTAGGTGGCCGATTCGACGACGCAGCCTTCGCCAGACGGAACGCCGAGGGTGAGCCGAGACCTGTGGTAGGCGAACGCCAGCTGCGCCGGTTGCTGACGCTGCGCGGCCTGCTGTTTGCATTGCTGGGGGTGCTGGCGCTCCTGGCGGGAGCGCTGCTCCTGGTGATGGTCACCACGGAGCCGGCTGGAACGCGGCAGCCGCGTGGGGCGGCCCGCCCGCCTACGCCGGAGTCAGCAGATCAGTCCGGTCTTCTGAGCGAAGCCGCGGTGCCGGATGCCCAGGGCCGGGCACGCCCGCCGCTGGTGCGACTGCCGCGACGGCCTTCGCCAGCACGGCTTGAAGCATTGGAGCCGATGCCGGACAGCATGGTCAGCGATCCGGAATTGCGCTCGTTTCTTCGTGAGGCAGATCAGCTGATCACGGCCCTCGACCCAGCCACGGGGTATCTGGGGATGCTGGCAACCCAGGCGCTGCGCGACGAGTCCTCGAGGCTGCGGGTGATTGCGGAAAGCGGGGGATCGGCCGCCGCGCTTGCCGAAATCCGCGCGGTCCGCTCGACGTCGGAATTACCGGCCGACGCTCAGACGCTGGCGCTGCTCTTGCGGTCGATCCTGCTGACAAGCTCGCGCGGACAGCTGAGTCTGCTGAACAACTTTGCGGGACAGCCGGCGATCACGGAGCGCATTCAGCAGGCCAGGGAAGCCCGAGCCCTGGGCCGATTCATCGAGGTGAACGACGCGCTGGAGTTTGGCGTCGAGTTGCGCAATCACGTCTTGCTGTCGGCCGCGATTGACCGTCCCTAGCCGGCGGCCGGCTCGACATCGGGTAGCCGCCAGGCCTCAATGGCACGCTCGGCGTTGGCCGTGAGCAGGAGGTTTGCGCCGGGCGCGGCGGTGGCCGCCCGGATTTCCGAGGACGTGACCAGCTGACCGAGTGCCGTCCCGTCGGCGCGAATCACGTTGAAGGTGCGTTCGGATGCCTGGGCGATGACGTAGTCATTCGTCACGAGCAGGCGTTCGGCCGCGAGTCCCGGAATGTGCCAGACCTCGGTGCCATTCACGCTGAAGGCACCAACCCCGGTGGGTCCCGCCAACACGATGGTGTCGGTCTGGGGCATCCGCGCTGCCGCCGAGGATGGATAGCCGATCTGCCACACCAGATCACCCCTGGCGCTATCGAAGACCTGCGAACTGCGGTCCGTGACGGCAATGGTGTGGGTTCCGGTGCGGCTGAAGAGCACATCGTGCAATTCGCCGTCGACACCGAAGCGCTGGTCCAGGTAGCCAGCCGGGGTGATGAGGACGATCTGGTTCTCGCCGAGGCTGGACGAGGCGACGGCCACCGTTCCCTCAGCCGGGTTGAGCGCGACGCCGGCGGCGCTGATGTATGACTGGGTCGGTCCCCACAGCTGGCCGTCGCGGTTGAAGGCAAATACGTGCCCGACACCGCTGGCGTTGGTGGACCGAGCGACGAGCCAGCCACCGTCGGGGGCGAAGACAACGTCCTCGAGCAGCTGATTGTCGGGACGTGCCGGAGACCGCCAAATGGCCTGACCAGCAGAGTCGAGCAACTGAAGATCGAATCCGTGCACCGCGGTGAGTGCGCCGTCGGTGGAGACGGCCGCGCGTGACAGGGGAATTTTGAGACGGCGGGTCCAGCGCAGGGCGCCGTCGGAGCCGTAGGCCGCGATGGCGCCGTTGCGGGCAATTGCGATAACCAGGTCTGCGCCGTCCGAGGCCGCAAGCCAGGTAATGTCGAAGCCGGCGCGCGCCAGCCAGGCTCGCTCGGTCCAGCGCCCGGCCGCCGGCGAGCGAACGTCGGTCACGTTGAAGGACAGATCGAAGACGTCCTCGATTCGGGTGGCAAACCCCAGTTGGAGCCAGTCGCCGGCCGCGTCGTCGGCTTCGTCGGCCGTTGGATAGCGTCCCGCCTCGACCCAGCGCCGGAAGACGCGAGACATGCGGAGCGATGGAAGCTGCCGCCCAATTCGGGCCCGCGCCTCGGCCTCGTCCGAGAACGGGCCGACGAGGACGGCCAGCATGGGAACGCGGACGACGTCGAAGCGAAACTCGCCGAGGTCGGCAATGACATTCAGCAGCCAGGTGCGCGTTCGTCCCGGGCCGATGGCGTCGGCAAAGGTGGTAATGGCGGTGCGTGCGCGCTGCTGGAGGGTGATGACATGCACCAGGCGCTGGGGCTCCTCGAGATCCTGATAGGCGCGCAGGGTCGGGATGATCTCGACCAGGGCATCCACGGTGGTGGTGAGGTGCCCGTGCGCCAGGGTTGCCGAGGCCGGGGGGGTCAGCGGTACGAGCGACTGCCCCAGCGCGCCAATTGCCTCGAATTGCGCTTCCGTGGCGGCCGCGAACTGGTCGGGCGCCTGGGAGCCCGCGCCAAGTTCGCGGATGTTGAGTTCCAGCGTGCGGATCTCGTCCAGTGCGCCGCGCGCGATGGTGAGCGCCGGCTCCCAGTATGGACGCGCCTCGAATCCAGGCAAGGAAGTGGAGGGCTCGCCACAGGCCGGGGAGAGAGCGGCGGCGGCGAGCGCCGCGACGAATGCGCGCCGCGGCAGCCGGCCGCCGCGCTGCGCGCGCACCGGCGCGCTAACCGGAGCCGTTGCCGACGGCAGCGCCCCGGAGCGACCACGGCGTGACCGCCGTGATCCTGACCGCGCGTTCGACTCCGGGCGCCAGGCGAGGGTGATCCGGAGTAAAGACCAGCTTGTTCGTGCGGGTCCGGCCTCGCCAGCGTGGTCCGTCATTCCCACCCTTGCCCGGCGTGAGTTCTTCAAGAAGCACGCCGGGCTCGGTTCCCAGGTAGGTGCGGTTGATGTCCTCGGCGATCACGGTCTGATCGCGCTCGATGCGGTGCAGGCGGCGCAGCTTTTCGGGCTGCGGCACGTCGTCGGTCCATTCGGCGGCCACCGTTCCCTGCCTGGGCGAGAAGGCGGCAACGTGGACCTGATCGAAACGCAGGTCGCGCACGAGTTGCAGCGAGTTGAGGAAGTGCTTTTCCTGCTCGCCGCAGAAGCCGACGATAATGTCGGTGGTGAGGGCCACCCCGGGCACGGTGGCGCGCAGCATGGCGACGGTGTCGCGGTAGAAGCCGGCGTCGTAGCCGCGGGCCATGCGCTTGAGCACCCAGTCGTCCCCGGACTGGACGGGCAGGTTGATTTCCTCGCAAACGCCGGGGATGTCGCGCATGGCTTCGGCCAGTGCCCGGGTCATGAAGCGCGGATGGGCGGTGGTGAACCGTATACGGTCAATGCCGTCAACAGCATCGACGGCTTCGAGAACGTCCGGCAGAGCGGTGCCGTCCAGGTCGAATCCGTAGGCGTTGACGATCTGGCCGAGCAGGATGATCTCGCGCGCGCCTTCGTCCCGGAAGCGGCGGACCTCGTCGAGGATTTCGGCGAGCGGCCGGCTGCGCTGGGCACCGCGCCGAAACGGCACGATGCAGTAGGTGCAGCGCTTGTCGCAGCCATAAATGATGTTGACAAAGCGGGAGACGGCACCGGCGCCGGGCGCGGGCTGGGCTTCCAGGTCTTCGTACGCGGGAGCGTCGGCGGGCGCGGATCGGGCCAGGCGGGCGAGCAAGGGCTCGGCGTTCAGCGTGTCGAACAGCACATCCACGGGATCGAGGTGCGGGGCCAGCTCGTTCTCGTCGGCGTGGACCGTGCACCCAGTGAGGCCAACGACGAGGTGCGGCCTGGTTTTCTTGAGACCCTTGAGCATGCCCAGCATGCCCCAGACCTTGCGGTCGGCGTTGTCGCGCACGGCGCATCCATTGACCACGACCGCGGTCGCTTCGGCCAGGGTATGGGCGGGCCCGTGTCCGGCCCGCCGCAGTTCGCGCTGGATTCGTTCACCGTCGGCGCGGTTCATCTGGCAGCCGATGGTCCAGATGAACACGCGGTGAGCGGCGAGCAGTGTCGGCGGCATGGAGCAATAGGCACCTTGGGTAGCGGCCGAGGGCCGAAATGCCACACTGGTATGATAGCCCTCCGGGGTACGCGCACCGGATAAGCAGCCTGGACGGAGATTTTCTGCGCTCCCGACTCGCACTCTTCCGTCGTCCCGCCGTACTTGCGTTTCTTGTGCTGGCGGCCGTCTTGACGGCGCTGGTTTTCATGGTTTCGGTGGGACGCGCGCTGGGCGTGGCGCAGTACGCGGGTCTGGTGGCGGTGGCTGTGGTGACGGCGGCGTTGGCGGTTGGGCTGATGTACGCCGACTCGGGATCCGACGATACGGAGTCGTAGGGTGGCCGGGTCGACGGTGGTGACAGGCGCCGGCGGTCAATTGGGAATCGAATTGGCGCGGCGGCTGGATGAACAGAGCGCCGTGACGCTGAACCGGGCGCAACTCGACATCACGAATGCCGCGCTGGTCGAGCGAACGCTGGGGGAGATATCACCGCGCCTGATCATTCACGCCGCGGCAGCGACGAATGTCGACGGCTGTGAGCGTGACCGGGCCGAGGCGTACCGCGTAAACGCTGTTGGGACGTGGAATGTGGCGCGGGCGGCCGAGCGCGCCGGCGCCCAGATGGTGTACGTGAGCACGAACTATGTATTTGACGGCAGAAAGCTCGGTCCGTACCTGGAGTACGACGACGCCGCGCCGCTGAGCGCCTACGGCTGGACAAAGCTGCACGGCGAACGGGCCGCACGCCAGGTGCTGGAAAGGCTCTACGTTGTGCGTACGAGCTGGTTGTACAGCCGGTGGGGACGCAACTTTCTCAGTCGGCTCGCGACCGTGGAGGCGTCCGACGGTCCCCTGCGGTACGTGGGTGACCAGGTGGCCAATCCGACCCATGCCGGCGACCTGGCGGCCGCGATTCTGGAGCTGGCGAAGTCCGAGGCGTTCGGCGTGCACCACCTGGTCAACGAGGGCGCGACCAGCTGGTATGGCTGGGCGGCGGCATTCCTGGCCGGGCTGGACCGACGCGACGTCGAGCTGGAGGAAATCAGCGCCAGCGAGTTTCCGCGCGCGGCGGCGGTGCCGGCGAACGCCGAACTTGCCAACGAGACGGCCCGCGCCGTTGGCGTGACGCTGCGTCCGTGGGGCGAGGCGCTGCGCGCGCATATCCGAGGGATTGCCGCCTAGGTGACGGCCGTGGATGACGCGAACACGCCGCGCTGGTCGGTCCTGATCCCAACCTGGAATGGACGGCACCTCCTGGAGGAAGCGCTGGGTGGGCTTGACGCGCAGGTGTTGCGCGACTTTGAGATTGTGGTGGTCGATGACGGATCGGACGACGACACCGTGGCCTGGATGCGTGAGCAGCGACGGGCCGATCGAATGATCGAGTTGCCGAGGCAGCGGGGGCTGGCGGTGGCGTTGAACCGCGGGATCGCGGTGGCGCGCGGGAGGTTCATTGCGCTCCTCAACAACGACGCGGTGCCGGAGCCGGAGTGGCTGGCGGCGCTGGACCGTGCGTTTACAGCCGCGCCGGACGCGAGCTTTCTGGCCTCTCGGATTCGGCTGTACGACGACCCCGCGCGGCTACATGCCGCCGGCGATACCTTCGGTCGAAACGGGCTGCCGGGAAATCGCGGGGTGTGGCAACTGGATGGCCCGGTGTTTACCGAGCCGTGTGAGGTCTTCGGAGCCTGCGCGGCGGCGGCGGCCTATCGACGCGAACTGTTTGACGACATTGGGGTGTTCGACGAGGACCTGGTGATGTACTGCGAGGACGTGGACCTGGACTGGCGCGCCCAAATGGCGGGGCATCGCTGCCGATATGTGCCCGAAGCGGTTGTTCGGCACCGTCTGAGCGCGACCGCCGGCGGTGCGATTGCCAGCTACCTGGTGGCGCGCAACCGGCCGCTGGTCGCGGTGATGAACATGCCCGGATTCCTGTGGCGGCGGGGCTGGTGGCGAATCGCGTGGGCGCAACTTAGACTGGCGCTTGCGGCGCTACGCGCCATTAGGGGCCGAGCGGCGCGCGCCACGCTGGCGGGCCAGATGGCGTCGTTTGCGCATCTTCCGCGGGCCTGGGGCAAGCGGTCGCGCCGCCAACGCTCCCGACGTGTGGCAGACGCCTATATCGAAGCTTTGCTCGAACGTTGACGCAGTTGGAGGACGACGATGGGCTTTTTTCGGCGACTCTTCGGCGGCGGTGACGGCGAAGCCAAGGAACCCGTCGACAGCGCGTGGCACTTTTACATCAAGAGCAACTACGCGGACGAGATCATTGACGTGCGCGTGGATCCGAACGCCGACTTATCGCCGGAATTCGACGGCCCCGGGGACGGCGCCTCGCACTACACGACCAACAAGGACATCATCGGCGCCAAGAGCTTCCGCACCATCAATCTGTACGTCATCTTTGACTCAAGCCGAGCGTTTACGGGCGATTACACGCTCGAGGGCGGCGAACTGGTCGATCAGGCGGCGTACGACGCCTGGGTGGCGCGGGAGACGGCCGCGAGCGCCGGCGACGCCAACGCAGACGACGGGTAGCCGTCAGGCGGAAACGCGGGCGGCAGTGCCGTGATCGCCGCCCGTCTGTCCGGCGGGAGGGCGCGGCTCACGCTGCTGGCGTCGTTGGGCCTGGCCGCAATTCTGGCTGGCGTGCTGGCCGGCGGGCGTCCAGCGCCCGCGTCTGTGGCCGGAGGGGTCGCCGCCCTGGGCATTGCGCTGGGTCTGTTGCGACCCGGGCATGGCCTGGTCGCGGCGCTTGCCGTGGCCCTGCTGGCGCCGTTCCTCGTGGTGCCGCAGCGGTTTGGGGTGCAGCCGCCAATTCTCGACAGCATTGTGGCCGCAACATTTATAGGTATCGCCGTGCGAGCGGTTCCAGGTGGGCACAGGCCGATGGCCCGCTGGCAACGGATTCCTCGGTGGCTCCTGGGCCTGGTGGTTGCGGGGGCGGCGCTGCCGCTGGCGGCGGGAGCGGCGGCTTTTGGGGCGGCAGGGGACGGCGAGGCGGCACAGGTTGCGGTGAAGATGTCGCTCTATGGCCTGACGCCCGTGATGGTGGCGTTGGTCTGTTCACGGGAGTTCTCGCATCAAGCTCTGGCGGCTGTGATTACGACGGCGGCTGCGGCGCAGGCCATGCTCGCCATCGCCTTGCACCTAGCGGGACCGATCGGAGTCCAGATCCTGGAGCAACTGGGAACGGCGGGCTACCCGACGAGCGGGGTCGCGCGATTCCTGCCCGACCAAGTCACGCCGCGCGCTACCGGGCTGCTTGTCGATCCGAACGTGCTCGGCGTCACGCTGGCGGCCGCGCTGCCGTTTTCGTTGGTGGTGATTGGCGGCGGCGCCCGAGGTCGCGCGCTGGGCATGATCGCCGTCCTGCTCATTGGCGTGGCCCTGGTGCTGACGATCTCTCGCGCTAGCTGGATCGCGGCGTCCGCCGGTTTACTGGCCTGGCTGGGGCTGATGCGCCCCGGCCTGGCCGCGGCGGCGACGGCGATCCTGGGCGCGGCCGTATTGACCGCACCGATTGAACCGTTTGATCGGATCCGGCAGGGACTGCTGGCCGCCGACCGCTCGGCGGCGCTACGGGTGGACGAGTTCCGGGAGGCTCTTCGAGTGATCGGCCGATTTCCGCTCCTGGGCGTGGGTTACGGCGCAGCGCCGCACCCGGACATCTTCGCCGGGGTGTCGAACGCCTGGCTCTGGCTGGCGGAGCGCGCGGGGGTGTTGGCCGCGCTGACCCATGCCGCCTTGCTGGGCGGCGCGGCGTGGGCAGGTATCAGGCCGACGGCCGCGGATCCGAGATTGCGGCCGTTGCTCGCTTCGCTGGCCGCGTTCGCGACCGCCGGGGTCTTTGACCATCACATCGTCAGCTTTCCGCATCTGGTGTATCTGCTGGGAGGGCTCGCTGGTCTGATCGTCGCGCGCGCGGCCTGGCGAGTGCCGCATCCGTCATGACGACCGTGACGCTCGACGGGCGAATGCTGCGGCACGACCAGGCCGGGATCGGACGCTACATCTGGCGGTTGCAGGAAGCGCTGGGGACGCTTCCGCGCGACGGCAGGGAGCTTGAGTTGCTGGTTGATCGACGCGGAGGGCTCCCGGGCAGACCTTCACTGCGGGAGCGCCGGACGCTCGTTCCGGCCCGAAACCGGCTGGAACGGGTGCTGCTCACCGGCGCCTTGCGCGGGTCCGACCTGGTGCATTTCCCCGATCATGGGATTCCACCGGGCGTCTGGCAGCCGGCGGTGGTTACCGTTCACGACATATCCTTTCTTACGCACCCCGAAACCCACTCGGCAGCCAGCCGGCGGCACTATGCCGGCGCCATTCAGACGCTGCCGCGAGCACGGGGAGTGATCGTCCCTTCCCGGCACATGCGCTCGGCGCTGGTCGAGCGGGGCCTTGCGGATGCATCGCGGGTAACGGTTATTCCGTATGCCGCAGGATTGCCAGCCGGCGGGGACTCGTGCGCGGGGCAGTTTTGGCCCAGGCCGTTTGCGCTGATGGTGGGCACCATTCAGCCCCGCAAGAATTTCGAGCTGGGCGCGCGCGCGTTTGGGGATTCAAAGTTCGCTGCGCATGGAGCGCTACTCATCGCCGGGTCGCTTGGCTATCGCGGGCCGGAGATCGTCCGGTCCATACGGGCCGCGAGGGGCGGCCGGGAGGTTCGCTTTCTCGGGCGGGTGACCGATCAGACGCTGGCCGGCCTCCTGGCCCAGGCGGAGTTCGTGCTCATGCCGTCGCGCGACGAGGGATTTGGCCTGCCGGCCGTGGAAGCCATGTCGCGGGGAACACCAGTCATCGCCGCCCGAGCGGGCACACTACCGGAGGTGGTGGGCGACGCGGGGCTGCTGGTCGACCCGGACGACTCCGATGGGCTGACCGCGGCCATCGATCAACTGACCTCGGACGGGGGGCTGCGGGCCCGATTGGGCACTCGGGCCCGCGCGCGGTCAGATAATTTCAGCTGGGAACGAACGGCACGGGACACGCTGGCGCTGTACGAGGCCTGCGCGTGAACATTCTGGCGATCACGTCGACGCCGCCCTGGCCGCCGACGCACGGAGCGGCTCTGCGTAACGGTTTGCTCCTCGAGGCTCTGGCCGACGTGCATACGGTGGATCTGGTGACGCTCGACCGAGCGGACGCGCCGCCGGTTTCGGCACCGGCCACTATCCGACGGGTCGTGCAGGTTCGCGCGGCCGCGCCCACAATCTGGCGACGGCTGCGAGGCGGTTGGCGCGGCGGTGTGCCCGATCTGCTCATTCGCCACGGATCCCGAATCCTGCGAGGCCGCGTTCAACTGCTCCTCAGTCGCGGGGAGTATCAGGCCGTCCACGTGGCTCAAGCTCAATTGGCGCCGCTGATTCACGATGCATGGACTGCTTCGTCGCGTCAGGCTGGACGTCCGCGTGTGATCTACGACGCTCACAACATTGAGTGGATGTTGCAGGCGTCGCTGGCGCGGGCGAGCGCCGGGCCGCGTGCCCTCTGGGCTGGTCGGCAAGCAGCACTGCTGCGCCGGGTTGAATCCTGGATTGCGCAGACGGCCGACCTGGCCGTGGCCTCTTCACCGGACGATCGAGCAGGCCTGGTCGCGCTGGGAGCCGGTGCGCCCGCGTACATCCGGCATCCCGTGCGCGTCGGGATTGAGCATCCGGGCGTTGAAGGCCGGGCCGTGCATCCACGCGTGCTCTTTGCCGCGAACTTTGCCTACCGGCCGAACCTGATGGCGGCCGATTGGCTGTTTGGACGCGTGTGGCCAGCCGTCGCGCGACAGCTACCGGTGGCCAAGCTCCGCGTCGTCGGCCCACGGTCGGACGACCTGCGTCCGGTCTCGCCCGTGCGAACTTCGCTGGGCGGGACGGTCGACGATATCGATCGGGAGTACCGGCACGCATGGGTGGCGGTCTCACCAACGTCGATCGCCGCGGGCGCGCCATACAAAGTGCTGTCGGCCCTGGCTGCGGGCCGGCCGGTTGTTGCGCGAGCCCAGGGATACGTGGGACTGCCGGCGAAGGCCGAGATTGGCGTGACGCTCCCTTCCGACGCCGGCGACTTTACGGACGCCGTGATGTCGCTGCTGACGAAGCCGGAGGTCTATGCGCGCGCGGCGGCCGCGGGGTTTGCGTTTGTCAAGGCCGAGCACGATGCCGCGGTGGTGGGTCGGCAGCTGCTGGCCGCCTATGCCCGACTGGAGGTACCGGCTGCCGTGGGAGCGTCGCGTTGACCGTCGCGGTTTGTGCCACCGTCAAGAACGAGGCCGCCGAGGCGGCTTCGCTGGTGACAAGTCTGCGGGAACAGAGCCTGGCCGCCGACGAGATCGTCATCGTCGACGGCGGATCCACAGACGGAACCCTGGAGGCGCTGCGCACAGCAGCCACGGGCGATCCGCGCTTTGATCTGCGGCGCGCGCCGGGAACGAACATTGCCGCCGGACGCAACGTCGCGATTGGCGCAACCCAGGCGTCGTTGATCGCCGTTACGGATGCCGGCTTGCGGCGATCGCCCGACTGGCTGCAGGCGCTGGTGACGGCGGTCCAGGACGAGCCACGGGCCGCCGGGTCGTTTGGCTACATCCTGGCGGCGCCGGATTCGACGTTTGAGGCGGCGCTCGGCGCGGTGGCCCTGCCGCTGGCAGAGGACATCGATCCGGCGCGTTACCCGCCCAGCAGCGGATCGGTTCTGTTTCGACGGGAGTGGCTGCAGCGAGTTGGCGGTTATCCCGAGTGGCTCGCGCACGGCGAAGATCTCTGGCTGGACCGGGAGATCTGGCGCCGCGGCGGCTGGTTCCGCCATGCCCCCGGGGCCGACGTTGGTATACGACCGCGGTCCAGCGTGGCGGCGTTTTTTCGCCAGTACTATCTGTATGCCGCCGGAGACGGTCAGGCGGGCATGCTATGGGCGCGACACGCCCTGCGGTATGGAGCCTACGTGCTTGGCCTGGCGCTGCTGCAATATCCGGCGCCAGCCGCGCGGGCATTGCTGCTGCTGCTGGCCGGGGCATACCTGGGGCGCTCCCTGCGTCGCACTCCGACCATGATCCGGCAGGCGTCCACCGCCAATCCACTGCTGGCCGGCGCCCTGACGCCGGTGCTGCGCGTCGTTGGCGACCTGGCCAAGATGAGCGGCTTCATGGCCGGTCTGTCCCGGCGGTGGCGGCGGTGAACGTTCCGAGCGCGGACGTTGCGGTGGTTATCACCACGTATAACGTGCGCCCACTGCTGGAGCGCTGCCTCAACAGTCTGGCGTCCGCCGCAGGCTCGTTGAGGCTGGAGGTGGTTGTGGTGGATAACGGCTTCGGCGACGACACGTGGCCGACGCTGCTGGCACGCGACGACGCGCGGGCAATCCGCGGTTCGCCGGAACTTGGGTTCGGGGGTGCCAACAATATCGGCGCCGCGGCCACGAGCGCGCCGCTCGTCCTGTTTCTCAACCCCGACACCGAGCCGGAACCGGACGCAATTGCGGTGTTGGCCGACTGGCTCAGGCGACGGCCGGAAGCGGCAGTCGCGGGGCCGCGGTTGATGCTGTCCGACGGAAGTCCGGACCCGGCCGGCCGGCGGCACTTTCCGCGTCCCGCCAACGCCCTGCACCGGTTCCTTGGATCGCCGCGCGTTTTGCTGCAGGGCGTCGCCGAACCCTACAACCCGCGGGAGCCGTCCGGCTCGTCCGCCAGCGAGATCGATGCCGTATCCGGCGCGTGCCTGATGGTGCGGCGCGAGGCGTTCGACAGCGTGGGTGGGTTCGACCCGGGCTTCTTCATGTATGGCGACGACCTGGACCTGCAGCGGCGGCTGGCCGATGCGGGCTGGCGCACGTGGTATGTGCCGAGCGCGCAGGTGTGGCACCGCAAGCGGCAATCGTCGCGGCAGCGCCCGATCCGAACCAGGTTCGAGTTTTACCGGTCGATGTGGCGCTATTACGCGAAACACGGCGTCAGCGATCCTACGCCGTTGCGCTGCATCGTGCTGGGCGGAATCCTTATCCTCGGCTGTGGCGGGGTTTTGCGCGCACTCGCCGCCTGGCGGCCAGGGGGGATGGACGGCGCGAGATGATGATCTGGGCGCGGCGCAACTGGGGCGGCCTGGTTTCCACGTTGTCACTGGCGGCCGACGTGCTTGCCGCCGGGCTGGCCTTCACGGCGGCCTACTACCTGCGCTACCGCTTCGGCTGGTTCGAGGGGACGCCGCCAAACCGATTCCTGTTTCTGACTCCGGTCACGATTGCCTTCGCATTCGCCACCGTGACTGGTGGCCTGTCACTTGGGATGTACTCGCGTTTTCGTACGGCCGGCGCGGTGGATCGGGTGGCACGGAGCACGGGCATGGTCACGATCGGGGCGCTGCTGGCGGTCGCGGCCACCTTTTTCGTCTTCACCGACCGCCTGGAACCGGTGCGCAACGTGCTGCCGATTGCATGGCTGCTCGGCATCGTGTTCGTCGCGCTCGGTCGATCTCTACTGGCCACGCTGCTGCGGCTGCTGGCCCAGCGCGGCATCGGCGTGCAGCGGGTGCTGGTTGTAGGCGCCGGCGCCGAAGGGCGTGAAGTCGGCGGACGGCTGGTGGGCGACCCAAGCCGCCGCTATCAACTGGTCGGCTTTCTGGACGACTTCGAGTCTCGCGTGGCCATCGGCGACGTCGAGTTTCCCGTGGTCGGCACGTCAGCCGCGCTTGCGGACTTGATTGCCGAGCACGAGATCGACAAGGTGGTCGTGGCGATCCCGTCGCTTTCTCACGACGACCTGCTCGCCATTCTTGCGGACGTTGAGGCGTCGTACGCCGACGTCTGGTTGTTGCCGGATCTCTTTCAGTTGATGGTGTCGCCGGTGGTTGAGGGCGGAGTACGCGGGCTTCCCCTGATCGCGGTTAATGAGGTCCGCCTGCGCGGCCTCAGCCGATTCACGAAGCGCACGCTTGATCTGGTCGTCGCCACGCTCATGCTCGTGGCGGCATCGGCGCCCATGCTGCTAATTGCCCTTATCATCAAGCTAGACTCACGGGGATCCGCCTTTTACGTTCAGACACGCGTCGGGCGGGACGGACGGCCGTTTCCGATCGTAAAGTTCCGCACGATGGTTAGCGGCGCCGATGAGTACGGGCAGACCTGGACGGTAGAAGACGATCCTCGGCAGACGCGCGTCGGGCGGTTTCTCCGGCGCTACTGGATTGACGAGTTGCCCCAACTGCTAAATGTGATTCGCGGCGACATGAGCCTGGTCGGCCCGCGTCCGGAACAGCCCGACTATGTGGCGCGGTTCCGCGGTGAGTTCTCCCGGTACATGGTTCGCCACCGCGAACGTGCCGGAGTGACGGGCTGGGCGCAGGTGAACGGGATGCGCGGTGACTCCTCCATCGCCGAGCGAACGCGCTACGACCTTTACTACGTGGAAAACTGGTCACTGCTGTTCGATTTGCGGATTCTCTTGCGCACGCTCCTCATCGTGATGCGCGGTGATGCACGTTAGCGGCCGCGCCGCCGCGATTTCGCGCCGGCGCGCGCTGACCGCGGTAGCCGCGGCCACGGTGACGACGGCCTGCGAGATCGGCGGCTTCGGTGCGGAGTCCTCACCGGTCGCCGAACCCGGCGCGATGCGCACCCCACCTCCGTACCTGGCGCCGCTGCCGCCACCGCTGCCGCCGCCAGTTGGATTGCCGGCGCTGGTTGCCGACATTGCCGGCACCGGGGACATCGGTGACAGCGGCGATGGCGGACCAGCAGTGGCGGCGCAGTTCCGAAGCGTGGGCGGGGTTGCGGTTGGCTCTGGCGGATTGATTTACGTGTCCGATCCCAGCGCGAGCCGTATTCGTCGTATTCGCGCTGACGGCGTAATCGAGGCGGTGGCGGGAACCGGCACGCGGGGCTACGGCGGTGACGGTGGACACGCCCTGGCCGCGGACTTTACCGACCCCACCCGCTTGCTGGTCGACCAGGCCGGAGCGCTCTTCGTCGCTGAACTGGATCGCGTCCGCCGGATCGATACGTCCGGAATCGTGTCCACGATTCTTGGCGACGGCCACGCAGGTCTGGACGGCGATGGCGGACCGGCGGCGTTTGCGAGGACCGCTGGCAACGAAGGAATGGCTATCGACGGCGACGGCAACCTCTTCGTTGCCGAACGGGCCGCCAATCGCGTGCGACGCATCGATACGCGCGGGACCGTGACGACCGTGGCGGGCACGGGCGCGCCGGGGAGTGAGGGCGATGGCGGACCCGCGATGGCCGCGACGCTTAACCAGCCGGTGGACGTGGATGTCGATGGGCAGGGCAATTTGCTGATCGCCGAACTGGCCGGCAATCGAATTCGACGGGTTTCTACCACCGGTGTCATCGACACGATCGCCGGCGTTGGACGGCCGGGTGGCGGCGGCGACGGGGGGCCGGCAACGGGCGCTGAGCTTCACGGGCCCCAGAGCGTGGTTGTGGATGCGAGCGGCGCGGTCTTTGTTGCCGACTGGAACAACCGCCGCATCCGGCGCGTTCATCCGGACGGCACGATCCAGACGGTGGCGGGGCTGGTGGGTGGTCGCGTGGAGTCGGGCGGACCGGCGCTGGAATCGCGGCTGACCCTGCCGCTTGACATAACACCAACGCTCGATGGCCGTCTGCTTATTGTCGAGCAGAGCGCGCGACGGATTCGCGCGCTGGTGCCGACGCTGCCAGGCGGCGCGGAAGCTCAGCCGGTTGGAACCGCGAGCGCCCAGCCGGCCGAGCCCCAACCCGCACCGGTTGCCTATGTGCCACCCGCCCCGGCCCTGCCGAACGGCTCGCCCCTGTCCGGCGACCTGGTGGCCGAGGTCTTCGCCGGAACCGGTCAATCCGGCAACGCCGCCAACGGCGAGTTTCGTCTGAGTGCCGTCTTTGCGTCGCCGCGCGGGATCGCCATCGACGGAGCCGGCCGTGTTCTCATCGCCGACACCGGCAACCACCGTATCCGGCGTATCGAAGCAGACGGGGCTCTCAGTGTCGTGGCCGGAACCGGAGAGGCCGGCTACGGCGGCGACGGCCAGGCGGCCACGGCGGCCCAACTCAATCGTCCATCAGCCCTGGTCGTGGACTCACAGGGCTCGATTTACGTTGCCGACTCCGGAAACTTCCGCATTCGCAAGATCGACCAGGATGGCTTCATCACCACGTTTGCCGGGGGCAGTCAGCCTGGCGTTGGCGGCGACGGCGGTCCGGCGCGTGATGCCCAATTCACTGAACCGATCGGCCTGGCCCTGGGGTCTGACGGATCGCTGTTTGTGGTGGACGGGCCGGTTCACCGCGTGCGGGTCATTCGACCGGACGGCGTTATCGGGCCATTTGCGGGCAGCGGGGTTGACGGGCTTGGCGGGGACGGCGGACCGGCGGCAGAGGCTGCGGTCGGCTTTCCGCAGCGCGTGGCGATCTCCGCGGACGGATCGGCCGTGGTTACCCAGCTGCAGGCGGGCGTGGTTCGCCGAATTGGCCCCGGGGGGGTGATTGAGACGCTGGCCGGATCGGGTCGATCGGGGGACCCCGCCGAAGGTCCTGCTCGGGACATCTCACTCGATGCGCCCATCGGTGTCGCCGTGGACGCCGTCGGCGGGGTGTATGTGGTGGCGAGCGGCAGCGGCCAAATTTCGCGCGTGGACCCGAGCGGGCACGCCCGAGTGATTGCCGGCAATCCCCTGGGTCAAGGGCAGACGGGCGACGCCGCCCGAGAAATCCCACTGTTTACGTCGGTTGATTTTGTGTTGGGTCGCGACGGGTCCGCCTACCTCCTGGAGGCGCGCGGCCTAATCTGGCGAATCAGTTCGGAATCGCCGAGCGGCGCCCCGGACTCCGCCGAAACACAGGCCGCGCCAGACTCGACGCCGACGGCAACGCCGACCGTGCAGGTGGGCACGACCGAATCGGCGCAGGCCCGCAGCGTGGTCCTGGCGTTGAGGCTTGGTCCCGGTCAGGAGCCGATCCAGCCGACGCTCACATTCCACCCCGGGGAACGCGTGAATGTTTCGATCGAGTTCGTGAACATCGTGCGAGGCTCCCGTCTGGGGATTCGCTGGTACGCGGGCGACGCCCTGCAAGGCACATTTCTCACCGACCCGCAACCCGCCTACAACCAGGCGCGCTTCGGCTTCTGGTTCGGGCTTCCACCGACAGCCGCGCCGGGCTCCTGGCGGGTTGAGATTCTGGTTGGATCCAGCGCTATTGCTTCGGCGGACTTTGTTGTAACGCCCGGGGACGTTCGCGAGGTGGCGCCTCCCGCGTAGCCGGCCGTTGGAGGACGGCACGCCGCAGTGTTGGGCCGTTCGTGCCGGGACGGATCGGGCGCTGGCGGGCGATTTGCCAGAGCGGGGGAGTCGACCGGCCGGCCACCCGTAAAATGGTGCTGAATGCCAACCACGCTGAGGCCGCATGGCGACTGAGAACTACGGCGCTGGCGGCGCCGATGACGAACCGCCGATCGAGGTCAGAGTCACGGACCACCGATCCGCTTCCAGCCTGGACGAGGCCTCGACGACTGCGGTGTCGGACGCGGACGCCGCGACGGAACCGGCCACGGACGATCCGGATGAACTGAAAGCGCAAGTCGCCCGACTCGACGCCCGGCGGCAGGATGTATTGAATCGCCTGACGCGGGCGCAGGCCGACTTCGCGAACTATCGACGGCGCACGACCGAAGAGGCGCAGGAGATTGCGAGATTCGCGAACCAGGCCATGGCCTTTGAGCTGTTGAGCGTCCTGGACGCATTTGAGCGCGCGTTCAGTTCGATCCCGCCTGAGCTACGGCTTCTGACCTGGATCGACGGCATGGCGTTGATTCAAGCTCAGTTGAGCCGAGTTCTGGAAACCGCCGGCGTGACTCCAATCCTGTGCCGGGCCGGGGACCCCATTGACGTGACAATTCACGAGGTCGTGCTGACCGAGGGCGATGAGACCACGGCGGTCGTCGCCGAAATGCAGCGCGGCTACCGCATGCACGACCGGGTGATCCGTCCAGCGCTCGTGAAGGCGGGGCCAAAGCCGCCGCCCGAAGATGACGCGGGACCTGGCAACCAATCGGCGGACGGCGCCAGCGGGGACATGTGAGCACCAAGCCCGATTACTACGACGTCCTGGGCGTCGAGCGCACGGCCGCGCCGGACGAGATCCGCAAGGCGTACCGGGATCTGGCCAGGCGGCACCATCCGGATGTCAGCCGGGAGCCGGACGCGACTTCGCGCTTTCAGCAGATCAACGAGGCCTACGAGGTTCTGCGCGACGCTGAGAAGCGCGCCAACTACGACCGCTTCGGCCACGACGGCGCCGCGTCTCCGTTCGGGGCGGGCTTTGACGACTTCGGCGGGATTGGCGACGTGTTT
The DNA here is from genome assembly GCA_965208215.1 of Chloroflexota bacterium. Taxonomy (GTDB): domain Bacteria; phylum Chloroflexota; class UBA11872; order UBA11872; family UBA11872; genus UBA11872. The sequence continues at coordinate 442,445 of CBDBOH010000004.1, forward strand.
GACGCCTTCTTCGGCGGTCGGCGGTCGCGGCCCGGGGGGGCTCAGCCCGGAACCGACGCGCGGGTTCAGATCCGTCTGGACTTCCTGGAGAGCGTATTTGGCGTTGAGACCGATGTTGGTTATCGACGCCTGGAGCCGTGCGGCACGTGCGCCGGGAACGGAGCCGCGCCAGGGACGCGGCCCAGCACTTGCGGGCCGTGTCGCGGCAGCGGGCAGGTTCAGCGCGCGCAGCGCTCGATTTTCGGACAGTTCGTCAATGTCACCGTCTGCGAGACCTGCGGCGGCGCAGGGCAGGTTGTCGAGAGCAAGTGTCCGACGTGCACGGGGGCTGGCCTGGAGCGGGTTGACGTGCAGCGCGCGGTCAGGGTTCCGGCCGGCCTGCAGCCAGGAACGGAGCTTCGCCTTACGGGCGAGGGCAATCACGGGCCGCGCGGGGGGGCGCCCGGAGATCTATACATCACTATTGACATTGAGCCGCACGCCGTGCTGGAACGCGACGGCGACAACATCGTGAGCAACGTGGTGATCAATGTTGCCGAGGCGGCTCTGGGCGCCAGGCTGGAGGTGGAGACCGCCGACGGTCCAACCGAGGTCAAGATTCCGGCAGGGATCCAGGCTGGCACGCCAATTCGCCTACGCGGTAAGGGTGCGCCGCGCCTCCGCAGCGGAGGACGAGGCGACCACTATCTCTTCGTCCACGTGGCTACCCCTCGCAAGCTGAGTCGCCAACAGCGCCAGTTGCTGGAGAGCTTGCGCGAAACGCTGCCTGGCGGCAGCGATCTGGAGGGGCGCAGCTTCGTGGAGAAGATTCGGGCCGCGTTTCGGTGAGCGACCGATGGGCGGCCATCAGCGTCCCGCTGCTGCCCGAGGCCGTGGACGATGTGTCAATGGCGCTGGAACGCGTGGTCGGGCTGAACCTGGCCGTGGAACGACGGCCGCAGTCCGGCGCGGGCGACTGGCCGGTCACGGCCCGCGCCTACGTGGCTCCCGGCGGAGCGCAGATCACCGCGCGACGCGAGGTGCTGCGCGTGCTGGAGATGCTACGCGTGGCCGGGGCAGGCGCCGTGGGTGCGGCGTCAGAGGAGTTCGTGGACGCCGAGGCCTTTCGGACGAGCTGGCGGGAGTTTTATGCGCCGCTGGTCATCGGACGCCGGCTACTGGTTGTTCCCGCGTGGCTGGAGCAGCCAGCGGATCAAGCCGACCGGATCCCGGTGTTTCTCGATTCGGCCACGGCCTTCGGGACGGGGCACCATCCGACGACCCGGCTCGCGCTGGAGGCGCTGGAAGCGGCGCTGGTTCCCGGCGACGTTGTGGTTGACGTGGGAACCGGCTCCGGGGTACTGGCGATCGCGGCGGCCAAGCTGGGTGCGGCACGGGTATACGCCCTTGACCGTGACCCCGAGGCCGGCCCAGCGGCCACGGCCAACATCCGCCGGAACGGTGTTGCGGACCGAGTCGACCTGACCGTGCCCAGCACCAGGGTGATTGCGCCGGAGCCAGCGACCCTGGTCGTTGCCAACATTGTTGCGTCGGTGCATGTGAAGCTGATGGAATCGTACGCCTTCCTTTTGGCGCCGTCCGGGCGGCTTCTGTTGGGTGGCGTGCTGGGTGACTACGTGAACGAGGTGTTGAGGGTCGCCGGGCGATTCGGGTTTGGCCTGGACGCCACGGCATCCGCCGGCGAGTGGCGCCTGCTCGAATTCACGCCCGAGGCGTCGCCATTCCGTTGAGATTGCGGCACCGATGGGAGGAATAGGCCCATGACAGCAGACGCATCAGCGAAGGACTGCATCTTCTGCGCGATTGTGCGGGGTGATATTCCGAGTGATCGGGTGTACGAGGACGACCACGTGGTGGCGTTTCGCGACATCAACCCGCAGGCGCCGACGCACGTGCTGGTTGCGCCGCGTCGGCACGTGACCAGCATCGACGCGTTGGAGGGCGACCAAGACCTGCTGGGTTGGGTGATGGCCGCGGCCGTGACCGTGGCCCGGGGGGAGAGCCTGGACGGTTCGGGATATCGGCTTGCTACCAACCACGGGCGCGATGGGGCACAGACCGTTTCGCACCTGCATATCCACGTGTTGGGCGGGCGCGCATTGAGCGGCCGGCTCGGCTAGCGCCAGCCTGGCTGTGCGGGGTTCATGCGAAGATGGCGGCCGCGGACGGCGCCTGCGTCAATCAGCCCGCCATATCGAGTAGAGCGCGGGCGCCGGCTTGGACGGCACGCGGCGCTGTGCTACAGTTGTGGCGACGTGGGGGGTGCCCTAATAGCCGCTCGGCTGCGAAGCAACTGAAGAGTTACGACCCAACCGGCCCGAGCCGGTTGGGTTTTTGCGCCTTGTGGACCATAGGCACTTTTCTGAAGACGGGTGTAACGCGCTGACGCAGTTTTTGTCGCAGTCATCCCTGACGACCGATGTTGGCCGGCGTCAGCGCGCTGTGCATTTCCCACCGGCCCACACCTGGTCGTACGCGAACATCCATGTTGTGTGCGCCGTCGTGGCGGCTGTTCCAGTCGCCGGCGATTCCATTTGACGGAGAACGAAGGAGCAGGCGACTCATGACTTCAACCGGCACGACTTCGGGTTTGAGCGAGAGGTACTACGGGCGTGTTCCGAGCACGCTGGACATGCCGCACCTGGTCTCAACACAGCTCGAATCGTTCGAACGGTTCAAGAACGAGTACCTACGCGAACTGTTTGCCGAGATCTCGCCGATCCAAGACTTCACCGGAAAGAATCTGGAGCTGCACTTCGAAGTTCCAGACGACGCGTTCGACGAACCGAAGTACGACGAAGACGAGTGCCGAGAGCAGGACCGCACGTACCAGGCGCCGCTGCGTGTGAAGGCTCGGCTGCACAACAAGCAGACCGGCGAGATTAAGGAAATGGTCGTGTACATGGGCGACTTCCCGCTCATGACGCGGCAGGGCACCTTCATCTACAACGGGGCCGAGCGGGTAGTGGTCAGTCAGCTCGTGCGCTCGCCCGGCGTCTATTTTTCGGCTGAGAGCGACCCGGCCACGGGTCGCCGCCGCTTCGGCGCCAAGCTGATTCCGAAGCGCGGCGCCTGGCTGGAGTTCGAGACCAGCAACCAGTCGGTCGTGAACGTGAAGATTGACCGCAAGCGCAAGTTGCCGGTTACCACGTTCCTGCGCGCGATTGAGCCGGACCTTGGCGACGATGCGGCGCTGCTGCAGGCGTTTGCCGACGTTGACGCGGATCCGGAGCATCGCTTTATCGAATCGACGATCGGCAGTCCCGAAAGCCGGCGTGACCTGGCGTTCAGCACCGAGGACGGTCTGATCGAGTTGTATCACCGGTTGCGCCCGGGTGATCCAGCCACGGTGGACAATGCCCGCTCGCTGATCGAGCAGACGTTCTTCAACATTCGTCGCTACGACCTGGGTCCGGTCGGACGCTACAAGCTCAACAAGCGGCTGGGACTTAGGACGGAAGAGACCACGCGCACGCTGGAGCCGAATGACCTTGTTTCAATCGTGCGCGAGATCGTGCGTCTCAATGTGACACAGGGCGTGCCCGACCACATCGACCATCTGGGCAACCGGCGGGTGCGCGCCGTGGGCGAATTGCTGGCCGACCAGTTCCGTGTGGGACTGCTGCGCATGGAGCGCGTCATCAAAGAGCGGATGAGCATTCAGAATGCTGCGGAGGCTACGCCGTCCGGCCTAATTAACACCCGACCTGTGACGGCGGCGGTAAAGGAATTCTTCGGCGGCAGCCAGCTTTCGCAGTTCATGGACCAGGCCAACCCAATGGCGGAACTGGCCCATAAGCGACGGCTGAGCGCCATGGGCCCGGGTGGCCTGTCGCGCGAGCGCGCCGGATTCGACGTGCGCGACGTCCACTACAGCCACTATGGGCGGGTGTGCCCGATCGAGACTCCCGAGGGGCCGAATATCGGCCTCATCAACACGCTGGCGACCCTGGCGCGGGTCAATTCATACGGGTTCATCGAGACGCCCTACCGGCGAGTCGTCACTCGTCTTGCGGCCACGGACGCTGCCGGGCTGATCGGCCGAACCGTGGCCGAGCCGTTTGGTTCGAACGGCGCGGACGGGCCACTGGCGCACGTGGGCGACGTGATTGACGAAGCTCTTGCGGCGGCCATCGGCCAGGTCGACGGGGCAGAGGCGCTGAATGTGCGCATCCGGCCAGTCGTGACAGACGAAGTCGAGTACCTGGCCGCCGACGAGGAAGAGCGCCACACGATTGCGCAGGCCAAGACGAGGCTCAATGCCAAGAACGAAATCGAACTGGACCGAGTTTCGGTCCGACGCGGTCCGAACTTCCACGAGGCGGACGCGGGCGACGTGGAGTATCTGGACTCGTCGCCGCAGCAGATCGTGAGCCTGGCGACGGCCATGATTCCCTTCCTGGAACATGACGACGCCAACCGGGCGCTGATGGGCGCCAACATGCAGCGCCAGGCGGTTCCCCTGATTACGCCGGAGGCGCCGCTGGTGGCCACCGGCATGGAACGCGGCAGCGCGCGGGACTCCGGACACATGTTGCTGGCGGCCGCTGACGGCGTAGTGACGCGCGTTACGTCGCGCGAAATCACTGTTGACCAAGGTGACGGCGAAGCCGAACGCATCTATCGGCTACGGAAGTTCGACCGATCCAACACGGCCACGTGCATCAGCCAACGTCCGGTGGTGGCGCGCGGGGACACTGTGGCGGCCGGCCAGACGATCGCCGAAAGCATGGCAACCGCGGACGGCATGATCTCGCTGGGGCAGAACATCGTGGTCGCGTTCATGTTCTGGGAAGGCGGGAACTACGAGGACGCCATCGTGGTGAGCGAGCGCCTGCTCAAGGACGACGTGTTTACATCGATCCACATCGAGAAGTACGAGGTCGAGGCGCGGGACACGAAGCTTGGGGCCGAAGAGATTACGCGCGACATTCCGAATCAGAACGAAGAGGCCCTGCGGAATCTCGACGATACCGGCGTTGTGTACGTCGGTGCGGAGGTGGGGCCGGACGATGTGCTCGTCGGCAAGATCACGCCCAAGGGCGAAACGGAACTGTCGGGCGAAGATCGGCTGCTGCGCGCCATCTTCGGCCGGGACGCGCGGGAAGTTAAGGACACATCCAAGCACGTCCCTGCCGGCGAATATGGCCGAGTGATCGACGTACGCCGATTCTCCGCCGAGGCGGGCGACGATCTTCAGGCAGGCGTGACCGAGATGATCCGGGTGAGCGTTGCCTCGAAGCGCAAGCTGATGGTGGGCGACAAGATGGCGGGCCGTCACGGCAACAAGGGCGTGATCTCGATGATCCTGCCCGAAGAGGACATGCCGTTCCTGGCGGACGGGACTCCGGTCGACATCATTCTCAACCCGCTGGGCGTCGCGTCACGCATGAACGTGGGGCAGACGTTGGAAACGCACCTTGGCTGGGCCGCCGACAAGCTGGGCTTCCGCGCCGTCAGTCCGGTATTCGACAGCGCGAACGAAGACGACATCGTGGCGGCACTTGAGGAAGCCGACTTGCCCGCCGCAGGAAAGGCCGTCCTGTATGACGGCCGCACCGGGAAGGCATTCGACCAGGAAGTGACCGTGGGGGTCATCTACATGATGAAGCTTGGTCACATGGTCGACGACAAGATTCACGCCCGATCCACCGGGCCGTACTCGCTCATCACCCAGCAGCCTCTGGGCGGCAAGGCTCAGATGGGCGGCCAGCGGTTCGGCGAAATGGAAGTCTGGGCGCTGGAGGCCTACGGCGCCGCTCACACGCTGCAGGAAATGCTGACGGTGAAGTCGGACGACATCCTCGGTCGCGTAAAGACGTACGAGGCCATCGTCAAGGGCGAGAGCATCCTTGAACCCGGCATACCCGAGTCGTTTCGGGTGCTGGTGAAAGAACTACAAAGCCTTGGCGTCTCCGTGGACATCCTGGATGACGCCGAGGAGGAAATTGCGCTGGCGGGTGAACACATGCACGACCAGCTGCCCGACCTGGATGGCATCAATATCCAGGGCCGTGAATACCGCCTCTAGGAGGACCCGAACGAATGCTTGAGGTCAACAAGTTCAGCGCGATTCGGATCCACCTCGCGTCGCCCGATCAGGTTCGGTCCTGGTCGTACGGCGAAGTCGCCAAGCCGGAGACGATCAACTACCGCACGCTGAAGCCGGAGCGGGACGGACTGTTCTGCGAGCGCATTTTCGGTCCGACGAAGGACTGGGAGTGCGCGTGCGGGAAGTACAAGCGCGTCCGCTTCCGCGGCATCATCTGCGACAAGTGCGGCGTCGAAGTCACTCGATCGCGCGTTCGGCGCGAGCGCATGGGACACATCGAGCTGGCGGCGCCGATAACCCACATCTGGTTTCTCAAGGGCACGCCGAGCCGAATCGGCCAGGTGCTGGACATTACGCCGCGCGATCTCGAGAAGATCGTCTACTTTGCTTCGTTCATTGTCACCGATCTGGACGAGGAAGCCCGCGACGACGCTCTCGGTCGAGCTGATCAAGACCTGGCCGATCGTATCGAGGAGGTTGAGGACTCCGCGGCGTTGCGTCTGGCGGACGAAAGCCGACGTCTCGAGGAGCAGACGTCGCAGCTCGACGCGCAGCTCGCCGATGAGATCGCGCGCCTTGACACCGAAGCTCAAGCCAGCATCGATTCCGTCAATAGGGAAACCGCCGGCGTGCGCAACCTGCTGGCCGCTGTCGGTCAGCGAAAGCTGGAAGACGACGCCGCCCTGAGCTGGCTGAGCGAACCCTTCGTGGCCGCCGGCGAAGTGCCTCCGGAGGATGCTCTGGCCAAGCTCGACGCCGCGGCCGAAGCGGCCATCGCCGAGGTTACGGCCCGGTTCGAGGCTGAGAAGTCCGGTGCTGGTGACCGGTTTAGCGCAACCAAGGCCGTGGAGCGACGTGAGAGCGAGCAGACGGTGACGGGCATCGAGGCGGATCGCCGCCAGGAAATCGACGACGCCCGCGACTTCTACGAGCAGCGTCGCAAGGACCTGGGCACCCTGGAGCTGCACCAACTGCTGTCGGAGCCCCGTTTTCAGCAGCTGTCGCATACGTGCGGCGACATCTTCGAGGCCGGAATCGGTGCGGAAGCAGTTCGCGACCTGATCGCCAACGTTGACCTGGACGAGTTGGCCGACTTCCTGCGCGAGGAGTTGGAGGCCAACTCCATTCAACGGCGTAAGAAGGCCGCCAAGCGTTTGAAGGTCGTGGAAGCGTTTCGACGATCCGGCAACCGGCCGGAATGGATGATCCTGAACGTGCTTCCCGTGCTGCCGCCAGAATTACGGCCGATGGTGCAGCTTGACGGCGGGCGCTTTGCCACTAGCGACCTGAACGATCTCTATCGCCGGGTGATTAACCGCAATAACCGGCTCAAGCGGCTCGTGGAGCTGGGCGCGCCGGAGATCATCGTGCGCAACGAGAAGCGCATGCTGCAGGAAGCCGTGGACGCGCTAATCGATAACGGCCGGCGCGGCCGGGCCGTTACCGGCTCGTCCAATCACCCGTACAAGTCGCTCAGCGACCTGCTGCGTGGCAAGCAAGGTCGATTCCGACAGAATCTGCTGGGCAAGCGGGTGGACTACTCAGGACGATCGGTAATCGTGGTCGGACCGCATCTGAATCTCAATCAGTGCGGCCTGCCGACCAAGATGGCTTTGGAACTCTTCAAGCCATTCGTCATGCGCAAGCTCGTGGATGACGGGCATGCCAGCAACATCAAGAGCGCCAAGCGGATGGTGGAGCATCCGGAGCCGTTGGTTTGGGACGCGCTTGAAGAGGTCACACGCGACCATCCAGTGCTGCTCAACCGCGCGCCGACGCTGCACCGGCTGGGAATCCAGGCATTTGACATCGTGCTGGTCAGCGGCAGCGCCATCCAGATTCATCCACTGGTCTGCACCGCCTTCAACGCCGACTTTGACGGCGACCAAATGGCAGTGCACGTGCCGCTGAGCCGGGCGGCGCAGGACGAAGCTCGCAACATCATGAAGAGCACGCACAACATCCTCTCGCCGGCGGACGGGACCCCGATCGTCAGCCCGACCAAGGACATGGTGCTGGGTGCGTACTACCTGACGGAAGTCAGGGAAGGCACACGCGGCGAGGGCAAGCTCTTCGCCAACTTCGCCGACGCCATCCTCGGCTACGAGCACGGCGTGGTGGATCTTCAGGCACGCATTCGCTTGCGCGTCACGCCTGACGACTTTCCTGTCGATACCAGAGCGCAGGGCGGCCCGTCCATTATCGAGACCACCGTCGGCCGCATCATGCTGAATCAGGCCATTCCGCAGGAGTTGCGCTTCGTCAACGAGCGCCTGGATAAGGGCGGTCTGCGGCGCGTGATCGAGATGGTCTTCTTCAATACGGACATGGACGTCACCGGGGACGTTGCCAACAAGCTCAAGAACCTGGGCATGTATTGGGCCACGCGCTCGGGCGTGACCATGGGCATTAAGGATCTGGAGATTCCGGAGGTTAAGCGCCAGGTTGAGCAGGAGACCGATGCTCGGGTGAGCGGTATCAGGGCCAGCTACGACGATGGCCTGATTACCGACGACGAGCGCTACCGGCTTACCGTCAAGGCCTGGACAGACGCGATGGCCACGGTGTCCAGCTCGGTCGAAGAAAGCCTGGACCCGATGAGCCCCGTGTTCATGATGGGGAACTCAGGCGCAGCCAAGGGCAACTTCGACCAGATCCGGCAGATTTCCGGGATGCGCGGACTCATGTCGAATCCATCTGGCCGGATTATCGAGATGCCCGTGCGCGCGAACTTCCGTGAAGGTATGTCTGCTCACGAGTACTTCATCTCCACGCACGGCGGGCGCAAAGGGCTGGCCGACACGGCTCTGCGTACGGCCGATAGCGGCTATCTCACCCGCCGCCTCGTGGACGTAGCCCAGGACGTTATCGTCATGGGCCGCGACTGCGGCACCCTGGACGGGATACCCGTGGAAGTGGGCGCCGCGGACGAAGTGTTGGATTCCGTGGGCGTCCGTTGCTTCGGCCGCTTTGCAGCGCGACCGATCGTTCATCCGGAGACGGGTGAGATCATCGTGCCTTTGGAAACGCTCATTGATCACGAACTGGTCAGGGCGATCGATAACGCAGGCGTGCAGTCCGCCATGATCCGGTCGCCCATGACCTGCGGGAATGCCCGCGGTATGTGCCAGATGTGCTACGGCATGGACCTGGCACGTCACGAGTTGGTGGCGGAAGGCACCGCCGTCGGGATTATTGCCGCCCAGTCCATGGGCGAACCGGCGACGCAATTGACCATGCGCACGTTCCACCTGGGAGGCATCGCAACGGGCGCCGACATCGTGGACAAGGAGCAGGGGTTGCCACGCGTGCAGGAACTCTTTGAGGCGCGCATTCCCAAGGGTGTCGCCGTGATGAGTGACATCGATGGCACGGTGGAAGTGATCGAGGAGGACGAGCAGCGGCGCGTGCGCGTGGTTTCGGCCCACGTGCACGAGTACGACTACGAGCTTGACCCGGAGATGGTTCCCATCGTGGATGACGGCGCGGATGTGGCGAAGAACGCGGTGCTCGCGGTGCCCACGGCCCAGGCCGAGGATCTCCTGGCCCGCAAGGCGAAGAGTAAGTCCAATACGATCAGCAAGCGCGCCCTGGCCAAGGTTGCCAGCATCGGGGTCACGGCCGAGGCCGACGGCGTGGTGGAATTGCGCGAAGGCCGGATCGTCCTCCGTTCCGAGGATGAGGACGTCAGCGAGTACCCCGTGTCACTGGCCGCCGAGTTGCGCGTGCTGAGCGGTGACTTCGTCCGAACCGGCGAGCAACTGACCGAGGGACCGCTGAATCCGCACGACATCCTGCGCCTGCGCGGCCGACCGGAGTTGCAGCAGTACATCGTGAGCGAGGTTCAGCGCGTGTATCGGATGGTTGGGGTGGCGGTAAACGACAAGCACATCGAGATCATCATCCGCCAGATGCTGCGCCACAACGCGATCGACACTCCGGGCGAGACCACCCTGCTGCCCGGAACGCTGGTTGACCGCTCGACGCTCGCGCAGACTAACGCGCAGGTCGCCGAAGCCGGCGGCCGAGAGGCAGACTCGCATGCCGTTCTGCTTGGTGTCACGAAGGCCTCGTTGAACAACGAGAGTTTCCTGGCCGCCGCCTCATTCCAGGACACCACGCGCGTTCTGACCGAGGCGGTTGTGGAAGGCAAGACCGACCAACTCCACGGCCTCAAGGAGAACGTGATTATCGGCAAGCTGATTCCCGCCGGTACGGGGTGGGACCGCTACCACGGCCCAGTGCTGGAAGCGCCGGGCCAGTCGGACGTCCTGATCGACACCGAAGCCATGCACATGGCTGAGGGCGTGCCGCTTGATGATCTGCGCGAGCCGGGCAACGGCGCCGACGCGGAGAAGGAGATTGCGGACAGCGCCGAGGCCGGTGTAGTGGCGGCCGGCGTGCCACCGATGGACGCCGCCGAGAGTGACCTGCTGGCGGGGATCGAGACATCCTCGACTGGCGCCGGCAACGAGTTCGCCGACTTTCTGCGGCCGTCGGACGACATGGCTATCGACGAATCGTCGGTTGTCCCGATCGATCCCGGTGCGGACGGCGAGAGCGTTGACGATGCGAGTGACCGGTGATACGCTGGCAATCGCCGTGGGTGGCTGCGTGCCGCCGCGCCATTTCTACCTAAGGGATCCGTAGGTCACGCTGTGCCGACAATCAACCAGCTCGTCCGAAAGGGACGCAAGAAGCGTCGCGGCAAGCTGAAGGCGCCGGCGTTGCACTACTCGTACAACGGGTTGCGCCGGCGCATGCAGCGAAGCGACGGGTCGCCGCAGAAGCGCGGCGTGTGTACGTTGGTGCGCACGGTGACACCGAAAAAGCCCAACTCCGCGCTTCGCAAAGTAGCGCGAGTGCGGCTGTCGAACGGTATTGAGGTTACGGCCTACATTCCCGGTGAAGGTCACCGGTTGCAGGAACACTCGGTCGTTTTGATTCGGGGCGGACGCGTCCGCGACTTGCCGGGCGTGCGGTATCACATTATTCGCGGGACGCTGGACGCGGACGGGGTTGAGGGCCGCCGACGCAGCCGCTCCAAGTACGGCGCCAAGCGCGGCGGGTAGCGCTGGACACGACTGCGCCTGCTCATGACATTGACTGCCAGCATTCCTGTCGGACGAGCGGGTAGCGCCTGATGCCACGCCGCAAGCGACCGGAACGCCGCGCGATTCCGCCCGACCCGCGATTCAACAACCGCACGGTGCAGCGTTTCATCAACAAGGTGATGCGCAACGGCAAGAAGTCGTTGTCGCAGCGGATCGTCTACAACGCCTTTGACATCATTGAAGGTCGGACGGGCGCGCCGGCCATAGACGTTTTTGAATCCGCCGTCCGCAACGCGATGCCTCAGATCGAGGTGAAGCCGCGCCGCGTCGGTGGCGCGAATTACCAGGTCCCCGTGGAGATTCGCGGGGACCGGCGCTACTCGCTGGCCGTGCGCTGGTTGATTGACGCCTCCCGCAGCCGTGGCGGCCGTTCCATGCCTGAGCGCCTGGCGGCGGAACTAATGGAAGCTGCCGACGGACAGGGTGGCGCCGTTCGACGGCGTGACGAAATGCATCGGATGGCGGAAGCGAACCGCGCGTTCGCGATTTACGCCTATTAGCCCACCTGCCTGAATCCGAGACTCGAGGACCATGAACACCCTGGATATTTCGCGTACGCGCAACATTGGGATCATTGCCCACATCGACGCGGGCAAGACCACCACCACCGAGCGCATATTGTTTTTCTGTGGTCGCATTCATCGCGTGGGCGAGGTCCACGAGGGCAATGCCCAGATGGACTGGATGGCCCAGGAACGTGAGCGCGGTATCACGATCGTGGCCGCCGCAACGAGTGCCGCGTGGAATGATCATCGAATCAATATCATCGATACGCCGGGGCACGTTGACTTCACCGCCGAAGTCGAACGTTCGCTGCGAGTGCTCGATGGCGGCGTGGTCGTGTTTGACGCGGTGAACGGCGTTGAGCCGCAGTCGGAGACGGTGTGGCGCCAAGCCGACCGCTACAGCGTGCCGCGGGTGGCCTTCATCAACAAGATGGATAGGCGCGGCTCGGACTTCGGCGCCACCATCCAGTCCATCCGGGACCGGCTTGGGGCTAATCCGGTTCCAGTTCAGATTCCAATAGGCTTCGAAGCTGAATTCGACGGCGTCGTCGATCTGGTAGGCATGGAAGCCATCCGCTGGCAGGCGGATGGCCTGGTGGCTCCCGAGCGAGGCCCGATTCCGGCCGATTTGGAGGCGCCCGCCGTGGAGGCGCGCGAGCAGATGATCGAGGCGCTGGCCGAGTTGGATGACGAGATTGCGGTGAAGTATCTGGACGGCCTGGAGTTCAGCACCGAGGAATTGACAGCCGCGCTACGGCAGATGACGGTTTCGGCTCAGGGCGTGCCAGTGTTGATGGGCTCGGCGTTGCGAAACAAAGGTATCGAGCCGCTGCTGGACGCGATCGTGGACTATCTGCCCTCGCCCCTGGATGTTCCACCGGTCACAGGCATCAACCCCAGGTCGGGCGCGGAAGAGCAGCGGCGGCCGGCCGAGGATGACCCATTTACCGCCATTGCCTTCAAGATTGTGGCCGATCCGCACGCCGGCAAGCTGGCGTACTTCCGCGTGTACTCGGGCTCGATTGAGCCGGGCGCCACCGTGCTCAACACGGCCGCCAACAAGCGCGAGCGGCTTTCACGAGTGTTGCGCATGCATGCGGACAAGCGCGAAGAAGTCGCCGAGACTATTCGCTTCGGCGACATTCTGGCTGCCGTGGGTGTCCGAGCCACGAATACCGGGGACACCCTTACGGATCCCAAGTACCCCTTGCAGTTGGAGTCCATCACATTCCCTGAGCCGGTTGTGACGATCGCCATCGAACCGAAGAGCCGCGGCGACCAGGACAAGATCATCGACGCGCTGCGACGGCTCGGTGAGGAGGATCCAACGTTCCGGATTAGCGCCAATGAGGAAACGGGGCAGACGCTGATTGCCGGAATGGGCGAGTTGCACCTTGAGGTGATCGTTGATCGACTCCTCCGCGAGTACCGCGTTGGTGCCAATATCGGTCGGCCGCAGGTGTCCTACCGGGAGCGGCCGCGCAAGGAAGCCACGGGTCGCGGTCGCTTCGTGCGGCAGACCGGCGGTCGCGGCCAGTATGGCGACGTGACAATTGAGCTTGAACCCCTGCCGCTTGGCACGGGCGTGCAGCTCGAACGGCGAATTGTGGGCGGTGCGATTCCGACCCAGTTCGTTCCCGCCGCCGAACGCGGAGCGGCGCGGCGCCTGACCAGCGGCCCGCAGGGGATGGAAGTGACCGACGTACGCATCACGCTGGTTGACGGCTCGTACCACGAGGTGGACTCGTCGGAGCTGGCGTTCGAGATTGCCGGCGCCATGGCCGTGGAAGACGCTCTCCACCGGGCGCGTACGGACGTGATGGAGCCAGTGATGAGCGTCCAGGTCGTTGTACCGGAGGACTACGTGGGCGACACGTTGGCCGGGCTGGCCGCCAAGCGAGGCACGATTCACGGCGCCGACATGCGCAGTGGATCGCACATCATTACGGCGGAGGTACCGCTGGCGACGATGTTCGGGTACGCTAACGAGTTGCGTTCGGCGACCCAAGGTCGCGGGACGTTTTCAATGGAGTTTTCCCACTACGCGGTGATCCAACGAGCGGGTGCCGCGGATGGACTGGTTACGCCGGTTTTGTAACCGCGCACTGCGCAGGAGCACAGGAGCGAATGGCACGCCAACACTTCGAACGAACAAAGCCGCACGTCAATGTCGGCACGATCGGACATGTCGACCACGGGAAGACCACGTTGACAGCCGCCATTACGAAGGTTCTTTCGTATAAGCAGCTGGCCGAATTCATGGCCTTTGACGAGATCGACCGCGCGCCGGAAGAGAAGGAACGCGGCATCACAATCTCGATCACTCACGCCGAATACGAGACGGAAGACAGGCACTACGCTCACATTGACGCCCCCGGCCACCGGGACTACATCAAAAACATGATTACCGGCGCCGCCCAGATGGACGGCGCGATTCTCGTGGTCGGCGCCGACGACGGCCCGATGCCCCAGACCTACGAGCACGTATTGCTGGCGCGCCAGGTGGACGTTCCTGCCATCGTGGTCTTTCTGAATAAGGCGGACATTGTTGAGGACGACGAGTTGCTGGAACTCGTCGAACTCGAACTGCGCGACCTGCTCATCAAGTACAACTTCGACGGCGATAACGCTCCCATCATTTCGGGAAGCGCGCTGTTGGCCCTGGAGTCGGCAAGCGCCGATCTGGATGCGCCCGAGTACCAGCCGATACTCGAGCTGATGGAAGCTGTGGATACCTACATTCCGCAGCCCGAGCGTCCGGTTGATCAGCCGTTCTTGATGCCGGTCGAGGATGTCTTTGGCATCAAGGGCCGCGGTACCGTGGTAACCGGTCGCGTGGAGCGCGGCAAGATTGAGGTCGGCGAGCAGGTCGACATCGTTGGAATGCGCTCCGAAATCGATCAGCGCGTGGTCACCGGCGTCGAGATGTTTCGGAAGACGCTCGACGAGGGCGTGGCGGGCGATAACGTTGGCTGCCTGCTGCGTGGCGTCGAGCGCGACGAAGTGGAACGCGGGATGGTGCTGGCCAAGACTGGCTCCATCACGCCGCACACGGAATTCAAGGCGCAGGTTTACGTACTCACACGCGATGAGGGCGGGCGTCACACTCCGTTCTTCAGTGGATATCGGCCGCAGTTCTACATTCGGACGACGGACGTAACCGGTGAGATTGAGTTGCCCGAGGGGACCGAGATGGTGGTTCCGGGCGACAACGTGGAGATGACCGTGCGCCTGCATCAGCCAATTGCCCTTGAGGATGGCGTGAACTTCGCGATCCGCGAGGGTGGCGTCACCGTGGGCGCGGGCGTCGTGACGCGCATCCTCAAGTAACCAATGGCACAAGCGCGCGCCAGGCCACCCCGACAGGCTTCGTTCGAGGCCTCGTCTCGGCGTGCGCCGGCGCGGCCAAGGCGGCAGTCACCGACCCAGCGGATCCGGATCCGGCTGAAGGCATATGACCACCGCGTTCTGGACGACGCTGCCCGACGCATTATCGATACGGCCGGGCGGACGGGCGCCGACGTGCGGGGCCCGATTCCGCTGCCAACGGAACGCAAGACTTGGACTGTGATTAGGTCACCGTTCATAGATAAGGATTCGCGCGAGCAGTTTGAAATGCGGACGCACAAACGCCTGATCGACGTCATTGATCCGACGCCCCAAACAATGGACGAACTCCTGCGGCTGCAGCTGGCCGCCGGTGTTGACATTGAACTGAAGTCGTAGCCGTGCCCGTTGGATTGATCGGCCGCAAACTCGGCATGACGCAGATTTTCGACGACCAAGGCCGCGCCTTCGGCGTATCGGTCATCCAGGCCGGGCCTTGTCACGTCACCCAGGTGCGTTCGGCGGAGTCTGACGGATACTCGGCGGTACAGCTTGGATTCGACCCGGTGCCCGAGCGTCGGCTCACCCGCGCCGAGCGTGGCCATCTCGGTCGACTGCCCCCGTACCGCGTCCTGCGCGAATTTCGAACTCA
Organism: Chloroflexota bacterium; assembly: GCA_965208215.1. Classification (GTDB taxonomy): domain Bacteria; phylum Chloroflexota; class UBA11872; order UBA11872; family UBA11872; genus UBA11872. Next base: position 458,096 of record CBDBOH010000004.1, read on the forward strand.
CGATGGTGCGGACGTTTCGGTGGGCGACGAGCTGACGGTGGCCAACGTGGATCTGGGCTCGCGCGTGGACGTGGTGAGTGTGTCGAAGGGCAAAGGATTCGCGGGCGTCGTGAAACGGCATGGTTTCCGCGGCGGCAAGCGTACGCATGGTCAGTCGGACCGTGAACGTGCCCCTGGTTCGATTGGTGCAGGAACATCGCCTAGCCGAGTCTTCAAAGGCACTCGCATGGCTGGTCGAATGGGTGGCCGGCGGGCCACTGCAAAAAACCTGGCCGTGGCGAAGGTGGACGTTGAGCGCGGCCTCGTCCTCCTGGTCGGGGCGGTGCCTGGACCGCGCGATACGGTGGTGTCGATTCGACCGGTTCGCGCGTCGGCTGGGGAGGCGGACTGATGGCCGCCGATACCCGGTCGATCGACACGGTGGTTCCCGTGGCCAGTGACCGCTTCGGCACTGCAGAGGCGTCCGCCGAACTGCTGCAGCGAGTGCTGACCGCGCACGCTGCCAACCAACGCCACAGCTCGGCGAATACGAAAACTCGTGGTGAGGTGGTAGCCAGCACCGCCAAGCTCTACAGGCAGAAGGCCACGGGCCGGGCGCGTGCCGGGAGCGCCGGTTCGCCGATTCGGCGGGGCGGCGGGATCGCGTTCGGACCGAAGCCTCGCCGCACGCGCACGCGGGTGAACAAACGTGAGCGCCGCCAGGCGGTGCGTGCGCTGCTGGCAGCAAAGGCCGCCGACCAGTGCATCAGGGTCGCAGCATCGTGGGGTGACTCGCCGAAGACCCGCGACCGGGCCGCGTGGTTGGACGCGGCCGGCTTGTTCGGGCGGGTGCTGCTGGTAGACATCGACCCTTCGCAGGAGTTGCGACGTTCGGCACGCAATATCCCGAATGTTGACGTCGAGCGGGCCGACTCGCTGAACTTCTACGAGATCGCCGTCGCCGACCACATCGTGGCCAGCGAAGCGGCCTTGGATGCGTTGCAGGAGCGAGTAGGCGCATGAATCCCGCCGACATCATCACGCGCCCGATTGTGACGGAAAAGTCCACCGCGCTGGGCGAGTTGGGAAAGTACGTCTTCCAGGTGCGGAGCGGCGCTTCCAAGCACGCTATCAGGCAGGCCGTGGAGACTATGTTTCACGTTGAGGTGCTGTCGGTAAATGTCATGAACGTGCGTGGAAAGCCGCGGCGCATGGGACGCTTTGAAGGCCATCGGCCCAGTTGGCGCAAGGCTGTGGTCACGCTGCGTGAGGGCCATGCCATTGAAGTGGTTCCGGGGGTCTAGGCGATGGGTCTTCGTAATTTCAACCCAACCTCGCCGGGGCGCCGCGGCTATGTTGCCGTCGACAATGCCGAGTTGTCCGGCGACCGGCCGCTGAAAAAGCTGTTGCGTCCGCTGACAAACCAAGCCGGTCGCAACAACACAGGGCGGGTAACCGTGCGCCACCGTGGAGGCGGCGCCAAGCGTCGCTACCGCGTCATTGACTGGCGACGGAATAAGCCCGGAGTTCCAGCGGTGGTGGCCAGCGTTGAATACGATCCCAACCGTTCTGCCCACATCGCGCTGTTGCACTACCGCGACGGAGAGAAGCGCTACATCCTGGCGCCGGTCGGGATTGGCGTGGGCAGCGAGATTAACTCCGGGCCCGGCGTGGAACCGCGGCCGGGTAATGCCATGCCGCTGGCCCGCATCCCCGCGGGAACGGAAGTGCATGCTGTTGAGCTCACTCCCGGACGGGGCGCGCAACTCGTGCGCTCGGCCGGCATGGTCTGCCAGCTCATGGCCAAGGACCGCGGCCTAGCCACGCTGCGCTTGCCATCGGGCGAAATGCGTCAGGTTTCCGACACCTGCATGGCGACGGTAGGGCGTGTCGGCAACGTGGATCACAGTAATCAGTCGGCCGGCAAGGCCGGACGGGTCCGGTGGCGGCGGCGTCGCCCGCACGTGCGCGGGGCTGCCATGAATCCCCACGACCATCCGCACGGCGGCGGCGAAGGTAAGGCGCCAGTTGGCATGCCGGGGCCGAAGACGCCGTGGGGTAAGCCCACGCAGGGGCGACGGACGCGCGTTGGTCGCCGACCCAGCGACAAGTTCATCGTGCGGCGCCGGAACAGGTAGGACAGCATGTCACGGAGCACGAAGAAGGGCTGGTACATCCATCCGAAGCTTGAGAAGCGCGTTGCCGAGGCGTCGCGCAGCCGCCGGAAGCAAGTCATCCGCACGTGGAGTCGGGCGAGCGTGGTTCATCCCGAGATGGTTGGGTTGACGATTGCCGTCCACGACGGGCGCCGGCACGTACCGGTCTACATTTCCGAAAACATGGTCGGTCATCGCCTGGGCGAGTTTGCGCCAACCCGGACCTTTCGCAGCCATGCGCGCGGACGGGCAACTTCGCCGATGGGACATTAGCGGATGGAAGTCTCAGCCACGGCCAGATACGTACGCATGTCGCCGCAGCGTGGACGGGTGATTGCGCGCGAGCTCTCCGGACTGGAGATCGATGAGGCCATGGCTACCCTGGCGTTCATGCCCAACCGGGCCGCCGCCGAAATCGCGAAGGTCATCAAGTCTGCTGCCGCAAATGCGGAGCACAACTTTGCCCTGGACCGCGATGTGTTGCGGATTCAATCGGTGGTGGTGAACGATGGACCCTCGCTGCGGCGCCACCGGGCGAAGTCGCGGGGTCGTGTTGGGCTCTACCAAAAGCGCTCCGGTCACATAACGGTGACCGTGGAAGACGGATTGGCGTAGGCATGGGACGCAAGGTTCATCCGATCGGCTACCGCCTCGGGTATACCACGCGCTGGGAGAGCACCTGGTATGCCGACCGTGACTACACCGAGCTGCTGCTCGAGGATCTGTCGATCCGCAATCTCGTGCGTGGTTATCTGGAGGCACCCGACGGTCGAAATATGGCGCGTCGTGGTGGACGCCGGCGGGGCAGCTACGGTGCCGGTGTCTCAAAGATTGAGATCGAACGCCAGGTCAGCCAGGTCCGAGTTGTCATCCACACGGCGCGGCCGGGCATCGTGATCGGGCGCGGCGGGAGCAATCGCGAGGAAATCCAGAACCGTATCGAGCGGCACACGGGCAAGCGCGTTGTCGTGGACGTGGAAGAGATCGGCCAGCCCGAACTCGATGCTTTTCTGGTGGTTCGCAATGTGGCGGATCAGCTTGAGCGACGCGTGTCCTTCCGACGAGCCATAAAGATGACGGCGGAACGGACGATGCGGGCGGGCGCCCAGGGTGTGAAAATCATGGTGAGCGGCCGGCTGGGCGGGCGCGAAATGTCCCGCAGCGAGTTTGAACTGCTGGGCACGGTGCCGCTGCAGACTTTGGACGCTGATATTGACTACGGCTTTACCGAGGCGCGCACGACAGCTGGACGGATTGGTGTCAAGGGCTGGGTTCACCGCGGCGCGGCGCGCGACGCGGCCGAGCTGCTGACTGAGCCGGTGTCACGGCCAGTCGCGGGCCGCCGGCGGCGGCCACCACGACGATAGCCATGTTGATGCCCAAGCGAACCAAGTTTCGCAAAATGCACCGCGGCCGCCGCCGCGGCCGAGCTGGACGCGGCAACTCGCTCGTGTCCGGCGAGTTTGGCCTGCAGGCCACGACCGTGGGCTGGGTTGACAGCCGCGAGATCGAGGCGGCCCGTCGGGCTATCACGCACTCGGTCAGGCGGACCGGGCAACTGTGGATTCGTATCTTTCCCGATAAGCCCATCACCCAGAAACCGGCCGAGGTTCGCATGGGCAGCGGCAAGGGCAATGTTGAGAGCTGGGTCGCTGTCATCAAGCCCGGACGCATCTTGTTTGAACTCGCGGGAGTGGAAGAAGAGATGGCTCGCGAGGCCATGCGACTGGCCTCGCACAAACTCTCGGTCCAGACCCGAGTGGTTTCGCGTTCCGCGGAGGTCGCCATTGGGTAAGGCTGACCAGTTCCGGGATCTGAGCGACAGCGAGTTGGCGACTCGGATCGCGGAAACCAAGGAGGAACTCTTCCGATTGCGCGTGCAGCATGCGACGCTGCAGCTCGCGGACACGTCGCAGCTCCGCCTCGTCCGCCGCGACATCGCCCGAATGCTGACGGTTCAGCGCGAACGCGCGCTGGCGACCTATGAAATGCAGGAGGCGTAGCCGGTGCCTGGGACTCGTGCGCGTCGGGTCGGTCGCGTGTCCAGTGACCGGGCCGACAAGACCATCATCGTTGAAGTGGAGTCGGTGCGGCGTCATCGGCTGTACAAGAAACCAGTCAGGATTCGGCGAAAATTCATGGCTCACGATCCTCAAAACACTTGTCGCATTGGCGATGTGGTGCAGATTGAGGAGTCGCGGCCAATGAGCCGTCACAAGCGCTGGCGACTGGTCGACGTGATTGAGCGCACCCAGTTGACCAGCGAAGAGCGCCGAGCGGCCTTCGGCACCGGTGCAACCGAAGATGTGGCCGACAGCAACGCCGAGGACGTTCGCAACGCCTAAACCCAATGATTCAGCAACAAAGCCGGCTCAAGGTTGCCGACAACAGTGGCGCGCGCGAGATCATGTGTATCCGCGTGCTGGGTGGGTCGTCCCGTAAGTACGCGCGCGTGGGCGACATTATCGTGGGCAGCGTCAAGCAGGCGGCCCCCAACAGCGCGGTGCCGCGCGGGTCGGTAGTTCGAGCCGTGGTAGTGCGCGTGAACAAGGAATACCGGCGGACCGACGGGTCGCGCATCCGATTTGACGATAACGCGGCCGTCTTGCTCGAGGGCGAGGTGCCGCGCGGCACGCGCATCTTCGGTCCGGTGGGTCGCGAGCTCCGTGACCGTCGCTTCATGCGTATCGTGTCCCTCGCGCCCGAGGTGCTCTAGTCATGTCGATTCGCCGCTTTCGCATTCGTAAAGGCGACACGATAGAGGTGTTGCAGGGCCGCGACGTGGGGCGGCGCGGCGTCGTCGAGCATGTCGTTCCCGCCACCGGACGGGTTGTCGTTGAAGGTGTCAATGTCCGCAAGCGGCACGCGCGACCGCGGGCGATTGGGCAACCGGCGGGTATCATTGATTTCAACGCACCGCTTGACGTATCGAACGTCATGCTGGTGTGCCCGGCGTGCAACCGGGCGGCCCGTGTTGGCTTCACGCAGGGGAGCGACGGGGTGAAGCGGCGCCACTGCCGCAAATGCAACGAACTGATCGACGAGTGATGGCCCGCTTACTTACACGCTATCGAGAAGAGCTACGGCCGCAGTTGATGCGCGAGTTTGGCTACAGCAATCCTCTCGCCGTACCGCGGCTGGACCGGATCATCGTGAACATCGGGTTGGGCGAAGCGCTTGAGAACGATGCGGCCCTGGACCATGCCGTTCGCGACATCGCCACGATTACTGGCCAACGTCCGGTCGTCACCCGCGCGCGCAAAAGCGTGGCCGCGTTTAAGCTGCGCGCCGGACAACGGGTCGGTGTGAGAGGCACGCTTCGCGGCGCGCGTATGTACGAGTTCCTGGATCGTCTCGTCACCGTTGCCCTGCCGCGCATGCGCGACTTTCGCGGCGTCCGGCGTACGTCGTTCGACGGCCGCGGGAATTACGCGCTGGGGTTGACGGAGCAGTTGATTTTTCCAGAGATTGACTACGACCAGATTGATCGGATCCGCGGTCTGCAGGTCATCATCGTGACGACTGCGCCGTCTGACGGAGAAGCCCTGCGGCTGCTCGAACTTCTCGGCATGCCGTTCCAACGCCTTGACGAGGCGGCCTGAGGTTCGGACATGGCAAGAAAGGCAAAGATCGAAAAGTGGAAGCGCGAGCGCGAAGCCTGGCTGGACCCGGACTTCGAGTCTAAGTCCATTCGCGGGCGCAAACTGCGCTTCAAGGTCCGGTATCGCAATCGCTGCCGGCTGTGCGGTCGTCCGCGGGCGCACATGCGCCGCTTCGGCATTTGCCGGATCTGCTTCCGCGAACTGGCCGTCAAGGGCCACATCCCGGGCGTGACCAAGGCGAGTTGGTGAGTCAACGATGACCGACCCGATCGCGGACATGTTGACCCGGCTGCGTAACGCCGTAGCGGCCCGCCACACCAAGGTGCGCATTCCCCACTCCAAGACTAAAGCCCGGATCGCAACACTCCTGGTCGACGAGGGCTTCATTGGATCGGTTGATGCGGTGCACGAAGGGCATCGGACGTGGTTGGACGTTGATCTGCGCTACCAGAATGGCGAACCGGCCTTCGGCGGGGCCAAACGGGTCAGCCGTCCTGGTCTGCGCATTCACACGCGTGCGCGTGAAATCCCACGAGTGATGGGCGGTATCGGAATCGCCGTAATCTCCACTTCGCAGGGCATCATGACCGGCCGTGAGGCCGCCAGGCGCCGACTTGGTGGCGAAGTGATTTGCTTCGTCTGGTAATCCCATGTCCCGCATTGGAATGACTCCCATTACCGTGCCCGACGGCGTCACCGTCAGCTTTGACTCGGACAACGTGGCGACCGTCAAGGGTCCCAAGGGAGAATTGGTGCAAGCACTGCCTCGTCCGATCACGTTCACGCGCGAGAATGGGCGCCTGGTGGCCAGCCGGCCCAATGATGATCACCGCATGCGGGCCCTGCACGGCCTGGCCCGTCAGCTGGTGGCCAATATGATTCAGGGCGTAACCCAGGGCTATGAGAAGCGGCTTGAAATCCAGGGCACCGGGTACCGAGTCCTGCTGCAGGGCAAGACCCTTGACTTGCAACTGGGCTTCACGCACCCGCAGCGGCGCCAGGCGCCCGAGGGAATTGAGTTCGAGGTTCCGGACCCGACGCACATCGTGATCCGCGGAATCGACAAGCAGGCCGTGGGCCAGGTCGCTGCTGAATTGCGCGCCATCCGGCCGGCCGACCCCTACAAGGGTCACGGTCTCCGCTACCAGGGCGAAGTCGTGCGGCGTAAACCTGGCAAGACCGCAGCAACCGCGGTCGTATAGGTGGCTTGCGGATGCCAACGGTGAACCGGCAAGTTGCGCGCAAGCGAAGGCATCGCCGTATACGACGCCGTGTCGTTGGACGGCCCCAGCGGCCGCGGCTGGCCGTGTTTCGAAGCCTTAAGCACACCTATGCCCAGGTCATTGACGACGTTGCCGGACAAACCCTGACCGCCGCCTCGTCCTGTGAATCCGCGAGCACGGGAGCGACGAAAGTCGAGCGGGCGGCGGATGTAGGGGCACGTTTGGCCGAGCGGGCACGGGAATTGGACATAACGTCCGTCGTATTCGACCGCGGCGGACACAGATATCACGGGCGCGTCAAGGCTCTCGCCGACGCCGTACGCGCGGGGGGTATCGCACTATGACGATTGAGACTGGCGTGCGACCGGGCGGACCCGACACGGCACATGACCCGGGTGATCTTCATCGCCTGGACGACCGCGTGGTACGCATCAAACGTGTAGCCAAAGTGGTCAAGGGCGGTCGACGATTTGGATTCAATGCCATCGTCGTCGTCGGTGATCGGCGTGGCCGTGTTGGCGTGGGCATAGGCCGCGCCAACGAGGTCGTCGCCGCCATTCGTAAGGGGCAGGAACGTGCCCGGCGGTCGCTGATCGAAATCCCATTGACGGAGGACGGCTCGATCCCGCACTACGTCGAGAACAGCTTTCGCGCATCCAAAGTCGTGCTGCGTCCGGCCAGACCGGGTACCGGAGTCATTGCCGGCGGCGCGGTTCGTGCCGTGCTTGAATTGGCAGGCGTGCGCAACTTGCTGACCAAGATCATCGGCTCGACCAATGCCGTTAACGTCGTTCGGGCTACGGTCAACGGCCTTGCCAGCCTCCAGGTTCCCGAGGAATCCATTGCGCGCCGCATGCAGGCGGTGGGTCCGCCGTCCGATGAGTGAACTACGGCTGCGTCAGACGCGCAGTTCCATCGGATCCAGGGATTCGCAACGCGACACCCTGCGAGCGCTGGGCCTCGGCGCCATCGGGCGTCGATCGTCTCGGCCTGATACTCCCGACGTGCGCGCCATGGTGAAGGTTGTGGGACATCTCGTTGAGATCGAATCCGACGCACACGACGGCCAGACGGCATGAAACCTCACGAAATCTCGTCAGCAGCACCGCGGCGCAAGCGGCGGCGTCGAGTTGGCCGTGGCGAAGGTTCCGGCAAAGGCAAGACGGCGGGACGTGGCACGCTGGGGCAGGGTGCCCGCAGCGGCAGCAACGCCTATCCCGGCTTCGAGGGCGGGCAGACCCGTCTTCTCATGCGATTCCCCAGCCGTCGTGGCTTCACCAATCATCGATTCAAGCGGGAATACCAGCCGGTCAACCTTGGCGCGTTGAACGTGTTTCCTGAGGGGTCGATTGTCGGGCCCGATGAACTCAGGCGCCAGGGACTCATCGAGTCCGGCCCCTTCAAGATTCTGGCTGATGGCGATCTGGAGCGTTCGCTTACGGTGCGCGCACCGAAGTTCTCGGCGGCAGCCAAGGCGAAGATTGAAAGCGCCGGTGGAACCGTCGAGGAGTTGAGCGCGTGATTGAGACGGCCGTCGCGGCATTCCAGCTTCCCGACGTTCGTCGCAAGATTCTCTTCACAGTCGGCCTTCTGGTCGTTTTCCGGGCGGTCGCGCACATCCCGCTGCCTGGCGTCAACACTGAACTGCTGGCTGACTTCTTTGCCGGTAACCAGTTGCTGGGGTTTATGAACCTCCTCTCCGGCGGCGCGCTGGAGAACTTTTCCGTGGTCGCCCTGGGGGTCTATCCGTACGTGACGGCCAACATTGCCTCCACCGTGCTGGTGCCGCTGATTCCTCCCCTGCAGGAGCTCTCGCGCGAGGGTGAATCCGGGCGGCGCAAGATCGCCCAGTGGACCCGGCTGGCCACCATTCCCTTCGCGATGCTTCAGGGGTTCGGCCAGATTCAGATCCTGCGCTCGGCCCAGCAGGGATTGCTTTCGCCGACGCTGGGCGTCTTTGACATATTCGTGATGTTGGTCGTGATGACCGCAGGGACGATGTTCCTGCTATGGATCGGCGAGCTGATCACCGAGAACGGGATCGGCAACGGTGTCTCCATCATCATCTTCGCGGGCATCGTCGCCGGTGCGCCCGCGGCGCTGGGCCAGTCGCTGTTCGCTGGCGAAAACATCGGCGGGTTCATCGCTGTCGTTGTCATCGGGCTGATCATGATTGGGGCAATCGTCTTCGTGCAGGAGGCCCAGCGCCGGATTCCCGTTCAGTACGCCAAGCGGATACGCGGAACTCGCATGTACGGCGGCCAGAGCACCCACATTCCGCTCAAGGTCAATTCAGCAGGGATGATCCCGCTAATCTTCGCGTTCTCGTTGATGCTGCTACCGGCCACGGTGGCGAGCTACTTTGAAACCTCGGACGTCTCGTGGCTTGCCAACGCCGCGGGCGCCATTGCCGTGACGCTGAGCCCCAGCAACGCCATCTATTGGGTCTTTACGTTCCTGCTCGTAATCGTTTTCACCTACGTCTACACACTCGTTGTATTTCAGCAGCAAAACCTGGCCGAGAATCTACAGAAGAACGGCGGGTTCATTCCCGGTATCCGACCCGGCCGTCCCACGCAGCGATACCTCACGGGCGTTGTGAATCGAATCACGCTGGCCGGCGCGGTATTCCTGGGGATTATTGCCGTGGTGCCGTTCGTGGCGCAGACGGTGACAGGCGCGGATGCCGTAGCGATAAGCAGTACAGGGATGCTCATCGTGGTGGGCGTGGTGCTGGACACCATGCGCCAGCTCGAATCCCAACTGATGATGCGCAACTACGAAGGGTTCATTCGGTAGTCGCATGGGTGAACGTCCGGTGATACTGGTACTGCTTGGTCCGCCGGGTGCCGGCAAAGGCACGCAGGGCGAACGCCTGGCTCGCCGCAGCGCGCTTGACCATGTGTCCACCGGCGATCTCTTCCGCGACGCCGTCACGGCGGGATCGCCCGCAGGCCTGCGTGCCGAGTCCTATCTGCTCAGCGGGCAGCTGGTGCCGGACCAGGTTGTGTTGCAGGTGATCGAGGAGTACCTGGGAGAATCGCGTGGGCGCGACACATGTTTTGACGGCTTTCCCCGCACCCGCAATCAGGCTCAAAGGCTGGACGAATTGCTGAAGCAGTTCAATCTGTCGGTCACCGCCGTGATCTACATTGATGTCCCGGACGACATTGCCCTTCAGCGTCTGCTCGGCCGCGGCCGAGCGGATGACACTGAGGAGACGGCCCGCTATCGGCTGCAGGTCTACCATGAGGACACCGAACCGCTCATCAGCTACTACCGCCAGGCTGGTGCTCTCATTGAAGTGGACGGCGTCGGCGGCGTCGAACCGGTCGCCCGCCGCGTCTGGAGTGCTCTGAAGGCCGCAACCGAATGATGTCAAGCTCAATTAAGACCAAGACCCCTGAGCAGGTCGAAGCCATGGCTGCGTCCGGGAAGATTCTGGCGGGGGCGCTGGATGAAATCGAGGCCGCGGTACAGCCCGGCGTCACCACCGGCAAGCTTAACGGCATCGCCACGGCGTATATCCGCGACCACGGCGGGATTCCTTCATTTCTGGGGGTTCCGGCGGCGGATCCGGGCATCAAGCCTTTTCCCGGCGCCATCTGTACCTCGATCAATGACGCGATCGTGCACGGGATTCCGGGTAGCGCGGTGCTGCGTGAAGGCGATATCATTGGGCTTGATTGTGGAGTGATTCTTGACGGCTGGCACTCCGACTCAGCGCGTACGCTCGCGGTTGGCGAGATTGACCCTGAAGCGAGCCGCCTGCTTGAAGTCACTCGCAATGCACTCGCAGAAGCCGTTCGCGCGTCCGTCGCGGGTGCTCACATTGGAGATATTGGGGCTGCCGTACAGAGCCTGGTCGAGGAGGCCGGACTCGCGATCGTGAGACGATTTGTGGGACACGGAATAGGTCAAACCATGCACGAGTCACCGCAGGTGCCCAACTTTGGGCGTCCCGGCGGCGGGCTTGAGTTGGTTCCGGGAATCACGCTTGCCATAGAACCCATGGTCAACATTGGGTCAGCTGGCGTGGTCTTCGACTCCGACGGCTGGACGGCCCGCACGGACGACGGCTCGCTCTCGGCCCACTTCGAGCACACGGTGGCGATCACCGAAGCCGGTCCACGCGTGCTCACGGAAGCAGCCTGAGGGACCGCCATGCCGCCGCCGAGAAACCGAAAGAAGGAAGCACCGGCCCCGCCGGAAGAGTCGTCCAGTAAGACTCCCGTTATTGAGATCGAAGGCGAAGTGGTTGACTCGCTGCCGAACACCATGTTTCTCGTCAAGCCCATTGGTCCCAACGGTCAGCCGCTGCGCATCCAGACCGGCGACGGGGGCGACGACGAGCCCAAGGCCATCCTGGCCCACCTGGCCGGCAAAATGCGGCTACGCTTTATTCGAGTGGGTGTGGGCGACCGGGTTCGTATGCAGCTTTCGCCCTACGACCTTTCGCGCGGACGAATCACCTGGCGGCTGCGCACTGATCAGCGAGTGGAGCGGTAGCGGCGATGCGAGTTTCGGCTTCAGTCAAACCTCGGTGCGACCGCTGCCGCGTCATCCGGCGGCGTGGACGCGTGATGGTTATTTGCTCGAACCCAAAGCACAAACAGCGGCAAGGCTGAGGACGGGGGAAACATGGCTCGCATTGCTGGCGTTGACATTCCGCGCCACAAGCCTGTAGTGGTTGCGCTGACTCATATCTACGGCATTGGCCGTGCCACGAGCTCCGGTATTGTTGAGCAGGCAGACATTAGCCCGCAGAAGCGCGTGAGCGACCTTACGGAAGCTGAGTTGGGGCGTATTCGTGCGCTGATCGGTCGCGAGAGAGTCGAAGGCGACTTGCGCCGCGTTGTGCAGACCAGCATCGCCCGTCTTCGCGAGATCGGATCTTATCGGGGACTTCGCCACCGCATCGGACTCCCAGCGCGTGGACAGCGCACGCGCACCAACGCCCGCACGCGCAAGGGGCCGCGCCGAACCGTCGGTATTCGCAAGCGCGTGATTAAGAGGGGCTGAGGCAATGGCCGAACGATCGAGCAGGACGCGACGACGAAGCCGTGCCCCGGTACCAAGGGGCGCTGCCCACATCCACGCCTCGTTCAACAACACCATCATCACGATTACCGATCCGGTGGGCGACACCATCGCATCGGCGAGCGGCGGAACGATTGGAGCGCGCGGATCGCGCAAGAGCACCCCGTTTGCCGCTCAGCAGGCCGCCGAACAGGCGGCGCAGCGCGCCATGGATGCCGGAATGCGCGATATCAACGTGTTTGTCAAAGGACCGGGGTCCGGACGCGACGCTGCGGTGCGCGCTCTTCAGGCCGTAGGCCTAAATGTGTCGAGCATCTCGGACGTAACACCGATTCCTCACAACGGTCCGCGGCCGCCCAAGCGCCGGCGCGTTTAGGCCGCACCCAGCACCGGGAGTCACTCGCGAATGGCCCGTTACACAGGACCGGTTTGTCGCCTCTGCCGGCGAGAGGGAGAGAAGCTCTTCCTGAAGGGGGACCGCTGCCACACGCCCAAGTGCGCCATCGAGCGTCGCGGCGACCGCGGCGGCCCTGGATCCCGAGGATTCAGCCGGCGACGGCCGACGGAGTACGCCATTCAATTGCGGGAGAAGCAGAAGGCGCGCCGCATCTACGGTGTGCTGGAGCGTCAATTCCGCCGCCATTATCAGATGGCCGGCAGACAGAGCGGGCCGCGCGGCGAGCGGCTGCTGCAGGTGCTGGAGCTGCGGGCTGACAGCGTTGTCTACCGCATGGGCTTCGGCCTCAGTCGCGCCCATGCACGCCAGCTCATTCAGCACGGCCACATCGAGCTGAACAGCCGCAAGCACGACATCCCGTCGGCCGTTCTGAAGGTCGGCGATAGGATCCGCCTGCGTCAAAAGAGCCGCAACATCGATGCCATCAAGAACGCGATGGATCGAGCCGAAGCGCTGGGCCGGCCGCCCTGGCTGTCGGTAGATCCTGAGGCGTTTGAGGGCAATATCAACGCGATCCCCGATCGCAACCAGATCGACGCGACACTCAACGAGCAACTGATCGTGGAGTTCTACTCGCGCTAGCCCGAGCGCGGGAGTCCGGTTAGCCGGACAGGAAGGTAAGGACCAGCGGTGTTTCTTGGACCTGTTGAATCAGCTCAGGCTGAAGCCGACATTCAGCCGGCCGTACAAATGGTCGACGTTGGCGACAACTACGCACACTTCCACATCGAGCCACTTCGCCGCGGATTCGCGCACACGCTGGGCAATCCCTTGCGGCGGGTACTACTCTCGGCGCTCCCAGGTACGGCGATCGCAACTGCGCGGATTGACAGCGCTCTGCACGAGTTCAGCACGCTGGACTTCATGCGCGAAGACCTGGTTGAGTTTCTGCTCAATGTCAAGGGCATTCGGCTCAGGTCGCACGACGCTGAGTCTGCCGTCCTGTATTTGGAAGTCGAAGGCCCCGCCGAGGTGACCGCGGCTGATCTGGAGCTACCGAGCGGAGTTGAGATCGTCAACGCTGACCATCACCTGGCTTCGCTGACCAATGTCGGCATTCTGCGAGCCGAGTTTTCCGTTGAATCGGGAGCCGGCTACATCGGTAGCGAGACGCGCGGCGACCTACCAATTGGCGTAATCCCGCTGGACATGGTCTTCAGTCCCGTAACCAAGGTTGAATACCACGTCGAGTCGGCGCGCGTCGGCCGTGAATCGGAATACGACCGCTTGGTGCTGAAAGTCTGGACCGACGGCGCCATGAGTCCGCCCGATGCCCTGCGCGGTGCCGCGCAGCAGCTTATCGATTCATTCCAGCTCATTGCCGGCGTTGACGAGTCGATGGACATAGTGTCGTCGGCCTTCATGCCGCCGGCGCCGGAGGCCGAAGGCGATCCGTTGGAAGACCTCAAGCTCTCCAACCGGGCCTTGAACAGCCTCAAGCGGCACGAGCTCGAAACCGTGCAGGAGCTCGTCCAGATGTCCGAAAACGACCTCTACGAACTTCGTGGGATGGGCGAGCGCCTGGTCAACGAGATTCAAGAGGCCCTCGCGCTGCGCGGTCTCACGCTGGCCGACAACACGCGGGTGTTGGACGAAGGTCAGGCATAGCATCCATGCGGCACCGTCGACGCGGACGACACCTGGGCCGCAGTCCGTCGCAGCGCCGCGCGCTAAAGCGGAGCCTGGTCCGTTCGTTAATCCTGCACAGCCAAATCGAGACCACCCTGGCCCGCGCAAAGGAAATCCGCCGCGACGTGGATCACCTCATCACGCTGGCGAAGCGTGGCGATCTTCACGCCCGGCGCCAGGCCATTGCCCGCATCCCTGACCCCGAGACCATAGAGCGGCTCTTCGAGGATCTGGCCGATCAGTACGCCGACCGTCCCGGCGGTTACACGCGCATTCGCCGCGTAGGCGTCCGTCTCGGCGATGGTGCGCCGCTGGCCCGCATGGAGCTGGTGTGACCGATACCCGAACCGTTCGCGCGACGGTGGAATATGACGGCGCTTCATTTCGGGGTTTCCAGCGGCAGCGCAGCGCCCGGACAGTCCAGGGCGCCCTGGAAGCCGCCATCCAGGCGGCGACCGGTGACGAAGTGACGGTTGCCGGCGCTGGGCGAACGGATAGTGGTGTTCACGCGGAGGGACAGGTAATTGCGTTTTCCACGCAGACGCGGCTAAGTGACGCGACGCTGCTGAAGGCGCTCAACGCCCATCTCCCCGCCGACGTCGTGGTCGGCGAGCTTGCGACTGCGGCACCTGACTTCGATCCGAGACGCGATGCGACGGCCCGGATATACCAGTACCGGATCGAGCAGCGCCCGGTTCGTCCCGCGCTCCACAGGGCCCGCGCCTGGCATGTTGCCCAACCGCTTGACCTTGCCCGAATGCAGAGTGCCGCATCCCACCTCGTCGGTACCCACGACTTTGACGCCTTCACGACCGGGCCTCAGACGGGGACTCAACGCGAGGTCTACGCAATCGAAGTCTGGCGGAAGGGTTCCGCCATCTTCATCCGCATAGCCGCAAATGCGTTCCTGTATCGGATGGTGCGGCGAATCGTGGGCACGCTGGTCCGCACCGGTCGGGGTGACATCGACCCAGCTGACGTCGCGGCGCTGCTGCGTCCGGCTTCTCGAGCCGAGGTTCGGGCAACCGCCCCGGCGCATGGCTTGACCTTGCTGCGCGTTGAGTATTCCGACCTCGTGCCTCGATACAATCAGCAACGTATGACACAGGCGGTGAGGCAGTGAGCGCAGAAAGCGGACGGCGGTGGGTTGTCGTAGACGCCTCCGAGCAGACGCTCGGACGTCTGGCCACGCGGGTGAGCCACGTGCTGCGCGGAAGGGACCAGCCATCCTTTACGCCAAATGTGGACGGCGGCGCTGGCGTCATCGTTATCAACGCCGCCCGTATCCGGGTCACCGGACGCAAGCTGGAGCAAAAGCTCTACGCGCGCCACAGCGGCTATCCCGGCGGTATCCGCATGACGCGGCTTGACGAAATGCTGGCTCGGCGCCCGGATCGAGTCATACGCCTCGCGGTGCGCGGAATGCTGCCCAAGAACTCGCTGGGCCGCCGTGCCTTGAAGCGACTGCGCGTGTACGACGGCCCTGAACATCCCCACGAGGCCCAACGGCCGCAAACACTTAAGGTTGGCGCATGACTCTGGAAGGCCACTACTACTACGGACTTGGACGCCGCAAGGCGGCCATTGCGCAAGTGCGTGTATACGCTGGCCACGGGCCATTTGTTGTCAATGGCCGTCCAATTGAAGAGTTTCTGTCGGTTCCCGACCACCGCTTCCACGCGCTCGAACCGCTGCGAATCCTCGAGGAGATGTCCGTCGGGATTTCGGCCCGCGTCGCGGGTGGCGGGACGCGAGGACAGGCGGGGGCAATCCGGCTCGGACTGGCTCGCGCGCTAGTGGCGATGGACGGTGACAATCGGCCAAAGCTAAAGCAGGCAGGCATGTTGACCCGTGATCCGCGAGCCAAGGAGCGAAAGAAGCCCGGCCTGGTTCGGGCGCGGAAGGCCAAGCAGTTCACGAAGCGCTAGGCGTCGGGCTGTCCGGCTCGCTTGAGAATAGTTCCAGATCGAGTTCCGGAAGTTCGTCCAGCGACGTGAGGCCAAAGTAGGCCAGGAACGTATCGGTGGTGGTAAACACGGCAGGCCGGCCTGGGGCGTCCAGGCGACCCGCTTCGCGGATGAGGTTGCGCGAGAGCAGCGTGGCCAACGCGCTGTCCGAGTCCACCCCGCGAACGCGCTCAATTTCCGCGCGGGTTGCCTGTCCCCGATAGGCCACAATGCCCAGCGTCTCCAACGCTGCACGTGACGGCTGTCGGTGCTGATCGAGGCCGAGCAGCCGCCGGCAAAAGCCGGCAAGGTCTGGAGCGGAGACCAGGCGAAACGCATTACGGTGCTCCAACAAGACGATGCCGCGAGTGCGGTAATGGTCGATCAGCTCGCTGAGGGCCTTCCGGACCTCGGCTTCCGTTGCATCCGTGACGTCGCCGATCTCGGCCATCGAGAGTGCGCGGTCGGCCACAAATAGCAGGGCTTCGATCGTGCGGGCCAGTCCGAAGTCGCCTTCCAGGCTGTCGCCAAGGGCGTCCGTGGCCGTCTCGGCGCGGGAGTCGCTATCCCCGGTCATGCGCCTTCGCGTCCCTGAGTTCGATCGAGCCAAAGGGACCTGACTGCTCCACGGTTGCCATGCGCTGCCTGACCAGGTGAAGGACGGCAACAAAGGTGGCGATGAGGTCCGCACGGTCGGTGCAGTCGGCTGCAATCGTCGCGAAGGTGAGCGTTCCGCGGGACTCGAGCAAGGACTTCAAGGCGCGAACCTTGTCGGCCACACGGAAGCGTCGCGTAGGCGTCTCAATGAACGATTCGGTCGGGGCATCGACGTGGGTGAGCCGCTCCAGGGCCTTGAGCAGTCGAGCCAGATCGCCGGCGCCTGGTACCGGGGGCGGCTGAGGAAGGCTGGGTGGCGCTACCCGGATGAACGATGACTGGCCGGCGCATAGTCGCTCATCGAGATCCATCGCTACCGCTTTGAATGCAGCGTAGACCCGAAGTCGCTCCGCGAGATCGTCTGCCGATTCTTCATCGTCTTCCGTCACGGGCTGCGGCAGCAGCGCCCGCGATTTCAGTAGAGCCAGCCGCGACGCCACGAGCAGAAACTCGGATGCGGCTTCGGCGAAGTGCTCATGCAGCTCGTGTGCATATGCCACGAATTGGTCAGTGACGGCCAGTACCGATACGCCAGTAATGTCCAAGCCCTGTCGCTCGATTAACTGGACGAGCAGATCCAGCGGACCTTCAAAGTCCCCGATGTCGATCTCGAATCCCGTGAGCGCGCTGGCTTGACCGGCGGGTCCCCAGGTCGCGGTCATAGTCGGGCGTCCAATTCGGCGAGCAGTCGTCCGCGCGCGTGTTCGCGGAAGCCATAACAACGCAGCGTCTCCACCACGTCCGCGCGCGATCCGGCAAGTTCGGCGAGGCGTGCGCTGGCTTCGGTGTCGCCAACGAGGCGAGATATCCTGCCGCGTCGAGAAGCTGGCGGGAGAAGCTGCCAGCGCAACAGCAGCCAGGGTGCGAGGGTCTTGGTTACGGTCAGGCCTGTGCGCTCCGCCAGTCCGGGGCGCCCCTTGCCGACATCGTGGAGTAGCGCGGCTGTCTGCAGGGCCTCGTCGTGTGGTCGCACCTCCTTGGCCGCCAGGTATACGGCCAGCGCATGACGCTGGTCGGCGGGGCTCAGCCGCCGGAAGAGCGTCCGCTCATCGTCGTTGAGCCGCTGAAGAGCCTGATCGCGGGGCCTTGCGGGTACGCGCGGATCAAGGAACGCCAACGCTTGCCGAAGCCGGTAGCTAACCCCCAAGGAGCAGCCTCGTGGCCCATAGCACGGGGCGGCTGATGATACCGGTGGCCCCGGGCACGATCGCGACCAGTAAGAAGAGCCCGATGAGTAGTCCAGGTCCAAACCTGCGCAGCCCATCCAGCCGGTTGGCGGTCTCGCGGGGAACCACGCCGATGAGCACGCTGAACCCATCCAGCGGGGGCAGCGGAATCAAGTTAAATACGGCGAGAAACAGGTTGAGCTGGATTATCAGCACCACGGCTATGGTGAGCAGATCTGTACCGGAGGCTGCCGTGAGCTCCCGGGCAACCGGCGCCAGTACCAGCGCCAGTGCCACGTTCGACGCCGGACCGGCGGCGGCAACCAGGGCCATTCCGCGATGCGAGCCGAAGCGCAGACGGTACGGATTCACCAGCACGGGCCGCCCCCATCCAAACGAGGCGATCAGGATCATGATCGTCCCCAGAAAGTCGAGATGCCGAAGCGGATTCAATGTCACTCGGCCTTGCAGGCGGGGCAGGTCGTCGCCGAGCCAGGTCGCCACGAGCGCATGGCTGGCCTCGTGCAGGGTGATCGCGATGACGAACGCGATGGCAACGATGAGAAAGAGTTCTGGGTCCTGGGCAAGCCGAAGCAGCATGCGGGTGTACCAGTCCCTCTAGCCGGCGAACGCCGGGTGCGGGTCGCGAACGGGCGCCGAGCACAGCGCCGTGCCATCGCGCCTCGCGACCGCGGTCGCGCGTGGTTGCGCTTCAGGCATGGTCGCGCTCGACGGATACGGCGTCATCGACGCGACACCCCAGTCTTATGGCGGCCGAGTCGCCCGGAACCGCGATTTCCAGGAGATTCCAGCTACCGATCAGAGCCACGGGTTGGTCGCCGGAACCATAGGTCTCAGCCAGACCCTCGATTTTCGTGTCACCAACTCGCGTCGTGAGCATGCCAGCAGTTTGCACGAACGCGGCTGGGATGTTTGTGATCAGGTTTCCAAATGCGTCGATGTAGATGATCTCGCCCTCGACGTTTCGGGCATCAGCGCATGCATATGGGCGGTCAACTCGTACCGGATCATGGACTGGCGAGCCCAGCCACTCCGGACGTTCGAAGTTCGCCAGTCTTGCCGCCACTGGCGCGAAGATGTCCCGGGCGTGAAATGTGGGGGTTATGTGCGCTCGCCAGCTATCTGGTCGGTCTATGGTCCAGCACCGGACGCTGCCCTCGGTTGGTACAAGCAGGCCGTTGTCTGGCCCGACCAGCCAACGGCCCTCTCGTCGCACAATCAGTCCGCGCCGGTCAGTACCGACGCCGGGGTCGACGACCGCCAGCAAAATAGCTCCAAACGGAAGGAGTGCCAGCGAGGCGTCGACAATGTGCGCCCCGAGCTGAATGTGCTGCGGCGGCACGCCATGCGTCAGGCTGACGACCCGCGCCTCGGTCGCCGCGACTACGGCTGCGGCCACCTGCCCGGCGTATGGATCGTCGGTGCCGAAGTCGGTCAGCAATGCGACCAGACGGTTCATGCTCGCGCCGCCGGCAGCCCGTAGGCGGGCCGGGCACGCACGGCGCCCTCCACGACCGCGGCGGCAAACGCCTCTGCCGCGGCATGGCCCAGTTCGGTCAGGTCAATATCTTCGGTGCTGGTTCCCATGGCCACCGCGAAGATCGTGTCGCCGTCGTACATACCGTGAGCCGGTCGAACAGCTCGCGCGAGCCCGTCGTGCGCCATCTCGGCAATCTTGCGAATCTGCCAACGCTTCAGCGAGGCGTTTACGGCTACGATCCCGATCGTCGTGTGTTGCCCGACACCGACGTGGGATCGGCCTGATGCCGCCGCCACCTGGCGTCCGGTCGTCGGGTCATGAACGGCGCCGCCTGGGTTCACGACTGCCAGGGCGCCCGTAAGGATATGACCTGTGCGTGCGACCGCACTGCCGAGGCCTCCCTTGAGGCTGCCGTGGCCCGCACCGATCGTGGCACCGGTTCCCGCGCCCACGTTGCCTTGCGGAATCGGGTCGTCGCAGGCCGCGCTGGCGGCCGCCTTGCCCGCCGCGGCATCCGGCCGGACGAATGGATCGCCGACCGACAAGTCGTAGATCACGGCTGCCGGAACAATTGGCACGGGGCAGGCCGGCGTCGGAAACCCGCGACCATGCGCTTCCAGGAAGCTCATCACACCGTCGGCTGCTGCTAGTCCGAAGGCCGATCCGCCTGTGAGGAGCACGGCGTCGGCGTGGCCGACCAGCCCGCCTGGATGCAATGCGTCCGTCTCGCGAGTGCCAGGGGCGGCACCGCGGACATCAACGGCGGCCGGCACGGCACGATCGAACAGCACCACGGTGCAGCCTGTGCCAGCGTCGGCATTCGTCCAATGTCCGACCCGAATGCCTGGCAAAGCTGTAAGCGTTGAATTCACATCGGCCACGCGCCGCCCCGGGCACCTGAAACGTGCGGACTGATTGTCACAGACATGTCGGTGTGCACGAATAGAATTGCTCATGACGCGCCGTCTATCCCGCCGTGCCTTCATTGCAGCATCGGCTCTGCTTGCGACCGCTTGCGGCGCTTCGCTTCAGTCGCCCGATTCGTCGCAGACGTTGGGCATTGCGGCGGCAGGCGACGAACCAGTCGCCAGCGAATCGAAGTCAGCAGGCAAAGCGGAAATCCTGCGCACGAGCTTGATGGCCGACGCAAGCCGCCTGTCTCAATTGGGTACGCCGTCATCGCTGCGAGCCTCGGCTCTTGGAGATGCACTCATCCGGTCCATCAACAGGCTCGGCCTCGATGCCGAACGCCGAGAGTTTCTCGCCTCCGGTCGCGGGCTGCCCGCCGTGAGCATGCGAGTGGACGGCGACTTCATCCTGGCCGTCGGCATGATCCACTCCGCCGTCGGAGTGGTCGAGGGTCCGCTGCGCCAGGCCGAGGTCGACGATGAGGGCATGTTGCGAGGCTCGGACTACAGCGGTGCCGTGGTGCTCATAGCTCGGGGCGTCACGCCTTTTCGCGTAATCGGAGGGCTGCTGGACGACGCCGGCGCCGTGGCCGTCGTCGTCTACAACAATCGCCCGGGGCTCCTCTACGGCACCCTTAGTCAGCCGTCGGGTATCCCGGTGGTGTCGGTCACCGAGGAGGCGGGCGAGGACCTGGTTGAACGCCTGGGTCGCGGAGACCCTCAGGCTGTGGTGGATGTGTCGCCGCCGCCAGGGTCGTTCGAGGGCGCAAACGTGATTGGTCATCGGGCCGGTCCGTTGCGTCGGAAGATCGTCGTAGCCACGCCAGGCGATGCCGCTTTGGGCGACTATTCCGACGGCGGCAACGCCGACGGACTTGCGCTGCTGCTGGCGCTGGCGCGCCACGCCGACCAAATGAGTGCCAGGCATTCGATCAGCTTTGTGGCATTCGACGCGACGCATCGCGGCTATGTCGGCAGCCGGTGGTACCTCGCGCGACTGCCGGAAGACGAGCGAGAGTCCATTGATGCGGTTCTCGCGTTCGATCGTCCGGGACGCTCGCATACATTACAACTGGGAGCGTCCAGCTCACTGGCGCCTCTCATCAATCACCGGCTTCAGGCTGACGGTGCCGATCTTCGGGTGACGCCTGACTTTGGCATCGGCCGCGGTGACCACGATGTCTTTGCCGCTAGCGGTACCCCCTACGTCTATCTCACTGGCACTGGTCCCGGGGAAGTCTCGGCGGACGAGCTTCTACGTGCGTTCTACGTCGCTGCTTCGGCACTCGAAGTTCTGGATGGCCTAGACTCAAGCACCGCGACCTAGCGGGCGCTATCCAGCCGAACGAGGTCGGGCGTCCTATCCCCGGTTCCTCTGCGTGACTAACCTCCGTCGTCTTCACTCCTGAGCCGCTGTCGCAGGCGAGCGTTGGCATCTCGCAATGCCATGTCCGCATCGATTTCCGCCGCGTCGGCGCGTGCGGCGACCCATAGAAGGGCGTCGCCCAGGCCTTCGGCGTCGCGCCCTGTCGACAGCGCCGCAAGCGACTCCGCTTCGAGTCTCGGTTCGTCCAGCGCCTGGCCCGCACGACGCAGCGCACGAACGGCCGATGTCGCAAACGTCAGGCTGGGCATCGAGTCCGGCAGGCCATCCAGCGGGCCGTTGCCGCCATGGCCGTCGCCCTCGGCGTCCTTGATCTGCGCCCACGTCTTGCGCAGCTGCCCCATGGACTCGAACGGTTCGTCGCCAAACACGTGCGGATGTCGCCGAATCATCTTGGCGCTAATGGCTGCAACGACGTCCGGCCATGCAAAGCCGTCGCGCTGCCTGGCGATCTCGGCATGCAGGACCAGGTTCAGCAGGACGTCGCCGAACTCATCGGCCATCGCCGTATCGTCGTCGCGTTCGATCGCGGCCAGCGCCTCATGCGCTTCTTCCACGAGATACGGGCGCAGCGTTCGATGAGTTTGCTGCCTGTCCCACGGACAGCCATCGGGTCCGCGCAGGCGGCGCACGACATCGCGCAGCGTATTGGTATCGCGAAGCTTGGACTGCTCTGTTGGCAGAGCGCGCAGCGACATCGGAAACGACACGAGTGCGGGCGGGCCATCGGCCTGCCATCGCGAGCAGGACCATGGCCTGACCTCAATGGCCGCGTCCGGACCGTAGGCGGCGCGCAGCCGATTTCGCCAGACATTCAATGCATGATCGTCAGCGATGCCCCGAACCATGGTCTGCATCCCGGGAGCAGGCTGCCAGTCACCGCTGGCTGGTCCGAGCACCGCAGGACCGTTCAGGGCCGGCGTGGACTCCGGTCCTACGGTCAGGCGGATGGATCCCCGATCAGCCAAATTGCGGAGGACTGAAACTCCGGGGTCATCGTCCGAACCGTGGCCGGGAGCCAGGTAGACCGCACGCATCGTCGCAAGTTCGTTGAACGCACGTTCCCAGGAGGCGGCCTGCGGTGGCGAGGGCAAGCGCATCGGCCTCGGGGCGGCCGAAATCGGGATCCACGCCACTCGCGTCTCAGATGAATTCGGCGCGCCAGCCCCGGCCTGATCGGCTATTCCTTCCCCTACAAACACTACGCGCACGGCAACGCTCATCGATGCGAACTCGGTTGAATCCTGTGCCGCCATGCGCTGCGATATTCTAGACCCTAGCCCTGCTTGCTTGTCCCCGGTGAGTTCATGTACCCCGACAACCTTGGCTATACGCGCGAACACGAGTGGGTTCGCGACGAAGGCGACCACTTGCTCGTTGGCATTACGTCCTACGCGCAAGAAGAGCTTGGGGATGTCGTCTATGTGGAACTGCCGACGCCCGGCGAGAGCTTCGCCGCCGGTGACGAATTCGGGACCGTCGAGTCGGTGAAAGCCGTGTCACCGCTCTATGTCCCGATGTCCGGCGAAATCCTCGAAGTCAACGAGGAACTGGAAGCTCAGCCCGAGCTCATTAACGAAGATCCATACGCGGCAGGCTGGATGATTCGAGTGGCTCCCAGTGACCCGAGCGAACGAGACCATCTGCTCGACGCGCCGGCGTACGAACAGCTCGTGAATGACTTACGCGCCTAACACCGACGCTGACCGGGCCGCGATGCTGCGGACGATCGGCGTCGAATCCATAGACGACCTCTTTGTCGACATCCCCGCCGAGCATCGTGATCCGGAGTTGGGCCTGCCACCGGCGCTACCCGAGACCGATGTCATTCGTCATCTGAGCGACCTCGGCGCTCGGAACGCCACGTCGAGCGATCTGCCCTCGTTCCTGGGCGCCGGCTTCTACCGGCACTTTGTGCCCGCGCTGGTTGACCAGCAGTTGCTGCGCTCGGAGTGGTATACGGCCTACACCCCCTACCAGCCGGAAATGGCGCAGGGCACCTTGCAGGCCATGTACGAGTTTCAGTCGCTGGTCTGCGACCTTACCGGCATGGACGTGTCGAACGCGTCGCTGTACGACGGCGCGTCGGCCCTGGCCGAGGC
The DNA here is from genome assembly GCA_965208215.1 of Chloroflexota bacterium. Classification (GTDB taxonomy): domain Bacteria; phylum Chloroflexota; class UBA11872; order UBA11872; family UBA11872; genus UBA11872. The sequence continues at coordinate 481,846 of CBDBOH010000004.1, forward strand.
GGTGCTTCTTTGCCGCGGCCTGACGCGGCGACCTCGGGTCGTGGTTGCCGACACGGTGCATCCGGCGTATCGGGACGTCGCAGCCACCTATACAAGCGCCCTGGACGTGGACTTTCAGGTCGTGCCCGCCGCCAGCCGCGACGGAACCAGCATTCGTCCCGATAGCCAGCCGCTAATCGAAGCCATTGACGATCAAACCAGTTGCGTGGTGATTCAGCGTCCGGACTTTCTGGGCATGGTGGTCGACCCTGATCCAGTCGTCGAATCCGCTCGCAACCACGGAGCCCGGGTCGTCGTCGTAATCGGTGATCCTGTGTCACTTGGCTTGCTCGTCCCGCCCGGTGACTTCGGCGCCGACATCGTAGTCGGCGAACTTCGCTCACTGGCCGGTCCGCCAGCCTACGGCGGACCCGGTGCCGGCATGTTCGCCACCCGAACCCAGTTGATCCGTCGGGTGCCAGGTCGAATCGCAGGTCGAACGGTTGACCTTGACGGCAAGAGCGCGTTCGTGCTGACCCTCCAGACCCGTGAACAGCACATCCGTCGCGAACGTGCCACGTCTAACATCACCACGAACCAGGCTCTCGTGACGCTCGGCGCAACAATCTCGCTCAGTGCCCTGGGTCGTCGCGGTCTGCGAGAAATTGCGGAGCAATCGTTGTCCGCCGCCCATCGCGCCGCCGAAGCACTGGCGAGCGCCGGAGCCGTGATTGCCACCGATGCCCCGTACTTCAACGAGTTCGCCGTGCATGCGCCGGAGGGTGCCGCGGCCCGGCTTGACCGCCTCCGAAGCGACGGCAACGTGCTCGCTGGAGTAGATCTGGGCTGTGTTTCTCCCCGCTTTGACGATCTAATCCTCGTGGCCGCCACCGAACTCACGACCGCCAGCGATGTCGATGCGCTGGCTGCGGCCTGGGTGCAAACCTCGTGAACGACGAACCCCTGATCTACGACCTGTCCAGTCCCGGCCGGCGCGGCGTGCGCCCGCCATTGCCGCAGTTCGATCCGGTCGATCCGGCCGACGCGCTGCCGGCCTCGGAACTTCGTGCCGAACTGCCGTTGCCCGAGGCCTCCGAGATTGACGTGATGCGCCACTTCCTACGCCTGTCACATAAGAACCACAGCGTGGATACGGCGATGTATCCGCTCGGTTCCTGCACCATGAAGTACAACCCCAAGGTCAACGAAGTGACGGCGCGCATACCTGGCCTGGCCGACATTCACCCCTGCCAGCCCCGCGCGACTTCCCAGGGCGCCCTGGAACTGATCCACGAACTTGAGGCGCTCCTGGCTGCCATTACGGGCTTCCCGGCGGTTTCCACGCAGCCGGCGGCCGGTTCCCAGGGTGAGTTGTGCGGTCTGCTCAGCATCCTGGCGTGGCACCAGTCGCGCGGCGAGACTCGCACGCAGGTTCTCGTGCCCGACTCGGCGCACGGCACCAACCCGGCGACCGGGACCATGAGCGGGCTTGAGGTCATTAGTCTGCCGACGGCTGACGACGGCGGGATCGACCTTCAGAATCTGAAGGCGAGCCTTGGTCCGGGCGTGGCAGCACTCATGCTCACGCTGCCAAGCACGCTCGGCCTGTTCGAGCGCCGCATCCTGGAGGTGGTCGAACTCGTCCACGCCGCCGGCGCGCAGGTCTACTGCGACGGCGCCAACATGAACGCCATGCTGGGTCGGGTACGTCCAGCTGACCTTGGCATTGACGTGATGCATCTGAATTTACATAAGACATTCAGCACGCCGCACGGTGGCGGAGGTCCGGGCGCCGGGGCCCTGGGGGTGCAGGCTCACCTGGAGCCATTCCTACCAGGGCCACGCGTGGTTAGCGACGGTGAGACCTTCGAATTGGCGGAGCTGCCGCCCACCAGCATCGGGCGCGTGCACAGCCATCTCGGCAACTTCGGCAACCTTGTGCGCGCGTACACCTACATCCGCTCGCTTGGCGCTGAAGGCTTGCGTGAGGCCGCCAACGACGCGGTGCTCAACGCCAACTACCTGCGCGCCTCGCTATCCGACGACTACGACCTGCCCTACGACCGCATCTGCATGCACGAGGTTGTCCTGGCCGGCACCCGCCAGCGGCGGCTGGGCGTGCGCACACTCGATATCGCCAAGCGGCTCATCGACTACGGCATTCATCCGCCCACGATCTACTTCCCGATCATCGTGGACGAGGCCCTCATGATCGAGCCGACGGAGACCGAGTCCCGCGAGTCGCTCGACAATCTCATTGACGTCATGCGCCGCATCGCCCGCGAAGCCGAATCGGATCCGGACAAGCTTCACGACGCCCCCGTGAACGCTCCGGTCCGTCGACTTGACGAAGTCACCGCCAACCGTCGCCCAAACGTCCGTCGGCAACCTCCGCCCAGCTAGACCACAACCCTGGGGCACCTCCGGGAGTGCGACCGACTGGTGTCCGGCTAGTTCCCGCGACGGCGCTGGCGCCAGGATTCGTCGCCAGGTCGTTGCCGTGACAGATGTCGCGTGGAGTAGGCTGCACCTCTAAGGGACAGACTAGTTGCGGCTTGAGGTCGGACGCGAGGCGCGAGGACGCGATTCAATCGACCGGCCCCCAGCCAGGGGAGGACAACCATGAAGTTCGTCCGCTATCAGACCGATTCGGGACCGTCCTATGGCTCGCTTGAGGAGAGCGGAGCCGTTAATGCCATCAGGGGAGACATCTTCGGCGACTTTGACGTAGGTGGCCGGGTCGCCGATTCGGACGATCTGAAGTTCCTGGCCCCGGTCGATCCGCCAAAGCTCATTGGCGTTGGCGGGAACTACCTCGCCCACCTCGAAGAAGGGGGCGAGGATGTATTCGTTCCGCAGTTCCCGATGGTCTTCCAGTTACCGTCGACGTCGGTGATTGGGCCCGGCGACGACATCGTCATTCCCGACAAGGCCGGCTTCACCCACGCCGTCAACAATCCGGAGCTTCAGGACGCACCGTTCAGCCCAGTGGACTACGAATCCGAGCTCGTCGCGGTGATTGGCAAACCCTGTCACCGCATCGACCCGGACCGGGCCCTGGACTATGTGCTCGGCTACAGCTGTGGCAATGACGTGAGCGCGCGTCCGCTGCAAGTAGCCGAGATGGCCACGGGCGTTCTAATGCTGGGGAAGGGTCTGGAGACGTTCAAGCCGCTCGGACCGGTGATTGCGACGGACCTGGACCCGACAGATCTGAGGCTTCGGGGTCGGCACAACGGCGTAGTGACACAGGACACGAACACGTCAGATCTGCTGTTTAGCGTGGCTTCGCTGGTCGCGTACCTGGCCCAGGCGATCCGGCTTGAGCCAGGCGACTGCATCTACACGGGTACTCCATCGGGTGGCGGATCGCTGGAGCCGGGAGACACGATCGCAGTCGAAATCGACGGGATCGGCGTGCTCAGCAATCCGGTGGTGGCGGGCTAGGTCGGCACAATGGCTAGGTTCTGCTTCCGTCCACGCGACACTCGGCGAGCCAGTCTTCGCGGTACTCGAGGCCGAAGCCCGGACGGTCCGGGATCTGGACCATGCCGTCGACGATGCGGATGGGTTCGACCCAGCAGTCGTCGTGGGTAGTGCCCTTGGCCTCGAGATAGATGCTGTTGGTCATGGCGGCGAGCAGTTGCGCGTTGTGCTCCCATCCGCCGTGGGTGGCAATCCGGACGTTGTAGGCGTCGGCCAGCGCAGCCATTTCCATGATCTCCATCACGCCGCCGGCGCGGCGGGCGTCCGGCTGCAAGATGTCGACGCCGCGCTTCTCCAGCAGGTCAAGCACGGCGTACTTGCCGTAGACGTTTTCGCCCGTGGCGATAGGGACGGAGACCGCGGCCCGGAGCTCACCGTACTCGGTGTTCATCCATGGGCGCAGCGGTTCCTCGTACCAGTAGATGTCGTACGGCTCGTAGGCGTTTCCGCGTCGAATGGCTTCGTCCACGGGGTGGATCTGGTTGGCGTCCACCATCACGTGCAAGTCTGAGCCGAGGGCGTTTCGGACCGCCTCAAGTCGGCGCAGATCGTCGGCCAGGTCAGGTGCGCCGACCTTGATCTTTACCGCGCGGTAGCCGGTGTCGATGGCTCGCTTGCACTGATCGATCAGCTCGGCTTCGGGGTAATTGAGCCACCCGACCATGCCGTAGGCCGGGATCTCCGTTCGGTATTGACCGAGTAACTGGGCGACCGATGTATCCCGCGCCTTGCCGAGGATGTCCCAGACGCAGTAGTCGATGATGGAGATTCCAAAGACCCCGAGGCCGCTGACGCCGTAGTACTCGGTCTCATTGAACAGGTGGCGGCGCAGTCGCCGCGGCATGGAAGCATCCTGGCCGACGACGAGTTTCCGCATCTCGACTTCGAAGAGCTGGCGCGTTAGTTCGCCGCCGTAGCCGGCGATGCTGAGGGTGTAGGTACCGTAGATGCCGCTCTCGGTGTGCAGGCGCACAACGAGGTCGCGGCCGGACGCGATGCGGTGGATGGAGTCCTCGATGACGCGCAAGGGACCCGGCCGCTGGATGACGATCGTCTCGAGTTCGGTAATTCGCATGTGCCCTGGCCATTTCTCAAGTTGGGGGCGAATCGGCGACCGTTGAGATTAGGCAGTCTAGTGTCTGACATGACCTTGCTGACTGCCATGCATGGTCGGTGCCCGCCATGGCTGCTTGAGCGCTGTTCCGGCCGAGACGGGCCAGCGCCGCGTGTCACGATGTGCGCGAGCTTGAGGTGGAGGCGCGACCGTGCCTGCAGTTGAAGTCCCGCGGGTGTCGTTCCCCGGGTTCGGCCGAGTTTCGATTGATTCCGTGAGGGTGTCGGATCCCGCACCCAACCAGATTCGCGTTCGTACGACGCAGTCACTAATTAGCGCCGGGTCGGAACGCAACAGCTTCGAGTCGTCAGACGTCGAACCCCGGTCACCGGGCTATTCGAGCGTTGGAGTCGTGGACGCGGTCGGCCGTCAGGTTGAAGGCTATCGGGAAGGGGATCGGGTGTACGCCACCGGCCCGCATCAGGGCGCACATCTGGTGGAGGTGGATTCGCCTCGGGTGGTCGACCGGAAAGAGCATTACCCGCCGCCCAGGATTCCCGACTCGGTGACGGACGTGCAGGCCACGTTCCTATCGCTGTGCGACGTGGCGCTGCACGGCGTACGGCGAGGTCGCCCCTACATTGGCGACTCGGTGGCGGTGTTCGGGCAGGGCGTCGTGGGTCAACTCGTGACGCAGTTCGCGCACATGGTGACCCCCTATCCGCTGATCGCGGTGGACCTGGTGGACGAGCGGTTGGCACTGGCTCGGCGCAGCGGCGCTACGCACACCGTGAATGCGAGCCGCGAGGATTCAGTTGATTGCGTGATCGAATTGACGGGCGGCGAAGGGGCGCGGGTTGTATTCATGGTCACGCGCACGCCGGCGATCCTGCCGGACTGTATGCGAGCAACGGCGGCCGGCGGAACGGTGACCCTAACGGGCAGTCCACCCGGCTCCGTGGAAGTCCGTCTCCAGGAGGAACTCCTACGTAAGGAGTTGACGATCACTGGCACCTACCAGACGCGGCTGTATCCGCTGGTTGCGTACCACATGCAACGCTGGACGCGGCCGGCGAACCGCGCGTACATCTATGAACTCGTGGGCCGGGGCGGCCTGACCGTGGATCACCTCGTGTCGCACCATGTTCCGTACACGGACGCCCAGGACATGTACGCCATGATCGCGCGAGGCCCTGTCGGTTGGACCGGCATCGTCTTGGACTGGACCGAACCCTCGGCCTAGTCGCGTCTGGCGGCGGCCGTAATGAGTCGCGGCCGCCGCCCGTGCAACTCTGATCAGTCCGCTGGCAGGCGTGGCATCCAATCGGGGCGGGGAAGGCGGCCCTCAAAGCTGTAGTAGGGGTCGTCGCGGTCGAGCGGTAGTTGAACGGTTGAAGCGGTGGCAGCGGACTTGTAGATGGCCCGCGTGAGTTCGACGTGCTGCCGCGCAATGGTCTGGGGGAACGGGATCGGCCGACCCTCAAGAACGCAGCTGGCCCAGAGCCGGCTCTGATGGAGCTGGCTGGGGGCCTCCGGAAGATCCTCGAGTCCTTCGCCCAGGGCTTCCAATTCGGCTTCCACGCCCGGAGTGTTGGTGGAACCGAACGAGAGCGTGTGCTTGAACACGCTTTCGCGGCCGGTGTTCAGCAGCACCGTGGGCTGCCCCCAGCCCAGATGTTCGTGCGTCACGACCATGGAGGCGTTCTGGCCAACGAACTCCCAGCGTGTCTGCTCGGTTCGGGGATGCTCGTGATGCAGCAAGGAGCCCTGGATGATCCCCACCGCGCCGTTGGCGTAGCGGACGAGGGCCAGGCTGTAGCTGTCGTGCTCGATTTCGCGCAGGAATCCGCCGGAGTATGCCGTCACTTCAACGATGGGCGAGCCGAGGGCAAAGAGGAACGGCTCGATGACATAGCGGCCGTGGTGGAAGACGGCGCCGCCACCCTCGGTGTCAAACTTCCCGTGCCAGCCGCCCATGTAGTAGGACTGCTGGTGGTACCAGTTGATCTCCAGCTTGGCCACGGCCAGCGGACCCATCAGGCCGCTGCCGATTGCGCGCCGGGCGTGCTGCAGGCCTCGGGTATAGCGGCCACCGCATTGCGAGGCGTAGGTGATGCCGGCCTCCGCGACCGCCGCAAGGATCTCATCGGCCTCCTGCACGCTCTTGGCCATCGGGCCTTCGGTGAATACGTGCTTGCCGGCTCGTGCGGCGGCGACCACCGGGACGCCCCGGATGGGCGGGGTGGTGAGCACGGCGACGGCGTCGATCTCGGGATCGCTGAGGAGCGCCTCGTGCCCATCGTACGTGCGGATGTCGTTGTCGGCCGCCGCCTGGGCGTGAAGCGCCATTTGCCGGGCTGCTTCGCGCGATTCGTCGTCTCGCGCGTTTATGGCCAGGGCCCGCTGGCGGGCGGCCTCGGCGCTGTACGCCTCGTGTATGGCCTGCGCGCGGTCCTCGGCCAGATTGGGATACAGATCGGCCGTGGCCACGACCTGGGCCAGATCGGTCATTCCCGAGTAAATGTCGGTATAGAGCCGCGAGATGCCGCCGCATCCGATGAATCCGACCTTGAGCTTGCGGTCCATGTGCGTCTGCTCCCGTCGGTGCACTCGCGGGGATGGTATACGAAACGTTGGCTGCCGGCGGCTGGCCCTTCGGAATCTGGTGGCCGCCTGGTCGATTAGCTGCCGCCGTCAACGAACTCGACGCCGGTCATCTCCAAGAAGCGATCTGCCATCACTTCGAGGGCGTCAGGATTGTTGTCGATCAGGATGAAGCGGCGGCCGAGCTCATGGGCGGCCTGGCCCAGCGTTCCGCTTCCGGCAAAGCAGTCCAGCAGCAGGTCGCCGGGCCGCGACGAGGCCTGCACGATGCGGCGCACGATGCCCAGGGGCTTCTGGGTTGGATACCCGGTGCGCTCAGTGCCGTTGGTCGGAACGATCGTGTGCCACCACGTGTCGGTCGGCAGCTTGCCGCGTGCGGCTTTCTCGGGGGCTACGAGTCCTGGCGCCATATATGGAATGCGCTCGACCTCGTCAGTGTTGAAGTAGTAGCTATGGGGATCGCGAACGTACACCAGGATGTTGTCGTGCTTGGCTGGCCAGCGACGCTTTGGCCGGGCTCCGTAGTCATAGGCCCAGATCAGCTCGTTCAGGAAACACTCACGGCCGAAGATGCCATCCAGCAGGACCTTCGCGTAGTGCACTTCCCGGTAGTCCAGGTGGAAGTACAGGGAGCCGCTCGGCGCTAGCAGCCGATGCGCTTCTACCAGGCGAGGTTCCAGAAACGCCAGGTAATCGTCGAACTCATCGGCGAAGGCACGTGTGACTCCCTTGAGAGTCCGATAGCGCTGGCCTTGGAAACCGGTGCGGTCGCCACTGGAATCCCGTTGCGTGCGTACTGGGGTGTGAGATTGGGACCGACCAGTGTTGAATGGAGGGTCGGTGTAGATGAGATTGACGGATGCGCTCGGCAGCTGCTCGAGTATGGGCAGGTTGTCGCCGAAAAAGACGCGGCCAGTGGTCTCTTCGCCTACGCGTTCGTGGCTCAACGGCACTCCGGGATCACCATGTCGGATTCCCACATCTTGCCTCAGCGCAACTGGCGGCCCGCGCGGACGCACGCGCATGCGCGCGGAGGCGTAGCATGCGGGTGATATTGCCGGTCCGCGGGAACGGCGAGCGAAAGGAGCCGCAGGCATGTCGGCACTGGCGCTGCATGGTGGAACGCCGATTCGAACCGAGCCGTACAACGCGTGGCCGGAGTTCGACGAAGCTGAAGTCGAGGCCGTGGTCGACGCGCTGCGCACTGGCAGTTGGGCAACCGGCGAGGGCGACCGAAGCCTGACCAGCTTCGAACGCTCGTTTGCGGACTACCAGGGCGCGAAGTTCTGCCTGGCGGTCAGTAGCGGGACCAGCGCCCTGGAAATCGGGCTGCGGGCGCTGCGGTTGCCGCGCGGCTCCGAAGTCATCCTCTCGCCCTACACCTACATGGCCAGCCCGACCGCAGTGCTGAACGTGGGGCTGGTGCCGATCTTCGTCGACATGGACCCGGAGACCTACAACATCGATCCGCGCCTCGTCGAATCGGCAATCACCGACCGCACTGGCGCGATCATGACGGTCCACTTCGGCGGGCTGGCCTGCGACATGGGCGCGATCCAGGAGATTGCGAGCCGGCACGACCTGAAGGTGATCGAGGACTCGGCGCACGCCCACGGTTCCACCTGGAATGATCGTGGGCTGGGAACGATCGGCGACGTTGGCTGCTTCAGCCTTGGACCTGGCAAGAACCTCACGCCCGGCGTGGGCGGAGCCGTGATGACCAACGACATTGAGATCTTCAAGCACGCCATCGCCTACTCCGAAATGGACATCGGCGGTCGGGTGATGCGCTTCGGTGAGATGGGCCTGAATGCGCAGGCCGCCGAACCCGACGAGTGGTTCCCCTACAGTTCGGGCAACCGCCGTCTCGGCGGCGTGCTGGCGGCCCTGGCAAGTGCGCAACTGGATCGTCTGGAAGGGCAAACCCGGCGTCGCTCGGAAAACGGCCGATACCTTGCCGAGCTACTCGAAGACGTGGACGGCCTTTCATCGCGCCGCGAGGATTCTTATGTGACCCGCAACGCCAACCACTTGCACATCGTGCGGTACGACGCCGAGGGCTTCGAAGGGCTGCTGCGGGATCGCTTCGTCGAGGCCATGCAGGCCGAGGGACTGGGAATCCGGGCCGGCTACCGACGCCCCATGAACCGTGCCGACCTGTTCAGCGACCCATCCGGCGAGCTATCTCTGGTCTGGCCGCGTGGCGACGCAGGACCCGACGTCGACTACGCCTCCATGTCGTGCCCCCACGCCGAACGCGCCTGCGCGACCGAAGACCTTTGGATTACCCAGAACATGATGCTCAGCGGTCCCCGGGCCATGGAGGAGATTGTCGAAGGGGCCGAGAAGGTCCGCGACAATCTGGCGACCCTGGGCGCCTCCTAGAGAGTCACAGCGCGGATCGACGCAAGTCGGTCAGCCGGAAACTGACTCCGACAAGGTCGTAAGCGTTAGCCCTTGATGCCGGTGAGGGTGATTCCCCGAACGAACTGGCGTTGCGCGAAGAAAAAGACCACGATGATCGGCATTACGGAGATCATGGCAACCGCCATTTGCAAGGTGTGCTGCTGTTCCATGTATTGCCCGGCGGCAAAGTAGCGCAGTCCAACCGGGAGGGTAATACGATCGGGGGAATTTAGAACGATAAGCGGAAGAAAGAAGTCGTTCCAATTGCCGATAAAGGAGAGCGCCGCAACGGTCGCAATTGCAGGCTTCGAGAGCGGCAGGATGACTCGAAACAGAATTCCCAGTCGGGAGGCACCATCGGTACGCGCAGCCTCGTCCAGCTCTATCGGAATAGTCATGAAGAACTGTCGCAATATGAATATGTAAAAGGCGCCGCCGCCCAGTCCGGGCACAATAAGCGGCCAAAGTGTGTCTAACCAACCAAGATCGCGGAAGATGATGACGACGGGAATGATGGTGACGTGCAGAGGCAACATCATGGTTGAGAGCAAGACCATAAAAATGACTCGACTCCCCGGGAAGTCCAGGCGAGCGAACCCATAGGCGACGACACAGCTCACGAAGGTCCCGACCGTCACACCAATGAACGTCACAATGAACGAGTTAAATAGCCACCAAGGAACCGGATGGTGCTGCCACACGTATGTGTAGTTCTCCCAGGCCGGTGGGAACGGCCAAAACAAGTCAGGATCATAGACTTGGCTGGTCGTCATGAAGGACCAGCGAACCATATAGATGAATGGAATCGCATACATAACGCTGCCGCCGATCAGCAGCAGGTAGAAAAGGATCCTGACGAGCGCGCGCATCACTCGCACGGACGTCGAGCGCACGGTGATGGGCTTGCCCGCATAGACGACCGGTTGCCCTGGGGCGCCCAGCGGGGCGGTGAGACCGCCACCCAAACTGGCGGTAGCGGACGAGCCGGCCGGCTGCGCGCGTGCGGAGACTCTTGGCTGTGCAGGCGTCGGCACTAGAGATTCCTTGCGGGTTGGGCGATGCCTCATTGCGAAACAGCGCCGAGCTTCGAGGTGCAGCGCACCGAGTGTTCGAACCTCAGCCCTTGATTCCCGTCAGCGCAATCCCGCGGATGAAGTGCTTCTGCGCGAAGAAGAACAGGATCACGACGGGTGCTACGGCAATCAGGGCAATGGCCATCTGCAAGTGCAGCCGCTGTGCCTCGTACTGCCCGGCCTGCAGCCAGCGCATCCCCACAGCCAGCGTCAGTCGCTCGGAGGACTGCAAGACGATGAGTGGGAAGAAGAAGTCGTTCCAGTGGCTGATAAACGAGAACACCGCCACGGTTGCAATGGCCGGTTTCGACAACGGAATGACCACGGTCCAGAACACGCGCATGCGTGACGCCCCGTCGATGGCCGCCGCTTCGTCGAGTTCCAGGGGGAGTGTCAGAAAGAACTGGCGTAGGAGGAAAATGTAGAAGGGCGCGCCGCCAAGCAGGGGAATGATCAGAGGCAGCAGCGTGTCCAGCCAGTTGAGTTCCCGGAACAGAATCACCTGCGGAATGATGGTCACATGCTGAGGCAGCATCATGGTCGAAATAACAATCAGGAATAGCACGCGGTTTCCCGGAAACCGGAGTCGGGCAAATCCAAATGCGACCAGGGCGCTGATGAAGGTCCCAACGGTCACGCCGACAAAAGAGACAATCGTGCTGTTGGTAATCCACCAAAGCACCGGTCCAACCTGCCACACATCCGTGTAGTTATTCCACGCGGGCGGATTCGGAAACAACGGTTGCGGAACCTCGAAGAACATGTCGAGGCTCATCAACGAGGCCCTGATCATCCAGAAGAACGGAATCGCGTACATGATGCTGGCGCCGATAAGGATGACGTAGTACAGGGTTCGCAGCATAAGCTGCAGTATCTGGACTCGCCGGGATCGGATCGTTCGGCCGCCAGATGGAAGCGCCGCTGGCGCCAGGCTGGTGTCCGCCGCTCGGGCTGTCATGGCTTAGCGCTCCGTTGCACCTTCGTAATAGACCCAGCGCCGGGCGATTCCGAACTGCAGGATCGTGAACACCAGGATGATCACGAACAACACCCAGGCGATTGCCGACGCGTAGCCCATCTGGAAGTACTCGAAGCCAGTGCGATAGAGATGGAGCAGAATGAACAGCGTCGAGTCCCGCGGCCCGCCGTTCGTCACGATCAGCGCCTGCGTGAAGACCTGCCACGACCCGATGATTTGCAGCACAGCCGTGAGAAAGATGGCGGGCGTCATCATCGGTACTGTCACGTGCCACATCTTGCGAATCACACCCGCTCCGTCGACGCTGGCGGCCTCATACAGATGCTGCGGGATGCCTTGCAGCGCCGCCAGGTAGATGATCATCGTCGTGCCCAGACCCCAGAAGCTCATGAGGATCAGGGCTGGCATGGCCCAGGTCGAGCTTGTCAACCAGTTTGGACCGTCGATCCCCACGATTCCCAGGAACTGGTTCACGAGACCATTCGGCTGGAGGAGGAGAATCCACAGGTACGCCGTGGCCACGCCTGCCGTTACCGATGGCAGATAGAAGGCCGTGCGGTAAATGGGTTGTCCCTTGACCTTCTGATTGAGCAAAATGGCTACAAAGAAAGCCATGATCATGATGCCTGGTACATGTACAGCGGTGTAGTAAAGAGTGTTGATTACCTGCGTATGAACTTGGGATCATCGGTAAATAGCCTCACATAATTGTCCAAACCGACCCATGTTGGAAGTCCAATAAACCGGTAATTAGTGAGACTCAGGATAATAGAGGCTATGAACGGCCCAAGCGTAAACCAGATAAATGTGATCAGCCAGGGCGCGATAAAGAGCAATCCGCTCCAGCGCTGCCATCGTGTCGTGCGCAAAGTTTCCTCAGTTCATAGGCGGCCGGGCGGGCGCCATCTGGTGACGCCCGCCCGGCACGTCCACTTCATTCAGCAGTTTGAATGAGCGTGAACGACTCCTATTGCAGAGTAGCGAGGTGCCTGTCGCACGCCGCCTGGGCGTTGAGGAGGGCCTCGCGAGCTGGAATCTCGCCAACGAGCGCCGGCTGCGTCTCGTCGTGCAGGATGTTCCACCACTGCGCCCAGCCGCTGAAGAAGTGCAGCCCGTAACCATCAGGACTGAGGAAGTTGTCCTTGATGATGTGCATGCTCCGCGGCAGGCCAGGCTGGAATCCGAGGTACCGGTCGCTCTCGATGACCGCACGGAACATCGGAATCGCGCCACGCCCGTCGGCGACCAGACCCTGGAAGTACTCACCCGCGATAAACGACGTGAGGATGACCGAGGCCTCCACCGTGCCGTGCTCAAGCGCCTTCACCGTAATGAAGTGGCCCAACTCGTTGGTCGAGTAGGCGATTTCATCGATCGGTGAACGCGGGGACTCCATGTTGTCCCAGACGAAGCGGTCGCCGACTCGAAGCTTGCGGCCGCCGGGACCGTGAATCCCGCCCGGCTCCATGCCGATCTTGCCGGTGGCGAACGGCGCCGTGATGCCCTCGGTCAGCAGCTGTGACAGCTCGCCAAGCGGGACGCCTACGCCCTCTTCGTACGTCGCGTTGACATACCACTCAAACGCCTCGAGTCCGCCTTCCGTGGCGAAGCCGGACGCCGGGGCCGGGCGACTGCGATCCGTGAAGAGCCAGCCGCCGTTGGCGCTGATCAGTGGCAGCCAGCGGAACTCGCCGCCGGTGCTGTGGTGCAAACCGTACTCGCCAGTCTCGCTGTTCGTGAGCTGCCGTGCGGCTTCCAGCTGCGTGTCCCACGTCCAGTCCGCCGTCGGCGCTTCCACGCCGTCCGCGTCGAACTTGTCGATGTTGTACACGTAGCCATTGACACCCGACATGAACGGCATGCCGTACAGCGTGCCCTCAATGCTCAGGTTTTCAAAGCTAGGGTCATCCGGGTTTTCCCGGGCCAGGATCAAGTAGTCGTCGAGGTCGATGCCGGCCTGGTTGACGTGATCCTCGAGCTGCACCAGGCCCGGCGCGAACTCGCGCATCCGGGCGCCGTTCAGCACCACTACGTCACCAATGGTGCCCGCCGCGAACATGATGTTCACCTTGTCGCGGTAGAACCCTGGCGGAATCGGAATGAGGTCGTACTTGACGTTGGGGAACTGCTTGTCGAATTCCTCCAACCCAGCCTTCATCGTCTCCCAGCGCGTCCCTGCCGCCCAGTAGTTCATGAACTGGATGGGTGGAGTCGGCGCCATCTGCGGCTGGACTTCGACCTCGACGACCTTTTCGACAACCCGTTCTGTCTCGACGACCTGCGTGACGACTTTCTCTACGACCTTCTGCGTCTCGACAACCTGGGTGACGATCTTCTCGACCTGTTGCGTGACAACCTTCTCGACCGGAACTTCCTTGACTTCCGTCCTGGTCACGATCGTTTCGACGGGCACTTCCTTGATGACCGTCTTCTCGACCGGGACTTCCTTCGTGACGACCTGCGTCTCACCACAGGCCGCAAGGATGGCTGCCGACGCTCCCAGGGATCCGAGTCCTAGAGCGCGGATGACCTTGCGTCGCGTTACTGAACCGCTCATGTAACCTCCCCGCATCGGAGGACGTGGGTGACGCACGAGAACACGTCACCTGTCCGTTTGATGCAAACCCGTCGGGTGCTCCGGATGGCTGAACGTCAGCCACGCAATGCCCCTGAGGGAGTTTTTTGTAACACTCGCTCTGAATTACTGTCAAACTTTCCGACGCGGGACTTCGTCGAATCTCGCCGGAATCCGTCAGCCATCGAGCATCCGTGCCGCTAGCCACCTCTTCGATGGTCAACCATCGAGAGTGCCTGCCCTCAACACGGTGAGTCCGGTGGCTTTGAGGTGACCTAGCGCTTCGTCCCTGTTTCCTGCAGACACGAATAGTGAATCTGGCAAACGGCCTTCCGTTCGGCGTCGTCACGCAAGCGGCCGCCTACGGAAGTCATGCGCAGGAACATGCCGACCGGTGCCGATTCCAGCGCAATCGAGTTCTCCTTGCTTGAGGTGATGGTCGAGCTGTTGACCTCCCAGTCCTGCTGATAGATCACGGCCACGGCCTGGTCGTCGGTCAGCATGGCGTAGATGCGGCTGAAGTCCGGGCGCACGGCCACCATCTGCGGGTTCAGTCCCACGCGGATGTGCGCCAGCGCGCGGAGCTTGGCCGTGTCCACAACCTGCACGAAGTTGTCGTCCGCGTGGCCGGTGTAGGCGTAGCTGCCGTCGTAGGTGAAAGTCCCCAAAATGGGCTCGGTCCCGGTCTGGAAGCGCTTGACCAGCTCGAGGGCGCTGGGCTCGTAGACCGCCACGGAATGCTTGCCGGCCTCCTGCACCCAGACGGAGCCGTCGGGGGAGGTCGTAAGCCGGGTGGGATGGCCGCCCTTCTTGGACTCGGCGGTGGCCAGCACGGCACCGCTGGAGGGATCGAGAGCGACGACGCGGTCGCCTTCGCCGGTGGGATAGACGAAGCGCTCGACGCCCTCCGCGTCGATGCTGAGGTCGGCGTCGGCGAGCACGCCGCCGTGGAGCGGCACGTCGCTGAAGGTGTTGGAGACCTCGTGGGTGGACGTATTGACGGTGAGGACCTCGCCGGCGGCCATCTTGCTGACGAGCAGGGTGCCGTCCTGGCGGGCCTTGCCCAGGAAGACGCCTTCGGCCTCGCTGCCGAGGGGGATGCGATTGGCAACGGTGAGGGTGTCCACGTCGAGGGTGATCAGTTCGGCGCTGCCGGCGTTGAGGGTGCCGAGCCAGAGGTGGCGGCCGTCGAAGAAGTTGTTGTCGTCGTTCCAGGCCCAGGCGGCCAGGCCGTCGACGTCACCGGTGCGCGAGATTTCCTCGGTGAGGATATCGATGGCGGTGACGTGCGGCGAACTGTTGCTGAAGACCAGGATTTCGCCAGTGTCACCTTCGGGTGCGGCGGATTCGGCCGCGCCCGCGCCGGCCCGTGGCGCGCTCGCCGGGCCGCCCTCGCCGCACGCGGCGGCAAGCATCGCCAGGCCCAGGCCGCCAATCCCGGACAGCACGCGTCGTCGTGGTAGCCGTGGGCTATTCATCGTTTCTTTTCCTTTCACAGCCGGGTCGCCGCTCGTCTGGTGACGCGGCGGGGCTGCGCACGCCGGTGATCTCAGCCCGCAGATTCCGATCCACCTACCCGCGTCGTCGCGCAAGCGGCCGCCCACGGAAGTCATGCGCAGGAACATGCCGACTGGTGCCGATTCCAGCGCAATGCTGTTCTCCTTGGTGGAGGTGATGGTCGAGCTGTTGGCTTCCCAGGCTGATAGACCACGGCCACGGCCTGTCGTCGGTCAGCATGGCGTAGATGCGGCTGAAGTCCGGGCGCTCCGCGCGCTTGACCAGTTCCAGGGCCGAGGGCTCGTAGACGGCCACGGAATGCTTGCCGGACTCCTGGACCCAGATGGAACGGGTGGGATGGCCGCCCTTCTTGGACTGGCCCGTCGAAGGCCAATCTACTCGGATTCACGCAGCTCGCATCCAGCGATCCAAGCCTCCGGAAAGTATAGCCCGAGAACGACTCCACCTGATACCGCCTGTAGGACATCCTCGGCTGGGATGTGACCGGAGGCCGTCTAGTGCAAGCCAGTCGGACTGGCCCGAATCCGACTCTCAAGGCAGAATCCCGCCATCCGCGCGGCAACCAAGCCGCAGTGACATAGGCAGCCGCTCCATGAGTGAACAACTGCGAGTCGCGGTGATTACCGAGCCCACCGCCTGGCACCTGGGCGCGCTGATCGACGCGCTCCACAACGATGAGGTCGGCGACGTCGCGATTGGCGACGTGACCGGCGGAACGTTCGACGAGGTCCGCGCGGGCGGCGCCGGGAAGGTTGCCGCCACCTACACCGACCTGGACGAGCTGTACCGCGACTTTCAGCCGCAAGTGGCGCTCATCACGATGGAGCCATGGCGCATGCCGCCCGTCATCTTCCAGGCGCTGGAAGCCGGCGTGCACGTTTTCCATGAAAAGCCCGGGTACGTGAATCTGGACGACTACCGCGCGATCTATCGAATGGCCAAGAGCCGGAACCTGCACCTGGGGATTGCCTATATCTCCCGCGCCTACCCCATCGTCCAGGAAGCGCGTCGCCTGGTCGCGGAAGGCTTCCTGGGTGACCTGCTGTCATTCCAGGCCTGGTTCGTGGCCGACCAGGAGCGCACGATTCAGAATCCCGCGGCCCGTGAGCAATACGACGTCGCCGCTGGCGGCTGGTTCTTCTCAAAGGAGTTGGGCGGCGGCGGGCACCTGACCATCCTGGGCTGCCACTACCTGGACCTGCTGCGGCACATCGCGGGATCCGACTTCAAGTCGGTCAGCGCCTTCTGCCGCAACGTGGGCGGCGAGGCAATCACGGTCGAGGACGCCGCGGTCGTGAACCTGGAGTTCGAGAACGGCATGGTCGGCAACCTCAACTCCGGCTACTACACCAGCAGCGCCGAGTACGGCTCGTCCCGGCACAACGGCATCATCCTGTGGGGACGCGACGGCTGGCTGAAGTTCAACCCGAATGGCGAATCCAACCGCGAACCGATGCAGTGGGCCTCCTACAGCGGCGCGCAGGCCAGCGCGCCGCTGAAGTCCTGGACATTCGACAAGGCCGGCGCTCTGAATAACCCCTACCGTGTTTTGACCGGCGACTTCTTCCGCGCATGCCTGGGCCAGGGACCGCCCCCCATCGAACCGGAAGCCGGCATGTGGGTCAACGAAGTCACAACCGCCGCCTACGCGTCGTCCGATTCCGGACAGATGCTGTCGGTCTCCATCCCGGAGGTTTAGGCCCTGAGAGGAAGTCCCGTGAACGCAATCCTGCGTATGGCGCGAACGCTGATGTGAGGTGGTAGCCATGACTGCGTCCCCGTTGCGAGTTATCTCGGTCGGCGTGGGTGGCCGCGCACGTCCACACCTGAGCGCTCAGATGGCGTTGCCTGAGAAGTTTGAGGCAGTTGGGCTGGTCGATATCGTCCCCGAGGCCTTCAACGATGCGCTCGGAATCACGGGCCTGCCCGGGTCCGCCTGCTTCACTACCCTGACGGAGGCCATGGCTGCGACGCCGTGCGACGCGGTCGGCGTCTTTACCCCCGGCCATCTCCATACGTCCTATATGGAGGAGGCCATCGCCGCCGGTAAGCACGTGATTGTCGAGAAGCCGTTCACCTGCAGTTTGGAAGAGGCCGAACGCGTCGTGGCCGCCGCCGAGGCCAACGACGTGCGCGTGGTCGTCACCCAGAACGACCGCCTTTTTCACCCCTATCCGTTGCTGCGGGAAATGATTGCCGACCGGCGCTACGGCGAACTGGGCGCCATCACCATGGTTCACCACAACGCGCGCGGGCGTCCGTTCGAAAACGGTTACCCGCCGATGCACCTGTGGCACCAGGGCTCACACCAGGTCGACTCATTGCTGTCCCTGGTCCAGCGGCCGCCGCGTTGCGTGTGGGGCGTGAACGCCACCCCCGCGAACAGCAACTGGACGGCTGAGCCGCACGTCTGCGCCATCATCACCTTCGATGGTCCCGTGATCGTCAGTTACACCGCCACGTCGGATGCCCAGGCCTACGAGATGTATGTGCGCCTGGAATTCTCGGAGGCCGCGGTGACCATGCACGGCCTCACGATGAATTCCACGGACTTCGACCTCAAGATCACCCCGCGACAGCCCCTGGAGCGCTATCCGCGCTCTGAGCTTTATCCGATCGGAAAGGCTGAGCGCGGCGGCCGCTGGGCCGACATCGAGCAGGAAATCTGGAACGGATTCTGGTCGCACATCATGGAAGGCCAGGACAACCCATGCTCGGGACGCAATAACCTGGACACGATTGGGGTCCTGGACGCCATCATCCGCTCGAGCACCGAGCGAATCGCGGTGGAGTTGTAAGGCTGGGCCACTGGCACAGCAAGGGAGGATCCGATGGGCAGCACACTGAGAGCCGGCGTCGTTGGCCTGACCGGGATTGGCGCCCGTCCGCCGATTCCGGCCCCAAAGCACGGCTGGGGCATCTCCATGCCCCACTCGCACGCCTCCGCCTATCACTTCGTGGAGGACACCGAGCTGGTCGCCGTGTGCGACCTGCGCCAGGAGGCAATCGACGAGTTCGACGTCAATTGGCGCTCCCACGTATCGGAAGTCAACTCGTACATCGACTACCGCGAGATGCTCGATCGGGAAAACCTGGATCTGATCAGCGTGGTCACCAGCGATCACGTGCACACGCAGATCGTGATCGACGCGGCCGAGGCCGGGGTGAAGGGCATCGTCTGCGAAAAGCCGATCGCCACTACGCTGGCCGACGCCGACCGCATGATCGAAGCCGTCGAAAACGCCGGCATTCCCATGCTGATCGACCACGTCTATCGCTGGTGGTTTCCCTGGGCCGACGTGGGCAAGCTGATCGACGACGGCGCCATCGGCGACGTGGTCCGCATCATGTGCAACCAGGGCGGCCCCCGCGCCATGCTGTTCCGCAACGGCACGCACGTCTGCGACACGATCAACTGGTTTTCGACGGGTAATCCGACCGCCGTCTACGCCGTGGCCGAAAAGGGTTTCGAGGACTACGGCCCGCGCTACGCCAGCGACGGCGGCCACGACCCGGATACCGATCCCGCCCTCAGCATCATGATTGAGTACGACAACGACGTGCGCGCGTTCTGGAACGCCTGCAAGACCATGCCCGGGCGCTACATCGGGCCCTTCGACATCTGGGGCACCGAAGGCCGCATTCACCTCACGAACGACTACGCCGTGCTCTATGACGATCCTGAGGAAGGCTTGCGCGGCCGAGAGCTGACGCCCACGCACTACACGCAGGGACACATCGCCGGGCTGGTCACGGAACTTGTTGGCCTGATCCGCGACGGCGGCGAACCAAGTTGCGACGGACGCCAGGCGCGCCAGGCGCTGGAAGTCCTGCTGGCTGCGCTGCAATCGGCGGCCGGCGGCAACGTGCGCGTTCAGCTGCCCATCACCGACGCCTGAGCAAGCGAGAGGATTCCGCCCAGCAACGTGCAGCTCCGCCCGATACCGTATCTGGCCGAGCTGACCGGGGTCCTGGCCCGCGAATCCTTGTGGCCCTTGGCGTGGTCCTCGTGCTGCTGCTCGGCGCGTGCGAGGCTGGCAAGCTGGATACTCAACCTACGCCCACTCCTGAACTTCAACCCACGCTCACCGCCAAGCCGACACCGGAAGTCACGCCCGAACCGACGCCGCTTGACGCGCTCGAAGCCCGGCGATGGGACGCCGCGCTGCGCGTGTGCGACGCGCTCGAAAACACCCTGCTCGTCGGCGAACCGGCCTTCTTTCTCGGGGCGCTGCAATTTGCTCAAGACGAGGGCATGCGAAAGTCGGAGTTGGCCGAGGCCATGCAGCGCGAGTGTCCGGGCCCGTTCGGTGCCCTGCGCTACGAACCCGACCTCATGGCCGAGTTCGACAAGCTGCCCTGATGCGGTGGTTTATCGCGCCCAAGGCCGCTTAGCATGGAGACCTGCGGGATCTCCGGAAGTGGATAGCCGTCATGTATGACGTAGTCGTCGTCGGCGCGGGCGTTATGGGCAGCGCCAGCGCCTATTGGCTCAGCCGGGCCGGCAAGCGCGTGGCCTTGCTTGAACAGTTCAGCCCCGCCCACGTGCGCGCGTCGTCCGCTGACGAGTCCCGCACGATCAGGTACCAGTACCGCGGTCAGGCGGCCTACACCCGGATGGTGGCCGGGGCCGTGGAGCTGTGGAAAGAGTTCGACCGCCGGTCAGGCACCGACTTCTACCGGGAGACTGGAACGCTCACCCTGCAAACCAAACCGGATTTCGAGCCTCTGCTCGACGGCTACCAGGGTCTGTGCGACCTCGGGTATAAGCCGCGCTGGCTGGACGCCAACGACGTTCGCAGAGAGTTTCCGCAGTTCGCCAACGTGGACTCCGGCTACATCATGGAGGGCGTTGGCGGCTACATCGCCGCGGGACCGGCGACTCGCGCGCTGGCCGATACCGCCGCCGAACAGGGCGCAGACGTATTCACGGACGCTGAAGTCGTCGAGCTACGCCAGTCCGGCGGGCGCGTCACGTCTGTAGAGACTAAGGACGGACGCACATTTGAAGGTGAAGCGTTCGTGATCACAGCCGGTCCCTGGACCGCCCGTCTGCTGCCCGAACTTCCGGTCCCCGTGCAACCAACCGCCGCTCGCCTGCACTACTTGAAGCCGGAAGATCCAGGTGCGTATGAGTACCCAAGCTTAACGCCGTTCTCCGTCATGGACACCCAGTTCTACGGCTTCCCCGTTCATTGGCGCGGCTGCGTCAAGGTCGCCGACGACATGATCGGCGAGCCGTTCGATCCCGACCGCGACCGCGAGCACGAGGACCCGGTGGCCCTGGCCAAGCTACGCGACTTCCTGGCCCGCCATCTGCCTGACCTGCGCGACGCCGAGGTCGTCTACAGCAAGACCTGCACCTACTCGATGACCCCCGACTCGGACTTCATCATCGACCGCGTGCCGAATCTGGACAACGCGCTGGTGGCGGCCGGCTTCTCAGGGCACGGGTTCAAGTTCGGCATCCTGATCGGCCAGATCATGGCCGACCTGGCCACCCGCGGCACGACGTCCTGGGACCTGGGCCGCTTCCGGCTAAGCCGCGAGACTTCAGCCGTCGGCCAGCACTGGTAGGCGACGAGCCGCTGGCGGTCAGTCGCGCCACACCTCGCCGAACAGCCGCAGCCAGTTGCCGCCCAGGATCTTGCGAGCGTCGTCTTCGCCGTAACCCCGCCGCAACAGGCCCTCCGCCACGTTCACGAACTCCAACGGCCCGGCAAAGCCATGCAGGAGCCGGAATGGCTGGGGGACCTCGCCGGACGACAGAAACGGCTCGTGGCCATGCGAGGCGCCGATCCAGGCGAACCACTCGCGGGTCTGACCCATGCAGAAATCGGTCCCAATCGCGACCTGATCCGGACCGACCATGTCGACCAGGTAGTCCACGGCGTCCAGGTAGTCGTCCAGCGTTGAGTCATAGCCGTGCCGGTGGTGGTTGGGGAAGGCGTTGGCGCCCACCAGGCCGCCTTTGGCGGTGAGGGCGCGTATGGCCTCATCGGTCTTGTTGCGCGGATAGTCCGTCTGCGAGCGCGCGTTGGCGTGGGTAAAGGCCACCGGCTGCTCCGAGTGCTCGATGGTATCCAGCACCGTGCGGTCGCCCACGTGCGAAAGATCGATCAGGATCCCCAGCTTATTCATTTCACGTATCGCGGCCAGGCCAAGGACGCTCAGGCCTTCGTCCGTGCGCTCCCAGCATCCATTCCCGAACAGGTTTCGCTCGTTATAGGTGAGCTGGACAATCCGCACGCCCAGCGCGTGAAAGAGCCGGAACCGCCGAACGTCGCTCTCCACCGGCGTCGCGTTCTGCCACCCCAGGATGATCCCGGTGCGTCCCTCCGCCTTCGCCGCATGAATGTCGGCCACCGTGTGAATCGGCCTGATGTACTCGCTGTACTCCTCAAACCAGTGCAGCCAGGTCGTGATGTTGTCCAGGGTCTCCTGGAAGTTGTGCCAGATGGCCGACGTCGCGTTACAGGCCGTGACGCCGCCGTCGCGCAGTTCACGAAAGATCTGCTCCGCGCCCCAGTTGCTGGTATCGAGACCGTCGATAACCACGGCCGACTCAAAGAGGCGGCGAGCCGCCCCGCTGGGAACCCACTGCTCAGTTGTCATCGCCGCCTCCACTGGGCTAGTCCCGTCCCATCACCTCGCGTGGGCGAGCATAACCGGCGCCCGACAAGTCCACGTCGACTACGCGGCCTCATTCCAGCTCGCGATAGAGTCGCCCACCTCAAAGTCGGGCGGCATGTGCTCAAGCCGGTGGCGGGAGGGGCCGCCTTGAAATCCGGGGACGTACCGCTCGGTCTCTGTGTGGAGCTTGGCGTCCAGAAGCGCGAAGCGCTGTACGCGCAACTCGCCCAGCCGGTCGCGGGGGATGACGTTTCTCAGGAACACGTAGCCGTCTTCGAGGAACTGATCGGGATCGATCTCCTTCGGATCTCCTCCACGACGCGGACGGTGATGCGGCGGGATGGACCACTCCAGGAGTTCCGCGTCGTAGTTCGCGCGGCCCCTCGGCCGGACAACTCTTCAGCGTTAGGCCGCCACGCCACCGCCCTCGACAGTGCAGCTTGCAGCGTAGTCGACGGATTCGAGAGTCACGAGCGCCGCGGTGAGTCGATCGGCTCGAAGAACGTCAGGTCGGCGCCGAAGTTGTCCATCGCGGTCACGGCGTCCCCGCGCAGCCGGACGCGGATCTCCGGATCATGCGGCGCGAGAACCAGCTCTTGCTCCGGGAGTGCGAATGAGATGCTGATCGCCTGCCGCAGCGGCGGCTGCGGAAAGAAGAGGTAGCCGCGCGTGACACGGTACGCCCCTGCCCTGCCGCCGACTGTGACACCTCCGGCTGGAACCCAGGGCGGCAGCCGCACGAAAAGCGGTCCGGGCTGTTTGAGCGTGATCGTCAGCGCCCGGTGGGTGTAGATCGACTCGACCTTGATTGCCTCGGTCTCGTGGTCGAAAAGCAGGTTGACCCAGTGGCCCGCCTGATCGAATCGAGTGACAGCCCGGTAGGCCTCGCACAGCGATCCCACCGCGCCGCCCACGATGTCCATATTGAAAGAGATTCGTTCGATGCCCAGCGGCGCGTGGCCATAGGGTGCCGGGAACCCGAACGCGCCGCGATGCCTGTTGGCCAGGTCCCGCAGCCCGTCGGCGCGGGTGGGATTCGGGGGATCGACGATGAACGCGGTGTCGCGCAGCTGCGCGGGCAGCAGGTGCCCGCGCAGGATGCGCTCGGCGTCGTGGTAGGCGGCGGGATAGCCCCACCGGCCCAGGATCAGGGCCGTCTCCAGGATGTCGCCCGTGTTGTTGGCCTCGCCCCGGTCCGGGGCGTGCCGGTTCTTGTCCCCGCTGTTTTCCATCACCCAGCCCAGGGCATCGCGGATGCGCCACAGCCCGTGGTCGTAAAAGGCCCTGACCCGTTCCAGGAGCCCAACATCCGACGTCAGATCCGCCAGTTGGGCCAGCGACGACATCACGCAGGTCGTGGAATGGGTGTGCGCGCCGAACCGCTGCGCCGCGTACGAACCGTCCGCCAGAAAGAACTCCGACGTCGCCTTTTCCTGCAATACGATGGCCAGTTCAAGGGCCGGCCCGTAGCCGGTCGCGCGGAAGTACTTCACCAGCGGCCCCATGGCCCGTGCCAGGCCGACGATGAAGGTCTCGGTCGGCTGAAACTCGAGCCCATGCGCGCGTTCGAGTCGATCCCGGTCCCAGCCGCTGTCCTCGCTCCAGTACTCGAAGATGGCCGCGATGCTCGCCGCCGCCAGCTCCTGGGCGCGCGCCGAGTCGCGAAACTGGGCCAGGGCGCCGAGGGCGTGAAACCCCTCGCGCACGTTGTGCGGATCGAACGCTGCTTGGCGGGCGCCGCTCGCGCTGCGGCCGAGGGGCAGCGCAATTGGACCGCTGTACGAGAAAACCGCGGCTCGCGCGTGCTTCGCCACGGCCGCGGCATCCATGGCAACGCCGGCCGCAGCTTCAGCGTTAAGCAGCGCGTTCAGGTGTCGGCCCGGTACGTGCGCGTCTGAGAGGCCGCCGCCGCTGAGGCGCGGATCCGGCCGGACCTGCGAGCCGAAGTAGGGAAGGTCGTGGTCGTCCGCGTTGAAGACGCTGGCCATGGTCCGGCAGCCCAGCCGGATGGCGTCGCGAATGTCGGTCGTATTCACATCGCGCACTCGAGCCACAGCGCCGTCGAATCCCGGGTCTCAACCGAGCGTGATGGCGAGTGTATTCGCTCCATAACCGCCACCTATGCGGTGCGGCTGCCCCCGACATGTCAGACGCCGCGGCTCGCGTTCAGCTAGTTGGACTTCGAACAGTCTGTGATAGGGTAATTCGGCTTTTGAGAGGCGGCGACACGTCCAACTCAAGCCTCTAGAGCGCCCTTCGTTGGCTGCGCGGGAGGCACGGGCAAGACACGGCCACGCCTCTATCTCGAGAGAAGGGGAGGCGGATGATGAAGCCAGTGATTTCGCGAAGGCGCATGCTGCGCAACGCCGTGGTGGGTGTGACGGGCGCAGCCGGACTCGCCGCTCTCGCCGCCTGTGGTGAATCGCAGGTTGTCACGGTCGAGAAGATCGTCGAGAAAGAAGTGCCGGTCGAACGGATCGTCGAGAAGGAAGTTCCGGTCGAGCGGGTCGTGGAGAAGATCGTTAAGGAAGAGGTGGCAGTCGAGACCGTTGTTGAGAAAGTCGTCACCCGCGAAGTTCAAGTAATGGTGGAGGCCCAGCCCGAACAGCGAACCGTCAAGCTCGAGTACGCGACGGACCACACGTCGGGGCCGCGTGGCAAGGCCATGCAGTGGGCCATTGAGCGCTGGGAGCAGCTGCGACCTGACGTCAAGATCAAGTTCATCCCGCAGGACCACATCTTTTACGAAAAGATCGCCGTTGAAGTGGCCGCCGACACGCTGTCGGAGATCAACCTGCTCAGTGGACACTCCTACGGACAGTTCCTATCCGCGGGCGCCTGGCTGGAATCAAACGACATCCTGGCCA
Organism: Chloroflexota bacterium; assembly: GCA_965208215.1. Classification (GTDB taxonomy): domain Bacteria; phylum Chloroflexota; class UBA11872; order UBA11872; family UBA11872; genus UBA11872. The sequence continues at coordinate 507,020 of CBDBOH010000004.1, forward strand.
AGAAGGATGGCTTCGTACCAGAGGACTACCTGTTCTCGCCCGATGAGCACTCCGACAATCGGGATCAAAACAACTATGGCAAGTGGGACAAGGTAATGAACGGTCCCAATCACGGCATGATGTACCAGGGCGGCCTCAACGGCCTGCTCTACAACATCGACGCCGTTGCCGCCGCCGGCGCTAATGAGCCCTGGGACGGCATGCGCTATGACGAGCTGCTCGAGGAGATGAAGAAGGTCACCGACCACGAGCAGGGAATCTGGGGATCGGATGCGAGCCTCAGCACCGCGTTCAACTGTGCCTTGGGCTACAACGACAGCCAGCGCCGGGTAATGGGACCGGAAGGCCACCAGGTCGACGGGTACTTTATCGGTGAAGGCTGGCGAGGGCTTCAGTGGGTGACGGATCTGATGTTCGAGCATCAGGTCGCGTACAGGCCGGAGCAGCGGGCCGAGATATCAGGCGAAATCGGGAGCCCGTTCGCTGCCGGCAAGCAAGTCTTCTGGTGGGGCGGTCGCTTCCGCACCGTGGGCTTTGCTATCCCGCGAATCGCCGATCGCTTCCGCTGGTCGCTTGCGCCGCTGGTGTGGGGCAACGTGACGGATCATCCGAATGTGGAATACGGCGATCAGCCCAATATCTTCGCCGCGTCGGCGGCCGTGACCGGCGTGGAGGTGCAGACCGTCGACTTCGGAGTCTATTTGGCTGGACCCGAAGTTCAGGGCCGCGTCGGCATTGACCGCGGTCATCAGCCGGTGCATCACGACGTGAAGAACCAGCCGGAGGCCGTCGCCCCGCCTCCGGAGGGCATGCACTACCTCTATGCGGGCTATGACTCGCCGTACTTGCGCCACTCCCAGTGGTACGTGCCCGGTGGTCCCACCATGCTGGAGCTCCTCCAGGTCGAGGGGCCGCTGCTTGGCAAGGCGCTCACCGGCGAAGCCACGGCGACGGAGGCCATCGAGGAAGCGACGAAGGCCACCAGCGCCATCATGAAGCGGTGGCAGGAGCGACTGGATCGCGGCAACGTGGAGCGCTAAACGTCACAACCGTGACGGTAGCCGGGAGGGCACGCACCAGCGTGCCCTCCCGCGTTGTTTCTCAGGCCGCGCGGCGAAGGTTCCCCCAGGCCATTTGCCAGGTCGTTCCTGGCGCAGGTGAACCAGAGCCAGGTCGGGTTACCCGGCCTCGCCCCAGCTTGCGATGAACTCATCCACGCCGAAACCGGCCGGCATGTCCTCAAACGCGTGGGGCGTCGGTCCGCTCTGAAACCCGGGCACGAATTGCTCGGTCTGCGCGTGCAGCCTGGCGTTCAACGGCGCGATGCGCTGCCCCAGAAGGTCGGCCTCCGCTGACGTGAAGCGTCCGGCCAGCTCTTCGAAGATGCTCAACGATCCCCACGAGACCTCGCCGACGGCTTGCGCCCGCGCTGGGTCCGGCAGGCCGGCGATCTCCGGGCGTTTTAGCGTGCCGATCCTCGCCGCCAGCTTCGACAGCAGGACCACGCAAACCATGCGCCCCGTCTCACCCGGGTGCAACGCGGCCAGCGCCTCGCGGAATCCGTCCGGATCCTGGTCGAGCATCGCGCGCAGGAACTCTTCGATTCGATCGTTCTCGCGTTCGGCTAGTTCAGTGAAGCGCTCGAACGTCGCCCGCGCGTCGGCCGACAGCAGTGTGACGAAGCTCGGCTCCCAATAGAAGCTCCGGGCGTAGGGATACAGCCGGCCGCCGAACGAGCGGTACCCCAGGTGGATGACCCGCCGCAGCTTGGTGCTGTAGTTGCTGGGCCAATGCAGGATCGTGTTGATATACATCACGCCGTCGCCCGCCTTGAGCTTGACCGGCATCCCGCTCGAGAGCGGCGCGCGCCGGTCATTCAGCAACTCGCGGTTTTCTTGCGCGGTGTTCAGGCGGCGATGACTGCCGGGAACGACCCATAGCACGTCGTCGTCGTACAACGGGATGTTCCACTGCACGTAGCCCGGCCCGTTGGCCACCAGGTCGGCTTGCAAGCCTGCCAGCGGGGCTTGGTTCTTCGGTTGAATATCGCGGTGCCACAGATCCGGCCCATAGGGGGTCGCTGGATTGCACATCAGAAACATCGCGATGGGTGCCGCCTCGGCGCCGCCCAGGGCCTGACGGCTGACGCCCAGCGTGTTGTCGTGCAAACAGAATTCCACCGTATTGGCTGTTGCCGCATCCACCACCGTCTGGAACGCCAGGCGCGGCTGCTTGACTTTGTAAGCGTGGCTGCGCGGGTCCTCGGGATCGCGCGCCCAGATCGCCTGCTGCCGGTCCACCAGCACCTCGAAGCTGGCGCGAAGCTCATCCAGGCGTTCAGGTGGGATGACGTCCTTGAGAATCACGAAGCCGTCGTCGAGAAACTGCTCGGGAACAATCTGCATTGGTTGCGGCCTCGTGTAGGGTGCGGCTATTCTACATTTGGCTTTTCGTACTCAAATGTTTCGGCGGGATGGCTGACCTGAAAACGCCCGTTGAACTGGCGGTGGACCTATGGTGGTGGCGAGAGCCACACGACGTGCAGTCTGGATCCAACCGACGATGAGACCTTAAGCGTGAGTCGCTCTCACATCCTCCTGCCTCCGCCGCGCCTTGGGTCGCCCGGGAGTCAAGGCGTCAACTGTGTCCACGTGACATCAGGCGGCGCGCTTACCGGAGATTGTGGCTGTGGTTCAGAGGCTCGCATGTGATGGCTATCCGAATCGCGAGAGTGCGACGAAATCTGGCCGTAACCTGCGTGGCCGTGGCGTTTTGTGTAGCGACGTTTGTCGTCGCTGCCGGCTGTGAAGCCAGCGATGACTTTGACTTCCGTGGAAGCGGAAAACACATGAGTCGTTCCGGCTTATACGGGCCCGCCGCATCTGAAGAAGAGCATCGCAAGATTCAAGAGGGCTACGCGAAGAAGCTCGAAGCGGCGAAGTCGGCCGAGGGGGGCGGATAGTCGCCGCGCCGACGCGGACCGCCAAGCACGCATCGACTACGGCGAGGGACCGCTAAGGATCGGCTGCGCCGCAGTCGGCGTTAGGAGTCAAGGCGGCAGGATGACGAGTCCGGCAAGCCAACCGATCGATCTCGGTTGCCAGAAGCATCTCTTCATCGACTTTTCGCTCATCGACCAGGTCGATAACGTCGCGCTGCGAATGAACCCACCGCGCGTCGGCGGGGTGGCGATTCATCGGGATCGCGCCTGGGAGCACCACCTTCACTTTCCGAATACCGTGATCGACGACGACGGTCTCGCGCGGATGTGGTACGGGTCCAGCCACATGGGTGCGGGCAATCTCAACACCTTTCGCTGGGGCTACGCCGAGTCTCTCGATGGGATCCACTGGAACAAGCCGGACCTCGGCCTGGTCGAGCTTGACCGTGACTGGGCGAACAACCTTCTGCCGGGGACGCCGGGGAGCGTCTTCAAAGACCCCACGGCCCCCTCGGAAGAGCGTTACAAGGGCTATTGGCTGAATCGAGACCCGGAAGCCGGTTCGCTCGGATTCGGCTACTTCGCATCGGCCGACGGCCTTCGGTTCACGTGGATCGGCGGAAACGGCGTCCAGCTGATCGGGGATACGCAAAACCAGGTTTTCTGGGATGAGCGTATCGGACGCTATGTGGCCTACCTCCGCAAGTGGGTCCCGACCGGTCGTGACGAGAAGTGGCTGAGCGCTGTTGGGCCGTGGCGGCGCGCGGTTGCGCGCTGGGAAACCAATGACCTCACATCGCGCGACGGCTGGCAGCTGACCGATTCGCCGGTCCAGCTGGGAGAAAGCGCCCTGCTCACTAGCGAACTTCCCACGGTGCTCGCCCTGGACGATCTCGACCCGCCGGACATGGACATCTACACGCCCTCGGTCGTGAAGTATCCGGGCGCCGATGACGTGTACATCTCGACCTTCTCGACGTACAGGCATTTCACCGAACTCGAAATCCGCGACGCCAACCCGCCGAACAACGACGGTCTGATGGAAATTCAGCTGGCCGTCAGCCGCGACGGAGTCGCCTGGGATCGCCCGGACCGTCGGCCCTACGTCCGCCTCGATCCCGACGGGCCCCGCTCGCAGATGATCTATTCGGCGCTCGGGATCGTCGTCCGGGGCCACACCATCTACCAGTACGGCACCGCGTACGACCAGTCGCATGGGCTCAAGCGCTCGAACAACCCGGGCGGCCAGATCATTTGGACCGAGCAGCGGCTTGACGGATTCGTCGGCGCAGAGGCGGCCTACGGCGGCGGCGAGCTGATCACGAAGCCAATGAATGTCGCCGGCCGTCGCCTTGAGCTCAACATCGATGCATCCGCCAGCGGGGATGCTCGGGTTGAGCTACAGAACGCCGAGGGGCGGGCCATCGAGGGGTACACCCTGGACGCCTGCGATCGGGTGCTGGGCAACCACATCCGGCACGCTGTCTCCTGGCACGGCGACTCGGCGCTGCCCGTGGAAGCCGAGCAGCCCCTGCGCCTGCGCTTCGTGATGCGCGGCGCGCGGCTCTACGCCTTTCAGTTCGTCGATGAGTAATGTGCCCAGGCCCCGGCGTCTATCGCGTGTCAGACTCGGGCTCTGCCGGGCAGAATCGATCGCCTCGCATGTTGGACGTTCCATGACATGAAGCTAACTACCATCGTGCGCGCGGGACAGGACCGGGCGGCGGTCGTGCTCGATCTTCCCGAAGGCTGGGACGGATCGGTTCACCGCGCGAAGTCGGCGCCGACAGACTCGCCCCCGGATCCAAATGCGCCCACCCCGGGGTTTGCGCGCTACTTCCTGGATGTGGCGGCCGCGCAACGTGTCCTGGCATCGGCTGGCGCCCGCGTCCGCTGGCCGGCCGCCATGTGTGGGCTTCCCTTCGAAGGACCCGTCACAACCCGCCGGATTCTGGCCGGAGGCCCGGCGGCCTTGGCGGCGTTGCGGGATCTTGCCGAGACCGTGCGCCGGTTGGCGCTGAGCGGTGACGACCACGCCCTGTTGCAATCAGCCTTGGTGCCGGCATCCGGTGCACGACTGCGAACCCCGGTGCCGGATTCGCCGCTGTGGATGGTCTTGCACGGCAACAGTCCGACCGTGTGGCGCAAGCAGGAGGGAATGGACCCGACGCAGCACATCATGACGCGTGTCCCGGCCAAGCGAGTGCGGCCGGTCAATTCACTCTTGGGCCAGGACGAACCGCTCTATTTGCCGCCGGATGCGCAACTCAGCTTCGGCGCGGAGCTGGGATTCGTGATTGGCGCCCCGGCCCACCGGGTGTCGGCCGACCAGGCCTATCGGCACGTGGCCGGGTATCTGTGTACCAACGACGGCTACAGCAAGGTGTACACCCCGCCCGGGCCCGCAAGACCCGGCGACGTGCACAACACCACCCAGATTGCCGACAAGGCAACCGACGGCTGCGGGCCGGCCGGTCCCTGGATCGTCACGCACGACGAAGTGGGCGACCCTCACGACCTGCTGTTGTGGACGCGCCAGGATGGACGCCTGCGCAACCGCTCGCACACGTCCGCGCATCTCCTGGGCGTGGAGGATGCGGTCGAGCGCCTCTCCCACATCTTCACGTTGCAGCCCGGCACGATTGTGAGTCTGGCTGCCGCGGGCTGGGACGGCATCGAGGACTTGCCCAGCGACCCTGCCTCCGGTCGCACGGTCCTTGAAGTCGAGGCCGAGCGCGTAGGCGCCTTGCGCACCCCGGTCTACTACCCGGATGCGCCGCAGCAAGCCGAGCGCACTGGCAAGAGCCCCTTCTACTTCGTCGGAACGGTGGACGACTCGTCGCCCATGGATCGCCTTCTAGCGGATCGGGCGGCGGCGGAAGTTGACGGACCTCCCGCATTGCCCGGTCTGCCACCACCGCACGGCCTCTGGATGCTCCTGGGCAATCAGCGCGACGCGGCCTCACTCGAGGTCGAGGGCCGTGCGTCGCCAGGGGTGCCCGCGCCGGTGGCCTATCCCATTGCGAGCTTGAGCGTTGCCGGCGGCGACGACACCGGCGAGGAGCGCTTGGTCGAAGTTCCTGCCGATGCTGGCACCATTCGAGTCGCCTGCCATCTAGCGGTCGTCCTCGGGCCCGAGCACGCGTATGCGGAAACGCCTGAGACCGCCGTGGACCGCGTGGCAGGGCTCGCGGCATTGCTTGCCATCCACGACGCCGGACCGACCGAGCGGCTTGTGCCGCCGGTCACGGACTATGAGCGACGCTTTTCCAGGTTCCTGGGCTATTGCGGGGATGGTCGACACACTCTCGGCCTCTCCACGCCGGTTGGGTCTGAAGCTGACATCGCCGCCGGCCGCGCGGCGCATCTGCGGGTCAACGGCGCGTCCTATCGGGCGTCGACTGCCGACTACGTCCACGACGTCGCGGCAACCATCGCCTACCTGAGCCGGGCAGTCACCTTATTGCCAGGCGACGTCATCGGCCTGGGGCCGCTGGGGCCGGCCGTGGAACTCCCATCCGAAGCGCTGGTTCGCGGGGCGTCGGTAGAGGCCGAGCTTGAGGGACTGGCGCCGGTCCGTCTCCGAGTGCATCGGGCCTAGGCCGGACCCCGAGTCCGAATCCCCAAGCCTCCTGATCAGCCGGCCGGATCGGCAAACTGAAAGGCGTAGAGTTCCGCGTCCCGAAGCTCAAACTTCAGCCGTACGTCGCGTCCGTTCCAGCTCGGGTCGCCGACCCGATCGCCCCACCGAACCGCCTGCCGCACGCCGTCGCCCGTGATCGGCGTGCAGTCGGCCAGCGCATAGCCTGGCAGCGGCTCGCCGCTCGCCGCTTGGACCTCCACCCGCAACTCGCCGCCCCCGGCGACATTCGCGTTGACGGCAAGCTGGCCACCGCCCGCGCGCAATGGCCGTGTGGCCAGCCATCCGCCTTCGGCTCCGGCGTCCAGCGAGATGAACCCTTCCGTTCGAATCTTCGCAAGTCCGATCGCTGGAAACTGCCGGCGGCCCGCTCGCACGTCCTCCAGGAATCGGTCGCGCACCACCGGGTCCGCGTAACTGATGGACGAATGCGCGGTGGCATGACCGCAGTAATACACCCACCACTCGTCGCCCACCGTGAGTGGAAACGAGTGGTAGAAGATCATTGCGCTGTCAAAGCTCTCGGGGTCGCCGCGCGTGATAATCGGCTGGCGGTTCCCCGCCCGGTGCCAGTGCACCAGGTTGCGGCTTGACGTCAGCTGCACATCGACCAGGGCTTGCTGGTTGCGCCCGCCCAGCCGTGTGCACTCGAACGCCGCATCGAAAATCCACAGCATCCCCAGCATCACGTCCCCGTGGCGAAACGCGACCATGCCGTAGAACTCGCAGCGGTGATCGTCGGGGTGGTTATAGAGCAGGAGTTCCGGACTGGGAGTGGTGGCCAGCCGCTCCACAGTCATCTCGTCGTCGCGCTGATCTGGCGCCAGGGCCAGCAGCGGTGTGCTCCACTCGACGAACGGCGTGCGGTTATTGACGGCATCCGACGTGCACATGCCGATGCAGCGCCGTCGCCACGGACCCAGCGTCACATGCACTTTCGGAAACAGCGCGTATTTGCCGCCTGGAAAGCCCGGCGGGTCGTCCAGGCGATAAAACGAGTCGCGCAGTTTGGCCGAGGTAATCGAGTCCCCATGCTCGAGCCCGCGAATCACGGGATTGCCGTCGTACGTTCGCCAGCGCAGACCGTCGGGCGAGAAGGTCACGCCATGCCCCCCGTAGCCGTTGTCGTCAAAGCCCAGCCAGCGGGTGCTCTTGAAGCGCATGTCGTCGGGCTCGATCCCGGCCATCTCCTCGCAGTCCAACATGCCGTGGCCCGGCCCGATGTCGTCATTCAGGATGTTGTTGGCCGTGGAGCCGTCAAATTCCGTCAAGCCCAGTTCCGGCCGCTCGAAGTTGATTCCGTCGCGTGACGTCGCGTAGCAGGACAGGCTGGGTACGCCGGGAAGCGTTCCCGCGGTAAACGTGCCGCGCGCGTAGTACCACAGCTTGAACAAGCCTTCGTCGGCGTCGTAGATGGCATTCACGGCACCGGCCAGACCGGCCACCTCTGGCCGTTCCCAGGCTGCCTCCGCCTTCAGCACCGGGCCTGGGTGCTTCACCATCTGATGCGTTTGCTCGGCCAGCCCCTGGCGTATCGATACCAGGTAGCCGTCAACAAAGAGCTGCGGTCGCGTCCCTACATAGGCGGTTTTCTCAGCCATGCGCTCCGCCATTCCGCGTAACGTCCGCTGCCGTCGCTCGGCTGCGTGACGACCAACGTGTGACCTGGCGGCCACTGCGCGATTCTACGCACCCGGCACGAGCTTCGCCACGCCCGCGGTGTACGCCACCAACGCCGCGAAGCTGCGCAGACGGTGCCCCCGCCATTCAGCGACCGATGCGCCCATCGAAGCGTCTTCGCCGCACTTCCCCTGGACCCCCGTCCAGACCTGGTCGTTGTCCTTCACATCCCCGTGGTCTGTCTTTCAAGTAAGCTTCGTGCTTGAAGCGGCGAGACGAATGCCGACGCGAAGGTAGGCCCGACATGGCAGACGAGTGGCAGGAACTCCGAGTCTCGAACGACGCGCTGGACAATCCGCCTGAACTCCGCGCCCGGATGGACACCGAGGGCTACGTCTTCCTCAAGGGCCTATTCAACCCCGACGACATGCTCTCGCTGCGGCGCGCCATGACCGAGGTCCTGCAGGAACAGGGCTGGCTTCAGGCCGGCACCGACCCGATGGACGCTATCGCCGTCATCGAGGCCCAGTGCACCGAGGGTGACGTCGGATACACCGACGTGTACCACGAGGTCTATAGGCTGCAGGAATTCCACGAGTCCGGGCACTGGCCCGTGATCATGGGGACCATGGAAAAGATCATCGACGCGCCGGTTCTCTCCCATCCAATGAAGATCGCGCGCATCTGGTTTCCGCAGTACACCGAACACACCACGCCGGCCCACCAGGACTTTGTGCACTTCCAGGGCACGTTCGACACCTACACCTGTTGGGCCCCTGTCGGCGACTGTCCTGAAGAGTTAGGTGGACTTGCCGTGGTACCGGGCACCCACAAGGTGGGCAAGGTGGTCGATCACCACTTCTCCCTGGGCGCCGGCTCGCTGGTCGTGGACGAGGCGGTCCAGGAAGGTCCCTGGCACTCGACCAACTACGAGATCGGCGATGCTCTGCTATTCCACAGCCTCACCGTGCACAAGGCCCTGCCAAACCTCACCGAGGACCGCCTGCGCATCTCGCTGGACAATCGCTACCAGTCCATCCACGAGCCGATCGCCGAGCACATGCTCACCCCGCACCTGTCGCAGGACAACGCCTACGACTGGGACGACGTATACGCGGATTGGACGAACGACGCGCTGAAGTTCTACTGGACCGGTCGTGACCAGGCGACCGTCCCCCGAGACCTCAGCTACGGCGAGCGCGGGTTCGCGGAAGCACTGGAGCGAGCGATGCAAGGCGACGCGGCGGCACGCCTTCACCTGGAGCGCATCGTGCGTCGGGACCCCGCCTCCGACAACGCGCGCAAGGCGGCTGCGGCGCTGGCGACCTGAATTTAGCGGCGCGGCAGGTCACCTGAACGCACGGCGTACCTAAGACTGGGATCCGCCGCTAGCCCTGCGGCGCATCTCCGGTCGGACGGTTGGAGGCTCGCGTCGCGGCCGCTGTAGCGGAGGCTGAGACGGCCTCCGGACCCACGCGCTCGACCACGCTGCCTGAGTAGTAGTGCTTCAGAATCTCGTCGAACGAATGACCGGCGCGAGCCATGCCCTGTGCCCCCCACTGGCTCATGCCCACGCCGTGGCCGAAGCCGCGCCCGTTGACCAGTAGTCGGGGCGGCAGCCGAAACTCGACAACATCCACTGTCCCGCGCACCAGCTGCACGCCGGCCGGCGCCTCGGCGAACGCCAGGCTGCGACGCCGCTGTTCCAGGGAATAGCCGTCGGCTTGCAACGCGGCGACACGGCGCGGAGTTGGGTTCAGCAGCACCAGGCGCTCAGCGGGCACGGTTTCGAATTCGGCAAATGCGCTGGGCAGACCCAGGGTGATTCGAATGGCGTCGCCGGACAGGGTTACCGCGCCTTGATTGCCTAGCAGCTCCACCTCCGCGGGCTGGCCGCTCTCGGCCGTGCGCAGAACGCGAACCTCGCTGAGTTCTCCGAGCACGCCGCTGGCCGTTTCGATATTGGCCAGCCGGTGCAGCGGAATGGCTCGCGTCCAGCGGTAGCCCTCCGCGCCCCAGCTGGTGCTCAATGCTTCCACGTCGCGTGGCGATGGCACTCCGCGCAGATACGGCACGTCCCGTCCCCACACGTCAACCGCGCTGGTGGTGTGATCGCCCATGTTCGAGGCGTAGTACGCGGCGATCAGATCGCCGTCGTACATCGCGACGACACCTGCAGTCTCGCGGGCAGCCTGGATGGTTGAGGGGTACTCGCTCGCCACCCCGCCATAGGCCTGGCAATACTGCGAATCGCAGAGGTCAAAGTCGGCCGATGGGTCCACCTGCCGCAGCGCATAGTTGCGCGCGGCCACGGCTTGAGCTTTCAGGGCTTCCACTTCCCAGGTCGGCGGGATTTCAGACCCCACCACCGACGCCAGGTAGTCCGCCAGCCGCACTTCGTTTACCACCTGCGGGTCACCGCCGCTGAAGTCGACCCGAACGCGCCCGCGATAGGGACGGTCGTTGATGGTCGTGACATCGGCCAGGTCGCGAGGCTGGATGTCGATCAGCTGTGGAAACGGTGCCAGGGTCCGATGGCCGAGATGCAAGCCGCGGCGCGGCATGGTCATCGCGGGGGCAACGCCCAATTCTGAGCGCACCACTCGGCGGTCGCGATGCTCACGACCGTCCCACCCGTAAGGCCCAATCAGGATTTGTCCGTCCGGCCGCGATCCATTTGGCGTGCGAGTGGCCAGCGCGTCAATGACCGGTGTTGGGTCATGGACCGGAAGCCGCAGGTACCGCAGGGCCCACCCCACGGTCATCGCCGAGGGCTCCGCCGGCAGCGGCTGCGAGTCCACCTGCACCGTCGCCGTCGGCGGCGGAACCAGCCGCAGCTCGCCTGGCGCCACCGTCAACTGGACCCGGATAGTCTCCGGCAGGGTCGGGGCGGCGGCGGATGGCGGACCGAAGGCCAACGTGACCGCCAGTGCCAGGACAATACAAATGGCCCGTCCGGCCATCCAGCCGGACGGGCCATGGAACCAACGGTTAGTTGGTGGTTTCTTCCTTCTTCTTCGCTGGAGGAGCTTCCGCGTCGTCAGCGGAGGCCGTGGCGCCGTCAGCAGCGACGGCGGTCTCGTCCTCGCCCTCGCCCTCGCCTTCTTCGTCCTCCTCATTGCGCGCCTCTTCGCGGAATTCGCGCACGCTGGTACCGAGCGCCCGACCGATGCCCGCGATCCGGCCAGCGCCAAACACGGCGATGACGATGAGCAGAATGATGATCAACTCGAACGGTCCAACGTTGAAGGGCATTTCCCTCCTCTTTCTCGTGAGCGATTAGCCGCCGGGCAACCCGCGGATCCCGCCTGCGCCGGGCAGGCTGCCGGACCACAACGATTCGGGCCGCGGTGCCGTCGGGCGCACATCCACCCGCCGGTCCGATTCCCGAAGCGGCGCACCGGTCACCGTAACGATACGCGATTGTGCCACTCCAGCCGCGGTTGGACCCGCGATTCCCCATGTCTTAGCCCCGGGCGGCCAGCGCCCGGTAGCCGAAGTCGAGAAGGGTCTCCGCGTCGGCCACTCGATCGTCGCTCCCCAACAGGACAACCATCAGGCGGCGAGGGCCGCGTTGGGCGGCCGCAATTAGGTTGCCGCCGGCCTCTGCAGTCTGGCCGGTCTTTACGCCGATCGCGCCTTCATAGGTCCAGAGCAGCCCGTTGAGGTTCCGCACGCTATATGCCCGGTTCGCCGCCCCCCCGGGGATCGCGTAAATCTGCGTGGCGACAATCTTGGCCAGCAGTGGAAACCGGTCGATCGCGTCGGCCGCCAGCACGGCAAGGTCGAAGGCCGTGCTGTACTGGCTGTCCGCATCCAGGCCGCTTGGATTGGCGAAGCTCGTGTCGTTCAAGTCCAGTCGGCGGGCCAGATCGTTCATTTGCGCCACGGTGTAATCGTGTCCGCCAATGCCGTCGGCAATGGTCGCGGCCGCGTCGTTGGCGGAGGGCAGCAGCAGTCCGTAAAGCAGCTGTTCCAGTGTCAACACGTCGCCCGGTCGGAGCCCGGCCAGGACCGAAGGCTCAGTCGCTGCAAACTCCGGTACCTGGATGCGCGTGTCCGGTGGCGCCTGCTCCAGCGCCACGATCGCCGTGGCCAGCTTGGCCAGGCTGGCCGGCGGGCGACGCTCGTCTGGATTCTTTGAGAAAACAACCGTTCGCTCGCCCATATCCACCAGCACGGCGGCGCGGGCCGAAATCGGCGGCGCTTCGACCGGTCGCGTGAACGGGCTGTCGATAAACGGTGCCGCCGTCGGGGCGCGCCGCGAACGCGTTTCGGAGGTCTGGGGCGCCAGCAGATTCACAACGCGACCGGCGTCGGGCGGCGGCGGCTCGACGGATGACAGCAGCCGCACCAGGAGCAGCACGCCTGCGATCACCAGCAGGCTCATAAACACCAGGCTGGCCAGTTGCCGCAGCTGGTTGCGCCGGGCGTGGCGTGCCTTCGCCACCGCTGAGCGCTCGCGCAGGCGCGCGTGGTAGATCGGCGGTGGCACTGCCTTCGGCCTGGGTCGTACGGGCCTCGCGAACAGGTCGTCCTGCGACCAGGTCTCGTCGTCAGGTTGGCGCAGGGGTGGAGCGCGCCGGCTCATTGGCGTTGCGCTTCCAGGAAGTCCAGGCTGCGACGGTATTCGTCCTCGCTGATAAGTCGCTCGCTCATGTAGAGATTCAACATGGCAGGCAGCGTGACGATGGATATGAGCCGCAGGCCGTGATACTCCAACTGGCGCGCAGCCCCCACGTCGCGGTCGACCAGCACAATCACGTCGCGCACCCGCAGCCCTTCGGCGCGCAGCGCATGCGCCGTCGCAATTACCGAACCGCCGGACGTGATCAGGTCGTCGACTAGCAGAACCTGCTGGCCTGGCAGGAAGCGCCCCACGATCTCGAGCCCGTCGGCATCCGATTCTGGCTTGACATAAATCAATGGCGTGTCGGTATGCAGCGAGTACGCGGTAGCCAGGTGCAGGCCGCCCATGGGAACGCCGGCCACCAGTTCAAACGGCTCGGCCTGCAAGTGCCGTCGCGTCTGGGCAAGCTTCGCCGCATCCGACACCAGCGCCGCCGCCGTCCTTAGCGCCGCTGGCACCGCGACCAGGCGCTTGGGGTCGACATAGACCGGCGAGTTCACCGTGGACCGGCCCAGCGTGTAACTCCCGAACTGGATGCCGCCCAGTTCGTAGATCTGCCGAGCCAGGTCGAGGGCGCTGAGTTCGTCCGTGGAAGCTACTCCGCTTGTGTGACAGCAAGCCGCCGGCGGTCCCGCCAACGCCCCCCACGGCGGACCGAGCGTGTCGAGATTATTGTCAAGTTGAAATGGCGGGTCAAGGCTTTCGTGCCTGGCGCCGGCACTTTCACCTCCCCACACCGGCGTTCCAGGACCGCGTGTGCTGGAATCGACGGGAACGCAGGCGCGGCCCGATCTTGGGATGCGTGGGACAATCGGCAAGCGGGCGGCGGCGCCGGCGCTGCGATTCGGCCAGCTCTCACCAGCGGGACACTCCCCATCAGAATCCTTTGGCGGCTCATTCTTTACCTGCGCAGCCAGAAACTGCTGCTCGCGGGCATGCTCGTCACGCTCACCCTCGGGTCCTTGCTGCGCACCCTGCCGCCCACTCTCAGCAAGGTCGCCATTGACGACGGCGTTCGGGCCAACAACCTCAACGTCTTGTTCGTCACCGTCGGCCTCTTCGTCGGGGCCGTGCTGCTGTCCAACGTCGCTATGGCGGGGCGCCTCTACGCCGCGCGCTACAGCTCCCAGAAGGTCATCCACGACATTCGCAACGACCTCTATACCCACCTCAGCGCCAAGTCCATGAGCTTCTTCGACCGGCACCAGACCGGCGACCTGATGTCCCGGGTCACCAACGACGTCAACATGATTCAGTTCTTCTTCACGATGGCCGGCACCGTCATCCTGTCCTCCATCGCCCTCACGGCCATGAACTTGATCTTCATGTTCGCGCTGGACTGGGTCATGGCGCTGGCGATCATTGGCCTGGTCCCCTTCTTCATCGCCATGCAGTCCGTCGCCAAGCGCGTGGTTCCGCTCTTTCGGCAATCCAACCAGCAGATGGGCGTGGTCAACGTCGAAATCCGCGAGGCCATCTCCGGCATCAAGGTCATACAGGCATTCGGCCGCGAGCAGTACCAGGAAGAGCGGTTCGATAGGGAGAACTGGAAGCTGCGCGATCTGCGCACCCGCGTGCTGCGCACCTTCGCCCTCTACTCCCAGGGCATCGAGCTGATCGCCGGCGCCGCGACGGCGCTGATCCTGGGCCTCGGCGCCTGGCGCATCGTCAACGGCGAATTCACGCTCGGCGGCTTGGTGGCTTTCCAGGGCTACCTGCTGCTCATGCTCGCCCCCACCCGCTTCCTCGGCTTCGCCGTCCAGATCACGCAGCAGGCCGTCACCTCCGGCGAGCGCGTGTTCCAGATCATCGACACGCCGCTGGACGTGCAGGAGAAGCCCGATGCGCATCCGCTGCCCCAGGTGCGCGGCGAGATCGAATTCGACCGCGTCACCTTCCAATACGGCGATCGCGACCCGATCCTGCGCGACGTTTCGGTCCACGTGCCGGCCGGCGGCTCGCTCGCCATCGTCGGGCGCAGCGGCTCAGGCAAGAGCACCCTGGCCAACCTGCTGCCCCGCTTCTACGACCCCACCCAGGGCGCCATCCGGGTCGATGGCCACGACCTGCGCGACATCCGCCTGCAAGACCTCCGGTCGGGCATCGGCATGGTCATGCAGGAGACCTTCCTCTTCAACATGACCGTCGCCGACAACCTGCGCTTCGGACGCAAGGACGCCACCCACGAGGATCTGGAAGCTGCGGCGCGCATGGCCGCCGCGCACGAATTCATCACGGAATTGCCCCAGGGCTACGACACCCTCATCGGCGATCGTGGCGTGCGGCTCTCCGGCGGCCAGCGCCAGCGAGTCGCCATTGCCCGCGCCCTCCTCGTGCGTCCCGCCATCCTGGTGCTGGACGAGGCCACTTCCAGCGTCGACACCAAGACCGACCGGGCCATCCAGCGCGCACTCGAACAGCTGATGCAGGAGCGCACCACCATCGTCATCGCCCACAGGCTGTCCACCATTCGCCGGGTTGACCAGATCATCGTGGTTGACGGCGGCCGGATCGTCGCCCGCGGCACCCACGAGGAGTTGCTGGAAACCAGCGACGACTACCGCGCCATCTACGAGCTGCAGTTCCGCCTGCAGGAAGAGTCCCTGGCGATTGAGGCCGGCGGCGAGGTCAGGGTCTGATGGGTATGCGTCAGACCTACGTCGATACCTCCAACCTCAGCGGCCGCACCGTCGCCGGCACCCTGCGGCGCTTGCTCTACTACGTCGGGCTGCACCGGCGCCATATCGGCATCGCCTTCGCGGCCCTGTCGGTCGCCTCGCTTCTGAACATGGTGCCGCCCTGGGCGTTGAAGATCGCGGTCGACGACTTCATCCCGCAAGCGGACGCGGCGGGCGCTGCGCGGATAGCCGGAGCCATGATGCTGGTCTACCTGGCGCGCGGCGCGCTCAACTATCTGAACTTCTACCTCTTCGCCCGCAGCAGCCAGACCATCGTGTACCAGGTGTCGCGCGACATGTTTACGCGCTTGGTGCGCCACTCCATGCGCTTCTTCGAGAGCCAGCGCACCGGCGAGACCGTCTCGCACTTGACCGCTGACGTCACCGCCGTCCAGCAGGCCATGCAGGGCCAGGTGCTCACCGCCAGCGCCGGCATCGTCACGATGCTGCTCTACCTGGTCGTCATGCTCACGCTCGACTGGCGCCTGACGCTGGTGATTCTTTCCGTCGTGCCCCTGATGCTGATCGCCAGCGTCATCACCGCGCGCATGCTGCGGGTGCGCTACCGCCGCGTGCAGGAGTCCATCGCCAACATCAACACCGCCATCGAGGAGAATGTCAGCGGCGTGCGCGTCAGCCGCGCCTTCGCCCGTGAAGAAGCCGATGCCCGCCGCTTCCAGACCGAGAACCGCGCCAACCTCCAGGCCAACCTGAACACGACGATGGTGGAGTCCATCGCCACGCCGGTGATCGAGGGCCTCAGCACCCTCAGCGTGGCGGCCCTGCTGGCCTACGGCGGCTGGCAGATCACCATCGGCGAGATGCAACCCGGCACGCTCATCGCCTTCCTGGCCTACGTGCAGATCTTTCACCAGCCCATGACGGAACTGGTGCGCGTCAACTACGTCGTCCAGTCCGGCCTGGCCGCCGCCGACCGCATCTTCCAGTTCATGGACGTACCCCGCCACATCGTCGACCGGCCCTCCGCCGTGGACCTGGTCCAGCCGCGCGGACGCGTCGAGTTTCGCAACGTCGACTTCAGCTACGACGGCACGACGCCGGTCCTACAGGACATCTCCGTGACCGCCGAACCCGGCCAGACCGTCGCCCTCGTGGGCGCCACCGGGTCGGGCAAGACCACCATGGTCAACCTCATCGCCCGCTTCTACGACCCCACGTCGGGCCAAATCCTGGTCGATGGCGATGACCTCCGCGATCTGCGCATGGAAAGCCTCCGCTCGCGCCTCGCCTTCGTTCCCCAGGAGACCTTCCTCTTCAGCGGCACCATCGCCGAGAACATTCGGTACGGGGACCCGGACGCCGGCGACAGCCAGGTCGCCGCCGCGGCCGCCCTGGCCCGCGCCGACGACTTCATCGAGCAGCTCGACGACGGCTACGAAACCATCGTCGGCGACGGCGGCCTGCGCCTCTCGCGCGGCCAGCAGCAGCGCGTGGCGCTCGCCCGCGCGATCCTGGCCGACCCCGCCGTGCTCGTGCTCGACGAAGCCACCTCCGACATCGACACCGAATCCGAATACGAGATCCAGCAGGCCCTGGTCCAGGTCATGCACAACCGCACCAGCTTCGTCATCGCCCACCGCCTCTCCACCATTCGCAACGCCGACCTCATCGTCGTCCTGGACGAAGGCCGCATCGTCCAGCGCGGCGCCCACACTCACCTCATCGCCCAACCCGGCCCCTACCGCGACCTCCACGCCGCCCAATTCGACGACCCTCCCCACCCCACCCCCACCTAACACCCCCTTATCATCCCTGTGTGGCCGGGCGGGGGGTTGCCGGGCTCCGAGCATACGGCGGGAGTGACTCGATCATTTAGTGGCTGCCGTATGAAGAGCCCCTGCTCCGAAGCGTCCCCCCACCGGTCGCTGCTCAGGGCAGCGCGGGTGACGGGATAGATGATTGTGGCGCGACGCCCACCACCACTGGTGCGCCTCCGTGACACACGGGCGTAGCGCTGGCCGTTACGCATCCCGGCAACGCGTCTGCGCGGACCTGCCCCCAACACTACGCTCAGTGAAAGAAGCTTCTTGCTGGTGCCAGCGGACCTGGATGCCAGAGACGCCAGGCTCGTTCTGCTACGGGCGTTGTGCGAAGAGTCCGGCGAGCTGCAGGGCGCTGTAGCATGTGGGGTCAGGAGGGAGGTTTGCGATGGCTGTCACCGACCTGGGCGCCCGCCTGCTTACGGCCGACAACTTGCTGCGGCTGTCCAGCGAAGGCGTGCGCGGCGAGCTGATCCGGGGGGTGCTCCGCGAAACTATGCCATCCGGACACCAGCACGGCAGGATCGTCATAAACCTTGCGATTCTGCTGGGGAACTTCATCAGGCCCCGAAAGCTGGGAAGTCTGACGGCCTCGGACTCGGGCGTCTGGCTGGAACGTGACCCGGACACGGTGCGCGAACCGGACGTTGCCTATTTTTCGGCCGAGAAGATTCCACTGGAAGAGACGGTCGTGGGTTACGCGGAAGTGGCGCCCGACTTGGTCGTGGAAATCGCGTCCCCCGGCGACAGCCGCCGGGAACTAAACGACAGGGCGCTAATGTGGCTCAGCTTCGGCGTAGGGCTGGTCTGGGTGGTGCACCCGGCCCGGCGCACGGTCGACGTCCATCGGGCCGATCGTCCAGTCACGATTCTGAGCGACGCCGACACCCTGGACGGCCAAGACGTCTTAGCCGGATTTACCTGCGAGGTGCGGGCCGTCTTCGATAGCTGAACCGAGGAGCTCCAGGTCATCGGCGGACCCTGCGTGCCGCTGGAAAATGTCGCCCAGGGCGGCCACCGAGGGGCCCTGGCGTGGTTGACGCAGCATGAGGCCGGGCCGCTGCATGTGGCTACGAGTTACGTCGGCCTGGAAGGCCTGGACGCGCTGGCGGCTCTTGCGGCGCAGCGGGTCCAGGCTGCCCCACCCCAGCGTTCCTGGTGCGCCTGGCGCACCACACCCCCGGCAACCCACCCTGTCTAGGTGCTCCCAACCTCTAAGTCCGACGCTCACTGCTCGCCGCTCACCCCTCGCCCAGGTAGGCCTTCTCCCGGGAATGCGCCAATTCCAAACCGGCCTCTCCCGCGCAACGCGCGTCCCCCTCCTTCGTATGGGCGGCGTCTGAGACCCGCCCGTCCTCCGCGCACCCGTCGCCCACGGCTCATGTCCAGCCCTCCCCGCCACTCGGAGGCGCGACCGGTCCGGTAGGGGTGCCTCTTGTGGGTACCCAAGGGCAAGATCTCGTAAGTCAACCGCGCCACCGCCTTCTCCGCTCTGGACGTAGGGGCCGGTTTCAAACCGGCCTCTTCCGGGCACCCAGCACACCTCTGGCATCCCACCCAAACCACCCGCGCCCAACCTCCGACTCCGCCTCTCACCGCTCTCCCCTCCCCCTCGCCTCTTCCTCATCCCGCCCTCCCGGCGTCGTCAGCCGGGACCCAGCGCCCCGATCAAGCCCCGCGCACCCTGCCGCCCCGACTATGTCCGCACCCGTGCGCAACCTCAACCTCTCGCCGTCTTCTTCTGTGCAGACCGGACACATGGGTTACAGGCGTTCGGGGACATGCTGTACACACTGCGGCCGGCTTCCGGAGATCGCTGGTGGCCAGCTGGTCGCGCCTAGAGCGCACGGTCCAGCGGCCATCGGAGGCGGTCAGGCGCACCCACAGAGTCGACTGGCGCCCCTGGCCGACGACCCGACCCCGCGTGATTCGCCGGCAACGGGAGCAATCCTCCCGGCTTCGGCCCAGAGTGAAAAAGTACGAATAAGTCAGAGAAAAACAGTAGAAGTGTGATGCAATAGTCATTCCCGTTTGCTAACGTGGGCGGCGGCTTGACCCGAAAACGGCGGAGCCCCGCGTGCTTGCGGCCGGCGAGAGACCAAAGCACCGAACGACGTGGACGCTGCCCGATGCGCGTCCGCCGTCAGGGCTTCTCGGTCCCGGCGCAGTAAGCTACCCCCCCCCCCCCCCCCCCCCCCACGGGTGGGGGTTCGCCCTAAGACCCAGATAGCGCGGAGCCCGGCGCCCACCTCCCGCCGGAGGTCACGGCGTGAGGCGCGCCGCCCTTTCTCCCTGCCTCCGCCGGTGGCTGGCGCTCGGCCTGCTGGCCCCGGCGCCGGTGCCCAAGCGGGCCCGAGGATCCCTTGGAAGACAACCAGGGACGTTCACCGGGTAATGGAAGGTCGCTGAATGTCTTTGCTTCGAAACGGCGAACGTCGTGGATCCCTGCGTGGTAAGGGGAATGCCATGTTCAAGAAACTTCTGGCCGCGCTCGTGGCCGCCGTTGTGGCTCTGGCTGTCCTGTCACCGACCCCGGAAGCCTGGGCGGGCACACTGCGTGTTCGCGAATTGAACTACAACCCTAAATTTGCCTTGGGCCAGTGGGCGGTGTTCGAAGATAACGTCATCGTTGCGAGGTCGGGCATACACACAGACTCACCGAAGCCGGGCTGGAAGTGGGCTGCTCCGACTTCAGAAAGGGACATCTCACGTGGAAATATCGTGTGGGTATACGACGAAGACCACATTGTGCCGGCCAGCGGTTTGGAAGAAAACTTCTCGGTGTACTCTGACTTCGTCGACGACAACCATCGCGCCACGCGCACGTATCTAAACTCGTCCGACAATAGTCCGTTTCTTTGTTACCGGGAGTGGCGGGTCGGAGAAACCTGGTACAGAAGTCATCCTTACCAGCAACCGTATGTTTTCGGTACACCTCACAACGGCTTGTTTCCTCGCGACGGGCAGCTGTTTCACTATTCCACCCACGAGGACTGCCGCCGTGCCGCGTGGAATGCCTGGTATGCCGCCCGGGGTGAGGCGCTATCTGCGATGCACATGTCGCCGGCGGAGGAGGGTTACCCGACTTTTCCTCCAACGGCGCCTCAACCTGCGGTAATCAGGCCCCCGGCGGGCACGCTGCTCAGCAGCATCCACAACATCAGCGAATCGTCCCTCATTCCAGGCGCATTCGGATTCGACTCTGCCCAACCCTTCACCACCGGCAGCAATCCCACTGGCTACACGTTGACCCGCGTGGAACTGCACATGTTGCACGTGACCGGCTCGGCAGCGCCCAGCTTTAGCGTGAGCATCCGGACGGGCTCGTCTGACTTGGTCCAGAACCCGTCGACGACGCTCGTGGCCGTCCTCCGGAACCCGCGCAGCCTGCCAATGGACACGTTCGATAGATTTGATCCGCCCGATCCTCCGCCGCCGGTCTCCGTTTTCCGTCCCGATGTGTTCCGCGCCGATGGCCTAACCCTGCGTCCCAACGCCACGTATTACCTGGTGATCGACGTCGATGATGATTCGGCGACAGACTCCTTGTATTCGGGTACGGGTATCTTTGGCACGTTTCAAGCGGCAACGGGCTGGACCCCGGGCCCGGACGACGCCTGGTCGTTCTATCGCGACCATGACAGCGATGCATGGCAATTTAATCAATACGCCCGCCTCGCTTTCGGTCTCAAGGGCTACGCCAATGCTCCCGAGGCGGCACAGAGCAATTCGGGACCGCCGGTGTTCGAGGCCTCGTCGGTGACCGGGGACCAGTTGAAGATCAAGTTCGACGAACCACTGGACGAGGACGCCACGCCGGACGGCGGCCGCTTCACGGTGCAGACGACGCCAAACGGCGGCGGCGGCCCGAACGGTGGCGCCGGCGGGAACGGCGGCTGGGGCGCGCGCGCCATGGCGGCGGCTGGGAATGGCCCCGGCCGGACCATCGCCGGGACGGGCACGGTCGGCGTGGACGGCGCCACGGTGACGGTGAAGCTCGCCCGGCCGGTGCCTCGCGGCGCAACGGTGACGGTGACCTACTCCCGGCCCGGCGACAACGCCATTCGCGATCCCGACGGCAACGAGGCGGAGGACTTCTCCGGGAAGCCGGCGGCGTACGCGCCGCCCGCCGTGACCGCCGTGGCGGTGGTCTCGGACCCGGGCGACGACGACACCTACGGGCTGAACGACGAGATCCGTGTCCGGGTCACTTTCAGCGAGGCGGTCAGCGTGGACACGGCGGGGGGCACGCCCCGGCTGAAGATCAAATTGGACCCCGCCTACGGGGAGCAGTGGGCGAACTACCAGGGCGGGACCGGCTCGAATAGCCTGGCTTTCACCTACACGGTGGCGGAACCCAACCTGTCCACCCAGGGCATCGCCGTGCTGCGAGACACCTTGGAGTTGAACGGGGGCGACATCGAGTCGGCGGCCACGAATACCGACGCCGACCTCTCCCACGGCGGTCTCTACCACGACCCGGACCACACGGTGGACTGGCGGCTGCAGCCGACTCCGACCAGCGCCCCGACGAGCCTCACGGTGGCCGGCGCGTCCACGTCGAGCCTCTGGGTGAGCTGGACGAAGCCCGGCGGACACCGGGCCGCCGGCTACGAATTGCGGTACTACGCCGGCGCGGCCGATCCCGCCGACGCCTCGGACTGGACCGCCACCGGCGACCTCGGAACGGCAACCGCCGCGACCATCGACAACCTGGCGGCGGACACGGGCTACAGGGTGCAGGTGCGTGCGCTGGGCGGAGACGGCGGAACCGGCCCCTGGTCGGCCACCGGCCCGGGCCGCACCAAGGCGCCGGGGGACACCACGCCGCCGTCGGCGCAGAGCGCCACCGTGGACGGGCACGAGGTTACGGTGACCTTCGACGAGGTGCTGGCCACGGTCGGCGAGGGCGCGGGGCTGCGCTACATGTGGACGGTCACCACCGATGGTGTGGACCAGCATCCGTTCCGGGCCTCGGCCGCCGGGCTGACGGTGACCATGCGCATCGGCACTGCCGCCACGGCCGGGCAGACGGTGACGCTGAAGTACGGCGGCGGCGGCCTGATCGAGGACGCCGAAGGCAATGAGACGGCGGCCTTCGATTTGAGCGTGGGCGAGCAGGTGGATCCCGAGCCGTTGAAGTCCGAGCCGCTTAAGTCTGAGCCGCTCAAGTCCGAGCCGCTGAAAGTGGTGAGCGTGCCGGCCTTCGACGACGGCGCCGGCGTCACGCTGTCAATCGACGAGAACCACGCCGACGGCGCGACTGTGGGCGCGGTGGCCGCCACCGACATCGACGGGGATACCCTGACCTACTCCCTCACGGGCGACGACGCCGCCAGCTTCGGAATCGGCGCGGGCGGCCAGATCAGCGTCAAGAGCGGGACGGTGCTGGACCACGAAACCAAGGCCAGCTACGCCTTCACCGCCCAGGTCACCGACGGCGAGGATGCCGATGGAAATGCCGAGGACACCCCGGTCATCGACGACACCATCGCGGTGACGGTCCAGGTCGGGGACGTCGCGGAGACGCCGGTAACGACGGGCGTGGCCATCGCGTCGAGACCGGCCGACGGCGACACCTACGCCAACGGCGAGACGATCCGCGTGCGGGTCACCTTCAGCGCGGCGGTGGACGTCTCCGGCACGCCCCGGCTCAAGCTCAAGATGGACCCCGGCTACGGGGAGAAGTGGGCGAGCTACGCCAGCGGCAGCGGCACGACCATGCTGCAATTCACCTACACGGTCGTGGAGCCCAACCTCTCGCCCCAGGGCATCGCCGTCCTCGGCGACTCCCTGGAGCTGAACGGCGGCGACATCGAGTCGGCGTCCACTGACACCGACGCCAACCTGTCCCACGGCGGGCTGGCTCACGACGCCAACCACAAGGTGGACTGGCGGCCGGCGGTGGCTCCGGCGGCGACAGTGACCGCCGTCGCGGTGACCTCGGACGCGGGCGACGACGCCACCTACGGGCCGGGCGACACCATCCGGGTGACCGTGACCTTCAGCGCGGCGGTGGACGTGTCCGGCGCGCCGCGGCTCAAGATCAAGATGGACCCAGGCTATGGAGAATTCTGGGCGGCCTACCGGGAGGGGAGCGGCGGCACGGCGCTGACCTTCACCCACACGGTGGCGGAGCCCAACTCCTCGCCCCAGGGCATCGCGGTGCTGGCCAATACCCTGGAGCTGAACGGCGGCGCCATCGCGTCGGCGGCCACGGCCTCCGCCGCCAACCTGGCGCACACAGGCCTGGGCCACGACCCGAACCACAAGGTGGACTGGCAACGCTCGAGCAGCGGCGGCGGCGGCGCCCCGGCCACCCCCACGGTCGACGCGGTGGCCATCGTCTCCGACTCCGGCGACGACGCCACCTACGGACCTGGCGACGTGATCCGCATCCGCGTCACCTTCAGCGCGGCGGTGGACGTCAGCGGCACACCCCGGCTCAAGCTCAAGATGGATCCCGGCTACGGCGAGAAGTGGGCGGCCTACGAGGGCGGCGGCGGCGCCACTGCGCTCACCTTCACCCACACGGTCGTCGAGCCCAACTTCTCGCCCCAGGGCGTCGCCGTGCTGGCCGACAGCCTCGAACTCAACGGCGGCGCCATCGCCGCCTCGTCCGTGGCCGCCAACCTCTCCCACCCCGGTCTCCCCCACGACCCCGCGCACAAAGTCGACTGGCGCCCCTAGCCGCCGACGACGCTGAGCCGCCGTTAGTCCGAGCGCCGCGCAGCGGAGCCGAGAGCCCGCCCAGCGCTCTTCGACCGGGGGAGTCCCCCTTGTCTCCGTGCCCAATCCCCAGCCCAGGCGCACCGCCAGAGCCTGAACACGTCCCCACCGAAGTGGACACATTCGGCCCAGGACTGGACACATGGCCCCCGAAACTGGACACATCTGGCCAAAAACTGGACACATCCGGCCCGGAACTGGACACATTGGCCCGACAGAGTGGACACATCCCCCTCGTCCCGGCGACGTCATCCCCTTCTTGCGTAGTGCCTGCCCTGAACTTGCCGAATGAGGGCGGGTCTCTGACCCGCCCGTCTTCCGCGCAACGCGCGTCCCCTCTGCCGTAGGGGCCGGTTTCTAACCGGCCTCTTCCGCGCACCCCCGTACGTGGTGAGCCGCCCCGCAGTCCGTCGGAAACCCTGACCTGAACTTGCCGAAGAGCCTGCCCTGAGAGGGGGACACGCGCCGCCCAAAACTGAACACATGACCCTGAAAACTGAACACATCCGGCCGAAAACTGAACACATTGACCTCGAGACTGAACACATTCGCCCAAAAACTGAACACATCGCCCCAAACCACTGAACACATCCCCCGTCGCACCCGCCCCCCCGCCGGCAATCCGTGAGCGTGCCACCGTGCAACCGCAGCACCCGGCGCCACGCTCCTCAGGCGGCGCGCCGTTCTACACCCTCTCCAAGCGGAGAGGCAGAGCCTGCCCCGGACGTGATCCGGGGGACGCGATCCGGGGTTCGACCATCCTCGGCCGAATCCAGTGACGGGTCCCCCGGGGCAACCCACCCACCCCAAGTGCTCGCAACCTCCCGCTCCGACTCTCACTTCTCACCCCGCCTTACCTCTTGCCCCCTGTCTCCATCTGTTGTACACTGTCTGAGTAAGCCTCGCAGCCTCATCCCCGCTCCCTATGCGCTCTGCCTGGTCCCCCCTGCGCCTCCCTTCTCTTCTGTTGCGCCTGCTGCTGCGCCTACGGCCTGCCGCGGCCGTCCTCCGGTCCCGGATCGGGATCGTCGTATCGGAATGCCGCCCTCGGCGGCACGCCGCTGCACCCTGGCGCGGCTGGTTGGTCATCGCCGGGTCGCGCCGGCCCCTCCGCGCCGTGCGCGGTCAGCCCGCACTGCCCGCGGGTTTCCCTCTCCACCTTGTCCACTGCCCTCAACGCTCGCCGATCCGGCCGGAAAAACGCGCCAAAACCCTCTCTCGCCAGCCCGTCCCCTCTGGGGACGGGCTGGCGAGAGAGGGTTCCCCCTTAATCCCCCACGCTTCGCAGCGTGCCCCTCGTTCCTGCCACGCCTGGCAACGGTTTGCACGCAGGCGTCAGCGGTACGATGAGCGTCCGGCCCCGACGTACGGTGCCGTTGTCTCCCGATTCCTGATGGACGCTAAGCCTTCCTCCTCCGTCCTTGACGCCATGGCCGGCCCCTACGACCCGGCCTCTGTCGAATCCCGCCTCTACGACACCTGGGACGAGTCCGGCGCATTCCAGCCCTCCGACGACCCCGACCGGCGCCCATTCACCATCGCTATCCCTCCGCCCAACATCACCGGCCAGCTGCACAACGGCCACGTCCTCTTCGTTGCCTACCAGGACCTGATGATTCGCTGGCAGCGCATGCACGGCCGCGCCGCACTCTGGCTGCCGGGCACCGATCACGCCGCCATCGCCACCCAGAACGTGATCGAGCGCGAACTCGCCAGCGAAGGACTATCGCGTCACGACCTCGGACGTGAAGGATTCGAGGAGCGCTTCTGGCAATGGAAGGCCGAGGTCGGCGACAACATCAACGAACAGCTTCGTCGGCTGGGTGCCTCCGTCGACTGGACCCGCGAGCACTTCACCCTCGACGAGCAGCTTTCGCGCGCCGTCCGCGAAGCCTTCGTGCGCCTGTACGAAAAGGGTCTGATCTACCGCGGCCGCTACATGGTCAATTGGTGCCCCGACGACCAGTCCGCCATCAGCGACCTCGAAGTCGAACACCAGGATGTGGAAGGCTCGCTCTGGCACATCCGCTATCCCCTGGTCGACGGCGGTCACCTCACGGTCGCCACGACGCGCCCCGAAACGATGCTGGGCGACACGGCCATCGCCGTGCATCCGGACGACGAGCGCTACCAGTCGCTCCTCGGCCAGGCGGCCGTTGTCCCCGGAATCGGGCGTGAGATCCCGATCATTGCCGACAGCTTTGTGGATCCCGAATTCGGCTCGGGTGCTGTCAAGGTCACGCCCGGCCACGACCCCAACGACGCGGCCATGGGCGAACGCCACGATCTGCCCGTCATCAACATCATGAACGGCGACGGCACGCTCAACCGGAACGCAGGTCGCTGGGCCGGCCAGGATCGCTTCGATGCCCGGGCGGCCTACCTGGAGTTTCTGCAGGCCGAGGGCCTCCTGGAGCGCGTCGAACCGCACACCCACCCGGTCGGCCACTGCTCGCGCGACGACGCGGTGATCGAGCCGCTGGTGTCCGAACAGTGGTTCGTAAACGTTCGTCCGCTGGCCGACGCCTCCACGGCGGCCGTGAACGACGGTCGCATCCGCTTCCATCCCGCCCGCTTCAAGAACGAGTTCCTGCGCTGGCTGGACGAGATTCAACCGTGGTGCATTTCCCGGCAGCTCTGGCTGGGCCACCGCATCCCCGTCTGGTACTGCCAGGACTGCGACGCCGTAATCGTTGCCCGCGAGGATCCGACGTCCTGCGCAACGTGCGGCGGGCAGAAGCTCCGGCAGGACCCGGACGTGCTCGACACCTGGTTCAGCTCAGGCCTGTGGCCCTTCTCGACTCTTGGCTGGCCCGACGACACGCCGGACATGCGGCGGTTCTATCCCACCGACGTCATGGAAACCGGCTACGACATCATCTTCTTCTGGGTCGCCCGCATGGTCATGCTCGGCCTCGAGCTTGTCGGCGAGGTGCCGTTTCACGACGTGTACTTCCACGGCCTCGTGCGGCACCTCGATGGTTCCAAGGTCAGCAAGACCAACTACCAACCCGGCGACGATCCGCTCGAGACCATCGAGGCCTACGGCGCCGACGCCATGCGCTTCAGCTTCGTCACCGCCGCGGCGCCCGGCAACGACATGCGGCTCGACCTGCGCCAGGTCGAGCGCGGCGGTCACTTCGCCAACAAGATCTGGAATGGCGCCAAGTTCGTCATCGGCGCGATGGAGCGCACCGCGAACGACGCCCCCGGCGCCCCTTCCCTGGTCGACCGCTGGATCCTCAGCCGCTTCAACCAGGTCCACGCCGACGCGATTCGCGACGTCGAACGCTTCCGCTTCGGTGAAGCCGGTCGCGCCCTCCACGACTTTCTGTGGACCGAGTTCTTCGACTGGTACGTCGAGGCCGCCAAGATTCGCCTCTACGGCGACGACCCGGCCGCCGCCGCTCGTACGGCGCTCACCCTGGCGACCGTCCTGGACGGCTCCCTGCGGCTGCTGCACCCGTTCATGCCATACGTCACAGAGGAAATCTGGCGCCATTTCCGCGCCGCGGGCGGCGCGCCCGACTCCCCCGAGCTCCTGATTGAGACGCCAATCCCTTCTGCTTCCCCGAACGTTGACGAGGGAGCGATCGCACGGGTTCGAGCGCTGATCGAGATTGTCCAGGGCATCCGCAACGCCCGGCACGAGTCAGGCGTGGAGGCGGGCCGCCAGGTGGAGGCGCGAGTCATCGGCGACTCCGCCGGCCTCGAGAACCAGGCGCTGTTCATCCAGCGCCTGGCCCGCGTGGACCCGCTCACGTTTCATCCCGCCGGTACGACCTTCGATGAACCGGCCGTCACGGCGCGCGCCGGCGGAGTCGAGATCTTTCTGCCGCTCGCCGGTATGGTCGATCTCACCG
Organism: Chloroflexota bacterium; assembly: GCA_965208215.1. GTDB lineage: Bacteria > Chloroflexota > UBA11872 > UBA11872 > UBA11872 > UBA11872. The sequence goes on from CBDBOH010000004.1 coordinate 534,902, forward strand.
CCGAGCGCGAGCGCTTGGCACGCGAGCTGGCCGAAGCCGAAGCCACCCTCGGCCGGGCCGAGCAATTGCTGGCCAATCCGCGCTTCATCGAGCGCGCACCGGAGCCCGTGGTGGCCAAGGAACGCGAGCGCGCCCACGCGGCCCGCGAGCGGGTCGCCCAGGTCAAGGAGCGACAGGCGGCGCTGGTCGGGGCTTAGTCCTCGGCCCGCACGTACAGTTCGCGCATCGCGGTCGGCCCGCGCGTCATCTCCCCGCGCACCCCGCGTTCCCGCGCGGCCGCCACGTCCTCAATTGCCGGCCGAACCTGCGACGAGAGCTGGTCGATGTAGTGCAGGGCAATGGCCTCCGGCAACATCGGTTCTGTCACCGCGGCAAACTCCAACAGGCCCTGGTGACTGAGCACCAGGTGCCGCAGCAGCGTCGCGATCTCGCCGTCGCACCCCGCGGCCGCCAGCGCGCGATCCAGAATCCGCACCCCCTGCACCATGTGGCCTTCCAGGTTGCCGGCGTCCGTGTAGACAATGCTCGCCTGCAAGTCCAACTCCTCCAGCTTGCCCAGGTCGTGCAGCACGACGCCCGCCAGCAGCAGGTCGCGGTCCAGCTGCGGATAGACCCGAGCAACGCGCTCGGCAATCTGCAGCATCTCCACCGTGTGCTCTGCCAGTCCCCCAATCCAGGCGTGATGTCGGGTCTTTGCTGCGGGCCACGTCGGCAGCCGCTCCGCCACCAGCGGATCGGCGATCACGGCGCGCAGCACGTTCCTGATCGGCGGCGACTCAATGGATTCGACGGCGTCGCGAATGGAGCCGGTGAGTTCTTCCGAGCTTCGGGTCGAGCGAGGCAGGTAGGCGGTGGCGTCCCAGGTCTCCTCTGAGCGTTGCAACCTGTCGACCTTGATGTTGACCCGGTTGCGGAACTCGTCGGCCCGGCCTTCCACCTCGTACGGCTCACCCGCGGTGACGGCCGCAATCTGCGCCTCCGACACTTGAAACATCACCGCGTCGATCGTGGCGCCGGAGCGGTCGCGCAGGCTCATCCGCAGGAAGCGATTCCCGGTGCGAGCCTCGCGAACCTCAACGGCTGCAACCAGGAACACAGCGTGCACAAAGCTCCCGGGAGCGATATCGGCGATATTCACGTGCGCAGGCATACCGTGGGGCGGGGAGCCGTCATCCTACTGCGCGAGCGGTACGCGGCGCGCCGAGGTTGCCGCCCGGGCTAGCGGCGTCGCCGAAAAACGTCGCGAATTCGCTGGCTAAACGACGGGCGCTGGTCTGGAACTTCGATCACCTGGCCGCGCCACATCACCGGGCCGCGGCGACTGCCCGACGATCGGCCCGAGCGCCGCTCCATGATTCCGCGCATCAGGGCCGCCACGAACGTGACAGCGCCGGCAATGGCAATGATCGATGCGAACTGGCGCAGCACGATCGACATAAACAGCGCGGCCACAACCAACACAGCTGCCGTCACCAGCATGTCCCCGGTGGTCGCAAAACGAGCCATGACCCACTGGCCGATCCACTCGACGTAGTTTCGTCGCGGCTGTGCGGGCCTCGGCGCACCTGAGGCGTGTCGCTTCGGCGGAGGCGCGGAGGCTTCGGCCCGATCAAGGATTTCCTTGACTTCGTCCTGCCAACTCTTCGGCATAACTTCCTAGCGTCGAGGCCTTCGTTTCGAGTATATCGCCACGCCAATCTTTGCCGGGTAATCCGTGCTAGTCATGGTGTCCTCAGCGTGGGGTGTGAGGCCCGGCAAGTTCAGGAAAGCTGGCTATGCTGCACCCATGACCACGCCAGCTACCGATCCCTTCGAGATTGAAGTCTTCCGTCACCTCTTTGCCTCGGTGGCGGAGGAGATGGGTGTCACGGTCCAGCGCAGCGCGCACTCACCCAACATCAAGGAGCGGCGCGACCACTCCTGTGCCGTGTTCGACGCCGAGGGCCGCATGATCGCGCAGGCGGCTCACATTCCGGTTCACCTGGGCTCGATGCCGGCCTCGGTTACGGCCGCGATTGAGGCGTACGAGGGCAACGCGCCGGCGCCAGGCGACGTGCTGATCGTGAACGATCCATATCTCGGAGGCACGCACCTCCCCGACATTACAACCGTTTCTCCTGTCTTCGTGGGTTCGGAGCACCGGCCCACACACTGGGGCTGGGTGGCCACACGCGCCCACCACGCCGATGTCGGCGGGCTGGCGCCCGGCTCGATGCCGCCCTCGACCGAGCTCTACCACGAAGGTCTCATCATTCCGCCGCTCAAGCTCGTGGCCGCGGGCGAACTCGACGAACAGCTGGTGGAAATCATCTGCCGCAATGTCCGCACGCCCGAGGAACGCCGTGGCGACCTGGAAGCGCAACTGGCTTCGCACCGCGTAGGTGAGGCCCGGCTCGTCGAGTTCGCCCGACGTTACGGCGCCGAGCCGCTGCGCCAGCGAGCCGCGGCATTGCTGGCCTACTCCGAGAAACTGGCCCGTGCGCGCCTGAAAGTCGTGCCCGACGGCACCTACAGCTTTACCGACTATCTGGACGACGACGGGGCGGATGGTCCCCCGGTCCCCATCAACGTCCAGATCGAGGCCAGGGGAGGGCGCCTCCGGTTCGACTTCACCGGCACCGGCCTGGCCGCCGCCGGCGCCCTGAACGCGCCCGAAGCCGTCACGCGTTCCGCCGTGATCTACGTGGCTCGCTGTCTGATGGGCGACGACGTGCCGGCGAACGACGGCGCTACGGCACCCCTGGAAGTCGTGGTGCCTGCCGGCACGGTGCTCAATCCGCCACGGCCGCACGCCGTCGCCGCCGGCAACGTTGAGACCTCACAGCGTGTGGTTGACGTCCTCTGGGGCGCGCTGTCCGAGGCGCTGCCCGATGTGGTCCCCGCCGCTAGCCAGGGCACGATGAACAACCTGATCATCGGCGGCTTCGATCCCCGGCACGGCCGCGCCTTCACCTATTACGAAACCATCGCCGGCGGCGCGGGCGCCGGCCCGGACGGTCCCGGTGCCGATGCGGTGCAAGTCGCGATGACGAATACGCTCAACACCCCCATTGAGGCGATGGAACTGGCTTACCCCCTGGCCGCGCGTCGCTATGCAATCCGCCGCGGATCCGGAGGCAGCGGACGCCACCGGGGGGGTGATGGAGTGATTCGCGAAATCGAAACGCTCGTCCCGGCGGTGGTCACCATTGTCACGGAACGTCGACACCGCCAGCCCTGGGGCTCCGCCGGTGGACACCCCGGCAGCTCGGGTGTCAACCGCGGGTTCTTCAGCGACGAACGGCGTGACTTGCCGGGGAAGGCCGCATTGGAGCTGGCCGCGGGCGACGTAATCCGAATTGAAACGCCGGGTGGCGGCGGCTGGGGCGAGCAACGCTCGCAGGACGGCCCGGCCTAGAAGAGACCGAATCGTCGACGCGGCGGAGACTCGGTCGCGACCTCGTCCGGCGCGAACTCGACCGAAAACACCTCGTGGTGAATGGCACCGGCCGGGGTCAGGTCGCTCTCCATCAGACTGATGTGAGACACGGTGAAAAGACCGAGCCGGTCAAGTTCCATGGCCTGAAACCCACGGCTGATTGAACGGCGTGCTGTCGGCGCGGTCATGCGGCCGATGCGCGCCAGCGTGACGTGCGGACTGAATGGTCGCCGATCGACGCGCAGTCCCAGGCCTCGCACGGCTTGCAGCACCGCCGCCTGCAAGTCACGCAGGGCCTCAGTCTCGCCGCGGATTCCCGCCCAGGCGACCCGCGGCTCGCGATTGGCCGGAAACGTGCCGCCGCCGCCGAATCCGATGCTGAACGGGTGGCGGCCGCTCGCGGCCGCCTGCATGCCGGAGCGCACGCTGTCGGTGCTCTGTGCGGGAACGTCACCAAGGAATGCGAGCGTGAGGTGCAGATTCTCTGGCGCCACGGTTCGTATGTGACGCGATACGCGAGCCAACGACGCCGCTTCGCCGGCTAGTGCGTCCCGAAACGGCCTCGGGATCGTGACGGCCACGAATGCCCGCATGGGTGGTCAGTATAGTGAGGTGAGACACCAGTCGGGCATACGCTGGACGCCATCCTGCAGGCGCCCACCGATCCACGGAAGCCCCAATGACAGCCGCGATTCCCGAGCGTCTTGCGATCCGGCGAGCTGATTCGGCTGCTCCCAACGAGCGTGCCGCCACGATTGCGGCACTGCGCGAACAACTTTCGCACCACCTCCCATCAAGCGCCCACGCACTCAGTGGCGCCGCCGAACTGGCCGTCATGGTTTCGCATGCGGTGGCGGAGCCCGACACGGACGTGTTCTGGGATCGAGCCGACCACTCTCTTGCCCACGACCTGCTGCTAACTGGCCTGGCGCGAGAGAAGGTTCCGCAGACGCCCGGACGCGCGGCTTCGGAGGCGGCCGGCGTGGCTGTGGCACGCACGCTGCGGCGACAGCGCCAGCCAGTGGTGGCCGTCCTCGACGAGGCCGGCCTGGGAACCGGTCTGGCGTTCGAAGCCGTAAACCACGTCGGCCACTTGCAAGTGCCGTTCGTCCTGGTTCTGGTTGACGCCCAGACGCCTCGCGGGCGCAATGCCGGAGCCATGGCCCGCTATCTGACTCGGGTTCGCGGCCACGCTCGCTACACGGACGCAAAGAACCTCATCGAGGCCACGCTGAGCCGAATGCCTGCCGGCGGGCAGGCGGTGGAAGTTGCCCGGCGACTCAAGAATTCGGTGCGCGAATTGCTGGTGCCCACCGAGATGTGGGAAGAGTTACTTGGATTCATGTATCTCGGACCGGTCGATGCCCACAGTCTGGACGCCTTGGGCGACCTGCTGCGCTTGGCACTGCGTGTCGGCCGTCCGGTCGTGCTGCATGTGACGCTGGACGGAGCAAGTCCCGCCCGCCCGCTCGCGCCGGCCGCCGCCGCGCGCCAGGTTGAGCTGGAGCAGGCGTTAGCGTCCGCGATGGCCGACGACGAGCGTCGCCTGCTCATTGCGACGGACACCGACGGCGCGCTGGATACCGCCGCCCTGGCCGAACAGGCGCCGGAGCGCTTCTTCGACCTTGGTCTGGGTGGGTCGCATGCCGTGGCGTTCGCCGAAAGCCTGGCCGCGCAGGGCTTTCGGCCCGTCGTAGTGCTCGGCGATGCCAGCATGGAATCCGCTCTATCGGCCCTGGCTGCCAAGCCTGAGCGTCGCGACGGATCAGTGACGATCGTTTCTGTGGGCCAGGGTCTGTCACTTCGTGGTCCAGTGCGCGCGGCTCTCCGGGCGGCGGGCTTCGCCTGGCACGGTCCGCAGACCGCCGGTGGATGGGCGAAGGCCTTGCACGCAGCCGATGCCAGCGGGCACCGGAGCTTCCTGACGGCTGAGGGGCCGAATCCGGTCTGACCGCTCGCACGGCGCCCGACGGCAAAATATGGCGCGGCGCTTCGACAGGAACTTCACCCATCTCACAGGTCGATGATTCCGGCCGGTCTGAATCCGTGCGGATCGACGTTCACACGCACATCGTGCCGCCGGACGTCGTCAACGGTCGTCGCCGCTACAGCCAAGCGGACCTCTGGTTCGGTCGGCTCTATCGAAACGAGCGACGTGTGCTTGCCACGGCCGGCGACTTGCGCCGGAGCATGCGACGGGCTGGAGTTGCCGCCAGCGTCGCCTTTGGATTCGCCTGGCGCGATCCAGGTCTCTGCCGATCCAACAACGACTATGTGCTTGATGCCGCTGCTGCATGCAGCGAAGACGCCGGACGAATCCGTCCATTCTGCGTCGTTCCGCCAGGTGACCTGGATTTCGCGGCTGGTGAGATGGAACGCTGCCAGGCCCGAGGGGCGGTTGGCGTGGGTGAGTTGTTTCCCCAGGGCCAGGGATGGAACCTCAATGACCGATCTGCCGTCCGATCGCTCATGGACACGGTTCGCAGTTTGGGCCTGATCCTGGCCGTGCATACCAGTGAGCCGGTTGGCCACCCGTATCCCGGCAAGGACAGCACCACTCCTGCCGCCATCTGGTCTCTGGTTGAAGCCACCCAAGGCGACGTGCCCATCATCCTGGCGCACTGGGGTGGCGGCCTTGCCTTTTACGAACTCATGCCCGAGATTCATCGGCAGGCGCAAAACGTCTATTACGACTCGTCGGCCAGCCACCTGCTATATCGACCGGAGATCTACCGGGTGATGAGCCAGCTTGCTCCGGGACGGGTGCTCTTTGGCAGCGACTATCCGCTGATCCGTCAGACGCGAGCCGTGCGCCTGGCGCACGAAGCCGGATTGCCGGCAGGCCAATTGTCCGCGCTGCTGGGTGGAAATGCCACGGGCCTGGGACTCGGCGATGACGCCCGCCAGGAAGCCCGCTAGACCGTCCGCACCTTCTCGCGCTCGATCTCTGCCATCAGCCGCTCGATGTGCGTGGGGTTGTACCCCGCGGCTCGCGCCTGCTCCGTCAGGCCTTCGGCTTCCATCAGACCGTCGGCGTGCGACTCGGTTCCAGGCTCTTCGCGCACGGCCACTTGCAGCGCGTCGCGGGCTCGCAGGTAGAACGACCGGCCCATGTCTTCGGCCTCGTCCTCGTCGGCCAACACGCCGAGCAGGCGCTTGGCCAGGATCACGGCCGAAGCCGCATCGGCGGCATAGCCGTCTGCACCAATCTCATCCGCGTAGCGCTGCGTGACGGGCGCGCCGCCGATGATGCAGTGCACCTGCTCCGCCAGCCCCGCCGCCTCAACGGCTTCGATCGTATTGCGCATGTTCGTCATAGTGGTCGTGAGCAGGGCTGACATGCCGATGATATTGGCGTTGCGCTCCACGGCGTTCTGAATGTACTCGTCGGGGTGCGTGTCGATGCCCGTGTCGTGCACGCCGAAGCCGGCGCCCTCCAGCATCATCGCCACCAGGTTCTTGCCGATGTCGTGCAGGTCACCGCGCACAGTGCCAATCACCACTTCGCCAACCGGCTCAATGCCGCTTTCGGCCAGGATTGGCCGCAGGATCGCCATCCCCGCCTTCATCGCCCGCGCCGAGATCAGCACCTCCGGCACGTAGTACTGGTTGGTGCGAAACAGCTCCCCGACCACGTCCATGCCCGGGATCATTCCGTCGTTGATGATCGACGAGGCCTCCACACCTTCCCCAAGTGCCACACGGACCGTGGAGTCCACGGTCGGGGCGTCACCTCGGATGATGGCGTTGCCGAGGTCTTTGAACGCCTGCTCGGTGTCGAAGCTGGACATCAACGCTCTTCCTTCAGACCGGACGCCAGAACGCCAACCTTGGATGCCAATAGGTCGCCGACTCACTGGCGGCGATACTGGTGGGCGACGTCGCGCAACAACTACGGAGCAACTCTAGCAATTAGCAGACGCGATGACGGCAAAACCCGGACGCCGCACGCCAGCGTCGTGCTAGCCAGCGGCAGCTACCACAAGCTGGCCGAGTTTCAGCGCGTCTTCGACGCTTCGCCTATTGAGTTGGTTTCGCCGCTTGATCTCGGTTGCCAATGCGAGGTGGACGAAACAGGCGCAACGTTCGCCGCAAACGCTCGCCTGAAGGCCGTCGCCTACGCACGGGCCTGTCGGCGATGGGCGTTGGCCGACGACTCCGGCCTGGAAATCGACGCGCTGAACGGAGCCCCCGGCGTGCGGTCCAGCCGCTTCGCCGGACCCGACGCCACCGACGACGACCGGAATACCCGCGTGCTGGAACTGCTCCTCGGAGTCTGCAAAGACCGGCGAACGGCACGCTATCGTTGTGCGGTCGCCATTGCCAATCCCGACGGCGTCGTCACCTACGAGTCGGAAGCCTCGGTCGAAGGCGTCATCGGCGACGCGCCGCGTGGTGACGGCGGCTTCGGCTACGACCCGCTATTCATCGTCGGTCCGGGCGACACGACCATGGCGGAATTGCCGGGAATAGCCAAGGACGTCATCAGCCATCGTGGCCAGGGCGGCCGCGCCGCTCGCGCATACTTGGAACGGGTCCTAGCCGACGCGGACTCCTGAGCGACGGCCGACTGCCCATTGGCTGCCGTTTGGCCATCACCAGTTGAGTGCGTCCAAGCGGCGGACCGCTCACTGTCCTCTGCTAGTCTCGCTACCCCCATGACAGACCAAATGAATGCCCCGCCGCCGCTTGCCGGTCGCACGGCGCTGGTCACCGGCGCCGGATCCGGCTTTGGCCGAGCCATCAGTCAACGTTTGGCCCTCGATGGCGCCCTACTGGGTCTGGCCGAACTCAACGCCGCCGCGGCCGACGAGACGCGCCAGCTGATTGAAGCCGACGGCGGCGAGGCGCTCGTCATCCCCACTGACGTCACCGACTACGCCGCCATGCAAGCCGCCGTGCAAGCCGTCACGGGCCAATGGGGTCGGCTGGACATCATGGTCAACAACGCCGGCATCACGAAGCGTGAGGCATTTCTGGACCTCACGGTCGAGGCCTTTGACAAAGTGATGGCCGCCAACCTCACCGGAGTCTTCCACGGCGTCCGTGCGGCGGGCCTGCAAATGAAGGCCCAGGGCGGCGGCGTCATCATCAACATGTCGTCCATTCGCGCCAATGTCGGCGGCTTCATTCACACCTCCTACTGCGCCTCCAAGGGCGGCGTCCGAATGCTCACCAAGGCCGCCGCTGTAGAACTTGGGCCTTACGGCGTGCGTGTCTGTGCCATCGGACCTGGCGTGGCCGAAACGCCGCTCACGGAATCGCTCTTGGCCAGCCCGGAGGCGCTGGACGATCAGTTGGCTCGCGTTCCCATGGGTCGCCTCGGCCAGCCCGAGGACATATCGGAGGTCGCGGCGTTCCTGGCCTCGGACGACGCCGCCTATGTATCCGGCGCCACGCTCTACGTGGACGGTGGGGAGATGACGCACTGATGCCGCCGGTAGCCATCGTCACCGGCGCCGCCCACGGCATCGGCCGCGCCTGCGTGGAACGCCTCGCCAACGACGGCTACCTGGTAGTGGCAGCTGATGTTGAGAAGGAAGCCCTGACCGACTGGGTGGAACAGGCAGGCTTCGCGGATGCTGTCGAAGCACGAGCGCTGGACGTGGCCGACGTCGACGCTGGCCAGGCCCTTGTTACCGCGACAGTCGCCGCGCACGGTCGTGTGGACGCCCTGGCCAGTGTCGCGGGCTACACCCGGCGCCAGTCGCTGGAAGAGATCGACACCGACATCTGGAATGACATGCTGGCCGTGCACGTACGCGGTCCGGTATTCCTGACCAAGGCCGTGGCGGAGGACATGATCCGCCGCGGCGAACCGGGATCTATCGTCCACGCGAGCTCGATTCGGTCCGAGTCTGCCGAGCCGGGCCAGTCCCACTACTGTTCGGCCAAGGGCGCGCTGCGCACCGTGACCCGCGCCATCGCGCAGGAACTGGCGCCACACCAGATTCGGGTCAACTGCGTCGGCCCTGGCCTCACGGCTACGCGCATGACAGCCGACGTTCGCGCCAACCCCGAACTATACGAGCAGCGAAGGGCCACGGTTCCGCTCGGGCGATACGCATCGGCCGCCGAAATCGCGAGTTGCGTCGCTTTTCTGCTGTCGCCTCGATCCTCCTACGTCACCGGCACCACGCTCTACGCCGACGGCGGCTATCTCGCGGCCTTGGGCAAGACCCGGAAGTGGTGAGGCTTCCGGGACGCTACGAGGATTCCCCGCCGGATTCCTGACTCTCTGGCTGCGATCCGGTGGGATACTGGGGCGTGAGCACCGCCCCGCGGGCCCCGTTTCGCCCGTCCAGCCGGCGCGGCCAGAACTTCCTTGTGGATCGGGCCGTGCAACGGCGCATTGCATCCGCCGCCGCCCTGCCGCCCGGCTCAACTGTCGTTGAGATTGGCGCGGGGACCGGCAACCTGACCGACGCCCTGCTGGCCCACGGCCTGCGCGTGATAGCTGTCGAAATCGAGGACGTCCTGGTGGCGCGGCTGCGCGAGCGTTTCCGCAACCGTGACCATGTCCAGGTCGTGCCCGGCGATGCGCGGCGGCTCGACCTGCGGCAACTGGCCGGCGGGCCGTATCACGTAGTGGCAAACCTGCCCTACAGCGTTGGGACGCGCCTGGTCGTCAGTTTCGTCAGCGCCAGCGCGCCGCCGCGTAGTCTCACCGTGCTGCTGCAGCGCGAAGTGGCGCGCCGAGTGACGGCTACACCCGGCGATATGGCGCTTCTCAGCGTCATCGTCCAGTCCTACGCCCGCGCTCGCCGACTGTTCGACGTCCCGCCCGCGGCTTTTCGCCCTCGTCCCAGGGTGGTCTCGACCCTCGTGCGAATCGATCCCTTTCGCCGCTCCGAACTCGACGTCGCGGCTACGGCTGCTCGAATCGCAATGGCTCGCCACGGCTTCGCCCAGACTCGAAAAAAGCTGCGGAACTCGCTGGCTGCCGGCCTGGGCCGCCGGGAGCCTGACGTTGGCGCGGACCTTGAAGCCGCTGGAATCGACCCCGGCCGTCGGCCGCAGACACTCGCCCTCAGCGAGTGGGACCAGGTCGTCGCAGCGCTCGTCCCGGACCAGACTGAGGCGTCCGCCGGGAGTTCGGGCTAGTGAGACGCTGGATGCGTAGCTGGCGCCGCCGAGCGGGTCCTTCATTCAGTCCCGCGCAATTGATCGTCGGTTTGGGGAACCCGGGCGACGCCTTCGCGGCAACCCGGCACAACCTGGGGTTTGAGGTCTGCGATCGCCTGGCCGCCAACGGAACCGGACGCTGGCGCCCCGCGCGCTTCCGCGCCGAGATCTGGACAGGCCAGCTCGACGGCATGGCCGTGGCCCTGCTCAAGCCACAGACCTTCGTAAATGAATCCGGGCCTGCCGTTCAGGCCGCCCTGCGGACCTTCGCGCTGGATCCATCGGGCCTCGTGGTAGTGCATGATGATCTGGATCTGGCGTTTGCTCGCATTCGTGTACGTCCCGGCGGCGGCAGCGGCGGTCACAACGGCATGCGCTCGATCATTCGAAGCCTTGGAACCGACGCCGTCGTTCGCGTCAAGATTGGCCTGGGCCGGCCGCCGGAGGGAGTCGATCCCGCCGATTACGTGCTCAGTCGTTTCGCTCCCGCGGAGCGGCGAGTTGCGGATGACTCTGTGGCTCGCGCCGCCGACGCGGTCCGCACGCTTCTGAAAGCAGACGTGGACTCGACCATGCAGCAATTCAATCAACCTGATGGCGCTCACCGGCCTGCTTGACCTTCTGGCCGGGGAGCCGACCCTGGCTGCCGCCGCCTCGCGGGCCCTGCACGGACCGCACCCCCTGACCGTCGAAGTTCGGGACGGTGCCAAATCGGCCCTCGTCGGTCTGCTGGGGCGCCAAGGCACCCAGCCGCTAATCGTGGTCACGGCTGACGACGGAAGAGCGGCGGAACTTGCGCACGACATCCGCATGTGGACCGACGCGCGTCCCGTCCTGCACTTCCCCGACCCGGATCAGCCGGCCTACTCCATGCTGGCCATCGGCGGGGAGGTGCTTGCGCAGCGAGTAGCGGTGCTCGGTCATCTCTCCCGCGTTCGCGAGTCGCGAGCTTCGGCGGCGCCCATTGTCGTGACCTCGGTCCGCGCGTTGCTTCGACGCCTGGTTCCGCCGGACGAGTTCCGCACGCACTTTCTGTCGCTCTCGCCCGGAATCGCGGCCGACCTGCCGGACGTCGTCCGCCGGCTGTCCGCCCTCGGGTACGAGAACACGCCGCTTGTCGAGCGCCCAGGCGAATTCGCCCACCGCGGCGGCATTGTCGACATCTATCCGCCGGACGCCCGTCTGCCGGTCCGGGTCGACTTCTTCGGCGACGACATCGAGTCGGTGCGCCACTTCGACCCGGACACTCAACGCTCGCTGGGTCCCGCCGCCGACGTATTGCTGACACCCGCGACCGAGGTGCCGATCTGGCTTGGTGAAACCGTTGCCGGGCGGCTGCGCGAACTCGATCTCGACTCACTGCGCCCCGAAGACCGCATGGTCTGGCGTCGTCACCTCGAACAGCTCGACGGCAACGAGTACTTCGATGACGCCGCCTTCTACACCATGAGCCTGCTCCCTAATGCGGCGTCCCTATTCGACTATTCGCCAGACGCGCTGGTGGTCGTTGACGAGCCCGACCAGATCGCGCCGGCGGTGCGCGATGCGGAATCGACAGCCGCCGCCAATCGCGAGCGCCTCACCGCCAACGGTGAGCTACCCGCCCACTTCGACTCACCGCTGTTCCCGGGGGGCGCAATCCTGCGCAGCCTGGATGAAGCCGGGGTGCGTCTGACCTTTGTGCCCGGATTGCCGGGCGAGGACGGGGCAGGCCGCGCCATCGTCGAGGGCTTCCAGGCCCAGCCTCCGTACGCCGGTCGCCTGCAACACATGGCCGAGGACCTGCTGGCCTTACGCGACGCACGCGCACGCATGCTCATCGTCAGCTACCAGGGCCGACGTCTGCGCCATCTCCTTGCGGAGCAGGGTGTAGCTGCGGAGGTACAGGAGCACCTGGACGATCCTCCGGGAGCGGGTTCGGTCACGATCATCGCGGGCACCCTGGCCGAGGGCTGGCGGCACCCGCCGTCGGATCTGGTGCTCGTCAGCGACGCCGAACTGTTCGGGCGTAAACGCATCCGCCGCATTCAGCGTGGCGCTCGCGGCGTGGACCGCTCGTTCCTGGCCGACCTCGAGAAGGGCGACTACATCGTCCACGTGGAACACGGCGTCGGGCAATTCGAGGGCATCGTTCAGATGAGCGAGGGCTCCGGCGAACGCGAGTACCTGGCCATCAGCTACGCGGGCGAGGACCGCCTGTACGTACCCGTCGACCAGATCGGCCGCGTGCAGAAATACGTCGGCATGAGCGAGCGCGCACCCAGGCTCAGCCGCCTGGGCACCGCCGACTGGACGCGCGCCAAGAAGAAGGCGCAGCAATCCGCGGAGGAAATTGCCGCCGAACTGCTGGACATCTACGCCGCCCGCGAGTTGGCCAGGGGCTACGCCTTCCCCGCCGACTCGCCCTGGCAGCACGAATTCGACGAGAAATTCCCGTTCATCGAGACGCCCGACCAGCTCGAGGCCATCAATGATGCGAAGGCCGACATGGAACGCGCGCGCCCCATGGACCGGCTGATCGCCGGGGACGTTGGTTACGGCAAGACCGAAGTCGCCCTGCGCGCCGTATTCAAGGCGGCTATGACCAACAAGCAGGTCGCGGTGCTTGTGCCCACTACGGTCCTCGCCCAGCAGCACTACGACACGTTTGCCTTCCGCATGCGTGACTACCCGCTGCGCGTCGAGCTACTGAGCCGCTTTCGCTCGCGCGCCGAACAGGCCGAGGTTCTGGCCGGTCTGGCCGCGGGTGACGTGAACGTCGTGGTCGGGACGCACCGCCTGCTGCAGAAGGATGTCAAGTTCGCGGACCTCGGCCTGGTAGTTGTGGACGAGGAGCAGCGGTTTGGCGTCAAGCAGAAAGAACGTCTCAAGGACCTCCGCCGCGACGTGGACGTGCTCACGCTCACGGCCACCCCCATCCCTCGCACTATGCACATGGCGCTCAGCGGCCTCCGGGAAATCAGCGTGATCGAGTCGCCACCCGAGCGCCGCCTCGCCGTCAAGACGTACGTGGCCGGATATAGCGACGCCATAGCCGCCGACGCCATCCGGTCCGAACTGGCTCGCGGCGGGCAGGTGTACTTCCTCCACAACCGCATCCAGACCATCGGCACCTGGGAGGAGCGGCTGCGGAACCTGCTGCCCGGTGTCGACATTGTGGTGGGCCATGGCCAGATGCCGCCGCGCGACCTCGAGGAGGTCATGTACCGCTTCGCGCGGGGCGACGCCCAGGTGCTGCTATCGACCGCGATTATCGAAAACGGCCTCGACATCCCCAACGTCAACACGATCATCGTCAACGACGCCTGGCGCTTCGGGCTGGCCCAGCTCTATCAGTTACGCGGACGCGTCGGTCGCAGCGCCACCCAGGCCTACGCCTACTTCCTGTACCAGAAGAACCACACGCTGACCGAGGAAGCCCAGAAGCGCCTGCAGACGATTCTTGAGGCCTCCGAACTCGGCGCCGGCTTCCGAATCGCCCTGCGCGATCTCGAAATCCGCGGCGCGGGCAGCCTGCTTGGCGCCGACCAGCACGGTCACCTCACGACCGTCGGCTTCGATCTCTACACCCGCATGCTGGCCGCCGCCGTGGACCGCTTGCGCGGCAAGGAATCCGACGAACCCGACCGCGAGATCCGCGCCGTCGTTGACCTGCCACTGGCGGCCTACCTGCCGGACGACTACATGGGCACCTACGCCGCGAAAATCCGCGAGTACCAGCGCCTTGCCCGTCTGCGCACGATCGGCGACGTCGAGGAAGCCATCGCCGACATCCGCGACCGCTTCGGTGACCTGCCCGAACCCGTGGCCAACCTGGCCTATCTGCTCCGTGTCAAGGCGCGCGCCATCGCCCTCGAGATCCCGAGCATCACCGTCTATGGAAACGAGCTCATCATCCGCGTTCCCACAAGTCTCCACGTCAGCCGGGGCGTCCTTCTCAAGGAAATCGGTCGAGGCGCCCGTCGCGGCCAGCAGGGTCTCCTCTGGCCCAACTTCCAGCGCGACCGCGAATGGCAATCCAAGCTCCTGGGCCTCCTCGACGCCCTCCTCCGCTGGCACGACCACGCCGAGGCTCCCCCGGCTCCGGCGGTCGTCGGTGCGAGGCGGGTCTATTCGAATCAGTCGACCCCTTGACGACGCCAACGACGCTAGTTCGCCGTCCTGGCGGCGTACTCCGCGCGCTCAATAAGCCGCAGGAACTGCGGGCGCAGTGCCGCGGCATCCACGGTTGGCTGCGTTAAGCGTTCCCGATCCGGACCATGGCGAGCGCTCCACAGCCACAGCAGGATCAAGCAGGCCCATCGCGTCGCTATGAGCCGATCCCACACCGCCAGCCGCGCTTCGAATCCCGCATCGTCGGCAGGCCTCTGGTAGCTGTCGCGCAACCATTCGTGCTCCGCCGAGTTGAGCCCCTCCAGCGACACGTGCCAGCGCAAGTCCGCCAACTCCAGCGCCGGGTCGCCCCAGCCGCTGTATTCCCAGTCCACCCAGCGGACTCGACCGTCGTTACACCACAGCGCGTTCGCCAGGCCCGGATCTACCCGGCACAGATGCAGTGGTACGTTCTCGCGACGAGGATCGGCGTCGCTGTCGGCGACAACCTGCTCGCAAGATTCCACAAGCTGATTGAGTCGCGAACACAGTTCACGGCCTCGCCCGTCAGTGTCGATCAGCCATGGACCGTGCTTGGAAACAATGCCGCGGAGTTCATCCAGATATGGCCCAAAGCTGAACCAGTGGAACCAGGCGTCGGCAATTTCGCAGTCCGCCAATTCTCCCGGCCGAATGCTGTGCAGGTGTTGAATGCTCTGGATCAGCGCAGTGAGTTGCTGGGCCGTCACGCCCGGGCCCAGCGGGGAACCCGGTATCCACCGGTAGGCGACGGCCGGATAGGAAACGATCGAGCAGCGCTCGTCCAGCCATAGCGGCTGCGGCGCTACGTCCAGGCCAGCAGCTTCGAGTACCCGCAAGGCACCGTACTCGCGCCTGGCCCGCTGGCGCTCGTCGTTCACGCACAACTTGCAGGCGAAGCGCTCACCGCCGACGTCCACGCGATACAACGCATTGTTCGCGCCCCCGCTAACCCGCTGAATCCTCACACGCTGATCGGTCCAGGTCGCCACCTGCGCCGCATGGGCAGCCGCGACTGCCTTGAGCCAGGCTGACGTCCGTTGCATGCCCTACCTCCGCGTGGTCGGCGTTCGCATCGGCGCACTAGCCGCGCTCGTACAGGCTATGCGGTGCGTCGCGATCCGCCGGCGGATATCCCGCATGGACATCCACCCGCGCGCTACCGACAATCGCCGGCTACCTGGCAACCGCGAGGGTGAAGTGAAACTCGGCTACTTCCACAATGGCCATTTTCCGCCAATTGAATTCGAGACTTTCGTCCGCTGGGGGGCGGACAACGGCTACCAGGCTATCGACGTGCCGCTCTTCGAGCCGAATGTCCGAGCCATCTGCGAGCGTCACGGCCTGGAGCCCACGTCAACCGTGGGCATGGCCTGCCAGCCTATTGCGACCGACCCCGAACTGCGCGCCGAGGAAGTAACCCAGGCTCGCCGTGCCCTCGATTACGCCGCCGCCGAGCACATCCCCAACGTCTGGCTGGGCCACGAGATGGCGCCCGACCTGGGCTTCGACGAGAACATCCGACTCTTCGCGGAGGGTGTCGCTCCGGTCGTCGATCATGCGCACCGCGTCGGCGTTCGCCTCGTCATGGAAAACTGGGCCAACGGGGGCCGCAACCTGGCCTACGCGCCGGCCCATTGGGCCGCGATTTTCGACGCGGTACCTCACCCCGCCCTGGGCCTGTGTCCTGATCCTTCCCACCTTGTCTGGCTGGGCATCGACTACCTGCGCGCCGTGCGTGAATTCGGCTCGCGCGTCTACCATGCCCACGCCAAGGACACCGAATGGTTGCCGGACAACCTTTACCGGTACGGCGTCATCGGCACGGAGCGCGGTCGCGTCGGCCAGGGCACCTATCGCTTCCGCATTCCCGGTTTCGGCGTCGTCGACTGGCCCGGCTACATCACCGCGCTGCTCGAAGTCGGCTACGACGGCGCGCTGGTCGTCGAGCACGAGGACGCGTTCTGGACCTCCCGGACCGACGCCCAACACGCCCTCAACGGCCTGGTCCTGGCACAGCGATTCCTCGCGCCGCTCCTCGTTTGAGTGCCGGCGGCTGGCCTGCCGTCAGGGTACCGGCGTCGTCGTCAACCACCTGTCGCTGCGGCGCCCCGCCGCTCGTGCGCTTGACATGACGCCTTATGCTGGCCGCCAGCAACCCGCATTCCCTGGCCGAAGCCACCTACCGTCCTGACCAATGGCCGCTCAACGCCGCGTCACGCGGCAATCGCCTGACGCGAACACCCTCGTAATCGTCGAGTCCCCCGCCAAGGCGCGGACCATCAAGCGCTACCTTGGCGACGGGTACACCGTCGCGTCCTCCATCGGCCACATTCGCGACCTGCCGTCCAGCGCCGCCGAGGTGCCAAAGCAACTCAAGGGCAAGGACTGGGCGACGCTGGCGGTGGACGTGGACGAAGGCTTCCGGCCGGTTTACATAATTCCGAGTGACAAGAAGCGCGTCGTGGCCGACCTGCGGCGCGAACTCAAGGACGCAAGCCAGCTGCTACTGGCCACGGACGAAGATCGCGAAGGCGAGGCCATCGCCTGGCATCTGGTTGAAGTCCTCAAGCCGCGAACGCCGGCGCGGCGACTGGTCTTTCACGAGATCACCCGCGCTGCCATCACGGAAGCGCTGTCGCACACCCGCGAAATCGACCACCGGCTCGTCCAGGCGCAGGAGTCGCGTCGCGTCCTGGACCGTTTGATCGGCTACCTCGTGTCGCCGGTGCTGTGGAAGAAAGTCGGAAGCGGCCTTTCGGCCGGCCGCGTGCAGACTCCGGCGCTTCACTTGATTGTCAGGCGCGAACGCGAGCGCATGGCGTTCGTCTCTGCCGCCTATTGCATCCCCACCGCCACCCTCAGCTTGTCCGCTGACGCCAACGCCACGTTCGAGGCCCGCCTCCTGAGCTTGGACGGGCAGGAATTGGCCACCGCCGCCGACTTCGATCCCGATTCCGGGCAACTTCGCGCCAACAGCAAGGCCCGCCTCCTTCGCGAGCCGGACGCGCAGTCCGTCATCGAGGCGCTGGCGAAGGCGTCGTTCCAGGTATCCGACGTCACCAAGCGCCCTCGCACCCGCCGTCCGCAGCCACCGTTCATCACCTCGACGCTCCAGCGGGCCGCCTCGACTCGCCTGCGGCTTTCTCCGCGTCACTCCATGCGCGTGGCCCAGCAGCTCTACGAGAACGGCTATATCACCTATATGCGCACCGACTCGCCCACCCTTTCGGCCCAGGCAACGCGCGCCGCACGCGAGGCGGTCCAAACCGAACTGTCCGGGGATGCGGTACGCGACTACCTGCCGGACCGTCCGCGCAGCTACCGTGCCCGCTCGGCCCGCGCCCAGGAAGCTCACGAAGCCATCCGGCCGGCCGGCGAGCGCTTCCGACATCCCGACGACCTTGGATCCGATGTTGACGCCGACGGCCGTCGCCTCTACCGCCTTATCTGGCAGCGAACCCTGGCCTCGCAGATGCGCGATGCCCGGTTCGAGCAGACCCGCGTGCAGATTGCCGCGGATGCGGCTGCCCAGGGTCGTGCAGTCTTTCAGGCCAATGGGCAGATCGTCGTCTTCGACGGCTTTCTGCGCATCTACGCCGGTGACCGCAGCGGCGATGCCGTGCTGCCCGACATGGCGGAAGGCGACCTGCTCGATCTCCGCGCCCTCGACGTCGGTCGGCGCGAAACTCGCCCGCCCGACCGCTGGACCGAAGCCAGTCTCATCCGCGAGCTCGAACGGCTCGGCATCGGACGCCCTTCCACCTACGCCGCGATTCTGGAGACCGTCCAGGGCAAATACGTCGAACGCCGGGATAGCGCCCTCGTGCCGCGCTGGAACGCCTTTGCCGTCATTCAACTGCTGGAAGCGCACTTCCCCGAGCTGATTGACGCCGACTTCACCTCTCGGATGGAAAGCGGACTGGACCGAGTCGCGGAAGGCTCGCTCGATCCGCTGCCCTGGTTGTCCGCGTTCTACAACGGATCCGAGGGCCAGGCAGCCGGTCACGGCCAGGAGATGCTCGGTGATGGTCTGCGCCAGCGCATCGACTCCAGCCAGGAGGCCATTGATGCGCGGGCCGTGTGTACCGTGCCGCTGCACGGCGCCAACGGATCTCCCATCGCCGTTCGCATTGGTCGCTACGGCCCCTATCTGGAGGCCCTGGACAGCGGCGCGCGCGCCCAGGCGCCGGACGACCTGCCGCCCGACCAGTTGACGACCGAGGTCGCCGCCGGCTTGCTGGCCAAGGCGGCCAGCGGCGACGAACCCCTGGGTACCGATCCGGCGACCGGCCTGCCCGTGTTCCTCAAGTCCGGACGTCTCGGTCCGTACCTTCAGCTTGGCGAGCGTCAACGCGGCAGTCGCAAGCGGCCCAAGACCGCCAGCGTGTGGCCCACCTACAAGCCGGAATCGCTGACGCTGGAGCAGGCGCTGGAGATGTTGGCCTACCCCAGGGCGCTGGGCTCGCACCCGGAAAGCGGGGAATCGGTCACCGTCCAGGACGGCCCCTACGGCCCCTACGTCAAGTGCGGCAAGGAATCCCGCAGCCTCCCCGGCGAAGGCGACCAGCGCTACGCCAGCCTCGCGTCAATCGATTTGCCGGAGGCTCTGAAACTCATTAACGCGCCTCGGCAGCCACGCCGCCGGCGAACCCAGGCGGCGGCTCTGTTCGAACTTGGCCCGCATCCCGCCTCCAGTGCCCAAGTCACAATTCGCGACGGTCGCTACGGTCCCTACGTCACCGACGGCGAGCTGAACGCCAGCATCCCACGGGGCCGCGATCCGTCGAGCGTCACACTCGACGACGCCGTCGCGCTGCTGGCCGCTCGCGCCGAGCGCGTCGCCGCCCAGGGCGGCCGTCGCCGGCGCCGAACCCGACCTCGACGCCGCACGCGCTAGAAGCCTCCGCGTGACGCCGTGCGATATGCTTGGCCCACGCCCGCTGTACACGGGTGAATACACACGCTGCCCGACGCCCCGGGGTCCTGCCGCGATACGCGGTCCCGCATGCGAGTGACGGTAGCGGAGGAAATCTGAAGGACTGAGAGAGGCAGGGACGAACATGCCGGCAGCCTCAATGCGCGATTTGCTCGCTGCGGGCGTGCACTTCGGCCACCGCACGCCGCGTTGGAATCCCAAGATGGAACCCTTCATCTTCGGCGCGCGCGGCGGCGTGCACATCATTGATTTGCAACACACCGTGCGCGCGCTTGACCGCGCCACCGCCTTCCTGCGCGCCACCGCGGCCAGTGGCGGCGAAGTCATCTTCGTCGGCACCAAGCGCCAGGCCCAGGAAGTCGTGCGCGAGCAGGCGGAGCGTTGCGGCGCACACTACGTCCAGCACCGCTGGCTCGGCGGCACGCTCACCAACTTCGAGACGCTGCGCGCCCGCCTGCAGCGGCTGCGCGAACTCGAGGCTCGCGAAGCGGCCGGCGAATTCGACATGCTGTCCAAGAAGGAAGCTCAGCGCCTCCGCGTCGAGCTGGCCCGGCTCATCAAGAAGATGGGCGGCATCAAGCACATGTCCCGGCTCCCGGCCGCGCTGTTCATTATTGACCCCAAGCGCGAGGCCAACGCTGTAACGGAAGCTCGCAAGCTGGAAATTCCCATCGCCGCCATCGTCGACACCAACTGCGATCCGGAAGTCGTCGACCACGTGATCCCTGGCAATGACGATGCGATCCGTTCAATCACTGCCGTCACCACCGTGGTCGCCGATGCTGTCCTGGCCGGTCAGGAAGAGTTCCGAAACCGTCAGGCCGAGCGCGAAGCGCGGCTGGCGCGCGAAGCGCAGGCCGCGTTGGCCGCCGCGGCCCGGGCCCAGGCGGCGGGTGACGCGGCCGGCGACATTGAGGCCGCCATGCTGGCGGCGGCCAGCCAGGCCGGTAACGCGCGGCAGGCCGCCGCACACGCTGGGGGCGCGACTGCCGCAGGCTCCACCCCGGCAGCTGGCGAGGCACAGCCTCCGCGGGGCCGTCGCAAGGCCACGCTCCAGCCCCGCGGCGGACGCCGCAAGCCCAACGGCAGGGGACCTCGATCGGCCGGCGGCGGTGACCGGCCGCGCGGTCGAGCCAGGCCCCCACAGCGTGGCGCCGGACCGGCAGGCGGGAATCGCGGTCCCGGTGAGCGCCGGCAGGGAGCGTGACGCCTATGCCGCACAAAGCTGCCATCGCCGACATCCGTGCTATTCGGGCCGAGACCGGCGCGGGCGTCATGGACATCAAGCGAGCCATCGAGGACGCCGACGGCGACCTCGACAAAGCCCGCGAATTGCTCAACCAGCGCGGCTCGCAATTCTCGGCCAAGCGAGCCGAACGCGAAACAAGGGAAGGCCTCGTTGCCGCCTACGTGCACCCGGGCCGTCCGCTCGGCGCCCTGCTCGAACTCAACTGTGAAACCGACTTCGTGGCCCGCACTGATGACTTCACCACGCTGGCCAGGGACATCGCCATGCACATCGCCGCCATGGGACCGACCCGGATCAGCGATCAGGAGGACCGGGATCCGGACGACGACGGCCCGGCACTGCTGACCCAGCCGTGGTTCCGCGACGGATCACAGACGGTGGAGCAAGTCATTCAGGCTGCGGTCGCCAAACTGGGCGAGAACATCCAGGTCGGACGCTTCAGCCGCTTCGAAATCTGACGACCGACACCCGCCAATTCGCACTGGAGGGCCGATGGCGAGACCTGGGCTGAAATACCGCCGTGTCCTCTTGAAGATTGGCGGGGAATCGCTGGCCGGCGAACGAGCCTTCGGGATTGCTCCGCTTGCTGTGCAGGCGCTGGCCGCGCGGATCGTCGAGGCGCTCGAGCTCGGCGTCGAACTTGCCGTGGTGGTTGGCGGCGGCAACTTCTGGCGAGGCGGCGAGCACCGCAACATCAACCGTGCCACCGCCGACTACATTGGAATGCTCGGCACGGTCATGAACGCCATGGCCCTGCAGGAAGCGATCGAGCGACTCGACGTCCCCACCCGCGTGCAGACCGCCATCGAAATGCGCGAAGTAGCCGAGCCCTATATTCGCCGCAAGGCCGTGGCCCACCTCGAAGCCGGCCGGCTCGTGATCTTCGCCGCCGGCAGTGGCAATCCCTACTTCACCACCGATACGGCCGGCGCTCTGCGCGCCATGGAAATCGGCGCCGAAGCCCTCCTCAAGGCCACCAAGGTGGACGGCGCGTACACTGACGACCCGATGACGAACCCAAACGCCACCCGAATCGAACGTACGACCTACCTTGAGGCGCTCAACAACGGCCTGAAGATTCTCGACGCCACCGCCTTCAGCCTCTGCATGGACAACAACCTGCCCATCATTGTGTTCCGGCTTGAGGATGAGGGCAGCCTGGTGCGCGTTCTGGCCGGCGATCAGGTCGGCACGCTGGTGGCGGCCTGAACCTTCGATGATTGACGAATTCCTGCTGGACGGTGAGCGCCGCATGGGGCAGGCCGTGGCGCACCTCCGCCACGAACTGGCCGGCATTCGCACCGGCCGCGCCTCGCCCGCATTCATCGAGGACCTCAGCGTCTCCTACTACGGTCAGCCGACGCCCCTCAAGCAGATCGCCGGCATCTCGGCGCCCGAGGCACGACTCCTGGTGGTCCAGCCCTGGGACAAGGCCGCCCTCCCCGACATCGAACGGGCGTTGCTGACGTCCGATCTGGGCATCACCCCGTCGAACGACGGCAACGTGATTCACCTGCCCATCCCCCAGCTCAGCGAAGACCGGCGCCGCGATCTGGTTCGCATCGTTCGCCAGCGCGGGGAAGATTCCAAGGTGGCTGTCCGCAACGTCCGCCGCGACGTGCACGACGACCTCCGTGAGCTTGTGCGCGAAAAGGAAGCCTCACAGGACGACCTCCGCCGCTCCGAATCCCGACTTCAGGACGTAACGGACAAGCACGTCGCGGCGATTGATGAATTGAGCCGGCAGAAGGAAGCCGAGGTGATGCAGGTCTGAGCGGTGAACCCGGAAGGGTGCCGGCCCACGTCGCCATCATCATGGATGGCAACGGACGTTGGGCGGAACGCCGCGGCCTCGAACGTCAAGCCGGCCACCGCGAAGGCGCCCGTCGCGTTCGGGACATTGCCGCCGCCTGCATCGACAACGGCGTAAGCGTCCTGACCATCTATGCCTTCTCAACCGAGAACTGGGATCGGCCCGCCGACGAAGTCAGTTTTCTCATGGACCTGATCCCGGAACGGCTTGAAGCCGAGCGATCCATGATTCTCGAGCAGCGCGTCCGAATCCGCGTGCTCGGTGAAATCGAAACGCTGCCGCTTCTTGACCGCGTGGCGGTCCAGGACATTGTGCGGCAGACCACCCATCATGACGCACTGGACCTGAACATTGCCTTCAACTACGGCGGGCGTGCCGAAATCGTTCGGGCGCTTCGCAGACTGATTCGCGAGGGTGTACGACCGCAGGATGTCACCGAAGATCTGGTCAGCAGCGCTATGTATACGGCCGGGCAGCCGGACCCTGATCTGCTGATCCGGACTGGCGGCGATCAGCGCTCCAGCAACTTCCTGGTCTGGCAGTCCACGTACACCGAGTTCTACTTCGTACCCACCCTGTGGCCTGATTTCACCAGGGAGGCCTTTGAAGAGGCGCTGGCGGACTTCGGTTCACGGCAGCGCCGTTTCGGCCGCGTTCCCGTGACCGCGCCCGGCGCGGCGAGCGACGCCTGACGCCGCTGGCTGTTCGCGTCGCCAGCGCCCTCGTGCTGGCGCCAGCCGTCCTGGTGCTGGCCTGGTGGCATCCCATCGCGCTGGCAATCCCGATGACACTGGCCGCTGCCGTCATCGCATTCGAGATTGGCACCATGTATGCGATTAGCGGGCTCCGGGTGTCGCGCGGCGCCGGCGCGCTGCTCGCCGCCGGCCTCGTAGCCCGATGGGCCGTGCCGCCGGAGCATCGGCCCTGGGCCGACCTGGCTATCGGGGTCATAGCTGCCTACACCCTGTTGCGACAGCTCTGGCATCCGCGCATGTACGGCCGCTTTACCAGCTGGGGACTGGCGCTCGCCTCCGCGGCCTACGCCGGCGGCCTGCTGGGCTTCCTCGTCCTGCTTCGCGACCTGCCTGACGGCTTCCGGTGGGTGGCCCTGGCCCTGGCCGTCACCTGGGCCTACGACACCTTTGGGTACCTGGTGGGACGCAGCCTCGGCCGCCGTGGCTTCATGACCCACATCTCGCCACGCAAGACTTGGGAAGGCGTCGCCGGCGGGCTGCTGGCGGCCATTATCGTCGTCGGGGCCTTCGCGCCGCTGCTGAACTACCCCTTCTGGCTCGCGGTTCCCTTAGGATTCCTCTGGAGTCTTGCCGCCCAGGCGGGCGATTTGGTGGCGTCAATGCTCAAGCGCGATACCGGGCAAAAGGACTCCGGCCGCCTCATCCCCGGGCACGGCGGCATGCTCGACCGGCTTGACGCGCTGCTCTTCGTCGCCCCCGCCGTATTTGCGTTCGCCCGGCTGGCGGCGTGATGGCAACAGCGGCAGGCGACCGGTCATGCTGGCCTAAGCGTGTCGTCATCCTGGGGTCTACCGGATCCATCGGCGTCCAGACTCTCGAGGTGGTACGCGCCCATCCGGACCGGTTCCAGGTGCTCGGACTCGCCTGCGGCTCGAATTGCGACCTGCTGTACCGGCAAATTCGCGAATTCGGCCCAGGCTTGGCATGCGTCCGCGACCTTGACCCCACCGCCGGCGACTGGCCCGCCGGAACCGAGCGATTGCCCTATCCCGACGGCATGGCGGATATGGCTGCCCTGCCGGAAGCGGACATCGTGGTGGTGGCCACGGTCGGCGACGCTGGATTCCGCCCCACCGAAATCGCGCTTCGCGCTGGAAATAACGTCGCCCTCGCCAGTAAGGAGATGCTCGTAATGGGCGGCGGGCTGTTCCGCAAGCTGGCCGATAGGTCCGGGGCCCAAATCCTGCCCATCGACAGCGAACACAGCGCGATCTGGCAGTGTCTCGTCGGCGAATCGCCGGCAAGCGTGCGCCGCCTCATTCTCACCGCCTCCGGCGGACCCTTCCGCACGTGGGCATTGCCTGACATTCGCACGGCCACGGCCGAAGAAGCGCTGGAACACCCCAACTGGGACATGGGCGCCAAAATCACCATTGACTCCGCCAGCCTCCTCAACAAGGGCCTTGAGATCATCGAAGCCCACTGGCTGTTTCAAGTCCCCTACCACGCCATTAACGTAATCGTTCATCCTGAATCCATCGTGCACTCCATGGTTGAATTCCATGACGGATCCATCAAGGCTCAGCTGGGCGTGCCCGACATGCGCCTGCCGATCCAGTACGCAATTGGATTCCCCGAACGGTTGCCTCACGCGCACGCGCCATTGGACCTTCATACGTTATCTAGCCTGAACTTCGAGCTGCCGGACGAATCCCGCTTCCCGCTGCTCGCCATCGCGCGTGCCGCGGGCGCCGCCGGCGGCACCGCCCCCGCCACCCTCTGCGGCGCTGACGACGCCGCGACCGCTTGGTTCATCGAGAGTGGCGGGCGCTTCGGCACGATGACCGACGCGGTTCAGGCGGCGATGGATGCCCTGCCCCCGGCGCCGCTGGACGACCTGGACGCGGCGCTCGCGGCGCACCGGCGCGGATTCGATTTCGTACAGGCGCGACTGGCTGACGCGTGAGCCCGCTGGAGGCTCTCCTCAACAGCGAGGCGGGTCTACTGGTCACGCTTCCGCTGGCGTTGATTCTGCTGAGCGTAATCGTCTTCTTTCATGAATTCGGGCACTTCTATGCCGCTCGCAAATTCGGCGTACACGTCAAGGAGTTCGCCATTGGGTTCCCCCCGCGTCTGAGGTCCGTGCTCCGCGGCGGGAACGCATACGACGCCGTGAGTCTGACGTCGGTTCCCATCAATGTGGACGGACGCTTGGTTCGCCTCTGGAGCGGCGATCCCGCGGCAAACCTCGGCAGCGCGCTCGTCGTCCTCGACGGCAACGGCCCGTACCTGCGGGCTGACGCCGCCCACGCGGCTGCGAGTTCGGCTGCCGGACTCGTTATCGCCGAGCCCCTGGCCATCGACGACGCGACCGATCTTGCGGATATGTCGATTCCGGTGGTTGTCGTCGAACGTGAGGACGCGTCGGCCATGCTCACCGATGCCGCTGGCCGTGAAGCGTTCATTGAGACGTATCGCGATGCTGAGGGCCGGCACCAGGTGCGCGTCCGCATTGGCGCCACACGGTATGCGCTCAACGCACTGCCGCTGGGCGGCTACGTGCGCATGACCGGCGAGAGTGGGGAGTTCGATGCCCCCGGCAGTTTCATGACCCGCCCGGCTTGGCAGCGCGGCGTGATCTTGCTGGCCGGACCGCTGATGAACGTATTGCTCACGCCGCTCTTTTTCCTGGTCGCAGCCATGATTGCGGACGTGACTGGCAGCGTGATTGCCGGTGTCGTCCCAGACTCGCCCGCCGCTCGGGCCGGACTTCGCGAGGGCGACCAGTTGCTGCGCGTCGGCGACCAGGACATCGTCTCGCTGGCCGACGTCCGGGACGGCGTGCGTGCCGCCGCGGGCCGCGAAGTGACGATCGTTGTCAAGCGGCAGGAAAGCCAGGTCGATGTCGTCGCTACCCCTCGCCTCGATCCGCCGGCCGGACAGGGTGCCCTGGGCATCCGGATGCGAGCGACAGTCGGTCCTGCCCCCATTCACCTGGCAGTTCCGCGCGCCTTTCAGCGCACCGGGGACGCCTTGCTCCTACTGCCCCGGGTGATCGGTGAGGCGATTTCCGGCACGCAACCGTTGGAGCTGGCCGGACCCGTGGGCATCGTGCAGACCGTTGGAATCGCTGCTCGCCAGGGTCCCGAAATCGTCTTCATCCTGGCTGCGTTTCTCACGGCGCAGATCGGTCTGCTCAACCTCGCGCCATGGCCCGGACTTGACGGCGGACGCCTCGTATTCGTGCTGGTCGAGCTTCTCTCCGGCCGCCGGGTTCCACCGCGCCGCGAAGCCGTTGTCCACTTCGTGGGCATCATGGTGCTGCTCACCCTGGTGCTCTTCATCACGGTGGGCGACGTACAGCGCATTGCCGGGGCCTGACCCCCCGCATCCCGTCGCGTCTGCCGTGCACCGACGCCCTGCGTGCACCAACCGGCGTGCACCCGCATTGCTGATGACGCCGCGCGCTTCCTCGGCCCGCCGCGCGCCGTCCCGGCACGTCCGAGCCGTGCGCCGAGCCGCCGACGTGACTCCCGACCGGGACGCTTAGGCGCCGGCGACCCCAAAGGTTATCTGGTGCCAGCCCTCGGCGCCGTTCGGCGCTGGTGGCCGCGGGCCTTCGGGTTGCGTCGCGCCGCTGGCGTCGGTTGCACGCACCCGGGCAACGTGCGTACCCGGCGTCGCCTCCCACTCGTGCACCCACTGCACCCAGGTGTGCTTGCTGATCGGTAAGGCGAGCCGCGCTTCGTTCCAGTCACCGCCGTCGATCTGCACCTCTACCTTAGTGATGCCGCGGTTCTGCGCCCACGCCACTCCGGCAATCGGCTGCAAACCGGGCTTGATGCCCGTGGATCCGGGCCTGGGCACATCAATCCGGGACTGCGTCTTGACGGGGCCTTGCTTGGACCACCCGCGCGGGATCCAGTACCCGTTAAACCCTTCCCAGGTCGTGAGTTCGATTTCCTGCAGCCACTTCGTTGCCGACACGTAGCCATAAAGGCCTGACACAATCATTCGCGCCGGAAAGCCGTGCTTGAACGGCAGCGCCTCGCCATTCATGCCAACGGCGACCAGCGCCGGGCGCCCATCAAACGCGACAGCGGTCGGAAACCCGACGGTAAAGCCGTCAACGGAGCGTCCAACAATCTGGGTGGCTTCAGGCTTCACCCCAGCATGATTGATCAGGTGCCAGATCGGCACTCCCTGCCAGGTGGCGTTGCCGATCAGCTCGCCGCCCACTTCGTTGGAGACACAGCACAGCGTGATGAACTCCTCGAAGACCGAGAGCCCGAGAAGCTCCGAAAACGAAATGCTGTACGGGCGCTCCACCAGCCCCGTGATGTTGAGTCGCCAGCTATTGACATCGACGCGTGGAATCGAGAACGCGGTATCGATGCGGTAGAAGTCATTGTTGGGAGTCACGAGCGGCGACACCCCGTCCACACCCACCATCGTCGTCGTTAGCTGCTGGACCGGTTCGGGCGTGGGCTCAGGCGTGGGCTCCGGCGTCGGTTCCGGTGTCGGCTCGGGCGTGGGTTCGGGCGTGGGTTCGGGCGTCGGCTCGGGTGTGGGTTCGGGCGTGGGTTCGGGCGTGGGCTCGGGCGTCGGCTCGACGGTGGCCTCCGGCGTTGCTTCGGGTGTGGGATCCGGGGTCGCCGCGACTGTCGGGGTCGCTGTCGGCGCCGCCGTTTCGGCGGCGCTGGCCACGGTCACGGGTGTGGGCTCCGGCGTGGGTTCCGGTGTGGGCTCGGGCGTGGGTTCCGGCGTTGCTGCGGGTGTGGGCGCCGGGGTCGCCGCGACCGTCGGGGTCGCTGTCGGTGCGGATGTCTCCGCCGCTCTGACCACAGTCACGGGCGTCGGCTCGGGTGTCGGTTCCGGCGTCGGCACCGGCGACGGCGTCGTCGCGGGAGTGGGCGGGGCCAACGCGCTCGGCGTCGGAATTGCCGCGATCGTCGGCGGGGCCGGAGGCGCCAGCGCCTGCGGTACCGGAGGAGCAGCCGACTCGGCGGCGCTGGTCGCCGCCGTCGGGGGCGTCACCGCCGCGGGGCGTTGCACCGTGGGCAGTACCACATCCTCACGCTTGGCCACGGCTACCTTGGCGCGCTCAATCAGATTGCGTCCGACCACTCCGGTAACGACTGAGGTCGCGGCGACCATCGTGGCAGTGCCAAGAAACAGCCGACGCTGTCGCTGTACCGGGACGGCCGGCATTGGCGCGCCGGCGGCCGCTGGTGCCTGGATCACGCGGATGAACCACAAGAGAACCGTGATCGCCGTGCCCACCGAAATAAACGCCGCGGCTACCGCATGGACCGGCGTTGACTGGGCGTCAAATGCGTTCGCCAGTCCTGCCAGAACTCCGAAACCTGCAAAGCCCGCCACCGCCACTGGTCGTGACCAAAGCGCCACCACGCCAAACGTGGTGCCGAATATCGCGCTGAGTACCACGAGAAAGATGACGAGCGCCAGCTTGTCGCTGGTGCCGAAGACGCTGATCGCGAACTCTTCCATGGCCCGCGGACTCAGGTCTACGATCCGGCCGCTCATCGAAACGAGCAGCGACGGCAAGCCGCCAAAGATCCCCGCGTACAGTTCGCTCACACCGATAGCCAGCAGCCCCGACAAGAGACCCGCCAGGCCGCCGCGCGTCAAAACGTCCAACTCGGGGATCCGCCGCCGCTCGCTCTCGTCAGCCATTCGTTCCTCCTAGGCGGGCATTGCTCGCATGCTATCGATACGCCCACGTAGCCGGACCGGGTACTCGATCCATCGCAGGTCGTCGTGGCTCAGCATGGCGCGGACAGGCTTCTCTCCGGATCCGACGTCCCGGACCATGAACGGCACTATCGCTCGAATCCACAGGCATCCGCTACCAACAACCTCGCAACACCTGTACGCCATTCTATGGCGTATCCAATCACTTCGACTCAGGCTGGCCGGGCAATCGCCACTGGCGCGCGACGTGCCGGCGCAGCGCTCAGGAGGGCGCAGCGCGGGTTCTGCAAGGAGGCAAGTGCTCGGACCGCCAGCCAGCGGATTTGACGAATCTTCGCTCCTATAGAATCCTCTGGCCTTGTTGAACGCAGTGGATCTCATCTGCCCGTCATGGTGGCGGGTCACGCCTACGAAAGGCACTCCCAAAATGACTCGTTCAATGTCTCTCCCCGCGCCAGCGCGTGTGCTGATGCTCCTGACGCTTGTCTGCGCATTGGTCCTCGCAACACTGGCTCCGGCACTCGCGGATATGCACCCGGCCGCCAAAGACGGCCAGCGGCTCGAAGACCAGTCGGCTGACGTGCAGGCCAACTATCGCGCGGTCTACGGCGATGACGCCGCGTCGAAGTGGATCGAAGAACACAACGCCGCACTCGAAATGATGATGATGCCGTCCGGCATGGACAACATGTACTACGACCGCCTCGTCGCCGTGGCCAAGGCCCGCATCGAGGCTTCGAAGAGCATGAGCATGGACATGGACATGGGCATGGGCGACGACAAGGGCATGGGCGATGACATGAGCATGGGCGACGACATGAGCATGGGTGACGACATGAGCATGGGCGACGACAAGGACATGGGCATGGACATGGGTATGGACATGGACATGGGCATGGGCATGGACCTGCCGCACCGCATTGCCGCTGACGTGATCGGTCGGGGCACGGAGAAGGCGTTCCTGGCGGGTACCGACACCGGCGTGCTCTACGGCGTCGGGATCTCGGAAGACGAGATCAACAAGATGATGAAGATGGACGACATGATGATGTAGCGCTCGTCAGGCGCGACACGTTTACTCCCGACGCCAGCCGCGACTAGCGCGGCTGGCGTCGGGCGCGTTAAGGGGGCGCCGGTTCCGATCGGCTGCCCGGCGCACACCCGGATTCGCACGACCGGGCGCCGGCTGGTTGATCCCGGCCCTGCGACTGCTTTGAACGGTCCGGTGCCCACGGCACGTGCGGCGATGTTGCTGTCCGGGCCCAGGGCTCGCCTACAGCCGGCTCGGCCAATTCTGGTCGGGGCGCGGAATCCGGGGTACGATTCAAAGAACGACCCCATGGCACAGCCAAGAGCCTGAGCGCATGATCAAGCGACGCGGGTCCTACCAGATCAAGGTTCGGGACGTGCCGATCGGCGGGGGCGCGCCCGTTGCCGTGCAGTCCATGACCATCACCGACACGCGCGACGTCGATGCCACCGTGGCCCAGATCGAGCGCCTGATGGAGCACGGCTGCGACATCGTCCGCCTGGCCGTGCCCGACAAGTACGCCGGCGCCGCCCTCAAGGACATCCGCGCGCGCACCGATGCCCCCCTTGTCGCGGACATCCACTTCGACTACCGGCTCGCCCTCATGGCGGCCGAAGCCGAGTTCGACTGCCTTCGCATCAACCCGGGCAACATCGGCGGACGCGAAAACGTCGAAAAGGTCGTCCGCGCTTGCAAGGACCGTGACATCCCGATCCGCATCGGCGTGAACTCCGGATCGATCCAGGAAGCCTGGTCCAAGAAGTTCGACGGTCGTCCCGAAGGCGACGAACTCGTGGACCTCATGGTCGAGGACGCCGTGGAACACGTAAAAATCCTCGAAGACATGAACTTCGATCAGATCAAGATCTCCATGAAGTCCTTCGAGGTCGATGTCACCATCAACGCCTACAAGCAGCTGGCCCAGTTGGTGATGTATCCGTTCCACATCGGCATCACCGAGTCCGGCCCGCCCAGCACCGGCATCATTCGTTCCTCCGTGGGTCTGGGCAGCCTGCTGTGGGACGGCTACGGCGACACCATGCGCGTCTCCCTTACCACCGACCCGGTCGAAGAAGTCCGCGTCGCCAACGAGATTCTCAAGGTCCTCGGCCTCAAGACCGTTGGACCAACCATGGTTTCCTGCCCATCCTGCGGACGCTGCGAGATCGACCTCTACGGCCTGGCCGACGCGGTCGAGGACGTAATGAAGGGCGTCAAGCAGCCCATGAAAGTCGCCGTCATGGGCTGCGTGGTCAACGGTCCCGGCGAAGCCATGGACGCCGACCTAGGCATCGCCGGCGGCAAGGGCCGCGCGGTAATCTTCCGCCACGGCGAAATCCTGCAGACTGTGGACGAAGCCGACATGCTGCCTGTGCTGACGGACGAGATTGGCAAACTCGAGGTGGCGATGGCGGAATCGGCTGAGGCTTCCTGAACCGACTGGTCCATTGCCGCTGACCGCGCGT
This sequence comes from Chloroflexota bacterium, assembly GCA_965208215.1. GTDB lineage: Bacteria > Chloroflexota > UBA11872 > UBA11872 > UBA11872 > UBA11872. The sequence goes on from CBDBOH010000004.1 coordinate 566,483, forward strand.
GGCTGAGCTCCACCGCGACGGCAAACCAATGTTCCACGCGCACTCGTTGCGCCAGTGGCGCGACTGGCTCCACCAGAACCACGACGCCTCCAGCGGCGTCTGGCTGGTCGTCTGGAAAAAGCACACCGGCAGGCCGGCGCTGGAATACTCCGACACGGTCGACGAAGCGCTGGCCTACGGCTGGATCGATTCGCGCACCAACCGGCTGGACCACGAACGCGCCATGCGCTGGTTCTGCCCGCGCAACCCCACCAGCCCCTGGTCGCGCATCAACCGGGCCAAGATCGCCCGGCTCGTCGAGGAAGGCCGCCTGCAACCGGCCGGCCAGGCGCTGGTCGACGCCGCCAGGGCCAACGGCGCGTGGACGATCTCAGACGAGATCGAAGACCTCGTGATTCCCAACGACCTGGCCAGGGCCCTGCAATCCAGCCCCTCGGCGCAAGCGCATTTCACCCGCTTCTCCGCCTCGGCCAAGAGGAACATCCTCTGGTGGATCAAATCCGCCAGGACCGCGCCCACCCGCGCCCGCCATATCACCACCACCGTTGAACGTGCCGCCGAAAACCGCATGGCCAACCACCCCAGGGGCCGTGACCGCGGTCCGCGCGCCGGCCCTGCTTGAACCAGTTACCCGTGGCCGCCGACCGCGTGCTCGACGGCTAACCAGCACAAGGAGCCCTTGACTGACGATGCTCGCCATACGAAAAGCGCGCCCGGAGCCCGGCGTGGAAGTCGCCCAGGTCGAACGACCTGAACCCGGGTTCGACGAACTCCTCCTGCGCGTCCGCCGCGCCGGCATCTGCGGCTCCGACCGCCACCTCTACGCCTGGGATTCCTGGGCCGAGCTCAACTTCCCCACGCCCTTCACCCTCGGACACGAAATCGTGGGCGAGGTGGCCGCCGTCGGCGCCGCCGCCAAGGGATTCAACGTGGGTGAGTTGGTCGCCGTCGAGAGTCACATCTTCTGTGGCGTCTGCCGCGCCTGCCGTACCGGCAACGCCCACGTCTGCGAAGACTTGCGCATCCTCGGCATCGACGTGGATGGCGGCTTCGCCGAGCACGTCGCCGTCCCCGCCCGTGTCGCCTGGAAGGTGCGACCGGAAATCCCCCTCGAACGCGCCGTCCTGTTCGAGCCATTGGGCAACGCCGTCCACGCCGCCATGCGCTTCGACGTCTCCGGCCAGCCCATCGCCGTCTACGGCTGCGGGCCCATGGGCCTCATGTCCATCGCCGTCGCCCACTCGGTCGGCGCCTATCCGATCGTGGCCAGCGACGTCTCTGCCTATCGTCGCGGCCTGGCCGAAACCATGGGCGCCCACGCCACCCTGGATGCCGCCTCGCCGTCGTTCGAGTCGGACCTCTTCAACGCCCTGGGCAGCCGCCCGACCGTGAGCCTGGAAATGTCCGGCCACCCGGATGCCTTCCGCCAGGCCCTGCGCCTCTCGGCCAATGCCGGCAAGGTCGTGCTCCTCGGCATCCCGCCAACGTCGGTCAGCATCGACTTGGCCGACGACCTACTGTTCAAGGGTCTGGAGGTCTACGGCGTCACCGGCCGCCTCATATGGGACACCTGGTATCGCACCGAAGCCTTCCTAATCCGCCACGGCGACGCCCTGGACCCAATGCTCACCCACACTTTCCCGCTGGAGCAGTTCGAAACTGCAATGGACATGATCCAAACTGGCCAGTGCGGCAAAGTCCTGTTGGAGATGGATGCGTAGCCTGGAAGCGATCTGCCCGCCACTGTTCCCTACGTCAATTCGAACTGTCAGGAGCCCGAGATGAAACTGGCGCTTTCCGGACGAGTCGTCGAAGCCCCCCACGAAAAAACCCGGGCCTTGATCGATCTGCCCGAACTGGCCGAAGCCGCCGCCCGCATCGGCTACGGAGCACTCGAAGTCCGCAACTCGCAGCTTGAGGTCGGGGCGACTGCCGCCCGCGTCACCGAAATCCGCCAGGCCCTCGACGAACACAACCTCGCTGCCTGCTGCCTCGTGGCCGACTCCGCCACCGAAGGCCGCTTCAGCCCCCGCTTCGACGAATACCTCGACCTCGCCCTCCGCATCGGCGCCGAGCGCATCCGCCCCAGCATCGGCTCCATCGAGCAGATTCCCCTGGTCCGCGAAGCCGCCGACAGGGCCGCCGCCTTCGGCGTCGACCTCGTCCAGTTCACCCACCACGGCACCCCCTTCAACACCGCGGCTGGTTCCCTCGACATGCTGCGCCGCGTCAACCGCAGCAACGTCGGCCTCGTCTTTGAACCCGCCAACCTCTACATCGAAGGCCAGGACTACCTGGAATCCGCCGTCCGCACCCTCGCCCCCCACATCAAGCACGCCGAAGTCCAGAACATGCTGCTGGTCGGACCGGACGAGGGCATTCCCATCAGCGCCCAGGGCGGCTACGTCCAGTACCGGAATCTCCACGTCGACGACCCCCGCGGCGTGGACATCCCCGGCGTGGTCGGCTGCCTCAAGGCCATCGGCTACGACGGCTGGCTGGTCATGCACAGCCCCAACTTCGACGGACTCGACCCCCTCGCCTACGCCGCCGAGGCGCACGATTACCTGCGCGGGCTGATTGACAGCTGACGCTTTATTGGGCGGACCAGGGCGACACATCGCCCGGTGCTAGGCTGAGTCGAAGTTCGGTTTTTGTCCGGCAGCGCGCGAGGGGAGGCGCTTGACGACAACCGAGCCTAAGCTGACGCCCCTGCGGCGCCAGTACCTTGACATAAAACAGCAGCAGCCCGACGCGATCCTGCTCTTCCGCCTCGGCGACTTCTACGAGATGTTCGATGAAGACGCCGAACGCGCCGCCGCCGTACTGCAGATCGTCCTCACCTCCCGCGAGTTCGGCAAAGGCAACCGCGTGTCCATGTGCGGTGTCCCCCTTCCACGCCGCCCCCACCTACATCGGTCGCCTCATCGAGGCCGGCCTGCGTGTCGCCGTCTGCGACCAGGTCGGCGAGGTCGGCCGCGGCCTCGTCGAACGCCAGGTCACGCGCGTCATCACTCCCGGCACGGTCCTCGACGAGGACTGGCTCCAGCCCGAGTCCAACAACTACCTGGCCGTAGCGGTTGCCGACGGCGACGCCCGCGGCCTGGCTTACGCCGACATCACCACCGGCGACCTGGCTGCCTGCCAGGCCAGTCCCCAGGCCCTGGCCCGCGAACTCGCCCGCATCGGCGCCCGCGAGACCCTCATCCTCGGTCTCCCCGACGGCGAAGTCTCCACCGGCGTCTCCCAGGACGACCAGGCCTGGCTGCGCGACCCGGCCGCCGCTCGCGAAATGGTCACCCGCCACTTCCAGGTCCGCGACCTCGAAGGCCTCGGCCTGCAGGGCCGTCCCCTCGCCACCCACGCCGTGGGCGTCCTCCTGCGGTACGTCGAGGACACCGACACTGCCGCCCTCCACGTCCTCACCGGCGTCCACGTCTATGGCACTTCCGACTTCATGGAGCTCGACGCCTTCACCCGCCGCAATCTCGAACTCGAAACCGCCGGCCGTGACGCCCGTCGCGAGGGCAGCCTCCTGGGGGTCCTCGACCGCACCCACACCCCTATGGGCGCCCGCCGCCTGCGCGAACAGCTCACCCGCCCGCTGATCGACCGCGCTCGCCTCGAACAACGCCTCGACCGTGTGCAGGTTCTTCTTGATGACCCGGGACTGCGCGCACGCGTTCAAGCCGCCCTGGATCGGGTTGGCGACCTTGAGCGCCTGGCCAACCGCGTCGTGCGCCGAGCGGTCTCTGCCTCCGATGTCCGCCACCTGGCCGCGGCGCTCGACGCCGTCACCGACCTGCGCGAGACGCTAAATGCCGACCAACCGGCCCTCACCGACCTGCGAAACGCCCTCGATCCCTGCACCGAAGCTCGCGCCCTCATCGAGCGCGCCATTACCGAACGCGGCAACCAGATCATCCGCCCCGGCTACAGCGCCGAACTCGACCGCGTCGTTGACGCGGCGGCCGAAGCGAAGGGCTGGATCGCCGGCCTCGAACGCCGCGAACGCGAGTCCACCGGCCTGCGCGGCCTCAAGGTCGGCTACAACCGCGTCTTCGGCTACTACCTCGAAGTCGGCCGCGCCCACAGCGAGCAGGTGCCCGACACGTACCAGCGCCGCCAGACCCTCGCTAACGCCGAGCGCTACGTCACCCCCGAGCTCAAAGAATACGAGTCACGCGTCCTCGGCGCCGAGGAACGCATCGCCGAGCTTGAGCGCACCCTCTTCGACGAAGTCGTCGACCGCCTCAGCGCCGACGGCCCCGCCCTCCAGCGCACGGCCCAGGCCCTGGCCGCGCTCGACGTCGCCGCCGGCCTCGCCGAGGTCGCCGAACGCCAGGCCTACGTCCGACCCGACCTATCCGAAGGCGACGCCCTCGAAATCGAATCCGGCCGCCACCCCGTCGTTGAACTCGCCCAGCACGAACGCTTCGTCCCCAACGACTCGTTCCTGGATCCCGCCGAGCGCCAGATCGCCGTCCTCACCGGCCCCAACATGGCCGGCAAGTCCACCTACCTGCGCCAGGTCGCCCTAATCGTCCTCATGGCCCAGGTCGGCAGCTTCGTCCCGGCCGCCCGCGCCTCCATCGGCATCGTCGACCGCATCTTCACCCGCGTCGGCGCCCACGACGACCTCGCGGCCGGCGCCAGCACCTTCATGGTCGAGATGCTGGAACTCGCCGCCATCCTCGCCCAGGCCACCCCCCGCAGCCTGATCGTCCTCGACGAAATCGGCCGCGGCACCAGCACCTACGACGGCATCTCCGTCGCCCGCGCCGTCATCGAGCACCTGCACAACCACCCCCGCCTGCGCGCCCGCACCATCTTCGCCACCCACTACCACGAGCTCACCGCCGTGGCCGACCTGCTTCCCCGCGTCCACAACCTCAACGCCTCGGCTATCGAGCAGGACGGCCAGGTGGTCTTCCTCCGCCGTGTCATGCCCGGCGCCGCCGACCGCAGCTTCGGCGTCCACGTCGCCGAGATGGCCGGCTTGCCCTCCACCATCATCCGCCGCGCCGCCGCCATCCTCGGCGAACTCGAGACCCAGTCCAACGGCCGCCCGTCGCCCACCCAGCTCAGCCTCCTGCCGCCCCCCGAACACCCCGTGCTCGACGATCTCCGCTCCCTCGACCTGGAGCAACTCGCCCCCCTGGACGCCCTTACCGCGCTCTACGAGTTGCAGCGCGACCTGCGCTCGTGAGCATCCGGCGCCTTCCGCCGGAAATCAGCGGCAAGATCGCCGCCGGCGAAGTCATTGAGCGCCCCGCCTCTGTCGTCCGCGAGCTCCTCGACAACGCCCTCGACGCCGGCGCTCGTCGCATCGACGTCGCCGTCGAACAGGGCGGCAAGGCGCTTATTGAGATAACTGACGACGGCTGTGGAATCCCGCCTGACCAGGTCGCCCTCGCCGTCGAACGCCACAGCACCAGCAAGCTCACCACCGTCGACGACCTCGCCCGCATCCAGACCCTCGGCTTCCGCGGCGAAGCCCTCGCCAGCATCGCCGCCGTGGCGGAGCTGACCCTTAGATCCGTCACCGCCGATGGCCAGCCCGGCCGCGAAGTCCTCGCCCGCGACGAGCGCGTCATCGAGGAACGACCCGTCGGCGGCGCCCGCGGCACCCGCGTCACCGTTCGTGGACTCTTCCGAACCATCCCCGCACGCCTCGAGTTTCTCAAGGCCGAACGCACCGAGCTCGGCCACATCGTCGCCGCCGTCACCCGCGCCGCCCTCGGCCACCCCCACGTCGCGTTTCGGCTCCACGACGGCCACCGCGAGCGCGTCCGCACCCCCGGCGACGGCGATCTCCGCACCGCCCTCCTCGCAATCTACGGCGCAACCCTCGTCGACGAGCTCATCGAGCTCCCGCCCGGCGAAACCCTGGGCATCGACGGCTTCGTCTCCCAGCCCCACCTGCACCGCTCCTCGCGCGCCGACATCGCCCTCTTCGTCAACGGCCGCTGGGTCAGCGACCGCCTCCTCTCCGCCGCCGTCAGCGAGGCCTACCGCAGCGTCATGCCCACCGGCCGCTTCCCCGTGATCGTGCTGAACCTGACCATTCCCCCCGAGGAAGTCGACGTCAACGTCCACCCCTCCAAGGCCGAAGTCCGCTTCCGCCGCTCCGGCGAAGTCTTCCGACGTCTCTCCGCCACCGTCCGCCGCGCCCTCGCGTCCTCCACCGAAATCGCCCCCGCCCGCCTCGACCGCCCCGTCGTCGACCAGTTCTTCTTCCCCACAGGCGACGCCCGCTGGGAGTCCGGTCCGCCCCCACCCAGCCGCCATCTCGGCGCCGGCGGAGGTCCGCCCCCATCGCCGAACGACTATGAGCCGGAACCCGCCCCGGGCCTGCGCTCCCCCGTCATGCGCCCCCTCGGCCAGGTCGAAAACACCTACATCGTCGCCGCCGGTCCCCGCGGCCTCTATCTCATCGACCAGCACGCCGCCCACGAACGCGTCCTCTTCGAACGCCTCACCAACACCGCCGACGCCTCCACCCAGCGTCTCCTCGATCCCACCAGCGTCGACCTCAGCGCCGAGGAAAGCGACTGGGTCGCCGCCCACGCCGACGATCTCCGCGCGCTCGGCTTCGACGTCACCGCCTTCGGCCCCTCCGCCTGGCTCCTTCGCGCCGTCCCTTCGGCTCTTGGCCGCATCGACGCCGCCACCTACCTCCGCGAAGTCGTCGCCGAAGCCCAGACCCCGGACTTCCAGCGCCTCGCCGCCGCCGACCGCCTCCGCTGGTCCCTCGCCTGCCGTGCCGCCGTCAAGTCCGGCGCACCCCTGGCCTTCGACGAAATGTCCGCCCTCATCCGCGACCTCGAAGCCTGCGACCTCGGCCTCACCTGCCCCCACGGCCGCCCCACCGTCATCCTCCTCAGCCGCCAACTCCTCGACCGCGAATTCGGCCGCACCTGAACACGGCCTGACTGCGCGGCTAGCGACTCGCTGTGGTCAGACTGCACTCCTCGGTGTGCCCTGTATTCGTTGGCCTCTTGCTCGGTGGGCAATCGTGTTCGGTGCCACTCTCTTCAGGGAGGCGCCGTTCTTTCCCCTCTCCCCGTGGGTGTGCAGACCGGGGACATCATGGACACCCGTTCGGAGACATGGTGGACACATTGGGATGCCATGAGGGTAGGGGCCGGTGCCGTTCAAGGATCGATCGATGACGGAGCAGCGGGCGGAGTTTGTGGCCCTGGCGCAACAGCCCGGCGCGAACCGGCGGGCCTTGTGCCGGGCCTTCAAGATTGCGCCGCCGACCGGCTACAAGTGGCTGCAGCGGTACGCGGCGGAGGGGACGGCGGGCTTGCAGGACCGCTCGCGGCGGCCGCACCGCAGTCCGGCGCAGACGACCCCGGCCATCGAGCAGGCCGTGCTGGCGCGGCGTGCCGAGCACCCCACCTGGGGCGGTCGCAAGCTGCGGGTGCTGCTGGCCCGCCAGGGGATCCAGCCGCTGCCGGCGGCCTCCACGATCACCGCCATCCTGCGGCGCCACGACCAGCTGGACCCCACCCAGGGGGCCGGCCAGCCGCGGGCCTGGCAGCGGTTCGAGCATCCGTACCCCAACGCGTTGTGGCAGATGGACTTCAAGGCCGGCTGGCCCTGTGGGCCCGGGCGCTGCCATCCGCTGACCATCCTGGACGACCACTCGCGCTACGCCCTCGGCCTGGCCGCCTGTGCCAACCAGCGCACGGCCACCGTGCGCAGCCACCTGATCACGGCCTTCCAGCGCTATGGCCTGCCCGACCGGCTGCTCGTCGACAACGGCAGTCCCTGGGGCAATCACCCGGCCCATCCCTACACCCCGCTGACGGTCTGGCTGCGGCGCCTGGGCATCGCCGTCAGCCACAGCCGCCCGTACCACCCGCAGACCCTGGGCAAGGACGAGCGCTTCCACGGCACGCTGGAGCGCGAGCTCGGGCGGCAGCCGCCGCGGCCCGATCTGCCCGCCTGGCAGACCGCCTTCGATGCCTGGCGCCAGGAGTACAACCAGGTGCGGCCGCACGAGGCGCTGGCCCTGGCCGTGCCCGCCAGTCGCTATCACCTCAGCGCCCGGCCCTATCCCGCGCAGCTGCCGCCGCCGCCCTACGGCCCCGACGATCAGGTCCGCAAGGTCCAAGCCGGCGGCTGGGTCTCGTTCCAGGGGCGCCAGCTGCGGCTGCCCAAAGCCTTGCGCGGCCAGCCCGTGGCCTTCCGCCCGACGCCCACCGATGGCTGCTGGGCCATCCGGTTCCTGACCGACGACCTGGGCACCTTGGATCTGCGGGAACTTGTCTAGGTGTCCACCATGTCTCCGAACACCTGTCCACTATGTGTCCGGTCTGGACAATGGGAGAGGGTTAGGGTGAGGGTCTTTCGGTCGAGGATCCATGCACCAGCTCGGTCACCTGGAACCTTCTCCCGGTTCGAGCTGGCTTCACTGAATACCTTCGAAGACCCACCACCCGAGTCGACATTAGGACCTCTGTCCGCCGAGACCCTTCCCGGCCTGGCCGCCGCGCCCGGCGCGCGAGGCTGATCGCGTAGCATCGCCGCCCGTCCCAGGAGCACACCATGAGCCAAGAACGACCGACCGCGCTCCGCGTCCGCGACCCCGGCATCCGCGCCCTGTTCGCGCAGCAGGCGCGCTGGCAGGCCTGGCTTGACGTCGAGGCGGCGCTGGCCCGCGCGCAGGCGGAGATCGGGATGATTCCCGCGGCGGCCGCTACGGAGATCGAGCGCAAGGCCCACCTCGAACTCTTCGACCTCGAGCGCGTCACCGAGGGGCTGCGCGTCACCGGGCACGGCCTGGTGCCGCTCGTCTGGGAGTTCGACCGGATCTGCGACGGCGACGCCGGCGGCTACGTCCACTGGGGCGCGACCACGCAGAACATCATCCAGACGGGCAGCATCCTGCAGCTGCGCAAGGCGCACCGCATCGTCCTCACAGAGCTTGCCGGCCTGCTCCAGGCGCTTGCATCACTCGCTGAGCGCACGAAGGACCACGCGATCGCCGGCCGCACCCACGGGCAGCACGCCGTGCCCTCGACGTTCGGAGCCAAGGTTGCGGTGTGGATCGACGAACTCTGCCGCCACGCGCAGCGGCTGCGGCAGCTGGAGCCGCGCGCCTTCGTCGCGATGCTCGGCGGCGGCGCGGGCACCGCCGCCTCGTTCCAGGGCCACGGCGCCGCGCTGCAGCGGCGGATGGGCGAGTTGCTCGGGCTCGGCTCGATGCCGCTGCCCGGCCGCACGATCTACGACCACCTGACGGAATACGTCCTCGTCCTTGCAATGCTCTGTACGAGCTGCGGAAAGGCCGCGCGCGAGGTGCGCACGCTGATGGCGGACGAGTTTGGGGAGGTCGAGGAGCCCGTGCCGCCCGGCAGCGTCGGCAGCAGCACGATGCCCCAGAAGCGCAATCCCAAGCTCTGCATGGACATCGTCGCCGACGAGACGCACCTGCGATCGCTGGTCCCGCTCGCAATCGAGGCAATGCTCGGCGACCACGAGGCCGACGGCAGCCGCTCGATGATGATCGACCGCGCCCTGCGGCAGGCGGTTGAGCTGACCGGCGACATCCTCGTGCGGCTGCTCGACGTGGCCGAGGGGCTGCGCGTCTTCCCGGAGCGGATGCGGAAGAACCTGGAACTCTCGGGCGGACTGATCATGTCGGAGAGCCTGATGCTGGAGCTGGGGCGCGAGATCGGGCGGCAGCGTGCGCACGATGTCATCTACGAGGCGGCGCAGGAGGCCGCCACCAGCGGGACGTCCTTCGCCTCGCTGCTCGCGAAGGACGAGGAAATCGCCGTGCGCCTGGGCGCCGAGCGGCTGGCCGAAATGCTGAACCCCGTCCGCTACACCGGCGACAGCGCCCTTCAGGCCTCCGAGCAGGCGGCCCGCGCCCTCCGCGTCGCCGCCGACCTGCGCGAGGCGATCGCGGCGAACTGAGCGCGACCGCCCCCACCGTAGTCCTCCGCAACCGCAAACACCTCCACCGCCAACTCGTCCTCACCTGAGAGCGCTTTGCAAAACGCCCCACGTCCTCGAATGTGCAGCCGCGCCTTAATCCCTCTCCTGGGCGAGAGGGTTGGGGTGAGGGGTCTTCCGCGCAACCAGCCTTGGGTTACGCAAGGGTGTCACCTGAGAGAGACCTCCGCGATGGGCGCGTCGACATAACAATCTCCCACTGGCTAAACTCTCCCCAGCTTGGTCGGCTCGCCCACGCGGGCGGCGTGGGTGCTAAGGCTTCGATGCGGAGGCTCACCCATGCAGTTGCTGGTGCAACGCCGCAACCTCAGCACCACCGAACTCCTGCTTGGCGCCGCCTTCATCGTCGTCGCCCTCTTCGCTTGGAATCAGCAGTCCGTCGTTGTCGATCCTGACCAGCTAGGGCCCGAAAACTGGCGCTACCAGCTCTGGCAAATCGGAACCCTGCTCATCGCCGCCGCCGGCGCCGCCTGGTTCTGGTCCAACGGCCAGAGCCAGCCCCGCATCCGAACCCTGGCGATGGTCCTGCTCACCCTCGTCATCTTCCTCAACACCTACACCGAAGAAATCTTCGGCGACCACCTGGGCGCCGTCTGGGCGGTCCTCGACGGCCTCTTCGTCACCCTCGCCGCCGTCGTCGGACTCTCGGTCCTTAGGTCTGGCTGCAACAGAGGCCGCTTCCTGGCCGCGGTATCGGCGATCACCGGCATCCTCGTGTTCATCAACTACCTCTTCATCAACAACGAGAACCTCTGGAGCGCCCTCGACCCGATCATGATGCTGGTCGCCCTGCTCTGGGCGGTCGTCGGCCTCAGCCCGGACATCGGTGGCCCCGTGGGAGGTGATTGACGACCACATGAGGAAGCAACGCAATGACTAATCCACTTCGCCCCCGCGACCTCGGCGCCGCCGAGGCCCTCCTCTACGCCGCCATCCTCTTCGTCGCGCTCTTCGCCTGGGGCGCCTCAACCGGCATGCTGTCCCGCGAGGGCATTCCCAATACCTCCAACTGGGCCTGGCGCCTCTGGCAGGTCGGCGCCCTGCTCATGGCCATCCCCGGCGTCTGGTGGCTCTGGCGCGGCACCCGGCGCATCGTCTGGACGCGCGGCCTGGTCTTGGGTGTGCTTGCCCTGGCCGTCTTCCTCAACTCCTACGGCGACGGTCTCTTCGAAGGCAACTTCGGCAACATCTGGAAGACCGTCAACCCGGTCTTTATTGGCTGCGTGCTCATCGCCGTTCCGCTCCTGTGGAAGCGTGGCGGCCTGTTGGATCGCCTCGGTGCAGTGATCCTCGCTGCTCTGGGCGTTGTCCTGTTCGCCAACGCCTATTTCGTCAACGACTTCACGCTCTGGGACGCGCTCAACCCCTTGCGGGCTCTGGTTTTCTTGCTGTGGTCGGTGGCGGCGCTCAAGCCGGGCGCTCGACCTGACACGGAAATGGGAGGGTAGCGTGATGCGGTGCTGGCTTGAACGACAGAATCTCGGATTCGCCGGTTCCCTTGCCGCGGCCGCCGTCGTGGCCGCCATGCTCTACGCCTGGATTGACGCCGGCTCCGTGGTCTCCGAGACCCGGATCAACGTCGACAGTTGGGCCTGGAAAATTTGGCAGTTCGCCGCCCTGCTCATATCCGTGACCGGCGTCTGGTGGCTCTGGCGCAACACGCGCAATGTCAAGTCCGCCTGGGCCCTCATCCTCGTGGGCTTCGCTGTCCTCGTCTTCGTCAACTACTACGGCGACCACTCCGACGACTTCTCAGCCTCGGCATTCGGCGAGAACACGCAAGCCGTCTGGGAATCCATCAACGCCCTCGTCGTCGGCTTCGCCGTCGCCGGAGCCCTCAGCCTCTGGGAACGCGGCGGGACCGCCTATCGCGTCGGCGCCGTCCTGGCCCTCGCCTTCGGCGCGCTCGACCTGATCAACGCCACCTTCCTCCAGAACGGAACCCTCTGGCAGATCCTCGACCCCCTCATCATCCTCGCGGCCCTCTACTGGGCCGTCGACGAGGTCCGACTAGCAGCGGCTTCGGCCGAGACCGACTGACAGGATTCGCGCTGGCAATGCAAATCTCTTCAGATCGACGGTGCGCTGTTCGTCTCCTCGGAGACCGTCGCAAGACCCAGTGTGCGTCCGAATCTTTCTCCTTCTCCCTCTGGGAGAGGGCTGGGGTGAGGGTCTTCCGCGCAACCAACCCCCGACTCAGCACGATCTTCACAGGCCGGCACGTTCTTTACCCTCTCCTGGGGGAGAGGCAGATTCCGGCGTCTTCGCCGGAAATCGGTGAGGGGTCTTCCGGGCAATCAACCCAGGGCTCTGCAAAGCTCTCATAAGGGACCTAAGCCAGCCCGCTAATCGTCCCGTCGGCCGAAATATCCATGTCCTCGGCAAACGGCCGCCTGGGCAGCCCCGGCATGGTCAGGATGTCGCCCGTCAACGGCACCACGAACCCGGCCCCCGCCGACAGCCGCACGTCCCGCACCGTCACCCGGAAGCCACTCGGACGCCCCAGTAACGACGGGTTGTCCGACAGCGAGTACTGCGTCTTCGCCATGCACACCGGGAATCCCCGAGCCACCCCGCGATCCAACCGCCGCAACCGCCGCGCCACCACCGGCGCGTAGTCCACCCCGTCCGCCCCGTAAATCTCCCGCGCCACCGTCTCGATCTTCTCGGTTAGCGGTGCCTCCGCCTCATACAGCGGCTTGAAGTCGTCCTCGCCCCCTGCCAGCGTCGCCACCACCTGCCGGGCCAACTCTTCGCCCCCGGCCCCGCCGTCGCTGAACACCGTAGAGAGCGCCGCCGGTGCGCCCAGCCTCTCGGCAGCCGCCAGCACCGCGTCCACCTCGGCATCCGTATCGGTCGGAAACCGATTGACGGCAACCACTACCGGCACCCCGAACTTCCGCAAATTCTCCGCGTGCGCTGCCAGGTTCGGCATGCCCGTCCGCAGCGCGTCCAGGTCCTCGCTGGCCAGGTCGCGCCTGTTGGCCCCGCCGTGCAGCTTCAGCGCCCGCACCGTCGCCACCAGCACCGCCACCCGCGGCCGCAGCCCGCCCGCCGGACACTTGATGTTGAAGAATTTCTCCGCACCCAGGTCGGCCCCGAACCCCGCCTCCGTCACCACCAGGTCCGCCAGCTTCAGCGCCAGCCGCGTCGCCACCAGCGAATTGCAGCCGTGCGCGATGTTCCCGAACGGCCCCCCGTGAATCAGCGCCGGCCCGCCCTCCAGGTTCTGCACCAGGTTCGGCAGCATCGCCTCCCGCATCAGGATCGCCATGGCCGGATGCGCGGCTAAATCGGCCGCCGTCACGTAGTCGCCCGGCCGGCGCTCCGCCACCGCGATCCGCGCAAACCGCGCCTTCAAATCCTCCAGGTCCCGCGCCAGGCACAGTACCGCCATCACTTCCGAGGCCGGCGTAATGTCGAACCCCGTCTCGCGTGGCACCCCGCGCGTGCGACCGCCCAGGCCCGTCACGATCCCGTGCAGCGCCCGGTCGTTCATGTCGATCACCCGCCGCCACAGCACCCGCCGCGCATCGAGTCCCAGCGCGTTCCCCTGGTGCAGGTGGTTATCCAGCATCGCCGCCAGCAGGTTGTGCGCCGCGCTGATCGCCGCGAAGTCGCCGGTGAAGTGCAGGTTGATGTCCTCCATCGGCAGCACCTGCGCGTACCCCCCGCCGGCTGCCCCGCCCTTCACCCCGAACACCGGACCCAACGACGGCTCCCGCGTCGCGCTGAGCGCCCGGTGCCCCAGCCCCTGCAACGCCTGCGTCAGCCCGATCGTCGTCGTCGTCTTGCCCTCACCCGCCGGCGTCGGCGTAATCGCCGTCACCAGCACCAGGTCCCCGTCAGGCGCGTCCTTCCGTGCATCGATCGCCGCCCGCGTAACCTTCGCCTTCGTCCGCCCATACGGATCGATCTCATCCGCGCCCAAATCAAGGCCTGCTGCGACCTCCTCGATCGGCTTGAGGACGGCACTCTGCGCAATTTCTATATCCGGCGGCTGCGATGGATTCATGGTTTCTCCGGTTAGTGACTGCGACGTTCGACCAGTTCAACCAGGTTCCGCATTAGGCAGTAGTTCGTAATCGGCCCAATCCCCCCCGGCACCGGCGTCACGGCTCGCGCACGCGGGGCAACGGCCTCAAAGTCCACGTCACCCAGCACCGTCCCATTGCGGTACGTCGTCCCCACATCCACCACCACGGCGCCAGCCCCCACGTGCTCGGCTCCGATCAACCCGGGACTGCCGGTCGCCGCCACCAGGATCTCCGCCTCCGACGTTACCCCGGGTAAATCCACCGTCCGCGAATGACACACCGTCGTCGTCGCATTCCGCGCCAGCAACATCGCCCACAACGGCTTGCCCACCACGTTGCTTCGTCCCACTACCACGACTCTTCGCCCCTCAATGGGTTCCTCGTAATAGTCCAGCAACTCGATCACCGCCGCCGCCGTCGCCGGCCCCACCGGCGAATGCCCGCCAAACAGCTCGCCAACCGCCGCCGTCGTCAACCGGTCCACATCCTTGGCCGGATCGATGGCGTCCACGATCGCGGCGTCATCCACCTGGCCCGCCAGCGGAAATCCCAGCAGGATCCCGTGCACGCCGGCATCGGCATTCAATCCCTGCACGCGATCCACAACCTCTCTGGTCGACGAATCGCCCGGCAGTTCATCCATGACAGCCCGTACACCCACCCGCTTGCACCCCCGCTGCACCGCCCGCGCATATCCCCGCGCCGACGGGTCATCCCCAACCAGGATCATGTGCAGCGCCAGAGGCCCGTTGCCTTCCAGCTTTGCGACCCGCTCGCTCACCGCCGCCCGCAGCGCCCGTGCCGGCCCCCGACCCGACCACACCTCCGCCGCGCTCATGCCGAACCGTTCCCGAGCACGCCATCCACCACGCCGTCGGCCGCATCCCGCGCCGCCAGCGCCCTGGCTAGTTCACCCGACAGTTCGTCACGCACCGCCGCATCCCCAATGGATCCAAGGTTGGCCTGCACGTTCATCTCGCAGATTCGAATCGCCGTCCGCGCCAACGAGGCCCCGGCCCCCGCGTCGCTGATCACATTCGGGTTGCCTTTGACCGCCGTCTCGGCAGCCAGCTCGATCACTTCACTCGCGGCCGCTGCCACTCGCAGAGGCACCCGGCTGGCCGCTTCGCAGGCGCTCGCAATTGACGCGCGCCGCGTCGACCGTTCGTCGTCCGAACCGCGCGGCGATCCGAATGCCGCCATCACCTCGCCGTAGGCCTCCGCGTCTGCCTCCGCCAGCTCCAATGCCGAATCCCGAATCGCATCGCAACGCTCGATCACCCGCTCCATATCCGCCTGCACCGCCCGAAACTTGCGCCGCCCGGTCGTCAGCCGCGCCGTCATCGCCACCAGCGCCGCCCCCATCCCCAGCGCCACCGCCGCCCCCGCGCCCCCACCTGGCGTGGGCGCCGACGACCCCAGCGCATCCAGAAACTCCGTCAACGAGCCGCCCGTGGATGCCGACACAATCAGGCGGCGGAAGCTGGCTCGAGGACACCGGGCGCCAGCGACGGCTCCGGCACCGGCCGCGGCAGCTTCAATCCCGCCGCCTTCACGATCCGCGGCACTGCCCGCTCCCAGTCGATTGCCATGATGTGCACCCCGTGAACCCCCGGGATCTCCCGCACCTGCTCGATGATCTCCAGGCAGATCTTCACGCCCTCCGTCCGCGGTTTCTTCGCCGCCCGCATCCGCTCCACCACGGAGTCCGGCACTTCCATGCCCGCGATCTTGAACTTCATGAACTCCGCCATCCGCGCCGACTTCAGCGGACCCACCCCCGCGAAGATGTGCACCCGCTCGTCCAGCCCCTCGTCCCGCACGTACGACATCCAGTCCGCGAACCGCTCCACGTTGAAGATCATCTGCGTCAGCGCAAACTCCTGCCCCGCCTCGGCTTTCTTGATCATCCGCAGCGGACGCCACCCATACGGCGGCGCGAACGGGTTGGCCGCCCCGCCGATGAAATACCCAAACTCACCCTTGATCGGATCGCCCGCCGCCGTCCGGCCCTCGTCCCGCAGCCGCCGCAGCAGACGCACCAGCTGCACCCCCTGCAGGTCGAAGACCGGCTTCGCCATCGGGTGATCGCCCAGCACCAGCGAATCCCCGCTGATTGACATAAAGTTACGCACGCCGAACGCCTGCGCCGCGATCACGTCCGACTGGATCGCCAGCCGGTTCCGATCCCGGCACGACAGCTGCATGATCGGCTCCACCCCGCCCTGCGCGCACAGCAGCGCCGCCCCCCAGTTCGCCATCTTCAGCGCCGCGCCCTGGTTATCCGTGCAACTGGCCGCGTCCACGAACCCGCGGATGATCCCCACCTTCTTCCGCACGTCCGAAGCATCCGGCGCCCGCGGCGGCCCCAGCTCGCACGTCACCGCAAACTCCCTCGCCGCCAGCACCGCCTGCAGGTGGCTATACGGCGGCGACGTGGCAACCGACACGCCGCTGGCTACGTCCAAAGTCATGCGAATAACAGGACCTGCCTGAAAGCGTGGGCGCAGCCCATGGTATCGCGGGGAACACGCCCCGCCGGCCTGTGGCCCAGGCTGCGCGCAGCCTGGGACCCGCGCTACCTCGTGCCGATACCTCCGCGCCCGTCTCTCATCTCGCCCGACTGATCTCTCAATCCCCTCTTGCAAACCTGGCACATAGATTCTTCCCTCACCTCACTTGTCAGTGCCGCCCGGCCGCTCCCCGCGTATGTTCCAGAGTCCCGAGAACAGGCAGTAGTTGGGACACAGGGCCTTGCCGCTCACGAATTCAGAACTCCAATGCCCCCCTCCTCGTCATCGCCGGCCCCACCGCCACCGGCAAGACCCGGCCTGCCTTTGAACTGGCCAACCACGCCTCCATCGAAGTCATCTTCGCCGACTCCCGCCGGATCTACCGCGGCCTCGCTATCCCCTCCAGCCGCATCGCCGAGCACCCATATCGAAATGGCTGAATTTGCGAATCTGCGTTTTCGCCAGATACCATGCACGCCTCTTCACATGTCTCGGGCGGGCCAGGGGGCGTGGTGCAGGTGCTGCACCAGGTCAACGTCTCGTGGCGCATTGGCCTCAGGCTAACCCGGGAGAGGCGAGACGCTCGTCGCATTGAGCCTCGGCGCCGACTGCGCGCGTTTCGAGCCGCAGCAACCGGCGGCGCCACCCCATATGCACCGCCACGCGTGCCTAGGCCGGGACAAGTCGCCCCCGCCATCCAGATGCCGGCGTCACCGCTCGACAACCACAACCGGCCACGGCTGCCGTGATTCCCAGCCGGCCAAACAAACTGCTGACATCAGGCGTACTATGGCTCGTCGTGCTCGTCGCTGTTCTGGCTTGCAGCGCTGCCACCAGTGTCCGAGCGGCCACCGCCGATCACGATCTGGATGACGACGGCCTCATTGAGATCAATAATCTCGAACAGCTCGACGCCGTTCGGCACGATCTCAACGGCGACGGACAGCCCGACGCGACTGGTGCTGAGGACGCCTACTACAGCGCCTTTTCCCAAGCCTTGTTACGGGCTGCCTGCGCACCCACCTGCCGGGGATATGAGCTGGCCACGAATCTGGATTTCAACGACCCGGATAGCTACGCGTCAGGCGCGACGAACACAACGTGGAGAACCGGTGAAGGCTGGCTGCCCATCGGCACCGAAGCCAGTCCGTTTACGGCAACGTTCGATGGCAACGAGAACGCCGTCGCCAACCTCTACATTCTTTGGCTCGAAGAGAGGTCCGAACCACGACCCGCAGGCCTTTTCGGATACTTGGATAGCACGGCGGCTGTCGTGGACGTTGGCGTAGTTAAGGCAGATGTCACAGGCCGTCAAATGGTCGGAGCCCTGGCCGGCTACAGCCGGGGAATGATCCAGCGCACCCATTCCTCCGGTAACGTCGATGGACTCGACCAGATTGGAGGTCTCGTCGGTGAGAACCACGGTGTCATTCAGAACAGTCGGTCGTCGGCACGGGCACTCGGCTGGTCCCAGATCGGCAGTCTTGTCGGAACCAACATTGGTTCGATCATGAGTAGTCACGCAGACGGTGGAGCTTCCGGACAATACGAAGCTGGAGGTCTGGTCGGCTTCAGCCGGGGAAGTGTCTCAAGCAGTTACGCGACAGGCAGCATTGCCTGCGCCGATAGTCACTGCGGCGGACTGATAGGGAGCAATCAGGGAGACATTGCCGAGAGCCATGCTAGCGGAAATGTGTTGGGAGTATGGCGAATTGGCGGCTTGGCTGGCATAAATGAAGGAACAATCTCCAAAAGCCATGCCACGGGACGGATCGTTGGAGCGGAGGATGTCGGTGGTCTGATCGGTCACAATAGTGGCATCGTAACGACGAGCTACGCCACGGGCTCGGTGCGGGCTAGGCTCGACTCTGCCGGCGGTCTGGTAGGGATGAACGCTGGCGACATAGTCGCAGCATACGCCGTTGGCGAAGTATCCGGAAGCACGATCGTTGGAGGTCTCATCGGATCAAACGTGGCTGGTACGGTGCGGGCGACCTTTGGTGTCGGTCGCGTCAAAAGTAACGGTATCGTCGGTGCCCTGATCGGAAGAAACGTACCGCATAGTGACTGGGAGACGGTAGTCGTCCAGGATAGCGTCTGGGACACTCACGTCTCAGCTCAATTGAACGATGTTGGCGAGGGCAATCCGACCAACAGTCGCGGCGTTCCAACCTCTATGCTTCAGGGTACGACCAACTACTCCGGTCCATTTGAGAACTGGCGCCTGGACATCGACAACGCGGACGCGGATGACAATCCCAACACCGGCGCTGACGACGTCTGGGACTTTGGCCGACCAGACCAGTATCCGGCACTGAGAGTCGATCTCAACCGAGATGGGACTGCTACCTGGCAGGAGTTTGGTCCGCAGAGTCGAGTCGCCGTTGATCAGCACGATGACAGCAAGTACGACGCGGATGGTGACGGTCTGATTGAAGTCTCCAACTTGGAACAGTTGGATGCAATGGGCATGGATTCGGCCGGCAACGGACGCCCCGACTTTGCTTTTATGCGTAGGGCGTTTTACTCAGCGTTCCCTGTTTTGGCGAACGAAGAGGTCTGCGAGTTCTGCTTCGGATATGAGCTGACGCGCTCGCTGGACTTTGCAGATCCCGGTAGCTACGCCACGGGAGTCGTAAACCCGGATTGGCGGACCGGTACCGGCTGGCGGCCTAAGAATCACGGCGCCTATCGCTCTCCGGCCGTTTTCGATGGCAACGGGCATGTCATCAAAAACCTCTACTCCAACGTATCGAATCTCAACAATCGCACCAGTGAGGCATCGGGGCTTTTCGCGCATGTGCAAGAAGACAGCGTGGTGCGAAACATCGGCGTTACCAGCGTAGACATCACCGGAGACCACAATGTCGGCGGATTGGCCGCTACAAACGAAGGTGAAGTCCTCAACGCCTTTGCCACCGGTCGTGTCAGCGGCAAGGACAACGTCGGTGGATTGGTTGGGGCCAACCGTCGCATCATCAGATTCAGCCACTCCGCGACCGAGACGTCCGGCGAGTCACGCGTTGGTGGCGTGGTCGGATGGAACACCGCCGGTAGCCGTGGACAAAAAGCGTCAGTCGCCGCCAGCTTTGCCGTGGCTGACGTGTCCGGCGTCACTGACGTTGGCGGACTTATCGGTCGTAACGAAGAAGGTCATGTGGCCTTTGCGTATGCAAAGGGTCCCGTGACTGGCAGCTCAAGGGTGGGTGGTCTCATCGGGGTCAATGCCGCAGGTTTCTATCCATCCAACGTCACGGCCAGCTACGCCACTGGGGATGTGTCGGGACACGAGGCCGCAGGCGGAATCGCCGGAGCCAATTCAGGATCCATTATTGCCACCTACGCAACCGGAAGCGTGTCGGGATCAGCGGTCGTGGGAGGTCTCGTCGGTGATAACTCAATGCCCTGGGTCGACCGCTGGGACGAAGGTGGCCAGGGGACGGTAGTCGCGAGCTTCGCCGTCGCCTTCGTCAGCGGCGACAGTGCCGTCGGCGGGCTCGCCGGACGTAATCCTGGGCGGCTGATCATCAGCTTCTGGGACATCGAAGCATCTGGTCAGTCGAATGCCGTTGGCGATGGCAGTGTTCCGCCCAACTCTGGCAAGACGACGGCCGAGCTTCAATCGCCCGAAGGATTCACTGGAGTCTTCAGCGTGTGGAACATCGATCTGGATAATGCCGACGGTGACTTTACCTTGGAAACGGGAGCTGGTGATTTTTGGGACTTTGGTACCAGCCAGGAATACCCGGCGCTCAAAGCCGATGTCGATGGAGACGGCGTTACAACCTGGCAGGAATTCGGTGACCAGGGGCGGGACCTGTCGTCACTAGCACCGTCTCCCGAGCCCCGGGAAACACCTGCGCCCGTCACGACCCCGACTGCGACGGTGGCAGGTAGCCAGCCTCTCGATAGTGACTCGGACGGACTGATCGAAGTCTCGAATCTGGAGCAGCTGAATGCTATCCGCTACGACTTGGATGGCAATGGAATCCCTGACAGCGCCGGGACCACGACGTACGCGGCGGCTTTTGCCGCTGCGGGACCCACTCCTTGCACCGGGTGCAATGGATACGAATTAACCCGATCTCTTGATTTTCAGGATATCGCGAGCTATTTATCCGGCGTACTGAATCCTCTGTGGACAGCGGGAAGTGGTTGGTTACCCATAGGCGTCGGATCCAGCGAGACGTCCTTCACTGGAACGTTTGAAGGCAATGGACACACGATTAGGAATCTCTTCATCAACAGAACCACGTTTCTGGAAGATGCCGGGGCGGCCGGACTCTTCGGGTTCACAGGTCCTTCCGCCGTCATTCGCGGTATTGGCCTCGATGATGTGCGCGTCACTGGCCTGGCCTCGGTAGGCTCGTTGGTCGGGGAGAATCGGGGCATCATCAGCAATAGCTATGCCACCGGCCAGGTGTCTGGAACGACTCACGTCGGCGGACTGGTGGGATACAACCAGGAATCGGATTATGATACGCAGGGATGGCAAATAGAATTAAGTTACGCGGAGGTGGACGTCAAAGGCACGGACTACGTGGGAGGTCTCATTGGACTGCTGTATGGAACCGCCCGCGCAACATACGCTTCCGGAATCGTTAATGGAGACGAAGTAGTTGGCGGTCTCATCGGCGGGAATTCAGGCAAGGTGCGCGCCAGCTACGCGACCGGTCAGGTGATGGGTAGAGGGTCAGTTGGCGGACTGGTCGGATATAACTTCGACACGATAGATTCAAGCTACGCGATCGTCGAAGTGTCGGGTGGCGAAGAGGTCGGCGGGCTGGTAGGAAACAATGGGTACGATGTGCTTGCCAGCTATTCGATGGGCCGCGTCACCGGCCGGCGGCATGTTGGCGGACTTGTCGGTTGGAACGGGGGAAGTCAGAGCCCCGCTGCAGTCATCAATTCCTATACCGCCGCCTATGTCGTCGGCGACGAACTGGCGGGAGGCCTGGCGGGAGTGAATCGGAGCGCGGTGATTCACAGTTTCTGGGACACGCAAGCAACCGGTCAGTCAACCGGGTTCGGCCAGAACGAGCCCTCCAATGCCACCCATTTTCCCAGGCTTTGGTGGGACGGAACGGTGCAAATCGTCGGCCAGACCAGCGCGCAGTTGCAGGAGCCCGTGGATTACGCAGGGATATATGCGCCGTGGAACGAGCCATACGGCCCCAGGGGGCCAGTCTTCGCGCACCCAATGGCCGCTGAACTGATCGATCTCTGGGACTTTGGCTCGGCCAGTCAGTACCCGGCGCTCACCGTGGACTTTGATGGAGATGGACAGCCGAGCTGGGAGGAATTCGGCACGCAGGTCAGGAACAGCGTCCAGGGACAACGCTAGGCATCATGTGCTCCATCCGGCGGGCCCAATCCGGTTTGCAGTCCCTTCCCCGCTCGCCACGACACCCCGAACTTCTCGCGCCAGCGTTTTCCTCATCGGATGTCTCGAAGCCGTGCGAACATCCGGCATCTGACTCCTACCGGGGACTCGACAAGAGGTCGAGGTGCCTTGCACGCAACTCAGGAAGACCCAAAACGGCCCCTCCTCGTCATCGCCGGCCCCACCGCCACCGGCAAGACGGCCCTTGCCCTGGAGCTGGCCAACCACGCCCCCATCGAAGTCATCTCCGCCGACTCCCGCCAGGTCTACCGCCGCCTCGACATCGGCACGGCCAAGCCAACCCTCGCCGAACGGAAACGCGTACCGCACCACCTTGTTGACATAATTGACCCAGACGAAGTCTTCAACGCCCACCGCTTCGCCCGCTCGGCCCGCGCCGCAATCGTCGAAATCGAAGCGCGCGGAGCGCGCCCGGTCATCGTCGGCGGCACCGGCTTCTACATCCAGGCCCTGCTCACGGGCTCCCCGCTCGGCGCCACGCCCCCCGACCCCAAACTACGCAGCCGCCTGACCCATGAGTTCGAAACCCACGGCCTCGAGCCCCTCATCCAGCGCCTGCGCAACCTCGCCCCCGACCGCGCCGCCGCCATCGACCTCAACAACCCCCGCCGCCTCATCCGCGCCCTCGAAATCGCCGAATTCCAGTCCCACGAGGCCGCGCGCCCGTTACAACCCACGACCGCCACACCGATCCCGGCCTACGTCCTCGGCCTTGAAGTCGAACCCGAGATCCTCGCCAGGCGAATCGCCAAGCGCACTGAGCAGATGTTCAAGAGCGGCCTCCTCGACGAAGCCCGCCGCCTCCGCGACCGGGGCTACGACCGCACCCTCCCCGCCCTCAGCGGCGTCGGCTACGCCGAAGCCCTCGCCCACCTCGACGGCCAGCTAAGCCTTCCCGAGGCCATCCAACGCACCACCATCCGCACCCGCCAATACGCCCGCCGCCAACGCACCTGGTTCCGCCACCAACTCCCCACCGCCTGGCATCCCCCCAACACCGCCCTCAAAGCCGCCCTCCACCACCTCACCGCCGACCACCGCTAGCCGCTCGCACCCGGTGGCTTGGTGGGCCGCTCTTATCAGCTCACTCCCCGTCAGTGGAGCGCTCGTTTCTCCGCCTCGCAGTCGAGACATTTGCACAGGACCAATCGACCACCAAGGGGTGGGGGCTCTTCACCCTCTCCAAGGGGAGAGGCAGGTTCGGGCGTCTTCGGCCGAAACCGGTGTGGGGTCTTCCGGGCAAGCAAACTCGGGCTATACAAAGGTCTCCTGTGGGAGAGGTTTGGGGTGAGGGGTCTTCCGGGCACCCATCCCCAGAACCACCGAAGGCCTCTCACTGCCCAAGCACGCCCAGGCAGCCCCGCTCACTCCTCTTCACTCGCTTCTCGCCGCAAGGTCCACCGCCGCGCCCACCCCAGCGCGACAACCGCCGCCACCGACGTCGCGCCCGCCAGCAAGTTGAACAGCATGTCAACCGGGTCGAATACGCGATTGGGCAGAAACCACTGGATCCCCTCGTCCACGGCGCCCAGCGCTGCGGTAAGAACGACGGCAACCACGGGAGCAAGGGGAACGCGCCGGCCTTGGCTCGCTCGCTCAGCCAGCGCGGCGTGAATGAACACGCCCACCACGCCGTACTCCATCAGGTGCGTTCGCTCTTCTGGAAGATACGTGCTGCGCAGGACCAGCAGGAGATAGGCGAACGCGACTCCCAGCATGACGGCGATCTCGACCCCGCCGGGTCGCACCTTCAGGCCCAGCGTGAGAATCGTTGTCCCCAACAGGAACATGGCAAAGAGGCCCAGGGTCGAAGCGTCCAGCAGCCCGTACTCGCGCAGCGCCGCGGCCAGGGTTCCAGCCAGCCCCAGCGTGGAGTAGATCGCCACCACCACAGCCAGCGTCCACAGCCATAGGCGCCGCTCCCGACGTGAGGAAAACAGGCTCATGGCCAGCCTTCCGCGCCTACCGCGAACGTGTCCGCCGCCGAGCCCATGCCAGGGCCACGACCGCTCCTACCGACGTCGCACCCGCCAGCAAATTGAACAGCATGTCGACCGGGTCAAAAATCCGATCGGGGAGAAACCACTGGATGCCCTCGTCCAAGACCCCCAGCACCGCCGTCAGTAGGACGGCAATCACAGGCGGCAGCGGCACGCGCCGGCCCTGCCTCACCCGCTCGGCCAGCGCCGCGTGAATGAACACCCCGACCACGCCGTACTCCATCAGGTGCGTACGCTCCGCCGGACTCGCGGTGCTGCGTAGGACCAGCAGGACGTATGCGGCCGCGATTCCCAGCATCACCGCGATCTCGACCCCGCCGGGCCGCACCCTCAGGCCCTGCGTCAGGATCGTCATTCCCACCAGGAACATCGCGACCAGCACCCAGGTCGAAGCGTCCAGCAGTCCGAACTCGCGCAGCGTCCGCCCCATCGTCCCCGCCAGCCCCAGCGTCGCGTAGATCGCCGCCACCACGACCAGCGTGCCCAGCCACAGCCGACGCTCCCGGGGCGACGAAAACAACCGCATCGCCTACCCGCCGCCTCTGGCGCGACTCGTCCGCCGCCGCGCCCATGCCAGCGCCATCACCGAGCCGATCGCCATCGTGCCCGCCAGCAGATTGAACAGGATGTCCTGGGGGTCAAAGACCCGGGTGGGCAGGAACCACTGGATACCCTCGTCCACCACGCCCAGCGCCGCCGTGATTAGCGCGGCCAACAGCGGCGGCAACGGCACGCGACGCCCCTGCCGCGCCCGCTCGGCCAGCGCCTCATAGATGAACACGCCCAGCACCCCGTACTCGATCAGGTGCGAGCGCTCTTCCAGGATCGCCATTCGCGTGAACACCATCAGATACGCGGCGACGATGCCCATGACGACGGCGATCTCCGCCCCGCCGATCCGCACCCTCACCCCTTGCGTCACAATCGTGGCGCCCACCAGGAACATGCCCAGCAGAAAGAACACCGCCGCGTCCAGGAAGCCATGCTCCCGCAGCCACTCCGCCAGCGTTCCGGTTAGCCCCAGCGTCGAATAAATCGCCACCGCCACCGCCAGCGTCCACAACCACAACCGCCGCTCCCGCCTCGACGAAAACAGCCTCATGGCAAAACTCCACCCCGGCCGCCCTCAGCGGCCGCGATCCGGGAGACTCTGTCCCACCGCCGAGCTTTACATAATGCTCTGCGCACCTGGCGACGCGGCGGCTCTTGCTCCCTCCCCCTGTGAAATTCGCTGCGCAGCTCCCCTGCTCCTCGAATGCATGGCCGCTCTTTCTCCCTCTCTCCGTGGGAGAGGGTTGAGGTGAGAGTCTTCCGGGCAACCGTTTGGGGGTTACGCAAGGGTCTCCTCCGGCAGCCCTCGCCGACTGCCTGCGGGTGGTTAAATTGTGATTCGTCTACGGTTAGTGTACAATAAGCCCGACGTCTCCGCAACCTCACTTCTGGATGCCTCCCAACCACCCGCCATTCGCCCAGAGCCTGTCGCAGGCCGTCGCCGTCCCCTCGCCCGCCGACGCCCCGCCGTGCCCCCGGAGGTTTCCTGGAAAGGACCCGCATCCAATCATGCTCGCCTCGCTTCAATGCCCACGCTTGCCCTATCGCTCCCTGCTCCTCGCCGTGACGCCCCGTCCCTCTCAATCGTCCGTTCCAGACCGCCATTTCCCGGCCAAAATGCGCCCCGCCGCACCCGACTCGTCATTCCGGCGTCTTCAGCCGGAATCCAGTCCCCGCCTCCGGCGCCCCTCGGACTCGCCCCAGAACAGCCCCGCCGCACCTCAAGAGTTTTTTGGAAAAAACTCTTACGTGCGCGAAACCCCCACGCCAACCCCGCCACCAAGTACGCTGACACGGTCCCAGCCGAATCCCCCTCGCACCCGCCCAACATGACCCTCCCCTTTACCAAGATGCACGGCGCCGGCAACGACTTCGTCCTCCTCGATGGCCGCGCTGACCTGCCGTCCGACCTGGGCGATGTCGCCCGCGCCATCGGCGACCGCCACATGGGCGTCGGCTTCGACCAGCTCCTCGTCGTCCGCGACGGCGCGTCCCACCCCTACCACATGGAAATCTGGAACTCCGACGGCTCCCTCGCCCAGATGTGCGGCAACGGCATCCGCTGCTTCGCCAAGTGGCTCTACGACCAGGGCGAACTCTCCGCCGGCCCCGTCACCGTTGAGACTGCCGGCGGTCCCCGCCCCCTCGAGGTTGCCGGCTACGTCAACGGCGCCTTCCAGGCCGCCGTCGGCATGGGCATCCCCGAATTCCACCCTCCCAACATCCCCATGCACACCAACGGCCCCGGCAGCCGCACCACCCTCAACCCGAACGGCTCGCACCTCACCGTCACCGGCGTCTCCATGGGCAACCCCCACGCAGTCTCCTTCCAGGACTCCGTCGACAACTTCCCGCTCGAACACATCGGCCCCCTCGTCGAACACGACCCCGCCTTTCCCGAACGCGTCAACTTCGAAATCGTCCAGGTCCTCGCCCCCGCACACCTCAAGGTTCGCGTCTGGGAACGCGGCGCTGGCATCACGCTGGCCTGCGGCACCGGCGCGTCGGCCTCGGTGGCCGTGGCCGTGCTCGAGGGCCGCATCGATCCCGGCGCCGTGGATCTGGACATGCCGGGCGGTAGGCTGCGGGTCGTTTGGGACGGTCCGGGCCACGAACTGATCCTGCGTGGACCGGCGGCCACCGTTTTCGAAGGCGCCTGGCCCACCACCAACTCCTCGGAGGCCCTCTGACGTGAGCATCCAGTTCGCCGACCGAATCTCTAACCTTCCGCCCTACCTCTTCGCCGAGCTCGACAAGCTCCGCGACGCCAGGCGGGCCGAAGGCGTCGACGTCATCAGCCTCGGCATCGGCGACCCGGATCTGCCTACGCCCGATCCCATCCTCGATGCCCTGGATCGCGCCGCCCGCGACCCCGTCAATCACCGTTACCCCGAGTACTACGGCCTGGACGAGCTCCGCGAAGCCATTGCCGCCTGGTACGACCGCCGCTTCCAGGTCGACCTGGACCCGGCAACCGAAATCGTTCCGCTCATCGGCTCCAAGGAGGGCATCGCCCACTTGCCGCTGGCCCTCGTCAACCCCGGCGACACTGTCCTGATGACCGACCCCGGCTATCCGGTCTACGCCATCGGAACCATGCTCGCCGGCGGCGTTTCCCACTCCCTTCCCCTCACCTCCGAACGCGGCTGGATTCCCGACTTGAACGACGTGTCGGCCGACGCGCTGGCCAACGCCCGCCTGCTCTGGCTCTGCTACCCGGGCAACCCCACCGCCGCCGTGGCCCCCTTCGAGTTCTTCGAAGAGGCCGTCCAGTTCGCCCGCGCCAACAACGTGGTCCTGGCCCAGGACGCCGCCTACTCGGAGGTCGTCTTCGACGGCTACCGTTGCCGCAGCATCCTCGAGATCCCCGAAGCCCGCGACGTCGCCGTCGAGTTCCACTCCCTCTCCAAGACCTACAACATGACCGGCTGGCGAATCGGCTGGATGGCCGGCAACGCCGAGGTGGTCGAAGCCCTTGGCCGAGTCAAGACCAACGTCGATTCCGGCATCTTCCAGGCCGTCCAGCACGCTGCCATAGCTGCCCTGAACATCGAACAGGACTGGATCGACGCCCGCAATGCTCACCTGCAGGACCGCCGCGACCGTGTCATAAGCGCCCTGCGCAACGTGGGCATCGCGCCTGAGGTCCCCCAGGCCAGCCTCTACGTCTGGAGCCCCACGCCCGCCGGCATGACCTCGGTCGACTTTGCGGCGCGCTTGATCAATGAGGTTGGCGTGATCGTGACCCCTGGCGTCGGCTTCGGGGCCTACGGCGAAGGCTACTTCCGCATCTCCCTCACCACTCCCGACGATCGGCTCGACGAAGCGCTGGAGCGGATTGACGAAGCGCTGGAGCGCAGTGGCACCGTTAGCTTCTAACGGCCGCCCGCTGACCGGGCCGTCCGATACCGATGTCACCGGGCGGCTGCTCGATGCGCGCCCCGAACGCGCCTTTCTGGTCGGTCTCGAAGGCCTCCCCGAGCTCGGCGACTGGCCCGCCGATGCCTCCCTCGCCGAGTTGGCCGAACTCGTCGAAACCGCCGGCGCCGATGTCGTCGGCCGCACCCTCCTCCGCATCCGACGCCCGGTGGCCTCCACCCTCATGGGCAGCGGCCAGCTCGACGATGCCATCGCGCTGGCACGCGGCCATGACGCCGACGTCCTGGTGATCGACGCCGACCTCAAGCCCCGCCAGCAGCGCAACCTGGAGAACGCCTTCAAGGGGAAGGTCCTCGACCGCACCGGCGTCATTCTCGACATCTTCGCCGCTCGCGCCCGCACCGTTGAGGGCCATCTCCAGGTCGAACGCGCCCAACTGGAATACCTGTTGCCCAGGCTCTCCGAACTTTGGGTCCAGTTCTCCAGGCAGCGCGGCGGCGTGGGACCCTTCCGCGGTCCCGGCGAAACCCAGATCGAAACCGACCGCCGTCTCTATCGCGGCCGCATGGCCATGCTGGACAAGCGGCTGGACGCTGTACGCGCTCGGCGCGCCAGGGGCCGTGCCCGCCGGCGCGAGTCCGGATTCCTCACCGCGGCCCTGGTCGGCTACACCAACGCCGGCAAGAGCAGCCTCCTGAATGCCCTCACCGGCGCCGGCGTCCTCACCGAAGACCGACTCTTCGCCACGCTTGACCCCACCACCCGCAGCGTCGACCTGCCGGGCGGCGGCGCAATCCTGGTGACCGACACCGTCGGATTCATCCAGCGCCTGCCCACCCGCCTTGTCCAGGCCTTCCGCGGAACGCTCGAAGAGGCGCTTGAGGCCGACGTCCTGATCCACGTCGTCGACCTGGCCAACCCCGCCTTCGACCGCCAGGTCGAGGTCGTCCACGACACGCTCCGCGAAATCGGCGCCGGCAGGCGCCCGATCGTCACGGCGCTCAACAAGGTCGATCTCGCGCCAGCGCCCGACCTTGCCGAGTACCCCAACGCCGTGGCCGTCTCGGCGACCACCGGCGAGGGAATCGACGACCTTCTCCAGCGGCTGGCCGATATCCGCAGGGTCAGCACAGTCAATATCGAGGTTGAGATTCCCTACGACGACAGCCGTCTCGTGGCCCTCTTCCACGAGCACGGAAACGTCCGGGACGAGTCCTTCAGTCAGTCCGGAACCCGCCTTCGCGGCGCCGTGCCTGCCGCCCTGGCCGGACGCTTCGACTCCTACCGTGTTGAACCGGCGCCCTCCCCGTGACCGGCCAGCTCAATGTCGGCTTCGCCCGCCGCGATATCACTCCACCGCCCGGCATCGACCTCAGCGGCTTCGGCTTCCGCTTCGGCGCCAGCCTCGGCTCCCTTGAACCGCTGGAGGTCGACGTCCTCGCCATCTCCGATGGGGACCATCCGCTCCTGCTCTTCAGCTTCGACCTCATCGGTTTCACCATCGAGCATCTGGCCGTTCTCCGCGCGCGCGTGGCGGGAGCAACCGGCGTGCCAGGCGCCAATCAGATGTGGACCTGCACCCACACCCACGGCGGCCCTGAAACCGGCGTTCTCCCCGGCATGGGCGAGAAAGATCCCAACTATCTGGAGTCCGTCGAAGAAGCGGCGGTTGACGCCGCCGTCGAAGCGCTGGACCGCATGGTGACGGCGGACTTGTGGCTGGCCCGCGGCGAGTCTTACGTCGGCGCAAACCGCCGCTCCGCTGCCTTCCGTCCCGGCGGACCCGAGGACGGTCACATCGATGACATCGATGCTGCTGTCATCGTGGCTGAGTTCCGCGACGCAGCGGGTATCCCCCTCGTCACGGCCGTCAACTACAGTTGCCACCCAACCGGCTCTCGCGAGTCCGTCAGCACCTCCGACTACCCCGGCCACATGCGACGCACCATCAGCCAGGTCACCGGCGCGCCCTGCCTGTATGTCAACGGCGCCGGCGGCGACGTCAACCAGCGCTTCGACGGCGCCGGCTACCGCAGCGTCTCCAACGCTCGCCATCACGGCGTCGCCCTCGGCCGCACCGTCCTCCAACTCCGTTCGCAGCTGCGCCAATCCTCCACGACTCTCGCAGGCAGTGCCTCCGCGCCAGCCGACCTCCTCTATGCCGAACCAATCAACCAGGCCGAAGCCCGCCGAATCCTCGCCGAGGGTCAGCGCGCCCTCGGGTCCACGACCGGAACCGCGCATCGCCTGCGCATCCAGTGGCACCAGGTCGACTTCGCCCGCCGCGTCCTGGACTGGCAGCCATCCGACGGCCCGGATCTCACCGTCGACATTCAGTCCCTGCGGATCGGCGACCTCGCGCTCGTCGCTATCCCCTCGGAGTTCTTTTCGGAGGACGGCCGTGCCCTACGGGCCCAGACCTCGTCGCCTGAGCTAATGATCGCGGGCTGGAGCAACGGCCTTGTCGGCTACACGCCCACCCGACGCGCCACGGCCACCGGCGGCTACGAGGTCGATGACGCCCACCGCTGGTACGGCCACCACGCGGCCTGGGACCCGGTTAGCGGCGACAACCTTCGAGCGGCGGCCTTGAACTCAGTAGGCCAACTCTTCGTCGACGGCTGATAGCCCGGCTACGCCCGCCGCATCCACGCAACCACGGGGACCACGAGACAGCCCAACACCCAGACCCCAATCGCCGGCAGCACCCAGGGTCCGCTGATCACCGCGCCCCAGGCGTTCAAAATCACCGTCCCTATCGCCGCACTCCCGCCGGCCGCAATTAGCAATCCCAGGGAACGAACACCGCGGCCCCGCATCCACGCTCTTCGCGACGGCCGGTCAGCTCCGCACGCGCGGCACACCTGCCATCCCCGGCCATTCGACTTGTGACACACCCGGCAGATCCAGATGCTCCCGAGCGGAACCGACGCCATCGTGCCAAGGCTGCTGGCTTGCCGGTGGTGATCCGTGGCCATCGATCTACCCGGATCCGGCCGGCGCCCGAGTCCGCCGCGCCGCCGCCGCGGCTTCTTCGACCGACGGACTATATCGATCGAACGCCTCGCGCAGCCGTGCCGTCTCGTAGTGCGCATAGATGCGCTTGGTCGTATCCGGTGAAGCGTGCCCCAGGATGTCCTGAACCTCGGAGAGATTCGCGCCACGATTCAGCAGCGATGTCGCCTTCAGATGCCGGAAGTCATGCGTCGTGGCCGGAACGCCCACAGCCGCGGCATAGGTCTTCACGATCTTCCAGATCGACTGCGGCGACAGGCGCAAGCGCTCGCCCGCCCGTCCCGGATTTTTCGGCCTGCCGTGGTGGCGGATGAACAGCGGCGCATAGGCATCGTGCCGCGCCTGGACGTAGGAGCGAATCGCCTCACGCGTGTCGTCGTCGAAGAAAACCACTCGCTGCCGGTCACCCTTCCCCGTGATCAGTGCCTGCCGCGCCCACCCGTCATCCACGTCTCTCCGGTCCAGCCGAGCCGCCTCGCGCCGCCGCATGCCGGTGGTAAACAGCAGCAGCAGCAAGGCGCGGTCCCGATAGACCCGGAGCCGGGCATCTTTCGAAGCTGACTCGGCAATCAGTCCAGGCAACTCGTTCTTGACATAATCAACAATCAGCGCCAGCCCGTTCTCAACCCGCGGAGTCCGATACCCAGGCTTGTCGCGAACCGCCCGCAATCGCTCAACCGCCCGTTCGAATTCCACGCCATCCAGTACCCCGGAACGCAGGCAGTGCCTCAAAAACGCGCGAACTGCTGCCAGGTAGGTCGAGATCGTGGCCTGCCGCTCGCGTCCAAACTCATCCACCAGTTGCAGGTAAAACCGCTCGAGCACGCCGTCGTCCAGCTCATCCAGCGACGTCTCGGTACCGCGCCAGGCCACAAAACGCCGCAATCCCGTCCCGTAGGTCGCCCTCGTGCTCGGAGACTTGGCACGCATGGCACCCAAAAAGTCTGTCGTTGCGGTCTGCAAGGTCGGGCTCATGGACTCCAATCCGGAATCACCTATGCACCACCGGTAACCCCACGACACAGTGGGAACTTTGAATCTAGCGCGCCCCGCCAACTCTGTCACGAGACTTTTCGAGCCAGCAGGGCCACTCGCTACCTCGCGGCACTTCGCGAATACCCTCGGAAATCAGGCCGCCTGACTTCAAGTCGCCGCGGTTGACGCATCGTTCGCGGCGATCGCGCAAGCGGGACAACGGACTCGCCCATCAAAGGCGCATGACCGATTCCTGGTCACGCAGCCGTTACCGGGGTGCCGACGACACACCCTCTCCGCAGTTCATTGCAGAGGGATGCAATACGCGCCGCCTGGCAGCGATCTTCAGTGTCTGTCAGGAATCTCGCTATGTGCGGAGCTCCGATCCCCGCCTCCCGGTGCCTCGAAATCCAAGTTGTAGAACTAATGGGTATTAGTTCTATTATTGAACTCAAGATCCTGCCAGTCTGGCCGCCAAGAGCGCTGACCAGACGAGCGCATTCCAGCCTTGGTGCTTCCAGGTCCGGCTCTCAATGCTGACGTGGCGCTCAGAGCGAGCTCCGCCGCACTCGGCGCTCCCCGAAGTGAATACGTCATCGCGCCTCGGCATCGCCAAATGGGTGGCAAGAGGTGTCGACGACGGCAGGCAAAGACAGCACCGGATCCCTTGGCGCGGATGAGGTCTGAGGTGATCCATCCGCCATGGCCGTCGACTCGCTCGGGTGTGTGCCCCTAGGCTGCGCTCTGGACGCAGGCTGGTCGCACCTGGGCGCCTCGCTCATGCGCCGAGGGCACGCCGACCTTCCGATCCTGCATTCTGTGCGTTATGTAAAGTTACGGTCTACGCATACTGCGTCAGGATTCCGGCCTGTCGCACCTGTTGCCACCGCTCGTCAAATGCCGGGCTCCCGTCGTCCTCGTCCGTCGTCAGGGACACGCCCCGTTCAAATCCGGGCCGGCTGCCCGCCAGGAAGTCGGCTTCCATGTCATCGTGTTCCGTGTACGCCGTCGACGATCCGTCCGCCCACCGCACGGTGTGAATCATCCGCGGCAACTCGTGCGGCGAAACGTCCGGCCGTCGCAGCCGTTCCAACGCGTCCTCGTCCACCTCGATCCCCAGGCCCGGCGTTTCCGGAACCCGCATGTGGCCGCGCCGGATCTCCAGCGGCTCTCGAATCAGATCGTCCCGGTAGGTGTTCAGGCACGTTATGGCTGGCCATTGGGCCGCCGGCAGCACCGCGCCCAGGTGAGCTGTGAACGCCGTGGTGATCCCGGTACCCACAAGCTGGAGCCACAGCGGCATGTTCGCCTCATCTGCCAGCGCCGCTTGATGCACAGTGCGCGCCGCCCCCTGGTTCAGCACCCAGCCGTCGCAGACGCCCTCCTTGACCGCTGTCAGGAACGGTGGATTGTCAAAGTGCATCGCCACCGGTCGCCGCAGCTTCGCCCGCAGCGACCGGTTGCCTTCCACGTCATGCTGCGGAATCGGTGTCTCGAAGAAGTGCACCTTCGGAAACGTTTCCAGGTCAGCCAGCACGTGCTGCGCCTGCCCCGCCGAAACCAGCAGGCTGTTGAAGTCCAGATCGAAAACACAGTGGTCCGGCGTCGCCTCGCTGATCGCCCGCGTCGCGTCGCGCAGGTCGTGCCAGGGCCGCGCTTTCAGCTTGAAGCTGGCGTATCCGGTCGCAACGGCGTCCTGCGTCTCACCCACCCACTCGTCAGCCGGCATGTCCCAGCACCACCAGGCGATCGGGCACCAGTCGCGCACCTTGTGGCCAAGTAGGCGATACGCCGGTACGCCCAGCGCCTTGCCGGTCAGATCGAACAGCGCCTGTTGCAGGCCGGCCCCGCAACCGTCGTCCCACATCAACTCCGCGGGATTACGCCCGATCGCTCGCTCGGCGGCTTCGTCGGACACCCGGCCCCAGGTGTAGTGCGGGACCGTTTCGCCCCAGCCAACCAGTCCGTTGTCGGCTGTGACCTTGCACACCTCAATGATCGACCAGTCCGCGCACTTCCGACGCATCTGCCGACCGGGACGCTCCGTATGCCCGGCGTCCACCGGAATCTGTTCTACCGACACAATCTTCATGGCAGCCACACCTCCCGCGGACTTCGGCGGGAGTGTCGCACGTCCAGGTACGGCAAGCTGATCTCGGCGTAACATTCAGCCACGGACCGTATCGGCAACCGGCGTGAGCTGAGTTAGGCGTTGACTCTCGACTTCCAAACCGAGATGCACTGATGCACCGCGACCAAGACAAGCCAGTCGAACTGCGAACCGCTCGGCTGCTGTTGCGGCCATTCGAGCTCACCGATGTCGACGATGTGTGGGCCTACGCATCAGACGCTGAGGTCGCACGGTATCGGCCGCTACCCGACCCCTACACACGCAATGATGCGGCGGAGTTCGTCGATCGCCAGATGCACACCGACTGGTCTCGTAATCCGGAGTTCGCCATCATCTATGGGCAGCAGGTCGTCGGCGGCATCAGCCTGCACGTGAATCCCGAGCACGAGACTGGCGAGCTGGGCTACCTGTTGGGCCGGCGCTGGTGGGGACAAGGACTCGCCTCGGAGGCCGCTCGTGCCGTTGTCGACTGGGGCTTCCGGCGTTTCGGGTTGCACAAGGCGTACGCCCGCGCGCACGTGGACAACACGCGGTCCTGGCGCGTGATGGAGAGGCTGGGCATGACGCGCGAGGGCGTCCTACGCGGCCATTGGAAAATGCGAGACGAACACGTCGACCTTGTGTACTACGCCGTGTTTCGCGACGAATGGGCGCTGCGGGCAGACAGTTGCGCGGAGCAGAGTGCAAAGAAAATCCAGGATGGCAACGTTTAGTCCTAGAGCAGCCATCGCCACCGGGCCGCACTAAACGGGCCCTGTACAGGAGCGACGCGAAATGAACCTCAGGCGCTTCGAAACCCTTCTCGCCGAGTCTGGAATGGATGGCGTAATCGCCAGTTCTCTCGAAAACGTCTCCTACCTGTCTGGCGCCCGCATGGTCATGCAACGCCTCATTCCCGACCGGCTCGCGCTCCTCCTGTGGCCGGCCGACGGCGATCCGGCGATCGTCGTCTGCAAGGGCGAAGACGTCGCCTGCCGTGACGACTGCCGAATCGACGACATGCGTAGCTATACGGAGTTCGTGACTTCACCCGTGAATCTCCTGGCGGACGTCATTGCCGAAAAGGGGCTTGCCAGGGGACGGCTTGGCCTTGAGTTGCATTCCCTGCCAGCTGGTTATGTCAACCAATTACGCGAACGGCTCCCTGGCGCAACGCTGGTTGACTGCGGCGGTTTGATGGACCGCGCCCGGATGATCAAGACGCCGGACGAGGTCGACGCCCTTGCCACGGCCGGGCACGCGACCGAGCGGGCGATCCGCGGCGCCTTCGAAAGAGCATCCATCGGCGAACCCGAAAAGAAGGTCGCGGACGACATCACCGCCGGCGTGACCGCGGCTGGGGCCGACGTTTTGAACTTCATGTTCCTTGGCACCGGAACGCGGTCCTTCGAGTGGCACGCTCGCCCAGGAGCGACGCGCCTCGAACCTGGTGACGTCCTTCACACGGATGTCGCCGGCAACTTCGTCGGCTACTGGTCGGACCTGGCCCGAACGGCCTTCGTTGGCAAGCCGAGCCCCCGGCAGATGGAAATCTATAGCCGGTTGTATCAGTCCCACGTCGATACGCTCGATGCCATTCGTCCTGGTCTTGAGGTCCGCGAACTGTTCTCCGCGTGCCAGGCCGCCTACCGGAGAGTCGGACTACCGTTCCAACTGGCGCATCTCGGGCACGGGCTCGGCTTGGGTCTCCACGAATACCCCATGCTCAAGCCCACCACCAACGAACTGCTCCAGCCGGGCATGGTCCTCTGTATCGAACCCGCCTACCTGGACCCGGATGTCGCCGGGTACCACATCGAGGATCTCGTCCTTGTCACCGAGACGGGACGAGAGGTGCTGACTGACTACGAGAGCGCACACGAGGCCCAGGTAATCAAGTAAGCCGGCGCGGGACTTGACCGGGTCGGCGACGCGCGGCTCGCGTCCTGGCCGGTCTCACGACGTCTCTCAGCGAGTTCTCCCGCACGCCACAATGGTCCGACCCAGAGCCTCAGTGACATTGTCAGCACTCCCACGAATCTCTGTTCGATGCCGCGTCTAGGATTGATTCAGATCAATAGGACAGCGTGAGAGTCCGGACGTGATCCTGGTCACCGGAGCGACTGGCTACATCGGCGGACGTCTGGTTCCTCGCCTGATTCAGGAGGGCCACAACGTCCGCGTTCTTGTGCGAAGCCGTGCACGTGCGCTATCTCGCTCGTGGTCCAGTGAGGTCGAGATTGCGGTCGGCGACGCCCTCAATCCTCAAGACCTGTCCAGAGCGCTCCAGGGGGTGGAGATCGCCTACTACTTGATCCACAGCATGTCGAAAGGATCCGGCTTCCGCGATCTCGACGTCCGCGCGGCTCGCGCCTTCGGTTCGGCGGCACGGGAGGCCGGCGTTCAACGCATCGTCTACTTGGGAGGCCTTGGCGAGCCGGCCGCCGAATTGTCCCGTCACTTGCGCTCGCGTCACGAGACGGGACGAGCACTTCGCGAATGTGGCGTTCCCGTTACCGAGTTCCGGGCCGCCGTAATTGTCGGCTCGGGCAGCATCTCGTTCGAGATGATTCGCTATCTCGTGGAACGTCTTCCGGTCATGGTCTGTCCCAGGTGGATCTATTCCCGGATTCAGCCCATCGCGGTCGAGGACGTTCTGACCTACCTGGTTGCGTCGCTCGATGTCTCCGAGAGCAAAGGGGAGATCATCGAGATTGGTGGCGGCGATGTCACGACCTATCGAGGATTGATTCTCGGCTATGCCAGGGCCAGAGGTCTGCGTCGCTTGCTCCTGCCGGTACCCGTGCTAACCCCCCGCTTGTCCTCCTATTGGGTTCACTGGATGACGCCCATTCCGGCCGGCATCACCAGGGCTCTTGTGGAGGGGCTTCGCAACGATGTGGTCGTCACGGATGATCGCGCGCGCAGGCTCTTTCCCCATATCGATCCTCTCAGCTACACCTCGGCGCTAGACCGAGTGGTCGAGGACCTCGACATGGGGCTCATAGATACCTCGTGGAGCGACGCCGCCGGCCCAGCGCCCGAGCGTGGGAAGCAGGTTGTGCTCGAATCAAGTCAAGGACTGATCGTCGAACGCCGCAGCCGTCGAATCGAGGCCCCCGCTGACAGCGTCTTCCGGGTGATCGCTGGCATTGGAGCGGGGCGCGGGTGGTACTTCGCCAACTGGACGTGGCGGATTCGCGGAATGCTGGACCGGCTTCTGGGCGGCGCTGGACTACGCCGAGGACGACGCCATCCCGACGACCTGCGCATTGGCGATGCCCTTGACTTCTGGCGAGTCGAGGATCTCGAAGTCGACCGCCTGATTCGGCTGCGGGCTGAGCTGAAGCTTCCAGGTCGGGCCTGGCTTCAGTTCAGACTTTCGGCGGCATCCGATGGATCGACCCACATGGAACAGACGGCGGCGTTTGGTCCGAAGGGACTCGCCGGTCTTATCTATTGGTACGCCCTTTACCCCGTCCACGCCTGGATTTTCGATGGCTTGGCCGCGGCCATCTCCAGACGTGCCGAAGGCTGCCGGCACCCCCGGCAGGATTCGAACCTGCGACCCACGGCTTAGAAGGCCGTCGCTCTGGTCCACTGAGCTACGGGGGCTCAAGCGAGTCTGGCACAGGCGCCAATCCGCCGGATTCGCCCGCGTCGTGACCCTCAGCCAGGTGCGAACCGGCCGTTGCAGGCTGAGCTGTGCCGGCCCGTTAGCGGTAGGCGTCCTGCAGCCGCGAGATGTCCTGCCCTGGCGTAGCCAGGTCCAGCAGGCTGCTGGATCCCAGCTCCGGCAGTCGACCGGCCAGTTCATCCTCGTAGGTCGGCGCGTCGAGTTGATAGAGCACGCCGGTTGGAATCCGGTCCCCCCACTCGAATGACTTCGCGATTGCGGCCTGCTGCTTGGCCACGATTTCGTCCTGGTTGCTCGGGTCGTGAACCCGACCGTCGAAACCTTCGTCCGCCAGCTGGTAGACGCGGTTGTGCCCGATGTCTCTGCCGCGGAAGAAATCGATCGTCATCAGGTCGTTGTAGATCGGGCAGGGCTGCAGTATGTCGATGAGCGCGGTTCCCCGATGCCGGACTGCCTGCACAATCAGGCTCACAAGATCCCGCTGTGCCATCGCGTAGCCGCGCGCAATGAAGGTGTAACCCGAGGCGATTGCCAGACCGATCGGGTTAACGCTCTCCTGAATAGCGGCTTCAGCCATTCCTTTGGTCTTTTGGCCGCGGCGCATTGTGGGAGCAGCCTGGCCCTTGGTGAGGCCGTAGACCCCGTTGTTGTGGATGAGATAGGCGATGTTCAGGTTGCGGCGACCAGAGTTGACCAGGTAGCCGGCGCCAATGCCGTAGCCGTCGCCATCTCCGCCGGCCACCAGAACCTCCAGGTTCTGATTGGCCAGCTTCACGCCTGTTGCCACGTTAAGGGCCCGACCGTGGAGCGTGTGGAGACCGTAGGAGTTGATGTAGTGCGGAAGCTTGCCGGCGCAGCCGATGCCCGAAATCACAGCGACCTCGTGCGGCGGACGTCCAAGCTGGGCCAGGGCCTGCTTGACCGCGCTCAGGATCCCGAAGTCGCCGCAGCCGCCGCACCAGTCCGGATGCGAGTCCTCAACCCCAAAGGTCTTGGCCGTCAATCGTTCGGTGTCAGCGACTACCACGTTGCTCCATGCCCTTTCTACGGGTGCGAGAGCACCAGCCGGCCGAGGTCGGCCTCGTGGTGCTCGCACACGGCTTCGACGACTTCGTCCTGCGAGAACGGCCGTCCGTCGTACTTCAACGCCATACGCTCAAGCTTAATCCCCGTCTGCTCCGCGATCAGCAGGCCCAATTGCCCCATGTAGTTGTCCTCGACCACGATCACGCGTCGCGCTCGCTCCAGCGTCTCCCGCACGACCGCGGCCGGGAACGGTCGCAGGAGCCGAATCTGGAGGAAGTTGGCCGAAATCCCGTGCTGCGACTCCAGCACCGGTAGGGCATCCACGATCGGTCCGCGCGTCGAACCCCAGCCGACGATCGTCACGTCGGCGTCGTCCGGACCAACCAGCTCGTACTGCCACTCGGCCGGAATCTCCTCGGCCGCCAGCTCGAGCTTCTGCATGCGCTTCTCCATCTGCGCCATGCGGTTCTCAACTTGTTCGTCTATCCGCCCGCGTTCCGTGTGTTCGTCACTCGTGGTCACGTATTGGCCGCCCGGGGTTCCGAACACCGCGCGCGGGCTGATCCCTGACTCCGTCAGGCGGTGTCGCCGGTACGGCTCGGAGCCGTTCATCTCAAGCGTCCAGTACTCGCCGCGGTCGATGGGGAGGTCGTCCAGCCCCAGGTCGTCCAGCGTGACCAGGGAGTTGGCGATGAACTTGTCCGCCAACACCACCACCGGCATCTGGTACCGGTCCCCCCAGTTGAATGCCATGTGGGTGATGCGCGCGGCTTCGCGGGCGTCGCCCGCCGCGACCACGATGTGGGGAAACTCGCCGTGCGCGGGCTGCAAGGCAAACCGCAGGTCCTGCTGCGACTGGCGAGTTGGCAGTCCCGTACTCGGCCCGCCGCGCTGCCAGAGAATGACCACCGGGCCGGGGGCCTCGGTAATCGATGCGAAGCCGAGACCTTCCGCCATCAGACTGAAGCCTGGGCCAGCCGTCGACGTGGCCGCGCGGACGCCGGCGTGGGCCGCGCCAACGGCCATGTTCATCGAGGCAACCTCATCTTCAGCCTGGAGAACGACGATGGGATACGACGTCTGATGGCCTTCCAGCATCACGCTCTCGTCTGACGCCGGAGCGATTGGGTAATACGTCTGAAACGCGCACCCGGCATGGATCTTGGCGATTCCTACGGCGTCAACGCCCTTGATCAGCATGTGGCCGCTGCGCTCGGGCCGCGGCCGCAGGGTGACGTGGAACTCTTCCTTGGCGTAGGCGCGTCGAGCCTGCTCCGCCGCGTGCAGCAAGACGTGGCGGTTCATCTCCACCATGTCCTGCCGGTGCGCGGGCAGCACTTCGGCTACCAGGGACAGCACGTGACTAATGTCGAAGTCCAGCAGGGCGCAGCTGGCGCCGATCGGCACCATGTTGCGCATAACGCTGTGCCGCCGGGCGTTATAGGTAATGCCCAGTTCTTCGACCGACTCCCGCACCAGGTCGTCATAGGCAAGCGCGACCACGTGAATGTCGTCCCGTTCAATGGCGGAATGATCGACCTTGGCCTTCTCATCCAGAATCACCACGCCGTCGGGGGCTACACGATGTAGGTGGCCGCCGTGGCGCTGGTAGTCCTGGTACTCCGGCGTACCGAAGAGCGTCTCGGCGTCCAGCGCCAGCAGCAGGTCCACGTGCTCAAGGTGCGAGTGAACGGGCCTGTCGCTCGTGCGCACCCGATAGGAGATATGGCGGCCCATGATGTTCGAGTGGTACTCGATGTTCGAAAACACGTAGAGACCAGCCCGCGAGCAGGCCTTGGCAAAGAGCTCAGCCGAACGGTTGACACCGCCCGTGAGGGCGGGGCCCCCGATCATCCATGAGAGAGCGTTTTCCTTCATCGCGTCATCCCTTGCCAGCGGCCAGTTTGGCTGACCGTGTCGGGCGTCCAGGTCTCCTCCGGGCGCTCCCTTATTCCGTCCATTATCACCAGCCGGACACTCTCCTACCTATCGCAGTCGGTCTACCAGCAAGCGGGCGGCGTGCTCCGGCGTCTCGCCTACCAGCACACCGGCCGCCCGCAGCGCGGATTCTTTTGCGGTTGCACTGCCGGACGTGCCTGACACGATGGCGCCCGCGTGCCCCATCCGGCGTTCGGGGGGCGCGGTCTTCCCGGCAATGAATGAAGTGACGGGCTTCGTCATTCGCTCTCGAATATACGTTGCCGCTCGCTCTTCGTCGTCACCGCCGATCTCGCCTAATAAGACTACTCCATGAGTCTCGGGATCCGCCTCAAACATCGACAGCACCTCGATGAATCGCGTGCCGATGATGGGATCGCCGCCGATTCCCACGGTTGTTGTCTGTCCGGCGCCCAAGTCGGTCAAGTGCTGAACGACCTCGTACGTCAGCGTTCCGCTGCGGCTCACCACGCCCACGTGCCCGGGCGAGTGGACGGCCCAGGGCATCACACCCACTTTCACCCCATCCGCTGGCGTGGTGACGCCCGGGCAATTCGGCCCAATAAGGTGCACGCCCGCGGCACGCACCCGCGGCATTACTCGAAGCATGTCGAGGACTGGAATCCCCTCGGTCAGGCACACAATTACGTTCAGACCGGCGGCCGCATCCTCCAGAATGGCGTCAGCGGCAAATGCGGCCGGTACAAAGATGCACGCAGCGTTGGCGTGCGTTTCCCTCGTCGCCTCGGCAACCGTGTTGAAGACCGGAATGTCCTCCAGCCCATCCACCGCGACACCGCCGCGGCCCGGGGTGACCCCGGCTACGACCTGCGTGCCGGCCTCGCGCATGAGGCGCGTATGAAACGAACCCTGACTTCCAGTCATTCCCTGAACCAAGAGCCGCGTCGTCGCGTCAAGCAAAACGCTCATCGCGCGGCCTCCACGACCTGGGCGGCAGCCGAGTCCATGGAGCGCTCTGCCCCGATTCCAGCTTCTTCAAGTAGTTTCAGGGCTTCGGCCTCGCGTGTCCCGGCGACTCGGACCACCAGTGGAACGTCCTGGGCCAGGCGAGCGCGGGCCGCAACTACACCCGTAGCCACGTCATCGGCGCGAGTGATTCCGGCAAAAATGTTGACCAGCACTGCCCGCACGTTGGGGTCTTCCAGAATGATCTCGAAGGCCGTCGTGATCTTCTCTACGCCGGCGCCGCCTCCGACATCCAGGAAATTTGCCGGTTCGCCCCCGTAATGCTTGATCACATCCATTGTGGCCATGGCGAGCCCGGCGCCATTAACCATGCAGCCAATCGTGCCGTCGAGCTTGATGTAACTCAGCCCGGCGTCGCGCGCGCGTCGCTCGGCCTCGCTCTCCTCGTGTGGATCACGCAGCCGTTCAATGTCGGACTGGCGGGCCAGTGCGTTGTCGTCAATGTTCAGCTTGGCGTCGATGGCCTGCAGATTGCCCTCGGCGTCGACGACGAGCGGATTGACCTCGGCAAGTGACGCATCGACGTCGACAAAGGCCTCGACAAGCCCCTGGGCAACGCGAACGAACTGGCGGACCTGCGAACTCGAAAGGGCTAGCGCGAAACCAAGCTGTCGCGCTTGCCATTCCGGCAGGCCAACCAGCGGATCGACGCTTGCGCGGAGAATCGCCGACGGATTCGTTGCCGCCACTTCCTCAATGTCGACGCCGCCCTCGGCGCTGGCCATTACGACCAGTGATTGGGCGGTACGGTCGATCACAACACCCAGGTACAGTTCGCGGGCTATCTCCACGGCTGGCGCAACAAGCACCCGCCGCACGGGCTCCCCGCTGATATTCAGCGCGAGGATCTGTGTCGCTGCCGCTTCAGCTTCCTCTGGTGATCTGGCCAGCTGCACGCCGCCGGCCTTTCCTCGTCCGCCTGCTAGCACCTGGGCTTTAATCACGACAGAGCAGCCAAAGGCGCTGGCAGCCTGAGCTGCCTCGTCAGCCGTCGAGGCCAGGCACGATTCGGGCACTGGCAGCCCGTGACGCCGGAAAATGGCGCGAGCGTCAGATTCGTGGACCTTCATGCGCTCTTAGTTTGACTCATAGACCCACTGATCAAGCGGCCGGTCGTAGTCCAGCACCTCGTCTGGGGAAAACCAGTGGGCAATCTCGCGCGCCGCGGTCTCCGGCGAGTCCGACGCGTGGACAAGGTTACGAAGACCAGCCAGCGCCAGGTCCCCTCGAATCGTGCCGGCCGCGGCCTCGTGCGGCCGGGTGGACCCCACCATCGCGCGCACAACCGAAATCGCCTCCGGGCCTTCCAGAACGGCGGCCACGACGGGTCCGCTCTGCAGGTGGGCCACCAGGCCATCGAAGAAGAACTTTCCCTCGTGCTCGGCGTAGTGTTGGCTTGCCTGCTCACCGCTTGCGGCCACCAGCTTCAGTCCAATCAGCCGCAGTCCCCGCTGTTCGAACCGATGAAGAATCTCCATTGCGATCGCGCGCTGCAGGGCATCGGGCTTTAGCAGAACTAGGGTCCGTTCCATTCGGCTTCCTTCCTCTGAACGCCCGTCGTCAGGCGCCCGTCTCATCGTTCGCCGCGAGCAGGCTGGTCAAGCCGTCGCGAATGCTGTCCACGTCCATTTCGAGTCCGCCAACCACGACGGCCTGCCATTGTCCCGAGCGCATCGCCAGGCATTGGGTGTTCTCGGTCACGAACCAGATCTCCGAGATCTGGCCCAGCCCCATTGTCACTGTGGCCTGCTCCATCGTGCCGATACTCGCGGAGAGTAGTCCCGGGCCAACAGGACCACCGCGACCACCGAGATCACCCGTCGGGATATCACCAGTCCTCCAGACCGCGGTGCCTGTGACACCGGGCAGGCGCTGGATCCGGGAGTGCAGGTCGTCGGCGCGCGTCATTAAGCCGGACCACCGGCCACGTTTGCCGCCCGCAAGTAAGCGTCGGCGGCAGCCTGGGGACGGCCCGTCTGCATGTAATGATCGCCTAACAGCTTCCAAACCGAAAACCGGAGCTCACGGTGCGCCACGGCCTCCAGCAATAGACCATCAACGCGCGAGATGTCGGGGTCGTGCGCGGAGACGATGTCGCTCAAGACGCGCTCCGCTTCGGTCCACTCCGAGTTCTCGATTAGGTAGCGCGCCCAGTCAAACGTCGAGAACGACGCACCCGACGCCGCATCAGCCTGCGGCGCGATGGCATCCGCCACAACATCGGATGCGATGGACTGAACGTCATCCGCTGGCGGCCTGGTCGCGGTCTCCGAATCCAGTTCCGCAGCATCCTCGTCCTGCCGCAACGGCTCGGGCGAAGCAGCGTTACTGCCACTAGTGGTCGACAAGCGACCGTCCACGTCGCCCCCAGCTTCCAACTGCGGGATCTCCTCCTCCATTTGCGATGGCTCGGCCTGGACTGCGAATTCGCCCGGCATCTCGCTTCGCCCTTCCAGACGGTTGTCTGACTGGGCGTCCGCAATAGCGGGACCTGCGGCCGCTGGAGGTAACGGCCGGCCACTGTCAGCCGAAGCTGGCTGGGAGGGTGACTCGGCAGCCCCATTGGTCTGCCCAAGGAGCTCCGGCGGCAAGTCGATCTCGACCGCGTCCGGCAGAACGAGGCGATGGACTTCCAGCGTGCCCAGTAATTCGCGAGCCTCCCGAAACTCGGGGTCGAGGCGCCCGATTCGGTCCAATAGCTCTTGGCCCTCAGCCGTGCGCCCGCGCTCGGAGAGTATGTGGGCGCGCATCACCGCGGCGCGGACGCACTCCTCGGCCTGGTCCGCGACCACGCGGCACTCGGCCTCGCAGGCGGGAAGCCGACCCAGCCGCCACAGCGCTTCCGCCAGCGTAAGCCGGACGTCCACGCGCTCCGGACTCTCGCTCACGGCCATGCGGGCGTGGCGCTCGGCCAGATCCGGCCAGCCGCAGTTGAGATGAACGCGCGCCAAGACCGCTGAAGTCGTTTCCAGCGATTCGGCCTCCAGGTTCAGGATTCCGAGCGCGGACACAAGCACGGCCGGGTCGCGGGGAATGAGCTCCACCGCCTGTCGGGCCGCCATCCGGGCGCGATCCGTATCTCCTCGCTGCTGGAACAGTCGTGCTTGCGCGACGCGCGCCGTGGCATTCGCTGGCTCGGCAGAGGTGACGGCACGCAAGTC
The DNA here is from genome assembly GCA_965208215.1 of Chloroflexota bacterium. Taxonomy (GTDB): domain Bacteria; phylum Chloroflexota; class UBA11872; order UBA11872; family UBA11872; genus UBA11872. Next base: position 611,188 of record CBDBOH010000004.1, read on the forward strand.
ATCCAGGGCGGCATCGGTAGCGTTCGCCTCCTCGGCCAGTAGTGCTCGCACCAGCCGCGCCGGCGGGTAGTTCGCAAATTCAGCAAGCAGCCGCTCGGTGATTGAACGAGCCAGCGCGGAGTCACCGTCAGCCAGTGCCTGGCTGGCCAGATCCGCCGCCTCGCTTGGCCGCATGTCAGCCAACGCCCTTAAGCGAGAGTTCGGCAGGTATCTCGAGGTTGTCGTCGAGCGGGCCTGCAACGGCGATTCGTGGCCAGGTCCGGGTCAAGACGTCGCGGGCCGACCTGTTGATCTCGGTGCGAGTCACAGCCTGGACTCGCGCCATAAGTCCGCCAGGTGTGAGTGGCGTCGGCTCCAGCGCCTGCTCGCGGGCGTACCACGCGGCCACAACCGCGGAGTCTTCCAGGGACCGCACCAGGCCTCCGACGATATACGCGCGGGCTCGCTCGAATTCGTCCTCGGCAACACCGCGTTCGGCCACATCGGTCAGTTCGCCCAGAACGATAGTAATGGCCTGTCGCAACAATTCCGGATCGGTTGCGCCATCGATCGAGAGCACGCCCTGTGCGCCGCAATGGCCAACGTCCGCCCCGATCTCGTAGGCCAATCCGTGCCGCTCGCGTAACTCCAGCACCAGTCTCGCGCCAAAGCCGGCGCCCAGGACAGCACCCAACAGTTCCAGCGCATAGCGGTCGCGACTTGACCGTCCGGGCGTGAATCCGGCGATCGCAAAGTACGCCTGCTCGGCCTCGCGTTGAATGACCTGGACCCCCACTGGCGCTTGGCCGTTGGCGTGAACTACCGGGTACATTTCGCGCGAACCCGCCGGCGCCGAGCCAAAGGCGTCGGCGAGCAGATCCAACGCCGCCGCCGGTTCCAGCGCCCCTGCCACACTCACGATCGTGTTGCGACCGGCGAACATCGCGGCGGCACGCCCCAGCAGGGCGTCGCGCGTCAACGAACCTACGGTGTCCGCCGTTCCGGCAATCTCGCGTCCGAAGGGATGGTTCGGCCAAAGGCCCGCCAGCAGGGCGCGGCGGGCGGACTCTTCCGGCAGGTCATTAAGCAACGCCAGTTCGTCCAGGATGACCGTGCGCTCTTTCTCGATCTCGTCTGGGTCCATCGTCGGCTCATGCACCATCAGCGCCAGAATCCGGAGCGCATCAGGCCAGGCCCCAGCCGGCACTTTGGCGCCGACAACGGTCAGCTCGGGCTCGGTCGCCGCATTGATCTGCCCGCCCAGTCGCTCGATCGCGCTGGCAAAGGCGCCGGGTTCGTTCGAGCGGTGACGAAACAGCATGTGCTCGACAAAGTGCGTGACGCCGCTGACTTCGGACGGCTCGCTGCCTGATCCGGCGCGTGAGGCCACGTGCAGACTGACGGCCGCGGTGTGCGGCATCGGGGTTGCGACGAGATGGACGCCGTTAGGCAGCGTGCGCTGTACGGCCGTGTATGCAGCAGGCATCAAGGCGTCTGATGGCCGGGCGGCCGGCCCGCTACGACGTCTGACGCGACCGTCGGCGAGGAGGTGCGCTATCTGCTTCGCGCTCGGCCCTACGTCGCAGGCGACCGCGTTTCTTGGTTCGGCGGTGCTTGCGCCAAGCCACGCGCTTGCGCTTATTCAAAGGTGGCGAACGCCCAGTTCATAGTGACCAAAGGTTTCAAGAAATGATAACAGGAACGCTGTAGGGCTCTGCTACGCTGCCGCCCCGAAGGAGTAAGGCCTAACCATGAAACTGTCCGCGCAGGTCCGGTTGGCTCCGGGCGATTCGGTCGCCGAGCGGATCGAGTGTCTCGCCGCGGCAGGCTACGAGGCCGTTGAAATCCACAGCGACGCGGTGGATCAGCTTGCGGAATACCGCCGCGCGCTTGCCGCGGCCGGCATCCCCGCCATGAGCATGTGCCCGGCTGGCCGGAACCTCGACCTTGTGGCGGACGAGTTCTCACAGCGCCGCCGGATAGATCGGACGCGCCGCGCTCTCGACGCCTGCCGGGAACTGGGCGTCACCTCCTTGATCTCCGTGCCAGTGCGCGGCCGGCTGCCGGACGGCATCGTCGCGCAGGACCAGGCCGACAGCTATGTCCGGGCCTTGGAGCGGCTGGCGCCGCATGCGGAGGCAGCGGGCGTGACCATCACGGTCGAGCCGCTGAATCGTTACGAAATGCACCTGCTCAACACCCTGGCGGACGGGATCGCCATCGCCGAGCGCGTGGGTAGCCCCCGGGTGAAGGTCCTGGCCGACGTATTTCACATGAACATCGAGGAAGACAACGTGCCCGCTAGCATCCGAGCCGCCGGCGACTGGATCGGGCACGTGCACTTCGCGGACAACCAGCGCGCGCATCCAGGCACCGGCTCAACGGACTTCGCCGCGATTTTCGCCGCGCTCCGCGACATCGGCTACACTGGTTCAACGGCCTTGGAGTGCGGCATCCGGGGTGACCCGGCCAAGGCCTTGCGCGAGTGCGCGGCGTACCTTCGCGCGGCGCGCGGCTGATAGATGGGGGCCGCCGGCCCGACCATTAGTTCCGAGCGCGCCGCCGAAATCCTTGAACGGTCGGCTGGCAAACGAGCCATCGTCCTTGGTGACATGGTCGTCGACGAGCACATCATCGGTTCGGCCACCCGTCTGTCTCGCGAAGCCCCACTGCCCGTCATCGAGCAGCACGAGCGTCGGCTGGTTCCCGGCGCCGCGACAAACGTGGCCACCAATCTGGGCGGTCTGGGTTGCGACGTAGCGGTCGCCGGTGTGGTCGGTGCCGATGCGATGGCCGACCGTCTTCGAGATGAACTCGAACGACGCGGGATACGCACCGAAGGCCTACTGCGCGACCCGGATCGAGTGACGGCGGTCAAGCTTCGAATCTGGGCTGGCGGCGATCGCCAGCGGCCGCAGAGCATGATCGCCCGGGTGGATACGCTCGAGCGGTCAGCGGTCAAGCCCGAGACCGCTGAGCGGATGGCCTCCTATCTGGCGTCGGCGCTCACCGCAACCGACGCCCTGGTGATCTCCGACTACGAAGCAGGCGTGGTCAGCCCGAGCATTCTGGATGCGGCCTTGCCCGCCGCGCGTGCCGCCGGCCTGGTGATAACCGCCGACGCGCACGGCGACCTGACCAGGTTCAGCGACGTCACGTTCTTGACGCCCAACCAGCCCGAGGCCGAAGCTGAACTCGGACGCGAAATTACATCAACCGCCGACGCGCTGGTTGCGGCCTGTGAGCTGCGGGAGCTGGTGGGAGTCGAGGCCGTGCTGGTCACGCTCGGCGCCGCCGGAATGGCGCTGGACGCGAGGACGGGAGGCCGACAGCACATTCCCGCGGCCGTCGAGGGCCGGGTGGCTGACCCCTCCGGCGCCGGTGACACCGTGGCAGCAACGATGACGGCGGCAATCCTCGGCGGCGCCTCGCCGGGCGAGGCGGCCGTCCTCGCGTCATTGGCGGCCCGAGTCGTGGTTCGCCAGCTTGGCGTTGCCGTGGTGTCGGCTGAAGAAATCGTGCGCGAGGCCCGTGAGCTCTTTGCCTGAGGCCGAGGTCATCTGGCCCCGGGATCTGTCGGATTGGGGTGATCACGAACGCGCCACCGGCCGGCGCCTCGTGCTGACAAACGGTTGCTTTGACCTCATCCATCCGGGGCACATGGCCCTCCTCCGCGGCGCCGCGGCCGTGGGCGACGTGCTGGTCGTGGGACTCAACAGCGACGCGGGTGTTCGCAAACTGAAAGGACCCGATCGCCCGCTGATGCCGCTGGAGGATCGACTGGCGGTGGTGCGGGCGGTGCGCTGGGTGAACGCGGTGACGCCCTTTGGCGAGACGACCGCGGATCGACTCATCGAGCAACTTCGACCTGATTATTATGTCAAGGGCGCGGACTACGATCCGACGGCGGGAGGCCGAAGCCTGCCGGAGACTGCCACCCTGCAGCGACTCGGAATCCCCGCCGTCTTCGTGCCCCTCGCCCCTGGCCACGCCTCCAGCGAATTGATCGCCCGGCGCCGCCGCTCGACGTGAACGCGGCGACCGCCAGGCGCGTGGCCGTGGCCGCCGCGCTCGTCGCGGCGGGCAACATCCTCAGCCGGCTCCTGGGCTTCGTCCGCGAGCCGGTCATCGCCGCCCTGTTCGGCATTTCCGGGGCAACCGACGCGTTCGAGGTTGCGACACGTCTGCCGCAGCTGGTCCACGAACTGGTGATTGGCGGCGCCGTATCCGGCGTGCTGATTCCCCTGTTCAGCGAGATGGCGGCCGACGACCGCCGGCTGGCGCGGACCTTCTCGTCCCTTATTACGTCAGTCGGCGTTGCCCTGATCGGCGTCACCATTGTCCTGGTGGCGCTGGCCGAGCCGTTAGTGGCCGCGGCGGCACCGGGGCTGCCCGCCGCGACACGCGACATGGCGGTCGTCATGACGCGCATCACGCTTCCGGCGGTGCTCTTCCTGGGATTGTCCGCGGTTACGGCGGCGCGGCTCTACGGCCGCGATCGATTTGCCGCCCCGTCGTTTGCGCCGGCCACGCTGAACGGGACGCTGATCGTGCTGGCCCTCGCGCTCACGCCTGCCGTCGGCCCTGTTGGCGTGGCCATCGGCTACCTGGCGGGCGCCGGAGCGCACCTGCTGGTCCAGCTTCCGGCCCTGGTTCGGGACGGCGTACGAATAACGGCGCCCTCGTGGCGAGGAAACCCTGATACGGCCCGCGCCCTGCGCCTTTATCTCCCGATAGCCGCCGGACTCGTGGTCGCGCAGGCGCTTGTGATCGTGGATACGAACCTCGCGTCGCGCACGGGTGAAGGCAGCCTCGCGATCATGCGCTTCGCCACCCGCCTGCAGCAGTTTCCGCTGGGACTGATCGGGTCTGCGATTGCCCTGGCCTTTCTGCCCGTACTTGCGCGCAGTGCTCCCGAGAAAGTGCGCGATCTGGTCAACGCGGTCGAGTTCAAGTCGGCGCTCGTGGCCGCCGCGCGCAGCGCCTTCGTCCTCATGGTGCCCATCACCGTGATCCTGACGGCGCTGAGTGTCTCGGTTATTCGAGTGGTCTACGAGCGGGGGGACTTCGATGCGGCAGCCACCGACCTCACCGGTCTGGCTCTGCTCATCTACGCGGTCCAGCTTCCGATCACCGTCCTCGACCAGATCTTCATCGCCGCGTTCTACGCCACCCGCAACACCTTGACGCCGGTGCTGGTCGGCGTCGGGGGCGGGCTGGCCTACCTGGTCGCCGCGCTGGCGCTGGTTGAACCGTTTGGTGTCTTCGGACTCGTGGCCGCGAATTCGGTCCAGAACAGCCTGCACGGCGCGGTCTTGGGCTGGCTGCTGTGGCGTCGCCTCGGCGGATTCGGCGACCCCGGCCTTTGGTTCTTTGGTATCCGCGTCATCGCGGCCGGCGCTCTCGCGGCCGCTGTCGGCCTGTTCTTGCGCGAGTGGTCGACCCTCGCATTGGAACCTGGGGGAATCGCCGGCTGGCGAGTGCTCTTCGTGAGCGGCACGGGGATCGCGGCCGTCTACATCGCCGTGCTGGCGTTGCTGCGGGTCCCGGAACTGCCGCGGCTGGCGAAGCTGCTTCGGACTCGACTGCGCACCTAACCAACGGTCCGGCACGGCCGCTGCCGCGTGTCGGCTACGATCAGCGCTCGCACCCCCCCTGGGAGTTCTCGTATGGCAGTGATGACCGGCTCGGACGCCGTGGTCCAGAGCTTGATCGCCGAAGGCATCGACCTCGTGTTCGGGATCCCCGGATATCACAGCGAGCACCTGTACGGCCGGTTGATGCGGCAGAACAAGGTTCGCCACGTCCTGGTGCGGCATGAACAGGGCGCCGGCTACATGGCCATCGGCGCCGCGCGCGTCACCGGCAAGCCAGCCACGATTCTAAGCACGGCCGGCCCCGGCGCATTGAATGCGGCAACCCCCATGGGCGAGGCCTACGGCGACGGCGTCCCATTGCTCAACGTCATGGCCGAGGACATGTCCGCGTATCTCTACCAGGACAAGGGCATCGTCCACGAGAGCAAGGACCAGTTTGGCGTATTCAGCCGTCTCAGCCAGTGGAGCCGCCAGGCCATGTCGCCGGGCGAGATTCCGGGCGCGATTCATGAAGGGCTCCGCCGCATGCAGGTCAACCGACCGCGCCCCGTCGTCGTCGAAATCCCGGTTGACGTCTTTCACGGCGAAGGCGAAGTCGAGCTGCTTCACGAGCAGACACACCAACCGCCGCAAGGCGATTCGACCGATCTGGAGCGCATGGCGTCCATCCTGGCCGCGGCCGAGCGTCCCCTGATCTGGGCCGGCGGCGGGGTGATGATGTCGGGAGCCTGGGACGAACTCCGCACCCTTGCGGAGTCCCTGGACATCCCCGTCATGCTGACGACCACGAGCAAGGGCGCGATGCCCGAGGATCACCCGCTGGTCGTCGGCAATCTGAACCAGCACGGCCCCATCCGTCGCTTCATGCAGCAGGCCGACGTCATGCTGGCCGTGGGCGCTCGGTTCTCGTACCTCTCCAGCGGTCGCTGGTCGGTGCCCGTTCCCAGGCGACTGCTGCACATCGATATTGACCCCACCCAGCCCGGGAAGAACTTTCCCGCCGAGATCGGTGTGCACGCGGACGCCAAGGCCGGCTTGGCGGCATTGGTGGAAGCGACGGCCGACGCGCCCGAGGTGGACCGCGACGAGTGGGTTGACGCCGGCCGCGCCGCACGCGACGAAGTTCGCGCCGAACTGGCACAGCGCGCGCCCCTGGAGTGGGGCCTCATGCAAGCGATTCGAAACGCTCTCCCTCGCGACACCATTGTGGCCAGCGACCCACACCTGCTGGGGTACTGGAGTCGCGAACATCTGCCCTTCTACGAGCCGCGAACCTGGCTCTACGGCTTGGCCTTCGGCACGTTGGGCTACTCATACCCCGTGGCGCTGGGTGCCAAGATCGTGGCTCCTGATCGACCCGTCATCTCACTGACCGGCGACGGGGGCTTTCTGTTCACCGCGCAGGAAATGGCAACCGCCGTCCAGCAGGGGCTGAATGTCCCGGTCGTGATCCTTAACGACGACGCGTACGGAGCCATCAAGGAGGACTTCCTGCGCGACTACGGCAACGACTACGAGGTGAATCTAAGCAATCCCGACTTCGTCAAGTTCGCCGAGTCGTTCGGGGCTGTCGGACTTCGGGCCACGCCCGAAACGCTGGAGGCCACGCTGCGTGATGCGCTGGAACTCGACCGCCCCTCGCTGATTGACGTGCCGGTCAAGTGCCGGAGGCCGCTGCAGGTTCAATAACTTTCCGGCGCGGGCAGGTCCGGCCGTGGCCGGATTTCAACAAGCGTGGCTGTCTGGGCTATGCTCGTGCCGGATTAGGGCATTAGTGAGCCGGGATCATGTTCAACCATGCTCCTCGAGTCCTAGGCCGGCGTGCCGTACTCGGTGCGCTAATAGCCGCCCCAGCCTTGATTGGGCTGAGCGCCTGCGCCGACAGCGATTCCTTCGAGTTCAAGCCCTCGGGTCGCTGCGGGCGCGGCTGCGTAGGCGCCACGGACTATGAGAAGGACGACGAAGCGCGCCGCTCGGGCCTCGATCAGGCCAAAGCGGCCAAGGAAGCCAGCCAGGGCAGCTAGCACCGCAAAGTCGGTTTGATGATTCGTCGGGGACCGGCTATCGCGCCGTGTATCCGCTGGCCTTGCTGTGGTCACCGAAAGGGCGGTCCGAATGAGTCTTGCTGGTCGAATCGCAATGGTCACCGGCGCCAGCCGGGGGATCGGGCGCGAGATTGCGCTTGGCTACGCACGCGCCGGCGCGCACGTGGTCCTGGCGGCGCGCGACCAGGCGCGGCTCGCGTCGGTCGCATCCGAGATTGACGACCTCTCTGGAAATTGCGACATCGTGCCGTTGGACGTCAGCGATGCCGCCGCGGTTCACCGGGCCATTAACAGCGCGGTCGTACGTCATGGACGGCTCGACGTCGTGTGCAACAACGCCGGTGTCAGCAACGCGCGTGGGCCGGTGACCGAAGTCTTACCCGAAGCCTTTGCCGGCGTGCAGGCGGTCAACCTCATCGGCCTCTTTGCCTGTTGCCACGCAGCGCTTCCGCACATGATCGAAGCCGGCTATGGCCGAATCGTCAACGTCTCCTCAGGCGCCGCCATCATGTGCAATCCCGGCGAGTCGGCCTACGCCGCGTCCAAGGCCGCGGTCAACGCGCTCACGATTGCGATGGCCAAAGAGGTCCAGGCGTCAAACGTCCTGGTCAACGCCATGAGCCCCGGTTCGGTCAAGACCGACATGAATCCGACATCCGACGTGCCGCCGTCCGAGGCCGTGCCGACGGCCGTGTGGCTGGCCTCGCTGCCCGACGGCGGCCCGACCGGTCGCTTCTACCGGTTTATGCAGGAACTGCCGATGCTGCCCGTCATCGACCTCGACTGGAAAAGCCGCTGACCCGGCGCATCCTCGCGGCTTAGTCCCAGAGCGCCTCCAGCGTCCAGGCTTTCAACGACCGAACGGTGCTGGGTGCGCCTTGCGAACGCAACGACACGCCAACACTGTCTTCGCGATCCGGGTAGACGCGCACGGCCAGGGCCTGCCGCCCGTTCGCGAACACCTCCACGGCGCTTCGGTCAACGAAGACTCGCAGCCGCAGCGGTTCGTCGGGCCCGATCAAGACTTGCGCATTCTCCGGCGCGCGCGACAACGCGTCGGGTGCTGTCGACGAATACGACGTGTCGATTGAGATCTGGCTCAGGTGGGTCCAGAGCGGTCCGACGATTCCCTGGGTGAAGTGGTTGGTGCGATAGCCGCGGTCGCGGTAGAAGGCGATGCGGGTGAATTCCTCGCGCTCCGGCGAGCGCAAGACGTTCAGTTCGACCATCGGCGCAGACGACGGCTCAACCTCCAACTCCAGTTCCAGCGCGTCGCCGGACGTTCCGTCCAGCACAACCTCCTGGTTGGCTGGCAGATCCAGTGAACCCAGATCCTGTTCCGCCTGCCGCAAGGAGGTCAGGGTCTCGACTGGTTCCACAAACACCACGTCGCCGTCGACCGTGAGTCGTCGCGGCAGCGTCATTATCTGGTTCCAGCGCGGCGTCGGCTTGCCCGGGTTCATGTTGAAGATCACGATCAGGCCGCCCGTGCCGTCGGGCGTCGCCGACGGAGCGTGCAAGCCGGATGGCCCGGACGGCCCGAAGTTGTACTTCGCCCCGTGGGTCACCACAAACTTGTCGCGGTCGGTGTCGTAGTCGCCCAGCAGGTATTGACCGCCTCGCGTGTGGCTGTAGAAGAGCAGCATGTGCCGGTCGCCAATGGGCCAGAAGTAAGGACAGGCTCCGTCGTCGCCGACCCTGGAGTAGTGATCGTCTTCAACGAACGGATGCAGGTATTCCCAGTGCTCCAGGTCCTCGGACCTGAACAGGTAGTTGGCCCGGATTGGCTTGCCGCCGGGCCCCTCGGGCTTGGTGCCCGCGGACAGCGAGTAGTAGACGCCGTCTTTCATCCAGATGCACGGATCGAAGACCCGGTAGGGCGCCGGCGGGCCGTTGCGATCCGGCATCGGTATCACGGCTTTGTTGCCGACCTTCGCCCAGTTGAGCAGCAGCGGATCGCTGGACGTCGCAACCATGTTGCCGGCGCCGACGCCGTGGTAAATGGCAATCACCCGATCGTCCTCAACCAGGGTCGAGCCTGAGAAGCACTTGTCCTCCGGGCTGGGATAAATGGCGTACGGCAAGTCGCGCCAGTGCACCAGGTCGTCGGAAACCGCGTGGCCCCAGTGCTGCCGGTCGTCCTCCGGTGGGTACGCCTGGTAGAAGAGGTGCCAGCGGCCCTGCCAGAAGCAGAGACCGTTGGGGTCGTTGAGCGTTGATTCGGGGTTGACGTAGTGATAGGCCGGCCGGTGGCGCAGACCGGCATACGACTCGCGGGACGCCAGCAGGCGCTGCATCAGCGGGTTCGTGGCAAGCGCGGCTTCCTGCTCGGCCAACGTCGTCGGATACGTGTACGCGGGAACGCGCGACTCTGGAGCGATCACGATGCCTCCGGTCTCGGTGCGGCCCGAGCTGACACCTGCGAACTGGTCAAGAATCTAGACGGCGGCGCATTCGACCACAAGCTCGAATCGGCATCCGGCGCGCTGACTGACGACCATTGGAGACCTTGGCATTACGTCTCTAATTTGCAAATGAGCGGCCGCTCTTGCTCCCTCTCCCCGTGGGAGAGGGTTGGGGTGAGGGTCTTCCGGGCAACCACCTCGGGGTTATGCAAACGTCTCCATTGGCACTATCCGAGGACAGGTGTGACCACCTCGCCGCCTCGCACCACGGCCTCGGCGCTCCAGATTCTGCCGGGACGCTCGTCGCCGCTGACGTCGCGCAGAGCCACTACCTCGCTGGCCTCCGTCAGCACCACCAGGTCCGCGCAGGCGCCCGGGGTCAGGGTCCCTACCTCGCCGGCCAGGTTCAGCAGCTCGGCGGGACGCGACGTAATCCTGGGCCATGCGTCGTCCTCGCGCATCCCGGCAGCCAAGAGCTTCGATACGGTCAACGGAAGATCGTGCTGCGGGCTGGATCCCACGTGTCGCCGGTACTGGTCCGTCGAGATCGTGTCGGGCAGAAAACCCTCCCTGATCACCGTCTCCGCAACTTCGAAGTCGAACGACCCCATCCCGTGGCCGGTATCGAAGAGGACGCCACGCTCGCGGGCTTTCCAGACGCAATCGAGGACCCGCCCGTCCCGCGCGATTCGGTCCACAAGACCATGCAGGCAATAGGTCACCACGTCGCCGGGGCGCAACTGCTCCAACAGCTCATCCAGGGGAAAGTCCTCGGCGTGACGCGTGCCCACCAGCAGCGGTCGGTCCGTCGCTTCACCGGCCTGAATCGCCCGGCGAAGCATCTCGCGCGGATCGGATTCTCCGCACACGGCCTCCGCCACGTTGATCGCAATGCCCCAGATCAGGTTGCCCCCGTCGCGGATCGCGTTCACGCAGGCGTCCACGTCCGCCTCGGCAAGATCGCCCAGGCTGAAGCCCGGATTGGACTCACCCGAGGCCGCCAGGTTGATAGCCATCCGCACCCGCGTGCGAGCACGCTCGATGAGCCGTTCACGATAGCGAGGCCAGTTGCGTGCACCGGCATCGCCCTGGGACATGACGGTGGTGGCGCCACGCGGCAGGAAATGAACGTCGGGGTCGACTCCGTACTTCGAATCCTCAATGGCCGGGTGCGCGTGCATATCCACCAGCCCGGGCAGCAGCACGCCGCGGGGATAAGCCAGGCGCCGACGTGCCTTCGGTGCTTCGTCGGCTTCCGTGCCAACAGCTGCGATGGCGATGCGATCGCCGCTCACCGCCACAAAGCCGGGGCCGCGCAGGCCCCGAGCCGGATCCTCGATGTGCCCCGCCTCAACTACGAGGTCATGTTTCATGAGGCTGGCCGTTTCGGGTTAGGACGATTAGGGCGCTGCATGGTACTTTGGCTTGCGGCGCCGAGTGGATGCGGCGCATTAAAGGGAGGCTCACGGTATGGGCATCAGTTCACACATGACCCGGCGCCGGATGCTGCGCATCGCCGGTGGACTGGGTGTAAGCGCGGCCGGAGTCGCGGCCCTGGCGGCCTGCGGCGAAGCTGAGCCGCAGGTCATTACGAAGGAAGTACCGGTCGAGAAGACGGTCATCAAGGAAGTTCCCGTCGAGACTATCGTGACCAGGACCGAGGTCAAGGAAGTTCCCGTTGACCGCGTCGTCACCCAGGAGAAGGTCGTTACAAAGGAAATCCAGGTCCAGGTTCCGGTCGAAGTCCAGAAAGTAGTGACCCAGGTAGTCGAGGTCGAAAAGGTCGTCGAGAGGGAAAAGGTCGTCGAGGTCATGGTCGAGGCGCCCGTGCAGAAGGCGCCGGTGCGACTCGAGTTCTCCACCGACTGGGGCTCGGGCGTTCGCGCGGCCACCCACAAGTTCATGGCCGAGCAGTACAACAAGGTCAACCCCCACGTCACCGTGGATATCCTCATCATCTCGGGTTCGGGCGGCAGCACCGCCGTTGGCTATTCCGGCATCCTGACGAACCTGCTGGTGGCGGGTTCTGGGCCGGAACTGATGTCCGAGCTGTGGTGGAACGCTGACCTGTACAACCTGGACCTCGAGCCGCACATGCAGCGCGAGGGACTGACGAAGAACGACTTTTGGTGGCACGACGGCTACCTGGTCGACAAGGACGGGGTCACCCGCGGCGTGCCCTACGGCGTGTACGTGGGCGCCATGATGGCCAACCTCAGTCTGGTCGAGCGGTTCGGCGTCACCATTCCTGACAAGGACTACTCCTTCGACGAACTGCGCGACTTGGGCGCCCAGATGCGCGACCCCGAAACCAACGTCTGGGGTTTCGAGCGTCAGACCTACAGCTGGAACCAGGGATTCGCTGAGCGCTTCGCCAGCGAAGGCGCCAAGTGGTACGACACGGCGACCGAGACCTCCACGGCATCGATCGCTACCCAGCCGGGCGGAAACTCGGTTGAGGCCTTCGCCGACTGGTGGAAGTTGGCCTGGGAAGACGGCGTCGCGCCGAACACCGACGAGGTGCAGGCCACACTGGAGTCACCGGCTAACACCTCCGGCTCGAACAACCTGTTCGCCACCGGCCTGATTGGAATGTCCGGCTTCGGGTACAACTCGGGCGGGGGCATCAAGAACCGCATCGGCGGTCGGTTCGACTTCCACGTGTTCTGGCCCTATCAGTCGCCCTACTCGGGGCTGCGCGGCTACCACAACGAGACCAACAACATCGTGGTCAACCGGGCGACCGAGGAACGCGGCAACGCCGAGGAGGCCGCTGGGCTTGCCTTCTTCTGGCACGGCGACATCATGGCGCCGTACCTGGCCGAGTTCCAGCCCGTGGTTCCGGCTGTCAAGAACATCTGGAACAGCCCGTTCATCACCGAGTTCGCCAGCGGAACGGACAACTTCCCAGACCTCGCCGCCGAGGCCGAGGCTGTTGGCCAGTTCCGCGAGAACTGGGTCCGCGGCACCCACTCGCACCCGAACTGGCTCGAGTGGTTCCGTCTCTCCCGCGCCAAGTTGACCGACCGGGCGCTGGTTGGAGGCGAGAGCCCCTACCAGATGATGGAAGAGTTGGACGCGGAGGGAACCGAAGCTCTCCGACGCGAGGTCTAGGCTCTCAGGATTTGTCCCGGTGGGGACGCCGATCCGGCGTCCCCACCGGCTGTCCACAGGCAGCCCTTGCCACGAGCGTCGGTTGCCTCGGACCACACGGGCTCTTGGCCCGGAGGTGAAGCGTGGCGTCGAGCAGCCTTAGCGCGAAGACTGCAGGTCTGGGCGCGGCGCCCGAACGCCTGTCGCGTTGGCGTGCCCTCCGTAAATGGATTGCGGCTCAGGAAGGCTGGGTCTTCATCTTCCCCTGGGTCGTTGGGTTTATCCTGCTTGACCTCGGGCCGTACATATTTGCGCTCATCATCTCGTTCCTGAACTGGGATGTGGGGCGTCCGCCGTCGTTCATCGGCTTCCGCAACTACCAGGCGGCCTTCACTGATCCCCTGGTCGGCAAGAGCCTCTGGAACACCGCCTACTACACCCTGTTCCACGTACCCGGGTCCACGATCATTGCGTTCATTGTGGCCGGCCTGCTCAATCAGCGGGTCCGAGGGATGCCGATTTGGCGCACGATGTACTACATCCCCTCCGTGACGTCCGGTGTGGGCATGGCACTTATTTGGATCTGGCTCTTCGCGCCGCGCGGAGCGCTGAATGGGATGCTGGGCTGGTTCGGAATCGATGGGCCCCGCTGGCTGACCTCGACCACCTGGGCCATGCCGGCACTCATCATCATGAGCTTCTGGGGCGTGGGTTCCTCAATGGTGATTTTCCTGGCGGGGCTGCAGGGCGTTCCCCAGCACCTCTATGAGGCGGCGGAAGTGGACGGCGGCGGCTGGTGGGCCAAAGTCCGCCATGTGACCATTCCCATGATGACTCCGTACATATTCCTCAGCTTGATCCTCGGCGTAATTGGATCGTTCCAGGTTGTTACGCAGGCGCTGCTGATGACCGAGGGCGGACCGGACAACGCCACCCTCTTCATCCTGCTCTATATCTGGATCATGGGCTGGAACGCCTTCAAGATGGGCTATGCCGCCTCGATCTCCTGGATCCTTTTCGCCATAATTTTTGTGGCCACGATCATTCAGTTCCTGGGTGCACGGCGCTGGGTCTACTACGAATACCAGGAGCCAGGCTAGATGGCGGCGACAACCGCAGAAGCAAGACGGAGCCGTCCCGTCGTGTTGCGGGCATTTCGCTGGACGCGCCGAATCCTGCTCTATCTCATCGTTGTCGGTGGGTCTTTCGTCTACATGTACCCGGTTTTTTTCATGCTGCGTACCTCGCTGACGAAGGAGTCTGACCTCTACGTCGTTCCGCCGATCATTGTTCCCCTGCCGCCGGTCTGGGAAAACTACGCCATCATGTGGCAGAACGGACCGACGTGGTCGTGGATCAAGAACTCCCTCATCGTGGTCTCGTTCAGCGTGGTCGCTGAGACGGTGACCAGTGTTTCGGTGGCCTATGGCTTCGCGCGAACCCGGTTCGCGGCCCGCGACAAGCTCTTTATCGGCGTGCTGGCCACGATGATGCTCCCGGGCGCCGTCACGCTCATTCCGCGCTGGCTCATCTTCCACCGCCTGGACATGATCGACACCCTGTGGCCGCTGCTGATTCCACGACTGTTCGGAACGGCCTTCTACATCTTCATCATGCGGCAGTTCTTCCTCACGCTCCCGCGCGAGCTTGACGACGCCGCCCGTATCGACGGTGCCTCACACCTCCAGATCCTTCGCAAGGTCGTCATCCCGCTCTCCGTGCCCGCCATCGCGACCATTGCGGTCTTCTCGTTCATGAACCGCTGGAATGACTTTCTTGAGCCGCTGATCTACCTCCTGCGTACCGAGAACCTCACCCTTGCGGTAGGCCTGAGGTTCTTCGTGTCCCGATTCGGCACCGAATATCACCTGCTCATGGCCGGCGCCATGCTGCTCATCGTCCCGATGATCTTCGCTTTCTTCCTGGCCCAAAAGCAGTTCATCCGCGGCATCGCCCTCACCGGCATCAAGGGCTGACAAAGACCGGCACGTCCAACACCCGCAGGCCGCACCAACGGTCTTGCGTTTCGTAGTCGCCTCGGGTCGTCCCGCTGTCTATCCTGAGCAACGGCGCGACTCCCACGTCTGAGGTCTCACTATGAATGTCAGCTCGACCGTCAGCGACGGCTTCCTCCTCATGGACCGCGTGGAGTCCCGCCACAACGTCGTTCGAGCCGTCTGCCAGGCTGAAAAGCACCCCCTCAACCCCGTACTCCCGCTGGGCGACATCAACGAATGGGACTCCACCCACTGCGCGCCCTGGTCCTCGCAAAGCGTCATCTACGACGAAGAGGACAAGCTCTTCAAGGCCTGGTACGCCGGATCAGACATGGGCGGCGCCAGCTGGTGGGCCACCGGCTACGCCATCAGCGAAGACGGCGTCAACTGGCACAAGCCGAATCTTGGAATGTTCGAGTACAAGGGCAGCAAGGACAACAACATCGTCATCGAAGGCCGAGGCCCGATCATCAAGGACAACGCCGAGCCCGACCCCAACAAGCGCTACAAGGGCCTCAAGCGCCTGCACAGCTACGTCGGCGAGCCCGCCTACAGCGAGCACGGCGCGCGCGCCATCTTCTCCCCGGACGGCATCAACTGGACCACCGGCGAGCGAATCCTGCTACCGCGTTGGGGTGGACGACCGCCAGATGTCGGCGTTCTGGTCCGTGACGATCAGGACCCCGACCCGAGCCGGCGTTTCAAGTTCGTCTACCAGTGGATGGTCGATCTGGATGAGCCCCATCTGAAGCAGTTCTCGAAGCGAAACCCGTCCCAGGGTCGAGCCAAGTTCCTGGCCTACGGTCCCGACATCGAGAACTTTCGCGAAGCCGACGAAAACCCGCTGATCTCACCCAACGACGGCCTCGAGGAAGAAGACCACCACGTCTTGATGGGCCCATACGGCGGCGCCTGGATCATGGCCTACGAGTACGGCTGGTACGTGCCCAGCGACTACGGGCTTTACGGCATGTACGGGGGAGACATCCGCCTGGCGGTCAGCGCTGACGGAGCCAACTTCGAACGCGTCAACCCCCACCAGCCCACCATCCCCCGCGGCGCCCACACCGAGTGGGACGGCGGCCTTCTCGTCATCTCCGACAAACTGGTCATCAAGGACGGCACCATCTACCTGTACTACGGCGGCGCCGGCGAAGACTTCACCACCTGGCCGCCTGAAAACTATCGGCCCGGCGTCGACTACGGCGGCTCCGGCAGCGGCTCAGGACGGGTCGTGCGCATGGGCCTCGCCACGCTGCGCGAAGACGGCTTCACCTGCCTCGAAACCCCCGACCGCGAAACCCCCGGCCACGCCACAACGACACCAATCGATGCGGCAGGTCTGAGCGGCCTGACCCTCAACGTCGGCGACGTCCGCCAGAACCGCAGCTGGATCGAAGTCGAAGTCCTCGACCCGGCCAGCAACGAACCCCTGGAAGGCTTCACCCGCCAGGACTCCGACGACATCTTCATCGACGGCCTGCGCCGACCCGTGACCTGGAACGGCAAAAACCTGTCCGACCTCAACACCGCTCAGGTCAAACTCCGCTTCTGGCTCTACGGCGCCGCCCGCCTCTACGCCTACGGGCTGTCGTAGCCCGCGCTTCCACTCTTCGCCAATGTCGCCCCAATGAGAGACCTGCCTATAGTCCCGCCTCGACCTCGAGAGCAGGGCCGCTCTTTCTCCCTCTCCCTGTGGGAGAGGGTTGGGGTGAGGGTCTTCCGGGCGCCCTCCCTCGGGTAACGCAAGGGTCTCCCATGAGCGCGCCCTCCCCGCCGCAACGCCTCGCGGAAACAATCAACCTCCAGGACAGGCAGGTTACCCTGGCCGCGCCGCCCGGCGACCTGGTCGTCCGTGACCACCTTGGACTGATCACCGCCCCCGCCGTCGACGGCCAGGTCGTCTACCGCACCGAGCGCGGCACCCTCTTCGAAACCCGCGCCGTCAAGACCCCTGGCGGCGACTACCTCCTGATGTTCCCCACCAACACCCTCGCCGCCCCAGAAGGCCGCTGCCATTACGGCCGCCAGGAACAAAAGGCGAACGACCTGGTGGCCTTCCGCTCGGGCGACCAGGGCGCAACCTGGCATGGGCCGACGCGGCCCATCGACATCGACTACAACCTCCACGGCTTCATCCCGCTAACGCCGCGAGCCGGCAACGGCATTCCCGAAGGCCGCATCTACTGCTTCGGCACCCAGCCCATCTGGGCCCTCCACACCACCAGGCGCGGCCTCCACGAAAACGCGCCCATTGGCTACCGCTACTCCGACGACGACGGCCACGCCTGGTCCGAGGTCCGCCTGATCCGTCCCACTAACGACCCCGGCTTCACCGGCATGTCCGTCATGCGCATGTGCGAAACCGAGGCCGGAACCTGGCTGCTCGGAACCCACGAAGGCGACTGGTCCTACCGCCCGCTCATGACCCGCCAATACATCCTGAGGTCCGAGGACCAGGGCAAGTCCTGGGACCTCCTACCAGACGCTCGCCACGGCGGCTGGCACGCCGCCGGCTTCAACCGCATGGACGAACTTCGTCCCATCGACCTCGGCAACGGCGAGGTCTACGCCATGGCCCGAACCCCCACAGGCCGCCTCTGGAACCTCCGCAGCCGCGACGACGGCCGCACCTGGTCGGACCCGCTGCCAACCCCACTCGTCCACCCCGACGCCCCGCCCATGCTCTTCAAGCTCTCCAACGGCAACCTCGCGGCCTTCCACCACAACCGCCACCACGACCTCGACTACACCGGACTCAGCGGCGACAAGGAGTCCCTGATGGGCGACCGCTCCGAAATCTGGGTGGCCCTTTCCTCCGATGGCGGCCGCACCTGGGGCCAGCCTCGCTTCGTCTTCGCAAACGCCCTGGCCCCCGTCTACGACCTTCCCTTCATGAACCACCAGTGCTCCTACATCGACGCATTCGTCGACGACGGCGCCCTCAACCTCTTCGTCCCCCACCGCTGGCACCAGGCCCTGCACCTGCGCCTTCCCGAAGCATCGTTGCCCGACTTGCCGACCTCCGCGGAGATCTTCTAAACACGCCTCAGGCGCCGCTCCAGCCCCTGGGCCAGCCCACACGCAAGCCCCTACGCCCGCTACTGCAACTTATGTCAACTAGCCGGTCCCGGCTGACGCCCAAGACAATTCGCTCAGGCACCCACAAGGACTACGCGCCTCCGTCGGCCTAATACCCCCGCTCCAGATCGCAAACAAACGCCAGCGGCCGCCCCTCCACAAACCGCTGCACCTGGTCCTCAAGCGTCTGCTGGCGCTGCTTCCACATGCTCGGCGTCACACCCGAGCAGTGCGGCGAAATCAGCACGTTGTCCATGTCCCACAGCGGACTCTCGGCGGGCAGCGGCTCCGTTTCCGTGGCATCCAGCCCTGCGCCGGACAGCCGCCCCGAGCGCAGCCCCTCGGCCAGCGCGTCCTCGTCCACGATCCCGCCGCGCGAAATCACGATCACCGCGGCGCCTTGCTTCAGCAACTCGATCCGTCGCGCATCGATCATGTTTCGGGTTCCCGGCGTGATGGGCACCGTCACCACCAGCCAGTTCGTCTCGGCCAGCAGCGCGTCCAGCCGGTCCACGCCGCCAACCTCGCGAATCCCCGCCGGCACATCCGTGGGCGTCGGATCGATCGCCGACACCTGCATCCCAAAGCTCTGCGCCCGCTGAAACACCGCGCGCCCGATGCCGCCCAGTCCAATCAGCAACATCGAGGAGCCGTCCAGGTCGCGCAGTTGTCGCTCGTACGACCCGGTATCCCAGCGCCGAGCCCGCTGATCGTCCAGCATTCGCGGTCCCTGGTGCGCCAGCGAAAGCACGAAGAACATCACGTGGTCGGCTATTGGATTCGTGTGCGCCCCCGGCGAATTCGTCACCACGATTCCGGACTCGGCGATACCCGGACTGAGCATCGTGTTGTTGATCCCCATCCCCGGCACGTGAATCCAGCGCAGCCGTTGCGCCGCTGCAATGGCTTCCGGCTCCGGCCAGCCCAGGAAGGCATCGGCATCCACGATCTCGCGCACCTCGTCGGGATCGGTGAGCGCCATGCTGAACGTGACCCCGGGAAAGCGCGCCCCCAGCTCTTCCGCGTAGTCCTCGCCGAACTGCCCGGTCCCAATCACAATCTTCATCAGCGCGTCACCCTCGGTCTTTCCCGCATCCTGGGGCCATGGCAAGTCTATGCCGACACGCGTCGCGGCTAACCGCAGACCTCGAATCCGAACAGCGTCGCCCTCCGCAGCTTAAACTGAAGAACCACCGGTCCGTGCCTCGAGAGCGGCAACGCCTGGCTCCCGTTCCAGTCCACCGGCACGCCAAGGTGATCGCCCTGGATCGACCGGCTCTCGCCCACCTCCACCCAGGCGCCGTGACCGGGCCGCGACGTCCACTCCGGCCCGCGCTCCAGCGCCGTAACCCGGATTTCGCCATCAGCCGCCGTCTTCACGTTCAGCCGTATCTCTCGCCCCTGCAGCAGCATCTGCGGCGTCGCGAACTCCCCGTCGCCCTCCGCAACCAGCCCCGCAATCCTCCCGCGCTCCCACGTGGCGTACGCCGTGGCGCTTTGCAGATTCTGTCGCGGGTACTTGTGCGGCAGGTCATTTCCCGAATACGGCATCCCAATCCGGTCGCCCGCCAGCTCCACCAGGCCCTTGCTCGAAAAAAGGCAGCCTGCGTCAAACGTGCCCTCCGGCCCCGGCTCCAGCACCGGACCGCCCGGCACCCAATTCCACACGACATCGTCCGAACTCGTCGCAACCGCCACCGACGTCGTGTCCAGCGCCCGGTCGTACAGCGTCGGAAACATGATGTGCGTGGATGGATCGCCCGGATAGATCACTTTGCCGTTGGTATAGATGTCGGTGAACGCCAGGTGCTCCGGCGGCGTCGTCAGGCAGGGTTCCGGCAACGGCCAGCAAAAGAAGTCACGCGTCTCGGCCCGCGCAATCGTGCGCCGGTCCCAGGACCAGCCCCGCGAGTACCACACGTAGCTCTCACGCTCCGCGTTCCAGTCCACCACGTTCATCGTGTCGCTGATAAAGATCACCACCGGATCCGGGTGCGCCGTCCATTTGATCCCGTCCGCCGACGTGGCCACGAAGAACCCGCGATCAGGATGCTCTGCAATCCAAGGGTCCACCCGCTCCGGTTGCTCCCGCGCCCATTGAGTAATGACCTCCTTCGAGAGCCGCCCCATGTAGAAGCACTTGAACCGCTCGTGCGCCGGCGCCTGCGGATCCAGGAATACCGACTCCCCGTGAATGCCCGGCTCGCCCGCCAATTCTCGTCCAAACACGATGTTCGTGGCCTCGTGCCCCTGCCACGCGTACTGCCCGCAGTCCGGCTTGCGCCACTCGAACCCATCGTCGGATTCCGCGTAACAGACGAACCCGCCCCAGTCGGGCCCCCACCCCAGCGACGGCGCGATCTCCGGATCCCAGTGATCCGGCGCGATCGCGTGGTACCACATGCGGTACAACCCGCCGTCGCGAATGATCGCCGGCCCGCCGTTGTTGTACTCCCACGGCTCGGTACAAGTCAGGATCGGCTCCGACCGTTCCGCCGGCTGCGTCCGCAACTCGATTCCGCGCGGCACGTTCGCGTGCTCCGCGCGAATCTCCTCCGGGTCCGCCGTCTCCCAGTAGTGAATCGGCTTTCCGTCCGCCCCGACCCAGCGCGGCTGCCCGGCGTTGACGTACCGGTAGTCCATGATCGGGTGATATCCCCGGGCAACCTCAAACGGCGGCACCCGCCCCGGAAGCAACTCAGCCATCACCGTCGCCCCTCTGACGATCCCCGGCCCTGGCGCTGACGATATGCCCAAACCGTCCGCCCCGCCGCTCGCGGCGGGCTACCCCAATCCAGGCTGCAAACGGGTAGTGGGTCACTTTGATCGTTCCCGTTACTCCGAAGCGGGCTGGTGTCTTCCTCCCTCTCCTGGGGGAGAGGGTTGGGGTGAGGGGTCTTCCGGGCAACCAACTCCAACCTTCCCCACCCCCTTGGGCGTGGCGCTCTTCACCCTCTCCTGGGGGAGAGGCAGACTCGGCCGATTTCGGTGAAGGGTCTTCCGGGCAACCAGCCTCGAGTTACGCAAAGGTCTCCTCTGGGAGAGGGTTGGGGTGAGGGGTCTTCCGGGCACCTTCCCTCGGATTGCGCAAGTGTCTCCCTCACGCACGCACCCGCCGCTCATCCATACGCGATAATGCCACCGCGTCCGCCGAACAAGGTCCCCCGCCTTGGCTGATCGCCGCCCGCACGTCATCTTCATCACCACGGATCAGCAGCGCGGCGACGCCCTCAGCATCAACGGCGCCGACCCCCTGGCAACCCCCAATCTTGACTTCCTGGCTGCCAGCGGAACCAACTTCACCCGCGCCTACGCCGAAGTCCCGTCCTGCATCGGCGCCCGCCGCACCATGCTCTCGGGCATGAAGCCCTTCAGCCACGGCATGGTCGGCTTCTACGGGGGCGTCGGCTGGGCGCTCGACCACTTGCTTCCGGGCGAGCTGTCCAGGGCGGGCTACCAGACGCAACTGGTCGGCAAGCTCCACATGTACCCGCAACGCAAGCGCTACGGCTTCGACAACATGGTCTGGGCCGACAGCCAGCGCGACAGCAACGACTACGCCGAATGGCTGGGCGACAACGGAGCCACTTCGCTCGAGATGGGCCTGGCCCACGGCGTTTCGACCAACGGCTGGGTGGGACGCCCAAGCCACCTCGACGAACGCTTCTCGCACACCACCTGGTGCGTCAACGAGGCCCTCCGCTTCATCGGCCAGCGCGACCCCGACGCCCCGTTCTTCCTCTGGGTTTCCTTCGTCGATCCGCATCCGCCGCTCACCCCGCCCCTCGTCTACTGGGAACGCTACGAGCAGATCGACCTGCCCGACCCCTACGTCGGCGACTGGGCGCCCCAACTGGATGATCCGCCTCCCGGCCTCAACCCCGATGCCTCCGTCATGCGCCTGCGCGAGGACGACCTCCACCGTTGCCGCGCCGGCTACTACGGCCTCGTCAACCACGTCGACGACCAGGTCTCGCGCCTGCTCAAGGGCTTCCGCGAAGGCGGCCTGCTGGACGACACCTTCGTGCTCTTCACCAGCGACCATGGCGAAATGCTGGGCGACCACAACCTCTTCCGCAAAACCTGGCCCTACGAGGCCTCGATTCGCGTTCCCTTCCTCGCCCGCGCTCCCGAGTGGATGGATTGCACCGCCGGCCTGACCATCGAGCGCCCCGTCGGTCTCCAGGACGTCATGCCCACCATCCTCGACGTCGCCGGCGCGCCGATCCCCGAGTCCGTCGACGGCGCCAGCGTCCTGCCTTTCATGCGTGGCGATTCACCCGCCTGGCGCGACTACCTCCACGGCGAACACTCCGCCTGCTACGAGCCCGACCAGGGCAACCAGTGGGTCACCGACGGCCACGAAAAGATGATCTGGTACACCCAATCCGGCGAGGAACAGTTCTTCGACCTCGATGCCGACCCGCTCGAAATGCACAACGCCGCCGCCGATTCCGGCGCACGTGACCGTCTCACCGTGTGGCGCCAACGCCTCATCGACGAGCTGGCGGGTCGCCCTGAAGGATTCGTACAAGACGGCCACCTCGTCGCCGGACGGGCCGAACTCCGTCCCGACCAGCTACAGCCCGCAACTAATCAAGTGAGCGCCTGATCGCCATGCCCAACCGCCGCCCGCACATCCTCCTCATTACCTCCGATCAGCAGCGCGCCGACGCCTTGGGCATTGATGGCCACCCGGTCCTGCGCACGCCCAACCTCGACTACCTGGCCGGCAACGGCGCTTGGTTCCGCTCAGCCTTCAGCGAGTCCCCAACCTGCATCCCCGCGCGGCGCGTCATCCTCTCGGGCCAGGCCCCCTTCACAAACGGCATGGTCGGCTTCTACGGCGGCTACCACTGGAACCTCCGCCACTCCATCGCCTCCGAACTCGCCGCCGCCGGCTACCAGACCGAGCTCATCGGCAAGACCCACTGGCACCCCGGCCGCAAGCGCTTCGGCTTTCAGCACATGCTCGTCGCCAACAGCCAGCGCGATGGCAACGATTACTCCGACTGGCTGAACGACCAGGGCCGCCGCGAGGTTCTGGCCGGCAAGCTGCACGGCGTCGAGACCAATAGCTTCAACGCCCGCCCCAGCCACTTGCCCGAGGGCTACGACCTCACCACCTGGTGCGTCAACGAGTCGCTCAAGCTCATTCAGAAACGCGACCCCGAAGCGCCCCTGTTTCTGTGGCTCTCCGTTGTCGACCCGCACCCGCCGTTCACCCCGCCCAAGCTGTACTACGACCGCTACATGGCCCGCGCCGACGACATTCCGGAGCCTTTCATCGGCGACTGGGCCAGGCAGTTCGACCGGCCCAACCTCGGCCTCAACATCCAGCCCGTCGACATCCATCTGCCCGACGCCTGGATGCGCCGCATGCGCGCCGCCTACTACGGGCTCGTCAACCACATCGACGACCAGGTCAACCGGGTCTTCCGGGCACTGTCCGCCGCCGGCCTGTGGCAAGACACCGTCGTCCTCTACACCAGCGACCACGGCGAGATGCTTGGCGACCACAACCTCTTCCGAAAAGCCTGGCCGCACCAGTCCTCCGCCAACATCCCCTTCATCCTGCAGCTGCCCGAGTGGCTCGAGCCCAGGAACGGCGCCGTCATCGACCAACCCGTCGGCCTCCAGGACGTCATGCCCACGATCCTGGATGCCGCCGGAGTCGCCATCCCGGATTCCGTCGACGGCCGCAGCGTCCTCCCGCTCGCGCGCGGCGACCAGGCGTCCTGGCGCCCCTTCCTGCACGGCGAACACCACGGCGGCCGCAGGGGACGGAGCAGCCTGCGCTGGTCGGACTATGCGCCGGCCCATCAGTACCTGACCGATGGCCGCGAGAAATACATCTGGTACCCCGCGGACGGCCACGAGCACTTCTTCGACTTGACCCGCGACCCCCACGAGCTGCAAAACGCTGTAGACGACCCTGATGCCCAATCCCGCGTGGCACTCTGGCGTCAGCGCATGCTGGACCAGCTACGCGACCGTCCGGAAGGATTCGTGGACGGACAACGCCTAGTCGCGGGACGTCCGCAACTCATGCCCGATCAGATCCGGCCCGACCTCAACCGGCAAGGCGAATCGTGGTCGCTACCCGTGGCGGTGCCCTAAAGCCATTACGTCGGCACGATTTCAGCTAGCGGGTCACTCTCGTCGATCCCTTCACTCCGAAGCAGGTCTTCGTCTTTTTCCCTTTCCTGGGAGACCCTTGCAAACCCGCCTGGCCATCGCCAGGGCAGCCTCTTCCTCCCTCTCCCTTGAGGGAGAGGGCTGGGGTGAGGGTGGCTGCCGGCCCCATCACACTGCCTCGGGCGATAGCCCTTCCCACTGGCTCACGCCGCCCACTTCCTCCCTCGCCCAAAAGGCTGAGGCGTCTTCCTAGCACCCAAAGCTCAAAGTGACCCACGACCCGATTTCAGGCACAAGCTCACCGCGCGGTATCGTCAGTCCAATCTGGCGCCCCGCGCGCCATGCACGGAGTCCCCGCCATGTTGAACACCAACGACTTCACCCTCCTGTTTTGGGACGACAACTACCTGAGTCGCTGGAACAACTGCCGGCGGGGAATCGGCCAGCCGCAACTCGTCCCCGAGGCCACGCTCGAAGAGCCCGGTTTCTGGCTCGGCTCCGGCTACCCCACCGCCTTCAAACACGAGTCCGGCGTCTGGCGAATCCTTTACAACGGCAAGTCGGTGGTCCCCGCGGAACAGCCCGACAGCTACGCGCTGGTCGCCGAGAGCGATGACGGCATCCACTGGGAGAAACCCGACCTCACCGACCGTGTTCCCCTGCCCGACCGCCGCTACCCCAACCAGGTGTTGAGGAAGTCCGAGGACTTCCATCAGTGGGACTGCTACTTCGACGAGCGCGCCGAAGACCCGAACGAGCGTGTCAAGGGCTTTGCCGTCGGCAAGGGCAATCACCTGTGGACCTCGCCCGAGGGCCTCAACTGGACCCGCGTCGAGGGCGTCGAGTGGCGCAAGCACAGCCCGGACCCTCCCAGCACCGCCTACTGGAACCACGTACGCGACTGCTACGTCATCAGCGCCCGCCCCGCGCCTCACGCGCACCCGCGGAGGGTCGCCCTGTCCGAGACAAAGGACTTTCGGACCTACAGCGAGCCTGAGCTCGTCCTTGCAACCGACGCCCTAGACACACCGCTGGCCGAAATCTACGGCATGGTCGCGTTCCCATACGCCGACAAGTTTGTCGGCCTCGTCTGGATCTATCACACCGATCCCGTGCCTCTCGTGAAGTACTGGGGAGGCAAGACCGACTGCCAGCTGGCCTACAGCTATAA
The DNA here is from genome assembly GCA_965208215.1 of Chloroflexota bacterium. GTDB lineage: Bacteria > Chloroflexota > UBA11872 > UBA11872 > UBA11872 > UBA11872. The sequence continues at coordinate 636,694 of CBDBOH010000004.1, forward strand.
CGGCTGGCACTTCAACCGCTCCATCCGCGAGCCGTTCATCCCCAACGCCGAACAGGGCGAATACGGCGCGGGAACCATGCGCCCGCACAGTCTCGTCGTCGACGACGACAACCAGATCCGCATCTACTCCAGTGCCTCGAAGCTCGAGCACGGTTACCACATCAACCCCCACGTGGGACCCAAACGGCTCGAGCGTGGTCCTGCCGGTGAGGGCAATGACACCGGCGCCCTGCTCATGCACAGGCTCCGCCTGGACGGGTTCTACTACGTCGAGTCCTGCTTCGGCCCGGGCATGATTGGCACCCGCTCCCTCTACTGGCAGGGCGGCGAGGCCAGGTTCAACATCCAGTCCGGTCTCGAGACCCGCGTCCAGGTCACCGACCCGGCGGGCGAGGTAATCGAGGGCTACAGCTACGCCGACTGCCAGCCCTTCACCGGCGACGCGCTCGACTGGACGCCCCGCTGGAGCGGCGGTCGTGGTCTGGCGTCCTTCACCGGTCAGGCGATTCGCCTGGAGATCGAAATGAACAACGCCCGCATCTACGCCATCCGCGGCGACTTCCTCCCGCTTTCCGGCAGAGAGCTGAGAACCTTCATGGATCGGGGCGAGAAGCCCATCCCGCGCCCCGGCTTCTAGCATGGGCTCGGTCCTCGGCGACGGTACGAAAGACCATTGGTTCTGATCCCGGCGGCACTTGCTCCGGTTTCCGGTGCAATTCAAGCGGAGCGCGTGGGCGTTCCAATCAACCTGCCTGAAGAGAGGCGATAACCGTGGCGGACGCAAACTCGAGCATTCGGATCGTGGTCGAAGGCGAGCTGGAGTCGCCCGCCCGCCTGGCGCTCGACCGCCTGCAACAGGCGCTGGACCATCGCGGCTTCGCCCTTGGCGACGAAGCAGCTGCGGTCACCATCCGGCTGGGAACGGCGGCCACGCCAGAGCCGGCCACTGCCCTCGATTCAGCCGGTGCCCCTCTGGGCGACGCTCCCGAGTCCCTCGCGCTCGCCTTCACCGACGGATCGCTGCTGATTGGCGGCTCCGACGACCGCGGCCTCGCCTACGCCCTCCGTGAAGCCGCCCGCCGCATCGACCTCGCCTCGGACACCCTGGACTGGCCCGGCCTCTTCCCGCCCACCAGCGAGTCCCCGTTCCTCCGCAAGCGCAGCGTCTGCATCTTCCCGCACAACGCGGCCATCGACGGCCCCTGGTACTTCAACCCCTCCTTCTGGGAGGCCTACTTCGACAAGCTTTCGCTCTACCGCTTCAACGCCTTCAGCCTCACCTTCGGGCACCAGACCGCCTACTTGGTCCCGCCCTACGCCTTCCTGGTTCCCATGCCCGAGTTCCCCGACGTCACGGTGCCCAGCCTCACTGATGAGCAGCGCGAACGAAACCTGGCCGCCCTCCAGATGATCTCGCGCACCGCCGTCGAGCGCGGCATCGACTTCACCTTCGGCGTCTGGCAGCAACACAGTTACGAGTACGGCGAATCCCTGGTCGAAGGCCTCAGCCTCGACATCCTGGCCGACTACTGCGAGCTCGGCATGGCCAAGGTCCTCAAGGCCTGCCCCGACATCTCCGGCGTCCAACTGCGCGTCAATTCCGAGTCCGGAATCGAGGCCGAGGACAGCCCCGCCTTCTTCCGCTCCATCTACAGTGGCGTCGTGGCGGCCGGCCGCGAAATCGAAATCGACTGTCGCGCCAAGGCCATCGCCGACGACACCTGGGAAGGCGCCCTCGACACCGGCCTCCCCACCACCGTCTCCACCAAGTTCTGGTGCGAGCACCAGGGCATGCCCTACTCCGCCGGCCTCCTGCAGGACTTCGACCGCATGGACCGCCGCCACTCCTACGGCGACTTGCTCAAGTACCCCCGCGACTACGACTTCCTCTTCCGCATGTGGAATCTCGGCACCAACAAGTTCACCCTGTGGGGCGATCCGGCCTGGGTTCGGCGCTATGCCGAGAGCTGCGCCTTGGGCGACTCCAAGGGCTTTGAGGTCTGCGCGCCCCTCTCCAACAAGGGTTTCCGCAACGTCGGCGGCGCCTGGCCGCTCTTCCAGCCCGAGGACATGAACTGGTACGAGTTCGAGGACCACCGCTACTGGTTCTGGTACCTCCTTTTCGGCCGCCTCGGCTACGACCCGAACTGCGACTCCAGCGCCTGGGAACGCGAGTTCGAGCACCGCTTCGGCGCAAACGCCGCGGCGGACGTCCTGGAAGCTGTGGCCGAAGGCTCGCACTACCTCCCGTTCATCACCGCCGCCCACCTCCCGTCCGCCAGCGTCTTCGGCTGGTGGGCCGAGCGCGACACCGGCGGCCTGCTCGACGCCTATCTCGAGGTCGAACCCAGCGACCTGGCCGGCTTCTACGGCGCCAGCGAATACGCCGAGGACTATCTGGCGGACTCCGTCCGCGCCAAGTTGACGCCACTGCAGATCGCAGAGCGCTTGGATAGGCACACAAGCGCTGCCGAAGCCGCACTTGATCGAGCCGATGGATCTGTTGGCGACGCGTCCCGCCCCGAGTTCCGCGGCATCGAAGCCGACGTCCGCCTGACTTCCGGCCTCGCCCGCTACCACGCCCACAAACTGCGAGCGGGCCTCGACCTCGCCTTCTTCTATCTGGCCGGCGCTGCCGATCGACTGCTATCGGCCAGAGTCCACATGCAATCGGCCTGCGACCAGTGGCAGGCCATCGTCGATCACACCGACGGCCTCTACGACGACGAGATGATCTTCGGCCCGGTCAAGGACGAGGCTGGCACCTGGAAACGCCTGGCCCCCTACCTCGACCACGACCTCGCGCGGCTGGACGAAGTGCAAAGGATCTTCGATCGCTTCGGCCTCTTCGCCGACGGCTTCGACTTCGGTGCCCAGCCCGTCGACCCGCGCCCCTGGATCCCCCGAACCATGCAGTCCGCCCTGGTCGAGCGGCGCTTCCGCGCCGTCTCGCCCGACGTCCAGTACACGCCGGTGCGCGGCATCGGCTGGAAGATGACCCGCGACATTCGCGCCTTCAGCCCGCCGCTCCCCGACAACGGCGACCTGCTGGGACGTAATCGTGACGTCGGCGATCTGACCGTCAACCTCCTGGATAGTGACTTCCAGCACCGCGGACCCAACCCCGGCTACGTGGAACACACCTTCCGCGCCAACCTGGCGCCCGGCGTCTACGATGTGACGGCGGTTATGGGCGACACCAGCCCGGACGCCGTCGACCGCGGCCCCATGTGGCTCACCTTCCAGGGCCGTCACCAGACCGAACGCTTCACCATCCCCGCCGGCCAGGTAATCCAAAGAACGCAACGCTGCAACATCGCCAACGGCCGGCTCGAAGTGGAAGTCAACTCCCACCCCGCCTCCGACTGGGTCATCAACGCCCTGGTCGTCCGCGAGGCCGCGCCCCAGATCGGGCACGTCCCGATTCGAAACTCGGCCCCCGGCTCGCTCGACCTCTCGGCCACCGTCACCGCCCCCGACGGCATCGAAAGCGTCGACCTGGTCTGGCGCTGCGGCGACTGCCCTTGGCAGCGCAGGTCCATGTCCGCCGACGGCGCCGTCTACTCAGCCGGCATAACCGTCCCCTCCTGTTGTGACGCCGCCTACTACATCGAAGCCACCGACGCCAACGGCGAAACCCGAACCTGGGGTTCCGCCGACGACCCGCAACCCGTGGCCGTCGGAGAAGCAGTGTCCGCGCCATCCCTCGACGTTGAACGTGTCTCCCTCGCCGTCCCCGGCCATGACCTCACCGTCACGGCTCGCGTCGACTCCGGCGAGGACCTGCAGTCCGTAACCCTTTACTACCGCGACCTCAACCAGCGCGAACTCTTCACGCCCGTCCCCATGCGCCAGGCCAACGGCGTCTGGTCGGCAACCATCCCCGGCATGGACATCGTCCCGGACTGGGACCTCATGTACTACGTCGAGGCCATCGACCGCCTCGGCAACGGTGCCATCGGACCCGACATGGACATCGAAACCCCCTACGTCGTAGTCCCGGTCCAGCGCTAGCCACCCAATGTCACCCTTCAGCCCCGAAGCGCGTACGATAGGCGGCGTGGGCGAAGCCTTGGAGTTCCGCATGCCGACCAACAAGCAGCGGAAGTTCATTCCTCGACGCCGGGTCGTTGCCCTGCTGGCCTCGGGCCTGCTCCTGGCGGCCTGCGGCGGCGAGGAAAAGAAGAGCGGGCAGTTCAAGATGCACAAGACCATCGGCGACGGGCCGGGTATGTAGTGCGAAAAAGGCGGCTGGGCGGGCCGCTCCTCGCTCATGCTTGCCACGGTTCACAGCTGCGCAATTACCGGCCTCGATGGTGTCGTGGTCGACGTCGAAGCGGACATCAGCAATGGCCTGCCGGCGCATACAGTCGTCGGCCTGCCCGACACGGCCGTCCAGGAAGCCCGCGAGCGTACCCGCAGTGCCATCCGCAATAGCGGCGCCGTATTCCCCGATCGCCGCGTCACGGTCAACCTTGCCCCCGCCGACATCCGCAAGGAAGGACCCGTCTACGACCTCCCGATGGCTGTCTCAACGTTGGCGGCGTCCGGCCAGCTCGAGGGATTTGACGACAGTCAGGCCGTCTATCTCGGTGAGCTGTCGCTGGACGGCGGCGTCCGCCACACGCACGGCATCCTGCCGATGGTGGCCGCCGCCCGCGACGCCGGCGTCGACAAGGCCTTCGTCCCGGCGGTAGACGGCGCCGAAGCCGCCGTCGTGGAGGGCATCTCCGTCTACCCCGTCGAGTCCCTGCAGCAACTCATCGCCCACTACATGGGCCTGATCCGCATCGAACCCCTGCCCGTCACCGAAATGTCCACCCGGTCCGCCAGCTATCCGGTCGACTTCGCCGACGTCCGCGGCCACGAACACGCCAAGCGCGCCCTCGAAGTCGCCGCCGCCGGTGCCCACAACGTGCTCATGGTCGGCCCGCCCGGCTCCGGCAAGACCCTGCTGGCCCGCGCGCTGCCCTCGGTCCTCCCGCCCATGACCCTCGACGAAGCCATCGAGGTCACCAAGATCTACAGCATCGCCGGCCAGCTGCGTGACGGTACGGGTCTCGTCGTCGAGCGCCCCATCCGCGCCCCGCACCACACCGTCACCTACGCCGGCATGGTCGGCGGCGGGACCTCGCCCCGCCCCGGCGAAATCAGCCTGGCCCACCGCGGCGTGCTCTTCTTGGACGAGTTCCCCGAATTCGGCCGCCAGACCCTCGAGTCCCTCCGCCAGCCCCTCGAAGACGGCCACATCACCATCACCCGCGCCGCCTACAGCGTCGACCTGCCCGCCCGCCTCATGCTGGTTGCCGCCATGAACCCCTCCCCTTCCGGCTTCGCCGCATCCGACGGCCCCGGCAGCGGCATGAGCGCCGAAGCCGCCCGCCGCTACCGCAATCGCATCTCGGGACCGCTACTCGACCGCATCGACGTCCACATCGACGTCCCCCGCCTCGAATACGCCAAGATGGCCGACGACACTGAGCGCGAGCCCTCCTCCCACGTCCAGTCCCGCATCGCCCGTGCCCGCAAGATCCAGGAAGACCGCCTCGCCCCCCACGGCTTCTTCACCAACGCCGAAATCACCGCCCGCCTCATCTCCCGCATCTGCGCCCTCGAACCCGACGCTGAACGCCTCCTCCGTAGCGCTCACGACCGCCTGTCCCTCAGCGGCCGCGGCCATCACCGCGTCCTCAAGCTCGCCCGCACCATCGCCGATCTCTCGGAAACCGAAGCCATCCGAATCGAACACCTGGCCGAAGCCCTGCAATACCGCCCCACGCTCGACGAAACCTAGCCGGAGCTGCTCCGAATCAGCCCTGCGCCTCCGCCAGCCGCGCAATCGGCCGCTCGTTGATCGGCACGTGAATCAGCGCCGACGCAATCCCCAGAATGATCCCCGCGATCCACATCCCGTCATAGCTTCCCGTCGCCTCGTAGATTCCCCCGGCAAGCCAGATGCCCGAGAACGACCCGAGCTGGTGCGAAAGAAACACAAACGAAAACAGCGTCGCCAGGTACCGCACGCCGAACACCCGCGCCACGATCGCGTTCGTCAGCGGCACCGTCGCCAGCCACAGCAATCCCATCAGCGAGGCAAACATGTACGCCACCGGCTCCGTCTTCGGCAGCAGCAGGAACGCCGCAATCACCGCGGCCCGGCTCGCATAGATGAAACTCAGGCTCAGCCGTCGACTCAGGTGTGTCCCCGCCAAACCTGAGAGAAACGACCCGACGATGTTGAAGAACCCAATCAGCGAGAGCGCGATCGCGCCCACGCGCGGCTCGAATCCCAGGTCCAGCATGTACGCCGGCAGGTGCACGGTGATAAACGCCACGTGAAACCCGCACACGAAGAATCCCATGGTCAGCAGCAGGTAGCCCCGGTGCCCCACCGCTTCCCGGATCGCCGCGCCCACGCTCTCCTTGGCCGTCTGCTCGGCCGCCACCTCGGGGTTCCCCGGAAGCAGGAGCGCCAGCGGCACGATGGCCAGAAACCCCACCGCCAGGATCATCAGCGCGTTGCTCCATCCAAACGCGCTGATGAACCCCTGCGTAATCGGCGAGAAGATCACCTGCCCCAGCGATCCGGCCGCCATCCCCAATCCCATCACCAGGGGCCGCCGTTTCGGATCCACCATCCGCGCCATGGTGGCTATGACGAGCGAAAACGACGTGAAGGCATTCGTGCCGCCAACCAGCAGCCCTGCCACCAGCAGGAAGACCAGAGGCGACTCAACCATCGTCATGAGCCACAGGCCCAGCGCATAGGCGACGGCGCCGGCCACCATCACCCGCACCGGTCCGAACCTGTCCGATGAGGCTGCTGCCAGCGGCAGCACCACCCCGAAAGTCAGTTGCTGCGTCGCCATCGCCAGGCTGAACGCCTCCCGCGACCAGCCCCGCGCCTCGGTCATCGGCGGCAGAAACAGCCCGAAGATCGACCGCGTCCCAAACCCGATCACCGCAATCAGCGCGCACGCCGCAATCACCAGCAACGGCGTCTGCCACCGTGCAAGCCCGTCGGGTCGCCGTATCCCTGCCGCCGCCGAACCCATGCCTAGTCCCGACTCAGCGACATTATGTCAAGCCAACTCTCGGCCACTGCCCACCGCGCCTACCGCAGAATGCGCTGGTCGATTAGATCCCTGCCGCCCACGCCGTGCGTGATCGTCGCGCCACGGCCCTCCTTCACCTCGAGCTCCGCCAGCGCGTTCACGATCATGTACTGCGTCGGCAGGTCCTCCCACCTGGCCCGCCGAAACCTCACCGAACCTTCCCCTTGCCAGCGTTGCGGTTCACTCACCGGCGGGTTCGCGGGACTCAGCACCGCGTATTCCGCGTCGGCCTCGCCCCACGCCCCCGTCCTGGGCACGTACTTGTAATGCAGCGTCCCCCGTAGCTCCCCGTCGTCCGGGTTCTCCGCCACCGCCGCGCCCGCGGGGACATCCACCTCCGCCATGTTCGTCAGTCGCATGTCCATGAACCGGAACCCCAGCCAGCTCGCCGTGCACTGTGTCTCGCCGCCGTGAATCACCGGCTCCGGCAACGCGCAGTAGATCTTCGAAAACCCCAGTTGCTCCCGCCCCGTCAGGATCGGATCCGTCAGGTTCTCCCACAACACCAGCAGCAGCGGCCCCGTCGCCCGGTCGCGCGACCCGTTGTAGCGAGCCTGGAACGTCACGCCCAGCGTGCTGTACCCGCGCCCCGCCAGCCAGTCGATCTCCGTCATCTGCGTCTGCGTCACCGTCACCACTGGCTCCCCCACCGCCTCGAAGCCCGGCGGCAGCAACGCCTCCAGTTGCTCCTGCTCCGTCAGAAAACTGACCGCATACGCCCGCGTCTTCCGCTGGTCCACGCTGAACGCGCCCATCTCGCCGCCCGGCCCCTGCCGCGGACCGCTCATCGGCCCAAAGTGCGTCGGCATCATGTACATCGTCTTCGGCTTCAGCTTGTACGGCATTCAGGCGTCCTCCGGAAGCGGCCCCAGGTCCGGTTCCTGCAGCAGATCATGGGCCAGCAGCGGCTGCGCGGCAAAGAGTCCCCCGTCCACTGGCAGCGTCACCCCCGTGATCCAGCGCGACTCGTCGCTCGCCAGGAACACCGCCGCCCAGGCAATGTCCCACGGCGTTCCTTCCGTTCCCAGCGGAGTTACCCGCCGCCGCAATTCGCGGTCCTCCGGCTTGATCCTCGACTGGTAAGCCGACTGCAAGTGCCCGGGAACGATGCAGTTGGCCCGTATCCCCTCGCGACCATGAAAGGCCGCCGTGTTCCTCGACAGAATCGGCAGTGCTCCCTTGGTGATCGAGTACGCCACCCCCCGGTGCCGCGCCCCCGCCAGCCCATCGATCGACGACACGTTAATGATTGAACCCCCGCCCGACGCAATCATGGCCGGGATCGCATGCTTGCTGGCCAGCACCGCACTCTTCAGGTTCAGGTCAAACGCCTGCATCAGCACGGCCTCTTCCATCTCCGCCACGCCCTTGCGCCGGTCGTGCCCGCCCCAGCGGAACCCCAGGTTGTTCATCAGCACGTGCAGCCCGCCGTAGCGTTCAGCTGCCGTCGCCACCATCGCCTGGCAGTCGTCGCCCGACGTCGCATCCCCAACAAAGATCGAGGCCTCGCCGCCGGCCTCCGCGATGGCGTCCACGGTCCGCTGCGCATTCTCGGCGGCAATGTCCGCCACCAGGACGCGTGCCCCCTCCTGCGCCATGCACACGCATGACGCCCGTCCGGTCCCGATCTCCCCGGGCTGGCTCCCACCCCCCGTAACCACCGCAACCTTGCCCGCCAGCCGGCCTTCACTCATCGGTGACCGGAAGCTGTTCGACTCAGAGCGCGCACGGCAATCCTGCTCAAGCTGGAGGGACCGGCCTAAGCCTACGCTGCCCGCCATCCACATCTCGCGCCGCGCCCTTGACGCGCGGGCCCGACCGGTCCAGATTGCCCCGTGATTGCCAGCAAATACACACGCGTCCGGCCGTACGGCGGGCAGTGAACAGACGAAAGGGACTGAAATGCGCGTAGGCGTAGCCGGCGTCGGCCGCATCGGGCGCCCCCACGCCGAACGGCTCATGGCGCATCCGGACGTGGCCGAGATTCTCGTCCAGGACGCCAGCACCGAATTGGCCATGTCCGTCGCCAGCGATCTGGACCTTCGCTACGTCCCCACCTTCGACGAACTGCTGGCCTCCGTCGACGCCGTCCTCATCGCCGCCACCACCACCGCCCACGCCGAACTCCTGCAAGCTGCCGTTGAAGCCGGCGTACCTACCCTCTGCGAAAAGCCCATCTCACACGACATCCAACGCTCGCGCGACGTCGTCGCCCTCATCCACCGGCGCAACGTGCCGGTCCAGATGGGCTTCCAGCGCCGCTTCGATCCCGGCTTCCAGGCCGCCGCCGACCTGGTCGCCGCCGGTGGGCTGGGCACCCTCTACACCTTTCGCACGACTGGCCATGATCCCGAGCCCGCCACCGAGGCCTACATCGCCGGCTCCGGCGGCATGTTCCGCGACTTCAGCGTCCACGACTTCGACGCCATCCGCTTCGTCACTGGCGAAGAGGTCGTCCAGGTCTTCGCCCAGACCGCCGTCCGCAAGTGGGACGTCTACGGCCGCTTCGACGACTGCGACACCGCCATTGCCACCTGCACCCTGTCGGGCGGCGCGCTGGGCCTGCTCAGCTACACCCGCCACAACCCGCTCGGCTACGACATCCGCATGGAGCTATTCGGCTCGCGTGACAGCGTCGTCGTCGGTTGGGACCCCCGTTTACCGCTCCGGTCGCTGGAGCCCACCGGCCCGCCCCTCGGCGCGGAGCCCTATCCGGATTTCCACGACAGGTTCGCCGACGCCTACTCCGCCGAGGTCGACGCCTTTCTGGACGTCGCCCGTGGCCGTCAGCCCGTCCGCAGCACCGCCGACGATGCCGTCGAAGCCCTCCGCGCCGCCATCGCCTGCGACATCTCCAGCCGCGAGAACCGTCCCGTTGCGCTAGCCGAAGTCACCTAGCCGGAGCGGACCCGCGGCCCGCTGCTCAGCCGTCCGTGCGCGTAAACCCCAACTCCGCCAGCACGGCCTTCCTTACCTTGCACACCATCGTGTACGCCGGGTCGAACATGTTGCCCACGTCGTATTCCACGAACCGCCCCAGCAACATGTGCGCCTCGCGCGTCGTCAGGCCGTAATCCGTCTCCAGCCACGTCACCATCTCCGTCGTCGCGTGCTGCACGGCCTGGTCCAGAGGGCGATGGTTGCCGCAGGCCATCAGGTGCGTGTCGTCCTCCGCCCGCGGCCATCCGATCGTCTTGCCCTTGATCAGGTCCAGGCTGAACCGCACGTCCATCGAGATCTCCACGCCCGTGCCGTCCATCTCGCCGTCCCCCTGCAGCGCGTGCCCGTCGCCCAGGAAAAACAGCGCCCCATCGGCGAACACCGGCAGGTGCACCGTCACGCCGGGCTTGATCCCGTTGTAATCCATGTTCCCGCCATGGGCCGCCGAGGTCATCGTGCTGATGGCCTCGCCAATGTCCGGCGCCACCCCCACCGTTCCCAGCATCGGCTCCAGCGGCAACGGCTGCCCGGTCAGCCGGTTCTGCGGCTCCGTCAGCGTCACCGTTCCCGCCTCCACGTCCACGTCCCAATAAGCCAGCTCAACCTCGTCGGAGAAGTTCGCCTCATAGCCGAAGTCCAGCACGTTCGGCGCCAGTCGTCCTGTCGTCCATCCCATCCGCCGGTTCGGCACCACCTCGTGCAACTGCAGAACCAGCGTGTCCCCGGCCTCCGCGCCGTTTACATGGAACGGCCCCGTCTGCGGATTCGGCCGCCCCGCCCGCTCCACGTTCTCATGATCGAATCCGCGCGCGTCGACCGCTGTCGTCGAAACCGAGTCACCCGGCTCGATGTGCAGCGCCGCCGGATGCGTCCCCATCGTGTTGTAGTAGGTCGTGGGCGAGAACTCGTGGTGTGCCATGGTCAGCCTTCACTTAACGCGGCCGGGAATACCTGGCCCGCAGTTTGGAGCATCCACCCGCCCGGAGACCAGCCGGAGCCTCCGTTCAAGTCAGGCGCCGCGAGGAGATACTGGTGCAGAGCGCGCTCCGCCGCCTAACTGCGAAGGCCGCTCCAGGGCGCCTGATCGGCCACTTCCTCGACTTCATAGCCGATCTCCCCCACACACGGACCCAGGATCGCCAGCACCTTCGCCGGCTCGTCGCCCTCGTTGAACGTCGCGTGCACGCAGTCCGCCGGGATATACACGGCGTCACCCGGGTTCAGCACTCGCCGCTCCTGGTCCACCCACTGCTCCACCGCGCCCTTCACGCACACGATCGACTCTTCCTGGTCCGGGTGCTTGTGAAAGTCGTGACCGTTGCCCGGCAGCAGCTCCACGTCTATCACGGTCAGGTATTTGCTCCCCGTCACCGGCGGATTGCTGAGCCAGCCCAGCGATCCCCAGTCCAGTTGATCGCGTGGCGTCTCTGACTGAATGAGAAATCGTTTCATGGGTAGCTCCGCGAATATGGCGACATTCCGAGAGTCTGCGATAGTACAGCGCAGGCATCCTTGGCCGGCAATTCGAAAACTGGAGGGCTCGGGCTATGCGATCGGTCATCTGTGTCAACGAGCGCTTTGACGCCGCGTGGCCCTTCGCGGCCGACTACTGGAACGAGTGCTGGCAGGCCCAGGGCGATTGCGAGTTCTACCGCACCGACGATCCTGAAGCTCGGGCCCCGCAGCTCGTCCCCGACCCCCCATCCGTCCATCGCCTGGCGCTCCTCGGACTTCCGGCCGCCGCTCAGGACCTCGAAACGTTCAGCGCGCTCGAAGAGTGCTTCCACCCGCGCTACCTCCTCACCAAGTGGTGGGGTGACTCGTCGACCGATGGCATCGAGGCGGCCATCGCCCGCGGCGTCAGCTTCATCCCCCACCGGCTCGACGTTTACTGGGGACAGTCCGTGGCCGAGTACGGCCTGGGACTCACCCTGGCCGCCCTCCGCCGAACTCCCCAGACCTACACCGCCATGCGGCACGGGCACGAGACCTGGAAGTACCGCCCGGAAGTCGGCCGGCCGGGCCAGCGCGGCGAACAGTACGGCGATGACCCTCGATTCACCAGCGGCACCCTCGCCGGCAAGCGCGTACGCGTCGTCGGCGCGGGCAACATCGGCGCCCGCTACGCCTCCTTCTGCGCGGCCGTCGGTGCCGAGGTTTCAATCTGGGATCCCTACGCGCCCGACGCCACCTTCGCCGCGGCCCGTGTTCGGCGCTGCTTCCACTTGTCCGAGATTGTCCGGGACTCGGAGATCTTCGTCCCCATGCTCCCGCTCACGGACAACACGCGCGGCCTCATCACCGCCGAGCTGATTGACGCCCTGCCCCACGGCTCGCTCGTCGTGCAGGTCACCCGAGCCGCCGTCTGTGACACCGACGCCCTCTATCGCCGCGTGCTGAATGATGAGTTGGCCCTGGCTGCCGACGTCTTCGCCCAGGAGCCCGTCCCTCTCGACTCGCCCCTGCTCGGCCGCCACAACGTCGTCCACACCCCCCACAACGCCGGCCGCACCCGCGACGCCAACCACGCCTGGGTCGACGACCAGATCGCCCGCTTCAAGCCGCGCGTCTAGCTGCTGCTGCTAGAAGAGACCCGCAAGCGCCCGACGAGGTCGTGCTGCCTCGCTTATCCCTTGATTCCGGTCAGCGTGATCCCGCGGATGAAGTGCTTCTGCGCAAAGAAGAAGGCGATCAGGATGGGAGCAACGGAAATCAACGCAATTGCCATCTGCAGGTGCAGCTGCGGCTGTTCCCACATCCCCGCCTGGAAAAACCGCATGCCCACGGCCAGGGTCATGCGGTCCGGCGTGTTCAGGTAGATAAACGGCTCGAAGAACTCATTCCAATTGCCGATGAACGAGAACACCGCCACCGTGGCGATGGCCGGCTTCGATAGCGGAAAAATGATCGTGAACATGATGCGCAGCGGTGAGGCCCCGTCAATGGCGGCGGCGTCGTCGAGTTCTTTGGGAATCGTTCGGAAGAACTGTCGCAATATGAAGATGAAGAAGGCCGAGCCGCCAATCATCGGGACGATCAGCGGGAACAGCGTGTCCAGCCAGCCGAGGTCCCGAAAGATGATGACTTTCGGAATGATCGTGACGTGCTGCGGAAGCATCATGGTTGAAATGACCAGCAGAAACAGCACGTCCCGAATCGGGTACTCGGTGCGAGCGAATCCAAACGCGACAACCGCGCTCACCAGGGTCAACACCACCACGCCAAAGGCCGTCACGATCGTGGAGTTGATGATCCAGGAAACGATCGGGCCGCTCTCCCACACCTCGGTGTAGCTGGCCCAGTTCGGCGGTATGGGAAAGAACGGCGGAGGGTCCTGGTAGAACTGGTCGATCGACATAAATGACGATCGCACCATCCACGCAAAAGGAAATCCGTAGATCGCACTGCCGCCGACCAGCATCGCGTAGATCAGCACGCGCCACGCCGGCCGCAGGATCCGCACGCGCCAGCCCCGGATGGTCACCGACGACTGCACAGGCTGACCCACGTCCGAACTTGTGGGCGCTCGCTCGGAGAGAAGAGCCATCAGGAGTTAACTCGACTCATCGTATTCGTAATAGACCCAGCGTCGGGCTATACCGAACTGTATGAGCGTGAAGATCAGGATGATCACGAACAGCACCCAGGCAATGGCCGAGGCATACCCCATCTGGAATATCAGAAAGGCCTTGTTGTAGAGGTACAACAGCACGAACAGCGTCGCGTTCGCCGGTCCTCCCCCCGTCAGAATCAACGCCTGCGTGAATACCTGCCACGACCCGATGATCCCCAGCACAAGGGTCAGGAATATCGTCGGCGTCATCATCGGAACCGTCACGTGCCACAGCTTCCGCAGATGACCGGCGCCGTCGATCGCTGCAGCTTCGTAGAGATGCTGCGGAATCCCCTGCAGCCCGGCCAGGTAAAGAATCATGGTCGTACCGACCGTCCAGAAGCTCATGATGATCAGGCTCGGCATCGCCCACTGCGTGGACGTCAGCCAGCGCGGGCCGGGAATGCCGAATATGCCCAGCGCCTGGTTCAGGATTCCGTTCGGCTGCAGGATCACCAGCCACAACATGATCGTTGCAACGCCGGCGGTAACCGAGGGCAGGTAGAACAGCGTTCGAAACAGCGGCATTCCATTGACCTTCTGATTAAGCAGAATGGCAATGAAGAACGAAATGATCATTACACCTGGAACATGAAAGACGGTGTAGTAAAGCGTGTTGAAAATACTCTTGAGAAAGACCTCATCGGACGCGAGGTCGGCGTAGTTCTCGAACCAGATCATGTTCGGAAAGTCTCGGAATCGGTAGTCGGTAAGGCTTAGCCAGAACGAGGCCGCGAAGGGAACCACAATAAACAGTACGAACTGAAGTAACCATGGCACCGCAAATAGGATGCCATTCCACTGCTGCCAAAACGTTCGTCGCATCTAGTCGTCCAGTGTAAAGACGGGGCCGAGTGCCGGGCTCGGCACTCGGCCCCGTTCGCGTCTACGCGGACACGATCCGCATAAAGCGGCGCGTGCTACCCACTACGCCTCGGCCAGGTCGGCCATGTACTCGTTCGTGTTCTCAGCCAGGTCGAGCAGCGCGTCGATCGGCGGCTTCTCGCCAATCCACGCCGTCTCGGTCTCCGCCCGGATGATGTTCCAGAACCACTCCGACCAGCCGTCGAAGCAGTGGTTCCCGTACACGTTCGAGTGGAACAGGTTGTTGTTAATGATGTGCATGTTCTGCGGCATCTCCCGACCGGGGATCGGATCCAGCCACGCACCGCTGTTGATGATCTCCTTGGTGGTCGGAACTGCGCCGCGCCACTCCGCAACCAGCGCCTGGAAATCGTCACCCGAGAGGAATGCCGCCAGCGTGACGGTGTTCTCCTCCGACCCGCGGTGCTGCGAGTAGCGCGTAACGAAGTGGCCCAGCTGGTTGTTGATGTACCAGTTCTCGCCGCTCGGCGGCTTCGGGGTCGGCATAATCTCCAACTGGAAGCGGCCCTTGATGATCGCGTCGTAGTTGCCTGGCGTGTGAATGCCGCCGTGCAGCATGCCGATCCGCCCGGCCAGGAACGGATTGCTGACGCCCTCAATGCCCAGCGACGCAATCTCGCCCGGAGGCGGTGCCACGCCGTCGACGTGGATGTAATTCATCCAGCGCTCGAACGACTCCACGCTGCCCGGGGTGTCGAAGCCAGCCGTCAGGTACGGGCGGTCCACTTCCCGGAAGTGCTTGCCGCCGGCCTCCGCGATTCGCTCGAAGAGCTGCACCTCGGTGTTGTTCCGGTTCCACGTGCCGAACTGCGGCTTCTCCGCGTCCGTCATCTGCTTCAGCGCCTCGTCCTGGACTTGCCAGGTCCACGAGTCGTCAGGGTGCTCAAGCCCGGCGCCTTCCAGGATGTCCACGTTGTAGTACCAGCCGCCCACGCTGCCGATCATGAACGGGAAGGCGTAGAACTGGCCGTCGATGCCGACCGTCCAGACGCTCGGCCGCGTCGGATGCAGCCGTTCCAGCAACACGTAGTCGTCAAAGTCCACGCCCAGCTTCGGCGCGATGTCGTTCAGCGGCAGCAGGTTCCCCTCGAACTGGAACATCTGCCCGCCGTTCATCACCAGCAGGTCGCCCACCGTGCCGGCGGCGAACATGATCGCGCTCTTCTCCTGGTAGAAGCGCGGCGGCAGCGGAATCAGGTCGTACTGGATCTCCGGGTGCTTCTTGTCGAAGATCTCAAGCCCGACTTTCATCGTTTCCCAGCGGTTGCCGCGCGACCAGTAGTTCATGAACTGAATCGGTGGCTGCGGCCCCTTCTGCGGCATCGCCTCGACGATCTTCTCGACCTGGACCGTCTTCGTCACGACCTTCTCGACCACTCGCTCAACGGGAACTTCCTTGACGACTTGCTGAGTTACGACTTCCTTGATCGGTACTTCAACTTCCTTGACGACCGTCTTCTCGATTGGGACTTCCTTCTCGACGATCCGCTCAACCTCGACGACCTGGGTCTCGCCGCAGGCGGCAAGCACTGCGGCCGCCGACGCGCCGATGGCGCCGACTCCCAGTGATCGAATCAACGTGCGTCGTGTCACGTTTGTTTTCATCCGGGGCCCTCCCAGCCATCCGCTTGGCTCAATGCGGTGGCAAATCTGCTGCGCACGCCTCATGGGAACACAGTGCTCTCTGGAGTGTCAAACGCCAGACAATTCCTCGATACGGGGTGGCGGCGCCTCAGAACGATCGCTGGCGGAGAGTCACGGGAACTGCGGGTCTCCGCCTACACTTCCTGTATGAGCGAAGGCAAAAGCGCCACCGCCGGCCGCCGCCCGATCTTGCTGTACGACGGATCCTGCGGGTTCTGTCGCCGCAGCGTCGCGCTCCTGGTGCGCCTGGATCCCGGCTGCCGGATTGCGCGGGTTGACATGACATCCGCGGCGGCCGAACCGCTTATGACCACCATCTCCCCCGAGCGCCGGCAACAGAGCATGCACGTGATCCGTCCGGACGGCCGTGTGCTGCACGCGGGCGTTGCGCTGCGAGCGGTGCTCTGTCAGGTCCAGCCCGAAGCGAGGTGGAGGTCGGTCGGGTACTGGCCGTTCGCGGGCCTGCTCATCGACCGTACCTACGACCTGGTGGCGGCCCTGCGTAGCCCGCTGGGACGGCTGACGACCTGGCTGCCGGAACCCCCGCCGGACGATCTGCGACCGGCAGACTGGCCGTTGCTTGATCCCGCCGCCGCAGGCGAAACTGACCAGCCCGACTCCACGACGTAGATAGTCCATGCCACGCCCTGCCTTGCCTGACAGCACCGAAGCCGCCAGCCGCTCCAAAGACGTGTATGCGCGAGTCATGGCCGCCAACCGTCAGGAAGCCGTCGCCGAGGTCCCACCCGTGGTCTGGGCTTCCGAGCCGTTTCTCTCCGGCTACGCCGGCGTTGGGCGCCAGGAGTACTACGCAACAGCCGAGGCCAAGTACTACGCCCAGGCCAAATTCCAGCTCGAGTTTCCAGACATCCTCCACCTGCCAGGCGTCGCCCCCGACTATGGCTACGCGCCTGAAACCTCCGCCTGGGGTTCGCCGATTCACCAGGAAGAAGACGGCCCCCTCGTGCCCTTCGCCGCCGTCAACGACATCCACGACCTCCCGGCGCTGGAAACGCCCGATCCCTGGACCTCCGGCCATATGGCTACGGCCCTCGACGATTACGCCTGGTACGCCGACCACATGGATCCGGTCATCGCCCAGACCTGGGGCCACTTCGAGGGCTACGGCCGCTGCATGGGCGTCGAGTCGGGTGCGTTGGTCCTCGGCTACGAGCGGTACCTCATCGAGCTCTACGAACACCCGAAACTCATTCACGACTGGAACAAGCGCGTCGTCGAGGCCAACATCGCCTACGTCCGCGCCCAGGAAAGCATCACCGGAACGATCGATCGGCTCGTGGTCACGGATCACCTCCCCGGCCAGGTCGGCCAGGCCCACTGCGAGGAATTCATCTACCCGTACCTCAAGGACATCTTCGACGCCTTCCCCTCCGCCGCCTTCCGCCTCTATCACAACGAAAACCTGGTCCCCGACGCCGCCGTTGCGGCAATCGCCGACATGAACTGCACCGTCTTCATGTTCGGCATCGAGATGGACATCGCCGCCGAGCACCTGGGTGGCCGCGTCTGCCTGATGGGCAACGTCCCGCCCATCCACGTCGTCCAGCATCTCGAGCCCCCGGAAATTACCGCCGACTGCCAGGAGCGCCTCGCCATTGGCGCACCTTCCGGCGGCATGCTGCTCTGCACCGCCGGCGGCCTCTCCCCGGACACCCCCGCCGCTCACATTCGCGCCTTCGCCGACGCTGTTCAAGGAGTCCCCGGCGCCGCCGGCCAACTCGACAACTAGCCCCTGCGGCTCCCGCGAACCTGCTGTCTGGGTGCCCTCGGGCTCCGGCTCGGTATCCTCTGCCAACGGGCGCCGCCCGGCGCCCGCCAACCCAGCGGGGAGCTAATTCATGGCTGATCGGCTCAAGGTGATGGTGACCGGCGCGACCGGCAAGATCGGTCAAACCCTCATGGAGGATCTCCCCGACTCCTTTGAGGTCACCGGAACCTCGCGCAGTCCGAACGACGACCCTCGCTTCATCCAGCTCGACTTCGATGACGTGGACACCATCGCGCAGGCATTTGCCGGCCAGGATGTCGTCGTCCACATGCACGCCAAGTCCGACCACAACACCGACGACTTTGAGCCCTACCTCCAACCCAACATCGTCGGACTCTGGAACGCCTACGAGGCCGCTCGCCTCGCCGGCGTTCGCCGCTTCATCTACGCCAGCTCCAACCACGCCACCGGCTGGTACGAAATCGTCGGCGAGCGCTGCGACGCCGAGTCGCTACCCCGGCCCGACGGCGTCTACGGCGCCGCCAAGGTCTGGGGCGAATCCCTCGGCCGCTACTTCTCCGACCGTCACGGCATGGAAGTCATCGTCCTGCGAATCGGCAGCTACGAATACCGCCAGAAGCCGCCCGAGTTCAGCATGGGCCCCCGCATCCTCTCCACCTGGCTCAGCGACCGTGATCTCGTGAACCTCGTGGTCCGATCCATCGTCGCCCCCGATATCAGGTACGGCATCTACTACGGCATCTCCGCCAACGCCCGCGCCTACTGGGACATCACCAACGCCGTGAGCGAGCTCGGCTACCGCCCGGTCGACAACGCCGAGGAATACGCCGACGATGTCCTGCCCAAAGGCGGCGTCTACTCCCTCTGGGGCTTCGAAGTTCAAGGCATGACCTGATGCCCCCGCAGGACACGCCGCTCCCCACCCGTCGCCTCGGCCGCCATCCCGACGAGTTCTCGATCATCGGCCTCGGCGGCGGTCACCTCTCCCGCTCCTCCGTCACCGACGACGAAGCCGCCCGCATGATCCCGGCGGCAATCGACGCCGGCATCACCTTCCTCGACACTGCCTGGGACTACGGCTACGGCGTCAGCGAGGAACGCTACGGCCGCGCCATCCAGGGCCGCCGCGACGACGTCTTCCTCATGACCAAGGTCTGCGCCCGCGACGCCAAAACCGCCCGCTCCCAGCTCGACGACAGCCTGCGCCGCCTGCAGGTCGACTACCTCGACCTCTGGCAGTTCCACGAGGTCAACTACGACAACGATCCCGAGTGGATCTTCGAATCCGGCGGCGCCGTCGAAGCCGCTCTTGAAGCCCGCGAGCGCGGCCTCGTGCGCTACATCGGCTTCACCGGTCATAAGAGCCCCCACATCCTCCGCGCCATGCTCGAATTCGACTTCGAATGGGACGCCTGCCAGATGCCCATCAGCCCCTTCGACGGCGCCTTCCGCAGCTTCCGGTCCGAGATCCTGCCCATCCTCAACCAGCGCGGTATCGCCTGCCTCGGCATGAAATCCCTCGGCGGCAACGGCCAGTTCGTCGGCGTCAACGGACTCACAGCGCAAGATTGCCGCCGCTACGCCCTCTCCCAGCCCATCGCCGTCCTCATCTGCGGCATGGTCGATGAGCGCGACCTCGCGCAAGACCTCGAAATCGCCCGCACCTTCACCCCCATGTCCGACGGTGAACAGGCCGACCTCCTGGCCCGCATCCACCGCGAAGCCACCGATGGCCGCCACGAGTACTACAAGACCACCACCTACTTCGACCACGAATACCACCGCGAGGCCCACGACTTCCCCGCCTTCGCCGAAATCCGCAACCGCTGAGCGTGCGCCTGGCCCTCTGCAACAAGACGCTGGACGACCGCCCTATTGAGGCGTTCTTCGAGCTAGCTGCTGAGACTGGCTTCGACGCAGTCGAGCTCATCCCCGGCTCACTCGGAACTCCCGTCTCCGACCCCGACCCCGCCATGCGCGTCCAGATCCGCCAGGTCGCTCGCGCCCACGGCCTACAGGTCGTCGCCTTCAACTCCCTGCTCCAGCACGCCCCCCACCTCAACCTGGTCACCCGCGACCCCGACCTGCGCCGCGCCTCCGCCGCCGAACTCGTCGCCATCGTCCAATTGGCCGCCCACTTCGGCGCATCCGTCATCGTCGTCGGCTCCCCCCGGCAGCGCCACGCGCCCGAGGACGCCTCGTTCGACGAAGCCGCCGACCTCTTCATTGACGAACTCCGTCCCGCCGCCGACCAGGCCGCCCGCCTCGGCATCACCCTCTGCCTCGAACCCCTCGTCGCCTCCCTCACCAACTTCATGAACGACACCCGCGAAGGCATCGCCGTCGCCCGTCGCATGGCTCACCCCGCCGTCAAGCTCGTCCTCGACGTCAAGCAAATCAGCCAGGAAACGCAATCGTTCGAAGACGCCATCGACCTCGCCCTCCCCTGGCTCGCCCACGTCCACGTCAACGACGCCAACACGCACGCCCCGGGCGAAGGCGACACAGACTTCACCCCCACCATCCGCAAGCTCAAATCCGTGGGTTACGAAGGCCTCCTCTCCATCGAAGCCTTCGGCTTCACCGACGACCCCGCAGTTGTCCTGCCTCGGTCCCGCGCCTACCTCGAGGAAACTCTCGCCGCCGCTTAGTCGTCGTCCTTGACCGCCCGCACCATGTAAATCAGCCCGGCCGCCCCGGTCATCTTCCGCAACCCGGCCGACTCCCGCCGCCGCCGCTCCTTGTATCCCGCGTTCTCGTAAAACTGTATCGCCGCCGTATTGCCGATCAGCACCTCAAGCCCAACGGTCAATGCCCCCGCCTCCCGCGCCCCGGCATGGGCGTGCCGGAGTAGTTCGGATCCGATGCCCTGCCGTCGACGCTCCTCTGCCACCGCCAGGTTCCACACGCTATAGCTGTTCCGAACCAACGCCGGCTCCGCCGAAACCATGTGCCGCATCCGCCACGACAGCGCGAACGAACCCAGCACCCCATAAACCCGAAACGTTGCCAGCGACGCCCGCAGCGAGTGCCACGGATCCGTTCGGTGCGCCACGTGCGCAATCACCCCGACAACCTTCTGGTCCTCGCAGGCCACGAAGTGATGGTCCGAACCGCCCCAGCAGGCAAACATCCCCGCAAAGCGCTCCCGCGTCCGTTCAATACTTCCGCCGCCCCAGATAGGCGCCGCCAGCGGCCCCGCCGCGTCCGCCATCAGATCGCCCACCACGTCCGCATCACTGGCCGTGGCCGGCCGAATCGAGATGCCCGGATCTCTGCCTACGTCCCCGCCAGCGATGCCCACACCGGCAAGTGGTCCGAGGCCAGCGACTGCCGTGTCTCTGCTTCCTTCACGGTCAGATCCGGCGTCACAAAGATGTAGTCGATCCGCTCCTCCAGCTCCGTGGCCGGCCACGTCAGCGGCCCATCGGGACTCGCGTCCACGAACCCCGCATTCGCCAGCGTTCGAATCGCCACCGAATCCGGCTCCGCGTTCAGATCGCCCAGCAGGATCGTCCGCGGCGTGTTCCCCCAGTCCTCCAGGACCCGCACCACCTGCGCCGCCCGCACCGTGTCCCCGTCATCCTCGTGGTCCAGGTGTGTATGCAGGATCGTGATCGGCGCGCCCGTTGTCTGAATGCCGATGCGCTGAAAACCGCGCGGCACCCGCCCCTCGCTATTGAAGTGCGTATTGGCCACCCCAAACACCGGCAGCCGCGTCAGCACCGCGTTCCCCCACAGGTCGCCCAGGTTCGCCCCGTAATACGCCGGCGTGTCCAGCCGCAGCGACAGCCAGGCCATCGTATCCACGGCGCCCGAAATCACCCAGCCGCGCCCAACTTCCTGCAAGCCCACGATATCCGTCGGCCGCTTCTCGATCTCCTGCGCCACCGCCTCCAGATTGAAGTGCCCGGTCGCCCCGAACCCTTGCCGGATGTTGTAGGTCATCACGTTCAGGTCGGACCCCGCCGCAACCGGCGGCGCGTCGGACGACGGCGCGCCCGAAATCAATCCCACGATGAACGGCGGCAGAAACAGCAGCGGCGCCCAGAACGGAATCAGCCGCTTGCCTTGCAGTTGCCGACGACTCAACGACGAGACCAGCGCCAGCGCCACAGTCGCCCCAACCGCCCCGGGCAACACCCACGACGGCGCGTAGAACGAATAGAAGATGAACAACAACGCTACCAGCAGCACCCCGCCCACCGTCACGTTGATAACCGACCAGGCCGACGTCCGCGGCTTCCGGTCCTCCGGAAACAGCGCCGTCGCGACCACCGGCAGCCCCAGCCCCACCAGCGCCAGTCCGGGGAACGTGCTGCCCGGCGCCGAGCCTGCCAGCCAGGCCCCCGCGACCATCACCAGCGATCCCGCCGCCACGTGAACGAAGCTCATCCCTCGGCCGGACTTCGCCGAAGCTGACGACCACCCCAGCCCCGCCGTCGCGGCCGCTGCCACCCAGATCAACGCCGCCCGCAAGTCCAATCCGCTCGGCGCCGCCGTCTGGCCGAAGTTCCCGCTGAACGCCATGAACACCATCAGGGCGGATCCGAGACCAAGCAGCGGAATCGCCCGCAGCGGGCCGCCGAACTCGGCCGTCCGCCCCGCCGCCCGCCATCCGCCGCCCAGCGCCAGCAACGCCAGCAGCGCTACGATTCCCGCCGCCCATGGCGAATCGCTGAACGGCGCGTCCACCGTCCGGAACACGCCCCGGATCGCCACGTCCGCCGCGAATGCCAGCGCCAGTCCTTGCCCGGCGGCGCGACCCACGCTCGTCACCCACAGCGCCAGCACCCACCCGAACGCCACGGTCCCGACTCCGCCAATCCACATATCCGCCGTCGGCGACCCCGACACCTGGCCCGCCACCGCCAGCCCCGCCAGCAGCAGGATCGAAATGCGCCGCCCATGGCCTATCCCGAGAAACCGCGCCAGCGGCCCCGCCAGACCCCACAGGATCACCCCGCCGAACACGATCGCCGCCAGGAATACCCGGTCCGAGGTCTCCCCAACCACCCAGAACATGTGGCTGGTAAACACCCGAAACGCCTGCAACCCCAGCACCACGGCCGCCGCCACCGACAACGTCCCCACATCCGGCCGCCGCACCATGATCGTCGTCATGACCTACTCGCCGCTCGTCTGCCCACCCGCGTTCGCCGCGCGCGCGCTAACGCCCAGCACGCCCAGGAATCCTTCCGAATCCACATGGTCGAAGTCCCCCACGCCTTCCATGCTGGACGCGTCACTATAAAGCGAATGCGGCGCGTCCTCCGCCCCCGCGAACTGCGCGTGACCCCGGTACACGTCCACGTGCACCGTGCCCGTCACCAGCCGCGTGAACTCGCCGATGGCCCGCCGCAGCGCCGTGCTCGCCAGGTCATACCAGTAGCCCTCGTAGATCTGCCGCCCCAGCGCCGCCGACAGCGAATCGAACACCGGCCGCGCCCGTCGATCCAGGATCAACTGCAGCAGGTACTCGTACGCGCTCCCCAGCAACTCCATGCCCGGCGCCTCGTACACCCCCCGCGACTTGATCCCCACGAACCGGTTCTCCACCGTGTGCAACCCGATGCCGACCCCGTTCGCCCCGCCAATCGCATTCGCCCGCTCGAACACTTCCAGCAGCGGGATCTCGTCCCCGTCCATCGCCACCGGCACGCCCGCCTCAAACCGGAACGACACCCGCGTCGACTCGTCCGGCGCATCCTGCGGATACACCCCCATCTCCGGCTCCACGAACTGCGCGTGCGTGCTCAACTCTTCCAGTAGACCCGCTTCGTGCGTCAGCCCCAGCAGGTTCGCGTCCGTCGAGTACGGCTTGTCCAGCGTCGCCCGGATCGGAATATCCTCCGCCTCGCAGTACGCGATCATCTCGCGACGCCCCGGAAACTGCTCCAGGAAACTCGGGTCGCGCCACGGCGCATACACGTGTACACCCGGCGCCAGCATGTTCGTCGCCAGCTGAAACCGGACCTGGTCATTGCCGCGCCCCGTAGCCCCGTGGCTCAGTACCGTCAATCCGCGCGCAGTCAGTTCCGGCAAGATCGCCGCCACCGTCGCGTACCGCGCGATACCGGTCGTGTTCCAGTACCCGCCCTCGTACTTCGCCTGCGCCTGGATCACCTCCAGCCCGGCCTGCGCCAGCGCTTCGCGGGCATCCGCGATCACCGCCTCCTGCGCCCCCGCCACGCGCATCCGCTCCGCCACGTCATTAATGTCGTCTTCGTCCGGCTGCCCCAGGTCCGCCGTCAGCGCCACCACTCCCACGCCTTCCTCCACCAGCCAGCGCGTCGCCGTGCAGCTATCCAGCCCACCCGACACCGCCGCCCCAATCGTCGTCCCTACCAGGTCCTCAATCCGCACAAAGCCCCTCCCGCCGGCAAATCCTCCGCGAGCCTACCCCCTCACCCCCCACCCCCGCCCATCCCGCCTCCCGTAGGGGTGCCCCTTGTGGGTACCCTCTTCTCCGTACCGCCCTCGACTTGCTCAGCAACCTCAACCGCGCACTGCCCCCGAACGAGACATTGCTCCGGACCGTCAGGCGCCGCCATTGAGCAATCGCCAAAGGGAGGCCGGCCGATCATCACCTCGCACAAGTACCAACTCGTCATCTACTGGAGCAGGGAAGACGGCGCATTTGTCGCCGAGGTGCCCGAACTTCCAGGCTGCGTGGCTCATGGCGACACCCAGCAGGCGGCCTTGCGGAACGTCAACCAGGCAATGGACCTGTGGCTTGATACCGCGCGCGAATTCGGAGACCCGATCCCTGAACCAAGGGGCGAACGCTTGATGCTGGCCTGACGCGGCCCGAGGCGTCGCCTCCCGACAAGCCCTTGGGCCAATGGCTGATCGAGAACATGCCGCGCGGGACGAACCTCGAGATTCCCGACCGCCATGCGGAATCCCACCGTGAGATACCGTTCGCCGACTGGGACGACGCCGACTGGGGCGATGAACGAGCGGCTTCCTCCTCGATACGAACATCGTGTCGGAGATGAGGCGATACCGTCCCAGTCCGCGAGTCAGCGCCGTTCTGCCTCAACGGACCGATCTCAGACTCAAGTGCTAAGCGTCACGTCCGCGGCTTAATCTCCGCCCCTCCTCAGCAGACAAGACTCCCTTCAACTCTCGCCCCGTAGGTGTGTTCGTCCCCCGCGCTGACGGACTGAGACGCCCCCGGTGGTGCCTCGGCTTGGCCACCAGCTCTCGATTCCCAGGAAGCGACGTCTATGTGGCGGCCGCCTCAATCCTCGCCAGTTCCCCCGGCAGCCAGTCCGCATACCGCAGCTTCCCCCGCTCCGGGTCCGGCTCCGGCAGCCCCGCCTTCGCCAGCTCCTGGCGCAGCGGGTGCTCCCCCCGCTCCAGCGGAAAGTCCACCCGCGACCGGCTGAAGTGCGAGATCCAGGCCCCGTCCATCATCTCCATCACGGCCCGGCCCTCGATGCCGCTGCACTCATGCTCCCGGTCCTCGTCCAGCACCCGCACCGTCTCTTCGGCCATCCACAGGTCGCCGCCTGCGTGGTCGTAATAGTCGTGCCCGTGCAGATACCGGTCCTCGTCCGCCAGCTCGTACTTCTCCCACGGCGTGTCGTCCACGACCTCGTCGCGTCCGCGCCGGATGAACAGCTCCCGCGAGTTGTACAGGCACACCGCCCCGTCCTCGCCGTAGATCTTGACATGCACCCAGCCGCTGTCCGGCTGGCTGCGCCGGTGCATCTCCGCAAAAGCCGTCAGGCCCTCGTCGAACTCGTAGATCGCCGAAATGTGCTCACCCGCCAGCAAACCGAATCCGTAGGACCCCTCCACGATGTCCGCCGCCGTGGTTGGGCGTCCGCCCGTCACGCAGGTCGCCAGCACGCTGCGTGCGTTGCCCGCGTACCGCCGCGTGCCATTCAGCATGTGCGTGCCGATATTCAGCATGTCGTAGCCGCCGTAATAGCCCTTGCCCCGGATCTTGATCGTCGTCAGCGGCCCGATCTCGCCCGCGCTGATCAGCCGGTCGGCCACGTTGAACGTCGGCGTCGTCCGCATCTGGTGATGAATCGCCAGCCGCGTCCCGTTCGCCTCCGCCAGCTCCTGCATCCGGTCCGCGTCCGTCAGGCTCGTCGCCATCGGCTTCTCGACGATCACCGCCTTCGGCGCCAGGTGCTCCAGCACCCCGATCGTCAGCGGCGCGTGCAGATCGGTCCGCGTCGGAATATTGACGATGTCCAGGTTCTCCCGGTCCAACATTTCGCGGAAATCGCTATACGTCCGCTCCACCCCAAACTCCGCCGCCGCCGCCCCCAGCCGCTCCGGATCCACGTCGCACAACGCCACAATCTCCACCCGCGGATGCAACATATACGCCCGCGCCTGGCTCAACCCCCGCGGCCCAACCCCCAGAAAACCAACTCGGTACGTAGTCATCGCCACACCCCGTAACACGACTTGCCGCTAGTCCGGCACCGTAGCAAACCCGCCCCACCCTCCGATCACCGTCGCCCTCCGCGTAGGGGCGCCCCTTGTGGGTGCCCTTCCCACCCCCAACCACCGTCGCCATCACTGTAGGGGTGCCCCTTGTGGGTACCCTCTTCGCCGTCCAATCACCGTCGCCCCCCGCGTAAGGGCGCCCCTTGTGGGTGCCCTCTTCGCCGTCGGCGTCGCAACCCTCGAGGGCTCCTGCTTGAGTAGGCGATCGCCCGACGAGCATTCCAACGAATCCGTCCTATCGAGAAATCGACGTACCCTGAGCCTCCGAATCTCAATACCCGCAAGACTGACTGTGACCACGTGAGCGCCGGCCGCGAAGCCTTCGTCGGCTTCGATTCCGCCTGGGCGGGTAACGCCCCCGGCGGCATCGCGTCAGCCACCTTCTCGCAAGATCGTCTCGTAGAAATTCGCCTGCCGGAGCCTGCCGGCTTCGACGACGCGGCCAGGATCATCGAAGCGCTGGCGTCCACCCACGACTACGTTCTCCTTGCGATTGACCAGCCGACCATCGTGCCCAATCAGACAGGCAGTCGACCTGTCGATAGAGTCGCGGCGTCACTCATATCTCGCCTCCGCGGCGGCGTGCAACCCGCCAATCAGGGCAAAACCAGGAGTGGACGAACGATCCAAAGCAAGGTCCGGATGTTCGGTCCGGAGGCGCCCATCTGGCGATTCCTCAGGCGGCTCAATCCAGCACAGAACCCACCTCACTCCAGATCGGCCGCGAGCGGAATTCATGCAATTGAGGTCTTCCCCGCCCTCGCCCTGCCGGCCCTGGAACCGGCAATCCTCGAACGCAAGCGCGCGGCCCGCAACAACCCGGCCAATCGCAGAAGGTTCTCATTCCCTGACCGGAGACCTTTGCACAACTCCCTTGGTCTTGTGATTGCGGCCGCTCTTAATCCCTCTCCTGGGGGAGAGGGTTAGGGTGAGGGGTCTTCCGGGCAACCACCCCCGGGTTACGCAAAGGTCTCCTTGAGAGAGAGATCTGGGGTGAGGGTGGCTGTCGCCCGTAGCAACCATGTCTGGATGGAGCAATCTCAGTCCCTGCGCGCGCTCCTCCCGACATTGTTAGAGACGTGTCGGCTCAGCGGCCGCAACCACCAGGTGCCCGGACTTCGGTTACCTCGCCGCCTCAATCCTCGCCAACTCCCCGGGCAACCAATCCCCATACCGCAGCTTCCCCCGCTCCGGGTCAGGCTCCGGCAGCCCCGCCTTTGCCAGCTCCTTGCGCAGCGGGTGCTCCCCCCGCTCCAGCGGAAAGTCCACCCGCGACCGGCTGAAGTGCGAGACCCAGGCCCCGTCCATCATCTCCATCACGGCCCGGCCCTCGAGGCCGCTGCACTCGTGCTCGCGGTCCTCGTCCAGCACGCGCACCGTCTCTTCCGCCATCCACAGGTCGCCGCCCTCGTGGTCGTAGTAATCGTGCCCGTGCAGGTACCGGTCCTCGTCGGCCAGTGTGTACTTCTCCCACGGCGTGTCGTCCACCACCTCGTCGCGCCCGCGCCGGATGAACAGCTCCCGCGAGTTGTGCAGGCACACCGCCCCGTCCTCGCCGTAGATCTTGATATGCATCCAGCCGTTGCCCGGCTCGCTGCGCCGGTGCATTTCCGCAAAGGCCGTCAGGCCGTTCTCAAACTCGTACAGCGCCGAAATGTTCTCGCCCGCCAGCAGCCCGAAGCCATGGGAGCCCTCCACGATGTCCGCCGCCGTGGTTGGGCGTCCGCCGGTCACGCAGGTGGCCACCACGCTGCGCGCATGGCCGGCATACCGGCGCGTGTCGTTCAGCATGTGCGTGCCGATATTCAGCATGTCGTAGCCGCCGTAGTAGCCCTTGCCTCGAATCTTGATCGTCGTCAGCGGCCCGATCTCGCCGGCGTTGATCAGCCGGTCCGCCACGTTGAACGTCGGCGTCGTCCGCATCTGGTGGTGAATCGCCAGCCGCGTCCCGTTCGCCTCGGCCAACTCCTGCATCCGGTCCGCGTCGGTCAGGCTGGTCGCCATCGGCTTTTCGACGATCACCGCCCTCGGCGCCCGGTGCTCCAGCACCCCGATCGTCAGCGGCGCGTGCAGGTCGGTCCGCGTCGGAATGTTGACGATGTCCAGGTTCTCCTGGTCCAACATCGCCCGATAGTCGTCGTACGTGCGCTCCACCCCAAACTCTGCGGCGGCCGCCCCCAGCCGTTCCGGGTCCACGTCGCACAGCGCCGCAACCTCCACCCGCGGATGCAACATATACGCCCGCGCCTGCTTCAACCCCCGCGGCCCGACGCCTAGGAACCCCACTCGGTACGAAGTCATGGCCATTCCCCGTAACACGACCGACCGCTAATCCGGCACCGTAGCAGACCGACTCTCTTCCGCCGCCGTCGCCGCGTTCGAGAGCTTGGGCGTAGGGAGTAGATTGCGCGACAAGCGTCCTATACGCCTCGTGTTCCCGAGAACCTGACGGACCTTGAGCTATCGAATCCCCAAGTCCCCTAGACCGACGGCGACGCCGTGAGCCCCGGCCGCGAAGCCTTCGTTGGATTCGATTCCGCCTGGGCAGGCAACGCCCCCGGCGGCATTGCGTCGGCGACCTTCTCGCCAGATCGTCTCGTGAATCCTCGCCTGCCGGAGCCTGCCGGCTTCGACGACGCGGCCAGGATCATCGAAGCGCTTGCGTCCACCCACGACTACGTTCTTGTTGCGATTGACCAGCCGACCATCGTGCCCAATCAGACAGGCAGTCGACTTGTCGACCGAGTCGCGGCGTCACTCGTATCTCGCCTCCGTGGCGGTGTACAACCCGCCAATCAGGGCAAGACAAAGAGTGGACGGACGATGCCAAGCAAGGTCCGCATGTTCGGTCTGGAGGCGCCTATCTGGCAGTTCCTCCGACGGATCGATGCAGTACAGAACCCACCGCAGTCCAGATCGGCCGCAAGTGGACGTCACGCAATTGAGGTCTTTCCTGCGCTTGCCCTGCCGGCCCTGGAACCGGCAATCCTCGAACGCAAGCGCGCGGCCCGCTACAACCCGGCCAATCGCAAGAGGTTCTCGCTCCCTGACTGGCGTCTCGTTGCCCTCGCCGCAAGTCGCCACGCCGCCGCGTTGAACGTTGATGACCTAGCCGAGTGGGCCCGGGACCTGGCTGAACTACCCAGGCCCACCAAGACCGACCAGGACTGCCTCGACGCCGCAATCTGCCTCATCGTTGCCCTGCAATGGCGGCGTGCCCCGCGCGATCAGGTCACGGTCATCGGCGATGCCCAATCCGGCTACATGGTCTCCCCAGTCACACCCGCAACCCGCGCCATCCTCGAGCCCGCGGCAGCCAAGCGCGCCGTACCCATGGATGCACCCTGGTAGCAGCGCTCCTCAATGCGCCCCGTTCACAGGTAAACCATCCAGTCCAGCAGCCGCGGGACTCCCTCATCCGGCAGGCAGGGAATTCCAGTCCCTCAACGTCGCGCTCGTCGTCTTCGACACGCTTCGCAGAGATCACCCTGGCGCCCTGCCTGAGAATCCCGTAGGGGCGCCCCTTGTGGGTGCCTTCCGAGTTCCGTCAGTCTTGCGCGTACTGGATTTGCGCCTCCGCCAGCACCTCCTGGCGGAAGTAACGGCTCAGATCCTCAGGCGTGCGGAGGTCGACCTTTCGACCCAGCATCCGGGTCAATTCCAATTCCATACCGGCAAGTCCAAATAGACCCGGAATGCGGTCCGGCTCAAACTCGACAAGCACATCGATATCGCTGTCTGGTCCGAAATCAGGCCGCAGCGCCGATCCGAAAATCGACAGCCGCTTGATCCCGTGTCCTTCACAGAATGCCGCGATCTGGTCCTGGGGAATAGACACCTGCGCATTCACGTACCAGCAGCCTCCTCACGCCGCATAAATCACCCGCGCCGATTCCAGAATCGCCTTCCGCCGAAAGTAGTTCTCGCTCCAGTCGACGATGGCCCGATAGTCAATCAGATCCACGCACCCACCAAATATGTCGGCCAGTTCGCGCTCCATCGCCACCGCGTCGGCATACCCGCGCATCACGTCAGGCTGGAACCGCACCAGGAATTCAACTGGCTCGACTTCCCCAACATCGTCCGACGGACTCGAACCGATCAGTGATAGTTCAGTGACTCTCCAGCGCTGGCAGTACTCGGCCAACTCGTCCTGCGAGAGCTCCAATCGTTCCTTCACGCGGCCCACGCTCGCTCGCATACCGGCGCACCCTCCCGTAACGCACACACCGCCGGGACTCGGTCCGCCCCTCGAAAGCCCTGGGGATCCCCTGAGAACTAAGTCTGCGAAATCCTATCAGTCCGCCACTCACCACCAACCAGACCCATCAGATTCCGAAACAGGCTCCTTGTGGATACCATCCCCGCACTCCAATCACCGTCGCCATCGGTCGGTCTCCGGTGCCAGAACCCGTAGGGGCATCCCTTGTGGGCGCCCTCCGCCGCCCTTGAACCCCACCACCCCCCGGCCCCCCGCCCGCCGCACCGGAGGAATAATCACCCCGGCCACCCCGTTCCGCCACGCGCCCCAACCACGCCACCCCTCCGACTTCGCCCCCGTCCCGCTGACCGCATCCTGAGCCTGCCGAATGAAACCAGCGCGCTATGCTCACACTTCGAGGACCGGGTCGAGAACCACCGGTTTCGCAACCGCCTCGCTCGACACAAAGCGCGTGACTGCGCTGTTGGTGAAAGGTCTGCAAGACACGCGAGCGCAGGACCTTGAGGCGCCGTCGGAGGGCGTCGAATGATCCGAGTCGACGTCAAACCCGAAATACTCCGCTGGGCGCGTCGGCGCGCTGGCCTCACTCAGAAAGACTTGGCTCGCAGGTTCCGAAAACTGGAGGACTGGGAGGCTGGCGCCGTACAGCCGACCCTCAAGCAGTTGGAGGCCTTCGCCCGTGCCGTCCATGTTCCAACGGGCTATCTGTTTCTCAGTTCGCCGCCGGACGAGCCGGTCCCGATCCCCGACTTTCGCACGGTCGCCGGGCGCCAGGTCGCCCGCCCAAGTCCCAACCTGCTGGATAGGATCTACACCTGCCAGGAGCGGCAGAGTTGATATCGGGAATACGCCCGAATAGAGGGCCAATCCGAGCTCGAATTCGTCAGCAGCGCCACGGTTGCAACACCGGTCGCCACCGTGGCGGCCGCGATGCGCGAGAAGCTCGACTTTCAGGTCGCTGATCGCACGGAATGTCCGACATGGAGCGACGCCTTACGGCTGTTTATTCGGCGGGCCGACCAGATCGGCGTTCTCGTCATGGTGAGCGGAGTCGTCGCAAGCAACAACCACCGCCGGCTCGACCCTTCCGAGTTTCGCGGCTTCGCGCTTGCCGATCCGCTGGCGCCGTTGGTCTTCGTAAACGGCGCAGACACCAAGGCCGCGCAGATGTTCACGCTGGCGCACGAACTGGCACACATCTGGCTCGGATCTTCGGCCTTGTCGAACATCGCTGCCAGTACCGTGCCGGGCTCTCGGCGCGAGGAGATCTGGTGCAATGCCATCGCCGCCGAATTCCTGGTCCCTTTGGTCGCCGTGCGCGCCGAATTGAGCGACGGCGAGCAACTGCCCGACGCGATGTCGCGACTCTCGCGCAACTTCAAAGTCAGCACGCTAGTCGTCCTTCGTCGGCTCCTTGACGCGGAGTGGATTGACCGGGAGACCTTCGAAATGCACTGGCAGAGCGAGAGCGAACGCCTGAGGACACTTAATCGGAGCACTGGCGGAGGCGGCAACTTCTACAGAACCACGCTGGCGCGTGTAAGCCGTCGATTCGTCCGGGCGCTTGTGGAGAGCACACACGAAGGGCATACCCTCTACCGCGATGCCTTCCGCATGGTCGGCGTCTCCAAAGTCGAAACCTTCAACAACCTCGGGCGTGAAGCAGGCGTACTGGATTGACGAGGTATCTGCTCGACTCGAAAGCCAGCAAGAAACTCAACATCCGCCGCCTAAGTCCCTGCCGGATGCTCCGCCAAGAAAAAGCCTAGTTCGTTCTCGATTGAACTAGCTAGCACCACCAGCCACGCCCCGCTCATGGTCAACGAATCCCAGGACCCTTTCAACAGCCCCCATCGCTTGCCGCGTCCAATCCATTCAAGACCCATCTGGACGCCGTCCTTGTTGGACCCGACCCGTTCGGGGTGAGCCGACCCGGAGTTAATCGACGGGCACTGTTGAACCACACGTTGCCGCAACCACTCCCTTCGGTCAGTCTACGACCCCACGCCGAGCGCACCGCAGCGGAGCCGTGGATTCTCACCTCTCGTCGGTCCAACATCCCTGGCCCGTACCAGACCGAGCCTTACCCCCCGGCAAAAGACCCCGATCCTAGACTTCTGCCGACTCCTCGTATTCGACAATTATCGAATCGCTCATATAGGAAAGGTGAGGCATGGCTATTAGCGATTCAACCGATTCATACGACATATACGAGCACTGATCATAGAGAGGGCCGCGCTCGAGAAGCGAAAAAACTGGTCGCCTGATCTCGCGCAGTACCCGCTCCCTCTTGTCGTTCGGAGCAACGATATGGAGTCGAATATCCATGTTCGGCTGGAGAGCCAGCAAGTCGGCCATTCGCAGCAAACCAGAATAGATGGCAGTTGTGTGTTCGATCTCAAACGCCCGCGCCATCGAGCGACCCTTCAGCCAGATTACGTCGATCTGCTCGACGGTTCGTAGGGTCGTATCGTCGTAATTGAGAGGAAGCGAGCCTAAGAATTTCTCATGCACAGTCTCTGGAACCTCGCCTATCACTTTCGCTTTGTCATTGCGTGGCACCCATATGTGAAACCCCATTGCCGCACCGATTTGCGCCACCTTGGCTTGTACTCGTATCGACTCGCGAATGTCCGGCGCCGAAGGTGACTCGACTTTTCTGTCCGAGGGCACGTCCCCGTTATCATCCTCCCGGTCGGGTACCTCGACTTCCACTTCCCCAACGAGAGTGCGAACAGTTCTTTGAGTGCGAAGGTGCCGCCTATCTTTGGCGCTGAATGGATAGCTCTTCAGATCATCTCTCTGATTCGACAACAAGTCCACCAAGAACTCTCCATCGGGTTGTGTGAATCTGTTCAGAGAGCCTCGGAAGAATCCAGTCCATCCGGGATGATTCTTCTGATGCTCTCTTGTCATCGTCAACTCGCCCCAGACCTCACTACTGTGAATCGGAATCGCATGTTCAGGATCCAGCACAACTAACGGCTTGACATTGAAGCGAACGACGAACGGATCGGGCTCTCCATAGATTGGGCTATCGTCAATATAGGCGGACGACTCCACTCGAAGCACGCCGCACCACCGAGACAGTCTCGTCAAGTAGCAAATAAAGAGGTCACCAGGCTTTACCCTCTCATTTGCCATCCTTTGGTGCCGGACTCGAAATCCGGTTACACCCGCGCCGTTCTCGCGAAACTGCTGCCATGTCTCCGGTGTGAAAAGATCGAGAAAATAGGCCATTTCTTCTCCTTTCCCGAATTGTACTCGCAATCGCCCGCCGTCGTCGGAAGTCACATTGCAAGGCGAGCATGGATGAGACAGCGACGCCGCGCAGTCGGGATCTGCAGCCCGATATAATCCAACCGCGGAACTTCTAGCGCAGGGCGCTTCTGTTGGAAACCATGAATGTCTAGCCAGGCGCCCGTCGATTTCGAGACTCGCACCGAGATGACGGCGGCGCTCAGGGAGTCCGGCCTGGAACAGTCGGCTGACCGGCTTGGCTATCTGCAGCGCCTGGCGGACGAGGATCCGGACGAAGATCCCATTGCCATTGCGTCGCTGCGCCACCTGACTTCGTTCCTTATGGACCAGCGGCATCTCGGTCAACCGGATATCGGCGTCAGCCCCGACGGCGTGGCATTGGCGCAATGGCGCGTCATGGGCAACGGAGTCCTGGCCCTGGAGTTCCTCGACTCGGGACTCATCAGGTTCGCGGGCGCATCAGGTTCGGATAGCCAGGATGGTGAATCGTTGCGCGTCAGCGGCACCCTCCCCAAGACCAAAGCCCTACAGGCCATTCAGTCGCTTCTGTCCTGACGCTGACCTGTGGAAGGCGACCCGCTTCCGGACGATGATCACGTCGCGCGCTACTGCAAGCCATCCTCAGTCGGCGCGAACGGCCTGCCGCTGGCCAGCGCATTCCGGCTCCGAGCCTCCGAAGACTCCCTCTCCGTCAATTGGCTGGAGGCCCTAGGCGCGGCGAGCACCGACGCTGCCGTGGGCCGCGTTCGCGCACTGTTCGTCGCACGAGGATTCGGCCTGCGTGCCAATGGCCGCTTCGCGGTCCTCAACGTCGGTGCGGCCAAGGCCGTCGTACGTGCAGAACTGGGTCATTCGCTCCGCATCTACCACGATCCGCTTCTCGACGACCCGTCACACGCCGCCATTTCCGGGTTCCCGGTCGACGACTTGGCGGTCGCCGTGGAACTGACGACGCTGGTGAGCCAGGAGGACATCTACCCGGCCATCGAGTGAGACGAAAGTCGACTCAAGACTGAGTGGTCGTGTGTCAAGTGGCGGAACTTACAAGGCCCCAGAGAAAGACGGCGGACCCTTCACCCCCGCCCGCCAAATCTGACCACCGTCGCCTCCCGCCGCATCGTCTCCGCCGTATTTGCTGACTACCCCCAGCAACGCGATCAAGATCCCCGTCACCGTCCCCAGCACGTTGATAACCACGAGCAGAACAAGCCCGGCGAACCACGTCGTCAGTCGCGTCTCAAGATTCGCAAGGTCGGCCTTGGTCGCTGGTTGGTTGTAGCCCCCTCCAGTCGGGCGAGACACCTCTTCCCACCCGACACCCGGACCTTCATGGCTTCGACCGTCCCTTCGCCACGCATCCCACTTCGGCGTCGTTCCGAGCTCACCGCGGCGGAGCCGAGAGCCTGCCCTGAGCTTGCAGAAGGAGCGAATCTCGCCTTCAGTCCGTGCCCCATCCCCATCCAACGCCCGCCGCCCAAGACTGGCCACCTTCCCCGCCAGAGTGGACACCTCGGCCCTAAGAGTGGACACATTGACCCCGAAACTGGACACATTCGGCCGAAAAGTGGACACATCGGGCCGAAGAGTGGACACATTGACCCGATCGAGTTGACACCTCCCCGTCATCCCGGCGTCCCCTTCGCCATCCCGGCGTCTTCGGCCGGGACCCAGCACCATGATCAATCCCAGCGCAACCCGCCACCCCGTCCACGCACGCATCCCGAGCGCACTTCCCCCTCCGACTCTCACTCCTCTGCGCTCTCCCCTCTTCACTTCCTCACTGAACACATCCCCCGCCAAACTGAACACATCCGGCGGGAAAGTGAACACATCGGGCCAGAAACTGAACACATTTGGGGGTCGGAGTGAACACATCGGCCAAAAAACTGAACACATTCGCGAAATCTGGTGAACACCTAGGCGAGATGCCTCAAGACCGGGCCTGCCGGTCCTGATCGGGGCCTGGCTAGACGGCCAGCAGCAAACCCTGCCTGCCCCGTCGCCGCACAAGAACACCGCCAATCCCCGCGCCCACCTGCTCGCTTGCCCTTCGTAATCACTCCGTGTACAATTGACCTGTTCCCTTGATCTCCCTGCGGAGTCCTCTTCTGTTCGCCCCCCTCGCCCACCTCAGATCCGCCCTCACCCACCTGGCATCCCTCCCCGCGCGCCTGCTGCGCATCCCGCCCTGCGGAGACCATTGCCGGCGCTGGCCCTCGTATCTGAGGTCTTTCTTGCTACCTCTTTCTTTGGAGACCTGCGCAAATCTCTCCGGGGTCTCGATTGTGCGGCCGCTCTTTCTCCCTCTCCCGCTGGGAGAGGGTTGGGGTGAGGGTCATCCGGGCAACCGACCCGGACAACGCAACGGTTTCTTGAGAGTCCCGAACAGCCCCGACCCGTCCCCCGCTGAGGCCGCCTTGGGCCCGCATCCCTCGTCCCGAAAACGCCTCGCCACCGCCAAAAATCCGCCCAAGCTATCTCTCGCCGGCCCGCCCCCTCTGGGGGCGGGCCGGCGAGAGATAGCTCCCCCTTCATCCCCCATGCCTCGCGTCCTCGCCCAACGCTCCCGGCCCCCCGGTTGACGTACCCGCACGACCGCCCCAGCATTAGCCGCCAGTCGCCGACCGGAAACCCCTCCATGAACGTCGTCCTCGTCGTCTTCGACACCCTCCGCAAAGACCACCTCGGCGCCTACGGCAACGACTGGATCCGCACTCCTCACTTCGACGCTTTTGCCGCCCAGGCCATCCGCTGCACCCGCGCCTTCCCCGAAGCCCTGCCCACCCTCCCGTTCCGCCGCGCCCTCCACACCGGCCAGCGCACCTTCCCGTACGTCGGCCACCGCGACTACAAGGGCGACTTCTCCGGCGCCCCCGGCTGGGGACCCATCCCCGAGGAACAGGACACCGTCTCCGAACTCCTGACCGACGCCGGCTACCGCACCGCCCTCTTCACCGACTGCTACCACCAGTTCAAGCCCAGCAAGAACTTCCACCGTGGATTCGCCGAGTGGCAGTGGATCCGCGGCCAGGAAACCGACCGCTTCCGCTCAGGCCCCGCCCTCCCACCCGACGCCATCCGCCGCCACGTCCCCGAACGCCTGCCCGAAGCCCACCAGCGCCGGGAGTTCTTCACCCAGTACCTCACCAACAACCTGTTTCGCCGCGAGGAAGCCGACTTCTACCCGGCCCGCCTCTTCAACGACGCCGCCCGCTGGCTTTACGACAACGACGACGCCGACAGCTTCTTCCTCGTCGTCGACTCCTTCGACCCCCACGAACCCTGGGAACCGCCCGCCAGCTACCGCCGCCTCTACGACTCCGACGACGACGTCACCGACATCATCCAGTCCCTGTATGCCCCGAACGGCGGCGTGCTCAACGAGCGCGAAGTCAAGCGCATTCAGGCCAACTACGCCGGCGAGGTCACCCTCTGCGACCGCTGGTTTGGCCACTTCATGGAACAGCTCGAACTCTCCGGCCGCGCCGACGAAACCATCGTCATCGTCGCCTCCGACCACGGCCACAATCTCCGCTACCCCGACGACAAGGACCTCATCAGCAAACAGGGCCACCCCCTCACACGCGCCGTCGCCGACCTGGTGCTACTCGTCCGCTACCCCGACGGCGCCCGTGCCGGCCAAACCTACGACGGCCTCGTCACCAACACCGACATCGCCGCCACCGTCCTGGCCACCGCCGGCATCCAGACCCCCACCGAGGGCCGCGACATCGGTCCCGCCCTCCGCCAAAACCTGCCGTCCCACCGCTCCCACGTCAGCATCGGCTGGGGCCCGCTCATGACCGTCATCACCGACGACTGGTGGTGCAACGCCACCATCTGGGGCGAAGCCCCCCTACTGCACCGCCTTCCCGACGACGACATGCTCCGCACCAACGTCGCCGACGATCACCCCGACGTCGTCGAGGACCTCATCAACCTCGCCATCGCCGACGCCGGCGGCTCAATCCCCGCCCAATTCGCCGAATTCAAAGACCGCCCCGGCTGCACCCCCTACCTCACCGCCATCCAAACAGGCGACGACTACGTAGCCCGCCGGAGGTAGCTGCTAGGCGACAAACTCCTCCAACCTCACCATCCGCCCCTCGTCGCTACTCCGCACCCCCGCCGCCGCAATCCGGATCGTGTTCAGGTTGTCCCGGCTCGACGTCAATGGCTCCCGTCCTTCGTTCAGCGCCGCCATCAACTCACCCATGCTCCCGCCAAACGCCTCCGGAAACCACGCCCCCTCGATCGGAAACCGCACCCGTCGTTCCGGCTCGTCCCGCCGCGTCACGTCGACAAACTCCCGCGACGCACTGATAGAGCCTTCCGCCCCATCGATATGCCAGAACTCCGATTGCCCGGCCTTGCTCTGCACGATGTTGTTGAAGTGATCGATCGCCGTCAGGTCGCCGCTGTCGAAGTGCAGCGCCAGCGTGTGACTCAACGGCGAAACCGCGTTCTGGCCCTGCATCCTTGCCGTCGTCGCGCTCACCGCGTCCGGCGTCCGCCCGCTGAAGTGACGGATCAGGTCCAGGAAATGCACCCCGTGGTCCACGATGTTGAAGTTCACTACGTCCCGCCACCACCTGTCCGGCTGATCCTGGTAACTCCGCCGCACGTGCGCCACGCTGAACAGCGGACCGCAGATCCCCGACTCGATCAGCAACTTGATCGCCGCATGCGCCGGCGCCCACCGAGCCTGCTGATTGATCATCAGCGTCACCCCGGCGTCCCGCGCCGAGTTCGACATCCACGCCGCGTCCTCCCACCTCATGGCAAACGGCTTCTGCGACAGGATCGGCTTGCCTGCTGCCAGCAGCCCCGGCCACAGCTCCAGCCGCGCGTGCGGATGCACCGCCAGGTCAATCACTTCCACCTGGTCGTTCTCCAGCACCACCCGTGGATCCGTTCCCGCTGCCTCGATCCCCCAGCGCGCCTGCGTCGACTCCACCGCTGCCGGATCGATATCGGTGCACGCCACCACCTCATACCCAAAGTCCCGGTACGCCAGCAGGTGCGCCGCGTTCGCAACCCCGCCGCACCCGATCAACCCGATCCGGTAATGCCTGCCGCTCGGCGGCTTCGGCCGGTAGTCCTCGGGACTCAGTCGCAACTCGTCCAGCTTCATGCCCGCTACCTCAACGGCGATTCACGAGAGAATGCCACGCCCCACTCTGCAACATCAGAGCCCCCAACCTTGCGGTCGCAAACCCGGCATCATTGGCCCCGCCGGCAACCCACGTCGCACCTTGAGGTGACCGCGTGATCACGAACCCGCTGGACCGACGCACGACCGCCCCCGGCTATGAGGGCTCCCACCGCGCCTACGACTCCGTCGTGCTACCCGACGTTTTCATCCCGGCCCGCGACGGCGTGCAACTCGCCGCCGACATCTACCTGCCGGCCCTCAATGGCCAGGCCGTCGAAGGACGGTTTCCGGCCCTCATCGAGCGCACCCCCTACCTCAAGGACTCCGGCCGCTACGCCCGCAAGGCCCACTGGTACGCACGTCGCGGCTACGCCGTCGTCATGAACGATGTCCGCGGCCGCGGACGCTCCGGCGGCGAGTGGTATCCCTTTGCGAAGGAAGCCCCGGATGGCTACGACGCCGTCGAGTGGATCGCGGTCCAGCCCTGGTGCAACGGCCGCGTCGGCACCATGGGCGCCTCCTACGCCGGGTCCGATCAAAGCGCCCTCGCCACCCTCAACCCGCCCCACCTGCGCGCCCAGGTCGTCGGCCAGGGCACCAGCAACTACCTTATCTCGTCAATGCGCCAGGGCGGTGCCCTCGAACAGCGCTTCATCAGCTACGCCTACCGCATGGCCATCACCAGCCAGGAGGCCGGGGCCGACCCCGATCTCGAACGCGTCCTTCGAGCCGAGTTCGAGCGCGTGCCGGAAATCCTCGGTCCGCCCCTGCGCTTCCGCCCGGGCCGCACCGCCCTCCGCTTCCTGCCACTCTACGAACAATGGGCCTGGGACATCCTCATCCACGGCGGCAGCGGCCCCTACTGGTCCCAGCGCGGCTACACCATCGACGAGTACTGGCACGAACACGCCGACGTCCCCGTCCTCTTCCAGAGCGGTTGGTACGACACCTACCCCCGCGGCGCCATCGCCAACTTCCACGCCCTCAGTCGCCTCAAGTCCAGTCCAATGTCCCTGCTGCTCGGCCACTGGCGCCACGGCGAGCCCACCACCGAGGAGACCTCCGCCGGCGACGTCGATCTCGGCCTCGAATCCGCCCTCCCCCTCTACGACGACCTCCGCCTCCGCTTCTTCGATCACCACCTCAAGGACATGGAGACCGGACTCGACCGCGACCCGCCCGTCCGCTACTTCGTCATGGGCGGACAGCTCGGCCGCCCGCCCGCCGATCTGGAAGGCCGCCTCTGGCACGGCGGACGCTGGGAGTCGGCTGACCAATGGCCCCCGCCCGACACAGCCCAGACTGCCCTCTACCTCCGGGACGACGGCGCCCTTGCCGACACGCCGCCCGACCAGCCAACCGACCCCACCCGCTTCACCTTCGACCCGCGCAATCCCGTCCCCACCACCGGCGGCTCCATCAGCGCCGCCGAGGAGGCCCTGCCTTCAGGCGGCTTCGATCAGCGCGGCCAGCCCGGCCGCTTCCACGGCCACCACGACACCCTCTCCCTCGCCAGCCGACCCGATGTCCTCAGCTTCGAGACCGAACCCTTCGACCAACCCTTCGAGATCGCCGGCCCGGTAGAGGTCGTGCTCTACGCCTCCAGCAACGCCGTCGACACCGACTTCACCGCCAAGCTGCTCGACGTCTATCCCCACAGCTCCGATACCCCCGGCGGCTACGAGCTCAACCTCGCCGACAGCATCCTCCGGGCCCGCTACCGCAACGGCTTCGACCGCGAGGAGTTCCTGGAGCCGGGCGAGGTCTACGAGTTCCGCATCGTCCTCTACCCCACCGCCAACCGCTTCGCCCCCGGCCACCGCCTGCGCGTCGACATCTCCTCGTCCAACTACCCCCGCTTCGACGCCAACCCCAACACCGGCGAGCCCCTGGGCGTCTCACGTCGCGTCCAGACCGCCCACCAGTCCATCCACCACGACCCCACCCACCCCAGCCGCCTGCTCGTTCACGTCCGCCCCGTTACCGAGTGACCGCCGGCCTTCCGGAGGAATGCAGATGACCGAGCTAAGGGTCGGAAACACCCGCTTGACGCTCGTCCAGGGCGACATCACCGTCCAGCACGTCGACGCCATCGTGAACGCCGCCAACGCGGCCCTCAGGGGCGGCGGCGGCGTCGACGGCGCCATCCATCGCGCCGGCGGTCCCGACATCATGGCCGAGTGCCGCCAAATCGGCGGCTGCCCCACCGGTGAAGCCGTCCGAACCACCGCTGGCCGTCTCCCCGCCGACCACGTCATCCACACCGTCGGCCCCATTTGGTCCGGTGGCGATGCCGGCGAGCCCGACCTCCTCGCCTCCGCGTACCGCCGTTCCCTCCAGGTCGCCGCCGATCACGGCGCGCGCACCGTCGCCTTCCCCTCCATCAGCACCGGTGTCTACGGCTACCCAAAGGATTTGGCCGCCGAGACCGCGCTGGATGCCGTCACCGCCGCTCTGGCCCAACTCGACCTCGACGAGGTCCGTTTCGTTGTCTTCGGCGACGACGACCTCGCCGTCTACCAGCAGGCCATGCGTCCCAGGGCCTCCCAATGACCGCCAGCGCAGAACAGCGCGCCGCCGCCCGAACCCGCGAGCACTGGGAAGCCAGGTACCGGCAACGCGAGACGCCCTGGGACGACGGCCACCCCTGGCGTCCGCTGCCCGGCCTGCTGGATCGCTTCGCCCCGCCCGGCCGACGCATCGTCGACATCGGCTGCGGCCTTGGCGGCAAGGCCGCCCAGATGGCCTCCCTCGGCTATCACGTATTGGGTATCGACATCTCCCAGGCCGCCATCGACGTCGCCCACCGCCTCGCCGCCGTCGCGGAAGGCTCCGTTGAGTTTCGCCGCGCCAACTTCCTGAACGAGTCTCCGGACACACCCTTCGACCTCGCCTTCGACCGCAGCGTCTGGTCCACCTTCGACGAAGTTGGCCGCACCGCCTTCGCCAGCCGCGTCGCCCACTGGCTCGTGCCCGGCGGCCATTGGATCAGCCTCACCGGCTGCGCCGACAACCGCGATCCCGCCACCGGCGAGCCCGACCCGCGCGGCTACCCCCGCCACACCCTCCAGACCATCGTGGCCTGCTGTGAACCCTACTTCGAAATCCTCGAAGTAACCCGCCAACCCTTCGGCGCCACCCCCGACACCGACTTCACCGCCTGGGTCACCGTCCTCCGCGCCAGGACCTGACCACGAAGCAGCGTCCCCCGACCCTGCCCGGCCCGGCTACATCCCCGGCCGCGGCTCCACGTCCTGGTTCATCGCCCAGGCCGGGTAGTAATTCACCATTCGCGCCCCCGGATACGGCCGCCCCAGCGGCTGCGCCGGCATCGGAAACGCCCCGTCAAACGCGTCGAACGCCATCATCTGCGTATACGAGTACCGCAGCCCCGCCGCCCGCAGCGTTCGTGCCGACGGCACGTTCCACGGCGACGTCGTCGCCAGCGCCAGGTTCCCCCGCTCAATAATCGCCGTACCCGCCGCCCCCACCACCGCGCGCCCCAAACCGTGCCCCCGCGCCTCCGGCATCACGTCCATCCCGATTTCCTCAACGCCATCGCTGTAATGAAGCACCCCCGCCAGCGCCACCAGCTCGCCGTCCTCGATAACGCCGTACCCCTCGTGCGCCTCGCCGTCGTAGCAGTGCCAGAACCGCTTGTAATCGACCTCCGCCAGGTCATCCACACTCAGTCTCACCACCCGCGGATCCGCCGGATCGTTCCAGGTCGAGGCGTCCCCAAAAAAGAAGAACACCGGACCCCATGCGCTAACGCCGTCCGGCTGCGTCACCCGCGCCAGCTCGTAAGCGCCGAAAACCGAAAAGAGCATGTCCGCATGCATGTTCGTCACCACCGGCCGCAGCGCCACCAGCCAATCGTTCCGCGCGCTCACCAGCGCGCCCCGATCCAGCCGAATAGCCGCCAGCGGGAGCCCGTCAAATCCGGGGGCCTGCCCAATCACCGGGATTGGGTCCGCGCCAAACGCATCCAGCCCCGCACCCAACGTGGACTCGATCATGGTCACTACCCCGGGCGGCAGGAACGGTCGCCCGCCAACGTTTTCTGTCGCGCTCATTGACCTCCGGCTCCCTTGGCGCTTCGCGCCAACTGCAACCGCCTCAACTGGCTCGCTGTAATTGGGCCGGCAAGTAAGGCGCCCACGCAGGGTCCAACCTTCCGGTGAAGAATCTGCCGATCAGGTGTGAATACGGCGAACGCGGGTGCGTCGGCCGTCGTAGGAGGCGCATGTTGGCGCCCAGCGGCGTCCGCCCGGCCTTCCGCAGATTGCAGGGG
This sequence comes from Chloroflexota bacterium, assembly GCA_965208215.1. Classification (GTDB taxonomy): domain Bacteria; phylum Chloroflexota; class UBA11872; order UBA11872; family UBA11872; genus UBA11872. The sequence goes on from CBDBOH010000004.1 coordinate 680,048, forward strand.
CGGCACGCCGTCACCAGGTTGTCCCATCGTCGCCGCCCACCCAGCCGCCGCGGCTTCACATGGTCGATGGTCATGTCAGTGCCGCGCGTTCCGCAGTATTGGCAAGTATGAGCGTCTCGTACCAGCACTTCGCGGCGGCTCAGCTTGATCGTGGGTCGCGGCCGCCGCACGTAGTAGCGAAGTCGAATCACACTGGGCCGTGGTACTTCGCTCGCCGGGGTGCGCAGCGGACGCTCATGGTGCGCCAACGGCTCGGCCTTGCCCTTGGCCAGCAGCACGATCGCGCGTCGCACGCGGCAGACGTTCAGCGGCTCGTAGTTCTGATTCAGCAGCAGAACCGGCGTGTCCACAAGCCCCCGGTGCGTCGCGGCTAGCCGCGGCCATGGTACAGGTCAGCCGCCACTCCGCATTGCGGCCGCCCGACTGCCGACGCCAATTCACCCATGCGCCTTATCCTTGCGCGTGACATCGGAACCCGAAGTCCCGGACTGCTGGTATCTGGTCCGGTTCACCAAGGCGGGCGCTGCGCGCTTTCTGTCCCAGCACGACGTGCGACGGGCCTGGGAGCGAGTAACGCGTCGTGCCGGGCTGCCCCTGGCCTACAGCCGCGGCTTCAGCCCCAAACCGCGCCTCAGCTTCGGTCCCCCGCTTCCCGTCGGCGCCGAAGGCCGCCGCGAATACATGACCATGGCGCTCCGCGATGCGTTGGACGCTCTGCAAGTTCAAGATCGGCTGGCCGCCGCCGCCATCCCCGGCATGGCGGTCGTCGAGGTCGCCCGCGCGCCCGGCCGCCGCGTTCGCACCACCTGGGCCGACTACCAAATCACCGTCAACCCGCCGCCGCCCGACCTGGCTGACCGGGTGGAACGGCTGATGGCCAGGGACACCGTGGAGATTGAGCGCGCTCGTGACCCGGAAGGCGTCAAGCGCGACATCCGGCCCGGTGTGAAAACACTTCAATCTGAGAGTGGCCGAATCGTTGCACGGCTCCGACTCGCCCAGGACCAGATCGTTACTTCGCGTGACCTCGCCCTCGCCCTGGAAATCGAACCCGCCACAACCATCCGAACCGACATTGAGCTTAACCCAGTCGGCTGAGACTGAGACCCGGATCAGGGCGGTCCTGGTCGCGTCCAACCAGCCCACCGAAGGACGATTGCGACCCATTCGTCAGGGCCTTTGGCGATGGACGGTTGGTGATGCCGACCTGGCGCTCAAGCTCTTCGACGGACCCAACGCGCACGAGCGTCTGCGAACCGAAGCCGCGCTGTACAGGGAACTTCGCCAGGCGGGTGCCCCAGTGCCTGACGTCGTCGCCGAAGCAGCCGACGCGCGAGCGCTTGCGCGGGTCTGGATTCCAGGCCGGACGGTCTACCAGCGGCTGCTCGCTGCTGATTCGCCGGATGCATCTCAAGCGGAGACCGTTCGCCGCGCCTGGCTGCGCCTGGTGCAGGCGCTGGCTCCATGGAGCGCGCGCATTACCGTGTCCCGGCGCCAGAAGGCGCTACGCAAGCGCCAGATGGAACTCGCAGCCGTGGCGTACGCGGTAGCCCAAGCCTTTCCCAGCGTACCGTCAGACGCCATTGACGACCTGCGGCAGACCGTGGCCTCGGACGACCTCGCCCTTTCACCCCTCGACGCCTCGCCGTCGAACATCGTCGTTGATGGGGATCGGGCGACGTTCATTGATCTGGAGCTTCTGGGCCTGGACTTCGCCGACTGGACCTACGCCAAATACGTAACCGCCGTGGCCGAGCCAGGCGCCGTGCTGAGCCTTGCCGATCGCGACACAGACGAGTCGGCGTCGGATCGCCTGGATGCAGCAGTCACGCTCCTGGCCCTTGCCCGTGCGGCTGGTCTGTGGGGTGAGCCCCGAAACCTGCCGGCGGACCTGGCAAACCACATCCCGGGCCGATCGCTCGCGGCACGGCGGATTCGCGAGGGACTTCGTCTAGAATCGGGTGTCACGTCCGATTGCGGATAGCGGAAACGAGCAAGCCATGGCTGCTGGCAACGACTCCGGGACCAACCAACCTTTCCAGCCGCGGGGACGCGATTTGGTGATCGGCGGGATTCCGTGGATCGCCCGCATGTCGGACAAGGCCCGCGCCAAAGCCGACGGCACAATCGACGACTACATCTATCCGTGCCCCATCGACCGGCGGGTCCTGGGCGAATTGGGGATGAGCGCCGACGAATTCATGGAGATCTCGGTCGCGTCGGACACGGACGCCGAGCTCGTTCGCCAGGTACGCGAACGTCGTGAGGCGCCCGAGCCGGCAGCCGGTGCCTGAACCCCGCAACGATCTCGTCACCCATCTGAATAGAGTTCTGGAAGTCCAGGCCTTCCCGGACTACGGTCCGATGGGCCTGCAAGTTCACGGGCGCGAAGTCGTCGACTCGGTAATCACTGCGGTTTCGGCCAGCCGCGCCTTATTTGAAGTTGCGGCCGAGCGGGACGCCGGCCTGGTGGTTGTGCATCACGGCCTGTTCTGGGACAAGGATTCGCGCGTGATCGACCCAATGCTGCGCGAGCGCCTGCGCCTGCTCTTCGACCACGACATCAACCTCGCCGCCTATCACCTGGCGCTGGACGGTCACCCCACCCTGGGCAACAACGCACGCATTATCGAAGCGCTGGGATTCCGGAAGGAGCGTGTCGGCTTCGCACACGTTGCGGACCGGCCGGTCGGCTGGTTCGGCTCGGCGTCAGTCCCCGTGCCGGCGGACCAGTTCGCCGATCGCCTTAGTCGGGCCGTGGGTCGGCTCCACGCCAACTACGCCAACGGCCCGCCAGAAGTCCGTCGAATCGCAGTCTGCAGTGGCGGCGGTCCTCGCTACTTTCCCGAGGTAGCGGCAAGCGGCTGCGACGCGTTCGTGACCGGCGATATGTTCGAACCGGCGGAAATGTGGAGCCGCGAACTAGGTGTCCACTTCCTGGCGGCCGGTCACTACGCGACCGAGGTCTTCGGCGTTCAAGCGCTGGCGGACCTGATCTCCGCCGAGCTTGACTGCGACGCCGAATTCATCGATCTGCCAACGAACGCCTAGTGCCTTAGCGGCTGGCAGCGGCGCTGGCTTTGATTACTTCCACCGCCTGCTGCGCCGCCGGGACCGCGAGGGTGCGTGTGAGCAGACTTGCCCCTGCGAGAACGATCAGCGAAACAACCAGCGCCACCAGCGATTCGCTGGTTGATTCACCGGAAACCGCCGCGCGGCCGAGTTCAATGGCCGCCGCGGCGCCCGCGAGTGATGAGGCAAGCCATGCACCGCGCACTGCGACATAAACAAAGGTCAGCGGTGCTGCAGACAGCACATTAACGCCGTGGCTCCGTAGTCGCGGATAGCGCAAAGCGCCAACGGCGCCATCCCGGACATTGGCGGCAGCGTGCACCTCGCTGCCAGGGCCAGCCTTGGCCACTAGCGCCTCGAACGCCCGCAATCGTCCCGGAAGACGCCAAAATGCCTCGAAGTCGACCGCCAGGTTCGTCATCGTCCAGCCAAGGAAATAGCCGATGAGCACAATGGCGAGCCAATAGACCACCGGCGAACTCGCGCCCCAGCTACTCGGATTCTCCGGGCTCAGAAACCCAGCAGCCACCGATCCGAGGGCATATAGCGGCCCCATCCCGACGGCGGTGAAGATGACGATGATGACCAGCGACTCGACGAGATCGTGCCGAAAGGTACGCATTCCACCGCCACCTGGCCGGGCCCGCCGGCGCCTGCGCAACTACTCTACCTGCGCGGTGCCGGCGTCCAGGCCGGCTGGACGGATTCAGGAAGCCGAGCGCGACCGGGCGCGCATGCCCTCCAGCATCTCGGAGAGGCGCACGTCAAGCAGGTCCATCGACCGGGCAACGTAGCCGTCTCCATCACGCTCGGCGATCACAATTGCCGCCGCGCCCACTTCCGGCTTGATGCCCGCTTCAAGCTGGCTGAGATCAATGGTCACCTCGTTACCCAGCATGGTGAACATCTCGATGACGCCGTCGCGCACAGCCGTGACCTCGCCTACGGCAATCACCATGCCGCCTGCTCGAACAGCTTGACGCTCGGGCGCGGCGCGCTCGAATCGGCGCATGAATGGAGAGTCGCCACGGAAGAATTCTCGCGGAGACACCTCAGTCCGCGGCACGACAATCACGCGTCGGGAGCCCCACCAATCGTGGAAGCGACTACGACGGTCCCTGCTCCGCTCGTAACGATCGACGGAGCGCTGTCGCTCGGCCTGAGCGTAGCGGTCGTTGTCCCGCTCGTCGTGAAGCCGCTCGGAACCTCGCGAATCGGCCTTGGTCTTGGACCGCTCGTCTTGCATGTAGGCAATCACTCGTTCCGAGGTGTCGGCTGATCCCACACGAGCGAGCGCAAGACCAAGGGCTGCCCCGCCTACGGCCAACGAGATCACGGCCAATACGATCAACGACGTTAGACGAGCGGAGAATTGCCACTGCATAAGGACACCCACGAAACAAGCCGCCACCCCCATATCGTCTCACCATCGAGCCCGGCGAATCGTAAAGCGCCTCACGTTTCAGTCCGAAGACGCTCGGAGCCGTCCGCCGGTGTTGCTACCATCGTCAGCGTCGCTCGCGGGCTGCGGCTCCGCGAACGCGCGAGCCTCCGTAGCTCAATTGGAAGAGCAGCTGACTCTTAATCAGTTGGTTGTAGGTTCGAGTCCTACCGGGGGTACCGACTTCCGCTCTTCCGCCAGTCCTCCCTTTGGAGTGCCCTCTTGGTTGCGTCGCGCCCAGTGCGGAGAAGGAATGCCAGGTAGGTACCGGACGCCACTCACTCAGCTTCGTTCACTATTCCGAACCTGACTGGCAGCCGCTCTGAGTATCCTTACCTTGCCACCGAGGTAAGGAGATCCTGAATGGACGTTTCGGCTCGGGTCACCTCAAAGGGCCAGATCACCATTCCGCGCGCAGTGCGAAAGGCACTGGCGATTGAAGCGGGCGATGAGATTCACTTCAGGGTCGAAGGCCAGCGAGCCACGATGGCGCGCAGCCTCGACCTGATTCAGCTCGCAGGCTCGGTGAGCGTGCCGGCGCCCAGGCGTGGCACTCCCTGGGACGTCGTCCTGCGCGAAACGCGACGGATCCGCGCAGCCGTAGACCAATGACAGCCTTCGTCGACACCAACGTGCTGATTCGGCACCTTACGGGCGACCCTCCCGCTCAGGCCCGTATGGCGACTCGCTATCTCGATCAAGCCAGTCAGTTGTTGCTGCCGGATCTCATTCTTGCCGAAGTCGCGTACGTCCTAGAGTCCTACTACGAAGTCGCGCGTCTCCAGGTCGCTGAGATTCTGCGATCGGTACTCGCCTTCCGCGCAATTCGCGTGGTCGACGACGTACTTCTTCAGCGCGCGGTCGAGCTGTACGAGACGTATGGCCTGGACTTCGCCGATGCCTATCTCGTGGCGAGCGCTGAGCGAACCGGCATTGGGGTCGTAACCTCCTTTGATCGCGGCATCGATCGCGTCGGTACCGTGACGCGCGAGGAGCCCGCATGAGATGTGACTTAAGCGGCATCGCCGTGCTGGCCCTGAGGTAGGGAGCTTCAGCCAATGACGACCGTTGAGGAGCCGACCTACGGCCGTGGCGTTTGGGCCGGCCGCATTGAGGAGCGCGAGGCCAACTTAGCCAACTGGAATGACCGCGTGGCGGCGCACCTTGCATCACCTGGCTATGACGTCGAGGGGTTTATCGCAGATCCGAGCAGGATCGGTAAGGCTGTCGAGCTGGATCGAGAAGAAATCGGCGACGTTCACGACTTGTCTCTTCTCCACCTGCAATGCCACATCGGCCTGGACACGCTCTCCTGGGCGCGGCTCGGCGCCAAGGTGACAGGTCTCGACTTCTCGCCGCCAGCAATTGAGGCAGCTCGCGAAATCAGCCGCCGTACGCAAACACCCGCGGAATTCGTGCTGGCTGATGTATATGAAGCGCCAGAGGTTCTCCGCCGGACCTACGACATCGTGTACGCCAGCGAAGGCGTGCTGTGCTGGCTGCCGGATGTCGCCGCCTGGGCGCGCGTCCTGCGTCGCCTCACTCGACCGGGCGGAACGGCATACATCCGCGACGGGCACCCAATCTTTCACACGCTGGATCACGATCGTGCCGACGGCCGACTTGAACTCGTCGGTTCGTACTTCGAAGGCCCGGCACACCGATATGACGAGCCTGGCACCTACGTCGAAAGCGATGTCCAAATCGAGCACACCGTGAACTACGAGTGGGATCACAGCCTCGGCGAGACTGTGAACGCCTTCATCCAGGCTGGATTCCGTATCGAGTCGCTGCGGGAGTATGGGGTGTCGGCCTATCAGGCCTTGCCGGGCATGGTCAAAGGCAAGGACGACTGGTGGCGCCTGCCACCTGAATCTGGCCAGGTCCCGTCGATGTTCTCGATCCGAGCAACGCTGCCCGAGTAGTTGGGGCCAGTTAGAAATCCACGGTTCGTGGCCATTTCGGACACACGTGTCGCGAATGGCAGTTTTCGGGAGGACCAAATGAACCAGCTTGATCGACTCAACGCACACCTACAGGGCCGTCTCCGACAAGAAGCGAGGACCGAGGTCAGCCTTCAGGACGCGGCGCGCTGGATCAGGGAAGCAGAGTTACTCCCGCAGCATGCCTTTCGTCGAGATGGCCCGTTGCGCTTTCTCATCCAGGCGGGCTGGATCGAAGGCGGTGAGCAGGTCGATGGACCGAACGGCCGCTACAGGATTCAGCGGAAGGCTCCGTAGCTCCGCAGCCGCCTGGCCGCAGCGACGTCAGCCTCGGCTGTGTGGCCCGAATCCCATCGGCCGTCCCAGCTTCCGATAGACTCACCTGGCAACGGCTTAGCAAGCGTTGGTTCGGGGGCGTCCCGGCTGCGCCGGGCACACCGTGCGGGCCATCGCGAGGGACAAGTGCGATGGCGCAAGACTTCACGATGTTTGTGGGCACGGTCGGTGGCGGCCTGAATGTGAGCTCCGACGGCGGCTCGTCCTGGAATCAGATTCGAAGCCCCGTCCCCACCGAAGGCAACGTCCGCGCCGTGACCGTCTATCCCGACAATCCACGGCGCGTGATTGCCGGTACCGACGTCGGCGTCTTCCGCAGCGAAGACCAGGGTGAGACCTGGGAACAGCTCGACACACCCATTGACGGCATCCACGTCTGGACCATCACGGTCGATCCGGTTGATCCGAGCATCCTATTTGCTGGAACACGCCCCGGCGTATTCCGGTCCAAAGACGACGGTGAGACTTGGGAAGAGCTGCCGGTCAACGTCAACCTGAACGGCCCGATCGTCCCGCCCCGCACGACCACGGTCCTCGTTGACCCGCGTGACCATCAGACCGTCTGGGCCGGGGTCGAAGTCGCTGGTCTCTATCGAAGCAAAGATGGCGGCGACTCCTGGACGGCGCTCGCCAACGTCGGTCCGCAGCTCATGTACGACGACATTCACGGGCTAGCCATTCGCCCCGGCGATCCCACCCTGGTCTACTCCACCAGCCCCTTCGGCCTGGCCATTAGCACGGATGAAGGCGACAGCTGGGACCACCACAAGTTCCCAACCTTCGACGCCGGCGGCTCATCGTACTGTCGCAATATCCTCGTGCGACCTGACAATCCCGATGTCATGTTCGTGGGCAACGGCAACGGCATCCCCGGCGTTACCGGCGCGATTCGCCGTACCGTTGATGGTGGCGCAACCTGGGACACGCCGGAGCTACCCGTAACGCCAAACTCCGTCGTTTATTGCTTCAGCGCGCACGTGGACGTGCCCGACTGCATCGCGGCGGCCAGCATTTACGGCTACATCTACCTGAGCGGTGACGGCGGCGAGACCTGGCGCAAGCTGGATCGCGAGTTCGGCGAAATCCGGGTGGTGGCTATCAGTCCCAACTAGGCACTGGAAGGAGTCAGTTTCCTAAGGCCGAGTGCGCCTCTCGCGGAGCCTCGATCATCCGGGCGTGGCGTGCGCTCTCACGTATACAGTCCGATCAGCCCTCGGCGCGTGGCCCGGTTTGCAACGCGGTCAAAAATCCAGATCCCGCCCAGAACTCCGCCAATCGCGCTGGCTGCCAGCACGCCCAACTCGACTTCGAGGGGCACGATCGTTGGTGTTCCCAGCAGGGTGTGCCGCATGGCGTCGATCACGTAGGTGTACGGCAGCGCCAGGCTTACCCAGCGAACTTCCCATGGCAGCATCGCCACGGGAAACGTGGAGCCGGCCATGGTGAAAATCAGGACGACGAAGATCGAAGCCAAGGCAGGCTGACGTTGGGCGAGCCCCACTCCCGCGAAGGCGATTCCAAGTCCCCAGAACGCGATCAGGGCCAGAGCGAACACGGGAATGACCAGCGGATCGAACCCAGCAGGCGCCGCACCCGGCAAGAAGAGCAGCGCTACCGCCAGCACGCCAAGCATGACCGTCCACTGGGCAATCTCCCAGCCCGTCACGCCCACGATCGGGATCCAGCGTGGACACGGCGTGGCCCAGATGTGCGGAAGCACGCCGGCCTGGCTTGCCCAGCGGAGGTACCCCTGGCCGCTGTATAACCCCTGTTGAGCAATCTGCAAGGCCAGCCATCCCAGCGCTACGTAACCGATGAAGTTCGACCCGCCTCCACTGGCTTCAAACCCTTCGCTTCCGAACGCACGCTCGGCCAGCAGCCGGGTCGTCAACAGCAGGGCAAGCGCCAGCAGCGTCGAGACGTAGAACAGCTTCTGCCGCCCGAACTCCCGCCATTCGCGAACGAACGAGGCCCAGGCGGCCAGGGCCAGCGCCCTTCGTGTGCCCACATAAGGCCTCATATCGCGTCAAGAACGCCGTGACGTCTGGCGGACCGCTCGAGCGCCCCGAACACCCAAATGGATATCGCCCCGTACGCGGACGCCATGAGCAGCAACACACCGGCCGACAGCACAGCATCGCCTGCGTCGGCGAATACGAGCGTCGCTCGCAGCCCGCGCAATATCCAGGTAAGGGGAACAAACTGGGCAACGACCTGGGCCCACTCGGGAAGGACGCCAACGGGATGTGCAACGCCGGCAAAGATCCCCGAAGCCACGACCCCGAGGTTGGAAAGGATCGCCGCCGAGCGATAGCGCACAACCAACCCCGCGAACGCTACGCCAATGGCGAGGTTGGTGACGTACGACGCCCCGAGCACCAGCAACAGGGCGCCAGCCTCCAACGTCAGCGTGTATCGAAACACCGCCCAACTCGCGGCGAACATCGTGAGCGACTGCACCGCGATCCCGATCGAGCTGCCCATCGCGCGCCCCACGATGAGCAGGGGTTTGGCGAGGCGCCCGGTCCAGATTGCGCTCAGGGTGCCCTGCTCTCGCTCACGTTGCAGCGAAATCGAGAGCAGCGTCAGCGTGGCTCCGGCCCAGGTCATGCCAATCACGCCGATCGTTACGAACGCCAAGTAGTTCTCCGTCCCCGCCACTGATGCGAACCGTGGCGCCTGCTCGTGACTCGGGCCGGCCAGCGCGCGTGCGCCCAGGATCCCAGGCAGCACCATCGCGAACGCCGAGATCACGAGGGTGGTGACAAAGGCCCACTCGCGGCGGTGCACTTTCCACCCCATTACCGCCAGCGAGGCTACGGCCTGCCCGCCACGCGCCAAACGCATCGCAGAATCGTCAAATTGATTCAAGCGACCCTCCCAGGCGGCTTCCGGTCAGGCTGATGAAGGCGTCCTCCAGCGTGGCTTCCCGCAGGCGCGACTCAATCACCGTCACACCAGCCCCCTTGAGGCTGGCTGCAATCTGCTCGGCGGACTGCCAACCGGCGGGGGCGCTCACCGCAACTGCGATACCGCCGTCGTCCTTAAGATCGCCCCACCAGAGAGCGTCCGCGCCGAGAACCTGCCGAGCGGCGGCGGCGTCACCGCGCAAGTGCAGTTCCAGCCGCGGCTCGACCCCGGCGCCTGCAATCAGGGCGGCTGGGCGGTCTTCGGCCACAAGCCGTCCGTGATCAATGATTCCGACACGATCACAGACCTCGTCGGCTTCGTGCATGTTGTGGGTCGTCAGTAGCACCGCTTTGCCGGCTCCCTGCAGCGTCCGTATCAACTCGCGGGTGGCCCGCGCGGCGGCCGGATCGAGCGCCGCCGTCGGTTCGTCTAGCAGCAGCACCGGCGGATCGTGCAGCAGCGTCCGTGCCAGGTTAAGTCGTTGCTTCATGCCGGTGCTGTAGGTTTCGACCAGCTCGTCGGCCCGCTCCGCAAGTCCAAGCTGCTCAAGCAGACTGGCCGCACGCTCTTCGATCGCCTGGCCTGGCATGAACTGCAGCCGCCCGAAGATTTCCAGGTTTTCTCGACCTGTCAGCCGCCAGTAGATCCCTCGCTCCCCGGCGAACATGACGCCAATGCGCGTCCGCACCGCACCACCGTCGTGCACGGTGTCATACCCGCAGATTCTGGCGGTGCCCGCCGTTGGCTCGAGCAGAGTTGCGAGCATGCGAGCCATGGTCGTCTTACCCGCACCATTTGGCCCCAGCAGTCCGTACACCTCGCCGGCGCTGACCCGGAGGGTGACGTTGTCAACGGCCACGACGAGGTCTGGGGTCGGGATGGACCGACGCGTCAAGACGTTCCACGGCCGGCGTGAAGGCCGCCGGCGCTCGAACTGCTTAGTTAGACGCTCGACTTCAATCAACATCGTCGCGTCTTCCATCAGGCTTCAGAACGCGCTCGACGCGGACGCAATCTGCCAGTTGAGGCGCGAATTGCTGTTCGTACTGTGCCACGCATCGATCCCTGCCTCTGGGCGAACTACCCGATCCGGCGAACTCCCGGCAGCGGTCACCTCTCCTTGTTGAACGAATTGCGGCGCTCTGTTCCAATGCACGCGATCGGCGGTACCGGCGCCTCGGTCGGTTCAGTGCAAAGGGTTCGCACATGCGGGACCACGAAGAGCTACGCGCCCTGCTGAGCGGCCCGGTCAACCCGTTGCCCACCAAGTTTCACTGCGATGGAACCATCAATTTCGACGGGATGCGCGCCGTCATTGACTGTTCCCTGGATGCTGGCTGCCAGGTCATCATGCTTACCTGGGGCGAGACGCTCGTCTCGCTGCTGAGCGACGCAGAATTGGCTGAGATTCACCGCTCCGTTATCGGGCACGTTGGCAACCGCGCCCTCACCATCGCCTGCGACAACATGTGGGGTCTCCACCAGACGTTGGAGTTCGGCGACCTGGTGCGAGACCTGGGCTTCGACCTCTATATGGTCCGGCCAGCCGATTGGGCCCGCGGAACTCCCCAATCTCTGGCTGATTTCTACCGTGCCGCAGCCGAACGAACCCGCTTAATGCTGGTGGGCGACGTACCGATCGAGACCTGCGAGCTCATTGAGGATGAACCCGGAATCCTGGCGTTCAAGGAGGACAAGCAACTCGACTACGCCCACGAAGTGCTGATGCGCTGGGGCGACCGCTGGCCCATGGTTGGGGGAGGCGGCATGAAGCGCCACCTCCTGCTCTGGCCGCATGGCTGCCGCGCCTGGCTTGAGCCCTTCGTGCGCTGTTACCCGGAGCCGGCCATGCGGTATTGGCGAGCGCTGCAGCGCGGCGATACCGACACAGCCTGGGAGATCATCATGCGCATCGAAACTCCGGTACGAGCGGCGGGTCACCGCTTCTCCGCCGGATACAACGGCTTCGCCCAGGCCATGATCGAGGTCTATGGCATAGCTCCCCGCTGGCGCCGCTCGCCAGCGCCGAACGCGACCGAAGCTGAGATGGAGGATGTGCGCGGCGTGCTGCGTCGCCTTGGCATCTGGCCATGACACGCTGCGCCGAACTTTGATGACCCGGCCGGCAGCCGACTTCTACGGCGACCGCGGCTTCAGCCAGCCTCCGATCTACCTGACCGACCTTGACCGCTGCACTCCGGCCAGCGCACTGTCCCCAGAACCACGCCGTCATGCCTGGCGCGCACTGCCGTATTCAACCGACGCGTTCAGTGGCGTGATGCTGCTGTCCGGCCCCGAAACCGCCGCACCGGAAGTCACGTATCACCTAAACGCCACCGGCTGGCATGCCGTCTCCATCGGGGTCTACCCCTTCTGGTCCGAGGCCGAGGGCCGGCAGCTTGAACTGCAACTCAAGCTCACCGGGCCGGGACCGTTTACCGTCCTTTCCCACCCACGCGTTCCCTTTGCCGGCCATTCCGAATGGCTTCACGAAATGTTCTGGGACGTTGCTGATCTCACCGGCCGGGACCTGGTCATCGCGCAGCCGACCGCTCGATCATCGCCTGGCGACGGCCCCGGATCGTTCCTCGGGCAGCCAGCACGTATTGCTTATGTCAAGCTAACGCCACTGACGGGAGCCGAGGTGCGGGCGGTGAAAGCCGACCGCGCCGGCAGCGAGGCCCGACGACTCTTTGCCCACCAGGACGCCCACGGACCGCACTCCGCCTGGCGGCCAACCAGCGCGGCCGAAATCCAGCGCGAGGTCGAGCCCTACCGACACACCGACTTTTCGCGCCTGTACTGGGAGTGCGGCTCCGGCGACCTGATGAACTACTTCACCCGAATCGGCCGCATTCCCGCGTACGACGGGCTGGAGGACTTCGGGCGGCAGGCCGACCGCTTCAACGCGGAGAGTTGGCGGATTCTGCGCGACCGAGGAATAGACCCGCTGCGCGTGGCTGCCCACCATGCACGAGACGTGGGCATTGAGTTTCACGCCAGCTATCGGGTCGCCGGCTTCCACTACCCACCGCCACTGGATCACTTCAACCATGGCGACGACGCCTTCAATCGTCGGCCGGAGTGGCGCGGCGTCGACCGCAAGGGCCGACGCACGCCCCGATTCGCCTACACCTATCCCGAAGTCCGCGCCTACGTCATTTCGCTCCTGCGCGAGGTCGCCCAATATCCGGTGGACGGTATCTGCATGCTCTACAACCGGCGCCTTCCGCTGGTGGAATACGAGCCGCAACTGGTCAAGGGATTCCGTACCGCGTACGGCGTGGATCCACGAACGCTCGACTCGCTCGACCCGGCCTGGCTCCGCTACCGCTCGGGCGTGCTCACCCAGTTTCACCGCGAGTTGCGAGCCGCGATGGACGAGGAGACACGACGACAGGGTCGAAGCCGTCGAATTGAGATTTCGGCCGTGGTCGCGAGCAGCGAGGCCGAGAACCTGGAATTCGGGGTCGATCCCAGGGCATGGGTGGATGAGGGCCTCGTCGACACCCTGATTCCATACTCATCCGCGCCGAACTTCGACAGCAGCGTCGATGCCTGGGCCGACCCGCGGGCGATTGACTACTTCCTGACGATCGCGCACGGCAGCAACACGATCATTGCGCCCAACATGATGCCCCGCCAGGTTTCACCCGAACATCTACGCCGACGCGCCTCCGGTCTCTATCGAGTCGGCGTCCAGCACCTGTTCTTCTGGGACTGCGCCGGAGGCTCCGGGCGCGCGAACTACGCCGACATGTGGAGCGCCCTGCGCCGCCTTGGACACCGCGACGAAATCGAGGTCTGGCGAACCGCCGGCGAGCCGAGACTGGACTCGCCCCGACAGAACGTGCAGGCGCTGGGCGACTGGAACCTCAGCTACCAAACGCCAGGCTAGCCAAGCCCAGGAACTACGCCTCAAGATTTTCGCGAGGCCCCTCTACGAGGCGAAGCCTGCAACAAGGCAATAGGTCTGCACGGATCCGATATGCGCGACCGACCGGGTAGCGAGCATGCTCCCCCTCCCGCCAGCAGGAAGCCGTCTCAAGGCTATAGTGCGCCTGGCAACGTGCCTCTCGGCATTCAACAGCCGCGGCGCCCGCACGTCGCATCCGATGTCCGCTTGTCCGTGGACACTCCGTTGTCGCGGCTGACTTTCGGCATCGTGTTCGACACGTGGAGGCTTTCACCTGCCCGACTCTCGGCTTCGAATACTCTCCATCGTTCTTGCGCTCGTAGGCCTGGGGCTGCTGCTCAGCCTTTTGCCACGAACGAGCTTCACTTCGCGCTCCGCCAATGACATCGTTGATGCCGTGGGTCCTGTCTGGCCCGAGCAGTCTGTCGAACAAGCGCTGGACCACGGACTGCGGGTCGTTTCCGAAGTGCGAGTCTCGGCAGCCGCCGGACTCGACCGCGGTGAGGCCCCGGTGGTTGCCGCGCTTCTGCGAGGTGCGGATCGTGAGCTTGTTCGTCAAGCCACGGTTAAGGTCCAGGCGAGCAAGCTCCTGCAACCCTACGTGTTGGCCTTTGCCCCCTACAATCCTGCCTCCAAAGAAGAACTGACTCTCCAACTCTGGGTCTCAAACAAGCGCGACAATCACGCCATTTTCGGCACCATAGAGCCTAGTGATCAGGCCGACGGTCCGGCCATTAACCGTAATCCAACTGATCAGGGCCCCCTCGCATACGAGACGATTTGGCGAGGCGAAGGCTGGCGGGCAGCGCTGGAAGGATCCTGGCTCGATCTCCTTCGCCTGGCACTAGCGTTCATCGCCATCGCGGGAGCGATTCTCCTAACACCGTCCGTAGCACGAAGCCTGCCACAGATTCTTCACAAGACAAACCACGCACGAGCGACCATGGCCGCTCCGATCTACAGAACTCTTCGAAGCGTGCGAAGTGAACGCCGAGGATACAACAAGCCGGACAGCGAAACTCCGCGTCGACGCACAATGTTTGTCTTTCCTTGGCTGATACCGATATTCGCAATCTTGCATTATATCGGATCCAATTTAATACTGATCCGACCATACGAATCGGTCATGCTGAGCCTTGTTATCACTGGAGTAGTAACTGCCGTTTTCTTCATATTGCTGTTCGTCCTTAGAACTGCTGCTGCGGCAGCGGTACTCACCGGTTCACTTGGCGTCGCCTTTTTTTCATATGGACATATCTACACTGACAGGGACCCTCCGGACGACAGATTTCTGCTGAGCATTGGGATTCCATTGGCAATTGGAGCCGTCCTCCTGTTTAGGGACCGCCCGAGTATTGCCTATCCAATTGCTCGCACTATGAACATGGCAAGCGTTCTGTTAGTTCTTCTGGCGGTTCTCCAGATCGGTCAAGTACTTTTCACCGGGAGGCTGCAGCAAACACCAGATGAACGATTCTTGAGAAACTTTGTTGGTCTCGACGAGCGAATCAGCCAAGCCAGGGCAAACAAGGAAGCCGCTGGCTTGCCTGACATCTACTTTGTCATCCTTGACGAGTATCCACGCCATGCTTCGCCGGAGTCATTTGACAACAGTGAGTTCGTAGAAGCTTTAGAGAGACGGGGCTTCTTTGTGGACCCGCACGCTCGCAGCAACTTTACGACCAGCGCATGGTCAATCTCCTCGATACTAAACATGAACTATACAGACGAACACATTCCTTATGCAAAGACCCAGGAAAGACTCTACCAGATTTACAATGCTGCAATCGACCACAACTTGGGACGGATTGTGAGAGCATTAGGTTACAAATACGTGCATGTTTCTTCAGGTTGGTACTTGACGGAATCAAATCCACGCGCGGAAATGGTTGTCTCGTTTGGACCTCGAGGTCAGATTACCACTGGTTCGACCACGGAAGATCCGTGCGTAACTGAGAGAGTGTTGAGCTTATCGAATCGATTCACGGATGGATTCCTGGAGACTACCGCTGCTCGCAGAGTTTGGACCAGTGACCCTCGTCCCCAGAAGCACCCGTGTACCTACCATTGGTCACACCCCGACCAGACGCTGGAAGCGATCGAGTTCATGAAGAACTCCGCAAGCATCAGCGGCCCAAAGTTTGTGTTTGCTCATCTCATCAAGCCTCATGGACCGTACTCGTTTGATCGGCATGGCAACATTGCTCCGGTCCCGCAAGGCTGGGATGACGAGCATGACCCTACGGTTCCAGGAGCATTCTACGGTCAGCTGATTTGGCTCAATGGGCGTATGCTTGAGGTCATTGATGGGATTCTCGAGGGTTACGACGAACCTCCAATTGTAGTCATTGTGGGAGACCACGGATTCGAGCGCTCCGATGACTCCCTTATCGCCAACGACATACTTGCTGCATATCTTCTTCCTGACGACGGTGCCAATTCGATCTACCCAGGAATGACGTTGGTAAACTCGTTTCGGGTCATTCTAAATCGTTACTTTGACCTTGAACTCGAAATACTGCATGATCGCGTGCGACATCCGTAGTGTGGCAAATGTAGACTTTGATGGTCGAGTATAGCTGTCGCTCGAAGTTTGAACGTCAAGCCACGCGGTACTTGAGCGCCTGATCAGCCTCGAGCCGCGCAACGTTATCGCGCACGACTTCTGATGTTCCGCGCAAGAAGATGTCGCACGCCGACGCCCCGTGTGGGGTAGCAAAAACCTCGCGGTCGAAGACCGGATCGGCGGGATCAACCGGTTCTTCCCAGAACACGTCCAACCCCGCCGCCCGCAGGCGGCCGCTGTCGAGCGCGTGGATCAGTGGCTCTCGCTCGACCACGGGGCCACGCGACACGTTGACCAGAACCGATCCGTCCGGCATAGCATCAAGCACGGACTGATTGACCAGCCCGTGCGTCTCGTCGGTGAGCGGCACTGACAGCACCACAAACCCGCAGTCGCGCACGGCATCCGTCAGCCGGTCGGCGGTGAAGAGCTCGGCCAGCCCCAATTCGTCAGCCAACTCGGGATCCGGCGTTCGCTTGACGCCAATTAGCGTGGCTCCGAACGGCTTCAGTAGGCGAGCGATTTCACTGCCGACGCCGCCAACGCCCACAATACACACCCGAGCCCCAAAGAGCGACGCGCCAAACGGAACAGCAATAGAGCGGGCTGCCAACGTACGCAAGTGGGTTGGCAGAAGACGTCCGGCTGCTATCAGGTGCATCAGGGCAAACTCAGCCACGGCCTTGCCGATCCCCGAAGGGCCGGCCGGCGCGTTCGCCACAGGAATACCTCGGGCGCGCGCGGCTTCGAGGTCAACGTGATCGACCCCGATACCGAATTGCTGAATCAGACGCAGTCGCGAAGCCGACGCAATAGTGGCGGCATCGATGGGCGTACGCGCCGGTATGATCACCTCCGCGTTTGGCGCCTCCTTACCAAGCGCGTCGGGTTCGGTCGGAACGATTGCGTGCTCAGGCAGCGCGTCTCGCAGCACATCCGTGATTGCCGCCAGGTCTGGGCTGCACATCAGTACCCGCATCGGATGCCCCTTTCTTGAGATGCGTCGCCATCAGCCCGTCTTCGCCTTACAGGCCCCCAGCGCCTCGTCAACGATCTCCAGCGTCCGATCCACGTCGTCCTCGCTATGTGCAATCGAGATATAGAACTTCTCGTTCGGCACGATCAGGATCCCGCGCTTCACGCACTCGATGGCGAACTGCGTTCCCATTTCGCGGTCGTTGTCCAGCAGGTCGACCCACTGCGTCGGGTTCGCGCTCTCCATGAAGCGGACGCCGAACACCATGTCTTCGCCCAGCGCCTGCACGGGAATCCCGTGGCGGCGACCCGCCTCTTCGATCCCCGAGCGCAGCCGGCCGCCGATGCGGTGCAATTGGTCGTAGACGCCCGGCTCGCGCAGGATGTCCATCGCGGCCAGCGCGGCCGTCGCCGCCACGGGGTTACCGTTGAACGTCCCGCTGGCCCAGGCGATCGTGTTCGGCGCCCGGCCCACGTTGCCGTACAAGTCCATGATGTCACGGCGGCCCGCGATCACGGCCAGCGGAAACCCGCCGGCCATCGCCTTGCCGTAGCACGCCATGTCGGGAACGACCCCATATGCCTCCTGCGCGCCGCCCCATGCCAGCCGAAATCCGGTGACGATCTCGTCATAGATCATGACGATCCCGTACCGGTCGCACGCCTCGCGCACGGCTTCCAGGAATCCGGGCACCGGCCGCAGCACGCGCTGCAGAGGCTCAATGATGATGCCTGCCAGCTCGTCCGCGTACTCCTCGATGACTTGGAGGGCAAACTCGGTGTCGTTGTACGGAGCAACCAACACTTCGTCCGCCAGCACTCCCGGAACACCCAGCGAGTCGGGATCCGCGTGCGGGTAGTCGCTGGCCTCACCCGGGACCGTGCCGAACATCGCGAAGTCACCGGTCCCGTGCCAGCCGCCCTCGAACTTCAGGATCTTCGGTCTACCGGTGAAGGCACGCGCCGCGCGCAGCGAAAGAAACGTCGCGTCAGACCCGGTCGTCACATATCGAACCTGCTCGGCACACGGAACTGCCTCGATCACCTGTTCCGCCAGCCGGATGGCCGGCTCGTTGAGGAAATAGAACGTCGTGCCCTGCCGAATCTGGCGCTCGACTGCTTCCAGGATTCGCGGATGGCAGTGACCGACCAGCATCGGGCCCGAGCCCATCAGGTAGTCGATGTACTCGCGGCCGTCAACGCTGATCAGGTGGCTCCCTCGCCCCTCGCGAATAACCACGTCCTCAGAACGCGGGAGCATGAGGAATCCAAGGGCTCCGCCGCTCATCACGTTTCCGGCGAGTTCAAGAAGCTCGCCGTTCGAGGCCGACGTCTGGCCCGGTTGTGTCGAGGCTTCCACCGCTCACCTGGCCTTCTGACAATCGCCGCAATCGCCGGCGGCGCTGGGTCGCGCATACTACACGCGGCATCGAGCCGATCGGTTGCCGAGCCCAAGGCGCGGAGAATTCGAGATGGCAGAGATCAAGCTGTGAGCGGCAGCGCCCGCGAGTCATCCCGCCTTCGAATCGCGCTTGTAGGCGCTGGCGGCTTCGGCACATACACCTGCGAGTTGCTTGATCGGCAGCCTGAGATCGATCTAGTCGGCGTGGCCGACACCGACGCCGGGAAGGCCCGGCGCCTCGGAATTGATCGCGGCGTGCCGTTCTGGGCGGACCACCGAGCGCTGCTGGACGCGTGCGACTGCGACGCCGTTGCCATCGTGACAACGCACTCCACGCATCGCGATATCGCGGTGGACGCCGCGGCGGCCGGTCGCCACATCTTCTGCGAGAAGACCATGGCCATTACCGTGGCCGACTGCCATGACATGGTGGAAGCCGCCGACGCGCACGGCGTCAAGCTCATGGTTGGCCACAAGCGCCGCTTCCGCCCCGCCTCGGCCGCACTTCGCCGCGCCCTCGGTACCGCCGGACTTGGCCGCCCTCTCGCCGTCAACGTTCGCGGCTTCTTTGGCCGCCGCATCACCGGCTTTTGGCGGGAGCGGTCCCTGTGCGGCGGGCTGCTCTACTGGGCCGGGGTCCACGACGTGGACACGCTGCGCTACCTCTTTGGAGAAGTCGCCTCCGTTTACGCCGTCCTTGGACCCAAGCTGCGTCCCGAGGTCTCCGACCAGGAGGACGCCATCTCGGTCGCCCTGACGTTTCAAAGCGGCATGGTCGGCTCACTGCAGGTGTCCACCTTCTATCCGATGGCCACCTATCAGACCGCATTCGGCTTCGATATCGTCTGCGAACGCGGCGGAATCAGCTACAACCCGCACGATCTCACCATCACGACCCACCGTGAAGACCAGCCGCCAGGCGTGGTTCACCTTGAGACCAATTCGCCCGACGGCGCCTACGACAGGGAGTGGTCCAGCTTCGCCGCCTGGGCGCTCCGCGACGAAGCCCCGGTTCTGACTGGCGAGGACGGTCTTCGCTGCGTGGAAATCCTCCAGGCCGCGTACTTGAGCGCCGCGACAGGATCTCGAGTCGACCTCCCGCTCGACCGAAACGAGCGGCGCCCGTTCGACGACCTGAGCTAGCGCTACATGCGCATTGCCTGCGTGCAGGTCGCCACTGTCGACGGCCAGATCGACGCTAACCGTACTCGCGCCGTACGCCTCACGGAGAAGGCCTTGGCTGAGAAACCAAGCCTGGCGATCCTTCCGGAACTCGTGACTACTGGCTACTGCACCGACGACTATGCAACCGTCGCTGAAGATCTCCAGGGTCCCACGGTCCGAGCCTTTGCTGATTTAGCAGCCTCGTCTGGCGCCTGCATTGTCGTCGGTCTTGTAAGCCTCGATGCCGGCGGCCGACCGCAGAACGGCAGCGTGCTCGTTGGCCCCAACGGCGTCATTGGCACGTATGCCAAATCCCACATGTGCGTGAACGACGATCCACGCGTCGACGAATCCACAGCGTTCGCCCGCGGCGAGGCGCTGGGGCTGTTTGATCTCGCCGGGATCAGGATCGGCGTGATGATCTGCTACGACGGTCAGCACGGCGAACTGCCCATCGCTCTGGTAGCGGGCGGGGCCGACCTGCTGATCTGGCTGAACAATCGCACGTCAATGCCGGTGTGGGAGGCGGCCGCCATTGCCAGGTTCAATCGTGTTCCCGTCGCGGCCGTGAACCGAGTCGGCGAAGCCGGCTGGCAGCCGGCCGGCGCGCCGCCAAGGTTCTTCACAGGGGTCTCGGCAGTCGTCGATCATGAGGGTGGTACCGTCGCAGCCGCTCACGGCGGGGAAGAAACCGTGGTCGTTGGCGACGTCGATATCGAGGCCGGACGCCGCCGCCGGAACAGTCACGTACTGAACACCCAGCAGAGTCGCAGGCCCGACCTTTACGCTCTGGCCTAGCTAGCGACGTCGGCACTTCCGCCCGAACCGGCGGTCGATGCGGCTATCATGCGCGCCGGTATTCGTGCGCAATCTTTTGAATCGGGGCCAAGGCGTGGCAGCAGTCGGGCAGTTTGTGGGTCAATCCGGGTCTGAGGCGCCGGTCCGTAGCGAATGGAACCTGGCCTGGCGGCGGCTGCGGCGCAACAAAGCTGCGATGGCCGGTCTCGTCGCGCTGATCCTGATCTCGCTGGCCGCGATCTTTGCCGACGTGATCGCCACCGAGACCGAAAACCACTTTGATATTGCGTCCGAGGGCTTGCCGCCGCTCGCTGAGCGCCTTGATCCAATCAATGACTGGCGTCCCTGGGGCCAGCGACATCTCCTGGGAACGGACGACATTGGACGGGACGTCTTTAGCCGTATCGTGCGTGGCGCGCGCATTTCGCTCCGAATCGGCTTTTCGGCCGTGACCATCTCGCTAATTGTGGGCAGCATCCTTGGACTGGTGGCGGGTTACTTCCGACGCTGGCCGGACATGCTGATCAGCCGCATTCTCGACGTGATGCTGGCTTTTCCCGGAATTCTCCTGGCAATGACCGTTGTGGCGTCTCTGGGGCCCGGCCTCAACAACGCCATGCTTGCCCTGGGTGTTGCTGGCATTCCCTTCTATGGTCGAGTTGTTCGCGGCACTACACTCGCTGCACGAGATCTCACATATGTCCGTGCGGCGCGTGCCGTGGGTATGTCTGACGTACGCATCATGCTGCGTCACATCCTTCCCAACGTGGTCAGTCCCGTTCTCATCATGGCGACTCTCGGCTTGGGCGGAGCAATCCTGGCGTCGGCCACCCTCAGTTTCCTAGGCCTCGGCGCAGAGTCGCCTGCGCCTGAATGGGGCTATGAGCTTTCCAAGAGCCGCAATCTGTTACGCGCATATTGGTGGATCGCTACTTTCAACGGCTTTGCCATCGCTATAACGGTTCTCTCAATCAATCTCCTGGGCGACGGGCTGCGCGAAGCGCTCGATCCCCAGGCAAGTTCATGGTCGGATTAGGTGACCGACGAGTCCGTAGCACTGCGCGCCGGCATTAGGTACGCTGGCGCATTCGTCGAGGCGCCGTAGTTTCGCGCCTCAAGGGGAGGATGCACATGATCAAGACGCCGAGCGTAAGTCGGCGGGCCGTAATCCGTACTGGTCTGGCTGGCCTGGCCGGTGGCGTCGGCGCGGCGGCCTTGGCCGCCTGCGGTGAGACGCAGGTCGTCACGAAGGAAGTCCCGGTCGAGAAGACCGTCGTCAAGGAAGTCCCGGTTGAAAAGATCGTCCGTGAGACCGAGGTCAAGGAAGTCCCGGTCGAGCGGATCGTGACTCAACAGGTCGAGAAGATCGTCACCAGGACGGTCGAAGTCAAGCAGGTCGTCGAAGTCCCGGTCGAAGTCCAAGTCGAGAAGGTCGTTGAGGTCGAGAAGATCGTCGAGAGAGTCGTGGAGAAGATCGTCGAGCAGGCCGCCGAACGCGTGCCCGAAATCGACATCTACAACCTTGACGAGTCCGTACCCATTGGCGCCAAGCCGTGGGACCCCAAGCCGGGCGGCGAAGTCAGCTACATGACCTTCGGCAACCCCACCGGCTTTGACCCGGCAACCTGGGGCGGCCGCAGCGCCGAGCCTGCAGCGGTGATGTACGACCTGCTGTACACCTACGGCAAGGGCAACCTGATTTACCCGCACCTGGCCTCCGACTTGCCGGAGCCGGCGGACGACAAGCTCTCGTGGGTGGTCCCGCTGCGCAACGACGTCGTCTTTCACGACGGCGAACCGTTCAACGCCGACGCGGCCGTCTTCAACTTCCAGCGCTTTCTGGACCCGGAGTTGGCCCGCGGCCACGTGATCCGTGACGTTGCGTCGATGGGGAGCGTGGAGAAGGTCGACGACTTCAAGATTCGGATCCACACCACGAATCCGCAGTCGCCCCCGTCCTTCCTGCACTCCATCGCCCACCAGCACACCGGCATGGCATCGCCCAAGGCGGTCACCGAGCGCGGCGAAGCCTTCAGCCGTGACCCAGTCGGAACCGGCCCCTTCAAGTGGTCGGGCGTGTGGGAAGACGACGTCAAGGTCGTCTTCGACCGCAACGAGGACTACAACTGGGGTCCGTCGTTCCTCGCGCACCAGGGCGCGCCGTATCCGGACCGGATGCGTATCCAAATCCTTGGGTACAACATGACGGACAACGCGGCTGCTTTTGAGGCCGGCGAGGTGGACATCTGCCTGAACTGGTCGTTCGCGGACTACAAGCGAGTGTCCGAGAACGCCAAGTACCACGTCATCGGCTACGCCGCGCCCGGCATGGGCCAGTACATGCCGCTGCACACGCAGCTCTGGCCGCTGGACGACCTGAACGTGCGCAAGGCGTTGCTCTTCGGCGTCGACCGCCGAACCGTCACGGTGCGCGCCAACGGCGGTACCGCCCCGCTCAACATCAGCAACCTGCTGGTGCCGGGCACCATCGGCCGCAGCGCCGAGGCTGGGCAGCTCTACACCTACGACGTGGGCATTGCTAACCAGATCCTCGACGAGGCTGGCTACGCCAAGGGCGAGGACGGCTATCGCTACGCTTCGGACGGCCGGCGGCTGGAAATCAGCTACCCGGACCGCGGCGACCCGGTAGTCGAGCTCTTCAAGCTGGATGTAGAGAAGAACCTCGGCATCTTCGTGGATATTCCGAAGATGGACGGCGCCACGCACCGCGAAGGCGCTTCCAAGGGTCTCTACCACACCACCTGGATTGGCGTTGCGGCGCCCAGCGGCGACGTGATGTACGACCGCTTCCACACCGCCTCGTACGGCGGCGCCAACCGCTCCTACTCGTTCTTCGAGTACGACGGTGTTCCCGAGTCGGCAACTCCGAACGCGAAGATCGACGGGCTGCTCGAGGCGGCGCGCGCGAGCTTCGACGCGGAAGAGGCCAAGGCTCTCTGGGAAGAGGTCGAGCTGTACTTGATGGAGAACGCAGTTGCCATTCCGCTGGTCCACGACTACCTGCCGTGGCTGACAAACCCCGACCGCATCGGCGGCGAGTTGTTCCTCGGAATCGACTACCTGCCGTTCTTCGGTCAGTTCTACAGCACCCAGGAGTAGATTCGAACGTAGTGCGAATGACGCCCGGCCGGCATCAGCCGGCCGGGCGTCTTCTCACAGCGCACCGACCGGGAGACGTCTGAGCGATGGGCTCATACATTTTGCGCCGCGGTCTATACACCATCCCTGTGCTATTCGGGGTGTTACTGACCGTGTTTGTCCTGATGCGCCTCGTTCCCGGCGATCCCATCGCGCTGTTCTACGCGACGGGCGGTATCGGCGATTCGGGCGCCACCGCCGGTAGCGGCGGCGAAGTAAGCCGGGCGGCGCTCGAACGGCTGCGCGAGAGCTACAACCTCGACAAGTCCGTACCACATCAGTTTGTGCTGTATGTGCGGGATGTTTTTCGCGCCGATTTTGGCGACTCGATCCAGTACCGTCGCCCAGTCACCGACATCATTAAGGATCACGCGCCAGCCACGATCCAGCTAACCGTCGCGGGAATGGCCGTGGCTCTTGCAATTGGATTTGGGGCTGGAATTATCTCCGCGATTCGCCGCCACTCGATGGCCGACTACAGCGCCCAGGTCTTCGCCATTCTTGGCGTGTCCTTCCCTAGCTTTTTCCTGGCCACAATCCTCATCTTGATTTTCGCTATCAACCTCAACTGGCTGCCCGTGATCTCAAACGGTGTCGGGCCCCAGCTGCTCATGCCGGCCATCACCCTCGGAGCCGCCGCGGCGGCCATTCTGGCCCGACTCACCCGCTCATCGATGCTCGACGTCCTATCCCGGGATTACATTCGCACGGCCCGAGCTAAGGGACTGATGGAATCGAAGGTTATTTGGATTCACGCGCTGCGAAACGCTCTCATACCAGTCATCACCGTTGTTGGCCTTGAGTTTGGCTCGCTGCTGGGCGGCGCAGTCGCAATTGAAGCTGTCTTTTTCCGCCAGGGCTTGGGAATGCGACTGGTGGAGGCCATAGAGGCCCGCGACTACCCCGTCATTCAGGCCCTGGTCCTGCTTGCCGCCGTCGTCTACGCCGTCGTGAACCTCCTGGTGGATATCCTGTACACGTACGTTGACCCACGCGTACGCCTGACCGATCAGACCACGAACTAAGCATCCGGGGTCCCACAGGCCCCTGGAACATCGGCGACTCGCATGAAGCTCTGCATTTCAACCGCGTGCTACCGCTGGATGCTCGATCCGCATCGGCGTCGTGATCGTCCCGAGCACCGCAACTTCGGCTGGCCTCCGGCCTTCTTGCAGACCGAAGCGGCACCGCAGCCGGGCGTCATGCGCCACGACTGGATGCTGACAAAAACACGCGCCCTGGGTCTGGAAGGCTTCTACATGCACGCCGCCGACGTAGGCGACCTCTCGACGGTCGAGGATTTTGGCGCTCGCATGCGCGCCGCCGGTCTCGTCTTCAACGGCGGCCTCACTGCCAACTGGGCGGCCACGGCCGACGAATGGGATTTCGAGTATCTCGAAAATGCAATCGAACACGTCGAACTCAACGCCCGCAGCGGAGCGACCATTGCCACGGTCACCCACCTCATGGCCGGGGTTCACAATCACTTCAGCACGGATCCCCCAATCGCTGAGCAGATTGAGCGCGCCATCCGCAATTTCAGCACCATCCTGCCGGCCTGTCGGCGCCACGGTGTGACGCTCGCCTTCGAGAACCACATGGACTACCGCCTCAGCGAGGTCGTGGCCATCGTCGAAGCCCTCGACTCCGAGTTCGCCCGAATCACCCTCGACACCGCCAACCCATTCCTGGTTCTGGAAGATCCCCTGGAAGGCGCCTGGCTGGCGGCGCCGCATACCGTGGCGGTGCACCTCAAGGACTTCACGGTCCATCCGCTTACCGAGACTTGGGAACCCGAACTCCACTGGGCCCCCGTTGGCCGCGGCGACTCTCCGATTGCCGAAATCCTGGACGTGCTACAGGCCGAGGCGCCTGACCCGGACAATCTGCTCGCGCACATCGAGATCGCCGGTCTCCCTCAGACCGATCCTGACCGCTGGGTCCGAACGAGCGCGGCGCACCTTCGCCGGCACGCCGCCGACCACTTCCCCAACCAGACTGCCTCGTGAGACTCGGGCTCTCCGCCGACACGTACCGCTGGATCGCCTATCCATGGATGCGCGCCGACCGTCCGGACTTTCGTGCCTCGAGCCACTACGCCCCGCACATTCTCACGGTTGATCCACCGGACACGGAATCCGATGTGCCGAACTGGCTGCTTGACCGAGTCGTCGCGCTCGGGCTGAATGCGTTAACGACGGACCTCGGCTTGCTGGGAAGCCGCGACCGAGCGGCGGCATTCGGCGCCCGTTGTGCCGACGCCGGCATTCGTCTCCTCGGAAGCGTGTCGATTGATCTGGTCGCCCACTCCGACCGCTGGGGCCGTCCGTCGGCCGCCGCGCCCAAGGTTCACTTCGACCCCACCAAAGCCGGCGTCCTGACGCGCGGCTGGATCGGCGACAGCGAAGCCTCCATAGCCGCTACGGCGATAGACCTGGCTGCAGAGGCCGGCGCGCCGATCCTCAGCCTCGTCCACGGGCAGCCAGACCGCATCAACCGCTACTCGCCCCTGCTTGACCTCGCCGGCCAACTGAAACGCATCGAGTCCAATGTGCGAACGCTTCTGCCCCTCGCAGCCGGTATGGGCGTGACGCTGGCCCTTGAACCGCATATGGACTACCGCTGCGCCGAGCTCGTCCCGGTCGTCGAGGCCGTAGCGTCGCCCGATCTTCGTCTCGTTCTTGACGTCGCCAGCCCGCTTGCAGTTACTGAAGACCCACTCGACGCCGCCCGTCTGTCGGCGCCCTATGTCGTGGCCACCCATCTCCGCGACATGCGCGTCCAGGCCCTGACAGAAGTCGCCACCGGCGCACTGTTTCACACCCCGATCGGCCAGGGCCACGTCCCCGTGGAGCAGATCCTGGACACCCTCAACCACCGGTCGCCCGATCCAAGCAGCGTCATCCACTGCCTTAAGATCGTCACTCGGCCGGAACACGACGTCGAAGCCTGGCTCAGGGCCTCGCTGGCTAGGGTTCGGAGCTACGCCTCGCGCAACACGTCTCGCGGCGCGGCGTGATGTACGCCGACGGGGGGAACGAATGAACGACCACGACCGCTATCTGTTCGACCTGCAGGGCTACGTAACCATTCCCAACGCAATTGACGCCAACACGGTCGCCGCGCTGAACGCCATTCTCGACCAAAAGATCGCGGAGGAAACGCCCCCGGACACATCCACCCATCGATTCGTCGGTCTGCTGGACTGGGGCCAGCCCTATATCGATCTGCTGGACCCGCCGACAATCGTGCCGTATCTCGACGCCATTCTGGGTCCCAGGTTCCGCCTGGATCACACGTATCTGGACATCATTCGCGGGGGCCTAAGCCCCATTGGCGCCACCCTTCACGGCGGCGCCATGCCCTTCAACCCGGTGCAGTACTTCCACTACAGCAACGGCGAGTTTCACAACGGCCTATCCGTCGTCGCGTTCAACCTCGCTGACGTCAATCCCGGTGACGGCGGCTTTGCCTGCGTTCCCGGAAGCCACAAGAGCAATCTGCCCTTCCCGGACGAGTGGAAGGACCTCACGAACGAGCACGACACCGTCAAGCGCGTCACTGGTCCGGCCGGCACGGCCATCATCTTCACCGAGGCGCTAACCCACGGCCCCCTGCCGTGGACCGCCGATCACGAGCGCCGCACCATCTTCTACAAGTACAGCCCAAATCCGTTGGCCTGGTGGGGCGAGTACCCGACACCCGAAGGCCTGCAAGGGCTCACCGAGCGCCAGCAAGCCATTCTGGAAGGCCCCAACGCCCGCTATCCCGAGCGCGGGATCCGCTGATGCCGGCCGTCAGCTGAGGGGCGGGAAGTAAGCCAGCCCCGCCCCCAGGTCGTCCATGGCAACCACGGCGTCACCGCGCAAGCGCGCCCCGATCTCATGGTCCTGATGGTGAATCGTCAGGTCGCGCTCGGCCAGCGGCAGCCGCAGCTCAACTGTGCGTCCGACTGGCGGTGTCCGCAGCCTAATGCGACCGTTCACGATGAACCGTCCGGCCCCTGCGCCGTCGACCGCTATCGCTCCTACATCCGCCCAGGAAGGCACGCGCACGGCTATGTCGCCGGCAATCTTCGGCGTGATCCGAAGTGCGTCGCCCGTGTACGGGGACTCGACGCGCACCGCATGGTTCTCAAAGTCGAACAGCATGTTGACTCGCGTCACCCCGCCGCTGGTAGTCGCCACGGCCCGCTGCGCCACGCACAGCGAAGCCGTGGCGCCGCCCACGATATCGATGCTCGGGGTGACTTCGTTCTTGCCTAGCGGCAGGTGTCCGTACACGGCATTGAATCCGAACAGCCCAAGCAGGCGCGTGCGCAGATCGCACCGTTCGTCGCCGCCAGGTATCTCATCCGTAAAGCTCAAATCTCGGACCTGTGATGGCAGAAGCTGTGACCGTAAGTAGCGTTCGGCGTCCTCGAAGTACGAGTCACCAAAGTAGCGCCCCAGGATCAGCGCCGTCTCAATCACGTCCCCCACGTTGTTCATCTCACCCTGTTCAGGGTGAAAGTTCGGATGGTGGCGCTCCCGCACCCATCCCACTTCGTCGCGAATCACTCGCAGCCCGTTGTCATAGAACGTGCGAACCCGCCGCAGCAACCCCATGTCGTCCGACACGCTGCCAAGCAGAGCCATCCCGGAGAGTGTGCACGTGGTCGAGTGCGTGTGCGCCCCCAGCCGCTCCGCGTCGTACGAACCATCGGATAGAAAGAACCGATCCGTCGCGTGCGCGGCCAGATCCTGCGCTAGTTCCAGCGCGGCGGCGGACCCGATTGCGTCGTAGAGCTTCGTCAACGGCCCGATTGCCCGTCCCACGCCTTCGACAAACGTCGGCCGCGCCGTCATCGGCAGCCCATACGCCGCGCGCACGGCAGCTTGGTCCCAGTCGCCTTCGGCGCTCCAGAACCGTCGCACGTCGGCAATCAGGGCCTCAGCCGATTCGGCCGCCCGGTCGGACTGCCGATATCGCGCCAGCGCGTGCAGACCGTGCACGGCTTCGCGAATCGAGTGCTCGTCCACCGACGTCAGCGGACCTCCCGGCGTGCTGTGATTGCACGGCAGCGATCCGGCGCTCAAGGAGAAGAGGCACGCCTCCGCGTGTTTCGCAATCACGTCCTCATCCAACTCAATGCCCAGCGCATCCTCCGCAGCCAGCAGCGCATCCAGGTGGCGTCCCGACAACTGAATTGCCCCGTGATAGGGACTGAACCCGAGCCACCCGTCCGGCCAGATTCGCGTGTACATGTACGGGTACCCGTTGTCCGCCGGGTTAAAGACTTGCCCCATAGCGCGGCAGGCCAGCTCGACAGCCGCTGGAATGCTGGTGGAGTTCACGTTCGACACGCGGGCCGGCGGGATGCGCGACTCGTCGAATGGCGGACCCGGAATGAATGCGTGGGCGGTCGGCGATGGCGGTTTTCGGAGCGGCTCGTCGCTCACGCGGTGAATTTCCACAGCTCGCCGCATCCGACGGCGGCATGAATCGTTCGTCTGTCTGAATCGTCTTCCCTGATGCTCACGCGCTCCACGGCCCGTCCGGCCAACGGCCCGTCCATTCGTGACCAGTCAAGACCCTGGGTGCTGGATAGATACACCCCGTCACTGGTGGCGGCGGCAACGAGGCCGTCACGCCCGGAATCTGGGGAGATCGCGACTTGTCGAATCGCCACACCGCCTTCCGCTACCCGAAGTCCTGACCATGGACCGCGGCCCGAACTTGGCGGCATCGCAATTCGGTCACGCGCCGCCAGCAGCACAGGCCCCACGTCTGGCTTGAAGTTCGGCGGTATCGCCAGCGACGCCCAGCCCAGGGCCGTGTCGTACTCCACCCAGGGCATCCACGTCTCGCCGGCGTCGCCTGATCGGATAACCACCAGGCGCTGCGCGTCGCCAACGGCTGCAACCATCGCGCGGTCCTCTTCGAAGTGCGGCGAATAGGCCAGCGCCAGTACCTCGCTGCCGCCGAGCCCCGTCCAGACCGATCGCCACGAATCGCCACGGTCGTGTGAAATGAGCAACACTCCATCCTGCGCTCCGACCGCAATCTGGCCATCGGAAGGAAAGTCGGGCGAGAATTCCAGCACGTTTGCTGCCGAGCCATTGGTCAGACCGCCCACGCGCACCCATGACCGGGCGCCGTCGGCGCTCCAGAGAACCTGGCCGCTGGCAATCCCACCGGCAATACCGTCGCTTGCAAATTCGGGCGACAGCCGCACCGACGTAACCGGACCCAGTCCCGGGTCATCCAGAGTCGTCAGCCAGTTCGACCCGCCGTCGCGAGACACCAGCACGCCGTCCTGCAATGTCCCCAAAACCAACGTCTCGTCGCCGTCGATCGATCGCGATGTCGCCAAATCCAGGATCGGGCGGTTGACCAGACCGTTGTTTGCTGCGACAGCCGGACCGGCTCCGGTCAGTCGATAGACACCGCCGCGGTCGGTTCCGATCAGCGCACGCCCGTGAGAGGCTCCCACGCAGAGAGCCGAGACCGTGCCCTCACGGGAAATCGACTGTGCTCGCCATGTCAGGCCGCCGTCGCTGGAATGCAACAACCGTCCGCTGCCGGTCGCGGCAACGACCTGGTGGCCTCCGCTACCCGGGTCGGTCACGGCGATTCCGTTGACCGTGTCGCCATCCGAACGCCAGACCGTGTTCCAGCGCTCCCCGCCATCCGTCGAACGCAGCAATCGCCCGGAAACGGTTCCGGCTAGAGCAGTCTCCCGCGCAATCCACGTACAACTCTCGATTGGATCGGGGTCAAGGCTCTCGGCTCGGTGCCAGCTTCGACACGCGTCATTCGACAGTAGCAGCGCCCCGCTCTCGGTCGCGGCCAGTACGGCTCCGCCTTCCGATGCTCCGGGTGCGATGGCCAGCGCCGAAATCTCGGTGTCCTCCAGGCCGGTTACGAAGCCGTTCCAGCTCTGCCCCCGATTCCGCGAGACGAACACGCCTTCGTGTTGCGTCCCGGCGACGATCATCTGGTCTCGCCCGTAGTCCGGCGAGATAGCGACTCGCGTAACCGTCGGCCGAATGCCCCAGAACTCGCGCCGGAACCAGCTCGCGCCGCGGTCGAATGAGATGTGCAGACCTGAAACCGCCGTTGCTGCCACCACCACGCCGTCCCGCTCGAAGTCGGGCGACACGGCCACGTCCTGCACAAACGGGCTGATCAGTCCGTTCCCTGTCCACTCCCAGCGTTCGCCGCCGTCGGTGGATCGAAACACGCCGGCCAGCGTCGCGGCGAACGCGGTCCCGGCTCGGTCTCCGGCACAGGCAATCGAGCCGACCGTCCCGCCTTCCAGCGCGAGCAGACGCTCCCAACTCATACCGAAACAGGACGCAGCCGTCCGACGTGTCTCATCGCCGGTCTCAGTCGCTGCGGGCCTCGCCGCCGCGCAAGGCCTCCGTCACGGTAACCGGCGGCACGCCGCCGGAATCCTCGATCTCGCGCCAGAAGTGACAGGCCACGGCGTGCCCGTCGCCGGTCTCGGCCAGCAACGGCTCTTCCGTTTTGCAGCGTTCCTGGGCCCAGGGGCAGCGGGGATGAAATCGACAGGCCGACGGCGGATTCACCGGGCTGGGCACGTCGCCCGGCAGGATGATTCGCTTGCGTTTGGCCTCAATCACCGGATCAGCCACCGGCACTGCCGACAGCAGGGCACGGGTGTATGGATGCAGCGGGCGCTCGTACAACGTGTCGCTGTTCGTCACCTCCACGAGCTTCCCGAGATACATCACCGCGACCCGGTGGCTGATATGGCGCACGACCTTCAAGTCGTGGGCGATGAACAAGTAGGCCACGCCGAGACGTTGCTGCAGGTCTTGCAGCAGATTGATGATCTGGGCCTGGATCGACACGTCCAGCGCCGACACCGGCTCGTCGCAAACGATGAACGACGGCTCTACCGCCAGCGACCGCGCCGCGGCAATACGCTGGCGCTGTCCACCGGAAAACTCGTGCGGGTATCGCGATGCCTGCGTTCGGCTCAAGCCAACAAGCTCCAGGATTTCCTGGACGCGGTTGCGCCGATCCTCGCGGCTCTCGTAGAGCTTATGCACCATCATCGGCTCTTCGATGATCTTGCCCACCGACATTCGCGGATTCAGCGAGCCGTATGGGTCCTGGAAGATCATCTGCATGCGGCGTCGCGCGCGACGCTGGGCGTCCGCCTTGAGGTTCGTCAGGTTCTGCCCTTCAAACACCACGTCGCCCGCCGTCGGCACTTCCAACTGCATTACCGCGTTGCCGGTCGTCGTCTTGCCGCAGCCCGACTCGCCAACCAGCCCCAGCGTTTCGCCGGCCTCGATGCTGAACGACACGTCGTCCACCGCGCGCACCCACCCGGCGTGCCGGCGAATCAGGGCACCGCGCGTGACTGGAAAGTGCTTGACGAGGTGCTTGACATCGAGCAGCGCGCCGTTGGATCCGGCGGCCGTGTCAGGCGCTGGTCGGGCCTCTACGCTCACCGCAACTCTCCTGTCGCTGGGTCGACGATGCAGCGAACCGGGTGGCCGGCCCCTCGATCCACCAGATCCGGCACCATCGTGAGGCACGCGTCCCGAACGTACGGGCAGCGCGGCGCATAGGGGCAGCCCTGCGGCAGACCGATCAAGTCGGGTGGCGAGCCCGGAATGTTGGACAGCTTCTCCGACCGATCACCCGTGATCGTTGGCACGGCCCTCATCAAGCCCAGGGTGTATGGGTGCTGAGGCCGCGCAAAAAGTTCGTGCACGGGCGCGTGCTCCACGATGAATCCTGCGTACATGACGGCGACCGTGTCGCAGAACCCGGCCACCAGGGCCAGCTCGTGCGTAATCAGGATCACCGCCATGCCCAGTTCGCGCCGCAGCTCTGCCAGGAGCTCGATCACCTGGGCCTGAATCGTCACGTCCAGCGCGGTCGTCGGCTCGTCGGCAATCAGCAGATCCGGCTGGCAGGAAATGGCCATCGCAATCATGGCCCGCTGCTGCATGCCGCCGGAAAGCTGATGTGGGTAGTCCTTCACCCGCTCTTCCGGCGCCGGGATACCCACCGTGTCCAGCAACTCAACGGCCTTGTCGCGGGCCTGCTTCTTGTCCATCCCGAGGTGCAGTCGAACCGACTCTTCAATCTGCCGGCCCACCGGAAACACCGGGTTCAGCGAACTCATGGGGTCCTGGAAGATCATGGAAATCTGCTTGCCGCGAATCTGGCGCATCGCGTCTGCGTCAAAGTCGAGGAGGTTCTGCCCGCGAAACTCAATCGAGCCACGAGCGACTTTCCCCGCCGGCCGTGCGACGAGGCCCATGATCGCCAGCGAACTCACGCTCTTGCCGCAACCCGACTCGCCCACGATTCCGAGTGAATCTCCCGGGTTCAGTTCGTACGAGATCCCATTCACGGCGTGGACCACACCCTCGTCGGTGTCGAACTCAACCGCCAGGTCGTCAACGCGCAGGAGCGCGCCGTTCTCTGTCATTGAACCCTCACGTCAGTTCCTTGTCCGTATCTCGGCAGCCAATACGTTCGGTAACGCGCGTCGCAATCCGGCGAACAGAACTGGTGGCCGTCGCCAGCCCGCCAGATGTCGCTGGGAATGACTTGCCCGCAGAATTCGCAGTTGGTCACGTCGGTTTGCCACCAGTCGCCGGTCAGACGCTCCCACCGACCGCCCTGCGGCGGCTGTGCGTCGGCGGAGGGACGTAACGGCTTTCGGGCCATGCGCTCCGGGCCGGAGTTTTGCGCCGGAGCTCTACGCAGGGCCTCGGTGCCGAGGTCGTCGATCAGGTATTGCCCGTCAATCTCGTCAAGCGCCACCCGGTACACCTCGCGCGCGGCTAACACTGAGACAAAGCCCTCCCGGACGTCTCGCAGCACGTGCTCGAGATCTCGCCGCTCTGGCGCACCGTAGCCGCCGCCGCCCGGGCTTCCAATCAACACTTCGTCGCCCTCCCGAAGCTCGATATTCGCGATGCGCGAGTTGCTGGCCGTCCCGAACGCTTCGCCAAATGTTTGAAACGTCGACGTTCCCGCGCGCCTGACAAGCAGACGCGACGGATCTCCCGTGTGACCGCCATACAGCCCCCAGGGGCGCGACACCATGCGGTCAAAGAGTGCCGAGACCGTAATTGAGGGTGCCCGGACCTCCAGGATCCGGTCCGACCCAAGGCCTCCGCGTTGCGCGCCCGCCCCGCCGGAGTCGGTGCGCAGCCGGTAGGCGCGCGCCATGAACGGATAGCGTGTTTCAAATATCTCCACCGGCGTGGCTGGGCAATTGCCGTTGGGGACGACCTGGTGGCTATTGCCGTCGGCCGTGGCCCGACCGCCCCAGCCTACCCCGTCGAAGTGGTAGTGCACGTAGTAGTGGCCCGTCTCGGGGTGGGTGCCGCCAAACAGGAAGTTGCATGAGGTGCCCCCGGTTGCGGCCGACACCCGGCCTGGCACCGCCTGCGCCAGCGCCCCCATGACAATGCCCCAGATGCGCGGGTGGGTCTCCGTGTTGCCGCCCACAGAGGCTCCCGGATGAATCACATTGACGATAGATCCGGGCCGTGCGATTACCGTGATCGGTCGATACGCCCCGTCGTTGTGCGGCACGTCGTTGTCGGCGAAATGGAAGATTGCGTTGTACACCCCGGATGCCGTGACGCCATACGTGCAATTGAGCACGTGCGCCGCCTGCGGATCGCTTTCCGTGAAGTCCGCCACAATCTCGCCGTCGTTCACGATCAGCCGCAGCCGAATCCAGTCCCGCGCCGGCGGATCCCGCGCATCCTCCATGTGGTCGGCAAACTCGTATTCACCGTCCGGAATCGAACGGATTTCATTCCGCATCCAGCGTTCGGCGTGGTCCATGAGCGCGCTGCTCACCTGCCGTACGGTCTCGAGGCCAAACTCGTCAAGCAGCTCGTGGCAGCGTCGCTCGGCCACGGTCAACGACGCGATCATCGCGTGCAGGTCGCCCCACGAATAGCGGGGCGCCCGGTGGTTCGACATGATCACGCGCCACACGTCGTGGTTGTACTCGCCTTCGCGCATCAGCCAGACCGGCGGCAGCCGCAGACCTTCCTGGTAGACCTCCGTCGCCGTGGCGGCAAACCCGCCAACGGCCATACCCCCAATCTCGACCAGGTGCGCAATGTTGGCCACGTACCCGAACAACTCGCCCTCGTAGTACACCGGCTTGATGACCACGTGCTCCGGCATGTGCACGCCCCCGCGGTACGGGTCGTTATGCACGATCACGTCGCCCGGCTTCACCGCGTCGTCACCCAACTCAGCGATCAACCACTTAACCACGAAGCGGATCGCGCCCACTTGCGCCGGGCAGAACTCCGTCTGCGCCAGCATGCGCCCCTCGCGATCAAAGAGAACACACGAAAAGTCGCGGCTCTCGCTGAAGATCGGGGAATAGGCCGTCCGCATCATCGTCGTGCCCATCTCACGGCACACGCCCACCAGCCGGTTGTACAGCACGGTCTGCGTCACCAGGTCGCGCGCCGGGTCGGTGCCCACCGCTACCTGTGACACGCTCACGCCCACACCAAGCTGGCCAGCCCGCGTGCTCCGACGGTCAGCGTCTGTCCCGGATGCACCAACGTCGTCGAGTCCAGTTCTTCGATCACCGCCGGACCCTGAATCACGTCGACTGGCGACAGATCGCGACGCTCGTAGATAGGACAGGCAAGCGGCTCGCGCGGTTGGAAGTAGACCCGCCGCTGCGCGCGCGGCGCCGCCGGCGGTCGTTCAGGTAGCGTCGATAGTTGCGGCTTGGAAGCCGCGCCCACCGCGCTCACGTTCAACTGCACGATTTCAATGACCTCGTTCGCGATGCGGTAGCCGTACTCCGCCTCGTAGTGCTGCTCGAATCCGCTAATCAACTGCTGCCATGCATCCTGCGTGAGCGCGCCTTCGGGGATTGGAATCTCCTCTTCGTAATTCTGCCCCAGGTACCGCATGTTGGCCGACCGCCGAATCGCCGCCTTGCCGCCGAACCCTTCCCGGCCAAGCTCGGTCACCGCCTCCCGAACCAGCCCATTCAGGCGTTCATCCAGGTCTTCCAGGTCTGGCGAGTCGGAGCGCACGAGATGCGTCCATGTCTTGTCGACGCGAATGTCGGCCAGCAGCGTGCCGAACGCCGAGCAGAGTCCCGGGTGCGGTGGGATCAAGGTCGCTTGCGTCCCGATAACGCGGGCGATGGCCGCCGCGTGCAGCGGACCTGCGCCGCCAAATGCCACTAGGCTGAACACGCGGGGGTCCAGTCCCCGCTGCACCGTCAGCAACCGCATCGCCTCGGCAATGTTCTCTGCCGCGATCTCCACAACAGCGTGCGCCGTGTCGATCGGCGAGAGCCCCACGGCCCTGGCCGTCCGCTCGATCGCCAGGAAGGCAAGATCCGCGTCCAGTGGCAGATCGCCGCCCAGGAAGTTGTCCGGGTTCAACCGGCCCAGGACTACGTTGGCGTCCGTAACCGTCGCCTCCTCGCCGCCCTGGCCATAACACGCCGGCCCCGGAACCGCGCCGGCGCTCTGCGGTCCGACTTGCAACAAGCCGCCCTTGTTTACCCACGCAATGGAGCCGCCGCCGGCCCCCATCGTCGTCATCTCGATAAACGGCGCTGCCACTGGTAGCCCGAACTCGATTTCCCAGGCCGTCGTGTACCTGATCCGATCGTCAGCAACCACCCCGACGTCGGTGCTCGTCCCGCCCATGTCGAACGTGATCACATTTGACGCGCCGGCCTCCGCACCGAACGCCTGTCCAGCAATGATTCCCCCAGACAGGCCCGAAAGGACCGTCTGCACCGGACGCTCGCCCGCCGTCTCCGCCAGCATTTGCCCGCCGTTCGACTTCATCACTGACCAGGTCCGTGCGAATCCGCGCTCGCGCAACCCTGTATCCAGGGAACCGATGAAACGGCTCACCAGCGGCTTCACCGCCGCGTCCGCAATCGTCGTGCTGGCCCGCTCGTACTCACGCCAGATCGGCGCCACCTCGTGCGACGCCGAGATCGGGATCCCCGGAAACGCCTCCGTCAGCGCCTCTCGAACGCTCGCCTCGTGGTCGGGCCGCACATAGGAGAAGAGAAAGTTCAACGCAAACGCCAGGTCTGCCGGCTCGCCGTCCACGTCGACCATCCGCTGGCGAATCTCAGCGATCAGCTCCTCGACTCCCTCGGCGGTCAGCGCCGTCACTGTCTCGCCTTTGTAGTCGACCCGCTCCCGGATCCCCAGGCAGTCCCGTCGAGCCACCAGCGGCAACGGTCGCTCCCATTCCAGGTCGTAGTGGAACTTGCGAGAGACCCGCTGCAGGAACGGAACGTCCTCAAACCCCTCGGTTGTTATGTAAAGCACGCGCGCCCCACGCCGTTGCAGCAGCGCGTTCACCGCAACCGTGGTTCCCAACACGAGGTACGTCGCTTCCGGTGGATCGATGCCAGCCTGCTCCAGGGCCGCCAGAATCGCCCGGCTCGGTTCGTCCGGCGTGGACGGCAGCTTGACGACGTTCACCTGGCCCGTGGCCTCGTCCATCACGACCAGATCGGTGAACGTGCCTCCGGTATCGATTCCAATCCGTAAACCCAAATCGGCGCCGTCCCGTGTCTACTTCGCCCGGCGTCTGGTCCAACCGGACTTCAGACCGCCGAATCTCGACAACAACATGCCGCGCCCCATCTCCGGCGTAGCCGTGCGGACGGCGCGGCGGGGCAACCTATCGACTATGCCGTCACAGCGTCAACCGTCGCGCCGTTCGGATCATCGGCGCGCGGCGCGTAGCATACGCAGCGACCCAAACGACATAGGTGCAGACACGATCCAACACGACGCCAGCCCACCAATTCGCGCCGCCGTCGTAGGCCCCGGCACCATCGGGCGCATCCACGTCGACGCCCTCCAACGCAACGGCGTGGAGGTTGTCAGCGTCGTCGCCTCAACAGTCGAGCATGCTCGGGCGGCGGCCGACACCCTTCGCGTACCCCATGCCGATGAAAGCCTGGCCGCCGCTCTCCACCGCGGGCTCGACGCCGTCCACATCTGCGCGCCCAACGCTCTGCACCGCGAACTCGTGCTCCAGGCTCTGCGCCACAACGTCCACGTCATATGCGAAAAGCCCCTGGGCATCAATGTCGCCGAAGCCGATGACCTCTCGGCCGCAGCCCGAGAAGCCGGCGTTGTCCACGCCGTCTGCTTTAACAACCGCTTCTACCCGTTGGTTCAGGAAATCGCCGCCCGACGCCGCGAGGGCCTGCTCGGCCGCACATTCCTCGTTCGCGCCTCCATCGCAGACGACACCCTCTGGCAGCGCAGTGACTGGGACTGGCGGCTCGATCCGTCCATCGGAGGTCCCACCGTCGTCACGTCCACAACCGGCAGCCACCTCGTGGACCTCGTGATGTTTCTTCTCGGCGACCGGCCGGCCGCCGTCTGTGCGACCTTCGGTACCGCCCACGTCAACCGCCGACCGCCGGCTTCGAAGGGCTCAGAGCCACCAGTCCCCCCGGGCTCCTCCCGGGACGACCTCGCCGGATTGTTGGTCCGGTTCTCCAATGGAACCCAGGCTGTCCTATCCCTCTCACACGTCGCGGCTGGCCATCCCTACCGCGTCCAGGTGGAGATCGACGCGGAACTAGCCGGCGTCAGTTGGGACTCGGAGCGACCCAACGAACTCTGGATCGGCCACCGCGACGAGCCCAACGAGATGCTGGTCGCCGACCCCCGCCACATGCGCCCAGACGCGCAACGCTTCGTGACGAAGGCCGGCGCGTATCGCGAGGGCTTTGACGAAACATTCCGCCTGCTCTTCCGCGACGTCTACGCACACATCGCCTCCGGCAACGATGCACCCGTCCCCTACCCCACGTTCACCGATGGCTACCGCCAGCTCATCGTGCACGAGGCCATTCAGACAAGCGTCGCCGAACGCCGCTGGGTCAACCTCGACTGGTCCGCCTTCGACAGCCTCGACTAGCTGTCCGCAGCGCTCGCGTCGTTCCGCACCACGCAGCCACGGCTCATAACGAACTCCACCTGCTGAAGCACCGACAGATCGCGCCGTGGATCTTGAGGCACGGCGATCAAGTCAGCGCACTTACCCACCTCGAGAGTCCCGGTCTCACCGTCCACGCCAAGCATTCGCGCGGCCTCTCGCGTACCCGCCGCCAGCGCCGCGTCTGGCGACAGCACTCGGCCCATCAACTCAATCTCCAGCGCGTTGCCCGGGCCGTGTGACGTGAAGGCGTCCCCAACCGAGTCGGTTCCGGCGGCATAGCGAATCCCTGCCGCCACGCCACGCCGAAACGCATCCATCTGTTCCGCCGCCGTTGCCCGCGCCTCAGTCGTCGCACGTACTGCGCGAGTCCGTAGCGTCGGGACGACCCAGGCATCGCTAGCCGCCAGCAGGTTACACACCTCTTCGCTCAGCCCGTACCCGTGCTCGATCATGTCCACGCCCGCGACCACGCACCGGCGCACGGCCTCCGAGCCGATGGCATGGGCCGAAACCGGCAGGCCCAACCCATGCGCGGCATCGCATACCGCACGAATCTCGCTAACCGTCAGCGTAGGAATGTCGCCAAAGCCTTCCGCCCCCGGCCCTGTCGACGCGCCGATCTTTACGACGTCCACCCCCTCGTCATGCAGCCGCCGCACGGCCTCGCTCGCCGACACAGACCCGCGCACCACCCGCGCCTCCCACCATGACGGCTGCGGAATCAGCCACGGCCCCCGCGCCCCGGTCAGCCCCACGTGCGCCGCCAGGATTCGGGGCGCCGTCGGCGGATTGCTAGGGACTGAGTCTCGGACCCAAGGCGTAATCGGCGACCCAAGGTCCCGGACCGTCGTAAACCCCGCGTGCAACAGGGCCTTGGCCTGCCGCTCGGCGCTCGCAAGGCGAGTTTCGAAGTCGGCAGGCGATACCTCGTCCGGAGTCAGCCCCCACAGATGCATATGCGCGTCGATCAGTCCCGGCATCACCCATGACCCGCGCAGGTCGACAACCTGGGAACCGCGGTCTGCTGGTTTCGCAACCACGCTCTGGATCGATTCGATCCGCCCGTCGGCAATCCCAATCGCAACATCCGCCTGCAGTGGCGCGCCGGTGCCGTCCAGCAGGTTTCCGGCCAGCACAGTTGTTCGTGCCGCGCCGTCAGCCATCGTCCTCAGAGCCTCCCAACTCAGCCCCCGTTTCACGATCTGCTAACTGCCGTTGGCTGGTCGTATTGATACGCTTTCGCGGCTGGCGACTCACCGACTTGCCCCCCGGCAAGTGCGCACAGAAACGAGCGGCACCGTGGCGCGGATCGACTGTCTTTCCATGATCCTGGATGACGACATCGCCGAGCGCGACAACTTCGGCTGGCGCGTCGAGCCCGCCACGCCCGATCCGGCCAACCCCCTCATCGAGCCAGAAATGCCCTGGGACCAGGGCGCCGTCTTCGCCCACGGCACGTTTCTGAAGGACCCCATTGATGGGCTCTGGAAGGGCTGGCACGTCTGCACCCCGTCGGAAGGCCGCAACTTCGAAGCCTATCGTCGCCTCTGCTATTCGGTATCCGAGGACGGCGTCAACTGGACGCGCCCCGAACTCGATCTCAACTCGTATGAGGGGCACCCCAAGACCAACATCATCTTCGACTTCGACTCCGGTGGCTCCTCGCAGTACGCGTCGGTTCTCATTCATCCCGATGCCAAACCTGACCAGCGCTACGAGATGTTCATCATCCGCGCCCCGTCCCGCCGTCCCCAGAACCTGGGCTCAGGCTGGATTCCCGGTCTCCCCCGCGAACCCGGCGCCGACTCGCACCCCTACGCGACCTACCGCTACCGCTCGCCTGACGGCATTCACTGGACCGCCGTCGAGGGCCCGCTGCTTCGAATCATGGCCGTCGGCGATCGGCTGATCATGCCCTACACCACCCCCATGGGCGGCGCCGACCAGGCCTCCTATTACCTACTGGAGGACGGCACCTACGAATTGATGCAGAAAGTCGGTACGGAGATGCATCCCGGCGGCTACGTCCCCTACGACTGCTTCTTCCCTTACGGTCGCCGCGTCCTGGCCCGGCGCACCAGTCCCGACGGCTCCAACTGGACCCCACCCGAAGTCATCGTCGAGCCCGACTGGAAGGACCCCCACGACCAGCAGTTCATGGAACTGATGCCCCACACGGTTCGCGGCGGCTACATCGGCCTGCTCTGCAGCTACAACGTCCGCGAGCAGACCATCGACTGGCAGTGGGCCGGCAGCGCAGACCGGCGCATTTGGGACCGCCCCTCCCGCCGGCCGACCCTGCCTAACGCCCCGCTGGGCGACTACGGCGGCGGCATGCTCTGGCCCACTCACCAGCTCATCGAGGACGGCGACCGGATCTACATGTACTACAGCGGGCTTGAAGGCGTGCACGGCGACGTCTACAGCATCGAGCCCTCCCTCAAGACCTTCTACGGCGCCATCTGCCGCGCCAGCTGGGAGAAAGACCGCTACTGGGCCGCCGTCTCGGCCACCGGAGGACCCGAAGCCGCTGTCGCTACCACTCACGTCCTGCCGGTTGGCGGCAAGCGCCTCGTCCTCAACGCCGCGACCTCCACGGTCAAGCAAGGCGAACTCACCGCTGAATTGGTCGATGCCTCTGGGAGGACAATCGAAGGCTTTAGTGCCGCCGACTACCAGCCCTGGCGGGGGGACTCCAAGTCGCAACCAGTCCGCTGGGCCGGCGGCATTGTCTGCCCCGTCGACAATGCGGCCGTCCGCTTTAGCCTCCAGCGCTCCCGCCTGTACGGATTCGCTTTCGAGTGAGCGTCCGCGTCGCGCTGCCCGAAGGAGTTCGCTGCGCGGTCGCCCTTAGCTACGACCTCGAAATGTGCGCCGGCTACTCGCCGACGCTCGTCAACCACGGCCGCATCATGCCGCCGCTGCGTGACTACACGCTCAACCTCTGCACCACGGCCGAAGCCTTCGACGTCAGTCTTCAGTTCTTCTACGTCGGCAACGGCCTCGAGGATCAGGACATCGACTACCTCCACGAAATCCTTCGCCGTGGCCACGTCATCGACAACCACACCTACAACCACGTGCACCTGTCCATGCCAGACGTCGAACTCCTTCGCCAGGAACTCGAACTCACCAACCGCCGGCTGCGCGAGCGTCTGGGCGTCGAATCCACCGTCCTCCGCGGACCCGGCGGACTTCCCGGCGGCCTCAACATGCTGTACGCCAATCAGCAGGCTGTCCTGGAGTCCGGCTTCCGCTGGGTCAGTAGTCACATGGACAGCACCATGGGTCTCTACGACGCCGAGCACGACGCCGCGGCGCCCGGTCGCCTCCAGGCCTACGCCTATCCCAACGGTCTGATCGAGCTGCCCATCCAGGGCTGGATGGACCGGATCTTCTTCGACTTCCACCGCTGCCGCGACCTCGAAGCCCAGGACGCCTGGCGCCGCCGCGACGGCCACCAGCCCA
Organism: Chloroflexota bacterium; assembly: GCA_965208215.1. GTDB lineage: Bacteria > Chloroflexota > UBA11872 > UBA11872 > UBA11872 > UBA11872. Next base: position 722,168 of record CBDBOH010000004.1, read on the forward strand.
TCCCCGACAACTGGACATGCCCCTGGACTGACGCCACCGCGCTCGACGACTGGATCGCCTACAACCTGGCGGCCCTGGACTACGCCTACGAGCACCGGCTCCTTTGGACGCCCGTGTGGCACCCCTACACCCACTACCTGCACGACCCCGAGAACCGCGCCTTACCCGCGCTCCTTGAGCGCGCGCGCTCCAAACACGACGCCGTGCTCGTCTGCACCGTCCGGCAGGCGGTCGGCTTCCTGGAGACCGCCGCCTAGACCCGCGACCGCTCGATCAGGACTGCCCCGGCGGCAACCCGATCGTCGGCCGGCCCCGCGACTTGTACCCGTAGTCGGCCATCAGCACCGACTCGTCTCGCCAGGGTTCAGTCTCATACTCCAGCCGCTTCGTTCTCGCCGCCAGTCCCGAGCAGTGCTGCGCCAGCAATTTGAAAATCTCGTTCGCCACAACCCGGTGCCCCAGGTCGTTCGCGTGCACCCCGTCGTGATGAACCAACCATTCCGCCCCGCCGTACGAGTTGTAGACGTCGACAAAGAGACAGCCCGTAGCCTCGGCCACCTGCCTGGTCACGAAGTTGAACGACTCAAACACCGCATGGTTCGCGTAGCCAAAGTGGTCGTATGACGTGAAGTCCGTCATGTAATACGGCCCGGGTAGCACGATCAGCGGGTCGCACCCCTGCCGAATGGCGTCGATGACGCCCGTCAATTCTTCCCGGAACATCTCCACCGGCGTACCGCCCCGCGCGTCGTTCAGCCCGTACGAAATCACCAGCAGGTCCGGATCGTGCGCAATCACGTGCTTTCCAACTCGCTCATTGGCCGCCGGCTTGCCCGAATACTCGTACAACGGCGCTCGCGTTGAAATCACGTTCGCGCCAATCCCGCTGTTCACCAGCTTGACCGGTTCGTCCTGGAAGTCGCTGATCAAGTCGGCCAGCACATTCGCCCAGCAACGCTCCCGTGACGAACTCCAGCCCCCCGCCGTCGTGCTCTCCCCAAGCGTCACCAGAGTCTGAAACGGTCCCGAGTGCCGATCATGCAATCTCGCGCTAGCTTCCACGCTCAAAGCTCCCGTCTCATTGTCAACCTGGACGCGCAATCGTCGGCTTCCGCCGGTGATGGTCAACCCGCGGCAGGTACTCACGCTCAGACATCTCGCGACCAAACTCCACCAGGTTGTTTACGGCCTCCTCGAACAGCAGCTTGCCCTTCGCGGCCGTGGCCACCGTCGGAGTGCCCTGCGTCCCGTCGGGCGTATACGTGCTCGTGTAACCGTCCATCTTCACCGGTCCCGACCCAAAGAGATCGACCCAGTGGTACTTCGACTCCTGCTGGTTCGTGTCTGTCACCTGGTCTACCGCCAAATCCATCCGCACCGCGTCGGGATCCATATGCAATGCAATCGCCGTCTCGGCCTCGCCTGCATGGGCCGCGCCGCCCGGGAACTCCGAATCCCGCCAGGTCTCCATGAATCCCGAGTTGGCCTGCGTCAGGTTCCACCAGCTAGCCATCGCCGCCCACGCGTCCGACTCCAGCATGATCCGTCGTACCGCAAGCTCCGTCGGCTGCTGGTTTGAGCCGTGCCCGTTGATGAAGATCATTTTCTTGAACCCGTGGTAAACCAGACTCAACCCGATATCCACCAGGTACCGGATAAACGTCTCGTGGTGAATCGTCATGGACCCCGGGAAGTCCATCACGTGCGATGTGTACCCGTACGACACCGGCGGCATCGCCAGCAGCAGGCCATCCGAGCGCCGCGCTGCTTCGTCCACGATTGACGTTGATGTCCAGCGGTCGATCTTCAGCGGCAGGTGAGGCCCATGCTGCTCGAGCGTGCCAACCGGCAGCACTGGAATCCGCCCGGCCTCGACCGCGTCGTTGACCTCGGGCCACGTCAGATCCTCGAAACGAAAGGCTTCAAGCATGGAGCGGGTTCCTCGTAGCGCTATCCGCGTAGGATACGCAGCGGGACGGACACCTTGCTTGACTCTCGAAGGATGACCGGATGGCCCCAACCCGCATCGTCCCCAGCCCCTACGGCGACGTGGAACTCGGTGTCTTCCGCGAGGTCCTCTCCATTCCCGGCCGCTATCTCAACGACCACTGCCTCATCCGGCACGACGGCCTTTGGCACCTGTTCGGCATCACCGGATCAGTGGAAGACCCAATCAGGCGTGAAACCTCCTTTGCCCACGCCACCAGTCCCGACCTGGAGCATTGGGCAATCCAGCCTGATCCCCTCAAGGCCACAGGCGCGTGGCCCGAGAACATGGGCATCATCGCCCCGTACGTCATCGAGCATCACGGCCGCTTCTTCATGTACTACAGCGGGGTCGACCAGTGGACGATCCAGCGCCTCTGCCTGGCCACCTCGCACGACTTGTTCACCTGGGACCGCTATCCCGCCAATCCGATTATCGTCCCCTCGCTCTCCTGGTCCAAGTGGCCCGGCTTCGGCCTCCCGACGCCTGATGAGCTCGGGCTTTCGGAACCTGCCATGGGCGGGCCCGGCCGCCGAAATTACGCCCGGCAGTTCGGCGGCACCTACGGCGGCTGCCGCGACCCCCACGTGCTCCAACTCGACGACGGCACCTTCGTTATCTACTGGGTCTCCCGCCTTCAGGAGAGACACGGCCATAACCGCGTCTGCGTCGCTGCCTCGATATCGTCCGACCTCATCCACTGGCAGGAAGTCGGACCGGTTTTCTCCACGGAGGCCTGGCCATTCGACGAAGAACCTACCCTCGAAGTCGAATCTCCCTGCGTTATCCACAAGGACGGCGTCTACTGGCTCTTCTTCAAGCTTGGTTGGTGGACCCACTACGTCGTGTCGCCGTCGCCCGTCGACTTCTCGAATCAACCCGTCTCCCGCCTAGGCTTCGTTCACGCTGCCGAGGTGTTCCACTGGCGTGATACCTGGTGGATCACCCACTGCTCGGGCAATCCCACCGAGTTCAGATACCGCAAGTCCAATCGAACGCGCGGCCTCCATCTGGGACGGCTCGACTGGCCAGCCGGCGGCAAGCCGAGCTTGGCTGACGCCTAATCCTGGATTGGCGACATGGTGTGTCTGCTCGTGGCCAACGAGCCCGAGCCAGACGCGTTGCGACTACGCAGGCGGAAGAGAATTGTCGCGCGTTCCTTGGACTGTCACGACCGCGGCCCGCCGCCGCCGCCAGGGCGGCATCCATCGACGCGGCAGTAATCGTCTGAACCATCGCGTCGGGCGTCGCAAGGATTGGGCCTAAGCCAGTGCGGCGCGAACTGGCCGAACCCCCGCGCTTAGGCGCAAGCCCGCGTCTGAACGATCAGTCAGTTCCCCCAACTGACTCCGCTGCGCGGCTGGAAGGCGCCGCTCTTTTCGCCGCCGTATCGGCTCTCGTCCCCACCACAGGCAGCGGCGGCCACGAGAACTGAGGCCACCAGCAGGCCCGCCACAATCTCGCGGATAGGCGTGCGTCGACGCAAGATTCGCATGGCGTTCGAGACGACTAGACCTGACCGGGCCAGCGTAGCAAAGACCCTCACACCGCCTTCCATGGCGCCACCTTCACACCCAGGGCAAAGTTTCAGGCGTTCATGCCACGACGCTGCTTGACAGAAAGCAAGAATTGTCGTGGACTTAATGTAAGTACGCCGTCGGTCCGGAAACGGGTTCTGGTGATCCAATGGCGGTGAAATGCATAAAGTGCGGAACGAGGCAGCCTCTGGTTTCGGACGCGTTTCGCGCCGGCTGGCTCCGGGTCACCGCCGGCGACGGCAAAACGGTGACGTGGTATTGCCAGATGCACCATCCCAAGCCAGCCCCCCGACCGCCCCGGGCGCCCTTCCAGACTCCGCTCTCCAGCAACGCCCAGCGGTCGGCAAAGCGATAGCGTCCCCCTAGCTCAAGGTTGACTCACCCGTCGGAACTGAGCGCCTTGTCGGCGAGCATCACCGGTCTACCGGCGCCGCTCTCCAGTTGATCCTCGTGTCGGCGCTCCCTTGCTGAACAGCCTGCCGGCGCCGCTCCCGGCACCGCTGAGATCCCGCTGGCTTCCGGGAGTTCTGCTCACGCTGGCACTCGGCTCGTTCTACTGGCTCAGCGCGGTCACCCGCGTCGGCGGCGGCGATTGGGGCCAGTTCCAGACCTTTGGCTACATGGGCGGCATCGCCCACCCACCCGGCTATCCGCTCATCATCGGGAGCATCAACCTGGCGACGCGCGTCGTTCGCCTGGGCGAGCCGGCACACGTCGCCAACATCGTTAACGCTTCCTTTGCCACCGCCGCCGGAATTGCACTCTTTTACGCCGGCTGGCTGCTCACGCGTTCGCGCCTGGCGGCCATGCTCGCCACCGTCGTTTTTGCCACGGGCTTCAGCATCTGGTCCCAGGCAACCCAGGCCGGACATATCAGCGTGCAGACCATGCTCGTTTTCCTCCTGGCCCTCGCGCTCGTGGCCTACGACGAGCGACCCAATCCGACAAGGTTGGCCGCCGTCGCATTCGCCACCGGACTCTCATTGACCAACCACGGCCTCAGCGCATTCATGCTTCCGGCCACGGCGCTCGTTGTAGCCACCCGGCGATTCCCCGGCATTGCTCGACCACGCACGCTGGCCACTTCGGCTGCTGTGGGCCTGCTCGGTCTTGCGCCCTGGCTTTACGTCCTTCGCGGTCTGATAGTGCCCGTTCCCGCGGATCGCCCAGAGACTATTGAGCGTCTGGGGCTTGGTGACCTGTGGCACCTGGTAGTCGGCAAACCGCTCATTTGGGTGAACGAGAGTGGAGCCACCGGCCCCCCGGTCGACAGTGGACGCCTGGCGATCCTCGCTGAATGGCCTTCGTTCGCGCATGACGTACTCCGCGAGTCTGGCTGGTTCTGGATCGTGCTCTCGCTTCTTGGCTGGCTGGTCCTGGCGCGCGAACGTCCACGGCTGGCCGGCTGGATTACCTGGACTGGATTGTCCACCCTCTGGTTCGCCCTGGCCACGCCGCCCTTCCTTGACAGCGACCGTTACTTTTCGGTCGTGTACGCGCTGCTCGCCCTTTGCCTGGCGGCCGGCATCGGCACCGCACTGCGGGGCTCAGCCCGACTTGCTCGTAGGCTGACACCGTCCCACGGAACGCATGTCGCTCTTGCCATTGGGCTGGTCTTCCTGGTTCTCACCGGTCTGCATGTGCACCAGCAACTCACCGGCCCAGCGCGCATCAATGTTGTCCGCCTGCGCGAGAACGCCGCCGAGCAGGCCGAAATCGGCCTGAGAATCGTGACCACCATGGAGCCAGGTGGCGTCTATTTCACGAACTGGACATCATCCTGGTACCCGCGATACGCACGCCACGTCCTGGGCTACGACCGTGACCTCCGCATTGAGACCGTTGACTTCTGGACGATGGGAATCGACCAGGCCGACCAGATCCTTGCCAGCGGCCGCCGCCTCTACCTGCAGCGCTCGACCCCGCAATACGAGGAGAACTTCCATCTCGTCAAGCGCGCAGGCGTCTTCTACGAAGTTCTTCCCAACTCCTGAGCTATGGCGCCGGGCGCTCCCGAGACCGTTACGGCAATGGCGGATATCCTGCGCACGACATCCAGCGCCTCCAGGCCCGGAAGAGTTGAGGAACGATGGCTGACACGATCAACGAGATAGCCGTTGCCCCCGTCCCCGCCCGCCACTGGACGGAGCTCGGTCGCAACGCCTACACCCCCGAGGGCCTGGGCGAAACCCGCACCGAATGGCTCGTCCGCGCCAGAACCACCGGCGGCGTGGAAGGCCTGGCCAATGCTCGCCAGAGCGTGTCCGCCGAGGGTGGCAGCGTCGCACGTCTCGTCGCCGACCTGCGCGAAGTCTTCCTTGGTCGATCGGTCGACTCGCTCCTTGAAATCGCTGACGGGCGAGCAGTAGCCGCGGGTCCGGAGGTTCGCCAGGCGCTGACGGCCCGCGGCTGGATGGACACTCTAGCCTTGGATCTCGTGTCCCGTACGCGCTGCCAATCAGTGGCCACCCTGCTTGGCGGACGCCGCCGCGACCGAATCCCGGCCTACGAATCCACGACGTACTTTCAGGACTTGCTCAATCCTCACCGTGGCCTGGCCGAGGTCGTCGCTCATGCCTCCCGCGGCTTCGCGCGCGGTTTCCGACAATTCAAGATCAAGGTCGGTCGCGGCGGCCGAGCCATGACACCAGCGGACGGACTTCGGCGCGACATAGACGTCGTCCTTTGCATTCGCGACGCGCTGGGACCCGACGTCCAACTCATGGTCGACGCCAACTTTGGCTACGACGGCCAGCCCGAGAACCTCGCTGAGTTCATCCGCGCCACCAGTCCCGCGCGTCTCACCTGGCTTGAGGAAATGGTTACCGCCTCCGTCGAGGCATACCAGACTCTCCGCGACCTCCAGGCCACCCACTGCCCCGAGACCCTGCTGGTGGCTGGCGAAGTGGACGGCAACCCGCCCTCGGGCGCCTTCGTCGACCTCATCGATCAGCGCTTGATCGACGGGTACCAGCCCGACATTGTCCGTATCGGCCACCTGCGCTGGAAGCAGTTGGAGTCGCGCCTGGCTGCAAAGTCCATCCTCCCCATCCCCCATAACTTCGGCAACGGCCGCTTCGGTCTCATCGCCGGGCTTGCCCTCGCGACCAGCCTGGACACCTGGGTCACCCTGGAGGACGAGCGCATTCGGCCCAACGTCTATGCCGACGACGCGTTGACGGTCATCAACGGCGCCTATTCTGCTCCCGACGGCCCTGGTCTCGGAGTCGAAGTAGATGACGACGCCTACCAGCGCATCGGCGCGCCAAACGAGGTGGTAGTCCGCGCATGAGAATCCTGATGACCGGCGCGACCGGACGCATTGGAGCCAACGTCGGGCGTCGCATGATCCGCAATGGCCACAGCCTGCTCGGTTTCACCGTCCCAAACGACCCGCAGGTTCCAAAGCTTGAAGCAATTGGTGCCGACGTGGTCGAGGGAAACCTCGAATCCCTCGACGACTTACGGCGCGCCATGGCCGGCGCTGACGCCGTCTTTCATCTCGGGGCCGCCTTTCAGGCTGGCGGGCCATTCACGCCTGAGCAGTACATGCAGATCAACGTCCAGGGCACCTTCAATGTCTTTGAGGCCGCCCGCGAGCGCGCCGGTGCCATTCGGCACATCGTCTTCTCCAGCACCGACGCCACCCTCGACAAATACCCACCCGAAGGCAACCCCAAGGTCCTCAACGAGCAATCGCTCACCCAGACCCAAACCGACTGGTACGGCTTCACCAAGATCCTCGGCGAGCGCCTCGCCGACCGCTACGTCCGCGCCGACGGCCTCCCCATCACAGTCTTCCGTTTTCCCTGGGTCTGGGGCGCCGGTGAGTTCCTGGACTTTCCCCACTTTCGTCTCTCATTCTTTCTCGAGAGCTTCCGCCGCACGAGTGACCCGGCCGCGCGACGGACGCTCGCCACGCTCGAATCCCTTGACGACGGAACCGACCCACTTGTAATAGCCCTCGACGCCAACGGCCGCTCATGGAAAAAACACACCCTCGACGTCCGCGACATCGTCCAGGCCTTCGACCGCGTACTCGGTGTCGAACAAGCGTGGGGCGGCGTTTACCAGCTCGGCGGTCCCGAACCATTCACCTGGCGCGAAGCCGTGCCGGTCGTGGCGGAGGCCCTTGACCGGCGCGTTGTCGAAGCCCGAATGGCTGGCATGCCCCCGACCTTCTACGAATTTGATCTCTCAGCCGCCCGCCGGGACTTTGGGTTCGCGCCGCAATTCAGTTGGCGCTCCACCCTCGCGGAGGCGGTGCGCTATGTCCGGTCGGGCGACAGCGCGATCGTTCCCACAACCATCTCTGCTCCGGATCAATTGACGGCACGACACAGCAAGTGAGCGGAGGAAACCCTCAGGACGCCCGTCAATCCCACACCATCCGCTTGTCTGGAGCATGTAATGCGGAAGCCCCGGTTTCATAACCCCTGCGTCATCCTCAACCCAAAGGCCGCCAGCGGAAGAGCATTACACCTTTGGTCAAGCTTGCGCCCAACAGTCGAGAGCACGCTCGGGCCGGTTGACGTTCGGTTTACGGAAGCACCAGCCCACGCCGCGACGTTGACGAAGGAGGCTCTTCAAGGCGGTGCGGACCTCGTGGTCGCCGTGGGCGGCGACGGGACGTTTAACGAGGTTGTCAACGGATATCTTTCCCAGGGACTCCCGCTCAATCCCGACGCGTCGCTGGCATTTTGCCCCGCTGGCACCTGTAGCGACTTTAGGCGTTCAGCTGGCATTCCGAGATCTCCGCACGACGCCGCCAGAGCAGTTGCGAAGGCGCCAGTGCGCAAGCTCGATGCGTGCGGCGTCCGGGTGACAGCGCCCAACGGCGACTCGATCACGCGCTACTTCGCGAACGTCGCAAGCTTCGGCGTCGGCGGAGAGGTCTGCGTAGCAGCCAAGCACAACTTGCTCACGCCGGTGAACGGACGCGCGGCGTTTCTATGGGCGACGGCAAAGACGCTGATTCGGTACCGTGCGAAGAACGTCTATCTTGCCTTTGACGACGAAGAGCCTGGCCAGTTGCTGCGAGTGATGCAGGTCGCCATAGGCAACGGCGCCTACCACGGCAACAGCATGAAAGTTTGCCCGCTGGCCTCTCTCGAATCCGGCAGCATTGACCTGACGGTGATTCGGGAGACGGGATACCTGGACTTCCTGCGCTCTGTCCGGCTTCTCTACTCAGGCAACATTCTTTCGCATGCCAACTGCAGCCACTATCGCGCGAAAAGTGTCACGGCCACATCTACCGACCACGTATTGGTCGAAGTTGACGGCGAGGCCGTGGGACAATTGCCCTGTACCGCCTGGGTCCTGCCAGGGGTCCTTTCGATGGCTGGAACAGGGGTCACGGGCTAGGTACAGGCCAATGGAAAACTGGCTGCTGGCAGCGTTCCGGCCGTGGCTAATTCTGCCGAACCAGCGCCGCCGCCTCACGCCCGGCAATCCGCCCAAACGCGACGCCCACGCACAATCCGCCCGTATAGCCGCGTGTGTACAGCCCCCCAACGTCCGCACCGGCAGCGAACAGGCCGGGAATAGGCTGGCCAGCCAGGTCCAGAATTTGGGCCCGCTCGTTGGCATGCGCGCCGCCGTACGTAAACGTGGCCCCCGGCAGGCAGCGAATTGCCCGAAACGGCGGGCTGTCCAGCGGCTGCAACCCGCCGCTTCGCGGCACGCTCAACATCGTTAGGTCGTCAGCCGCCGCGGCCGCGTTGTGTTCGCGAAGCGTGGCCATCAGCGGCCCAGGCGACACGCCCCACCGCCGCGCCATCTCCGCCGACAGCGTCTCAAGGTCCCCCGCCTCCAGAATCTCTCCGCCGGCGTTTGTGATGTTCTCGATACGCCGCTCGACCGCCCCCGGACGCTCCCCCATGCCCGTCGCTCGGATCTTCCGAACCCGCTCGTCGAAGATGAGGAAGCAGAGCGCCTCCGGCTGATGCACCGTGGCATGAACGGTCACCTCGTCGCCCAGGAATTCGTCGTCGAACCGTTGCCCGTGCAGGTTCACGAACACCGAGTTCTGGCTGAAGTCGGGCTTTACGCTGGCGAAGTTGTGAACCCCGGTCCTGGCCGGCGGAGCCGGAATCATGTGCCCGTAGAAGCGCCCGAACGGCCCCGCCGTACCTGCGCCCGCTTCCAGTGCGGCCAGAAAGCCGTCGCCCGTGCTGTACGCGTTTCCGCGCACGATCACGTGATGCGCCCAGCGACCAAAGTAGCGGGCGCGAAGGTCGGGGCTTGCCTGGAACCCACCCGTCGCCAGCACCACCGCACCAGCCGAAACCTCCACCGTCCGTCCGCCCCCGCGCCCTTCCACGCCGGCCACACCACCGTCGCGCCCAACGCGAAGCGACCGTAGCGCCGTATTCGTCAGGATGGTCCCGCCCCCTGCCTCCACGCTTGCGGCCAGATCTTTCATGAACGTTCGCGAGTCCGGCCGAAACGCGTGCACGTACCGCGCAAACTTGTACGGCGTCGGATCCAGTTGCTCCTCAATCTGCAAACCCAACGACTCGTACCACGCCACGCCGTCCAGGTAGTTGTCGACCAGGGCCTGACCCATGGCTGCGTTCCCGCCGGGCTGCACGCTCAACCAGGCGTCCACGTTCGCCGCGGTCCAGGCCGATCCCCCGGAAACGGCCGCCGACCCACCGATCTCGGGCGCCTTCTCAATCACCAGCACCGACGCGCCCTTCTCCAGCGCGGTCCGAGCCGCCGTCAGCCCGCCAATGCCGGCGCCGGCCACGACCACGTCCGCCTGCAGGTGATCGAATGCGTTCTTCATTTGCCCAATCTCACCTAGTCGCGCGCCGGTGCCAAGCCTACGGACGCTCCACCGCCGCCGTCATCTCGGCGTCAGCCGTGGACCGGGTATCGTTCCTCTGCGCCGACCGACACCTGCGGTGATTCCTGATGACAGACTCAGCCGCCTCGTCCGCCGAACCGCGCATCGTCCACCTCGGCCAGGGCATCGCCGAGCGTTCCGACTGGGGCACTATCGAGTGGCTGGCCAATCGCCGACTCACCCCGGGATCGGAAATGACATTCGGCCACGTCCGCCTCGAACCCGGCGCGTCCAATCCCCGGCATCTCCACCCCAACTGTCACGAGCTGTTATTCGTCGTTGAAGGCGCCATCCATCATGAACTCGACGGCGCCACCGTCCGCCTCGAAGCTGGCGACCTCCTGCACATCCCGATTGGCGCGCCCCACCAGGCCCACAATCGCGAACGCCGGCCCTGCGTGGTTGTCGTCACCTACTCAACGGAAGACCGGCAAACCCTGCCCGCCTGAGCGCCGGCGAGATCTGGTGCCAACCATCTAAGTCCACACGCCGGTCGCCCGGTACCACGCCACCGAGTCGACGATCGTCTCCCGCACCGGCCGCACGCGAAATCCAAGCTCGGACACGGCCCGTGCATTCGAGAAGTACAGGAATCGCGACCCAACCGCCACCTCGTCCGGCGTCGCCGGCGGTTTCCGCCCGAGCCACATCCCCGGTCGCTCAAGCAGGGCGGCCAGAACGCGCAAGCCGCCCGACGGCAATCCAACTCGCGGCGCACGCGTCCCCAGAACCGCAGCCCCCAGATCCGACAGCTCGGCGTATGTCAGGTTGTGCCCCGTCAACAGGTAGCGCCGCCCCCGTACGCCTGTCCTCGCCAGTCGCAGCAGGCCAGCGGCAACGTCCCGAACGTCCACAGCATTCACGCCACCGGCCGGCGAAAAGCGAAGTGGACCCCTCATCAGCGGACGCAACAACTGCTCGGCGTGCCTACCGTGGTCCCACGGACCCAGCACCGTCCCGGGGCTGGCGATGGTCACGCGCAGCCCGCGGTCCGCCGCCTCCACGGCTAGCCGCTCACCGGCCCGCTTGTGCTCCGCATACATCAGGCGCCTGGACGCCGGCTGCGCGACAGCGTCTTCATCCATTACTTCGTCCGGCCTGTCCGCCAGGCCAACCGCCGCGAGCGAACTCACGTGCACCACGCGGCTCGTTCCCGTACCGGACGCCCACTCCATCAAGTTCCGTACCCCGTCCACGTTCACCGACCGTTGCTTCGCTTCGTCGCCGCGCCAGAACGACTGGTCGGCTGCCAGGTGAAATAGCCAGTCAAAGCGCACATCGGGAAACGTGGAGACTTCGGTCACATCGCCCGTAACCCGCGCCACAGGCACTCCGTCGAACGCAGCATCGGCCCATGGGTCACCCGGCAGCACCAGCGCCGTTACATCGTGCCCGTCACGCCACAGCCGCCGAATCAGAGCCGAACCAATCTGCCCCGACGCGCCCGTCACGAAGCAGCGCACGCCGCTAGTCGCTCGCCGGCGTGTCCTTCACGCTAAAGGACAGATTCCCCAGCCCCTGCACCGCAAAGCCCATCGTCACCTCGACCACGTCCTCGGTCAGGTTGACACCCGTGCCGCCCAGTACCGATGTTCGGTTTAGCGCCAGGCTGAAGGGCGCCTCCGGCGTTACGTCTGCAAACCCATGGCGCACTCCGTCCACCTCGAAGAAGCAGTTCTTCAGCGGAATCTCCATACCATTTACCTTCAGTGGCAGCAGCCGCCGCGCATAGCCCGAACCAAGCGTGTTCTTTAGTTCCAGTTGAAACCCGTCATCCGTCCGCCGCAGGCTGCCGCGCACATATAGCCGTCGCAGCAGAAACCCGGGAACCTGTAGCGGCATCATACGCCCCCTTCGTTCTGCGTCATCCTGTAAAGTTCAATCTCTGCCTCAACTATATCGGTTGGAAGTAAGTGTGCACCGGCACGGGACGAAGCCACTAGCCAGATGTGCGCCAGACGGTCTGTCAGCCGCGTCATCTCCAGCGCTTCCTCGGGATCCCTGCCGACCGTCAAAGTGCCGTGGTTGGCCAGCAGCACAGCCCGCCGTTCACCCAGCGCCGCCACGGCATTTTCGGCCAGTTCCTCCGATGCGGCCGGCGCATACCGACTCACCTGTACTGCGCCGCCCAGGTACACCACCTGCTCATCCACGAACGTCGGAATCGCCTCCCGCCGCACCGCCATCGCGCTCGCGTGAACCGGATGTGCGTGAACCACCGCCTTCACGTCCGGCCTGGCCTCGTAGATCGCTCCATGCATCAGCGATTCCGTTGACGGCAACCCCTCGCCCTCGATCGGATCGCCCTCGATCGGATCGCCCTCGAACGTAACGGTCACGATGTCCTCGGGCATCAGGTTGGGATACGGGACGCGTGTCGGCGTGATGTACATCGCGTTGCCGCCTCCGGCCCGCGCGCTCACGTTGCCCGCCGATCCAACGACCAGTCCCTCACTCGACATTGCACGCGCTACCTGTACAACCGCCGATTTCAGGTCTGAGTCCATCTAGAGCGCATCCTGCACGAAGGTCTCCAGTCGCTCCCGCAAGTCGAGCCACCGCTCGTAGTGATCCGCAAAGGCAGCCACGCTCGTCATGTCTGGCTCATACCAGGCGCCGTCCGGCACAAGAGCGTCCGCCGCGTTCGCCATGCCTCCGAAGTCGTCCGCCGACCCCGCCAGCGCCGCGCCCCATGCCGGCGCGGACAAACTCGGAAACGAGCACACGTTCGACCCCGTCACATTCGCCAGGATCTGCCCGGCCGCCGGGGCTCGCGTGTAGCCGCCGGTCAGCCGCACCGGCCCGACGACCGACTGCATCGCATCCAGCGCCAGCCGGTTGCCATGGATCGCAAACGCCAGGTCCTCAAGAACCGCCGTCCCCAGCATCGACGCGGTCGGCGTTCCAACGACAAATGGTGCCGGACTCAACATCCCGGTAACGCTCAGTCCGGGAGCGCTCCAATCCATCAGCTGCAGCCCGGACAGCACGAACACTCCCACCTCGGCGGCCGGCTCGTCACCCGTCGCCTCCATCGTAGGCTCGCCCGCCGGATGCAGCGCCTGCAGCCATCCATAGCCGGTCCCCCCGTCCCCCGCGTTTGCCTCCGCCACCAGGCCACCGCCCATCCGCCGTCCACGCCAAACCGGCGTGTCGGAATGGTGGACCTCAGTGGGCCGCAGGATCGTTGTGGTCCAACCCGCCGCCACGCAGTCTCCGTTCGCGCTAACGCCCCGCGTCGCATACTCCGCCGCGTGCGAGTCCGGCCAGCCGGCGGCAACCACGCAGTCAGGGCTCAAGCCGATACTCGTTCGAACTCGCGCCGGCGTCGGATCACGCTCGATCGCTGGAAGCAACGGCTGCGCCCAACTAGGTATTAACTTCATCGCCCACTCGTCAGACTCCAGATCCCACGCCCCCGTCTCCACGGCTGAAGCGTCTGTCAGCACGGGTTCCGCACCCATCCGGCCCGCAACCCACCCTTCCAGCGTCGTGATCCGCGCGGCGGCGGCGCACACGTCGGGGCGCTCCTCGGCCAGCCAGCGCAGCTTCCCTGGCCAGTGAATCATCGCCGGCGTATGCCCCGTCACGGCCAGCACCGGGCGGTCGCACTCCGATTCCACGCTCGCCCCGGCCAACGACGCCCGAACGTCGTCATTGCCCGACGCAAATAGCACCGTGTCCGCCGCGTCTGTAACGATCAGGCTATGCCGGCACGCGGCCACACCAACGGCCGCGACGTGGCGTCCCTCGCTTACCTCGTCCAGCACATCCGCGCACCCACGCCAGATACTCTCCAATTCCAGGTCGCGTTCGGAGTCCATTAGAGACATCGGCACCCTGGATCGTGGGCGCCTCGCCTCGCCCGCCAGCCGACCTTCGGCTGTCACGGCCACGGCCCGGATCCCCGACGATCCGATATCCAGACCCACGTACAACCGTTCAGCCATGCCGCTCCGAGACCTTCTGATTGACGATCCCTTCAGGCCGCCGCCCGTCCAGAAACGTCATGAAATCGTCGACCACCATCGTCGAATACCGCTGAACCGTCGCGTCCGTCGCCCCGCCAATGTGCGGCAGCAACAGCGCGTTCGCCGCATCGAGCAACGGGCTGTCCGGACGTATCGGATGCGTGTCGAACACGTCAAACGCCGCCCCGGCCAACTGGCCAGCACTTAGCGCCGCGGCTACGTCCTCTTCCCGCACCACCCCTTCGCCGGTGGTCACCACCAGCCGCGCGCCCCTGCGCATCTGGCCAATCGCCTTCGCATCAATCATTCCCCGAGTGGACTCCAGCGAGGGGCAGTGCACAGCCAGAATCGTGGAGGCCGCCAGCAGATCGCGCAACGAAGCTGGCTCGCATCCCGCCGCCCGAATCTGCTCGCCGTTCAGCGCCGGGTCGGTCGCCAGCACCTGCGCCCCGAAAGCACCGGCCAGCCGCGCCGTCGCACGGCCAATTCGCCCCAGGCCAATGATTCCCACCACCTGACGACCCAACTCCGAACCTCGCATCTCCACGTACGCCGACACGGGATCGTTCCAGCGACGCTCCGCTACGTAGGCCAGCGCTCTCGGAACGTCCCGCAGCAACGCCAGCATCATTGCGATCGTCAGTTCCGCTACTGCTTCAGCATTTCGACCTGGCGTATGCGTCACTACCACACCAGCCTGGGTCGCCGCCTCGATGTCCACGTGGCCCGAGTCCCCGCGGCAGATCCCCACGAACTTCAGTTCCGGAGCCGCCGCAAACGTCTCCGCCAGCACGAAGTCGGCCTCCACGAACAGCCCCACCACCCTGCGCGCCGCTAGCTCCTCGCCGAGCGCTTCCGGATCCGCCAGCTCCAGCGTCTGCGTCCACGGTCTGACGTCCACATCCGCGACTCGCTCCAGCCGCTTCAACGCTGCTAAATCCAGTTCAACCAGGCTCAGCACGCGCGGCCGGCCAACCGCCGGCGTCCTCATGCCCGGGCGCGTCGGTGCGGATTCCCGCTACGGCACATATCCCCAGCGAGCCTCGGCCTCGTCGGCGGCGTCTATGGCCTCCGCCAGCGCCCTGGCGCTCGCCAGCGCGGCATCCGGCGGCGCCGTACCCACCAGCACGTGCACTTCGGTTGCCTCCAGGCTCAGCGCGCGCACCCGGCCCACCCAGGGCGCAAGACTGCTCTCGTCATATTCGTAGACCACCGGCTCCACGGGCGCCTGCAAAGTCCGCCCCCATCCGGCTGCGTTCTGTCCGTGCAAACGAACCACCGCCAGGTCATCCACGGTCGTCATGTCGAACGGCGGGTACCACTCGTCGGCCTCCGAGGGCAGGTCCACCACAACCGTGCCGATCTCAAGCTCAATCAACGTCTCCAGCGTCGACTCCTGGTTCACCGGAACCTGCCACGTCGGGTGTCGCAGCTCTGCCGCCAGCGGCAGATCCGGCAGCCCCTCACGCACCCGTCCCAGGTATTCGCGCCCCGCGCTTCCGGCTTCAAACCACGGCGGAAACTGCAGGATCACCGCACCCAACCGTCGCGCGGCCCGCAACGGCTCAAGTGATTCCCGCAGATCCTCGAACAGCACGCCCGGCGGCTCCACGGCGATTTCCGTCCAGGACTTCTTTCGACGCGGATCCGCCCCCGGCCGCCGCTGGTACAACGTCAGCCCCCCAAACGCCACCACGTCAAACTTGAACCCGTCCGGCGTCTGGTCCACCCACTCCTGCACCCGCTCCGGCTTCGGAATCCCGCTGAAGACGTTCTCCGCTTCAACCACCGTGGCGTGCTCGGCGTAGATTCCCAGCATCTCGGTTGGACGCGTGCGAGCCGGATAAATCTCCGTCAACCGCTGCCAGCCCCGCGTGCCGAATCTGCGAACGGCGGTCACCCGGTCGTCCCGGCGTCGTCGCCGCTGTCCCCGCGTCGCGCCGACATCCGGTCGATCTCCCGCTCATACTCACGGTCGCGCCAGCGTTCCATGGCACGCATCCCAGGTCCAAAGAGCACCACCACGTGTGCCGCCAGGGCGATCAGCCAGAACAACATTGGCCAGAAGAACCACAAGCTTTCCGGCGTCGTGACCAGATTCAGCACCAGCAGAAGCAACCCGATCGCCAGAAAGACTCCAACGTGTGCCAAAAACCCAACTCGCGCGCGAACTCGCTCGGTCGCCCGTCGAAAGGCGACGTCTTCGTCAGCGGTCGATAGGTTGGCCATCAACGCGGCTCTGGCGCGCGGGTCCCCGGATTCTAGCCTTAGCTGCGCCCCGAATCTCCCCCTGGCGCACGTCAGAGCGCCAGCAGCGTCTCTCGCAGAGCGGCTTCTTCCCTGGGTAGCACTGTCCGCATGTCAAGACGCAGGCGTTCCTCGTGAATACGCCCAATGACCGGCCGCGTGACTGACCGCAATCGCCGTGCCAGCGTGTCCGCGCCGCCTGGAGGACTCATCACCTCAATCGCAACGCTCGGCAGCGTCTGCCCGGGCAGCGCACCACCGCCGACGGCCGCGCTGGAATCCGCCAGCCGGACGCCCGCCACGCCCGCGGTCACGCCTTCCGCCCGCTCGCGCAATTCATCAACCCCGGTCGCGATCATCTGCCACACCGGCACCTGCTCAGCGGCCTCATCCCGAAGGTAGTGCCCGAGTGTCGCCCGCAATCCCGCAATCGTCATCTTGTCCGGCCGCAGCGCCCGTGCCAGC
The DNA here is from genome assembly GCA_965208215.1 of Chloroflexota bacterium. Classification (GTDB taxonomy): domain Bacteria; phylum Chloroflexota; class UBA11872; order UBA11872; family UBA11872; genus UBA11872. The sequence continues at coordinate 739,229 of CBDBOH010000004.1, forward strand.
GGCCGCCGCGCAAGCGGCTCGATCACTTCCGCGGATCCAACAATCACCCCGGCCTGCGGCCCACCCAGAAGCTTGTCGCCGGAGAACGTCACCAGATCCGCACCGGCGTCCAGGGCCTCACCGATCAGCGGCTCGCGCGCCAGCCCGTACATTGTCGTATCCAGCAACGCCCCTGATCCCAGATCGTTGATGAGCAGCAGCCCGCGCTCGCGCGACAGGCTGGCCAGCTCAGCCTGATCCGGCGACTCCGTGAACCCCACCTGCGCAAAGTTGCTCGGATGCACCCGCAGAATCGCGGCCGTTTCGTCGGTCACGGCCCGCGCAAAGTCCTCCACCCGCGTCCGGTTCGTGGTTCCCACGTCCCGCAGCCGCGCCCCGCTCGCCTGCAGGATGTCCGGAATCCGAAATCCACCGCCAATCTCAATTGACTCCCCCCGCGCCACCAGCACCTCGCGACCCCGCGCGTGTGCCTCCAGGGCCAGAAACACCGCCGCCGCGTTGTTGTTCAAAACCACCGCCGCCTCGGCCCCCGTAACTTCACGCACCACGTCTGAGATGTGCTTCGATCGCGACCCTCGCCCACCCGTATCCAGGTCGAATTCCAGGTCGCTGTATCCGCCAGAGGCCGCCCGAACCGCGTCCAGCGCCCGCTCGCTCAACGGCGCTCGTCCCAGGTTGGTGTGGATGATGACGCCCGTCGCGTTGATCACCGGCCGCGGCGCATCCGCCAGCACCAGCCGCGCCCGCAGCGCCCCCGCCTCGGCAATCGCTTCCATGGTCGCCGCCTGCTGCCCACGCGTCACCGCCCCGCGCACCAGCGCAATCTCATCGCGAGCGGCCCGTACAGCCATCCGTGCTGGAACGTCCGGCGCCAGCCGCACAATGGCCTGCGCCACGACGTCGACGGCGGGAATCGCCCTGAATTCCGATCTCAAGGCGCTCATCTCACGCCCCAAACTTCTGCAGCCGCCCGCCGTGCGCCAGCATCAGCGCCATGATCGACTGCGCCGGAAACACACCCAGGGAGCCCTGTCCGCACGACCGCTCGCCAAAGCTCGCTGTCGTATCTGCCCGCACGCTACCGCCCCAGAACAAGCACGGCACCGGATGCCATGAGTGCTGCCGCAGTTGCGACGGCGTTGAGTGATCTCCCGTCACCACCAGCACGTCCGGCCCAAGCTCCAGTAATGTCGGTAGCCGCCGGTCCATCTCCTCGATCGCTGCCGTCTTCGCGTCAAAGTCGCCGTCTTCGCCTCGGGCGTCCGGGGCCTTGTGATGGATGAAGAAATAGTCGTGCTCGTCCCACGCCGTCGCCAGCATCGCCGTCTGGTCGTCCACCGATTGCAACCCGTCAACAACCGCCATACCTGCCACGCGGGCCAGACCCTTGTACATCGGGTAGGTCGCCAGGCAGACCGCCTGCAGCCCATACAGTGACTTCAGGCTTTCCAACGCCGGTAGCCCCGCATACCCGCGCATCAGCACGAAGTTCGCCGGCGATTCGCTCCCAATGCAATCCCGCACAGCCTCGGTAACCAACCGCAGCACCGCGCTCGTGTGTTGAGCCGTCGCGGTCAGCGGTTCCGGTTCGAGAGGTGGTACGCCCACCGCCTGCGGATCAGTCTCCTGAATCGATGGCGCCAGATACGCGCCGCGAATGATCAGCACCGCCCGGTGCTGCGACTCCGTGGCGAACTCCAATTCCACTCCTGGAACCTCAATCTCATTCAGCTTCGCCACTAGTTCCTGATTCGCCTTCGTCTCGATCCGCCCCGCCCTACGATCAACCACGATGCCCCGGTCATCCAGCGTGCAGAAGTTCAGCCGCACCCCAAGATCACCCTCGTCAAGCCGCAGACCTAGTCCCAGTGCCGACAGCGCACCGCGTCCGATATTTGAAGCCACCGGGTCGTACCCAAACAGCGCCAGGTGCCCGGGACCGCTCCCAGGTGTAATCCCCAGCCCGATCGGTTGACTGAGCCCCGCCTGGCCGTCCCTGGCCAGCTGGTCCAGGTTGGGTGTGCTGGCGGCCTCCAGTTCGGTCGGCCCGCCCGCCGCGCGCGGCAGCCCGCCCAGCCCGTCCAGCACCAGCAACACCAGCTTCGTCTCAGCCGGCTGAGCCAGCGACTGCAGAAGTGCGAGATCAACCAAGAGTCAGCACGCCGGGAAACTGCGTTCCCACATTATCTGGCTGCCCTGCCCCATCGCGACCTTTCAATTCGCATCCCGGCAAGTCCGGCCGGCGCCCGGATTCTTCGTACGCCGACACCCGCAAAGAGAACCTCACGCTCCATCGAGCCCCTCGGTGCTAGCCTCAACCGAACCGATTCAACACCCCACCACAGCATGCCCTCCCGAGTCCTCGTGGCCATGAGCGGCGGCGTCGACAGCTCCGTCGCCGCCGCCCTGCTAGCCCGCGACGGCTACGACGTCATCGGCGTCACCTTCAACCAGTGGCCGGCCGAGCTCATGGCCCGCTCCACGGGCAACGGTTGCTGCACTCCGGACACCATTGACGACGCACGCCGCGTCTGCGCCATCCTCGGGATCCCCCACTACGTCATCGACTACCGGCGAGAGTTCGAAGCCGCCGTCATCAATCCCTGGATCAGGTCCTACCTCAACGGTCAGACCCCCAACCCCTGCGTCATGTGCAACCGCACCGTCCGCTTCGGATCCTTCGTCACCAAGGCCGACGAGCTTGGCGCCGATTACATCGCAACCGGCCACTACGCTCGAATCAGGCCGGACCCAACGAACGGTCGCTGGCGCCTCCTTGCTGCCAGCGATCCCGGCAAGGACCAGTCCTACGTCTTGCACGTCCTCGGCCAGCGCCAGCTTGCGCGAACGCTCTTTCCGATCGGCGATCTGACCAAGCGCGAAGTCCGCGGGCTCGCAGCTGACTTCAACCTGCCGGTCGCCCGCAAGGCCGACAGCCAGGAAATCTGCTTCGTCCCCGACAACGACCACGCCGGCTACGTGCGCGCCCACGGCACCACGGGGCCCGGCCAGATCGTCGACACCGCCGGCAACCCGGTTGGCCGCCACCGTGGTCTCGAATCCGTCACCCCCGGCCAGCGCCGCGGCCTCAACCTCGGCGGAAGCGCCAGCCGCCGCTACGTTGTCGATCTGGATCCTGTCGCCAACCGGGTTACCGTCGGCTCGCGCACGCAGGCCGCCGCCCGTCAGATCGACGTTCAAGACGCCCATTGGGTGGCCGGCTCTCCTCCTACCGCCCCGTGTCCGGTCGGCGTCCGCACCCGCTACCGAATGCCGCTGGCCGACGCCACCCTCGTCATTGCTGCGAGCGGGGTCACCGTGGACTTTCACGAGCCGACCTGGGCGCCGGCCCCAGGCCAGTCCGCGGTGTTCTACGACGGCGAGGAGGTGCTCGGTGGCGGCACCATCGCTGCGGTAACGGCTCGATGAACGCCAATCCGCTGTCCCGCGAAGACCCTTACTGCCCGCGCTGCTTCCGTCTTGTCCTGAACAACTACGTCTTCTGCCAATTCTGCGGACAGTTCATTCACCAGAATGCTCCGGCTGATTCTCGAGCCTGGGACTCACGGGCCCCCCAGGTACCCGCAGCTTCCCCGGTAGCCTCGTCCGAGGCCCCCCAAATCGACCTCCCCGACCACGCGCTTCCCTACGGGGCCGCGGGAGGAGCCGCCGGCGACGAGGCGCCGCTCGAATCGTCCGCACCCCCGCCGCCCGAGTCCTCCGGCTCGCCTACCCAAAAAACCGAAAGTGAATCAACTTGATCACGGCCTCGGGCCCATCCACCCACCAGCGCAGCTTCTTCTTCTCTTCGCGAGCCTCGTAACTGATTGGAACCTGGGCAATCGGCTCCCCGCGTGACACGAACGCGGCGGTCAGTTCCACTTCCAGGTCAAACGAATCCGCGTGAAGGGTCACGTCCTGCAGAACCTCGCGTCGCCACATCTTGTAGCAGGTCTCCATGTCCCGGATAGCCACGCCGTAGAGCAGATTCGTCAGTAACGTCAGCGCCTGATTCCCGGCGCGAAGCAGAAATCGTTGGCTGCTGAAGTCCCGGTAGCCGTACACCACGCGTGCCTCGCCGGACTCAATCAGCCTGAGCATTGGAAGGAAGTCACTCGGGTGGTATTCCAGGTCGGCGTCCTGGATCACGATCACGTCGCCGCTGGCCTCGGCCAACCCCGTCCGGACCGCCGCGCCTTTCCCCTGGTTGACCGGATGTCGAACGACGCGCACACCCGGCACGCCGGCATCGGTAATCGCATCAAGCGTCCGGTCGGTCGAGCTGTCATCCACGACGATGATCTCGGTGTCGAGCTCCAGCGCAGACACCCGCTCCAGCACCAATGCAATCGTCTCCGCCTCGTTGAACGCGGGAACGATAACGCTCAGCTTGATCTCAGACCTCGCCACAACTGAATTATGTCAAGAAATGAGTTCAGAATCACGCGCGGGCTGTTGCCCGACTGCGTGCCCGCCTGGCGCGGATAGTGCGTCACGCCCACCTGCGTGAAGGTATGCCCGCCCCGCAACGCCCGTGCAATCAGCTCCGCCGAGATCGCCGCGCCGCGACCCGAGATGAAGTCCGCGACCGGCACCGCCTCGCGCCGATACAGCTTGAACCCGCAGTCCAGGTCCCGCACGCGAAAACCCAGGAGAACCCGCACCGACAGTCCCCACAGCCACGCGTTCACGCGCCGGTAGAACGGATCCGCTCGGTTGATCCGGTATCCCAGGACAAACCCGTGATCGTCCAGCGCATCCACGACAGCAGGCAGGTCCGCCAGCGAGAACTGGCCGTCACCGTCCGCGCAAAAGATCAGGTCGCCTCGCGCCGATTCGAACCCCGTTCGCAGCGCGCGCCCGTACCCGAGGTTTGTCGAGTGCGACACCACGCGCACGCGGGCATCCTTCTGTGCGATTGCCTCCGTTTGCGCCGCCGTAGCATCCGTTGACCCGTCGTCAACGATGATGATCTCGAAGTCGTCCGCAACTGCCGGCAGGTGCTCCAGCGCATTCCCTATGACCTGCTCGACGTTTTCCGCCTCGTTGTGGCAGGGAAAAAACACGCTGATCGACGCCAGCTGCTCGGGCACGTCGGTATCTTCCTGCAAGTCGGTCCCCCAGTCTGAAACTGGCTGGGCGCGAATCGTTGACCCACGGCCACTCGTCCGCCGGTGACTATGGCACACGGCTACCGGCTACTCGTAGGCGGCATAATCTCACGCCACGCCCGCCTGGGATCAGGCCGATGCGCGTTTCCTTCACCACCTACTCCGCGCCCACCTGGTCGCTCGACCGGCACATCGCCGTCGCCACCGCGACCGGCTGTGACGGGCTGGAGCTCCGCAACCTGGATGGCCAGCCGATCGATCCCGCGATGCCCGGCGATCGACGTTCGGCAATCGCTGACGCCGTCGCCAATGCCGGCCTTGAAATCTGCGTTGTTGGCAGCGGGAGTCGATTCGCCTTCCCATCCGCCGACGAGCGACGGCGCGAAATTGAGCGTGCAATCGCCTTCGTCGAGCTTGCCGACGCTTGGCACGCCCCCATCGTGCGCGTCTTCGGCGGCAATTACGATCCGGGTCCTTCCGACGACGAAGTCAACGGCTGGGTCGCCGAGTCGCTGCGCGAAGTCGCCGTGGCAGCCGACGCCCACGGCATCCGCCTCGCCCTTGAAACTCATGATGCCTTTGCAACCGGACGGAGGGTCCGACGCGTGCTCGACCTCGCCGACCACACCGGGATCGGCGTGGTCTGGGACTTTGCCCACCCCGTCCGCAACGGCGAGACGGTCGCCCAGACCTGGGAACTCATTCACCGTGACGTCATCCACACCCACTTCAAGGATATGAAGCTCACCGGCGGCGGCCGCGACGGCTGGGAGTCCGTCGGCCCGGGCGAAGGCGACCTTCCGCTGGCCGACATGGTCCGCCGCCTCGTCCAGTCGAAGTACAACGGCTACCTCTCGACCGAATGGGAAGGTCGCGACCCCGACGGCGCCGACGACCCCACCGACATGCTGCGCGCGCACACGGCGTCCATCCGCGATCTGATCGCAAGAGCACGCACAGGCTGAGGCCGTCGCCTCCAGGCGACGATCCTCTTCGTTTCGGTGCCTCCCAAGTTTCCGTTGACTCGCCCACGCGGCCCGCCTACGCTTACCTTCGGAAAGGCGTTGATCGGGACGAGTACGCGCGACCTTCCACGCCAGAGAGCCGGACCTGGTGCTGAAAGTCCGGTCGTGGGAACAGCGTCGAATGGCCCCGTGAGCCGCGGACCGAACGGCACTGCCCAGTAGGCTCCGACGGAGGCCCACCGTTATCCGGGCAGGGTATCGAGCCTCAGGCTCCGTACCTGTGAGGAGCGCCTCTGGCGCTTGAATTAGGGGTGGCACCGCGAAGGCCACAGTCCTCTCGCCCCCGTTGGCGAGAGGTTTTTGCTTTAAGGCGCCGGAAGGAGGGGCCACATGCTGTCCACTGCACCGTCCCGCGCGCACGCCGGCGCCTGGACGCTTGAGCATCTACGCGCCGGCCGTGGCGTCCCGGTCTTCCGCGACATCCCCGCCGATCTCAACACGCCCGTAGCCGCCTACCTCAAGATCCGCGGTAGCGGCCCCTCGTTCCTCCTCGAAAGCGTGGAGCGTGGTGAAGCCGTCGGTCGCTATTCGTTCGTGGGCGGGTCCCCCCGGGCCGTGGCGCGACTGCGCGACGGCCAGGCCACCGTGCTTCGTGGCAGCCGAAGTCCCGCCACCGAGTCCTACGACGACCCGCTCGAGTACATCGCCGGCATTCAGCATCCGTTTCCGATCGCCACCCATCCCGAGCTGCCGCCCTTCCAGGGTGGCACGGTCGGCTTCCTGGGATACGACGTCGCCGCCGACTTTGAACGCCTCCCGGTACCCGAGCGGGACACCCTTGGCGTGCCCGACGCTGTCTTTATGTACTGCGACGACCTGGTCGTCTTCGACCATGTCACGCAGGTCCTGCGGCTGGTGACTCTCGCGCATCCCGGCGGCGACGCCGAGGCCTCGCTGGCCGCCGCCAGATCGCGCCTTGATCGGCTGGCCCAACGACTTGACGGTCCCTATGCCGCGGCCCCGGCGCTTCCGACCCCGAACGGCAGCGGCGCCTCCCAGAGCATGACGCAGGTCGACTTTGAGGACTGCGTTCGCCGAGCCAAGGAGTACGTCGCCGCCGGCGACATCATTCAGGTCGTGCCCTCCATTCGGTTTAGCCGCCCCCTCAGCGTCGACGCATTCCAGGTCTACCGTCATCTGCGGCGCGTCAATCCCTCCCCCTATATGTTTTATCTGGATTGCGGCGACCTTCAGCTGGCCGGCGCTTCACCCGAAATGCTCCTTCAGGCTGTCGAGGGCCGTGCCCGCACCCGCCCCATCGCCGGCACCCGCCCCCGTGGCTCAACCCCGGACGAGGAGGCAGAACTCGAGCGCGACCTCCTGGCCGACCCCAAGGAACTCGCGGAGCACGTCATGCTCGTCGACCTCGGCCGCAACGATCTCGGTCGCGTTTCCAGGCCTGGCACCGTCAGCGTCGATGACCTCATGATCGTCGAGCGGTTTTCCCATGTCATGCACATCGTCAGCGACGTGAGCGGTCGCCTCGATACCCGCATCCGGGGCGTCGACGCCCTTCGCGCCTGCTTCCCCGCCGGCACGCTCAGCGGTGCCCCCAAGATCCGCGCCATGGAAATCATCGCAGAGCTGGAGAACCTCCGGCGCGGTCCCTACGGCGGCGCCGTCGGCTATATCAGCCATTCCGGCGATATGGACACCGCCATCACCATTCGCACCTTGCTCGCCCACAACGGTCGCGCCCATGTCCAGGCCGGCGCCGGCATCGTGGCGGATTCCGTTCCCGACACCGAGTACCAGGAGTGCCTGAACAAGGCCCGCGCCGTGCTGCAGGCCATCGAACTCGCGGAGGAGGCGGCTCGTGCTGCTCGTGCTGGATAACTACGACTCGTTCACCTACAACCTGGTGCAGTACCTCCAGGTCCTGCAGCCGGACGTCACTGTGTACCGAAACGACGCGGTCACGGTTGACGACGTAACTGACATGGCGCCCGACGCCATAGTCATCTCACCTGGTCCCTGCACCCCGTACGAGGCCGGAATCTCCGTCGACCTCATCCGTACCCTCGGCCCTGCCGTCCCGACCCTGGGCGTCTGCCTGGGCCACCAGTCCATCGGCGCCGCCTTCGGCGGGCAAGTCGTTCGCGCCCCGGTCCTCATGCACGGCAAGACGTCCCCCATCTCTCACGACGGACGCCGCCTCTTTGCCGATCTGCCGAATCCCTTCGAAGCTACGCGCTACCACTCCTTGATCGTGGAGCGTGAAGGGCTCCCGACTGTGCTCGAAGTTACGGCCCAAAGCCCCGACGGGCTTATCATGGGAATGCAGCATCGTTCGCACCCCATCTACGGCGTGCAATTCCATCCGGAATCGATCTTGACGACCGCCGGGCCCGCCCTCCTGCGCAACTTTCTCAACCTGGCCGAAATTCCGGTGGCCGCATGATCACGGAAGCCATTCGATCCGTCGTTGACGGAGGCGATCTCGACCGCGCCACGGCGGCCGCCCTGATGGACGCGATTCTCGAAGACGAGATGACGCCCGCCCAGTTCGGCGCGCTCGTCACCGCCCTGCGGTTCAAGGGCGAAACCGCCGCCGAAGTCGCCGGCTTCGCCTCCAGCATGACCCGCCATGCCCTGCGTGTGGATGTGGACAGGGCCTCGCTGGTCGACACGTGTGGTACCGGCGGCGGCAGCACACGCTGGGTAGGGATTTCGACTGCTGCAGCCATCGTGGCAGCCGGAGCCGGAGCGGTCGTCGCCAAACATGGCAACCGTGGTGTCACCCGCCCCGCCGGCAGCAGCGACGTCCTGGAAGCCCTCGGCGTCAATCTCATGGCCGGCCCGGAGCTGGTGGCGCAAGCGTTGAGCGAAGCCCGCGTGGCCTTCATGTTTGCCGTGGCCTTCCACCCCGCCATGCGTTTCGCCGCCCCACTGCGTCGCGAAATCGGCATTCGCACCGTCTTCAACATCCTCGGTCCGCTCACCAATCCCGCCGGAGCCCAGCGGCGCCTGCTCGGAGTCGGCGATCCCGCCCTGGCGTCCACCATCGCCGAGGCGCTGCGAATACTGGAGATCCGCCGCGCGCTCGTGGTTCACGGGCACAGCGGTGTGGACGAGATCTCCCTCACCGGCCCTACCCACGTCCTCGACGTCAGCGACGGCGTCATATCCGCCTACGACCTGATGCCGGCCGACTTCGGGCTCCCGATCGTGGACGCCTCGGAGCTTCAGACCCACGACGCGAAATCGGTGGCCATCCAGACCCGCGCTGTACTCGCCGGCGAACGCCACGGCCCGCGCCGTGACGTCGTCCTGGCCAACGCCGCGGGCGCGCTGGTTGCGGCCGGCATCGCAGATGACTGGCGCGACGGCGTCGCGCGAGCGTCCGACGCCATTGCCAGCGGTGCGGCCCTCGCTTGCCTGGACCGCCTGGTTGAAGTCTCAAACAGGAGCGCTGGAGCGTAGGACGTGATCCTCGACGACATTGTCGCCCGCAAGAGCATCGACGTTGCCGCCCGCGCGGAGCGCGCCCACTTGGCCGACCTGCAGACCCGCCTCGCGCATCGCTCGCCCACGCGCTCCCTCTGGCACGCCCTCGACGAGGAAGGCGTCGGCGTGATGGCTGAAATCAAGCGACGCTCTCCCTCCGCCGGCGTATTTGCGGAAAACGTGGACCCTGCCGCCTGGGCAACTCGCTACGAAGCCGGGGGCGCTATCGCCATTTCCGTACTCACCGACGAGCCCTTCTTCGGTGGCACGCACACCGATCTGCTGGCAGCTCGGGATGCGACCGATCTACCGGTCCTTCAGAAGGACTTCGTAATCAACGACTACCAGATCTTCGAGGCCGCTGCCTACGGCGCTGATGCGATCCTGCTCATCACCGGCCTCACAATCGACCAGGATCTTGCCGGCCAGCTCGACCTCGTCCATCGGCTTCAGATGGAAGCCCTCGTGGAAGTCCACACCGAGGAAGAACTCGACGAAGCTCTCTTGGCTGGTGCCCGTATCATCGGTATCAATAACCGAAACCTGCGTGAGTTCACCACGGACCTGGCCGTCACCGAGGAACTCTGCAGACTGATTCCTGAAGAAGTCACCGTCGTCAGCGAAAGCGGCGTCCACACCGCCCACGATGTCGAGCGTCTGGCCGCCGCCGGCGTCAGCGGCGTCCTCGTCGGCGAGTCCATTATGAAAGCCGGCGACCCACTCCATCAGCTCCGCGTGTTGGTCGAGGCCGGACGCTAGCTCACATGCTCGTCAAGATCTGCGGCCTCTTGGAACCCGCCGACGCTCACGTAGCCGTGGCTGCCGGTGCCGATATCCTCAGCGTGATCTTCGCGCCGGCCCGCCGCCGCCGCACGCTCGCCCAGGCGCAAGCCATCTTTGATTGCGCCCCGCCCCATGTGGAGCGATTCGGGGTCTTCGTCGACGCCCCGCTTTCGGAAGTCTTCGAAACTATCGACGCCTGCCGGCTCGATCGCGTGCAACTCTCAGGCGCCGAGCCACCCGCCTATTGCCAGGCCTTCGGGGCGCGGGCCGTTAAGACCCTGCGCCTGCCGCAGGACTTCGGCGAACTCTCGAAGTTTGACGTCCCGCTGTTCCACTTGGACGCGCACGTTGAAGGACACGCCGGCGGCACCGGCGTAAGTTGGGACTATGCGCTGGCAGCACAAGTGGCCCATGAGTACCGGGTTCTGCTCAGCGGCGGCCTGTCGCCAGACAACGTGGCCGCAGCCATTAGCGCCGCTCGACCCTATGGCGTCGACGTCAGCAGCGGGGTTGAAACGAACCAGCGCAAAGACCACGACAAAATCGAACAGTTCATCCGCAGTGCCCGCCAGGCCTTCGCGGTGGCCGGCACGCCGTGAGCCGCCTTCGCTTCGTCGCGCCGAGTCTCGTGTTGATCGCCCTGGCTGCATGCACCCACGGGCTGGAACTCGAGAACGGCGAACGCCCGGTGCAACCCATCACGCGAATCAGCTTCCTCTTCTCCGAGGGCCAGAGCGACATTCTTCTAAATCAACCCGACGCGGCCATACAGGCCGAGAGCGGCACTGGCTCCGCGCCCGTTGCCACGCCTGACGTAGACGTCGACGCCATCGTCGCCGATGACACGGCAATGTCCCTGGTCGTGCCGGCCGCCGAGGTTGACCCCAGCCTTCAAACCACGGCGCAAGAAGCGGATCCACGCGCCTACGTCACGCTGGAGCTCATGGCCGAGTCGCAATTGACCAGCTTCTTCATCACAGGCAGCCGCCGTCAGTCCACGGCCAGCCCGGCTGCCGGTCGTCCCTTCCAGCTCGTCCAGCGGCTGTTCGTCCACAGGGATACGGCGGGTGCTGACCGAATGTTCCAGGCATTGATCGACGAAACGATCTCCCAAGATCCCCCCGCCTCCCTTGCCGACGCCGCCGTAGGCTTTTTCCGGCAGATCTACCCTGACCTCACGGCCTCCGCCGGCCAGCAGCATGACGTTCAGTTGGGCGACGCGAACCACCTCGTTGAGATTCGGATCGAACCCGGCGTAGAGCCCGGCGAACGACAGCTTGGACCCGGCGATCCGCATATCTACTTCCTGCTGCTTCGACAGGGCCGAGTAACCGCTTTGTTCGAGCTCTACTACCTGAGCGCTCAAGACCCGGCGACAATCTCCGTGCTGGGTGAGCGCCTGATTAATCGCATCCCCGCCGAACTCGCCGAGACGGCTCTCACAAGTGCTTGAGGTCGGCGCCGTCCCGGACCAGTCCGGCTACTTCGGCCCGTTTGGTGGCCGCTATGTGCCCGAAACGCTCGTCGCCGCTCTCGACGAGCTTGAATCTTCCTTTCACCGGCACCATCGCGACCCCGCCTTCGTGGCCGAACTGGAAGACCTCCTCAACCTTTACGCCGGACGTCCCACGCCCACCTACCACGCCGCCAGGTTGAGCGATGAACTCGGCGGCGCCCAGATCTACCTCAAGCGCGAAGACCTCGCCCACACCGGCGCTCACAAGATCAACAACGCGCTTGGCCAGGGCTTGCTGGCCCGCGTCAGCGGCAAACGTCGCGTCATCGCCGAAACCGGCGCCGGCCAGCACGGCGTCGCCTCCGCCACCGTCTGCGCCATGCTCGGTCTTGACTGCGTCGTCTACATGGGGGAGGAAGACGTCCATCGCCAGGCCCTCAACGTCGCCCGCATGCGCACCCTCGGCGCCGAAGTCATCTCCGTCACCTCCGGCACCCGCACCCTCAAGGACGCAATCAACGAAGCCCTCCGCGACTGGGTCACCAACGTTGAAACCACCTTCTATCTTTTCGGCTCCGCCACCGGCCCCCATCCGTACCCCACGATCGTCCGCGAGTTTCAACGCGTCATCGGCCGCGAAGCCCGCGCCCAGATCCAGGAACTCACCGGCGGTCTACCGAACACCGTCGTCGCCTGCGTCAATGGCGGTAGCAACGCCATCGGCATTTTTTCCGCGTTCATCGAAGACCCTGACGTCGCGCTCATCGGCGTCGAAGCCGGCGGGCGTGGCGGTGACCAGGGCGAACATGCGGCCACAGTGGAATGCGGAACCCTTGGAATCCTCCATGGGGCACGCAGCCTTCTCCTACAGGACGAAGGCGGGCAGATCATTGGAACGCACAGCATCGCGGCGGGTCTTGACTATCCGGGTGTTGGGCCGGAACTCGCCTACCTCCACCATGTCGGCAAGGCGGAATTCGCCACGTTTGGTGACGCTGATGCCATGGACGCTCTGCAACGGCTGGCCCGAACGGAGGGCATCATTCCCGCCCTCGAAAGCGCCCACGCCGTCGCCTGCGCAATTCGGATGGCGCCCGAGGCAAGCAGCGATCACGTCATGCTGGTCAATCTCTCGGGACGCGGCGACAAAGACATGGAGACCATCGCCGCCGAACTCGATGCCCGCGAATGAACCGAATCGACTCGTCCTTCAGATCTGCCCGAGCCGAGTCCCGCCTGGTCCTGGCCCCCTACGTCACCGTTGGGTATCCGACCCGCGAATCCGCCGTCGAGCTGGCGCTCGCCTACGTTGAAGCCGGCGCGGACATGCTCGAGATCGGCATGCCCTTCAGCGACCCCATCGCCGACGGCCCCACGGTGCAGTTGGCCTCACAGATTGCGCTGGAAGCGGGCGTCTGGCTTGAGGACGCCTTCCACTTGATCGAGCAAATTCGTTCTCAGACCGACATTCCGTTGGCCCTGATGGGCTACTTGAACCCATTTGTGCAGTTCGGTCTGCGCGCGCTGGCGCGCGAAACCTCCGCAGCCGGCGCCGATGCCTTGATTGTTCCGGACGTCCTTCCAGAGCACGCCCACGACATCGAGGCCGCGAATGCCGAGCAGGGTCTGTACGTCATTCGCTTTGCGGCCCCGACTACGCCGACCGAACGACTGCGGCAAATCGGCCAGGGAGCCAGGGGCTTCATCTACTGCGTCAGCGTCACCGGCGTCACCGGCAGCCGCGCCGAGCTTTCCGACAGTCTGCCCGCCTATCTGGCGCGCGTCGGTCAGGCGACGAGCATCCCCCGCGTCGTCGGCTTCGGCATCTCAAAACCCGAGCACGTGACGTCGCTTCACGGCCGCGCCGAAGGCGCCATCGTCGCCAGCGCGCTCATCGACATCGTCCAGGCCAGCCCGCCCGGTCAGGGTGTTGAAGCGGCGGCGGCGCACGTCCGCAGCCTCGCGGCCGCCGCATGACTCGCGTCATCCTCATCAGCCTCGGCTTGGCAGCCGTCGCCTACGTCCTCATCGTCCTGCGCACCGCCTGGCTCATCGTCCACCCCAATCGCCGTTGGCGCCCGATTGACTGGAATCCTCTACCCCTCAACCCGGCGCGTGTCCGCTTCAAGTCGGCCGATGGCACCCGCCTCGCCGGCTGGATCAAGCCTCACGACAACCCCATCGCCACCGTCATCCTCGTCCACGGACTCGGCGTCAATCACACCGTGCTGGCCAACCGCGCCTACCGCCTCTGGCAGCGGCGGTTCTCGGTCATGCTCCTGGACTTCCGCGCCTGTGGCGAGTCCGACGGTGTAACCAGCACCTGCGGGGTCCGTGAAGTCGAGGACCTCTCGGCCGCCGTCGACCTCTGTCTGCGCCAGCCGGAGTTTCGCAACGCCCCCATCGTCACCCTCGCCGACTCCCTCGGCGGCACCGTCGCGCTCGCCGCCGCAGCCCAACGCCCGGAAATCAAGGCTGCGTTTACGGACTGCGCGCCCATTTCACTGCGGTCGGCGATCGACAAGGGCTTCGGGGCCTACACCGGTCTGCCCGCACTCCCGTTCCGACGAGCCGTGGTATGGGCTGCGGAACGCATCACCGGCGAGAATGTCGACGACTTCTCCGTTGAAGGCTCCATCGCCCAAATCGCGCCGCGCGCTGTCTGCCTCGCCCACGGGAACCTGGATCCCCTCGTGGACGTCAACGACGCCCATCGCATGTACCAGCGCGCCGGCGAACCCAGGGAACTCTGGCTCGAGCCCGACGTTGGCCACGTCCTCGCCAGCCAGATCGACCCCGAGGACTACGCCGATCGCGTCGGTGACTTCTTCAGTCGATCGGTCGCACCTGACCGACCGTCATCTGGACACGACCGGCGCGGCGTCGATCAATCGAAAGGGCCGGCCACGCGGCCCCCGAGCACCAACGGCGCCGACTCCACGGTCTCTGCCCAAACGCCCTCTCGACCCTAAGCGCCGTCGTCCCAGCGCGAGGTCCGCTCGTCGGTCTCGAACTCCGGTGTGCTGTACGCCTCCGCCTCCAGCAGTTCCTTCAGTTTATCCAGCGACACCGTCATCACCAGGTCGGCGTCGCGCTTGGCCTTGCCGCCAATCCCAAAAAAGCTGAAGCCCTCGTCGTCCAGCTTCAGCACCCAGTCCACCTCGGTCCCGGTCAGCGAGTGCTTGATCTGCACGCTCGCCCGATGCGGCTGAAACTCTGCGTAACGCGTCGGCAGCCGGTAGGTAAACACCCGGTGCTCGGGATCGAATTCCAGGATTTCGATCTCCGCCTCAGCCGCGCCCTTCACCGCCACCGTGGTCCCGACGCCCAGCGGTTCGTCCCCGATCTTGCGAACGTCGCTCACGCCCGGGAACCACCGCACGAACTCCGCGCCGTCGGTCCACGCCCGCCACGCCGTGTCCGGGTCCGTATGGATGAACTGTTCGACCTTCTGGCCCATCACGATCCGCTGCGACTCCATGCTGGCTCCTCACAGGCCGCTTTTTTGCGCCCGCCCATATGGTACGCGCCCCACGCCCCTAAAGCCTGCCCCCGCGGCGGTAAACTCGCGGTGGAGGGGTGCCCGAGTGGTTTAAGGGGCTCGTCTCGAAAACGAGTAGGCGTGATGAGCGCCACGTGGGTTCGAATCCCACCCTCTCCGCCCAACCCGAGGCCAGACCACCTCCA
Organism: Chloroflexota bacterium; assembly: GCA_965208215.1. Taxonomy (GTDB): domain Bacteria; phylum Chloroflexota; class UBA11872; order UBA11872; family UBA11872; genus UBA11872. The sequence goes on from CBDBOH010000004.1 coordinate 754,738, forward strand.
TCCCGCCCGCGTCACGCACATCGCGGGAATCAGCTGCCGCACTTGCTAGCATCGAGCCTCAGGAGAGGTCGCCTAGAGGCTTAGGGCGCACGCCTGGAAAGCGTGTAGGGGGCAACCCCACGTGGGTTCGAATCCCACCCTCTCCGCCAGCCCCCCGCCGGCGCCATCGCCACTCGCCAGGACGGCCTTGAGACGCCCCTTCCCAATCAGCTGCGGGCGCCGCCCGAAAAGTCCCCTTGACTTAGTCAATGCTAATGCCTAGTCTTCGCCGTGGCTAAAGTTAGCCATAGCTAAGATAGAGCGTTAGCCAATGCTTCACGACGGGCAAACCCCGCGAATTCAACCTGCGTCCACCGGTCGCCTGAGCCGTCGCCGCCTCCTGCAAATCGGAGCTGCCGGCACCGCCGCCTCAGCCGCCACCGCCACCCTTGCCGCTTGCGGCGAGTCCCAGGTCGTGACGGTTGAGAAAATTGTCACCCAGACCGAGATCAAAGAGGTCCCAGCCGAAAGAGTCGTCCCGCAAACGGTCGTCAAGGAAGTGCCCGTCGAGCGCGTCGTCGAGAAGGTCGTCACCGTCGAAAAGATGATGGCCCCCAAGCAACAGACGGTCACCGTCTACTCCGGCCGCAGCGAATCCCTCGTCGCTCCAGTGCTCGCCCAGTTCGGTGAGATCTCCGGTGTTGACGTCCAGATCAAATACGCCGGCACCCCGGCCCTCGCCGCCACCCTCCTCGAGGAAGGCGCCAACTCACCCGCCGACCTCTTCTACGCGCAAGACCCCGGCGGCCTCGGCGCCGTCGAACCGCTGTTCGCCCCACTGCCCCAGGACATCCTCGAGCGATCGCCCGCATGGGGTCGGCACGCCGCTGGCCTCTGGACCGGCGTCACCGGACGCGCCCGCACGGTCGTCTACAACAACCAGAAATTCACCGAAGCCGACCTGCCCGACGACATGTTCGGTTTCCACGACCCTGCCTGGAAGGGTCGAATCGGTTGGGCTCCCACCAACGGCTCCTACCAGGCCATGGTCACCGGCATGCGCGCCGTCTGGGGCGAAGACCGCACCGCCGAGTGGCTCCAGGGAATCAAGGACAACGATCCCATCGAGTTCCCCAAGAACACCCCGCAGGTGGCCGCCGCCGCAGCCGGCGAAATCGACGTCGGCTTCGTCAATCACTACTACCTGCATCGCTTCATGTCCGAGCAGGGCGAGTCCTTCAACGCCCGCAACTACCACGTACGCGGCGGTGGACCGGGAGCGCTTATCATGGTGTCCGGCGCCGGCGTCCTGGCCTCGGCGGCCAACCCTGAACCGGCGCAGGCCCTCATTCGCTTCCTGCTCTCCGACGTGGGACAGAGCTACTTCGTGTCCAACACCTTCGAGTACCCCATGGCGCCCGGCGTCAAGACGCATCCGGGCGTTACACCATTGGACACCATCAATCGGCCTGACATCGCGCCGGCTGAGCTCACCGATCTACAAGGCACGCAAGACCTCTTGCGCCGCCTTGAGATCCTTCCCTAACCCAGTGCCTTATGGCCTCGGTCCCCGGTGTCCAGACCTTCCCCGGGTCGTTTATTCCCCGCCGGTCCCCGCCGGTAGGGTTGACGCTCCTGGCCGTGGCGGTCACCGCGCTCCTCGTGTTGCCTGTGATCTACCTGGGGATCCGGTCCTTCGACGCGGGGACCGAGGCTTGGCAGCTACTGGCGCGGCCGCGCATAGCCGCCGTAATCGGACGTAGCCTACTACTCGTTGTCTCGGTCACGGTCGTCGCCACTGCGCTGGCCGTGCCCATCGCCTGGCTGCTGACCCGCACCGACCTTCCCGGCCGCCGCGCGTGGACCGTCGTCATGGTCCTGCCCCTCGTCGTTCCCAGCTTCGTATACGCCCTGGTGGCCGGCACTGCCCTTGGGCCCCGCGGTCTCCTGCAGAAGGCGCTCGAAGCGCTGATTGGTGTCACCGAGCTTCCCTCAATCTACGGATTTCCTGGCGCCCTGCTTGCCCTTGCCCTTCTGACCTATCCGTACGTCCTGCTACCGACCACCGCCGCCTTCGGCCGCCTCGACCCGGCGCTGGAGGAAGTCAGTCGCTGTCTCGGTCGAGGCGCCCTGCGCACCTTCGCCACCGTGACCCTCCCGGCCCTGCGTCCCGCCATTGCGGCCGGCGCTCTACTCGCCGCCCTCTACACCCTCTCCGACTTCGGTGCTGTCTCGCTACTGCGCTACGAGACGTTCACTGCCGCCATCTTTGTCCAGTACCAATCCGCCTTCGACCGAGCCGCCGCGGCTGCCCTCTCGCTCGTTCTGGTCGTCGCCGCCATCGCCATCGTCGCCCTTGAGGCCCGCAGCCGCGGCCGTTCCCGCTACCACGCCCTCGGCCCCGGCACGAATCGCGAATACCGCCCCACGCCGCTGCGTCGCTGGCGCTGGCCGGCGTTCGCCGGACTATGCGTGGTCGCGTTCGCCACCACGGTGGGGCCTGGTGCCGTGCTGCTGTACTGGCTTGTTCGCGGCCTCGCCGTCGGCGAAGAACTCCTCGAACTCGTCCAGCCCCTCGTCAACTCGGTCGGCGTCTCCGCGCTGGCCGCCGCCATTCTGGTTGTCGTGGCCGTTCCGCTTGCCGTTCTGCTGGTGCGCTATCCAAGTCTGATCGCTCGCATAGCCGAACGAGCCTCATACGTCGGCTTCGCCCTGCCCGGCATCACTGTCGCTATCGCCTTCATCTTCTTCGGCATCAACGTGGCACGGCCCATCTACCAGACCCTCGTGTTGCTCCTGGCGGCCTACGTGGTGCTCTTTCTGCCCACTACCCTTGGCGCGGCCCGAGCCGGTCTGTTGCAGGTTGATCCCCGCACCGAGGAAGCCGCCCGCACCCTTGGCAAGAGCCCTCGTCAGGTCCTCTGGCGCGTGACCATCCCCGCAGTTCGGGGCAGCCTCGCCGCCGGTGCCGCCATGGCCTTTCTGCTTGTTATGAAAGAGCTCCCGGCCGCCCTACTGCTTGGCCCCATCGGCTTCCGAACCCTCGCCACCGTCACCTGGGCCGCCGCCGACGAAGCCTTCTTCGCCCAGGCCGCCTCCTCATCGCTCCTGCTGATCGTCGTCGCCTCGCTTCCCATCGCCTTCATCCTCGTCCGCCGCGGCTCCACGGGCATCCTGCGCGCCTCCGGCTGAGCCACCCGCGTATGATGCGGGTCCCGCTCCAGTCGCAGGACGCGCCATGTACGACCCGCACCTGCATCTCCTCATCGACGACCACGAGGTCCTCTACCGCTCCGGTCTCACCCGCTTCGTCGAACAGCCCCAGCGTGTGTCTCTCGAACCGGTCCTCAAGGCTGAGATGCCCTGGGAGCACGACCACCTCTCCCTCTGGGGCTCCGTCTTGCACAACGGCTCCGAGTTCCAGATGTGGTACCTGGTCATCCCCCCGGAGCGCCGCCGGGGCTACGACCTAATCTGCTACGCCACCTCGTCCGACGGCGTGAGCTGGACGCGCGGCGACTTCGATCGCTACCCCCTTCCCGAAGCCCCCCGCAACAACCTCGTCTACCGGGACGAGCAACTGCCCCGGATTCGCCGCAGTCACCCGTTCACCGTCATCCGCGATCCCCTCGAACCCGACCCGCAGCGCCGCTACAAGTTCGTCGGCTACATGAACGACGCCGACCACAACCGCGGCTACTCCGTCGGCTTCAGCCCGGATGGCATCGACTGGACCTGCGCCCCCCGCGTCCTCCTCCCCCGCGGCGACCGCACCGCCGTCGGCCAGGACTTCGTCAACGGCGGCTTCGTAATGACCTCCCGCGGCGACAACCGTGGCCGTGACCGTCAGGCCGGACACATGACCCGGCGCGACATCGCCGTCTCGCGGTCACCGGACCTCTTGAACTGGACCCCCGGCGTCCGGGTGTTTGAGGGTGACGACGACGACCCGCCTGGCACCGAGTTCTACGGCATGCCCCTCTTCATGTGGGGCAACCAGTGGATCGGATTCCTGGAGTACTACGACCCGCTCAACGAGATCCTCAACGTGCAGCTCACCACCAGCCGTGATGGCGACCGTTGGGAGCGCGCCTGCTCCCGCCGCACCTACTTCGATGTCGGGTCCTCCGACTCGTGGGAAAGCACTTGGGTCGTCTTCCCACCGTCCCCGCCCATCGTCGTCGGCGACGAAATGCTCCTCTGGTACACCGGCCGCCCGGTGGCGCACCGGCGCCCCGAGGGCTTCCCGTTCGACTCGGCCATCGGACTCGCCCGAGCCCCCCGCGATCGCTTCGCCGGCCTTCGCGCCGGACCCGACGGAGGCGAACTGACAACCGACTGGGTCGAAGTCGGCGGTCCGCGCCTGCTACTCAACGTCGGAGCCGCCGCTGGCCAGCTCTCCGTCGCCGTCACAGGCGATGACGCCCAGCCACTTGAGGGCTTCGACCACGCAGACTGCGACCTCGGCCTCGAGAGCGGCGTCGACGTCGAGGCCACCTGGAGTGGCCGCAACCTCGCCTCCCTCGTCGGCCGAAGCGTCCGCCTCCACATCAAGATCACCTACGCCACCCTCTTTGCCTACCGCTTTGCCAGCCTCTGAAGGAAGTAACAACCATGAGTGACCTCGCCCTCCTCGGCGGCCAGCCCGTCCGCTCCGAACCATTCCCCACGTGGCCCATCGTCGAGGAGTCAGACGTCCAGGCCGTCGCCGAAGTCGTTCGCAGTGGCGCCTGGGGACGCCTCGGCGCCAACCAGGTCCACGAGTTCGAAAAGGCCTTCGCCGCTTACCAGGGCGCGGCCTACGGCCTCAGCGTCAACAGCGGCGGCGTCGCCCTCGAGCTCGCCCTCATGTGTCTCCACCTGCCGCGCGGCGCCGAAGTCCTCGTCCCCGCCTACACCTACATGGCCACCGCCACCTGCATCCTCCGCGCCGGCCTCACCCCGGTCTTCGTCGACATCCACGAGGACACCTACAACATCGACCCCGACCGGCTCGAATCCGCCGTCACCGACCACACCGGCGCCATCCTCGTCGTCCACTTCGGCGGCCTCTCGTGTGACATGGACGCCGTCCTCGCGGTCGCCGCGAAACACGACCTTCGCGTTGTCGAGGACTCCGCCCACGCCCACGGCGCAACCTGGAACAACCGCGGACTCGGCACCATCGGCGATGTCGGCTGCTTCAGCTTCCAGGCCAGCAAGAACCTCAATGCTGGCGAGGGCGGCATGCTCCTGACTAACGACGCTGAGATCTACACCCGCGCCATCGAGTACCACGACCTCTGGGCCGGCGGCATGCTCGAACGCGAGGGCCAGATCGGCCAGGGCAGCATGCGTTCAGGCGCCACCTGGGACTACCCCGTCGCCGCCTCCAGCAACCGCATGCCCACCTACCAGGCCGTCCTGCTCCACCGCCAGCTCGAACGCCTCGAGGAACAGACCGAGCGCCGCGCCGTCAACGCCGCCTACCTCGACGACCTGCTCGACGACCTCGAGGGCATCCAACCCCGCCGCCAGGACGACTGGGTCACCCGCGATTCCCGGCACCTCTACATTTGTCGTTACGACGCCGATGCCTTCGACGGCCTGCCCCGCGAGACCTTCATCAAGGCGCTCAACGCCGAGGGCATCCCCGCCGCCCCCGGCTACGGCCGCGCCCTCCACCGCACCGGACTCTTCCAGGACCGCAACGGCGAACTCGCCCGCTTCTGGAACCGCAACGGCGGCATCCCTGACATCGACTACCAGTCCGCCCCCTGCCCCGTCACCGAACGCCTCTGCGCCGGCGAAACTCTCTGGCTCAGCCAGAACGTCTTCCTAGACACCCCCGAAGGCATGACCCAAATCGCCACCGCCATCGAAAAAATCCGCGCCTCCGCCACTGATCTCATATAAGGCACGGACATGTAACCGGCCAGAAGCGGCATTGCAGTCACATCCTCTCCCATCTACTATCGAATCAGCGAACCCCAACAGGCTCTGTGCTAGAGCCTCGCGGGGTTCATCTCTTTGCCCTGCCCGATGCCTGTCGTCGGAAGTCGCTTCGGAGTGCGAAAGCTCCCAGCCGGATTTCACGAGTCTGATTGCCGGCTCTTCCTTTCTGGCTACGGAGTGCCAGAGTTCTGGATCGATGCAGAAATCTGCCAACGCAGCTCGCCCAACACCAACGCAGATCTATACCGTGCTATCGTTTCACCGGAACCTTGCGAGGCTCTGTGCCAGAGGCTTATGAGGTTCCGCCTTCTTTAAGCCTCTAGCCGCGCCCGAAGCCCCAGCGTCGGCTCTATTCCCACTCCCCCGTCGGCTCCGGCCACGGCAACTCTTCCCGCGGCCCCCCGTTCGGCCCCCACCCAAAGTCCGCCCACCCGCGCGCGACGTACAGCCTTGGCGCCGGAAACCCGTCGTACAGGTGCACGTGCAGCGGCGCGCCGTCCCTGCCGTCGCGACCCCTGAATAGCACGTAGCTCCCCCGGTAATCCTCGAACCGCCCAATCTGCACACACTCCGCAAACCGCGCCGGGTCCTCGCCAAACACCAGCGCCGCATGCTCCAGCGCCGCCCTCGCGTCCGGCCCTCGATCCTCCGGCGCGGGCGGCCAGATCACGTCGCACCACAGCGGCAGGTCCCCCGCGTCAGCCGCGCCCTCGGCCGTCGTCACCCATGTCGGCGTCGACCAGGCAAATCCGCCGTTCGCCTGCGTCACCCGCACGTAGTACCAGGACTCCCCCGCCAGCGGCGCGGCATCGCTCCAGTCCACGCTCGCATCCATGTTGCCCGGCAACTCCGTGTGCACCAGCCGGTCGCCACGAATTATGTCAATACGATCGATCGCAGCCGTCCCATGCACCGCAACCCGCAGGTCAACCGAACCATCACTCGTAACCTCAGACCCCGCGGGCTCCCCGTTCACCTCCACGTCCAGCAGAATCCGGTCCCCCGTCGTCGCATACGTCCGCCGTCCGAAGAACGCGTCCCGCACGCCTTTCCGCGTCAACTCCGGCGCGAAAACCGCCGTCAGCGCGCTCCGCACCGCGAACGGACGCCGCGGCGTCTGGCCCTGGCCAAATCTCGGCCACACGTCGTATCCCGGATGCCCCGCGTGCTCGTCCGCCATTCCCACGCTCGCGAACTTGTACCCCCGCTGCAGACCCTCGAACACGTACCACTCGGCGTGCTGATGCATCGCCGAGATCTCGATCGTCGGCATCACGTCTTCCACGCCGTTCCCGTACCGCTGCCAGTCCGATCGCTGCGCCGCGTGCGACCCGATAAACACCCTCCCGTTCGTCGCCCGCGCCGCCTCGATAGTCCCGGCGATCGTGTCCTCGATCACCAGGTCCGCGTCGTCATCCATGAACCAGACCGTCAGGTCGCCGGCCGCCCGCCGCCGCTCCCACGGTGTGCGCTCGTATCCCAGGAACGTCACGAACCGCCCCGGCTCGTGCCACTTCCGCGCCGTGCGCTGCAATTCCTCCCACATCTTCCGCACGTCCAGCACCGGCGGGCGGTTGAACGCCCCCGTCGCCCGGCCCGGCGTCGAGTAGATGTGGTCCGTCAGGCTGTAGAAGTCCAATCGCGCCTTATTCCGCGCGTAATCGTGATTCCACTCAGCCGTCCCCGTCGCGTCCGCGTAGTCCGCATGACAGTGCATGTCGCCCCAGTAGACCCGCTCGCCGGGCTCCATCCGGCAGCGAATCGGGTTCGACGTCCCCGACAGCGACCCATCCCCGCTGGTCACCGTCAGCCGATGCACACCCAACCGGTCGAGCCGCAGCCCTTCGACCTCGACAATCCCCTCGTCGTCATCCGTCGCTGAAGCGGACGCCAGCTCAACCCCATCCAGGCTCACCCGCAGCTGGCCCACGAACGGCGCGCCCGGATTCGAGTTCACGTCCTCAGCCCGCACGTGCAACGCAAACGTCTCGTCCAGGCCCACCACCGACGGCGCTGTAACCCCCAGCTTCGCCGGCGGACCCGGCACGATCGATGCCGTCACGCAGTACGGCAGGTACGTCCAGGTTCCGTCACCCGCATGGTCCACCGCCACGTAGTAGTTGATCCGCTCGATGCTGTACGCCGGCGCCGCTGTCGGTTGGCCGGCCCCCACTCGCAGCACCACCGCGTCCCCATGCCGCAACTCGCCACGAACGACCCGCACCTCGCAGAACCGGTTGTCCTTGTACGTGCGCGCCAGGTGAACCAATTCCAGCTCCGCGTCCCCGTCCGTCTCCACCGTCACGTAATCCCAGCCGCCTGGATCGTCCGTCTGCGGCAGGTACGCGCACGGCACATTCGTCTGGTCATTCCAGAAACTAATCGCCCCGCCGTCTCTTACGTGTTGATCCCCGCACCGGTACCTGAACGTCCAGGTCCCTAGACTCCCCGCCTCGACCTCAATCGCATGCCCCTCATCCCCGCTAAACCCAACCGTCAAGTCCTCTTGGTAAACGTCATCCCTCGGCAGCTCAACCACAACACCCTCCCTTTCTGTCGCCAGCATCGACGAGGCTCACCACGCCATGAGGATCAACAGACTGTCCTGCGCCCGGAAATCTCGGGACGGTAACCAGACTTGGCCGTGGATTACGCCCCGGGACGACGCTTTCTCCCTCTCCATGGCAGGGAGCGGGCTGGGGTGAGGGTCGAAACCGCCAATCAACTCCCCAGCCCGAATTGCGGCATCCAATCTCCCCTATTTCACGAGCAGGTTCCCCGATGAACTACACCCACCCGTGCTCGATATTCACTGGCGACCCCGTTGTCTGCGTCGTCCAGTCGTATCCGGAATCCAGCACCACCTCTTCATTGGTGATCGCCGACTGCTCCGCCGCAAACAGGATCTCCATGATGTGCCGGCCGTACGGACCGTGCGTCGGAGGCTCGATGTTCTGCTCGATGCTGTCCACGAACCCTTTCCACTCGTACTTCATCTCCGCCGGCGGGTCGTCGAACGGGCGGTCTTCCCATTCGTCGCCCTTGCCCACCCGCACGTACTTTTCGCCGTGCTGGCTGAACCGCAGTGTCCCGTTCGCGCAGATCACCTGGCACGAGTAGTCCGGCGCCCCATCGGCGAAGCCCACGGACACCGCAACGCCTGCCAGCCCGTTCTTATAGCGGATGAACGCCGTCGCCGAGTCGTCCCCCGCCTGGTAGTGCGCACGCGTGCCGATCGACGCCGACACCGACATCGCCTGCGAGCCCATCACCCAGGTCAATCGGTCCACCACATGCACGCCATTCGCCAGCCACATCCCACCGCCGTGGTATCGGCTGCGGTACTGCGGACGCCGACTTGCGTGACCCCAGTTCTTCGACATGTAGCAGACCGCCGTGATCAACGGTCCCAGCTCGCCCGAATCCAGGATCGCCTTCGCTGCCAGGCTCGTCCCGTAGAAGTGCTGGCTCAGACCCACCATCAGCTTCCGGTCGTTCGCGTCCGCCGCCTCGATCATCTCGTCGCACTGCTGCAGGTTGATCGCCATCGGCTTCTCAACCAGCACGTGCTTGCCGGCGTTCAGCGAGTCGATCGTCAGGCGGTGATGCAACTGGTGCCCCAGCACCACCGCCACCGCGTCGATCTCGTCGTCCTCCAGCAATTCGGTATGGGACGTATAGCCCCGCGGGATGTCATAAGTCTCCATGTACCGCTGCCTAGGCTCCTCGAAGAGGTCCGCCACGGCCAGCACCTGCACGTTGTCCAGCGACTTGATGGCCTCACAGTGCGAGCGGGCAATCCCGCCCAGCCCAATGATTCCCACGTTCAACATAGGACCCGACTCCCTTGGAAAGCAGCCCCAACCACAAAGCGCAGCCTAGGCCATTTCACCCCCGCCGTCAGACACCCACTGCCTCCTGCTCCACATAGGGGCGAAGCTCCGACCGCAGCGCCTTGTCCGTCACTAGGTCCACGCGTCGACCTAGAAGGTCTTCGATATAGAACTGCACGCCGAAGTACGTCCGCGACGTGGCAGGCCCGTCAAATCTGACCAGAATGTCCAGATCGCTCGAGTCCGTTGCCTCGTCACGCGCGAACGATCCAAATACGGCCAACTCAACCACCCCAAACCGCTCAGCCAGGGTCGGCCGGTGCGCCCTCAGCCTCTCCAACACCTCCGCTCGGGTCATCAAGCAATGTGCTCCGTGCTATCGCCTTCTATGGGCTGGCAGTACCCGCTAGGGTGATGCTCTATCCACCGCCGCGCCCTAGGCAGGGCCCTGCGGCCACAGGCATCCAATAACCAGCCTATCGCAGCGATGTGGTGACCCGTGGTTTAGCCCCCGGACATGCCTTCTCCGACGCGTAGCTGGCATCACCAGCCCCCACTGTTCACGGTGAGCGGGTTCGAGATCTGTGGCGGTCCGTCTCGAACTACCTCGACCACCCGTGGCACGATGTCTTTGTGCCCTGAACGAGATCTGGAGAACGCAACGTGATTCCGGCGGTGGCGGACCGAACTGCCGAGCTCCACCAACTCTGCGTCCGCTTTCACGTCCTGCGCCTCGGCCTCTTCGGCTCGGCGGCCACCGCCCACGACTTTGACGAAACGAGCGACCTCGACTTTATCGTCGAGTTCCAGCAGATCCCAATCTCCGACTATGCCGACGCCTACTTCGGCCTCCACGAGTCCCTTCAGGAGCTCTTCGGCCGCCCCGTCGATCTCGTCGTCGAGTCCGCCATCAAGAACCCCTACTTCCGCGAGGCCGTCGAAGAAACTCGGACCTCACTCTATGCGGCGTGAGACCGCCAAGTACCTCTACGACATTCAAAGTGCGGCCCTGCGGCTCCAGGACTTCACGTCCGGCAAGAGCTTCGCCGACTACCGGAACGAAGCCATGCTCCGGTCGGCCGTCGAGCGCGAGTTCATCGTCATAGGCGAAGCCATCAACCAGTTGGCTAGGTCCAGCGTCGGCGACGAAGATAACTGGCTACGAACGCATCATCGCGTTCCGCAACGTTCTGGTTCACGGCTATGACACCGTCGAGGACCGCCTCGTCTGGGGTGTCCTCGTATCCGATCTCCCCACCCTCGCCCGCCAGGTCAGCGCCCTTCTTGATGATCAATAGCCAGCACGCGCCCTCTACGGTCCTTGCAGTCAGACCAGTCAGCCAGCGCCGGTGTCCCTAACTCCTCACTGATCGGCTAACGCGTACCCTGTCGTCCACAGGTTCCAACGGCGCCGCCGCTCACCCCAAGAGCCACCCCCATGCATAACCCCCACCTCCACCTCCTTATCGACGACCACGAAATCGCCTATCGCCGCGGCCTCACCCGCTTCATCGAGCGCCCCCACCGCGTCCAGCCCGGCCCCGTCCTCACCGCCGACCACCCCTGGGAACAGTCTCGCGTCAACCTCTGGGGCTCCGTCTACTGGGACGACCGCGAAGACTGCTTCCGCATGTGGTATCTCGCCGACGACAAGTCCCGACGCGACCGCTTCCAAAACTCCCTCTGCCACGCCACCTCACCCGACGGCGTCACCTGGACCCGCGGCGTCTACACCCACGTCGACCATCCCGACGGCGTCCCCAACAGCGTCGTCTACGGCGAACGCCGCCAACCCGAAGTCCGCCGCCTCGGCCCGCCCACGGTTCTCATCGATCCCCTCGAACCCGACCCCAACCGCCGCTACAAACTCGTCGCCTTCTTCACGGACCAAGCGGAAGACCGCGGCTTCATCGTCGCCTTCAGCGGCGACGGCATTCACTGGAACCCCGCCCCCAACCGCGTCCACCTGCCCCGCGGCGACCGCACCTGCGTGATGCAGGACTTCCAGCGCGGCGGCTTTGCCATGACCAGTCGGCGCGACCACGCCGCCCGCGACGGTGCCGCCGGCCACGCGCGCCGCCGCGACATCGCCCTCTCCCGCTCCGACGACATCCTGGACTGGACGCCCGCTACCGTCATCGTCGATGCCGACGACGACGACCCGCCTGCCACCGAGTTCTACGGCATGCCCTTCTTCAACTGGGGCAACCAGTACATCGGTCTGCTCGAGTACTACGACCCAATCAACGAAATCCTCAACGTCCAGCTCAGCACCAGCCGCGACGGCATCCGCTGGGAACGCGCCGTCTCCCGCCAGACCTACTTCGATGTGGGCCCCTCCGACGCCTGGGACAGCACCTGGGTCGCCTTCGGCATGTCCCCGCCACAGGTTCGCGGCGACGAAATGCTCCTCTGGTATAGCGGCCGCCCCATGGCCCACCGTCACGAACGCCTCAATATCGGGTCCATCGGCGTCGCCCGCGCCCCCCGCGACCGCTTCGCCGGCCTGCGCGCCGGCCCTGACGGCGGCGAACTCACCACCGAGTGGATCCAGGTCGGCGGTCCCCGCCTCCTCCTCAACATCGGCGCCGCCAACGGCCCCGTTTCCGTCGCCGTCACCGGCGACGACGCCAACCCCATCCCCGGCTTCTCACATTCCGACTGCGACGCCCGAATCTCCAATGGCGTCGACGTCCCCGTCACCTGGAACGGCCGCAACCTCCAACCCCTCCTCGGCCAGCGCGTCCGCCTCCACCTCAAAATCACCTACGCCACCCTCTACGCCTACCGCTTCGCCACTTAGGCGTCGTCCTGCCTCGGCGGTGTCTGAAATGCTCGGTCTGGATTCGGGGAGTTCCGTAAACTCGCAGCTAATCTTCGGCTTGTCCGCATTTCGGAAAGCAGAAACGTCCCCAACCTCCCGGATCCCCCGAGTCCCCTGCCCATTACCCTCAAGCAGGGCATATTCATTTTCCTGTTCTGGCTCGGACTGTGTGTCGCGGCCGCAATCGTGAACATCGTCGTCTTTTGATACGGCCAATATGTGAGCGTCCGGCGACACGTGGCTGAAGCGCCGCCCGACGACCCACGAGCTCCAAGTTCGTTGTAGCGCGAGCCTCCCCAACCATCCATCCAACGTACCCCCATGCCCCCCAACTTCCTCTTCATCACCACCGACCAGCAACGCTGGGACACCCTCCGCTGCGCCGGCAACCCCGCCATCCGCACCCCCCATCTCGACGCCCTTGCCGCCCGCGGCGTCCGCTTCACCCGCGCCTACCCCACCACCCCCATCTGCATGCCCGCCCGCGCCAGCATGATCACCGGCCGCAGCCAGCGCGGGCACCAGGTCTTCGAGCACGAAATCAACCTCAGCGAGAACATCCCCGTCCTCGGCGACGCCCTCCACGAAGTCGGCTACACCACCGCCCTCTTTGGCAAACCCCACTTCAAGGTCTGGGAAATCGAGGACGCCCTCCCCGAACACCCACCCGCCGGCGCCCCCGTCGACCCTCGTGACGGCCTTTGGCACGGTCCCTACTACGGCTTCGACTACGTCACTCAATTCACCGGCCACCGCAAGCCCGGCAGCCACTGGCGCGTCTGGCTCGAGCGCGAACACCCCGACAGCATTCGCCTCTGGGAACCCGAGGCATCCCCAAAGCCCCCCATCCGCCCCGGCGCCTGGCACAACGCCATTCCAAAGGAACACCACCACACCCACTACCTCGCCGATCAGCTCATCGACTGGCTCGACACCCGCGCCCAGTCCGCCGACACCCAACCCTTCTTCGCCTGGCTCTCCTTCCCCGACCCCCACGGCCCCTTCTGCCCGCCCGCCCCCTACAGCGACATGTACGACCCCGCCGACATGCCCCTCCCCGTCCCCGCCGACGACGACTTCGACCTCAAACCACCCCACTACCGCTGGTCCGTCGACCGCAAACACTCCTGGTACGGCGGCAGCCCCTCCGGATCCCAGGACCCCGACAACCAGCGCCAAATCCGCGCCCTCTACTACGGCATGATCACCTTCATCGACGACATGATCGGCCGCGTCGTCCAGGCCCTCCAACGCCACGGGCTCGCCGCCAACACCCACGTCATCTTCACCTCCGACCACGGCGAAATGATCGACGACCACGGCCAGGGCGGAAAGCCCCCCATGACCTACGAATCCGTCATCCGCGTGCCCTTCCTCTGGGCCGGACCCGGCATCCCCGGCAACCGCGTCCACCACGGCCCCACCACCCACCTTGACCTCGTCCCCACCGTCATCGACCTCGCCAACGCCCCGCCCCTCCCCGGCATGGAAGGCCGCTCCTTCGCCCCCCTGCTACACGGCCATACCGACACCCATCGCGACGCCGTCATCGTCGAGCGCATTGGCGTCGAACGTCACACCAGCGAACCCATCATCCGCCAGAAAATCCTCGTCACCCCCCGCTACAAGCTCGCCCACTACGGCTCCGCCATGCCCGGTGAGCTTTACGACTTGGAAACCGACCCCGAAGAATTCACCAACCTCTGGAACGACCCCGCCCACACCCACATCCGCGCCCAGCTCACCGAGCGCCTCCTCACCGAAATCATCGACGACGAACTCGGCGACCCCGTCAACATCTTCCTCCGCCAGCCCCTGTCTCCCTTCGGTTCCTTCCGTGACCCCGACCTCCGCCAACCCACCGAGTCCTACCGCCGCCGCACCCTCAGCCCCACCTCCCGCCTCTACAAGAAAAAAGACCCCCGCATGCTCCACAACGAACACCTCGCCGAACAACGCCAACAATCCGAAGAGACCTAGTCCCCCCTAATCCGTTCGTGGTGAGCCGGCCCGCAGTCTTTCGGAGGGCCGTGTCGAACCACACCCCCAGCCGAAGCACCAGGGCCCTCGTTTCTCGCCCGCGTGCTCCCTTTCCCTTACCCTTCCACCACCCCCCCAACCTCAACCACCCCCCATGTCCTGGACCCAAATCTCCCCCCGCATCTACCGCTTCACCGACACATGCAACGCCTACTGCATCACCGCCGGCGACCGCGCCATCCTCATCGACGCCGGCTCCGGCGCCCTCGTCGACCACCTGCACGAAATCGGCGTCACCCAGGTCGAATGGGTCCTCCACACCCACCACCACCGCGACCAGTCCTGGGGCACCCCCCGCCTCCGCCGGCACGGCGCCAAAGTCGCCGTTCCCGAACACGAACGCCACCTCTTCGACCAGGCCGAGCTCTTCTGGCAACACAAGCGCGTCTACGACAACTACAACGACCGCAACACCTTCTTCACCCTCGCCCAGAACGTCCCCGTCGACGCCGACCTCCAGGACTACGAAACCTTCACCTGGCGCGACGTCCATCTCCAGATCATCCCCGCCAAGGGCCACACCCACGGCAGCAGCATGCTCATCGGCCAGGTCGACGGCCGCCGCGTCGCCTTCACCGGCGACCTCCTCTGCGCCGGCGGCGTCCTCTACCAGTACCACGCCCTCGAATACGGCTACGGCGACCAGCAGGGCGCCCTCTTCACCCTCCAGTCACTCCAGGCCCTGCGCCGCCACGCCCCCGACCTCGCCCTCCCCTCCCATGGCGACACGATCGATGACCCCGTCGGCGACTGCGCCCGCCTCGAAGACCGCCTCATGGCCCTCGCCCGCCTCGGCGGCGGCATGCGCTTCCTCGGCGGCAACTGGGACCACGGCCTCGACATCCTCCCCGACCCCAAATTCATCCAGGTCTCCCGCCACCTGCTTTGGGGCGGACCCCACACCTGCTCCAACTTCTACGTCCTGCTCTCGGAGAGCGGCAAAGCCTGCTTCATCGACTACGGTCACGCCTTCTGGGCCCACATGGCCGTCGCCCAGGAACGCGAAGACGGCGACACCATGCGCTTCGTCGTCCACCACCTCGACGAGCTGCGCGACACCTACGGCATCAACGACATCGACATGGTCCTCGTCACCCACATCCACGACGACCACACCGCCGGAATCCCCTACCTCGTCCGCCACGAAGACGCCCGCGTCTGGGCCCTCGACGAAGTCGCCCAGGTCCTTGAAGACCCCGCCGGCTGGTGCAGCACCCCCTGCACCCTTCCGAAGCCCATCCCCATCGAGCGCAAGCTCACCGACGGCGAACACTTCCAGTGGGAGGAGTACGAATTCGAAGTCCACCACGCCCCCGGCCAGACCGAATTCCACTCCGTCCTCGCCACCCACGTCGATGGTCAGAAAGTCGCCTTCACCGGCGACAACATCTTTCTCGAGCTCGCCCCCGGCCACACTGGCGACATGACCGTCCAGCTTTTCCAGACCACCGTCCTGCGCAACAGCATTCAGCTTTGGATGCACCGCCGCTGCGCCGACGTCATGGACCTCGTCCAGCCCGACCTCGTCTGCCCCGGCCACCGCGAACTCATCCCCTGGGACCCGCGTCGCGCCGCCGAATACCGCGACTTCATCGCCCGCAAGGAACGCGTCGTCCGCGACCTGCTCGACGATCCCGTCGACCACGGCGTCGACCTCTGGTGGGCCCGCCTCGTCCCCTACCTACGCACGGTGGAACCCGGCGAAACCTGCACCTACCGCCTTCTCCTCCGCAACAACGCCGAAATCCCCGCCCGCCTCGAAGCCCGCCTCCTCGTCCCCGACGGCTGGCAAACCTCCGAAGCCTTCCAACCCCTCGACCTCGAAGCCGGCGCCCGCGGCGAACTCACCCTCACCGCCACCGCCCCACCCCACGCAGACATCCGCCGCATCCTCACCGCCGAACTCCGAATCAACGGCCAATCCCACGGCCCCATCCCCGAAGCCCTCGTCACCGTCACCACTCCTACCTAGCTAGACGAGACTCCATCCCCGGACCACCCCACCGTTCGTGGTGAGCCGGCACGCAGTCTGCGGAGTGCCGTGTCGAACCACACCCTCCGGCAACCAAGCCCGAGCCGCCGTCGTATCCCCCGAGCGTAGGGGTGGGTCCCCGACCCGCCCGTCTTCCGCGCACCCCACCGCCCCAAAGCACCGCGTGGGGCCGTCACCCTCTTGCCGGGAGCCGCCGCTCTTCACCCTCTCCAAGGGGAGAGGCAGGTTCGGGCGTTTTCGGCCGAAGCCGGTGAGGGGTCTTCCGGGCAACCACCCTCGGGCTACACAACACCTTCCTATCGGAATGACTAGAAATGTGAATCCTTCCCTCCCACAAGCCACAATGACCCCAAACCCACCTAAAGAAATAAAGCCCCAATGCAAATCCTGATCATGGGCTCCGGCGGCGTCGGCGGCTTCATCGGCTCCCGCCTCCTCCAAACCGGCCACCACGTCACCTTCGTCGCCCGCGGCCCCCACCTCCAGGCCATCCGCGACCACGGCCTCTGCATGGTCAGCGAAACCGGTACCCGCCACATCCACCACGTCAACGCCGTCGAACACCCGGAAGAAGCCAACGCCCAATTCGACCTCGTCATCTTCGCCGTCAAGTGCTACGACACCCAGCCCGCCGCCCAACTCCTCCGCCCCGCTCTCAACGACCACACCGCCGTCCTCACCCTCCAAAACGGCATCGACAGCGTCCCAACCCTGTCATCCATCCTCGGCCCGCAACACGTCATCGGCGGCGCCACCTGGCTCACCGCCCACATCCTCGAACCCGGCGTCATCGAATATCAGGACGCCGAAGTCCGCGCCGCCATCGGCGAACCCGCCGGCGGCATCTCCGAGCGCGTCCAAACCATCGGCCAGGCCTTGCGCACCGCCGGCATCGAAACCGAAGTCAGCGACGACATCCACCAGGTCCTCTGGAACAAGCTCGTCCTCCTCGCCGTCCTGGGACCCGTCACCGCCGCCTGCCAGCTCCCCCTCGGCCCCATCCTCGCCACCGAGGGCATGCTCGACCTCTTCCGCACCATGTTCAACGAAGCCATCGCCGTCGCCCGCTCCCAGAACATCAACCTCCCCGGCTCCACCACCGACGACCTCATCACCCTTCTTCAGTCCCTCCCGGCCGACAACACCACCTCCCTCCAGGTCGACTTTGCCCACCAACGCCGCGTCGAACTCGACTACACCGCCGGCGCCATCCTCCGCCGCGCCCGGGAGGCCGCAATCCCCACCCCCACCCTCCAAACCCTCTACCTGACCCTCAAGTCCCGCGCGCAATCCTTCGGCGGTCTCTAGACCGCCAAAATCCCGGCGTCTTCGGCCGGGACCCAGCCGCAACCAACAATTCAGGCGCAGAGTGCCGCCCGTTAACCACGCAGCCCTAGCGCTCGATCCTCTGCAACCTCGGCCCCGTTCGTTGTGCCACGGACCCGCTCCGCTCGTGGTGAGCCGAGCCAAAGTCCGTCGGAGGCCCGTGTCGAACCACCCATCCCCCAGCACCCAACCCTCCCCCGCAATTCCCTTATTCGCAGGGGCGGCGTCCACGACCCGCCCGTCTTCCCCCGCCTCCGACATCCCGGCGTCCCCGGCCGGGACCCAGCAGCAACCAACAATTCAGGCGCAGAGTGCCGCCCGTTAACCACGCAGCCCTAGCGCTCGATCCTCCGCATCCCCCAGCCCCATTCGTTGCGTGGCGCACCCACCCCGTTCGTGGTGAGCCGGGCCGCCGTCCCCGGCGGACCGTGCCGAATCACACCCGTTAACTCCACCCCCGTCCGCCCACTGCCACATCGCATCCGCCGTATTGCAAACTAGCCAAGCAACGCGATCAGAATCCCCGTCACCGTGCCCAGCACGTTGATAACCACGAGCAGAAGAAGCCCGGCAAACCACGTCGTCAGTCGCGTCTCAAGATTCGCAAGGTCGGCCTTAGTCGCCAGGTGGCTGTACGCCCCCTCGAGTCGGGCGAGACGTTCTGCCTCTGTTGACATCGGATCCTCCGTGTCGAAGGTCCCTGTACCCCGCCCTCGGGCGCCATGGGCCAGAGTTGAACAAACACCCGCCCATACAGAATTCTACCCGCGAGCCTCCAGCATCGGCCGACAGCCGCCGGCACACCCCCTTGCTCGGCCCGCCGTCTTCCCCCGCTACATGCGGAAGAGGGCTAGAGCCTGCCCCGGACTCGATCCCGGGGGTGAGGGTCTTCCGGTCGATGTCTCCCCACCAGCAACCACGCACGGACGCAGTCCACCTCGCGGGCCGCCATTCTTACCCTCTCCATTGAGGGAGAGGGCAGGGTGAGGGTGGCTGCCACCCCCAGCACCCTCGCGAAGCAAGCAGCAACCAATCAAGGCCAGCCCGCCTCCTATTCCCTCTGGGCGTGGGAGTGGGCAGGGTGAGTGTCTTCCGCGCAACCAACCCCTACGAGCTACCAACCCCCGCCATACCTCACCCCCGTCCGCACCACCCCCGTCTCCTCCCCCCTCTGCATCGCCTCCGCCGTCTCCACCACACTCCGCACACCATGCTTTGGCTCATACCCCAGCAACCCCTTGATCTTGCTCAAGTCAAACTCAAAGCAATTCGACTCCGGCAACCGCGCGTCCACGTACTCCAGCCCGTACCGCTCCGCCAACCAGGGCACGTGCTCCTCCCACTCGAACACCGCCGCCCCGCCCAGCGTGAACTCCTCGCCCACCGCCGCATCCTGCTCCAGCGCCAGCACCAGCCCCTGCACCACGTCCCGCACGTCCGCGAACTCCTGCTTGTACGGCGTTCCATCCGGACAGCGGCTCAGCAGCAACTTCTCCTCGCCCGTCCAAAGCGATCGCAGCTCCCGCAGGATTTCCTCTTCGACCGGACTCTCCGGAACTCGGCTCCCGAACTGCTCAACCGCCTGGCTCAGCAGAAACCGCCCCGGCAGCCCGTCCCCATTCAGGAACTCCCCCGGCTTGATCACCGTCGCAAACCGCATCGACGTCGCCGGAATCCCATACTGCCGGTGATACGTCATGCACAGCTCCTCGCCCACCCACTTCGTCAGGAAATACGGCATCTGCTTGTACTGGCTCACCATCGCCTCGGTAATCGGTTCTTCGAAAAAGCGCCCCTTCTCACCCAGCCGCCAATAGATCGCCTCCGTACACGCATACACCAGCCGCTGCAGATTCGGCACGTCCGCCCGCACCGCCTCCAGGATGTTCACCGTCCCCATCCCGTTGATATTCAGGTACTGCCGGTTGTCGAAAGGACCTCCAAACGCCGCCGCCAGGTGATAAATCGCGTCCACCCCCTGCACCGCCCGCGTCACGTCGTCAAAATCGCGCAGATCCCCTTCCACCACCTCCACCCCCGCATACCCCGCCAGCTTGTCCGCCCGGCTCGCATCCCCCGGATACACCAAACACCGAACCTCATGCCCCCGCCCCAACAGCTCAACCGACAAATTCCCCCCAATCCGCCCCGTCCCACCCGTCACCAAAATCCTCATCCCATCCCCCACTCGTTCACGCCCACACCAACCGCAATCTCACCTATTTTCCCGCCCCCGCCGCGGCCCCGGACCTCTTCGTAGGCGCGGCGTCTGAGACCCGCCCGTCTTCCGCTCGCCACCCGTCGGAGTCCACCCGCTCCTGGTTCCCACCCCCCTTGCCGCGGCCCCCCGCCTCTTCGTCGGGGCGGCGTCTCAGACCCGCCCGTCTTCCGCTCGCCACCCGTCGGAGTCCACCCGCTCCTGGTTCCCCCCACCGCGGCCCCACGCCTCTTCGTAGGGGCGGGTCCCCGACCCGCCCGTCTTCCGCGCACCCCACCACCCCAAAAGCACGACGCCAGGCTGCCATCCCTATGACAGGGACACCGCTCTTCACCCTCGCCGAGGGGAGAGGCAGAGCCTGCCCCGGACTCGATCCGGGGTTCGGCGTATCCGCCGAAACCGGTCGGCAACTGTGTTGGGTGTCAAGGGTTAGGCCATGGTGGGATCCCACACGGTCTGGCGCTGACACAGGGCGTTGCAGAGCACCAGCAGCTTGCGCATGCAGGCGGTCAGGGCCACCCTGGGGGCTTGCCGGCCGCGTGTAGGCGCTGGTAGCTGGCCCACAGGCGGGGGTTGGCCCGAATCCCGGCGACCGTCGCCAAAAAACAGCACCGCCCGGATCTGGCCACGCCCGCCACCAGCACCAGCTTGGCCCGCACGCCCCAAGGCCAGCCCCCCAGGCCGCCCTCGTCACGAACACCAACCGCCACTCCCGCCCACCTACCCTCGCGCCGATCTACCGATCGTGCAAAGCGCGCATCCGGACGGTGCAATCAAGAGTCGATCCGCGCCGAGCGTTTATTCGCATCGCTCATGACTCAGCGCTCAGCCTGACATCCCGCCGCTGGAACAGCGCCAACGACAGTCCAAAGAAAACGACGGAAAGCGCAATCAATACGCCGGCGTTACCCCAATCCATTCCGGTCCTCAGCGGATCGCTGCCCAGGTAAAAGTGGAACGGCGACAACCACGCGACTTCCGCAAGTCCATCGCTGATCTTCGCCAGCGAGGTCAGCAGGTGGAAAGCGAGTGCCGCGCCCGCCGCGCCGTAGAGGGCGACCGATGTGCGTCCCATTCCGGCGCCCAGCGCCAACGCCAGGGCGCCAAACACCAGGCCCACCAACACCTGCAGCGCGGATGCGGCGGCGATGTTGCCGATCGACATCCCCAGATCGCCCCACACCGACCCGAGCGCCACGCCCGCAAACGTCGCGATGCCCACAACTGCTCCGAACACTGCCATCGTCACGGCCTTCTCAATCACGATCCGGGAGCGGCTGATCGGGTTGGCCAGCAACAGCCCCATCGTCCGGCGTGACTCTTCTCCGGCCAGGGCGCCGGCGCCCATGACGACCGTAACCAGGATGACGGCCAGTGGCGCCATCAGGCCGAAGGTCTCCTGCGTGTACCAGCCCTCAGGCGTGCTCATGTCGCCTCCGCCGACCAGCGCCAGCAGCTCCTCCGGCAGGGCCTCGTAAGCACTCAGGGCTTCCGGTGAAAGACCTGCATACGTCGGCCCCGCAGCACGCCCAGCACCAGGAACATGGCCGCCGACGTGATCAGCAGCATCGCCTGGTGGTCCGATACCGTCTTCGCCCATATCGACGAGACCCTGGCTGATCCGGCCAGTCGACCGATCACCCTGTTGAGCTGCGGGTTGCCCCGTATTCGATCCAGCAACGTGGTCCCGACGGATTGGCTCCTGAGGTCTCGGCGATTGAACCCCGCAACCGCCATGGCCAGGAAGACGGCCGAGGCGGCAATCAGAATGGCCAGGTGTCCCCAGGCGACGCCATTACGCAGGGGATCGGTGCCGTCAAAGTAGTACCAGGGCGAGAGCTTCCGCAGCTCCTCAAGTCCCTCCACTATCGGCAGTAGGCCCACCGCAAAGAACGAGAGCACCAGGATTCCCGCTGTTGCCCCGATCGCCGTATTCCGGCTGCCGGTCACGGCGCTGATTGCCATCGCCAGGGACCCCCAGAAAACACCGTTGACGAACAGGTGTAGTGCAAGGGCCTCCACCTCGAGTCCCCCAATTTCGACACCCAGTAACGCGGCAATCGGTTGGACGGGAACCCAGAGGCCGAAGACGGCCAGGCCCGCAAGCAGCGCCAGCGCTCCCGCCTTCGAGACGAGGACGTACGCTCGGCTCTTGGGATTGGCCAGCAGGATCTTCATGGTGCCGTTCCGCTCCTCGCCGGCAATCGACGACGCGCCCATCACCAGTGCCATCACGGCCACCACGATTCCGCCGAACGCTCCGAACACATAGCCGACGGCCAGGCCCCCGACGTCGATGTCATTGCCGATGCGCAGCATCGATCAATACGCTTCCGGGAACTCGTTGAACGTCGACAAGTCAACGTCTCGGTAGGCCAGCATCCCGAATACCAGCAGCAGCGTGAGGCTGACTGCCGCGATTACCCACCCGGGCCAGCGGTCTTGCGCCGCCCTGAGAAAGACCCCGGAAACCGCCATTACTCGGCCTCCCGTTCGGTTTCGTAGTAGGTCAGGAATATCTCCTCCAGGCCCGCCTCGCTTGTCCTGATGTCTCCCACGGCGTACTCGTTGGTGGCGGCCCGCAGGAGCTCGCCCATGTCACCGTCGAAGGACATCTCGACGTGGGTGTCGCTGACGACGACGTCGCGCACGCCGGCCACAACCTCGAAGTCCGAAACGTCCGCCTCCGAGTCGAGCACGAACTCCACCCGGCGCATTGCCTTGGAACGCAGTTCCGCAACCGACTCGACGGTTATCAGCCGCCCGTCTCGAATGATCCCGACGCGGTCCGCGACGCGCTGGACCTCTGACAGCGTGTGGCTCGAAAGGAAGACCGTGCGCCCCTCGGCCGCCACTTCGCGCACCAGGGTCTGAAACTCCCGTTGGACCAGCGGATCCAGTCCGGATGTCGGCTCGTCCATGATCGGCAGGTCCGGCCGGTTCATGAAGGCCTGGATGACCCCGACCTTCTGCCGATTGCCGGTCGAGAGGTCGCCGACCTTGCGCGAAAGGTCTGAATCCAGCCGCTCGGCCAGCTTGTCGACAAACGACCAGTCGACGCCGCCGCGCATGTTCGCGAAGTACGCCAGGGTGTCCCGGCCGGTCAGGTTCGGGTACAACGCCAGGTCTCCCGGGATGTACCCGATGCGCCGTCGAATCGCCATCGCCTCCTTGCGCGTGTCCAGACCGAGAATGGTCGCGCTGCCGGATGTCGCCCTGATCTCGTCCAGCAGCGTCCGGATCGTCGTGGTCTTACCCGCGCCGTTGGGTCCGAGAAACCCGAAGACCTCGCCTTCCCGGACGTCCAGGTCCACGTCCTCGATACCCCGGTTCTTGCCGTAAGACTTGGTCAATCCACGCGTGCGAATGGCAGCCTCTTCGGCGCCATTCACTGCTCCCACTTCCGCCTGCATCGCCATTGCCATCTGACCGCCTCCCTCCGGTCAGTCGTGGTGACGCTCAAACGCCACCTGTTCACGTCAAACGCGAGTTCCGCCCGTGCTGCCGGTTCCCTCATCGGCGACCTAGTCTTCGCTGGCCGCCTCCAGGCGTCTGACTCCCCGCTCGAGGATCTCCAGCGCGTCAGCGACCAGTTCGAGTTCGTTGGTCGATAGAACCGACGCAATCGCCTCCATGGCCTCGTAATTGCTGCGAGACACGGCCCCGATAGCCTCTCGTCCCTTCTCGGTGAGACAGGCCAGGGCGACGCGCCGGTCGCTGGGATCGGAACCCCGCGCCACCAGGCCCTTCCTGACCAGCCGTTCGACCATGGTTGAGGCGTTGGGACGGGCCATCCCATGGGCCTCCGCAACCTCGCTGATCCTCGCTGGGCCGGAAACCAGCATGTACAGGACCCTGATCTGCGGGAGAGTCAGATCGCCCTCCATCACAAAGGCGTTGGGCTCCATCCGACCCGTGGTCGCTATCGACTCCGACAGCTCGGCGATCCTCGCAACCAACTCCTTCCGTCCAGCCAAGAGATCGCCTCCGCAAAGTGGCTATACCTACATAATCAGTATGCTCACAATACTGAGTTCTGTCAAGATTCTATCTATAGTCGCCATACCTACCTCGCAGTGCCCTTGGATCTGGCGAGACAGCCCAAGAGCCGCCCACCGGCTCAACGTCGCTATCCCGCTCAATGTGACCTGCCACCAGTCCTGACCAGTCGCGCAAAACACGGCCCCCGTCCCACCGGGACGAATCCACGTCCCGGAGACCCGAAGGAGCACCCACGCTCCCCGCAATCGCCAACAAGCTCGCCCACCCCGCCACCACCAGCCGCCCTCGTCCACAGTCCCGCACCCATCGACGGGCGACTCCTGGCTTAATCTTCGTATGCATCTAGTGTACACTAAGCCTGACGTCACTGCAACCCGGAATTCGAGTGCCTGTTCACCGCCCGTCGCACGGCCCCGCCCCACGCGCCTTCGCCGCCCATCCCACCACCCCTCAGTGCCCGACTGCGCTATCCCGCCCCGCCCTCGCACAGCCCGGGCACGCCCCGCCGCCAACCTCGTCGCTCCGCCGGTCAGGCCGCCGATCGCCGCGAGCCACCGTTTCCACGCCCAAAATCGCTCCGCCGCGCCTCAAGAGTCTTTTGGAAAAAACTCTTACGCGCGCAACCCCGCCACTCTTCGCACGCTCGCCCACCCGCCAGCCACGCCGCAGCTTCCAGTCCCCGCCCAAAAAATCCGCCGAATCTTTTGACCGCCAGGCCGCCAGCACCCCCCTAAGGGGTGCTGGCGGCCTGGCGGTCACGAGTACCCCCACAACCGCGCGTCGCGACCCGCGAAACCGGCTAGTTCAGCAACCCCAGCTCCCGATCCGCCACGTCCTGGTAGCTGCTCAGCGACCCATCCACCACTTCCCGCAAGGTCACCGGCCGCCCCGCCTCGGACGACTCATGCGCCGCCATCACCAGCGCAACCGCCGCCAGCCCAACTTCGGCGTCCACCTCCACCGTCCCGTCGCCATCAATCGCATCCAGCAGCTCCGCCATCTCGATCGCAATCAGCTTCAGATCCGCCCCGCTACCCACGTCGCTGAAATCGTTGTCGTACCGCGCCAGCCGCTCCCCGCCAAAGAACCGCGCCGTCCGGTCATCCAGCCCAAAGTCCGGCGCCAGCGCCAGCACTTCCGCGTCCGGCAACGCCTCCGTCGATCGCCCCGGGTACACCGTCAGCGGCAAGCCCTGCCGCACCCCGGGCATATCCACTTGGCCATCGCTGCCCCAGAGCGTGAACCGGTCAAACCCCGGCCCCTGTGCCGCCCGCTCGTACAGCCACTGCCCCAGCGCCCCGTTGGCGTACTCGTACGTCGCCAGCAATACGTCCGGCGCATCCGCCGGTTCGCTCTCCGGATACTCCGCCGAGTAATGCTCGTGAAACGGCTTCACCTCCTCGTCCTGGAAGTACCGCAGCGGCTCCCGCAACCGCACCTGACCGTGAACTTTGTCGATGTAGCCGCCGAAATACAGGTGCAGGTCCGCGTTGTGCACTCCCGCCTCCAGCAACGAGCCGCCCTGCACCCGCTTGAACTGCCACCCCCCGGCGCTGGCCCCACGACCGCCCCCGGCCGCGTAGTCCACCACGGTCCGCAGCTCACCGATCCCGCCTGCATCCAGCACCGCCCGCAGCAGCCGCGCAATCGGGTCTCGCCGGTAGTTCTCCGCAATCGACAACACCCGCCCGTTCCGCTCCGCCGCACTCTGCATCGCCCGGCAGGCCCGCACCCCCGGCGCCATCGGCTTCTCGCACAACACGTGCAACCCGGCCGCCGTCGCCGTCTCCACCACCACGTGATGCGCCGCCGCCGCCACCACCACGTCGACGACATCCAGGTCAGGTGTCGCCGCTATCGCATCCTCAATCGACGTAAAGCACGCGGGCCGCGATCCCAGGATTTCCTCCGCCTCACTCGCCAGGAACTCCGCCCGCTCGATCTCCCGATCCACCACGGCCGCCAGTTCCAGCCGCCCCGGCTCAAAGTCCTCCAGCGTTCGATACGCCCGCATATGCCGCCGACCCATACCCCCACACCCAGCCAACACCAGCCGTCGACGCATTGCTCTGCTCCCCATCAGCCCCGTCGCCGCCGTGAGAGAACGTTACCGCAGTTGCTATTCGGGTCGCCCTTCGTCCCGCGACTAGGCCGCAACCCAGCGATAGCTGTACAGGCTGGCGCTTTGCATTTTCACCCGCAGCAACACTTCCCCATCCGCCTGCGGTGGAACCACCGCGCCACCCCGCCAGCTCACTTCAACCTCGACCGAGTCCAACGACGAGAACCGGCAGTCGTCGGCCGTGAATCCCTGGATCGGCTCGCCGCGAACGGTCAGCACTTCAACCGACGCCGCCCCGGTCTCGGCGCGCAGATTCAGGGTCAACCGCCGCGCCTCTCGCGCATCGAGCGGCCCGCACACCATCGACCCGCCAAACATCTCGCCTTCCATCGACACAAAGCCATCCCGCCGGATCGTCGCGATGCCAAATGCCCGCCGGTGACGATCCGCGGCTCCGTGATGGGTGCACGTCCCGGCATACCAGAAACGCAGCCGGTCGCCCACCGGCTCCGGCGGCGTGCTGGCCAGCATGATCCAGTGCGAGTCCCACGCCCCCTCGCCGCCCAGCGGCATCACCGGCTTTCGCCCGGCCACACGCCTCCATCGCCGCGCGTCGTCGCTCCAGGCCAACTGCACGTCCAGTGTCTCGTCGTCCGTGTGATAGACCTCGATGAACCCCAGGTATCCCGGCCCGTAGGCCACCGGGAACATGCTGTAGAACTCCGTGCCGGCCGGATCGTCATCGTCCGGCCACAGCATCCGCCCGTGATGTGTCCATGTCAGCAGATCCGGGCTTTCCCACAGATCCATGTCCCGCTTGAGCCCCTGCACGCCTGCCTGCCGTTGCACGCTCAGGTGCCGGTGCCGCGTCAGCAATATGCAGGTCTCTCGCCGCGGATCCCAGGCCAACTGCATCCGATCTCCCTGGCCCGGAAGCGTCGGCACGTCGTCCACCGTCCAATTCAATCCATCGTCGGAAACACCCCGAAACATCCCGCGACCAGTCGGCGTGCCGTCCGAATCTCGCCGCACCTGGTAGGTCATCGCCTGGTACCGAGGTCCGGGAACGCGGCCCAGCAGCGTCAGCAGCGTCTGCGTCGACCCGCGCTCCCAGGGCAACACGACATTCGTGCGCGTACCGTCCGGCAGCGCATATACGTCGAGTTCCGGCTTCTCCCACTCCACGCCGTCCGCGGAGATCGCCACACAGACGCCGTGAAACCTCGAACCCGCCGGATGCGCCACGTACAGCATCTTGTAGTGGTCGGCTATGTCGTCATGTACAACGGATATCCAGCCGCCCTGCCAGGCCGACTCCCACGGCCGGTCGCCCACCAGCACCGGCTTCTGCTCGCGCCGCAGCGTATTGACTCGCCGCCCAATTCCTTCCCGCGCCAGTACCTCGGCATCGTCAAAGAACAGGTGAAGATCGTCGTCAACGAGATCGGGAATCATCAGGACCGCCTTTGCTCACGCCGGCCAGCGCATCGTACCCACCGACCCGGCCACCGCCCGCACCTCCAGGTGCCGGGCATCGCGCGTGCGCCCCAGTCGGTACCATACGCGCCAATACGTGGCACCACGATCCGAGGGGCTCCACATCGATACCACGGCCGGTCAGCGCGACGGACTCCTTCTTCTCGACAACATCGAATCGACCTATCACCTCTTACATCGGGTCTGCGAAGCCGACAAGCACCCCAACAACCCGGTAATGCCGCTGGGCGACCTGCACGAGTGGGACGCCAACCAGGCCAGACCCTGGTCCTCGCCAACCGTGATTTGGGACGACGAGGACCGCGTCTTCAAGGCCTGGTACTCAGGTTCCGACCTGGCGCCCGAAAAGTGGACCGCCATGGGTTACGCAACCAGCCAGGACGGCGTCACCTGGGAAAAGCCGCATCTGCATCTCTATTCCTGGCGGGGCTCGACGGCCAACAACATCGTCGCCCTCGGGTACGGCCCGGTGCTCAAGGACAACGCCGAGCCGGACCCGGCCAAGCGCTACAAGATGTTCAAGCGCGGTCCGCGCCTGCGCACCGACGACGCCATCACCGCGCCAGTACCCGACTACAAGGGATCCCGGGCCAACTACTCCCCGGACGGCATCCACTGGACCGCGGGTCCAAAAATCGACATCCCCGAGTGGGAGGGTCGCAGCCCAGACTGCGGCAACCTGATCCGCGACGACCAGGATCCCGACCCGTCACGCCGCTTCAAGCTCATCTGGCAAGCCCGAACCCCATTGAGCAGACCCGACAAACCCTGGGGCCGGGCCAAGCTGCTCGCCTACGGCCCCGACATGGTGAACATCCGCAACGCCGACGAAAACCCACTGCTGGACCCCGATGACGGGGTCGAGTACGAAAACCACCACGTCTTGTATGCCCCCTACGGAGGCGCGTGGGCCATGGCGTACGAGTACGGCTGGTACGTGCCCAATGGGTACGGGATCTACGGCTCGTACTGCGCCGACATTCGTCTGGCAGTCAGCGGCGACGGATTGCGATTCCAACGCCTCGATGTGGAGCAACCAGTCATCCCGCGCGGCCGCAACGACGAGTGGGACGGCGGCCTGCTGGTTATCGCCGACAAGCCGGCCATCAAGGACGGAACGATTCACCTGTTCTACGGCGGCAACGGCGAAGAGTGGACCAGCTGGCCCGGAGAGAACACGCCGGACGAATATCCGTTCGCGAGCACCGGCCAGGTGCGAGTTTCACGGTTCGGCGTCGCCACCCTGCGTCAAGACGGCTTCACCTGCCTGGAAACACCGGACCGCGAGGTTCCGGGGTTCGCCGTCACCCAACCCATCGAGCGCAGCGATGCGTCAACTCAGCTCACGCTAAACATCGGCGATGTCCGCCAGAATCGCAGCTGGATTGAAGTTGAGGTTCTGGACGCCACCACGGACCAACCGCTTGCCGGCTTCAGCCGAGAGGACTGTCGCGACCTCTGCACCGATGGCTGGAGCCAGCCCGTCACCTGGAACGGTGGTGGTATCGGCGACATTCCGTCCGGCCGCTTCAAGCTCCGTTTCTGGCTCTACGGCGCCGCCCGGCTCTACGCCTATGGGTTCGAACCCGCGTGAGTCCGGTGCTCTTGTCCCAGACCGCTATCGCGTTGCATCCGAAACCGCCGCCGGACCTCACCCCGGTATCCCATCAGGAGCCGTCCGATCAAGATCACTAACGTCCAGCCAGTCCTGGTAACGGTTCCCGAACCCTGGCAGCACGGCATCCGACCGTCGACGTCAGGGTTTATCCGTGTCGACACGGATGCCGGGATCACCGGATGGGGCGAGTCCTACATCTCCTGGTATGCGCCGGAAGTCTTCCGGGCCCTGATCAAGCACTTCGGTCCCGTGGTCGAGGGCGAAGACCCATTCGACATTCACGCGCTCTGGCGCAAAATGCAGGTCAAGGCCCTGCGCTGGGCGCCGATAGGACCCTCCATTTCGGCGCTCGGCGGAGTCGAAATCGCGCTGTGGGACATTCTTGGCAAGGCGTTGGGCGCGCCCGTGTATCAGCTGCTTGGAGGGAAAGCCCACGACGAGCTCCGCTGCTACACCAGCATCGCCAACGCGAACAAGCCGCAGGCTCAGCGCCTCGTTGATGAAGGCTATTCAGCCCTCAAGGTGGCGCATGTCGGCGAAATGCTCCAGGAACGCCACATCAGCATTCCGGATCTGATTTCACAGGAGCGAGCCAAGGTCGAGGCCATGCGCGAGGTCCTGGGCGATAGCGTGGACCTGATCCTGGATCCGGGCATGCCCTTCAACCGCAAGCCGTGGCTGGCCGACACTGCGCTGCGGGTGGTACGAGCCCTCGACGAGTACCAGCTGCTCTGGATGGAGCAGCCCGTGCTCCAGACGAACGTCGACGACTATGTGCGGATTCGCCAACTCTGCGAGACCCCACTGGCCGCCGGCGAGAACGAGACCCTGCTTCATGGCTACAAGCCATTCTTCGAGAAGCGCGCCATCGACATCGTGCAGCCGGACGCCACCTGGTGTGGCGGCATTGGCGAAGACATGAAGATCATGGCCGCCGCCGACGCGCACGACATGCGGATCGTGACCCACAGCTTCAGCTCCGCCGTCGGTCTGGCTGCCAACTACCACGTCGGATTCGCCAACCGGAACTGCTTCATGGTCCGGTACCCAGAAAAGGACAACCCGTTCGGCAAGGCCCTGATCGGCCAGGCATTCGAGTTCGAGGACGGCTACATCAAACCCACGGGTGCGCCGGGGCTGGGCATCGACATTCCCGACGAACTGATCGAGGAGTATCCCTTCGTACCCAACAGCGGGATTTCGCACGCCCGATCGCCATTCCCACGACCGACCGATCCGAAGTGGAGCCCCTCGAACCTGGACATCGCGTCGTGGTGAGCGGCCACCCGGAATTCTCAGAAGGGCTTCTCAAATGACCAAGATCCTGGTTACCGTTCCCGAACTCGAAGGCTCTTCTGACGCGATCGAGGAGATCCGCAGCGTGTCGCCCGACCTTGAAATCGAGCAACGGACCTGTCGCTCGAACCCGGAGCTCACCGAGTTGCTCGGCGACGCCGAGATCCTCTACACCCACTGGTTTCCCACGCAACTCGAACCTGACGCCAGCCTCCGCTGGCTGCAGATGACCTCGACCGGCGTCGACAATAAGCTCTCGAACCCGGTCTTCGAACCGGACAACGGTGTCACCGTGACCAGCGCCGCCGGCTGCCACGCTGTCCCGATCGGCGAATACTGCATCTTCGCCATGGGCCTTCTGGCACGCGGCCTGCTGGGCTTCTACCGCGACCAGCAGCAGAAGGTCCGCAACCGCGCGCATAGCACGCTCACCGATCTCACCGGACTCACCGTTGGCATCGTGGGTTACGGGCAGATTGGACGGCATGTGGCCCGCCTGTCCCAGGCGTTCAACATGCGAGTCCTGGCCAGCAAGCGCAATCCCGACATGCGCCAGGTGACGGGGATGGACTTCCCGAACGTCGGCGACCCTACGGCCACCCTCCCGGAGAAGATCGTGGGACCGGACGGCTTGCCGGAGCTCCTGGCGGAGGCCGACTTCGTCGTCTCCACGGTGCCGTTGACGACCGAGACTGCGGGCCTGTTTGACGAATCAGCCTTCCGCGCAATGCGCCGCGAGGCCTACTTCATCAACGTTAGCCGTGGCGGGGTCGTTGATCACGACGCCCTGGTTCAGGCCCTGCAGAGCGGTGAAATCCGCGGCGCCTGCCTTGACGTTTTGCATACGGACCCGAATCCGTTGCCCCCCGAGAACCCGCTCTGGGATTTGGACAACGTATTCATCACGCCGCATGTTTCCGGCAATCGAAACGCCGCCTATATGCGGCGCGCCCAGGATCTCTTCCTCGAGAACCTCAAGCGATACCTCGCCGGCGAAGCGCTGTTGAACGTGGTGACCCGGGACAAGGGCTACTAGCTCAGCAGCAGGTCCTCCGGCCAGTAGTACTGGCCGTGGGCGCCGATGTGCGCGTTCCGACCCTCCGGGCCTAGATCGCGAAGCCGCACGCGCCGAACGTCGCTTGCGCCGGGGCTTCCGTGCGCAAACTCAATGGCTTGAGCTTCGTTCTCAACTGCGATCGTCTTCCCGTTCGCGTCCGTGAAGGCGTAGAGCACGGCATCCGGCCCGGCAATGAGCGGCGGCGACGTTGTTGGATTCGCCGTTGGCTGGTCCTGGAACGCCTGAGCAAGTTCTGGCGGCGCGTGGTGGGCCTCCAGAAAGTCGAGCAGCTGATGCTGAAGTCGTCTGGCCTCGCCCGGATACTCGTCCACGACATTCCGCAGTTGGTCCGGATCGTTCTCAAGGTCGTAGAGCTCGGATACGTAGCCTCGCGGCGATGCGATCAGTTGCCAATTCGCATTTGAAACGGTCAGCGGTTCGGGCAGGTCTTCCCGACCCACGAAGCCATCATGATCGGCGCCGCCAATCACGCCGCTGGTCAGTAATCCGGGCGGAAACCGTCCGCTGAAGGCCGTAACGCGAGACCAGGCGGATTCGCCCGTGATGAGCGGCAGCAGTGACTCGCCGTCAATTCCGCTTGGCGGTTCCATGCCGAAGGCGTCGAGCACCGTCGCAAAGATATCCACGTGCTGACACACCTCGCCGCGGCTCGAACCGGCACCAATGCCTCCCGGGTGCCGGATGAACATGGGGCAGCGCACGTTCTGGTCATAGAGTCGTCCAAGCTGGCTGCCCGGCTTGCCTTGCAGGTCGTGATCGCCGAGTCCGTGGCCGTGATCGGTCAGCCAGATCACCAGGGTGTCGTCGGCCAGCCCCAGCGCATCCAGCTTCTCGAACAGGTGTCCAAGCCAACGGTCGGTGTACGTGCAGAGCGCGGCGTAGGACGCGCGAACGTGGGCGCGTTCGTCATCCGTCATGTACGTCCCGCGTCCGTAGGCCGGGTAGATCAGCCAGTCGCCGTCAAAGTCCGGTGACTCGTAGCGCGCCTGGTCCGCCGGCGGCGCGTCGAACGGCTCGTGGGGGTCCCACATGTCGATGTAGAGGTAGAAGTCCTGGTGAGCCGCGTTGCGATCCAGCCAATCCATGGCCTCGAGAATCGACTTGCCGGCCATCCATTCGGCCTCGTGACGGCGATCCAGCACGTTCCGCAGGTAAGCCCGCACACCGAGGTGGTTCTTGTGCTTGTGCGGAGCGCACGGTAGCCAGAGTTGCCCGGGATCGGTGCGCCAACTATCGCCATGCTGGCCGCGCACTCGTTCCCAGCCTGTGAACCCTCGCTGGAAGTTGTAGCCGGCGGCCGTAAGTCCAGGGGTGTCATGAATCAGCATGGTCGGGTGGCCGGCTGAATTCAAGATTTCGGCGAGTGTCAGGTCGTCTCGCTCCAGCGGCTGCCAGGGTCGAGTGGGAAACCCGAAGCGGCCGGTCCAGAGGTCGTAGCGGGTGGGGATGGTCGGGTAGGAACCGGCAAAGAAGCGGTCGAACCGCACGGACTGGCGGGCGAGATCGTCCAGGTTCGGCGTATGGATACGCCCGTGGCCGGTCCCAGGATTGGACCATGGCGCTTCCAGCCCGTAGGCGCCGACGTGGTCGCGACGAAACGTGTCGTTCATGATCGTAATCACGTTCATTGCGACCTCTCCTCCTGGCCACGAAGGGCCTCGCGGCGCGGGGTGGTGTGCAGGTAGACCAAGCGCTTACTTCTTTGCGCCGGATTCTTGGTCGGCGACTTTGGCTTGATATTGCTCCTGCAGTTTCATCAAGTCTTCGTGGGTGGCGGTCTTTCCACCGCCGCCGGCCCTTGCGCCCCGGACTTCATTGATCGCCCGGTCGCCGCTGATCTTGTAGTCAAAGTCACCGCCACAGCCCGCGAGCAGCGAACCGACCAGCGCGGCCAGAAGCGATAGACGTCCAACCAGGGCGCCACTGCGGCTTGGCTTTCCGTCCCCAAACATTGCCGCTTGGCCCCCCATCGCCCTACTTCTTGCCGGCCTCCGCCTCAAGCTTAGCTTTGTACTGCTCCTGGATGCTCATCAGGTTTTCGTGCGTCGTCGTCGATGCGCCGCTGAACTGGCCCGTGTTGGCGCGAGTCTCTCCCTGAGGGCGGTCGCCGCTGGTCTTGTACTCAAAGTCGCCACCGCAAGCTGCGAGGAGCACGGCCGCCAGTGCGACCAAAAGTGTCCGCAGAAGCAAGCGTATCCGCGAGCCTCGGACCATCCCACGCAACCACATGTCCGGTGGATCTCCTCGTGACTACTTCTTGCCGGCCTCGGCGTCGACCTTCGCCTGGTATCGCTCCTGGAGCTTCAGCACATCCTCGTGAGAGCTCGTGGACATGCTTCCAAAGTCCCCAGTTCCCGTGCGCGATTCGTTCGCGGGGCGCTCACCGCTGATCTTGTAATCGAAATCTCCTCCACAACTCGCGGCGAGCGCGGCAATCATGGCCGCCGCAAGCACTGCCCCAACCCTACGAAGCTTGCGGCGGAAGTACGTCTGCAACTGGCGCATCGTCACAACGGCCTTCCTTCCCCTACCGCTGCCCGCTCTCGGCCTTCAGCTTGGCCTGGTACTGCTCCTGGATGCTCTTCATTTTCTCGTCGGACGCCGTTGACGCTCCGCCCAAGCCAGCTGCATCCGGGTTGTTGAACTCGCTGGGCCCAACGTTTTGATCGCTCGTCCGATCACCGCTGGTCTTGAATTCAAAATCCCCGCCGCAGCCCGCCAGCAAGGCGACGCCGATAAGAGCCAGAAGGGGCACGCAGCGAAGCCAACGCCAGATGCGGCGCCACGTATCTGATCGGTGCATTACCCATCGGCCTCCTTTAGCCGACCTACTTCTGTCCACTCTCGGCCTTCACCTTGGCCTGGTACTGCTCCTGGATGCTCATCAGGTTTTCGTGAGAGGTTGTCGAGGCGCCGTCCCAGTCGGCGATTCCGCCCCGATTCTCGCCGTCGATCCGATCGCCGCTGGTCTTGTATTCGAAGTCGCCGCCACATGCGGTCAGCAGGACAGCAACCATCCCCGCGGCCACCGTAAGGCCTGGCCGCTTGATGGAGCAGCTGATACGCATCAATCCTACCTGCGGCTCGCGGCTACTTGCTCAGGCTCTATGCCAGACCGTGTCTAGATCCCGCGAGACACTTATCACGGTACAGCATTCGGGCGCGGTCGTGCAGACCGCGCCCGAATGCTTGTGCGCTGTATTGGCGCGGCCGACCAAACCGACTAGGCCGTTCGCCCCCAGCGCTCGATTCGTTCGTTCAACAAGTCGATGTCCTGCGCCAGGATGCGGTCACCCTCGGCTATGGCCTTCTCGATGGCCTCTTCCACCGATGCGTCGCCGGTCATAGCCGTGTGAGCAATCCCGCGCCAGGCCAACCACTCGATCTGGTTGGGGTGGTAGCCCTGCCAGGTCCGGAAGTCGCCGCGGACAAACGAGACCAGCAGGTCCTGCCGCTCCGGC
This sequence comes from Chloroflexota bacterium, assembly GCA_965208215.1. GTDB lineage: Bacteria > Chloroflexota > UBA11872 > UBA11872 > UBA11872 > UBA11872. The sequence continues at coordinate 789,899 of CBDBOH010000004.1, forward strand.
GGCGCGGCCAAATTCTCCGGCGACTCCAGCGCGTCCCACCGGCAGGGCAGGAAGCCACGGTCGGTCGCCGCCCGCGCCTGCATCTCCGGGCCCGCCATCCAGACCAGGAAATCCACCACCGGCTCAACCACGCCCTGGCGGGCCGCCGAGTCGATCACGTAGTGCCCCTGGTTGGTGCGGTGTACGGCCACCGTGCCAGTCACGTCACCCTTTGGCTGCGGCGCCAGCGACCATCGGAAACGGTCGCTGATGCCCCCGATTAGGAAGCCCTTCGCGTCGCCGCGGCGCAACTCGGCCCCGACCTTACCGGCCGTAAAGAGGTCGCCAAACTCACCCGCCAACTCGCGCTGCGCCTCGGTCGGGGGCGAGACCTGGTGCTTGTGAATGAGGTCGACCCCGAACTTGAAGCCCTGATCGCCACCATCGTCAAATTGACTGGTGTGCGTGCCGTCAGGCGAGATGTACTGCTTGCCACCGAAGCCCCAGCCAATCGGCGTCCAGAAGTGGATGTCGCCACCACCTGAGATTCGGGTACCCCAGTTTCCGTTGTCCGGGTCGGTGGACTGCTTGGCCGCCTCGAGCCACTCGTTGCTGTACGTCCAATCGGCCGACGGCTCCGGAACACCGTACTGGTCATACAGATCAATGTTGTAGTAGTGGCCGCTCACGTTGCCCTGGTACGGCAACCCGAACGCGTGCCCCTGGAACGAATCGACGAACGGGTGGTCAAGGTCATAGTTGATCGTGTAAGAGTCCGGCTCGAAGATCAGGTCGGCCCCATTGAAGGTGGGGTGGCGGTCCAGCACATCGTTGATCTGGGTAAACGAATCTTGATGGGCGCCGAAGAAGTTCCAGCTCAACAACGCCGCAGCCGGGGCGCTGCCCGCCGCGATGCGAATCGCGAACGTCTCGAAAAACAGGTCCTCCTGCGGTGTGAACTTGATCCTGATATCGGGCCGTGCCTGCGCGAAGTTGGCAAGCGCCCAGGTGGTGGACTTTCCGCGCACGCCAGAGACGTGGTCGCTGATGAACTCGAACTCCACCGTCTCTGCCTGAGGCGCCGCCATCGCCTCTGTCGCCACCTTCTCAGCGGCGACAGGGGCTGCCTGGGTCACTTCCTGTTGAGCTGCTTGCGTGACGCTCGGCTCGACGGCCTCGGACTCGCCACACGCCGCCAGCGCGGCCGAACCTGCGACACCGATCCCGAGTGCTGTACTGATCGTGATAAATCTTCGCCGTGTCAGATTCCCTGTCATTTACGCTCCCCCTCCGTGCAGACGACGCACCGCCTACGCGACGGTGCTTCGAGCCTAAAACTGTATAACGTCAAAGGAACTCTAGCGTCAAGAGTGGGCGACAGCATTCGGGCGCGGTCTTGCGGACCGCGCCCGAATGCTTGTGCGCCATCCAGGCGCTTACGAACTAACGATTAGGCCGTTCGCCCCCAGCGCTCGATGCGCTTGTTCAGCAAGTCCACGTCCTGCCGAAGGATGCGGTCGCCTTCGCTCACGGCGTTCTCGATGGCCTCTTCAACCGACACTTCTCCGGTCATGGCCAGGTGGGCTTTGCCGCGCCAGGCCAGCCACTCGCGCTGGTTGGGGTGGTAACCCTGCCAGGTGCGGAATTCGCCGCGCACGAACGTGACCAGGAGGTCCTGACGCTCGGGCGGCGCCGCCAGGTTCTCCGGCGACTCCAGCGCGTCCCATCGGCACGGGAGGAAGCCACGGTCAGTGGCAGCGCGCGCCTGCATCTTGGGGCCAGCCATCCAGACCAGGAAGTCCACGACTGGCTCAACCACGCCTTGTCGTCGCGCCGAGTCAATGACGTAGTGCCCCTGGTTGGTGCGATGCACGGCCACGGTGCCGGTCACGTCACCCTTCGGCTGCGGCGCCAGCGCCCAGCGGAAGCGGTCACCGATGCTGATCACGGCGTTGCCCTTGGCGTCGCCGCGTCGCAATTCGGCGCCGATCTTGCCGGCCGAGAAGGCGTCGCCGAACTCACCCGCCAACTCGCGCTGCGCGTCCGTCGCCGGCGACACGCCGTGCCTGTGGATCAGGTCCACCGCGAACTGGAAGCCGCGGTCCCCGCCGTTGTCGAAGTGCTCCGTGTGGGTGCCGTCCGACGAGATGAACTGCTTGGCGCCGAAGCCCCAGCTAATCGGCGTCCAGTAGTGGATGTCGCCGCCGCCGCCGATCCGGGTTCCGTAGATTTCGTTGTCCGGGTCAGTCGCCTGCTTGGCCGCGTCCAGCCACTCGTTGCTGTACGTCCAGTCAGCCGACGGCTCGGGCACGCCGTACTGGTCGTAGAGGTCGATGTTGTAGTAGTGGCCGCTGACGTTGCCCTGGTACGGCAGGCCGAAGGCGTGCCCCTGGAACGAGTCCACAAACGGCCAGGTCGTGTCGTAGTTGATCGTGTAGGAGTCCGGCTCGTAGATGAGGTCCGCCCCATCAAAGTCCGGATGGCGGTCCAGCAGGTCGTTGATCTGGACGAACGAGTCTTGATGGGACCCGAAGAATCCCCAACTCAACAACGCCGTGGCCGGGGCGCTGCCCGCCGCAATACGGATGCCGAACGAGTCGGTAAAGCCCCCGCCCTGCGGCGTGAACTTGATCTTAATGTCGGGACGCTCCGCCTGGAAGTTGGCCAGTGCCCAGGTGGTGGACTTGCCGCGCACACCCGAGACGTGGTCGCTGACGAACTCAAATTCAACCGTCTTCGGCTGAGGCGCCGCCATCGCCTGCGTGACGACCTTCTCAACAACGACCTGGACTTCCTTGGTCACTTCCTTGATGACTTCCTCTTCGACCACCTGCGTGACGATCTTCTCGACAACCTTGGTCTCACCACAAGCAGCCAAGGTGGCCGCGCCAGCGACGCCGACTCCAAGAGCCGAACTCGCCTTGAGGAAACGCCGTCGCGTCAGATTTCGAGCCATCTGCCTCATCCTTCCCTCAGTACGCCAACCCGCCAAAGCGGGATCAACGGCGCAGTCTATACCAACGTGGCGACTCCGCCCACTGTTGTGGCTGTCGATGTGCGATACAGAAAGCGAGAGGACTTAGGGCAAGCGGGAACCTCCGCCAAGTCCCCTGAGGACCGCCAGAACCAGAGGCATCAGCCTGGTATCACGCACCCGCCGTAAGCTGCGCGCGGCTCTGATCGTCGAGGTACGGCTCGCCGGCGGCACGCACGTTCGGCGCAATCTCCGCCACGGCCGAGATTCCAACGATGCATGTCGATACCTCGGGATGCCCGAGCACGTACTTGATCGCCGTATCTGTCACCGGTTCGTCGCGCATGTCTGCAAGGGCCTCCAGCCGCTCCGCCACAACGGCATCGGCAGCGACACGCTCCGGATCGTGAAAGTGCCGCCAGTCACCCGCATACAGCGCCCGGCGCTGCTCTGGGGTCAGAATCAGGTTGCCGCTGGCAAACGGACTGCGAGCCAGGACACCGGCGCCCGAGGCGGCGGCAACAGGAAACAGCTCGGCCGCGGCTTCCGGGTTCGCCGCGTTGAACGGCGTCTCGACGACCTCCGCACCCCAGCGCTTGATGGCCTCAGCCACGACGGACGGACTGGAGGAGACGCCCCACGCCCGGATCTCGCCTCGATCCTGAAGGCGCCGAAGCTCTGCAAACGGCTCCTCCCGCATCACAGCCTCCATCGGCGGGTCGTGAAGCAGGTACACGTCGATGTAGTCGGTCTGCAGCCGCTGGCGCGAGAGTTCACACGCCCGGCGGATCGAAGAGGCCCGGTAGTCCTGCGGCTGCTCGTCAAGGAGCATTTGGGCGCCATCAACACCGGGGAGATATCCCGTCTTGGTGATGAACGTGACGTCATCTCGCCGGTCGCGCAGCGCGTGCCCCAGGATCACCTCGCTCCGGCCGTTGCCGTATGCCTCGGCTGTATCGAACGCCGTTATTCCGGCATCCGCCACGGCCCTGACCAGGTCAACCGCCTCAAGCGCGGGCATCGGCCCCCAGGCCAAACCACCGATCTCCCAACATCCCATGGTCAGCGCGCTGACCTGCCTGCCTGTCGCCCCCAACGGTCGGCTAATCACGTTCGCCTCCTTCTAGCGTTACTGGACGAATCGCTCCACCCAGCGCATGAGGTCATCGCCGACGGACTGCCAGCCCGGCTCGAGATTCAGCATATGTCCACGTCCGTGATAGAAGTTCGGAATCACGCGATAGCGTGCGGCGATGCGGCGAGTGACCCAGGGGACAATCACAGGATCCTCGTCGCCGGCGCCTACAAATACGGGACATCGAATCTGTGAAGCCCTGACCAAGGGCGGCCAGAAGGCGAGTTGCCTGGCAAGACGCCGGGGCTCAGGAATGCGATGGGCCGTCAACGCAGCCCGCTGATCGGGGCTGAGGCGTTCGAGGAAGGCCCCGTCGGCGAACGGATGCATGGGAGCGGAGTCAAGCGGCCGGCCACAGAAGTTGCGGATGCCTGTGATGAGAAGGGATAGGCGTGGAATGGCCGGGATTCCGAACGGTGGGGCACTGGACAACAAGGCTAGGCCGGCCGGCTCGGTCACGGTGGCGGCAATCTGCGCAAGCAATCCGCCCATACTGTGCCCAATTAGCACCGGGGCGCCCAACTGGCGCACCACGGCCGCCACGTCCTCTGCATAGTCGCGAAGGCCCACGCCTTCCAGCCGCTGATAATCGGAACCCGGCTGGTGCTGCCTTAGCCAGATGGCATAGGTCTCGTAGCCATTCGAGGCCAGATACGCGCCAAACTGGTTCCATACATGCGCCCCGACCCAAATGCCGTGAATGGCAAGAATGGTCTGTGGAGCTTCGAGATCAGTCGTCGGCCAGTGGAGCGCCTGGAGCGGACCAATGTTGACTGTGCGCATCTGATATATGGTACGCAGCGCTACGGTGCGGTAGCCCCTGGCCGCCACGCATACATGGCCAGCGCGGATGGTCAGTGAAGGCAAGAGCGAATTGACGAACTCGCGGCCCATCCTGCAGGTGCGAAGCGTCACCAAAGACTTCGGCGGAGTTCGCGCGGTTGATCGCTGTAGCCTGGACGTATTGCCGGGAACGATCACTGGACTGATCGGGCCCAACGGAGCCGGCAAGACCACGCTCTTCAATCTGGTGGCAGGCGCGCTCGCCCCAACCAGCGGGCATATATTCTTCGAGGGACAGGCCATCGACGGGCTGCGGCCGCACCAGACGTTTGCGCGCGGCCTCATGCGCACGTTCCAGATTCCCCGGGAATTGCGTCGCATGACCGTGCTGGAGAATCTGATGTTGGTGCCTGCCCGACAATCCGGCGAGCGCCTATGGTCGACTTGGCTTACTCCCTGGAAGGTCGCCAGGCAGGAACGTCGAATCCAGGCTCAGGCGCTGGAGGTACTGGACCTCGTAAATCTTGTCCATTTGGCGAACGAACTGGCCGGAAATCTGTCGGGTGGCCAGAAGAAGCTGCTGGAATTGGCGCGAACGCTCATGGCCGAGCCCAGGCTCGTGCTTCTTGACGAACCGGGCGCCGGCATCAACCGAACCCTACTTCGCGATCTATCCGCCAACATCGTGCGCGCCAGCGTGGAGCGTAACGTTACGTTCTTGATCATCGAGCACGACATGCGCTTCGTCATGACCATGTGCGATCCGGTGATCGTGATGGCCAACGGATCCGTGATTTCGGAAGGGACGCCGTCGGCGATACAGCGCGATCCGCGAGTGCTGGAGGCCTATTTGGGCGGGCGGGTCAGTGGCACTGCTTGAGGCGTCCAGTGTGGTCGCCGGATACGGCGAGACGGAAGTCCTCCATGGCGTGTCGATCAAGGTGCACGCGGGCGAAGTCGTCACGATCATCGGACCCAACGGCTGCGGAAAGTCAACGCTCATGAAGGCAATTGTCGGTCTGGTGCGAGTCAGGACCGGCTCGGTGCACTTTCGCGGCGTCGACATTTCCGGGCACGATCCGGAGCAGACCGTACGAGGCGGCCTTTGCTACGTACCACAGACTGAGAACGTTTTTGCGTCCATGACGATCCGCGAGAATCTCGAAATGGGCGCCTTCGTCCGGCTCGACGACTATCAGTTCCGAATCGACCAGATGTTTGAACTGTTTCCCGATCTGCGACGCAGTGCGCGTCTCAAGGCAGAAACCCTTTCAGGCGGACAGCGGCAGATGTTGGCGATTGCCAGGGCGCTGATGCTCGACCCGGTACTTCTGCTCCTCGACGAACCGTCCGCCGGTCTGGCGCCTGCACTGGTAGAAGGCGTGTTTGAACGAATACGAGACATCAACAGTACTGGCGTATCCATTCTCCTTGTCGAACAGAACGCGAGGGAATCGCTGCGCATGTCCGACCGTGGCTACGTGCTCGCGGGCGGTGAAAATCAGCTCCAGGACACTGGACCGGCCTTGCTTGACAATCCGGAGGTCGGCCGCGTGTATCTCGGAGGCTAGGACGAATTTCCTGAACGCAATTTCGTCCCAGCCACGGAACCTGGCCGAGCCTTTACGGCGATATCTGCGACGCGTTGGCCTCAGAATGTCGCCTGGCCGAGTGTCTGCCGTGGTCGCCGCTGGACTCTTGATCCTGAGTTTCCTGCCCTTCACCAAACTAGGGCTCGTTGTCAATGGGCTGATCCTTGGATCTGTGATCGCCCTGGGCGCCATTGGGCTGACGCTGGTCTACGGAATCCTGAAGCTTGGAAATTTTGCTCACGGTGACTATATGGCGTTTGGCGCCTACGTTGCCTTCTTCATTGTCGACGGCGTGCTGCCGCGAGTTGGCATCGAGGGTGCAGGACTTGGACCCTTCACGTTTGGATTCCCGGTACTGATCGCCCTGCCACTCGCGGCCTTGGTCGTGGCAGTTGGAGCCATCACGCTCGACGCGGTGATTTACCGCCGACTCCGGGACCGAGCGGCGAACAGCGCCATCCTCATGATGGCGTCGCTGGGTGTGGCGATCGCCATACGGGGGCTTGTCCAACTGATCTGGTCAGGTGAAACGCAGCACTATCCGCGAGAGTCGCGACAGGTCTATCACCTGCCAATGGACGTGCGCATTCCACCCGATGGCCTCTTCGTCGCAGTCCTGGCGGTAATCCTGGTAGCCGGGGTTTATGCCCTACTCACCTATACGAAGATGGGCAAGGCCATGCGGGCGACCTCGGACAATCCGACGCTCGCTCTGGTGTCCGGAATCAACACCAAGCGGGTTGTCTGGTGGACATGGGGGATAGGTGGCGCACTCGCCGCCGTCGCCGGAGTCCTGCTGGCGGTCGTACAGGCGCAGCTGCTCCCCATCATGGGCTGGAAGTTTCTGATACCGCTGTTTGCCGCTGTGATCCTCGGCGGAATTGGAAACCCTTACGGGGCGCTCATTGGAGCGTTGCTCGTTGGCGTAAGCATGGAACTGTCCACCCAGTGGATCAATCCCAGCTATAAGCCGGCGGTAGCGTTCGCCATCATGATCGGCGTCCTGCTGGCACGGCCGCGCGGCATTTTCGGTGACGCACCGTAGGGGTCACTTGCATGGATATTAGCGGAGTCATCGACTATCTGATCGGCTTCGCGATCATGGCAATGATCTATGCGATCTTCACCTTGGGGCTCAATGTTCATTGGGGATTCACCGGTCTTTTCAACATCGGTATCGCCGGATTCTTCGCGCTCGGCGCCTACACGGCGGCTCTCCTGACCTCACCCCCGCCGGACCCAAAGCAGTTCGAGGACTTCATCTTCGGCGGCAACCTTGCCCAACAGGGCCTCCTCGACTTGGGTATTGATCTGTGGTTCTTCGTAGGAATCGCAGCGGCCGCAGTTGTGTGCGGGATCGTTGCCCTGATCATCGGCACGATCACGTTGCGGCTAAGCGACGACTACTTGTCGATAGCCACGCTCGGAATTGCCGAGAGTGTTCGCTTCTTCTTCCTGAACGAGAAGTGGGCCGCGAATGGCTCGAAAGGGCTCTACCGCATTCCCAAGTTCCTGGACGAGGTCGTCGCGCCCGAGAGCTACGACTATCTCTACGTCGTCGTAGTGCTCGTCGTCCTGCTGATCCTTTTCGCCGCCGTACAGCGCGCGGTCAGGTCTCCATGGGGCCGCGTGCTTCGTGCCATCCGCGAGGATGAAGTCGCGACGGCTGCCAGCGGCAAAAACGTCTTTCACTTCAAGCTTCAGTCATTCGTTCTCGGGTCGATGATCATGGGGATCGGCGGTGCGCTCTTCGCCCATCACGTTCGGTTTCTCTCACCGCTGACTTTCGATCCGCTGCTCGCCACCTTTGTGATCTGGGCAATGCTGATGGTGGGCGGCTCTGGAAACAATCTTGGCGCAATACTGGGCGCCTTCGTGGTGTGGGGTATTTGGGCCGGCACCCAGTTCCTCCCCGGATTCTCTTCCGATCCGAGTTTTCGCCTACTCATGATTGGCGTCCTCATCGTCGCCATCATGCTGCTTCGGCCGGGCGGGTTGTTGGGCGAGTGGCGACGAGTCGTGGCGCGAAGCCCGGCACGCGTAGGTGACCGCGATCCGGTCGGGCCTGAGTAGACGGACCCGGAATGTCTACGCGCCGTGCGTTGCGTCGCGCAGTCGGACAGCCAGACTCAACTTACCTTGCCGCTGTCGACCCGAGTGAGCGGACGGGCCGGGGGCGGCTCGGTGAGCCGCCCCCGGTGGCCATGCCGGTTGATCTGCGTTAGGGAAGCTCAAACCGTCCAGTGGACTTCACGGCATCGCCTTCAACCGTCCAGACTTCAATTGGTCCGGCCACGTCGCCGTTTTCGTCAAAGTCCACGGGGCCTGAGGCACCCTCGTAGTTGATGTCCTGACCGCTGGCGATGAGGCTCAGTGCCTTTTGGATTCCCGCCAAGCCGGGTCCGACGACTTCGCCAGGCGGGTTTGCAACGTCGCGCAACGCGTCGCGAATGGCAACGGAATCCGTGGTGGTGCCAGCCTTCGCCGCCGCCAGCGCGATCAGCACGACGGCGTCGTACGTCTCGGCCAGGTATGGCTCCTGGGGCGCTTCCACGCCGAAGGTCAGGGTGTAGGCGTTGTAGAAGGCCTGGCGATCGGGGCTGTCTGGGGCTCCGGGCGCCGTGCCCAGGGTGCCGTCCAGCTTTCCACCGCCGATGGCCTGGACCATGTCGTCGGACTTCACGCCATCAACGAACAGGAACGTGTCGGCGTAGTCGCCTTCCAGGGCCTCGCGGAGGTAGATCTCCGCCTGGCCCGGATAGCTGACGGTGACCAAGACGTCCGGGTTGCCCTCAGTGGCCTTCTCGAGCTCTGAGGTGAACGTCGGCTGGCTGTCCTCGTGCGGTACCGAAGCCGTGACCGTTCCGCCCAGTTCAGTAAAGGTCTGAGTGAACCGCTCGGCCAGGCCCTGCCCGTAAGCGTTGTTGATGTACATGATTCCGGCGCTCTTGTAGCCCTGCTCCCAGGCCAGGCGGCCGAGGACCACGCCTTGCGCCGCGTCCGAAACGGTGGTTCGGAAGAGGAAATCGTCGTCTTCAAGCGCGGTGATGCTGGGCGCCGTGGACGAGTGCGAGATCTGAAGCGTCTGGTTCGGAGCGGTTACCGAGGTGGCCACCGGGATGGTCACGCCGCTGGCCAACGCGCCGACGATGGCTGCCACGCTCTCCACGTCCACCAGCGCGCGGGCCGCATCAACGCCCTGCACGGGGTTCACACCCGTGTCGCGGTTGATGATGACCACGGATCCGCCCTGAATCCCACCGGCGCGGTTGACGTGGCTCGCGGCCAGATCAGCCGCATTGCCATGGGAAACGCCGAAGTAGGACAGCGATCCGGTTAGCGCGTTGAGGTGACCGATGACCAGCGGTGGCAGCATCTGCGCTTCCTGCATGACCTCGACGGTTACTTGCCGGACAACCTCGACCGGTTTTTCGACCTCGACAACCCGGACGACTTCCTGGACCACCGGCTTTTCGACTTCGACGGTGACCAGCTTCTCGACTTCGACCGTGACTGGCCGCTCAACCTCGACGGTCCTGACGACTTCGCTGGGAGCGTCGCTGGTCTCGCCACATGCCGCCAAGACGAAGGCAAACACGGCGATCAGCACGAAAGCAATTCGGAAACCTCTGAACATCAACCTTCCCTTTCCATGACCAATTCGCCCGTGTGAACGACTAAGGTCATGAGACATTCACATCCAACCTGGCTGAATCTACTACGCAGGTGCGGTGCGCGCGCCTGGCGATCATGCGCGCGCCAAGACTGCCGTGGCGGCATCCGCAGCAGCCGCCAGGACGTCGGTCGCTTCTTCGATGTCCGCGTCGCTGACCTGATGGTGGGTGACCAGCCGGAACATGTCTCCGCGAGCTCCGCCGACTCCCACGCCGCGCTTGGCGGATTCGTGCACGAATACGTCCAGGTCGAGCACGTCTGGATCCCAGGTTACGAAGATGAGGTTGGTGTAGACGGGCGAGACCAGACGCAGGCCGGGCAGGTCGTCGATCACGTCGCCGAGCTGTTTGGCGCGGCGGTGATCGTCGGCGAGTCGCCCGGGTCCGTCGCGCAGAGCGATGAGGCCCGCGGCGGCCATGACGCCGGCCTGCCGCATGCCGCCGCCGACGAGCTGGCGGGTGCGGCGAGCGCGCTCGATGAGCTCATGCGACCCCACGACCATTGAGCCGAAGGGCGCGCCGAGCCCCTTGGAGAGACAGAACTGCACGGTGTCGGCTCCATCGGCCAGATCCGACACGGGGAGTTCAAGCGCCGCGGCGGCGTTGAAGATGCGGGCGCCGTCGATGTGGATCCGCAGACCGTGGCGCTGGGCGAGGTCGGCGAGGTCGCGCATGACGTCGGGCCCCCAGGCCACGCCGCCGCGCCGATTGTGGGTGTTCTCGGTCCAGATGATCGCCGGGTTGAGGGAGTGGGTGGTGACGGGTCCGATGTGCGGCTCGATGTCCACGGGGGTGAGCCAGCCAGGGGTCTGAATCGGGATGACGCTGCAGCCGGCCAGGGCGGCGAACCCGCCGGCCTCGGCGAGGGTGACGTGTGACTCCGGATCAACCAGCAGCGTGTCACCGCGCCGCGACAGGGTCAGCAAGCTCACCAGGTTGCCCATGGTTCCGCTGGTAACAAACAGGGCGGCATCCTTGCCGAATACTTCGGCGGCGAGGTCCTCCAATTCGCGAACGGTGGGATCCTCGCCGCCCAGATCGTCGCCCACCACAGCTTCGGCCATAGCCGTGCGCATCTCCGCGGTGGGTGTGGTCTGGGTGTCGCTGCGAAGTTCGATGCGAAACGGCGGCACAGTGGCCTCCGGCCGGGGATGGTGAGCCAGGGCCATTCTAATGGCTGCGCACACGCCACCGTGGTCAGACAGCCGGCATGGGACGCATTGACCACCCGGAAGGCGCGTGCCACCATCGAAGCGAGGCCGCGCTAGGTGGGGAGCTAGCGGTGCCCTCAAGCCGCAATCCGCTACAGCGGGCTGAATCCCCGCCTGAGGGCCGTTCGCAACGTGTCTGCCGCCGACGCTCGGTATTGAAGGCCGGGCCTCGTGCGACGAAGGCCTTCCAACCCCGTCAGGTCCGAGAGGAAGCAGCGGTACGAAGCCCCCTTCGGGCGCCGCGAGTCCACCTGGCTGGAGCTGCGGCTCGACGGTAAGGCGTTGTTGGTCGGAACGACGGCGGGTGCGCGGCCTCTATGATGACGCGTACGACACGCTGGGAGACTCCCGTGGCCGCGTCGCGCCCGCCATCGTTTCAGGCCCTGTACAACCGCTACCGCCCGCAGCGCTTCGACGAGTTGATTGGCCAGGAGCACGTGGTGCGGACGCTCCAGAACGCCCTGGTCCACAATCGACTTAGCCACGCCTACCTTTTCTCGGGCGAACGTGGGACCGGAAAGACGACGGCCGCTCGGCTTCTGGCCAAGGCCGTCAACTGTCTGGAAGGCATTCAAGCCGAAACCTGCGGCAGCTGCGACCACTGCCAGGCAATCGCCAACGGGTCGTTTCTTGACCTGATTGAGATGGACGCCGCCTCGCACCGCGGTATCGACGACATCCGGGAGATCCGGGAGTTGACCCAGTTCGCTCCCGGGGCGGGGCGTTACCGGGTCTATATCATTGATGAGGTCCACCAGCTGTCACCGCCGGCAAAGGACGCACTGCTAAAGACGCTGGAAGAACCGCCGCCACAGACACTCTTTGTGCTCGCCACGACCGAACCGCATCGCGTCCCGGCCACAATCCGATCGCGCACGCAGCATTTGACCTTCCGTCGCATTGGCGTGCTTGAGTTGACCAGTCAGCTTCGTGCAATTGCTGAAGCTGAAGGCGCCGCAATTGACGAAGCTGCGCTGCACACATTGGCGCGTAATGCTGGCGGTAGCGCAAGAGACGCCGTCAGCCTCCTGGACCAGGCGCTGGCGTATAGCGACAACAAAGCCACGGCGGACACTGTGAACTCCATGCTGGGCCTTACAGGTCGCGACGCCGTGACTCAACTGCTCGGCCATCTGGTCGACGGCGACGCCGCATCCGGTTTGCAGGCGATCGGACGCGCCATCAATGATGGGACAAGTCCCAACACCCTGCGCCAACAGATCATCGATCTTCTGCGCGACATCCTGATCTTGAAGACTTCACCCGAAACGACGGGCGTTGGCCACCTGACGGAGGATGAGGCGTTCGAGTTGACGCGGCGTACCCAAGATTCCAGCTTGCGCGACGTTGTTCAGACGCTCGAGGTATTTGCGGAGCCGGATCCGCCGTCGCGGAGCGGTGTGGACGCCACACTGGAACTCGAACTGGCATTTGCACGGGCGGTGCTGGCCATCACCGAGTCGCGGGAGCGCCCGCCAGCCGCGGCGCCGGCCAATGGAACGCGGCAGCCGACGCAAGCGAAGTCGCCTCCCGCTCAACTCGAGGCTGCGACCGCGTCCCACACCACGGAAGTCGCCGCGCCGCCGCCGACGCAGCGCGTCTCGGTTGCAGACCATGAGATCTCCGCGGCCACAATTGCCGCGCGCAAGGACGAGTGGGTTTCGCTGATCCGACAGGAGTCTCGAGAAATCGCGCCATACGTAGGCGAAGCCGAGGTCATTGACTATTCCGACGGCACCGTCACACTGGGATACCGCGGTCGCTTCCTGTTCGACCGCGTGCAGCGGCCAGATGCTCTTCGCCAGGTGGCCCGGGCGCTGTCGCAGACGCTTGACCGTCCGATTCAAATCCGCAATGAAGAGCGTGGCGCCACCGCGCCACGCAGGCGCCCGACGGACGCAGCGTCGGTCGACAACGATCCAGTTGTACGCGTGGCCATGCGCGAATATGGAGCCACGCTCATTCGAGGCGACAGCACAACGGGAGGTTGACGCATGTCGATGAAGATGTTCCGGCAGTTCCAGAAGCAGATGGAGAAGGTCCAGGACGAACTGAAGAAGATGACCGTCGAAGCCACGTCGGGCGGCGGAGCCGTCACTGTGGTTGCCACCGGGGACCAGCGCGTGGTCTCAGTTGACATCGACCCGGCCGTGATCGATCCAGACGACGCGGACTTTCTGGCCGAGATGATCCTGGTGGCCGTAAACGATGCCATGGAGCAATCGCAGGAACTGGCCAAGAGCAAGCTCGGCGGGCTTACCGGCGGTCTCAAAATCCCGGGCCTCGGCTGAGGCATGGCGAACCCACTGCCAGGCGCGGTCACTCGGCTCATCGACGAGCTGGCGCGACTTCCGACGGTCGGTCCAAAGACTGCTCAGCGTCTGGCTTTCTTCTTGCTTCGTGGGTCGCCAGGACGAGCACGCGTGCTTGGAACGGCGATTGCGTCGCTGCACGACGGTATCCAGACCTGCGAGCGCTGTCGTAACTTTGCCGACACCAATCCATGCGTGATTTGCCAGGATCCGACGCGGAACGTTGCGTTGCTCTGCGTGGTCGAAGATCCGCTGGACCTGGTGGCAATCGAGAATTCGGGCGGCTTCGACGGGCTCTATCACGTGCTACACGGCACGATCTCGCCGCTGGAGGGGATCGGGCCGGACGATCTGACGATCGACCTGCTGGTGCGGCGGGTCGGGCAGGAGCGGATTGGCGAGGTTGTGATTGCGACGAACGCGACGATCGAGGGCGACGCGACGGCGATGGAGATTGGCCAGCGGTTGAGCGACCTGGGGGTGCGCGTTACCCGGCTGGCGCGGGGGCTCGCGACCGGGGGGGACATCGAATACGTTGACGCGGCAACGATCGCGCAGGCGCTGGAGGGTCGTCGTGAACTCTGAACTTTCGTCCCGGGCCGGCGGCGAACCGACGCGGCTGCGCTGGCTGGGTCACTCGACGTTTCTACTGAGCAGTCCCGGCGGGGTGCAGGTGCTGCTGGACCCCTTCAACGACGATCTGGGCTATCCAGCGCCCGAGCTTCCGCCGATCGACTTGGTTGGCATTAGCCACGAACACGCCGATCACAACAACGTGGGGCTGGCGCCGGGCACGCCAAAGGTTGTGCGTGGCATCTCGGACAGCGGCTGGCATCCGGGAACGGTGTCAGTCGGGGACGTGACGCTGCACATGATCGGCGGGGCGTATCACGACGAAGCCGAAGGCCGGGAGCGCGGGCGTACGGCGTTCATGTCGGTGGAGGTGGGCGGGCTGCGCCTGCTGCACCTGGGGGACCTGGGGCACCGGCTGGATACAAATCTGCTGGCGCAGTGCCGGGGGCACGAGGTGCTGCTGATTCCGGTGGGCGGCCATTTCACAATCGACGGCGAGACGGCGGCGGCGACGATGGATGAGATTGGGCCGTCGATCACGATTCCGATGCATTACCGGACCTCGCGGCTGCCGGGACACCCGACGACGCCGCTGGACGAGACGGGATTCCTGGTTGGCCGCGAGGTGCGGCGGTTGGCGGGGACGGAGATTGCGCTGCGTGTAGAGGAGCTACAGCGGCGGCCGGAGGTGGTGGTGCCGGCGGTGCCGTAGGCCTACTGGCCCGGGCGGCGTGGGGGGAGGCAGGTTACTTCGGCTTCTTTGGTCAGGTCGTCGAAGTGGGCCTCGCTGACGTTGCCGACTTCGACGGAGGTGATCCTAGCTGACACTCGCAGGGGTTCGTGGACGAGGCAGCGCAGGGCCGACTCCCAGCGCAGGGTGACGCCGGCGCGAAGCCGTTCCGGCACCCAGGTCAGGGTCTTGACCTCAGGCGCTCTGCCACCAACCTCGCGTCCGCCCTCATTGGTGATCTTGGCGCGCGTGGTTGGACTGTAGTCGCGGTCGGATCCGGCGTTTTCTGGCAGGGTCAGGGAGGTCTGGAGCAGGACGTCGGTGAGGCCGATGTTCGTGGCCAGCAGAATGACGTTGGTACGGCTGGGTCCGGCTACCTCCGTCTGGATCTCGAATTTGAGCTCGGGGGCGGGGGTGGGGGTGGCGAGGGGCTCGGCGGTGCCAGCGCAGTCAGCGGCCGCCAGCGCCATCAGCAGGACCGCCAGCGAGGCCACGGCCAGCGCCAGGCGCCGGGGATGGGCGGTGAATCGGGAGTTCATGACATAGAGCTTAGTGCAGAATGCGCCGCCGGCGGGGAATGGCTCTTCACGCCCGCAGCGAAGAAGGACACGTGAGATCGAACGGCCACTGACGATCACGCTGCTCTTTCTGCGGCTGGGGCTGACGGCGTTCGGCGGCCCGGCGGCGCACATAGCCATGATGCGGCACGAGTTCGTGACGCGCCGCGAATGGCTAACGGACCGCCGATTCCTGGATCTGCTGGGGGTTACGAACCTGATTCCGGGGCCGAATTCGACCGAGATGGCGATTCACCTGGGGCGGGAACGGGCCGGCTGGCGGGGGCTGGTGGGCGCGGGGGTAGCGTTTATCGCTCCCGCCGCAGTGATGGTTTCGGTGCTGGCATGGGTTTATGTCGAGTTCGGATCAACGCCGGCAGTGACCTGGGTGCTGTACGGCGTGAAACCCGTGGTGATCGCGATCGTGGCGCAGGCCATCTGGGGCCTGGGACGCGTGGTGGTGCGTCGCTGGCAGACGGCGCTGCTGGCCGCGGTGGTGATCGTGCTGGGACTGCTGGGCGTCAATGAGCTTGTGCTGCTGTTCGGCGGCGCCGCGGTGGGGGCGGTGCTGCAGCGTCCGCGGTGGCTGACGGGACGGCTTTCGGGAGTGCTGGTCGCGCCGCTGGCCACCGTGGGGGTCGTCGGCGCGGTACCGACAACGTTCAGCCTGCTGGGCATGGCGTTGCTGTTTCTGAAGATCGGCGCGGTGTTGTACGGCAGCGGCTACGTATTGCTGGCGTTCTTGCGCGGCGACTTCGTGGAGCGGATGGGGTGGCTGACGGAAACGCAACTGCTGGATGCCGTGGCAATCGGGCAAGTAACACCCGGACCAGTGTTCACCACCGCAACATTCATCGGGTTTCTGCTAGGCGGCGTGCCCGGCGCGATCGTGGCCACGATCGCCATCTTTCTGCCGTCATTCGTGTTCGTAGCTGCGGTTCATCCGCTCGTCGAGCGGCTCCGCGCGTCCAGCGTCACCGCCCCGATTCTCGACGCGGTCAACGCCGCTGCCGTAGCCCTGATGACGGTTGTGCTCGTCTTTCTTGGCCGCTCGGCTCTGGTCGACGTTCCGACCTTTTTGGCGGCGCTCGCGGCCCTGATCGTGCTCATTCTGACCAAGGTCAACTCGCTCTGGCTCATTCTGGCTGGCGCCGGCCTGGGTGCTGCCATGCATGGACTCGGCCTGGCGACGAACCTCGGTTGACTGAAAGCGGCGAGGAGCCGCCCACGACAGGCTGTGCCTCTCTCCATCGGCACGGAATGATTGCGTCTCGCGACGACCGCGCGCCTAGGCGCGCGCCGCACGCACCACGCATACTGACTGAACGTAGCAGTGGCGCCAGGACGCGAGCCCGGCGCTGAATCGGGCGGTGGAGGCCTCGTGGCAAGAACGCCGTCGGATCCTGGTCAGTCGGTCAGCCTTCAGCGGCCGTCTATCGTCATTCTCCTGGGCGTGCTGCTCGTGGCTGCCATGGTCACGACGTCTCCCATCGCGTACTGGCTGCTCTACGCGCTCGGTGGTCTGGTCATCCTGTCGTATGTGTGGACGCGCAACGCGGCCCGCTCGCTGGAGTTGCGCCGACGCCTCCGAGGGCATCAGATCACCGTCGGTGACGAGGTTCAAGAGGACTTTGATCTCGTCAATACGAGCCGACTGCCGATCCTGCTCGTGGAAGTTGACGACCACTCGGAGTTGCCCGGCTACCAGGCGTCCGTGGCCGAGAGTCTGGGTCCGCGTCAGCGCAAGCGCTGGATTTCGAGGGGCATCGCCAGTCGCCGCGGATTGTACGGCCTGGGGCCGACCGATCTCCGAATCGGCGACCCGTTTGGCATCTTCGCCTCGGAACGTCGGATCGACGTACGCAGCACGATCGTGGTCTACCCGCCGATTTCGATCATGGCCGACGTGGAGATTCCCGCCGGCTCCATGGTGGGCACGTCGCGTTCGTCGATTCGAACACATCAGGTGACGTCCGACGCCGGCGGGCTGCGGGAATTTCAGCCTGGCGATCCGCTGAAGCGCATTCACTGGCTCTCCAGTGCACGTCGCGAGCAACTCCTGGTCAAGGAATTTGACCTGGAGCCCACGGCCAACCTCTGGATCGCTCTGGATCTGGACCGATCAGTTCAGGCCGGCCATGGCGACGATTCCACCGAGGAGTACGGCGTCAAGATCGTGTCATCGCTGGCCCACCAATTCGTGCGTGACAACAAGGCTGTGGGATTCATTGCATTGAGTCGCCAGGGTCGACACCTGATCGAGCCGCAGAAGGGACTCAAACAACTTTGGCGCATTCTGGAGACACTGGCGGTTGTGCAGGCCACCGGTACCGCACCGTTTCACGAGTTTCTGACCGCCAGCGCGGCCGGACTGGGGCGGGGAACGAGCCTGGTAGCGATCACCCCCTCTGCCGACTCGCGCTGGCTCACAAGCCTGACTCAGCTCGGGCATCGTGCCATCTACCCGATGGCCGTTGCCCTGGACGCCTCAACCTTTGGGCCCGCCGAGTCGAATGCCGGCCTGAGCCAGGTGGCCGGTTCCTCCGGAATCGGCTTTGTCAGCGTGGACCAGGGCATGCGCTTCGAGATGATCCGAGCGGACGGTCGCAACCTGGCGGAATTCGAGCGCTCGCAGCGACGGCCCGTGACGCTGGCTCCCGCATGAGATCAGGATGACCGCAGCCGTTGCCAGCCGACCGCGGCCGCTGGCTCGAGCTCTGCAGTTGCCCCGCACCGCCTGGCTGCCACTGCTGCTGATCGGTGCAACAACGCTTGCTCCACTCATCAGCATCCACGCCGTTGGGTGGGCCCCGGGTACGGAAGTTCTGCTATCGGTAGCCGTGGTAGCCATTCTCGTCGGGTTTGCGCTGTCGCGCAGCCGTCTGTCGTCCCGGTGGATCGTGCTCATCGGAATGGTCAGCGACCTTGCTGTCGCCTACGTCGTGGCGTCGGAAGCGTTCCCGGGACCCCTGGACGGTGTTCGGAATTTCGTGCTGCTCTTTGGAGACACCGTGGAGTGGGTTCAGTTGCGGCAGGCCGGCAACCTGGTACGCGAACAGCCGCTGGCCACCGCAGTCGGGGAAAGCGCCGGACTCTTCCAGGACTTGTTCTTCCGTCTGGAGTCGTGGTTCCAGGCCGCGTTTGCGTTCCAAGTCAGCCGTGACAACGTGGTCTTCCTCTTCTGGATGACCATGGCCGCCTGGGGTATGGGATTCACGGCCGCCTGGGCGGCCTTCCGCCTTCGAAACGCGTATCTGGCCATTGTGCCCGGCACGCTTGCGATTGCGGTCAACATTACCTACATCGGTCCCGACTGGCCGCCCTTCGCAGTCTTTCTGATCGCGGCCCTAGCGCTAACTGTGCATACGCGGCTGGCCTCGCTGGAAGCCAGGTGGGACGACACGCGAACCGACTACTCCGAGGAGCTTGGTCCCACGGTACTGATCGTGAGCGCCGCGCTGATTACGGGAGTTGTATTTCTGGCATTGATCCTTCCTCGGGCGGGAGGGAATCCCCTGGCCGAAGCCTTTTGGACGTACATGGGCGACGGTTGGGGCAATGTTGAGGCCGGCATTCAGCGCGTGTTCGGCGGTGTGACGAACCCTTCCGGATCCACGTTAGCCGGGCGGGAGACGCTGGCGTTGACAGGCCCCGAGCCGTTCGCGCGCAAGGAGACTCTGATAATCGAAAGCACGGTGCCCTCGTATTGGCGGGGACAGACCTTCGACACGTATACCGGCCAGGGTTGGCGGAGCACGATGCGGCTGCTGGAAGGACGCAAGGCCAACCAGCCGCTAACCGAAAGCGTTGACCTCCGGTCGCGATTGGCATCGCGCTCGAACATCGAGATTCTGGACTCGAATTCGGCGATCCTCTTCGCGCCGGGCGACGTCCTGCGGCTGAATCGACCCTATCAGGTGCAAGTGGCGGAGCGTGACGTAGCCATCGATGATTACGCGTCGATCCGTGCCACCCGGCGGGTGGGCCAGCGCCTCGTCTACTCGGTGGACTCGACCCTTGCCGCAGCCACGACCGAGCAACTGCGCACCGCGCCAACCACCTACCCGGCCTGGACCGCGCGCTATATCGAGCTGCCCGAAATGCCGCCGCGGGTGCTGGAGTTTGCCGCCCGACTGGCCGACACCGGCGAATCGGCCGTCGATCGGGCGCGGGCCGCTGAGTTCTTCATGCGGCGCTTTCCATTCGCGCAGGACACGGCGCCGCTTCCCGCCGACCGTGACGCCACCGACTACTTCCTCTTTGATCTTCGCCGTGGCCACGCCACGCAGATTGCCTCAACCATGGCGGTGCTGGTCAGAGCAATGGGTATCCCGGCGCGTGTCGCCGCCGGCTATGCCCAGGGCGTCTTTGACCCGGTCACCCGGCGCTACATCGTCAACCCAATCGATGCGCACACATGGGTGGAGGTCTTTTTCCCGACGTATGGCTGGGTGCTTTTCGAACCCTCCGGGTTCAGAGCGCCAGAGGTTCGCGGAGGGACCGCTGATGGAACGGAAGGTCGCGGCGGACCTAATCCGGACGCCGCCGACCTTTCGATTGTCGATGACTTTCTGGACGAATTGGAGGAAATGGACTTGTCCAACTTCCAGCCCCTCGAGCCAACCGACGCTTCAAATCCGATTCAAGAGTTTCTCGCCAATCTTGGTGGCGCCGTACTGGCGCTGGTCGTCATCGGCGCCGGGCTCGTTGCGCTGGGTGTGTTGTTGCTGCTCGGCTCGCTCATTCGCGACCTACTGCAGAGCCCTCGTTCCGCCGTGAGCCGACGTTACGAGCGAATGGTTCGCTGGGCCGGTCGTGCTGGGTACAATACGCGCCGTGGATTTACGCCGGTGGAGCTTGGCCGCCAGCTCGCTGCCGAGTTGTTTCCGGCGCCCGTCGTGGAAGCCCCCTCCAATCTCCCCGCCCCGCCCGAAGTTGTTGCGGAAACCTATGTTCGCGCCACCTATGGCCGGCGGCAGATCTCACGCTCGGAGCGACGAATGGTCGACAAAGCTTGGCGAAGCGTGCGCCTACGACTTGCGCTCCGAGCTCTACGTCGGCCGTTGCGGCGACTGACACCGTCACGGGCCTGAATCATGGATCTGGCCGGTGTTCGCGACATCGCCGTTGTGGTGCTGGCGGCCGTGGCGCTGGTGTCGACGATCATTCTGCTCATAACCGGAATGTTGGTCTGGCGACTACTGGCCGCGATTCGCGCCGATGTTGCACCGATCGTCCACTCCGCCCGGGAAACGGTCGACACCGTGCGCGAGACCACCGAACTCGTCAGTGACGCAGTTAGGGACGGCACCACTTCGACTTCGGGCGCCCTCAAGAAGTTTCGTCGTGTTCTCAATGTGGCGCTCCGCTGGTGGAGTTGAGACGACGCAACCATGACCTGGATCATCATCGGCGCGGCCATCGGGTTCTTCGTAGGAGGCGCCATCGGGACAGTCGTTGCGCCACAACGGGCTCAGAAGATCATGGAAAGCCTCCCTGAACGGTTCGGCGCCATTCGCAGCGCAACCGAGCGGGCGGCAGGCGAGGCCGAGGCAAACGTACGACGCCGCACCCAGCGATCGCGCGGTCGCCGACGCCGGCGCGGCCGCGGACGCCGCAACAGGCCGTAATGGAAACTGCGCGAGACATCGCAATCATCCTCCTTGTCATCCAGGGGCTAGTCATCGCGCTGGCTTGCTTCGTGGTGGGCGTTCTGGGCTCTATCGCTATCGTCGAGACCACCGCGAACGTGCGACGCGGACTGAGGCGCACTGCTGCGAAACTCGAACGGGCAAGCGAGCGGGTTGATACTGTTGTCGAGACGCGCATTCTCCCGCCGATAGTTCAGTACCACCGCGGACGTGCCGCGGCACGCTCCACGCTGGAGCAGGCGCGGCGAGCGCTGGACGATCTGAAACGGACAGCGGGGGTCGGCGGAGGCTAAACGGCAAGCAGCGAAGGGCGTTGCCTACAGACTGCGGAGCGCGTCTCGCAATGCCTGGAGTTGTCGGTAGCAGCCGACGAGGTCTTCATTCGAGTATCGCGTGTTCAAGCCGCTGGGGCTTGGAACAAGGAATACCACTGAGGACTCCAGCATGCGGGCCTGACGGCCCGGCCTTGGGCGGGGCGGGGCGGGAACGCCTTCGCCATGTCTGAGGTAGTTGCGATAGCCGCCGATGCCTTGAAAGCAGACGATGCGGGGCTGAAAGCGCCTAATCTTTTCCTTGAGTACCGGCGCCCAGCGGCAGTAGTCGGCGGCGCGAAGGTCCCGGGCCGTAGGCGTCGGGCGTTTTACGACGTCGGTGAGTCCGATCCCAAACTCCAGAACCCGGGCGTCGGCATGAGGCCCCAAGGGCTCCGCGAACAGGCCGGCCCGGTTGGCGGCCATCCAGAAGCGATTGCCGGGTCGGGCGTAGTAGTGGCCAGCCCGAACGGAGTAGGCGCCGGGATTGATGCCGACGAGCACAATGTCGAGGCCGGGTTCAAGGTAATCAGGAAGGGTGGTCACCGGTCTGGCGCGTTCGCCGGCCGGGCTTTGGCACGTTGTTTGCGGCACCAGGGCGAAACTCCGCACACTTTTTGCAGCTCGCCATTGAACCAAACGAATTGCAAATCACCGAGGCGTTCCGGGATCGCGAGTCAGTCACCGAAGCATCGGCGGGCGGGGTGGTCAGTGTGCGGTTGCCGACGGTTATTTCCGCCGAGTCCATTTCACGCCGCGTTGGTGAGCTCGGCGCGGAAGTCTCGGCGGCCTACGCGGGCCGCGAGCCAATCTTAGTGCTGGTGCTGCATGGGGCGTTTATCTTTGCCGCCGATCTCGCCCGTGCCCTGACGACGGGGCATCGGGTGGAGTCACTGGCGTTGGCCTCGTATGACGGTCGCGAGTCAAGCGGCGAGGTGCAGGTCTCGAAGGACCTGGGTTACGACATTGCCGGACGGGACGTGCTGATCGTGGAGGACATCGTGGATACCGGCCGGACGGCGGCGGCCGCGCTGGAGTTGCTGGGATCCCGCGGGCCGCGTTCGATCGAGGTTGTCACGCTGCTGGACAAGCCTTCGCGCCGCGTGATGGACGTCAGGCCGCGATGGGTCGGGTTCGAGATCGAGAACATCTTCGTGGTTGGCTATGGGCTCGACCTGGATGGGCGCTTTCGGGGGTTGCCGTATATTGCGGACGCCGACGCCATGGAATTGAAGGGCGACGCATAGCCTGATGCCTCTGGTCACGGTCGACAATCGCAACGTATCGCTGGACGTGCGGGGTGGTGGCAGCACCACGGTCTTGTTCATACACGGGGTCGGGCCAGGAGGCGCCGCGTGGGACCTCGTCACCCAAGGGTTAGCCGACACGTGCCGCGCGTTTGTGCTGGACTTTCCCGGTTACGGCAAGAGCGAACGCGGGAATGCGACAGGATCCGTCGACGACGCGGCGACGCTGGTGCACCGCGTGTTGCACGCGCAGGGAAACACCGAGGCGGTGCCGATCGTGGGGCACGCTTACGGAGGACTGGTCGCGCTGAACTTCGCCGCTCGCTTCCCGAGCCACGTCAGCCACCTGGCCCTGGTTTCGACGGCGGGATTCGACCGGGACCCGCATGCAAGCGTGGAGCGACTGAACGGAATCGAGAACGGTGGCTGGGATGCCGACGGGGCCGACGCGTGGCTGCGCGCGGGGCTGGTGGAAGACCTGGCGGAGGCGCACTTTGCGGCCATGCGCGACGCGGCGGCCGACGTGGACGCCGACCTGATAGCCGGATGCCTGGCCAGCAGCGCTCGCCGGGTGTTGCTGGAGGAGGCGACCGGTATCACGGCGCCGACGCTGCTGGTGCGCGGCTCGGACGATCCGTTTGTGGGCGATGGCGACCTTCAGATTCTGGCCGCTCGGCTGCGTGCCGCGGAGGTCTTTACGCTGCCCGACGTGGGCCATTGGCCGAGCCTTGAGGCGCCTGACGAATTACGCGCGGAACTGGTGCGGTTCCTGGGGCTCTGACCGCGGACAGCTAGTGCTAGCCTTCGCGCTGACGCGCGCACCACACGACGGACACTGGGCATGAAATTCGTTCGTTACGCGACTGATTCCGGACCGGCCCTTGGCTCCCTGAAGGAGTCGGGCGCCGTTTACGCCGTCAGCGGCGACATGTTTGGCGACTACGAGGTCGGGGCGCAGGTTGGCACCGTGGACGACCTGGAGCTGCTGGCGCCGGTCGATCCCGGCAACGTGATCGCCGTGGGGGCCAACTACCTGGCGCACATCCTGGAGGGCCACGACGAAGACGCGATTCCGAAGTTCCCCATGCTGTTCATGAAGCCCAACTCGGCCATTACCGGACCCGGAGCGCCGATCGTGCTGCCGGACCCGGCGAAGTTCACCCAGTCGATGAATGACCCGGACCTTCAACAGGATCCGTTCGGCGAGGTGCACTACGAGGCTGAGCTGGTGGCGGTGATCGGGAAGACCTGCCGAAACGTCTCGGAGGACGAGGCGCTGAACTACGTGCTGGGCTATAGCTGCGGGAACGACGTCAGCGCGCGCGGCCTGCAGGTCAAGGAGATGGCGACCGGCGTGCTGCTGATGAGCAAGGGGATGGACACGTTTGCGCCGCTGGGCCCGTGCATTGCCACTGACCTGGACCCCTCCAACCTTGAGATCATGGCCCGGCTCAATGGGGAAACCAAGCAGCACAGCAACACCAACGACCTGCTGTTCAACGTGGCGGCCCTGGTGGCCTACACCTCGCAGGGCGTCACGCTCAATCCCGGCGACTGCATCTACACGGGCACGTGCGCCGGGCCGTCGGCACTCTCGCCGGGCGACGTGATCGAGATCGAGGTGGAAGGCGTGGGGGTGTTGAGCAATCCGGTGGTGGCCGCCTAGCGGGCCACAGGTGCCAGCGGCATGATCCGCCGATTCGACCTGCCGTACGGCGATGAGACGCTTGCCGTCGGCGCGGCCGGCGTCGAACTAGCGGGCGTCTACACACCCCGACCGACAGAGCCGGCGCTCGCACCCGAGACACTCGTTCGTGCGGCGCTGGACAGCCCAATTGGGTGTGAGTCGTTGCGCGAGGCGGCGCGGGGCAAGACGAGCGCTCTCGTGCTGATCGACGACATTACGCGGGAGACGCCGGCGGACCTGCTGCTGCCGCCGATCCTGGACGACCTGGAAGCGGCGGGGATCGCGGCGGACGACATCCTGGTGATGATCGCGCTGGGCACACACCGGCCGATGTCGGACGCCGAGGTCAGGCGCAAGGTCGGTGACGAGATGCTGGGGCGGGTACGAGTCACACAGCATGACCACCGCACGGCACCCTTGCGCGACCTGGGCGTGACGCCGAGTGGGACGCCGATCGAGGTCAACGAGCACCTGTTCGAGGCCGACATCGTGATTGGGACGGGCGCGGTGGTGCCGCACCACATTGCGGGGTTCTCGGCGGGCGCCAAGATCGTGCAGCCGGGAGTATCGGGGGCCGCCACCACGGCCGCCACGCACATGTTCAGCGCCAGGGCACGGACGCCGTTGCTGGGGCGAGTCGACACGCCGGTACGCGCCGAGATGGAGCTGATCGCAGAGCGCTGCGGCATGCGGCACGTATTGAACGTGACGCTCAATGCCGACGGGCGGATCGTGACCGCTCGCTTTGGCGCCACGCGGCCTACCTATCGACGGGCAGTCGAAGATGCCAGGCGCATCTACGGCGTTCGCGCACCCGCCGGGCTGGACGCGGTGGTGGCGGGATCGCATCCGTGCGACATCGAGTTCTGGCAGGCCCACAAGAGCCTGTATCCGGCCATGCTGATGGTGCGGCCGGGCGGGACCATCATCGTGGTGACGCCGTGCCCGGAAGGCGTGGCCGTGACGCACCCCGACATGCTGGACTACACGGCGCAGCCGGCGGACGAGTTGTTGCGACGCTACGAGGGCAACGAGATCGACGACCGCGTGGCCGCATCGCTGGCCGTGGCCTGGGCCAGGGTCCGGGAATACGCACGGGTGGTGCTGGTATCGGACGGCATCGCGCCGCATGAGGCGGCGGCGCTCGGGTTCGAGACGGCGCCGGACGTGGAGTCGGCTCTCTCAGTCCTGGCTCGGAAGAGTGGCACCACACCGTGGGTTGGGGTCCTGACGCACGCACCGGACACGCTGGCGCTGGTGGCCTGAGGTATGGACCGTTGGGCCGTCATTGCCGACGACCTGACCGGGGCGCTGGATACCGCGCTGCAATTTCGGAAAGCCGGAAAGCAGACCATCGTTTCGACCCGTCCCGGCGTGTGGCCAGCGCACGGATCCGTGGTTGCCCTGAGCACCGAGACCAGGCACGTTCCGGCCGCCAGCGCCGCCGCGAGCGTAGAGGCCGCGCTTCGCGCGCTGCCCTATGCAACGTCGGCGCGGATCTACAAGAAGACCGATTCGCTGCTGCGCGGGAACATCGGAGCCGAGTTGCGAGCGCTGCGCGACGCCGCCGGCTCAGGGCCGCTGCTGTTTGCTCCCGCCTACCCGACCGGCGGCCGGACGACAATCGATGGGATCCATCGGCTGGATAGCGTTCCTGTGGCTGACGCCGCGCCGGGACAGGATCCGGTGACCCCAGTTCGGGAATCACACATACCCACTCTTCTGCGGGAGAGCGCCGGGCTGACAACCGAGTGGCTGCCGCTCGACGTCGTCCGCGGAGATCGGGACAGCTTTGTGGACGCGCTTGCGAGGGCACAGGGGTCCGGTGTCGATGTCGTGGTACCGGACGTGGAGACGGACGGCGACCTGCGCGCCATTGCGTCGGCTTTGCGCTCGTCCGCTTCGGGGCGCATCAGCGCTGGTTCGGCCGGGCTTGCCGAATACCTGGCACGGCCCTATCAGGCCTCAATCAAGTCCGAGGATCCGGGGCGATCGGTGTTCGTGGCGGCCGTGGTGGGCACACCCAGCGCCCATACCAAGGTGCAGGTCGAGCGTGCGCTGGGCACGGGGTTTGCACGGCGCATGCGAATCCGAAGCGGAGCGGACATTGAAGTCGGGATTGAAGAGACGTGCATCAACCGGCCGAGTGACCGGCTGGTCATCTTCGACACGACGCTTGAGGGAACGGCGCCGCGTCCTGAGGATCGCCGGCGCCAGTTACGGTGCGTCGGCGAGCTTTGCAGCGCCATCGTTGACGCGACCGAGCAGCCGGGGCTGATTCTCACGGGCGGGGATACCGCAAGGGCCGCGCTGGATGCGCTGGAGGTGGACGCGATCGAGGTCCTGGGGGAGATCGAGTGGGGCGTGCCGGGCGGGCATGCGCTGCGCGGTACACGCCGGGTGGCGTCTGTCGTGACCAAGGGCGGGAATATGGGCGGACCCGACGCGCTGCTGACGGCCTTCAGGCGCCTATGCTTCACGGTGAGACAAGCCGCATGACGTCACGGCTTGCCAGCGATCGTCCGCTGATTGCCGTCACCATGGGTGATCCGGCCGGTGTTGGGCCTGAGATCACGGCGAAGGCCCTGGCGAATCCGAAAATCCAGGCTGCCTGTCGCGCCGTTGTCGTCGGTGATTTTCGGACGATGGAACGGGCTGCCTGCGCAGTGGGCCTCGACGTCGCCGCCGTGGACCTGGACGCATTGGACCGGGGGATTGATGAGATCCAGGTCTACGACCCCTGGGGACGCGATCTGAACGACGTGCCGGTGGGGACGGTCGACGCGAGGGCCGGCGCGGCCGCGGCGGAGGCGGTCATCGTGGCAACGAAACTCGCGCTGGACGGCCGCGTGGCGGCGATTGTCACGGCGCCGCTCAACAAGGCGGCCATCAATGCCGCCGGATACAACTACGCGGGACATACCGAGCTGTTGGCCGACCTGACCGACTCGCCGGGCGCGCGCATGCTGTTGGTAGCGCCGGGACTGCGGGTAATCCACAACAGCACGCACGTCTCGCTGCGGGAGGCCATTGACCGGGTGACGCGGGAAAACGTGCGCCACGTGATTGGCCTGCTGGACGAGACGCTGCGGATGATGGCCATCAAGGCCCCACGAATCGCCGTTTGCGGGCTGAATCCGCACGCGGGGGAAGGCGGCCTGTTTGGACACGAGGACGAAGCCTTCATCCGGCCGGCCATCGACGATGCCCGCAGTGACGGCATCGACGCCACCGGGCCCGAGCCGGGCGACACGGTGTTCAACCGGGCGCGCAACGGAGCGTTCGACGGGGTGGTGGCGATGTATCACGACCAAGGACATGTGGCTGTGAAGGTGGCCGGGTTCTTCGACGGCATCAACGTGTCCGTGGGACTGCCCATCATCAGGACCAGCGTGGACCACGGCACGGCCTTCGACATTGCCGGGCAAGGGGTGGCGCGGGCGGATAGTATGGAGATGGCCATCGAGATTGCCGCCACCATGGCCGTCAGCGACGGACGCCCGGCGGCCCCGGAGACCGCCTGACCGAATGAACGCGCCCTTACAACTCGCCCAGTTGGTGCTTTCCATCATTGTGATTGCCGCTGTTCTGATCCAGTTGCGGAACACGGGGATGGGCTCAGCGTTGGGCGGCAGCGACAGCTCGTTCTTTCACGCCCGGCGCGGGGTCGACCGGCTGACGTTTAACTTCACGATCGGCGCATCAGCGCTGTTCTTCCTCGTTTCCATCCTGGCCGCCGTTCTCCAGTAGCTCGTCGCGCACAAGCGACGCGTCGCAGATCAGGGCATACGGACAGCGGCGACAGACCTGAGGGTCCTCGGCCCGATTCGGCGCTTGCCAGAAGGGATCGAAGCGGGCCGCCTCAATTCCAACAACGATCGCAGCTGCCCGGGCCGCAAACTCTTCCAGGTTTTCGCGGCCGTACGTCGCCTGTAGCTGCTGGATGAATGGCGGATCTTCGCGAACCAGCACATCAACGCGGACTTGAGGAATGAAGAACGGCGCCGGCAGGTTGCCGGGACGAATCCGCGTTCCGGCCCTGAAGACCCCGTACCCGATCGCGTAGCACTGTAATTGGAGATCCCGATCAGGATACGACTCGGGGTAGGCCCGCCACGAAGTCTTGTGGTCGATGACCACGCCGTTCCGGTCGATGAGATCGACGGTGCCCACGAGCTGGACCTGGACGCCCGGAATGTCAAATCTGAAACGATGCTCAACAAGATGCGGGATGACCCTGGGCGCGACCTCGGTCAGGTAGAGCTCCAGGACCGCTTGACCGGAGCCATATGCTTCCTCGAACTCCTCCGCGGATTGTCGGGATGCGGCCCCTGGCGGCAGGCGGGATTCCCAGACGTCGTCGAAGATCTCGGCAGCCTCATCCAACTCCAGGTCAAAGCCGCTATGCCTCTTCTCCAGAAAGCTGCGCTCAAGTGCGGTGTGAACCGCCTGGCCGACGAGTGACGCCGGCGAGTCGGTGGTCGGCACCCGATCCAGGTAGCGCATCCGATACTGGAGTGGACAGGTGTCGTACGTGCGCAGTTGCGTGGGAGAGATCGACCGAAGTTGCCGTTGCATGCCAGCCCGAGAGAAAACCGACGCCAGGGCAAGCGTAGACGCAGGCGGCGCAGCCTGCCCGACCGCCGGCGGGCATCGCACCGCGACTCGTCCGCAACGTGATGGCTGAACGCAAGGTGTCAGACACGCTCGAGGCCTCCGTTGTGATCGTGACCTGGAACGGGCTACGCCATTTGCGACGTTGCATGCCGGCGCTGGCGGATCAGACCGGGGTTGAGTTCGAGACCATCGTCGTGGACAACGGCAGCACGGACGGCACCGCGGAGTGGATTGCCGAGGCGTATCCGCATGTCGTTCTGGAGCGCCTGGAATCCAATCACGGGTTCTCCGAGGCCAATAACATCGGGTTCGGCCTGGCCCAGGCTCAGCTCATCGCCACCCTCAACAACGACGCGGTGCCCGATTCCGATTGGCTGCACAAGCTGGTTCAGGCCGCGAATGAGCATCCCGAGGCCGGGTCGTTCGGCAGCCGAATCGTGCTGGACCGGGATCCGAACATCATCGACTCCGCCGGCGTGGTGACGGACGTGCTGGGCATCGCCTGGGATCGGCACAACGCGGAGCCCGTTGGTATCGACGCCGCTGGGGAGATCTTCGGCGCGTGCGCCGGGGCGGCGCTTTATCGGAAGGCGTTGCTGGACGAGATTGGCGGATTCGATCCTGCGTTTTTCGCCTATCTCGAGGACGTGGACCTGGCCTGGCGCGCCCGCTGGCTGGGCTGGACCGCGCGCTATGTGCCGGAAGCCCGCGTGGTGCATGCGCACTCCGCTACGGGCACCGAAGAGTCACCGTTCAAGACGTATCACCTGGGTCGGAACAAGGTCTGGACGATCGCCAAGAACCACCCCATCCGCGCCCTCTTTCTCTACGGACCGCTCCTGGTGGCCTATGACCTGGCGTCGTTGCCAATCACCATGGCCCGTCAGCGGAACCTGGCGGCCCTGCGTGGGCGGCTGGCCGGCCTGCGCTCGCTCGGTCCCGTGCTGAGGCAGCGGAAGCAGGCGGCGGCTAGCCGCCGAGTCGCCTGGGATAACGTCCGGCCTTTCGTCGCCGGCCCGTCGTGGCCGTGGGACGTGTGGCGCCGCCAGCGGCGGCTGCGACAGGCCGTGGCGTCAACGAACTCGTCAGACGCCGCAGAAGCACGCTGATAGACTCGCGCGCTCGGGGCGTGGCGCAGGCTGGTAGCGCACCTGACTGGGGGTCAGGAGGTCGCCGGTTCAAATCCGGCCGCCCCGACCAGCATCTTGACCTGTTGCCCGATGGCCACATCACGGCAGCCTGGCTCTGCGCCATCGGAGATGGCTCGCTCGGAGCCTAGGCGGCCTTGCTCCAGCTCGCGATGAAGTCGTCCACGTCAAAGTCGTCGGGCATGTGCTCCTGCGCGTAGCGGGTCGGTTTGCTCGCGAGACTTGGCACAAAGTGCTCGGTCTCCATTTGGAGCCTGGCGTCCAGCGGTGCGAATCGCTGCCCAAGGAGCTTCGCTTCGGCGTCGGTGAACCGCCGGGCCAGCGCCTCGAGATTGCCGATGCTGAAGGTCTGCTCGCCTACGGCTGACGCGCGGTCTCGTTCCGGCAGGTCGGCAAGCTCCGGGCGATTCAGCGCGCCCATCCTGCGGGCCAGTTTCGACAGAAGGACTACGCAGACCATTCGCCCGGAGTCGCCTGGATGCAGCAGGGCCAGCGCCTGCCGGAAGGCTTGCGGATCCCGGTCGAGAATCGCGCGATAGAAGGCCTCGATCCGATCGTCCTCGCGTTCAGCCAGTTCAAGAAACCGATGGAAGCCCGCTTGTCCCTCCGCCGATAGATGCTTGACGAAACCCGGCTCCCAAAGGAAGCGAGAGCCGTAGGGAAACAGCTGGCCGCTGAACGAGCTGTACCGAAGATGGATGATGCGCCGCAGCTTCGTGCTGTAGTTGCTGGGCCAATGCAGGATGGTGTTGATGTACATCACGCCGTCGCCGGCCTTGAGGCTGACCTGCGTGCAGTTCGACAGCCTGGCGCGGGGGTCGTTCAAGAGCTTCCGGTTCTCCCGCGCGGTGTTCAGACGCCGATGACTGCCGGGAACGACCCACAGCACATCGTCGTCGTACAGCGGGATGTTCCACTGCACCGAGCCCGGACCGTTGGCCAGCATGTCTGCCTGTAAGCCCGCCAGGGGAGCATTGTTGGTTGGCCCGTGACTTACATCGCGATGCCACAAGTCCGGTCCGTGAGCGACTTCCGGGTTGCACAGCAGAATCATCTGTTTCAACCCGACGTCACGTGTGCCAAGCGCCTGCCGACTCACACCGAGCGTGTTTTCGTGGAGACAGAATTCCACGGTGTTAGCCGTCGCTTCGTCTATGACGGTCTGAAACGCGAGTCGAGGCTGCTTGGCCACGTAGGCGAAGCAGTTCGGGTCGTCGCGATCGCTGGCCCAGCTCGCCTGCTGCCGGTCGACCAGTGTTTCAAAGCTGGCGCGCAGCTCGTCGAGGCGTTCGGGTGGAATGACGTTCTTCAGAATCACGTAGCCGTCGTCGAGGAATTGCTCGGGATCGAACCGGATGGGCAGCGCTCCGCCAGCGTGGCCGCGTCAGTCTAGACCGGACATGCGGCCTCAACTATATAGGGCGAGTGCATACCCTCTAGCGACTGTACGTTCGGCCTTTCCAGCCGCCGCCGACCCCACGGTAGTGCCGGCGTGCCGAGTCCAGGGTCATGGTCACGTATATGGCGGCTGACAGCGGCAACGTGACTGCCCGCAGTGCCGAGCCGCCGTACCAGCGTGTCATCGGCAGGTAGCTCAAGGTCATCAGCGCCCATCCAAGGATTCCGGCTGCCAGGGCTGCTGTCGCAGATCCAGTGTCAATTCCAATCACGAGGCTCGCGCCACCCGCTACCACCGCAACCGGGGGCGCGGCGAAGGCCAGCAGCAGAGCGACGACTGTGCCCAGGAGTCGAATGGGTGAGTAGGCAAGCTGGGTATAGGCCGTGCGCGCCACGACGTGCCAGACGCCGGATAGTCCGCCGTACTCACGCTCGCTGCGCACGTCGCGTCCCAGCCCCAGCCAGGTCCGGCCTCCGGCCTGCTTGACGCGGGCGGCCAGGGCGCAGTCGTCGATGATCTGGTTGTGGATCGATTCCAGGCCACCGATCCGTTCGAGCATGTGTCGGCGTATCAGCACGCAGCCACCGGCGGCCGCCGCTGTTGCGCGGTTGAGGTCGTTCGACCAGCGGAAGGGGTACAGCAATCCAAAGAAATACACGAAGGCCGGGATCAGCAGCCGCTCGAATGGCGTGACCGCCCGCAAGTGCGCCATGACCGACGCGAGATCGAGGTCACGGTGTTCGGCCATGCCTACCAGCCGGCGGAGCAGGTTGGGCGGGTGGGCGATGTCGGCGTCCGTCAGGAGGATGTAGTCGCCCTCTCGGGCCAATTCGGAGGCCGCGCCGGTGTGCATGGCCCAGACTTTGCCAGCCCAGCCGTGCGGAAGCGGAGGCGCCATGACTACGTTGACGTCGCGAGCGTCCGAACGTGCGCCGAGGCGGAGCGCAACGTCCGATGTGCCGTCGGTGCTGGAGTCGTCCACCACGACTAGCTGCAAACAGCCCGGATAGTCCTGGCTAAGCAACGCCGGCAGCGTTGACGGGAGTACCCGGGCCTCATTGCGTGCCGGCACGATGACGGTCACCGCCGGCCACCCGGTTGGCGGCGCATCCGGCGGCGATGCCGGCAGCTGCACGTCGATGCGCCAGAACCATCCGCGACCGACTAGCAACCAGACCCAGGCGACGGCAGCGGCGGCCGCCAACCCCGTGAGGACCATCAGCCAGATGTCGATGTGCGCTCGTTCGTTGACCGGGCGGGGTCAGTCCGCGTGGGTGATCCAGAAGCGCAGGGCGCGGTCGTCGCCGACCGTGGCCAGCAGCGCGCCATCAGGGCTGTAGGCGAGCGCCCGGATCCAGTCGATGTGGGCATCAATGGCACGTCCGAGCTTCAGGCTGCCGGTAGGATCGAGCAGCAGCGCACGCTGATAGGCACCAATGGCCAGTTCGTTGCCGTCCGGCCGGTAGGCCAGCGACGTGATAAGCCCCTCATCGGGCTCGATCTCTCGCAGCAGACTGTTGGAGCCACTTGCCAGGATCTTGATCGTCTCGCCGTCCGCCAGCGCCATTTCGGCAACCTGGCGGTCGAATCGGATAGCGCGAATCCAGTCATCGAATCCTGTTAGTCGCAACCGCTCAACGCCTGTCGCCGAATCCAGGAGCAAGACCTCGCGATATGTGCCGACCGCCGCAAGGCCCGTTCCGTCCGATGCCAGCGACGTGACGGGGCCGGAGGCCGTCACGGCCCAGCCCTGGGCGCCGTTGGTCGGGTCCAGCCTTCGGACCACGCCGCGGGCGTCTCCGGCCAGCAGGTGACCGTCCGCCGCAAACGTCAGGGCGGTGACGCTATCCGGAACGGCTGGCGCCTCGGCCAGCAGCGCTCCGTGCGCGGCATCCCACAGCCGCACCCGGCCATCGTCTCCGCCGGAGGCCACGATCTGTCCATTCGGCGAGTAGGCCACGGCGCCCGCCGGCCGGTCGTGGGCGGCAATGGATGCCCGGATCGCACCGTCGGTTCCGACGATCACGAGCGAGCCGTCGTCCAAGGCGACCGCCACCGACGTACCGTGGGGACTAAAGTCCATCGCATTGACCGGCGCCGGCAGGGCGGCTTGGGCCGCCAACTCGGATTGGGCCGTCAGCCACACGCCAACGTCTCCGTCCCAGCTCCCCGAAAGCAGGATCTCGCCGTCCGGGCTGTAGCTGAGCCCCTGAACGTCTGTCGTGTGGCCGGTCAGGCTGTATAGCCTGATTGCCGTAGCAACATCCCACACACCCACCGTTCCGTCGCTCGAGGACGTGGCCACTCGACGCCCGTCGGGGCTGAAGGCCACCTGCCACACGGAGTCGCTATGTCCAGCGAGCGTGGCCAGCGCTGATCCGTTCGTTGCGTCCCACAGCACGGCTGTGTTGTCGTCGGCACCGGTTGCCAGGCGCGTGCCGTCGGGACTGATGGCGAGGGACAGCACAGCACGTGAGTGCTGCTCGATGAACTCAAGCAGGCGCTCTCCCGTTGCCATATCCCAGATATCCGCTCTGGCCCAACCGGTGGTTATCAATCCTCCGCCGTCCGGTGTAAAGGCGACGCCATTTGACCAGGCGTCGATGTCGTCGAACTTGGCGAGATGCTCACCGGTCACCACATCCCACACATGGGCCGCGGCGTAAGTAGTCGCAGCCACCAGGGTTCCGTCTGAACTGAAGGCCACGCTTGTAAACCAACGCTCGTCAGCCTGAAGCACATGGATCTGCTCGCCCGAGCGCGTATCCCAGAGCCGCACGGTGTCGTCCTCGGAAGCGCTGGCGAGGAGCGAGCCGTCAGGCGCAAAGGCGACCTCGTAGATGCCGTCGTAGTGACCCTCGAGTTCATGGATCGGCGTCAAGGTCGCCCGATCCCAGATCACGACTCGACGGTCATAGCCGCCGGTCGCGAACGTGGCACCTGACGGATCGAACGCCACGCTGGTCACCAACGGACTGTGGGCTTCCACCAGCGGTCGCGGAATGCGCGGCGGGGCTACTGGCACCATGCTTGGCGCCGGAATCATCCCGGCCTGCTTGAAGTGATCACCGGCCGGGGCCAGACGAACCTGACCGTCACTGAGGCGCAGAACGGCTCGCTGGGCCCGGAGCACGCCGCCGTCCGGTGCCGACGCATATCCCAGCGGCAGTCCGAATCGAGTTAGAGCGTTTGGGGCGCTTCGCCAGAAGTCCGCGATTTCCGATGCGGCGGCCAGCGCTTCCAGGCGGGCCAGTGGGCCGGTGTCGGGAGGCAATAGCGCACCTGGCGGTACGCCCTTGAAGTCACGCAGCCACGAATCGTGTCCCGCCGCGGACAGCGCGTCGTAGATGTTGGTTGGGCGAACCTCGCCGTCAGGACCTGCCTGAAGCACGGCCCCTTGAAACGCCTGGTAGACAAACGGCGCTTGGCGCCAGGGCTGGGAAATCGGATAACCGAGAAGTTCAGGACCGCCGAGATCCTGGAATGCCGACCAGAGTCGAGCCCCAGGCGCGTCCACGACGGAGTAGCCAAGCCCTCCCCCTCCGCCTGTCTGCGTGTAGAAGTAGCCTTGGTGGAGCGGAAAGCCGGCCGGGCTGGCCGCAGCACCTCTCGCTGACAGAGCGACGAGCGCGGCTACCCCAAGGCTTATCGCGGCAACCCGGCACTGGCGGACGGCGACCGAGACTTGAGCCACCCGCCGCGCGCTCAGGAATCGCCGGACGATCACGGGGGCGCTGGACGAGTGCGGCAATTCACCGGCAGTACCCAAGCCTAGCCTGCTCGAACTGCCGCGCGTAACGCCGGTTCCAGGTGTGGCTGGCGAAACTCGTAGCCAACATCGAGCAGTTTCCGCGGGATAACCCGCTGACTGGACAGCAGTGCCTCACGCGCGAAGTCTCCGAGCACCGCTCGCAGGATTGGCGCCGGTACCGGCAGCATCACAGGCCGGCGTAGCACCCGCCCCATGGATTTGACAAATTCGCGGTTGGTCACCGCCTCCGGCGCCGCCACGACAATCGGACCGCTCAGCGTTTGGCGCTCGAGCGCCAGACGGAAGACGCCCACGACATCGTCCAATGCGACCCAGGGCCAATAGTGCCGGCCGGATCCAAACCAGCCACCCAGCCCCAGCATCACGGGCAGCCGCATTCGCGCCACGACCGGCGATCGGGAATCGATCACTGGCGCCAATCGAGCAATTGCAACTCGAATCCCGGCTTGGGCGGCAGGCTGCGTGGCGGTTTCCCATTCGACGGACACCGAGGGAAGGAATCCGCGTCCTGGGGGGCTGT
Source organism: Chloroflexota bacterium (assembly GCA_965208215.1). Taxonomy (GTDB): domain Bacteria; phylum Chloroflexota; class UBA11872; order UBA11872; family UBA11872; genus UBA11872. Next base: position 825,771 of record CBDBOH010000004.1, read on the forward strand.
TCTCATCCAGTACTTCGTTGCCACGGTCACCGTAGTAGCCAGTTGCGCCGGCGCACACGAGAACCTGGGGCTTCCGCGACATGTCCGCCATGGCGCGCGCCAGCAGGTCGGTTCCGCGCACGCGACTCTCGCGGACTCGCCGGCGCTTGTCGGCGGTCCAGCGAAGCGCACTGATCGTTTCGCCGGCCAGATGCACGACGGCATCCGTGCCTTCCAATGCAGCCTTGTCGATGTTTCCCGAGTTCGGATCCCAGGCGACCTCTCCTGGATGTCGACGACGGGTCGCCGGTCGTACCAGTCGCACGACTTCGTGGCCGCCGGCGCGCAGCTCGCCAACCAGCGCCGCCCCAATCAGCCCGGTCGAGCCGCTGACGGCGACGCGCATTTATGTCAACTCACACTCAGACGGTACGGGCGCCTTCGTCATAGACGTGCGCCGGCGGTCGCCTTAAATCCCAGATCAGCCCCGTCCAACTCAGCATGGTGAGCAGGTAGTGGGTCACGTCGATTTCCCACCAGAAGAACCCGTTGCGCTCCGAGCCGGGGTAGCGGTGATGGTTGTTGTGCCAGCCTTCGCCCAAGGTGATCAGCGCCAGTAGAAGGTTGTTGCGGCTGGTGTCTTTCGTGGGAAAGCGTCGGCTGCCCCACATGTGCGCACCGGAATTGATGAGATACGTGGTGTGCAGAAGCATGACGGTGCTCACCACGAAACACCACACGAAAGTCTGCAGCCAGGTAACGCCCGTAGTCGGAAACGCGCGCTCAAGCCAGAATCCAAGCGCAATCGTGCCGCCGGCGTAGAGCAGCGTGCTGCCGAAATACCACCGGTCGAGCCAACGAAGCTCTCGGAAGCGGACCAGGTCTTTGACCTCTTCCCAGCGGGTGTCGTCTCGGTTGTAGGCCAGTAACCAGCCGATGTGCGCCCACCAGAATCCGCCCTTGAGCGGCGAATGCACATCCTCCTCCTCATCGGAGTGCCGGTGATGAAAGCGATGGTGGCCCGCCCACCACAAGGGTCCTTTCTGAATCCCCAGCGTGCCCAGCAAAGCCATGACCGCTTGAAAGACCCGCGTCGTCTGAAAGGTTCGGTGGGAGAAATAGCGGTGGTAGAAACCCGTAATGAAGAAGACCCGCATCCAGTAGAAACCGAGGCAGGCCACCAAGGCCGGCCAGCTCACACCCACGATGAACGCCGCGAGCACGCCCAGGTGGAGGGCAATGAAGCCCCAGTTGTGCCGAACCGCCTGCCAGGCGGTGTACCGCTGCTCGATTCGCTTCGGCAGCTTGACCTTCGTTAACTCCAGGCCGTCCGGCGAAGCCTCAAGGCTTGTTTCCCTCACCAGGTAGTCATCCCCCTAAGTCCCGCGCCGAGTGCGCGGCGGCCACGATACGTCCAAATCGAGAATGCGCAAAGCGCGGGCGACTCGCAATCCTTGGCATGCAAGGCAGGCGAGGGTCCGGCACTCGCACGGATCGGCGAACAGGACCCGGCGGAAGGAGCGCTGTTGCAGGTGTCCTGGCGGCTACATACGGGCGTGTGCTGTTGGCCCCGGCGACTCGGCACGCTCAATGAGCACTTGAACGTCGCGAACGGTCCTGGTCTCAAAACTCGCGGCGCAGGACGCGAGATAGAAGTCCCACATCCGAATGAAGCGGTCGTCGAAACCGAGCGATCGTACTCGTGCTTCGGCCCGCCAGAACCGACGTCGCCATTCATCGAGCGTCCGCACGTAGTGTAGCCCGATCTCGTCGATGGCCCGCACCGCCAGAGCCTGCCCACCACGCCGCACCGACTGCCGAATCTCGACCACCGCCGGCAGGACGCCCCCGGGAAAGATGTATTTGCTGATCCAGCCCGAGGCGCGCATCCCGGAGGCGGCATCGCGGTCCTGGATGCCAATCGTTTGCAGCAGCATGGCCCCGCCGGGTCGCAGAACGCGCTCGCAAGTCGCAAAGAACTCGTCCCAATACTCGCGGCCAACGGCTTCGAACATCTCGATTGAAACGATCTTGTCGAACGTCCCCTGGATGTCGCGGTAGTCCGAATAGACGATGCGTACTTGGTCATGCAGCCCTTCGGCGGCGACGCGTTGGCTAGCGAGTTCGTGCTGCTCGCGCGACACCGTGATGCCCACGATCTGGCACCCGGTGGTTCGCGCGGCGTGCATCGCGAACCCGCCCCACCCGCAACCGATCTCCAGCACGCGGTCGCCGGGCCCAAGGTCCAACTTGCGACAGACCAGGTCAAACTTGGCCTGCTGGGCTTCGCCCAAGTCGTCGCAGCCGTCCCAGATCGCGCAGGAATACGCCAGCGACTCGTCGAGAAATAGCTGAAAGAACTCGTTTCCCAGGTCGTAGTGGGCGTGGATGTTCTGTTTGCTGCCTGAGCGGGTATTGCGTCGGCGGGTGTGGCGCCACAGATCGCATAGCCGGCGCGGAAGCGACATCGCTGCATCAAGTCTCACGCGCCCCGCGTTTGCTAGGGCGCCCGCCAGTACCGCGCGAAGATCAGCGCTGGACCACAGACCATCCATATACGCCTCGCCCGCGCCCGTGGAGCCGCCGATGAGCATGCGGGTAAACGTGTGGTCATCATGGATCTCGGCTCGTGCCGTGCCGCCGAGCGCCTCGTCGCCCACCGTCATGAGTTCGCCATCGGGCAGACGCAACTCAAGTCGCCCGTACTGCCAGCTTCGCAGACGGCTGAGTACGAGCGCGCGAGCTAACCGGTCGATCACGCGGGCCAGAATCAGACGGCTACACATTCGTTGCAGACGAGTGATTCTGCCACTTGCGCGGCTGAATCAGGGAGGGCCGTCGGCTACGACCCTGCCTGCCAGCATGATTACCCGGTCACACTTTTCCGCCTCGTCAAGGTGGTGCGTGCAGAGCACGACCAAGCGTCCCGCCTGCCGCTCATCGTCGATGACGTTGAGGATTCGGAACTGGCTTGCCAGGTCCAAACCGGTAATCGGCTCATCGAGCATGATGCACTTAGCATCCGCGGCCAGGGCAGCCGCCATCCGTACACGTTGGCACTGGCCCCCTGAGAGTTCGCCAAAGCTGCGAGCAAAGAGGTCCTCAACTTCCAGACGGGCGCTGGCGTCGGCGATACGGCGGCGATCATCGCCGCGCAAGGGTCCCAGCAGACCGCGATGACGGTACTGCGACATGGTCAGGACTTCGGCCACGGTTAGGGGCATCCAGGGATTCGTTCGCACGTGCTGCGAGACGTAGGCAACTTCGCGCGGCCTGGGACCGCGACGCGTTCCGGACGTCGGCTTCAGCAGCCCGGCCAGTATCCGCAGAAGCGTTGTTTTGCCGGAGCCGTTCGGACCGGTCAGAGCCACACTCGTTCCAGCCTCCAGCAAGAGCGAGGTTGGTTCCAGGACACGGCGACCGTCGAACTCCACGGAAACCTGGTCAAGCTCAATCACTGCGTTGCAGCCTGCTTTGAGCGTGGGACTCGACTCTAGTACATTCGCGCCGCAGTCCCGAGCGCCCTAGCCCGCAAACCAAGAATTGTTGCTGTGACCATTCACACACCTTCCAATTCCCTGTCACCTGCTAAACAGGTCCGTATCGCCGTAACGATCCTCGCGCTGAGTTTGTCCCTCACCGCCTGTGGCGAAGCAGACGCTGGCTCGCCTGTTTCCGACTCGACCACTCCCACCATCGTGGCCAGCACCAACATCTGGGGCGATGTCGTGTCAAATGTTGCCTGCGGCGGCCTGGCCACGATTGACGTGCTGACTCCTCCGGGCGCCGACCCGCACGCCTTCGAACCGTCGCTGGCTGACCGCGGCCGGCTTGAGGCGGCCGCACTTGTGGTTGCCAACGGGCTCGGACTGGAAGAGCGCTTTGAGGACACACTCGAGTCGGTTGAGGCCTCTGGCATACCGGTGTTCTACATCGCCGAGCACATCGACACGATTGAAATTGCCGATGATGGGCATTCCCATGATCACGGCCAATCCGGGGGGCACACCCACGACCACGGACACGCCCACGAAGGCGATGATCCGCACGTGTGGTTCGACCCGCTTCGCGTGTCGGCCGCGCTGCCGCTCCTGGCCGAACACCTTGTTGAAGACGCCGGGCTTGACGCTGACGCCGTCGACCACTGCCTGACCGCCTATCAGACAAAGCTGGCGAAAGTCCACCACGAGCTTGAACACATTTTCGAGGAAATCCCCGAGGACCGACGATTGCTAGTAACGAACCATGACGCCCTTGGGTATTTGGCAGTTCGCTATGGCTTCCAGGTCGTCGGCACGGTGATCCCATCAACCTCAACGCTCGCCGAGCCCAACGCGGCAGATTTGGAAGCGCTCGCCAAGACGATCGAAGCAGACAAGATTCCAGCCGTGTTCACCGAGGCCTTGCACTCCAGGGACATCGTCGAATCCCTGGCCACTCGGGCCGGCAATGTCCAGGTTGTCATCCTGTACACGGACGCCCTGGGCGAACCCGGCAGCGGAGCGGAAACCTACATCGATCTCTTGCGAACCAACGCTACGCGCATTCGAGATGCCCTCAGCACGTAAGCCTTCGGTCGACGAAGCACGCACCGCCTCGGCGGGCGCCTGACCACATGGAGTTCCTGACGGATCCGCTGGGCTGGTGGGTCGAACCATTCGTCTCAAACCAGTTCATGCGGAACGCGCTGTTCGCGGGCGTGCTGGCGGTGCTGACGACCTCAAGCGTTGGGACCTGGGTTGTGCTTCGTAGTATGAGTTTCCTTGGCGAGGCCCTCGCGCATGGTGTCCTTCCGGGCATTGCCATCGCCTTCATCATCGGCGGAAACACGATGGTTGGCGCCCTGATCGCGGCGATCGCGATGGTGCTGGGCGTCAATCTGATTCGGGCACATTCACCATTGCCCACGGATACGTCGATCGGCGTTCTCTTTGTTGGATTCCTTGCGCTCGGAGTGGTCATTATGTCAAGCCAAGCGGGATCGTATGTCGGCGATCTGAGCCGATTCCTGTTCGGGTCAATCACCGGGGTCCAATCGGATGATTTGCTGCGGCAGGCGATCGCGGCCCTGATTGCCGTCGGCGGCGCCCTGATCTTCTACCGAGCCTTCCTGGTCCTCACATTTGACGAGACGCAGGCTCAATTGCTCGGGTTACGGCCCAGGCTGACGCATGTCGCGCTTCTCGTCCTGATCGCAATTGCCGTGGTCGCCTCGTTTGAAGCGGTTGGCAGCCTGCTGGTGGTCGCGTTTCTCATCGCGCCTGCGGCAACGGCCACCATGCTGCTGCGTCGCGTGCCCGTCATTATCGTGACCGCCATTTGCATCGGCTTGCTGTCGGTCTTCGTGGGTCTGTTGGTGAGCTATCACCACGACACGGCAGCCGGCGCGACAATGGCGTTAGTGGCCGTGTCGACCTTCTTGCTGGCGCTGGCTGTGCAAACGCTCCGGCGCAGCCTCGTCCGACTTGGTCGGAGTCGGTCCGCGTAACGCGCGAACAGCGGTACTGGCTGCTTAGGAGCCGCGCGATACTTGAGAACTTGCCACAGCAGCTGACAAAGCCGTTCACTTGTACCGCGCTCGACGTCAACTCGCACGCGGCGGGCTAGGAGAAATGCAATGTCCGAGGAAATGCGAATTGCGACGGGCCAGTTCAGCGAGCCCACACCGGACATCCTGCAGTTCGCCGCGCAGATGGGAGTAAGCGGCATCGTCCTCAATAGCCCGCGTCTGCCTGGCGCCGAGCGTTGGGAGGTCGAGGACCTGGTGCGGTTGCGTCAACGGGTTGAAGCCCATGGCCTGAAGATCGAGTCCATCGAGAACGTGCCGCATCACTTTTACGACCTGGCCATGCTGGGACTTGAAGGCGCCGATCGGCAGATCGCCAATTACCAGGCGACGGTCCGCCACATTGGCGAGGCCGGCATTCCAATCCTCGGCTATCACTGGATGCCCAACGGCGTGTGGCGCACCGAGCCCAAAGTGATTCGTGGCGGCGCCGTCGCCACAGCCTTCGACGCCTCAACCGTTGCGTGTGACTTACCCACGCATGGCCGAAACTTCACCGCCGACGAGATGTGGGGCAACTACGCGCGCTTCACCGACGCCGTACTGCCAGTGGCGGAGGCCAGCGGCGTGCGGCTGGCGCTGCACCCCGATGACCCGCCGGTTCCGACTCTCGGTGGTGTGGCTCGCCTGATGCGCTCGTTCGAAGGCTTCAAGCGCGCCATGCAGATCGGCGACAGCCCCAACAATGGGCTGGACTTCTGCATGGGCTGCTGGTCGGAGATGGGCGAAGACGTGCTGGCGGCCATGCGGCACTTCGTGTCCGAGAACCGCCTGTTCTACGTGCACTTTCGCGACGTGCAGGGGACGGTTCCGGTCTTCAACGAGTGTTTTCTTGGCGAGGGCAACGTGGACATCGCCGCCGCCATGCGCACGCTGTACCACGCTGGATTCACGGGATTCCTAATCGACGACCACGTGCCGAAGATGGTGGACGACACACCCTGGGGGCACCGCGGCCGAGCCCTGGCAACCGGCCAGATGATGGGGCTTCTCGACGCGATCAAGGCAGAGGGGCCGCCACGCGCGTCCAAAGCCGCAGCCTGACCCGCAGCCTCGGAGGGAGCAAACCGTGCGAATCACACAGGTTCGAGCCGTCAACCTGGACATTCCCCGAACAGCCGCAACCTCGAAGGCTCGAAGGCCGGGTTGGAACTCGCACGCGCGACGCGCGCTGCCGATCAACAAGTACCCGGAGTTCTCTCGAATGCACGGCCGGATGCCCGGCGCCAATACCTGGGAGCGGGTATGGGTGCAGGTGACGGCCGAAGACGGCACGTGGGGCTTGGGCGAGTGCAGCTTTGGCGAGCCGGTGGCTGCCCTGGTGGACTACCACTTTGGGCCCCTGCTGGAAGGGCGGGACTGCCTGGCGCTGGAGTTCCTGAACGACCTGATGTGGCGATCAACTCAGCGGTTTGGCGCGGGCGGCATCGCGACGGTTGCCCAATCAGGCATCGACCTCGCGTTGTGGGATCTCAAGGGCAGGCTGCTCGGTCAACCGGTGTACTCGCTCATCGGCGGACCTTGCCGCGACAAGGCGTTGGTGTACTGCACCTCCGACGATCTGGACTGGTCGCAGGAGCTTGGCTTCAAGTGCTTCAAGGTCTCGAACCCCGCGCACTACGACGAGGGCATCGACGGAATCAACCTTGTCGAGGAGCACATAGCCAGGGCGCGCGACGCCGTCGGTCCAAATGCCGAACTGATGTACAACCCGGTCATGAGCTTCAACGTGGAGTTCACGATCAGGCTGGCCGAGCGATTGCGTCCGTACCACCTGCGCTGGCTGGAAGAGCCGCTGATTCCTACCGATCTCGAGGGCCACATCGAGTTGCGCAAGGCGATTAACTGGGTACCGCTGGCGACGGGCGAAGATCACCACGGTCGATGGACCTTCAGGCAGCTCGCGGAGCACCGGGCCGTGGACGTGCTGCAGCCAGACTTGATGTGGTGCGGCGGCCTGTCGGAGGCGCTGAAGATCTACACCATCGGCGAGGCCGCGGGGATTGTCACGATTCCGCATGCAGCCGTCGCCTCACCCTGGGGACAGCACTTCGCGATTTCAATGCCGGAGTCGCCGATGGCCGAGTTCTGGATGGGCAGCGATCCCGGCATCCCGCTGGAAGAGGTATGGACGATTCCGGGCCTGGCTGTTCCCAAGGACGGCTACATCCGGCCGAATGACGCGCCGGGCTGGGGCATGGAGATTGACGAGCAGTGGATCACGCCCTGGGATCACACGGCAGCGGCGAGAGCGCGAGGGTTGAGCTGAGGGCTGTGCAGCGAATGCAGGTCTTGCGCGCCTGGAGCTGTTTCCCGAAGGACGTGACTTTTTGAACGCTTGATGACCTCCGAGCACTGACGGTATGTCCAATATATTTATCACGAAGTCGAAGCAAATCTGCTAAAACTGTGCGTCCTGGTCACCGATCCGCAGAGTCTGTGAGCGGCAAGATCCAATAGGAGGCACGACATGAAAATCGAACCACGCGCTTGGCTGGCCGAGTTTGTCGGCACGCTGACGCTCATCTTTATCGGCTCCCTGAGCGCGGCGGTCGCGTTCGAAGCTCTTGACGGCGGCACCGGTGGCGTCGTGTTGGCCGGCCTGGCTCACGGTCTCATTCTGGTCGCTTTGATCTACGGAATTGGCGCCGTCTCCGGCTGTCACATCAATCCGGCCGTCAGCATTGCGCTGGCTGCAATTGGCAAGTTTGACTGGCGCTCAGTTCCCGGTTACATCCTGGCGCAACTTGCCGGCGCGGTCGTTGGCGCGTTGCTGCATGCCGCGGTTCGCGCCAAGGGTGCAACGCACTTTGGGCTCCCCCTGCCGGGAGCCGACGTTGGTGCGGGACAGGCGCTGGTGCTCGAAGCTGTGCTCACGTTCTTCCTCGTGTCGGTAATCATTGGCGCCGCGGTAAGTGGAAAAGCCACGAAGGGCTTTCAAGGGCTCGCAATTGGTCTCACGCTGGCCGCCAGCTGGCTCGTGGGTGGAGCGCTGACTGGGGCCGCGCTGAATCCCGCGCGGTCCTTCGGCCCTGCGATTGTGGCCCTTAACTTTGATTCGATCTGGATCTACTGGGTTGGGCCAATCGTCGGCGGGCTACTCGCTGCCGGCGTTGGTTTCTACCTGCACAACCTTGGCCGGGAAGACGAAGCGAGCTAAGGGCAATTGAGCGCCGCGCCCTCGTGTCTGAAGGCGCGGCGTTCGATTAGTTCAGAACAGAGCCTTCAGGCGATCAGTTCGGCGTATCGCTTCGCCTGGGCGATGAAGTCCACGCCCACGTCCTCGATGAAGGCGTCAGCCAGCCGCCGAAACACCGGGCCAACCGCTCCGTCGCCGATTGGTTCCCCGTTGAAGCGCGTGGCCGGGATCAGGCAATACGGCGTTGTTGTGAAGAACGCCTCGTCGGCCGTCGCCACGTCATAAGGCTCGAAGTCGGCCTCGCGCGCCGGGATGCCAAGCTCGCCGGCGAGTGCCAGGGTCGTGTCGCGGGTGACGCCGCGCAGCACGCTGTGGCCGCGCGAGGTCAGCAGTTCGCCGCCCCGCACGATGAAGAAGTTCGAGCCGGTGCCTTCGGTGATGAAGCCGTCTTCGCCTTGCAGCACCACAAAGGTATCGGCTGCCTGGGCAGCGATTTCATGATTGGCGACCTGGTAGTGCAGGCGCGAGCGGCTCTTGATCTTGGGATCCAACAGCCGGGATGGAATCGCGCGCTGCCGCGGAACGACGGCGTTTAGGCCCTCGTCATAGAGGTGAGCCACTTCGCCCAACATGCCGTCGAGGGGATAGGTATAGATCAACACCGAGGGGCCGGTGTGGGCAACTGAACTTCGGTAGCGCCCCAGGACCCCCGGAGAAATCTGGTGCACGATCGAAAAGTCGATTTCGGAGTCGTAGGCCTCTCCGTTTCGTTCGATGAGGTCGACGGTCAGGTCGGCGAGTTCATCCATGGAGACATCGCAGGGCACACCCGAGGCGCCCAGTGACGCGTCCAGCCGCTCCAGGTGCGCGTCCAGCCGGAAGGGCTCATGCAGGAACGTGCGGGTGGTTTCGAACACCGCGTCGCCCCAAACGAGTGACGAGTCAAAGATGGAAATCGCGGCGTCGCGCTCGGGAACCCAATCGCCATTGAGAAAAACGACGCGTCCGGGTCGACTGCCTTTACTCATTCGCCGTACTCCGCGGTGTAGATGTTCTGAACGATTTGCAGGGCGCGCAGGCTCGGCAGGACATCGGCGATCGTGGGGTTTGGATCCCTCTGCTCATCCAGCGCGGTAAAGAACTCGCGGTCCTGGGCCGTGATGACGTCGTGCGGCACGACTTCGGTCATCCCGGCGTCGAAGATCACCCCGTCCTTGCCCACAAGCGTCCCGGTCGCGTAGTTGGCCGCAATTGAGTCCTCCTCGCCGATGAAGAAGGCGTCGTCGAGCGGCTGGTGCGTGTTGTAGGACAGCGAAATGGTGCCGACAAGACCACCGGCCGTCTTGAGCGCGATGGAGATGTCCATTGGGATCTTGAGGTGATGATGCGGCGGACCCAGCTTCGCCGAGACTTCGGCTTCGGTGACGCCCAACACCCACATCCAGGCGTCCATGGCATGGCCGCCGTGATGCCATATGAGGTTGTCGGTCCAGCTCCGCTGGTAGCCCACCCAATTCACGTTGAGGCGACGGATGAAACCGTAGCGCTGCAGCGCGTGGTGAACGGTGAGTTCTCCGTCCGCGATCATTGCGCGCATGCGCAGCATGGCCGGCTGAAAGCGACGGGTGTGAGCGGCCATGACCGGAGTGCCTGCCGAGTGGGCGGCTTCCTGAATCGCTATCGCGTCGGCCAGCGACGTGGCCACGGGAATCTCCAGCAACGTCGGCAGCTTGCGCTCCAACGCCGCTTCGGCGTGTGCCCGGTGGAAGTCGCTGGGCGATGTGATGACGACGGCGTCCACGGCGGGATCGTCCAGCCCGCGTTCCAGGTCGATGCCATGCCGCTCGAAGCCAGCTTCGGCGGCAAACTCGGTAACCTGCGATTCGCGGCGTCCAACCACGTGATACAGGGTGTGGCCCAGCTCGCGAAGGGCGCGCGAGTGAAATCCAGCGATGCTGCCGGACCCCACCATCAATACGTTCACTCCGGCGTTGTCCTTCAGAGCGACGGCACCTCAGCCCGTAGCCTAGGATGAGCCGTTCGCAGCAGAGCTAGCGTACCGTGCCCCCTCGACTCTCCGTTTGGGCCTACCCATGGGACCTCGCCGACGAAGGTGTGGATTGCGCGCTGGACTGGCTGGTGTCCCATGGCTTTGACGCCATCGAACTCTGCCCGAACTACCACGCAATATCGACCTTCTCACCGCGGAATCGCCGGCGCTCGCAGTTCTATTCGGAACAGGGGGCGGTCTATTTTCCCGCCCGCGCCGAGCGCTACGGCCGGATCAAGCCCGCGCTTTACTCCGAGCCTGCGGTCCTGGCCGTATACGAGCAGACCTCCCGTGGCGCCGAGTCCCGCGGAATGCAACTCAACGCCTGGGTCATTGGGATGTTCCAGCCCTGGCTCGCGCGTGCCTATCCGGACACCGCGGTCGAGAACGCGTTTGGTCATCGCAGCTTTGCCGCGACCTGTCCGGCCCATCCGGACATCCAGACTTACCTGCCCGAAATGCTGGCCGACTTTTGCGACCAATACTCGATCAGCGGCCTGACGCTTGAAAACGTCGGCTACCCGGACTTCACCTATGGTTGGGTTCGCCCGCGCATCCTGGTGCACATGGATGCGTGGACGCAGTTTCTGGCCGGCATTTGCTTCAACGAGCACTCCATGTCGGCGGCTCGCGCCCACGGCGTCGATCCCGAGGACGTGCGCTCGTCAGTAGCCCGCGAGCTTCGCGATCGCCTCGAAGCTGTACCGGATCCGAATGCGCCTGACGAGGATCTCCGCGGACAAGTGGCGGAGCGATGCGAGGCCGACGAGGAGTTTCGGGGATATCTGGAAGCGCGTGAGCAGTCGGCGACTGGACTAGTGAAGGCAATCCGCCACGCCTTGCGGCGTAGCCGCGTCCGGGTGGGCGTCAGCGAAGCCTCACTGGGATGGGCCAACCACGGCCTGCGCCTCGCCGACCTGCTGGACACGATTGGCGCGCTCATGATTTCGGATCCCGCCGATAAGCCCGAAGTCGCCGACGCGCAGGTCCGCACAGTACGTGAGGCGGGCGCGGACATTGAGATCACCGTCAATCAGACCGCGCACTACGATGTCGATCCGCATGGCGCAGGCTTGGTTGCGCGCGCACGCCGGCTGCGCGAAGTCGAACCCGACCGCGTGATGGTGTACAACTTTGGCCTCTTGGCACCGGCCACGCTTGCCCACGCTGGTGCGGTTTTGCGCGAGCACCTGGGATAGCCAGGCCACCCGAACCGTCAGGGAAGGACTCAGCAATGCCGCAATACGTGTCGATCCGCTTCTACAAGCTGCGTGACGACGCCGATCCGGCAGCTTTCGAAGAGGCGTTTCGAGAAGCGCCACCAACCTGGGGCATCGAGCGGATCCTGCTGCTGCGTGGGTTCAAGGCCGACACCCACGCGCTGGCGCCAAGTGAGTACGACTACGGCAGCATTCACATCTACTCAGATCTTGACGACGCGGTGAAGACCGTGGATATGGCGGGCGACATGGCGGCGCAGGATGACATCCCCGACGCCCTCCGTCCGTTCATCCGGTTCTGGCAGACCGCGCACGCCGGCCCAATCGACCACGGCGTGGTCAACGGCTTCACGCTTATTTCCGAATCGCCCTAAGGGCTGAGACCGAGGGGTCCGATAGCCGCTAAAGGCCGATCGCCTGCAAGACCGGTCCAAGAGCCGCCCGAAACTCCCTCGAGTCGACAGGCCGGGCATACGCCGGCGGGTCCACGGGGTGTGCGGCCATCCAGTCGATTTCGATTTCGCCCGCCGCCCGCATACCGGGCCGCGCCAGGCGGATATGCACCGGACGGTAGGTGTCGGCGTCGACGTACAGGCTGGCGAATTCAAACGCAGGGTTGGTGAGCACAAAACAGGTTCCGGTTGAAGGGCATGGTTCGGCGCCGCGTACCGTCCATCCGTCGGCGCGGACTGAGCCGGCAATGTCTCCGACCACCGGAAAGGCTCCTGCCAGTGACTCGACACGCGGAGTGTCATCGCCTGAGGCGTTGCGATCTGTTGAAATCCACTCGCCATTGGCGTCCGCTGGCCCCTGTCGGAAGTGTGTTCTGTCGCCGACTTCCACAACTTCGAAAGCGACCTGCCCTGATTCACGAGCAATTGACACGGCCAGGCGAATCGTCGTGCTGGTCGGCCGCCGATCCACTTCGACCTGAACGTCGCCGTCGCCGTCATTGGTTGGCGACGTAAGGCGAGCCGATACGGCAAGTTCACCGCCGGCGATCGCGTCGGCGTACGCCGAACGGTCGAAGTCGGCAGACTCCTCAGGCGTTGGCGGAGCTTCGCCGCAGGCGGCCAGCAGCGCGGCAGCGAGGGTCGATGCCAGGAGCCAGAGCCACAGTCCGAAGCATCGCCACCGCCGTGCGTGCGGGGTCACCGCTAGATGTACGCGAGCATGCCGTCCGCTTTCGTGGGACGGCCACGGCGCCAGGGCCGGTAGGGGTACTTTTCCAGGATTCCCGGCGACAGTCCCACCCCAAGTCCGGGTCGTTCGGGGATCGAGACGTAGCCATCCCGCAGCTGGATCGGTTCGTCCAGCACTTCGGCGCGAACACCCGCGTCGTCAGAGTGATACTCGAGGATCAGAAAGTTTGGCGCCGTTGCCGCAAAGTGGACGTTCACGGCCGTGGCGAGCGGCCCCAGTGGGTTGTGCGGCGCGACGCTCACGTAGTGGGCTTCGGCCATGGCCGCGATCTTCTTCATCTCGGTCAAGCCGCCGGTCACGCAGACGTCAGGCTGAATGATGTCCGCGGCACCCGTGGCGAGCAGCCGCTGAAACTCGAATTTCGTGTAGAGACATTCCCCCGTGGCGATGGGGATCGGCGACTTGCGGGCCAGCTTGGCCAGCGGTTCGAACTGCTCGGGCCGCACCGGCTCTTCAAAAAAGAAGGGACGATAAGGTCGAATGCGTTCGGCCATTTCCAGTGCCCGGGCCGGCTCGAGAATCTTGGCGTGCGGGTCGACGCCAATATCAATGGCATCGCCCACCGCCGCACGCACGGCGGCCATTCGCCGCTCAGCCGTATCGAGCTGAATGCCCCATGGGTCCGTGTCGCCGTCCGGCGCGGACGGACCAATCTTCAGCGCCGTATAGCCGTAGGTCTCGATGAGCCGTTTGGCGTGCTCGCCCATGGCCTCGGGCGTAGCACCGTGCGCTGATTGGTACACACGCACTCGGTCACGCACCTTACCGCCCAGCAGCTGGTACACCGGGGTTCCAAGCGCCTTCCCCTTGATGTCCCACAGCGCCTGGTCGATGCCGCTAATCGCAGCCGTGATCACCGAGCCGGTGGGAAAGCGGCTGCCGGCATACAGCTCGTGCCAGATGCGTTCGCCGTCGAACGGGTCGAAGCCGAGTACCCAGTCCTCGAAATATCGAACGGTCTCGGCGACCGCTTTGTCAGGACCGACCGGATAGGCCTCGCCGATGCCGGTGATGCCGGCATCGGTCATGACCCGCACGATCGGCCAGTTCCGCGAGCCATCGTTGATGAAGTCGCAGGCCAGCCCTGTGATTTTCAACGTCCCGGTCTCCCAGCCAAGCTTCTCCAAACTCTAACGCGCACGGGAGAGTCCCACCGCTCGGAAGGTCGCGCATCGCACCGCCTTACTCGTCGATTGGGTCTCGCACATACGGCTATGCTCGCAGTCGATGCCTACGATGGAGACCGACATGATTGACTTCTCGCGGTCGTTCCTGACCTGGACGCACCACCCGCACGAACCCGACCCGGTTTACAAGTACACGGGCGGGCTGTTGGCCGATTCGGGCGACGTGATCTGCGTGCGCCTCAAGGCAGATGCGCGACTAACGATCAGCCCTGACGCGGGCGAGCCATTCACCTGCTACGTCATTGCTCCCTGCCGGGCCGAGTACACGATTGTGAGCGACAACCTGTTCCAGATTCCGAGCACCGAATACCGGGCAGTCTTTTCCGAGACGCTGGGAATCCCGATTGCGAGGCGGCCATCGACCGACACCGAGTCTGTCGGACGGCAATCGTTGGCAGAGCACTACGCGAAGTTTGAGGTCGACATTCAGCACTTCGCCCACGCCGAACCACTGGATTCAGTGCCCGCGGTGATCCAGGCCACGCGAGACAGTGCGCTATTGAATGCGACCTGCTCGTATCGCGACGAAGCTCGTCAACTGACGGTGACCATCGAGTTCCCCGTGGAACTCATCAACTTCGACGAGCGGAACGCGAAGTTCCAGGTCTGCACGGAGCCGGTGATCGTCCCGGATCTGGCTACCTGGGACGGGCATGGGCTTGACCGAGTCTTCTTAGCCGGCGTGGCGTTCAGCAGCTTCGACCACGTGGAGTTCATCCTGCAGCGCGCAATCGAGCCAGCGACCAGCGAGCTGTCCTGGTATCACGAGGTTCGCGGGCGCGACAGAAACGAACTTCGCGAAGGGGCGGTCGAGCCACCGGGCGTCAAGCGCGGCCGACCGAAGCCGCTGGTCTTCAGCGAGGTCTGGACACGCGCGGCCGAGATCACAATCGCGCGCGTGTCTGGCGAGGGATAGCCAAGCGGGGCACACTCGGGCGTCCCGCGCCGCGGCTGGCGGCGCACCCGTCGGGAGCCGTTCTGTGAGTGATTCGCTGCGCGTCGCGCTGATCATTGAACCCACTGGCAATCATCTGGGGTCGCTGTACGCCGCGGCCAGGAATCCCGAAGTTGGCGAAGTCGCGGTGCTTGACGCCACCGGTGAGATGTTCGACGCCGCCAAGGAGGCCGTGGGCGACCGGGTCACGGCTACCTTTACCGACCCCGACGCGCTGTTCAGCGACTTCAAGCCGGCTGCCACGCTTGTGACGATGGAGGCCTGGCGGATGCCCGCAATGATCGAGGCGTCGCTGGATGTCGGTTGCCACGTGTGGCACGAAAAGCCGGGGTTCGCAGAGCTAGATGACTACCGACGGATTTACCGCAAGGCGCAGGCGCGCAATCTGAACTTCTCAATCGCGTACGTGAGTCGACAGCGGGCCATCGTGCAGGAGGCTCGGCGCATTGTGGCCGAAGGGCTGCTGGGCGATCTGTTCGCCTGCCAGGCGTGGTTCATTGCCGATCACGATCGGACGCACCAGTGGGAGACGCTGCAGGGCGGCTGGATCTTCGACAAGGCGCGTTCCGGCGGCGGGTACCTGACGTTCCTCGGGTGCCACTACCTCGATCTGATGCGGCACCTCACGGGCGACGACTTTGCCGCGGTCAGCGCGGCAACCGGCGTGGTGGGCGGCGAGCCGTTGCCGGTCGAAGACGCGGCCTCGGTAACTGTCCAGTTCAAGAGCGGGATGGTGGGGAATCTGAGCGCCGGCTATTACGTGACGCGCCATGAATACGGTTCGGGACGGCACTCCGGTTTCATCCTGTGGGGTCGCGACGGCTGGCTTCGGTTCAACCCGGGCGGAACGCGCCGAGGCGAACCGCTGGAGTGGATGTCACATCAGGGCGATCACGCCGGATCGCCGCACAAGTCCTGGACGTTTAGCGACGAGGACGCGCGGAACGACGAGTACAGCCTGATGACCAGTGCGTTCTTCCAGTCGTGTTTGACCGGCGAGCCGCCTCCGCTGGAGAACGAAGCCGGGATGTGGGTGAACGAGGCGGTGCAAGCCGCCTACCGGTCGTCCGAGACGGGGATGCGGCAGGCCGTCTCGATTCCCGAAACTTCGTAGTCCGGCTAGACGCAGCCTTCGAAGGAGCGACCGCGGATCTGGAGCGGGGGCGGAACTCTCGGTGCCTCGAAGGCTGCAGTGCGGCGCGACTCGGCTCGCATGTAGTGCACGGCGTAACCGCGGCGGCGGGCTGTGCTGGTGTTGGCGCGGCTGGCGTGCCAGGTGAGGCTGTGGTGGAAGCTGACGCTTCCCGAGCGTAGCGGCGCCGGATCCGGCATGTAGGCGGTGTCGTTGCCGATCAGCGAGCGGTGCTCGTCCATCTGCTCGTTGCTCAGGAGGCCCCAATGGTGGCTGCCCGAGACGAACTCGAGGCAGCCATTCTCGAGGGTCGAGTCGTCAATGGCGGCCCAGGCGGTCACCAGGTCCATTGGATAAATGTCGATGAAGGACTTGGAGTCCTGGTGCCAGGGTTGGGCGGCTCCGATGGCTGGAGGCTTCATGAATAACTGGTCGGCGTAGAGCTTTAGGTCATCGGTGTCGAGCAGGTCGGCGATGACGTCAACAATGCCTGGGTGGCGGGCGTGGCCTTGCAGGACGTCGTCCTCGCCGGCCAGCCAGTAGAGCTTGCGAATCTCGAGCTCGCGGGCGGCGGCCGTGGCTTCGCCCTCGCGAACGACCTTTTCGGCCTGAACTCGCTCTGGGTTTGCATCGGTTTCGCCGCGGGCGATCTGGTCGGCGCGCTGGCCGAGACGGGTGACGTCGTCAGGTGACAACAGGTCTTCAACGACCAGCCAGCCGTTGCGCCAGAACGAGTCCACCTGGCCCTCGGTAAGCGTGCGACGTAGTGAACTCATCGCCGACCTCCTCTAGTGCAACGCGCGGTTAGACACGGCCGGGGAAGGAGCGGCCGCGGACCTGTTTGAACGGGGGCATCTTGGGGGCGTCGGTGATTTCCTCGTCCTTGTATGAGCTGGCGCGCATGAAGTGGGTGGCGTAGCCGCGGCGGCGCATGCCGGAGGTGTTGGCGTTGCTCTGATGAAGGACCAGGCTGTGGTGAAAGCTGACGCTGCCCGGGCCGAGGGGGGCTGGGAGGACCGGCCATTCGTCGGTGCCGAGGTCGGACAGCAGCGGCTCAAGGCGGGGGCGGGTGAGCATGCCCCAGCGATGGGTGCCGGGAGCGAAGTTGAGGCAGCCGTTTTCAGTCGTGGCGTGGTCAATGGAAGTCCAGGCGGTGACCAAGTCCATCGGCAGAATGTCGCGCCAGGAGGCGGAGTCCTGGTGCCAGTCCTGGGCGGCGCCGATTTCCGGGGGCTTCATGAAGAGCTGGTCGCCGTAGAGCTTGATGTCGTCGGTGCCCATGAGGTCGGCGATCACGTCGACGAGCTTGGGGTTGGTGACGTGGCCCCAGAGGAGGTCGTCGTAGACGGCGAGGTTGAAGAGTTTGCGGACGGAGAGGACCTGGTTTTCGACTTCGCGTTCGCCCTCGCGAAAGATTCGTTCAAGCTGGATGCTGGTTTCGGGGACGTGGTCGGCTTTGCCGGCGGCGATGAGGTCGGCGCGTTCGGCGAGGTCGGCAACCTCATCAGCGTCCAGCAGATCGTGGACCGCGAGATAGCCGTTGATATGGAAGTAGTCGACCTGCTCGGGGGTGAGTGTGCGTAGCTGTGGTTCCGCGACTGCCATCTGAGTTCTCCTGCCGCCGTCAGCGGACTGCCGAAACCGTGTGTGGCGATGCTACACGGTGCGGCTTTTTTGGGGTACTCGGGCCCGCCGGCCGCCGAACCCCCTTGGGGGTTCGGCGGCCGGCGGGCCCGAGATTTGGCGTATTTTGCGGCCGTCGGACTATCGGCGCGGGTGGGTTGCGGGACCACTGGCTCCAGTGTACACTGATTGGGTATGGCGGCAAGCGAAATGTCGGGGCGGGAGGTGAAGCGGCGAGGTTGGGGGTGGTTCGTAGACTGGGCGGGTTTTGGGGCGGTTTGGGAGGTTGACGCTGGCAGCGGAGGCGGTTGAGCGGGCGCTGGACGAGCGGCGGCGGGCCGCGGCTTTGCGGGATGAAGATCCGGCGGCGGCGGCCGGGCAGCTGCGGGCGGCGGTTGCCGGGTTGAGCGTGGAGTCGCAGCCGGTGGAGTTCGGGCTGGCGAATTACGACCTGGCCGGGGTTCTGCTCGAAGGCGAGGCGTCCAACGAGATCCTGAACGAGGCGGCGCAGGCGGCGGCGCGGGCGTTGCTGGTGTTTACGCCGCAGGAGCTTCCGGACCTGTTTGCGGGGGCGAGCGAGCGGCTGGGGCAGGCGCAGTGGCGGGCGGGCCGGCGGGAGGCGGCGCAGCGTACGTATGCGCAGACGGCGGGGGCGCTGGGCGCGGTGGGTCAGCACGGTCTGCAGGCGCGGTTGCTGGGGGGGTACGCGCGGGCGGCGGGGCAGGACGCGAAGCCGGACGATCCGTTCAGCGTGCGGCAGGCGGTGGGGGTGTTCGACGAGGCGATCGCGGCGGCGCGAAAGGCGGACGCGCGGGGGCTGCTGGTGTCGCTGCTGAGCGGGTCGGGCCGATTGCTGGCGAGCAATCCGGCGTCGGCGGACGAGGCGTTGTCACGATTCGACCAGGCGGCGGAGGCGGTGGACGACGCGGAGGTGGGCGTGGCGATGGCGGTGCACGCGAACCGGGCGGCGGCGTACGGGTTGCGCGAGGCGGGCGACCGGGACGCGAATTTGCAGGAGGCGATCGCGAGCTACAACCGGGCGGTTCACCTGCCAGGCATTGCGGCGCATGCGCTGGAGGCGGCGCAGCTGTACCGGGCGCTGGGCGCGGCGTGGGGTCAGCGGCCGGGCGGGGACCGGGCGCAGAACCTGCGGCAGGCGGACAGCGCACTGGCGACGGCGCTGGAACTGCTCCCGGACGACTCGCATCACAGCGAACGGGCTTCCATGTGGAGCGAGCGGGGACTGGCGCAGGCGGAGCTGTCGCAACGCGGGATTCCGGGGGCCACGAGCGCCGCGGTGGAGGCGTTCCGGGAAGGTCTGAAGGCTGCCAGCGGGGGCGAGGCGACGGCGTTGGCGGCTCAGCTGGCGAACAACCTGGGGTCGGCGATTATGTCGGCGGCCGGCCAGGGGCTGGAGGCGTCGCTGGTGGAGGCGGCGGAGGCGCTGGACCGGGCGGCGTCGCTTTGGACGTCGCTGGGACAGCCGGAGGACGCGGGGGCGAGTCAGCTGAACGCAGGCCTGGTGTACATGACGTTGCACTCGACCGGGCAGGACGCGACGCACCTGGACAAGGCGATCGAGCGGCTGCAGGCAGCGAGTGAGGCGCGTCCGCTGGCGACGCACCCGGGACCGCACGCGGTCGCGCAGTTCAACCTGGGGATGGCGCTGGCGTTTCGGGCGCAGGGCCGCAACGAAGCGGACCTTGCGGCGAGCGTGGCGGCGTTCCGGGCGGCGCTGCAGGTTTGGACAGGTCCGAACGCGCCGCCGCAGGCGGCGGTGGCGCACGCGAACCTGGGGAGCATGTTGTTCGGGATGGCGAAGCAGAACGAGCCGGACTTGCTACGCGAGGCGGCGTATCACTATGAACAGGCGCTGGCGGTGTATACGCCGGCGACGAATCCGCAGCAGCACCAGGTGATTTCGAACAATCTGGCGTTGGTGCGAAGGCGGCAGGCGGCGGGGAATGGGGCGGTTTGACCTTCGTGCCGTGCCGAGGCTGTAGAAGAACCGATATCGGAAGCGTCGGGCGCCGAGATGCTGAATCGATGTCAGCCGGTTCGACTGCGGGGGTTCGACGTCGGTAGCTTGCGGGCTGGACGCGGGTGGCGAGTGACTGGCGCAGCGATGGTGAGGGGCGGATGAACGCGGGGACGCATGGGGAGCTGGCGAACTTTATCTGGAGTATCTGCAACCTGTTGCGGGGGCCGTATAAGCGGAACGAGTACCGGAAGGTGATCCTGCCGCTGACGGTGTTGCGGCGCTTCGACTGCGTGCTGGCGGAGACCAAGGACGCGGTGCTGGCGGAGAACGAGAAGTACGGCGGCGAGGCCAGTTCCCAACTGCTGGAGGCCGCCGCGGGATTTCGCTTCTGCAACATCTCGGAACTGGACTTCGGGCGGTTGCTCGACGATCCCAACCGGATTGCGACAAATCTGACCGGTTACATCAACAGATTCTCGAGCAACGTGCGAGAGATCTTCGAGCGATTCGGGTTCGACGAGCACATCGCGCGGATGGACGAGAAAAACCAGCTGTTCCAGGTGATACAGGCGTTCGCGCGGATCGACCTGTCGCCGGAGCGGGTGGACAACGTGCAGATGGGGTACGTGTTCGAGGAACTGATTCGAATCGGGGCGGAGCAGGCGAACGAAGAGGCGGGAGAGCATTTCACGCCGCGCGAGGTCATTCGGTTCATGGTGAGCTTGCTGCTGTCGCACGAGCCCGACCTAGCCAAGTCGCACGCCGTCAAGACGATTTACGACCCGGCGTGCGGCACGGGTGGAATGTTGTCGGTGTCCGAGGACTTCCTTCGGCAGCACAACAGCACCGCGAGTCCGTTCCTTTATGGGCAGGACTGGAATGATGAGGCTTGGGCAGTCTGCGCGTCAGACATGTTAATCAAGGGGGAAGACGCCGAGCTCATCATCCTGGGCGACACGTTCACGGCTGACAGCTACGAGCGTTATCCCGATGGACGCCCGTATACGTTCGACTACATGCTGGCGAATCCGCCCTTCGGGGTTGAGTGGAAGCAGCAGCAGCGCGAGATCAGGCAGGAGCGCGACCTGCTGGGCCATGACGGTAGATTCGGGGCGGGACTGCCAAGGATCAATGACGGGGCATTGCTGTTTCTGCAGCACATGCTGTCGAAGAGGCAGCCGGTCGAAGACGGCGGGAGCAGGATCGCGATCGTGTTCAACGGGTCGCCGCTGTTTACCGGGGACGCGGGGAGCGGAGAGAGCGAGATCCGGCGGTGGATCATCGAGAGCGACTGGCTTGAGTCCATCGTGGCGCTGCCGGACCAGCTCTTCTACAACACCGGCATCTCGACCTACATCTGGGTGCTGACCAACCGGAAGGAAGAGCGTCGAATAGGGAAGGTGCAACTGATCGACGGCCGACAGTTCTTCGAAAAGATGCGCAAGAGCCTGGGCAACAAGCGCAACGAGCTGTCGACGGATCAGATCGAGGACCTGACGCGCATCCACGGCAACTTCGAGGACGGAGAGACGCGCGACCTGACGGACGAAGACCCGGTGACGCACCAGCCGCGGACGAGGCCGCGCGTGGTGAGCAAGGTGTTTGCGAACGAGGACTTCGGTTACCACAAGATCACGGTTGAACGTCCGTTGCGATTGAACTTCGCGGCGACGCCGGAGCGGACTCCACAGATCGAGGAGGAGCGATCGTTTCAGAACCTGGCGCGGAGCCGGAAGCGGGCGGGACCGTCGCACGACGCGGAAGTGGCCGCGGGGAAGGCCCGGCAGGAGGAGCTACGTGACCTGCTGAGCGCGCTCACGATCGCGACCGACGGCGAGACGATGCGGGACCGTGAGGATTTCCGGGCGACGGTGCGCGAACTGACGAAGGGCGCGGGCCTGCAGCTATCAGCGGCGGAACGCAGAGTCATTGAATCGGCGCTGAGCGAACGGGATGCGGACGCCGCCATTTGCCGCGGACCCAGGGGCAAGATCGAGCCGGACAGCGAGCTGCGGGACACGGAGACGGTTCCGCTGGGTGAGGACATTGAGGACTACATGGCGCGGGAAGTGCTGCCGCACGTTCCGGAAGCCTGGGTGGACGAGAGCGAGACGAAAGTCGGCTGCGAGATTCCGCTGAACCGGCACTTCTGCGTTTACGAGCCGCCGCGGCCGCTGGATGAGATCAAGTCCGACCTGCAAGAACTGAAGCGTGAGATCGCGGGATTGCTGGCTGAGGTCACCTTGTGACGGCATTCAATGAGGCGGCACGGCCGGCGCGATGCGGCTGAGGTTCACACAACATGCCCGCCGCGTCATGGTCGAGCGGCTGATCATTGAAGATTGGGTCCGTCGAACGGTGGAAACGCCCGCATTGCGAACGCCCGACCCTGGCGATCCCGACGTCGAGCGGTTCTTCCGGCGCGTCCCGCAACGCGGCGACCGTGTGCTGCGCGTGGCCGTCAACACTCGCGTTGTCCCGTGGCGAGTCGTCAGCGTATTCTTCGATCGTGGCATGCGAGGTGAGCTATGAAGCTGAACGTAGACCGGGAAGCGGACGCCCTGTACCTGCGTCTGGACGATTCGGCGATCGTCGAGTCCGAGGAAGTGTCGCCGGGTGTCGTGCTGGATTACAACGAAGCCAACGAAGTCGTCGGCGTCGAAATGCTGCGGCTCTCCAAGCGGTCCTCGGAGCTGAACCTGTCCGCCCTCGAGTTCGAAACGGTCTAACGGGGTTCGCTCGAAGCCCGCGGGCCTATGCGACCTCCCGGCCATCCGATATTGTGCCGCCGGGCGAGGCGCCCCCGCATGGTTCGGGCCGGATTGCAACTGGCCCCTGCGCATGGGCGACAACGTGGAGCCGAAGTTGTAGGCCAGTATCATCACGCAGGCCGGCCTCGAGAGAGAACGTCGGATGAAGCTCAGGTACGCCGTCGTATTCGAGCGGACGCCGAACAACTACGCGGCCTACGTGCCGGACGTCCCGGGCTGCGTCAGCACCGGCACGACCTGGGACGAGATGCTGGCGATGATCCGCGAGGCGCTGGCGTTCCACATCGAGGCGATCCTGGAGGATGGGGAGCCGGTCCCCGAGCCGCGGACGTCGATCGACGAGGCGATCGCGAAGCACAGCGAACCCATCGCCGAAGACGTGCTCGACTCCTACCGGGAGTTCGGGGAGCCGGCTCCCACGATTTCGACCGGGTTCGAGATGGTCGAGATCGACGTTCCCGTCGCACAAGCTGTCCAGGCGGGCTGACGGGAACTCGGCGTGGAGCGCCGAGGTGGCAATGAGATCCGCTCACGCGCATCGATGTGACGCGGTCAAGTCCTTGAACGAGTGACCCATGACCATGTCCGCCTACCCCCACCACCGCGACTCCGGCATTGAGTGGCTCGGCGATGTGCCGAAGCACTGGGGTGTACTGTCGCTGAGTCGGATCGTGCGTATGCAGGCTGGCAGTGGAATCACTGCGGATGAGATCGAGGACCATGGGAAATTTAGAGTGTTTGGCGGGAATGGGGTTAGGGGCTTCACAGACAGATTCACGCATGACGGTGATTTCGTTCTCATAGGTCGACAAGGTGCACTTTGCGGAAACGTACACATTGCCCGGGGACAATTCTGGGCATCGGAACATGCAGTAGTGGCTACGCCGGTCGGCCGGAAGAGTGTCGCTTGGCTCGGTCACCTGTTGGATGCGATGAGGCTAGGCCAGTACTCGGCAGCTGCTGCGCAGCCGGGTTTGGCTGTTGATCGAATAAATGCCCTGCGTGTAGCTCTCCCACCCCTCGACGAGCAGAGTGCGATTGCCCAGTTTCTGGATCGGGAGACGGAGCGGATCGATGGGTTGGTGGAGAAGAAGCGGTTGTTGATCAAGCGGTTGGAGGAGTACCGGACGGCGCTGATTACGCGCACGGTGACGCGGGGACTGCCGACGGGCTGGACGCGTCGCCGCGGCTGAAGGCTTCGGGGGTGGAGTGATTGGGGGATGTGCCGGATCACTGGGCTGTGCTGAGGCTCGGATACTTGGCATCGAAGTTCGGTAGCGGCATCACTCCACGTGGCGGGGCAACCATCTATGAGGAGGCAGGAGTTCCGTTCCTGCGAAGCCAGAACATCCACTTTGATGGTCTCCACATTAGTGATGTCGCACGGATCACTCCTGAGATGCATAGCGAACTTTCTGCCTCTCACCTCAAGCCTGGCGACGTCTTACTGAACATCACGGGTGCGTCAATTGGGCGTGTATGTACAGTTCCCGAAGACTTCGCCGAGGGAAACGTCAATCAACATGTCTGCATCATTCGGGTCAATCGAAGTCATATGCATCCAGATCTACTGGCCGCATATCTTTCTACTCCTGGAATGCAACGCGAGATTCAACTGGAGCAGAGCGGGGCATCGCGCGAAGGTCTGACGCTTCAGTCCATCCGCGACTTCAAGGTAGTCGTGCCACCAATCCGCGAACAGGCCGCCATTGTGAACTACCTAGGCCGGACTGCTGAAAACATCGGGGCCGCGACAATCCCAACGCTCCGCCAGATTGAACGGTTGGAGGAGTACCGGACCGCCCTGGTCACCGCCGCCGTCACCGGCAAGATCGACGTCCGCGACGCTACACAAGCGCCAGCCGCTGCTGTCTCGGGCTGAATGACCAGCCAGACCAAGGAGGCAGCCTTCGAGCCGACCGTAGAGTCGATGCTGCTCAGAGGCGGCTGGAAGGAAGGCGACCGGTCGGAGTGGGACGCCGAGCGGGGGCTGTTTCCGGCGCGTGTCGTCGCATTCCTACAAGCGACTCAGCCCAAAGCCTGGTCGGCGATGGTCTGTTTGCACGGCGAATCGCTGGAAGCGCGGATCGTGGAGGCGCTGGCGAAGGAACTGGACCTGAAGGGCACGTTGGACGTGTTGCGGCATGGGTTCAAGTTCTACGGAAAGACGTTTCGGCTGGCGTACTTCAAGCCGGCGCACGGGCTGAACCCGGATGCGCTGGCGCAGTTCGAGCGGAACGAGCTGACGGTGACGCGGCAGGTCGCGTACAACCCGAACACCAACGAGACCGTGGACCTGGTGTTCGCGCTCAACGGGGTTCCGGTAGCGACATGCGAACTGAAGAACCCGATGACCGGTCAGTCGTGGAAGAGCGCAATTCGGCAGTACCAGCAGAGCCGCGATCCGAACGCGCCGATCTTCAGATTCCAGAAGCGGGCGCTGGTGCACTTTGCCGCCGATCCCGACGAAGTCCACATGACGACGCGACTGACCGGGGAGTCAACCCGATTCCTGCCGTTCAACCGGGGGAGTAGTCCAGGCGGAATCCGATGTGGAGCGGGCAATCCGCCGCACTTCTCGGGGTACCGCACGGGGTTCTTCTGGGACGAGGTACTGAAACGAGAGCGATTCCTGGACATCCTGGGCTCCTGCATGTTCGTGGAGCGGCGCGAGGAGAAGGTGCAGGACGCGAAGGGCGCGCGGACGGTCAAGCGGGAGACGGTGATCTTTCCGCGGTACCACCACCTGGACTCGGTGGACCGGCTGGTGACAACCGCAGCGGCGGAGGGGCCGGGGCGCAACTACCTGATCCAGCACTCGGCGGGGAGCGGGAAGACCGACAGCATCTCGTGGCTGTCGCACCGGCTGGCGAGCCTGCACGACGGCGACCACCGGAAGGTCTATCACTGGGTGGTGGTGGTCACGGACCGAAGGGTGCTGGACCGGCAGCTGCAGGACGCGATCTACCAGTTCGAGCACGCGCAGGGGGTGGTGAAGGCGATCGATCAGGACTCGC
This sequence comes from Chloroflexota bacterium, assembly GCA_965208215.1. Taxonomy (GTDB): domain Bacteria; phylum Chloroflexota; class UBA11872; order UBA11872; family UBA11872; genus UBA11872. The sequence continues at coordinate 851,594 of CBDBOH010000004.1, forward strand.
GTCAACTGGCGAACGCGCTGGTGGACGGGACGATGATCGTGATCACGACGCTGCAGAAGTTTCCCTTCGTGATGAAAGGGCTGCTGCGGATCGCGGGGGCGGACGACCCGGACGCCGCAGGCGTGGCCGAGTGGGCGCAGGCTGCGTCTTGGCGTGAACAGATTGCGGGGCGTCGCTACGCGGTGATCGTGGACGAGGCGCACTCCAGCCAGACGGGGGAGAGCGCGCGGGAGATGAAAGCGATCCTGGGGTCAAAGGCCCAGGAAACCGCCGAGGGAGAGGACGAGGGCGAGGACTGGGAGGACGGGATCAACGCGGTTATCGAGTCGCGCGGCCCGCAACCGAACCTCTCGTTCTTCGCGTTCACGGCGACGCCCAAGGGGAAGACGCTGGAGGTGTTCGGGCGGCGGGGACCGAGCGGCAAGCCGGAGCCGTTCCACGTCTACAGCATGCGGCAGGCGATCGAGGAGAAGTTCATCCTGGACGTGCTGCATCGGTACACGGACTACGACACGTACTACCGGCTGGTGAAGCAGGCGGCGGACGATCCGGAGTTTCCGAAGCGCAAAGCGGCGTCGGCGCTGGCGAAGTTCATGCAATTGCACCCTCACAACCTGGAGCAGAAGACCGAAGTGATCGTGGAGCACTTCCGCGGCAAGGTGCGTCACCAGATGGGCGGCAAGGCGAAGGCGATGGTGGTGACCTCGGGCCGGCTGCATGCGGTGCGCTACATGCAGGCGTTCCAGCGCTACATCACGGAGCAGGGGTACGACGACGTGCGGCCGCTGGTGGCGTTCAGCGGCACGGTGCGGGATCCCGACACCGACGAGGAGTTCACGGAGCCGGGCATGAACCGGGACGTGGTGTCGGGGAAGCCGATCAGCGAGTCGGCGCTGCCGGGCCGGTTCGCCTCGCCGGACTACCAGATCCTGCTAGTGGCGGAGAAGTACCAGACCGGGTTCGACCAGCCGCTGCTACAGGAGATGTACGTGGACAAGCGGCTGGACGGGGTGCAGGCGGTGCAAACGCTCTCGCGGCTGAATCGCACGGCGCCGGGGAAGGAACCGCCGTTCGTGCTGGATTTCGTGAACGATCCGGAGGACATTCGCGACGCGTTCGAGCCGTATTTCGACCAGACGGAGTTGCTGGAGGAATCGGACCCGCACCGGCTGGAGGAGCTGAAGCACCAACTGGACCAGATGCAGGTGTACCACTGGGACGAGGTGGAGGCGTTCGCGAAGGTGTTCTATCTGCCGGAGGCGAAGCAGCGGTCGCAGGATCATGCGCGGCTGGAAGGGACGCTGCATCCGGCGAGGGGCCGGTTTGATGCATTGGACGAGGAAGGGCAGACAGAGTTTCGTGACCGGCTGTCGGCGTTCGTGAACCTGTACGCGTTCCTGAGCCAGATCATTCCCTGGGGCGACAGCGAGCATGAGCGGCTGTATTCGTTCGGGCGGGCGCTGCTGCGTCATCTCGAGGAAGATCGCGAGTGGGAGCAAGTCCACCTGGGGGACGACGTTGAGCTGGCATATTACCGGCTGCAATGGGTGAATTCAGGGGCGATCAGCCTGGGTGAAGGGGAAGGGGCTTACGTGGTGAGCCCGACTGAAACGGGCACGGGCGACCCGGAGGAAGAGAAGGCGCCGCTGTCGGAGATTATCGAGCGGTTGAACGAGCGGTTCGGGACGAACTTCACGGAGGCGGACCGGTATTTCTTTGAGCAGGTGAAGGCGCAGGCGGTGCAGGACGAACGGGTGCGCGAGACGGCGCGGGCGAATCCGCTGGACAAGTTCAGCCTAGGGGTTCGGGATCAGATTTCGGACCTGATGATTGAGCGGATGAACGAGAACGATTCGCTGGTGAAGCGGTACCTGGAGGAGCCGGAGTTCCAGAATCTGGCGTATGGGGTGTTGGCGGAGGAGGTATTCAAGGCGGTGCGTGGTGGTGAGGTGGGGGTGGCGAGCGGATTGAGCGCTTGGGCTGCGGGGTTGGAGTGGCCCAGGAAGTCGGTCGGGGGCGTGGCGAGGCACGGCCCAATCCACAAGCTGAAAGCAGGATCACGGCGAACGGAGAGTGGTTGGGGGCAAGTGGTGCGGCTGGGTGACAGGGGTGGCCTGGGTGGGGTTCGAGGGCTGGTTGCTGCCGGGTCCCCCATTCGGCGGGCTCAGGGCAAGCTGTTCGGGGACGCCGGGATGTTGGCGGTTGAGGACGGGGGGCGGGTGGGAGGCGGCTGGGCTAGGGCTGGAAGATCTGGGCGACGGGGCAGTGGAAGCCGGGGAGGACGTGGAGGCCGTCGAGCGTTTCGGCGTCGTTGAGGGTCACGACGGGACGGTTGGTGCGGTGCACGTGGACCGTCCGTTGCTCGGGGTTCACTACCCAGACAAGGCGTGCGCCGAAGCTGAGCCACATCCGGGCCTTGTCGTTCAGTTCCCGGGGGCTGTCGCCGGGCGACGCGACTTCCACGACTAAGTCGGGCTCGACCTGGGCGAAGCCGGTCACGCGCTGATCCAGCGGCGATGTCTTCGCTGAAAAGAAGGCGATGTCCGGTTCTCGCACGGTGTCGGGGTCGCGTTCCAGCCAGACGCCGGAGTCGGAGCCCATGAGACGGCCCAAGCGTCGAGGCTGGATGTAGTTCAGCATCGCGGCACCCAAGCGCATCACGATCTCGCCGTGTTCCTGTCCTGCCGGCATGGTCTCGCAGAGCACCCCCCGGATCAGCTCGCCGCGCACGCCTTTGCCGGACAGCCGCAGCAAGTCGTCGGCCGTTAGCAGGCGGGCGCCCATGTCGGTGACAGCCATCGCAAACCTCCCTCCTGACTTTCGATGCTACAGCGAACCGAATCGTTGCGGATTCTGCCTGGTGGGACATCCTCGTGGGCAGGGCGGTTGAGCCGAGGGGCGCGAGCGGAAGGGGCCGGTTAGAAGCAGGCCTCTACGCAAGTGGTACGCGGGTTGCGCGGAAGACGGGCGGGTCTCAGACGCCGCCCCCATTCGACAAGCTCAGGGCAGGCTCTACGAAGAGCGGGGCCGGGACGCGGGGATGAGGAGGGGTAGGGATAATGCGGGAGGGTGCGTAGCCAGGGGGCGTGGGGGTTATGCGGGTTGTTGAGTGTGATGTGGCGGTGGTTGGTGGGGGACCGGCGGGGTCGTCGCTGGCGACGATGTTGCGGCAGAGCGGATACCGGGTGACGTTGCTGGAGCGGGAGCGGTTTCCGCGTCCGCATGTGGGCGAGTCGATGTTGCCAGGGGTGCTGTTTGCGCTGGGGAAGACGGGGGCGCTGGAGCGAGTCGAAAAAGCCGGGTTCACGAAGAAGTATGGGGCGACGTATATCTGGGGCCGGGGGCGGGACCCGTGGACGATTCGATTCTCGGAGGTGCCGCAGGACCGGACGTTTACGTTCCAGTGCGACCGCGAGGTGTTTGACAAGTTGCTGCTGGATCACGCGCGGGACGAGGGGGTGGACGTGAGGGAAGGTCACCAGGTGACGCGCGCGAACATGACGGACGGGCGGGCCACGGGGCTGTCGTTTACGAACGAGGACGGTGAGTCAGGCGAGGTGCGGGCGCGGATGTGCGTGGATGCTTCGGGGCAGTGGTCGGTATTGGGACGGCAGTTCCGGTTGCGGGAGCACAACGAGAATCTGCGGCACGTGGCGCTGTTCGGTCACTACCACGGCGGGCCGACGACGCTGCCGGATGTCCTGACGGACATGGAGCCGACGGACGCGGGGAATGTGTACGTGGTGGCGGTGGAGGACGGGTGGCTGTGGCATATCCCGCTGGCGGGCGGTCTGCGAAGCATCGGGCTGGTGACGGACCCGGAACGGATTCGCGGGATGTCGCGGACGGAACGTCGCAAGTACTGGCAGCGGCAGATCGAGTCGTGCGAGGAGTACCGGGAGCTGCTGGAGGGCGGGAGTTGGGCGGGGGACTTCGACATCGTTTCGGACTGGTCGTTTATCTGTAAGCAGTTCCACGGGCCGGGGTATCTGCTGGTGGGGGACGCGGCGTGTTTTGTGGATCCGATCCTGGCTTCGGGCATCGCGCTGGCACTGCAAGGGGTGCTGCGGGCGACGAAGGCGATTCGAACGTCGCTGGAGGCGCCGAATCTGAACGGGCTAGCGATGGACTGGTACCAGGAGGGGTATCTGCAGCAGGCGAACGATTTCGTGGATATGGCGAATCACTGGTATCACGGCCAGCGCTTGCAGGAGTCGTGGTTCTGGACGGCGCACCGGCTGGTGGATCCGAGCCAGAATCTCTCGCTGCGGCAGGCGTTTGTGTTTATTTCGTCGGGGCTGACGCGGGAAACGCCCGAGGAATCGATCCGCTACATGGGCGGGTTTACGCCGGGGCAGCTGGCGGTGACGTACGAGGCGCTGGGGGTTGAAGGCGCCCCCGGCACAGCGCAAGGGGCGGATGTGGTTCGACAGGCTCACCACGAACGGGAAGCGGCTGGCCAGGTAGGAGTGGCGCGACAGGGCGCGGCGGTGACGGCGGAGCAGGCGTTGGCCGGGACGCCGACGTTTGCGCAGGGCGTGGACGCTCGGGCGTGGATGCAAGAGACGGAAACGGGGTTGCAACCAGTGACGCGGGTGGCGGTGCCGGGGGCGGCGAACGGGGATACGCGGGAGATCCTGTTGTCGCTGCCGACGCTGTCGGTGCTTAATTTGATGGACGGCACGCGGAGCGGCGCGGAGGTGGCGCGGAGGCTGGCGGAGCGGTTTGCGCCGAGCGTGCCGACGGACGCGGCGGCGCTGCGGCCGATTGTCGGGTCGGTGATCGCGGAGTTGGCGGCGGAGGGGGCGGTGGATCTGAAGAAGGAGTGAATAAGGGGGAAGAGACGGAGAGGAGACGGAGGGCTCTGCTCCGGGTTGACCGGTGCGGCAGGTGGGACCGACGAGTAGGTCAGTGATTGCCCGAAAGACCCCTCACCCTGGCCCTCGTTGCCAGGCGAAGGACGACGAGCGGCGCAGACGAATGGGACAGCTACGGCGGGCAATGCCAAACGGCCCGCCGCGCGGAGCGGCGGGCCGTTGTGGCGTAGGACCTCGGACTAGGCCGGGATCGGCGCCCAATCGCCGTACGAGTTGATGACGGCGTTGGTGTCGTTGGCCATGTTGACGGCCGCTTCCTCGGGACCAACCTCGTTGACCCAGAGCTTGGACTGCCACACGCGGTGTGCGCCTCGGAACTCGTCCCAGTAGGGGAAGTAGCCGGGGGTGCGCGGTTCGGGCGTGGTGGCGTAGGTCTTGAGCCAGTGCATGCCCTCGGGCGGGCCGGCCAAGGATTCGGGCAGATCGGCGACTTCCTTGTAGACGGGGAAGTGGCCGCGGTCGATCCCCACGCGTGCCTGGTATTCCGGACCCGCGAGGAAGGTGACCAACTGCACGGTCTCCTCAAGATTGCCCAACCGCTCGGCGGCGATGGTGACGATGTGCGGCTGGTCGTTCCACCCGTGGCGCGCGTGACCCGTGTTGGGCGACGCGTACATGGGACCGATGGACCAGGAAAAGCGGTCCTTGATCCGCGGAATGCCGTAGCCGCTGCTGTATACACGGCCGCCGGGCCAGATGCCGACCTTACCGGCGGAGAAGGGATCGCCAAACTCACCCGCCACACGCTGGCGAGCCTCGTTGGTAAAGGCGACACCCTCGGTGTGCATGGTGCCGTGGGCCCAGGTAAGGGCTTCGATGGATTCCGGCGTGTCGAACTGGGATTCACCCTGCTCGTTGAACCAGTACTCAACGCCGTTGGACCAGAGCATTGGGCCCCAGCCGAACTGGTCGCTGGTGGGCGCCCACATGCCGTACTGGTCGTCGTCGGTGTCGGTGAGCTGGCGCGCCGCCTCCATGGCGTCGTTCCAGTTCCAATCCTCGGCGGGTTGCCCCACACCGTTGGAATCGAAAAGCTCAATGTTGTACACGATGCCGTTCATGCCGCCCTGGAAGGGAAGGCCGTGGAGACGGCCGTTGGCCTGGTAGAGAGCGCCTTCCCAAGGGAGCCAGCCGGTGGGCAGAACCCAATAGTCATCCAGGGAGAACCCGAGCTTGGTCACCTGGTCGGTGATGTCAGGGAAGTAGCCAGCCGCGTAGTGGGCCTGGAAGAGGTTGCCCTCGAAGAGGATGACCTCGGCCATGCTGCCGGCCGCCAACTGGAGATTGACCGAGTCAAAGTAGTCGCCGCCGATGACGTCGATCTTGACCGGGTGGTTGGGGAACTTCTGCGAGTACTGCTCCATACCCCACTTCATGGCGTTGCCGCGCGGGCCCGACGTGTGGTCCGTCGCGAAACGAACGCTGGCGGGAGCCATGACCGGTTCGGCGGTCGGAGCCACGACGACCTTCTCGACGGTGACCGGGACTTCCTTCTCGACGATCTTTTCGACCTGTTTGACCTGGGTGACGACCTTGACGACCTCAATGGTCTCGCCTTCGCCACAGGCCGCCAGGACCGCGACTCCGGCGGCACCCAGAGCGCCCGCGCTCCCAGCTCGAAGCATTTCTCGACGTGTCAGACTTCGCATATCCCCTCCTGCGTCCCGTAGGACCCGCGGCACCTGGTTAGAGCCAAACGGATGTTAGCGCGTCCGCGCGAATACGGAAAACCGAGTGCGAGGATAGCCGAAATCGAGCCAGCACCCGATCGAAGCTCAGCGGAAGCAAGGCGTTCGGTGAAGTTGCAGCCATCCGGTTGCTGGCGCGGTGCCACTGTGGACGATCCCGGGCGTGGCGATGGCCACGAGTTCACCGAGGGTCGCCGCGATTTCAGGCTGCGGCCCGGCGCCCCGTCGGCGCGTCGGGAGCGACGTGGGCTACCAGCTTGCCCCGCTGCGGAGTTTGAATTTGCCGTGCTCGACTTTCTCGTCGCCACAGGCGACCAGGAGTCCGGTAGCCGTGGCAGCAACGACCCCGCTCAATAGGAGGCGTCGGCGGGTGAGACGGGGCGTGCGCGCAGGTTTTGCCGTTTGGTCGCGACGCATGTCGGACTCCGTGCGGAGAGTTCACCTCAGCGCCTAAGCATAAACGGCGGCCGGAAGTGCGTGGCTTAGCTGCGGTCGGGCCGAAAGATGGCCGCAGGATCGGCAACCGAAAGGACTCCGCCAGGGAGCGCCAGGGTGACGCCGCGGGTGAGCGGGGTGACACCGGAGCCCTGCTGCAACAGGTAGTCGGGGTCGCGCCGGACGTGTGGGGCAGCGAACTCGTGCATGGGTCGCGCGGGAATGAGGCGGGCGATGGCATTGCCGACGGTTGCAATGGTGGTTATGCCGGTGTCTTCCATGGCCTGGCCGACGCGGTTGAAGTCGTAGCCGGGGTAGCCGACGGCGCGGAGGTAAATGGTGCTATCGAACGGGACGACGGAACCGTCGCCGCGGCGAAGGCGGCGGCTCAGGGTGTCGAGCTTGCGGTAGCGGAGCCGGAAGGCCACTTCGAGCAAGTGGCAGGCGGTGAAGCTCTGGTAGGTGACGCCGAGCAGGAGGAAGCGGCCGTTGAGCTTGAAGACGGTGCCCAGGGGGCCGTCGGCGGACCAGGCGGTGGGGCCCGGGGCGGTGACGATGGTCTGGGCGTGACGGCCGATGGCGCTAACGCTGTGGGTGAGGTGGCGGCTTCGGTTGTTGCCGGCGCGGCGGCGGATTTCGTCGGCAATGGCGCCCATGTCGGACGGGGTGTTGGGCAAATCAAGGACGAAGTTGGGATCGAGGGCCGTTTCGTAGTTGAAGGAGGGGCCGACGAGGGTGCCGGTGGGGCCAAGAACTTCGAGGAGGGCGTCAACGACGGTTGGGGCGCCGCCGACAACATGCCCCATGCTGCGGAGCGAGCTGTGGATCATGAGGACATCGCCGGGTTGGACGCCGAGGCGACGAAGGTGGATAGCGATGTGGTCTTGAGTGAGGACCATGATTGGCGGGTAGATTCTGAGGGCGGTGCGAGGATACGCCGCGCGCCAGGGAGGGTGACATGGGCAAACCGAGCCCCGTTCGTTGCGCCGTGATTGGTACCAAGAACATTGCGGGCCAGCACATTCCGGTGTTGCACGCGTTGCCGGAGGCGGAGGTGGCGGCGCTGTGCGATATCGATCCGGAGGCGGTGGAGGAGACGTCGCGACGGTTCGGCGTCGCACAGACGTTTACCAGCCTGGACGAATTGGAGGCCTGGGGCGAGTTCGACGCGGTGTACGTGCTGGTGAGCGTGCTGGCAGTGGCGGAGGTGGCGGAACGGTTTATCCGAGCGGGAGTTCCGACGTTCCTGGAGAAGCCGCCGGGTTTGTATTCGTCCGACACGCAGCGGCTGGCGGAGGCGGTGCGGGAGACCGGGACGACGGCGATGGTCGGACTAAACCGCCGGTTCTATACGTGCTTGCAGGCGGGGCGCGAGGCGCTGCTGGACACGGGGGACGTGGTGTCGGTGACGGTGCATGCGGACGAGGATGTGTCGGCCCAGTGGGCGGGGACGAAGTTTCCGCCGGAAGTGGCGATGCGCTGGGCATACGCGAACAGCATTCACTCGCTGGACCTGCTGCGGTACCTGGGCGGGGATGTCGCGGAGGTGACCTCGGTGGTGCGGCAGCGGCGGCTGCCGAAGCCGGACAGTTTCAACGCGCTGCTGGCGTATGAGTCGGGCGCGGTGGGACGGGCGATCGCGGATCACTTTGGGCCGAAAGGGACCGGCCATTGGTACGAGGCACGGACCGCGACCGCGGTTTTGACGTCGGCGGCGACATCGGCTTCGCCTGGCGACCGGTTGAGCTCGTGCACGCTGGTGCGGGCGGGGCGCGAACCGATTCGGTTCGGCTTGACGGGGCTGGACCGGCGGTTGAAGCCGGGGTTTCCCGGGGAGTCGCGGGCGTTTCTGCGGGCGGTTCAGGCCGGTGAGCCAGTGTCGTTTCCGGCACCAACGCTGGACGACGCCGTGCGTACGATGAAGATGATCGACGAGATCACGGGAGCCGAGGAGTGGGCGCCGAAGCCGACGAGCTGAGGCAGAGCCAGCGCGACGCGGACGGATGAGATGAGCGAGGTCTTTGACGTGCTCGTGATCGGCGCCGGGCCGGGGGGCACGCAGGCGGCGGTGAGCGCCGCGCACCAGATGCGGCACGTGCTGCTGGTGGACGCGAGCAAGGTGAGCCGGCGGCGGGGGCGGGCCTACTGGTCGAAGACGGTGAAGATCGAGGACGCGCCGGTGTTTGCGGGGATTACCGGCATTGAGTTTGCGAAATCGCTGCGGGAATGGACGGAAGGACAGCCGGAACGGGCAATCCGGCGCGGCGGCGCGGAGCGGATGGCGGGGATCCGGCGAGCCGACGGGTTTGCGCTAGACCTGGAGCGGTTGGACGAGGACACATTTCGGCTGACGTACGCCACCGAAGCCCTTTCGCGGGACGGGCAAGTTGGCGCGACGACCACGGCGCTGGGCCGGACGGTGGTGGTGGCCAGCGGGTTCGAGGACGGGTGGCCGGACATCGAGATCAACGACGCGGCGGACCGGATGTACCGCAAGTACCAGCTGGTCTACCGGTATGCGGGCAACAGCCGGGGATGGCACCTGTGCATTCGTTGCGACGGTCATTTGCACGTGGACGAGCGCGTGGCGATCGTGGGGGTGGGCGACTACATCTTTGACGTAGTGCAGGGCGCGCAAGACTTCACGGACCGCATCACGGTGCTGACGAATGGGCGGCCGCATGGGATGTCCCCGCCCGTGCTGGCGGCGCTGCGCGAGCGCGGGACGGAGCTGGAGGAAGAACGAATCGAGGCGCACATCGGGCAGGGGCTGAACCTGCTGGGGTTCCGAATGGCGGACGGGCGGGAGCTGTTTTTCGACGGCTTCTTCGTGGACGAGGGGCTGAAGGCGAACGACGAGTTCCTGCACCGGTTCGACGTGGCGCACTCGGACGATGGCCTGCTGCGGTGCAGCGACGACCACGAGGTGCTGGACTCGTCGGGGAAGCCGATTCCCGGCATGTGGGCGGCGGGGGACATCGTGGCCGGGGAGCGGAATCTGATTGCCAGCGCATTCGCGAGCGGGCAGGACGCGGGGCTGGAGGCTTCGGACAGTTTGCGGCGGTGGGCGGCGCCGTCGGGGCACGGGGAACATTAGGCGGTCAGCTCGATCGCTCGGCGCGGATCAGACGGCGGAAATGGCGATCTGGAAGGAATAGAGCTGGGCGTCGTGAAGGTAGAAGCGGAGGCGGCGGTGGGGGATGAAGGTGGGGTAGACGGTGCCGGAGTCGGTTCCCCTGGGTAGGGGCAGCGTCGCGTCGCCGTTCCAGGTGACGGTGTGGGCGATGGCGTCGCCGGTGAAGATGTCACAGTCGGCGGCCGCGCGGCCGGGGATGACGGTGTAGGTGACGTCCGAGGCTTCGACCTTGATATAGCCATTCGGCCCACAGGCGGCGTTGATGAGCAAGCGGTCGCCGGGCGCAATGAAGGCTTCGGTGAGCAGCATGCCGACGTACGCGGCGTTGGTTCCGACCGAAACGAAGCCGTGCCGCCGGAGATTGCCGAGGCCCAGCGCGTAGGGCTTGCGATCGCGCGAGGCCCTGCTACCGGTTCCGCCGAAGTAGAGCCAGGACTCATCGCCGACGTTGACCACGTGGGGCGCGGCCACGACGTGCTCATAGAAGGAGCCGGGGCCACCGCTGCCGATCCACGCGTGAGTGGGCCGCAGACGATGCCAATTGCGGGCGTCGCGGCTGAAGGCCAGCTGCGGAGAGAGCGTGCCGGTAGTCATGTTGAGCACGCCCAGGAAAGCCACCCAATGGCTGCCCAGGCGGTAGGGGCGCATGCTGTAGAAGGAGTCGTCGAGGTTGTCGAGTTCGGGGTCCGGGGCGAGGGCCAGGCGGGGCTCGCTCCAGTGGTGGAAGTCGCGGCTCTGCGACTGGAAGATGCGGCGCATGCCGCGGCGGTTGGGCAGCCCGTGGGCGGGGTCGGTGGTGGAACCGCCGGCGATGGCTCGTTCGACCAGGCCCGTGCGCGGGCGCGGGGCCATTTCCATGAGCGGGTGGCGGGTGAGGATGTTGTAGGTGCGGGTGGAGGGGTCGAAGAAGGGGTAGATGCTGTCGCCCTGCTTGGCGCCGAGACCTTCGAACATGGGAGGGTCGTCGTAGGTGGTCCAGTGGATGCTGTCGGCGGAATATGCTCGGCGGACGTTTGCCCCGGGAAGCTCATCGGCCACGCGAAAGCCCGGCGGCCCGATCTCGTAGATAGCCTTGTAGCGGCGTGACGGATCGGTCTCGAGCGGATCGTCCAAGGGGGCCAGGCCCCAGACGTTGCCATGGGTGCGGTCGCCCATGACGATGTTGGTGTCGCGGCCGTCCTCGCGGACGATGCCCATGGGCGGCTTGACCCAGACGAGGCCATCCTCGGAACGGGCATAGCAGACGCGAAAGCGGGACACGTCGTAGTCGATCAGGGTGCGGCCAGGCTGGCCGGCCTTCTCGCGGTCGATGTCGAAGTCGGTGTAAAGGAGGTGAAAGAGGCCGTCGTCGTCACGCCAGACCTGGTAGTCGTCGGCGTGCATGTTGACGTGGTGTTCCCAGGGCCGGTCCTGGGTCACGAGGGGATTGCCCTCGAACATCGCCGGGCTGTGCACGGTGCGGGTGATGTTCTGGACTTCCTCGATCATGCCGGTGTCAAAGAAGTACTGGGGCGTGTCGCGGATGTGCAGCTCGGTGGAGTCGAGGTCGGCGATGGGACGGCATCCGGGGCCCGGGCTGGAACAACGTATCACCGGAGTTATCAAAGGATTCGGTCGATTCCCGCCGGGAGTTGCGTGGCTGTTCGCGTGGCCACATGCTGACGACACGTGCGTTGTCGAGTGGTCAGGGCGCGCGACTGGAAATCTCCGACAGTTCGCGGCAGTGGGCGGCGCCGGCGGCAGACTGGAATCGGGCGGGTTGCGGACGGCCGCTGTTTGTGGCAAACTACTTTGTGTTGCAAACCTTGCACTGGCAGAGCGGAGTAGGACTGCGTGTGTTCTTGCGGAGACGGCATTGGTGAGTAGCGCGGAGAACGGAGCCCTGCTGCGCGCGGGCGGGGTGGTGCACCGGTATGGGGACCTGACAGCGGTCGATGACGTCACGCTGGAGGTTCGGCGGGGCGAGGTGTTCGGGTTGCTGGGGCCGAACGGGGCCGGCAAGTCGACGTTGATATCGATTTGCAGCGGGATGTTCGAAGCCACGGCCGGACAGGTGACGGTGGGCGACCGGCACCTGGCTCCCACGTCGCGGGCGGCGAAGCGGCGGATCGGGGTGGTGCCGCAGGACATTGCGCTATACGAGAAGCTGAGCGGCCGGCAGAACCTGCGGTTTTTTGGGCGGGTGTACGGGCTGGGCGGACGACGCCTGCGGGAGCGAGTGGAGGCGGTGCTGGAGGTCGTGGGACTGAGCGACCGGGGGGACGACCAGGCCGGAACCTACTCGGGCGGAATGCAGCGGCGGCTGAACCTGGCGGCGGGGCTGCTGCACGAGCCGGAACTGCTGATCCTGGACGAGCCGACGGTGGGCGTGGATCCGCAGAGCCGCAATCACATCTTTGACAACGTGGAGCGGCTGAACCGCGACCAGGGCGTGACGATCGTCTACACCACGCACTACATGGAAGAGGCCGAGCGGCTGTGCGACCGGGTGGCGATCATCGATCACGGGAAGATCGTGGCGCTGGATTCGCCGCGGGCGTTGATCGAGTCGCTGGGCGGCGGGGTGATCCAGATCGGGATCGACGCGGCGCAGCGGGCGCTGGTGACGGAAAGCCTTTCGGCGCTGGCATCCGTGCAGACCGTGGGGCCGGGGCCGGACGAGAAGTCCCTGAACATCGAAGCCAGTAGCGCGCGGCACGCGCTGGTGGACGTGATGCAGGCGATGAACGCGGCAGCGCTGGAGGTGGAAACGGTGCGAATCCTGGAGCCGAACCTGGAGAGCGTGTTCCTGCGCTACACGGGTCGCAGCCTGAGGGACTGAGCGATGCGGGTAACCTTGGCCTTCACGATCAAGGAATTCCTGCTGCTTCTGCGGGACCCGGGCGGGCTGTTCGTGCTGTTCCTGATGCCGGTGATGTTCATGGTGGTGTTCAGCCTGGCGCTGGGCGGGCTGTTCGAGGAAGGCGCGGCGCGCGGATCGGCGCGGGCGTTGGAGGTGCCGGTGGCGATCGGCGGCGCTGGCGAGGTGGCCGAGCAGGTCGTGGAACAACTGGACGCGACGGAAGGGCTGGCGATCATCCGCGAGCAAGACGGGCAAACATTGACGGCCAACGCGGTGGCTCAACTGGTCGCGGACGGCGAGTACCTGGTGGGGGTGGTGTTTCCCGAGGGCCTGACGGCACTGCTGGAAGATCCGCGCATCCTCAGGGGCGAGCAGGTTGAGCCGCTGGAGGTGGACGTAATCGTCGATCCGGCGACGACCGCGCAGGTGACTGGTCCGTTGGAGGGTGCGCTGAGCGCGGTGCTCCAGCAGGTGGTTGGGCGCAGGCTGGGGGAGGCAGGCGCGGCCGCCTGGTTCGAGCAGGTGGCGTCGAGCCTACCGGCGGAGGTTCGCGAACAGCTGGCGGCATCAGTGCAGCCGGACGGTGAGGGAGAGGGCGCGCTGCCCGTGACGACGCGGCGACGGGTTCCGCCGGGGGTGGATCGGGAACAGTTCCCGGACCAGTACCAGCAGAACGCGGCCGCGTACACGGTCATGGGGGTGTTCTTCATCGCCACGGTGATGATCGAGTCGATCTTCCGGGAACGGCGGAGCGGGGCGATGCGGCGGCTGCGGGCGGCGCCGGTGGGTCGGGCGCCGATCGTGATCAGCAAGCTGGCGCCGTTCTACGTGGTGAACCTGATCCAGATCGTCATCATGTTCGCGATCGCGAGGCTGGCCTTTGGACTGGACCTGGGATTCATCCCGGCTGTGGTGGTGGTGTCGGCGGCGCTGGCGCTCGTAGCCACGGGGATGGGCATCGCGCTGGCAGGCGTGGCGCGCTCGGAGACGCAGGGAACGGGCCTGGCGGTGATTGTGGTGCTGACGACCTCGGCGCTGGGCGGGGTGATGGTGCCGCGCTTCATCATGCCGGAGGCGATGCAGCAGATCGGAAACATCACGCCGCAGGCCTGGGCAATCGAGGCTTACCAGGACGTGCTGGTGCGGGGGCAGGGACTGGGCGGCGTCTGGCTGGAAGCCGGCGTGCTGCTGATCTTTGCGGCGGTGTTTACGGCGATTGGTGTTTGGCGGTTTAGGTTCGACTGAAATCGCGGGCGCCTACGCTGAATCGGCGCTTTAGCTTCGTGTGCCCGCCAGTTCAACTTTGCGACTGCGACGTGGCGTTTCAGCCAGAGTAGCTCCGCTTAACGAACTCGACGATTTCCTCAAATGCGGGCCTGTAGCCGTCCACCGTCTCGACCAGCAGCGTGGGCACCGCCAACTCCAGGGGATCCGAGAGGCTCCAGTCGATTTGCAGCTTGCCGGCGCGGAATAGCGCGATTCGTTCGCCGTCGAAGTGGGCCGCATGGCGGGCGCCGCGCTCAAACCGGCGCACGTAGCGCTTGACACTTGTCTCGCGGGGCACGACGCAATGGATGATCACCGTTCGGCAGGAGGCGAGCAGCGGACGCAACTGATCCTCCGCGAGACCGCGGTTGTAGGCCTGGTCCAGTACCATCCCGACTCGCGCCCGGGCGAGTTCGGCCGCGAACTCGTAGAAGATTCCTACCGCCGCCGGGGTGAGGGCATTGCTCTGGGCGAGGTTAGCCACCTCAAGATGGTCGGCGAGTGTCTCCTTCAGGCCGTCCCGTTCCAGATGGGGCAGCTGAAGCGCATCTGCCAGTCGACGCGACAACGTGGTTTTCCCGCTCCCCGGCGCACCGTTCACGATGACGAGCAGCGGTGGAGTCTCTCCGTTCACTAGACGCTCGCCAGTCGCAAGCCTGGCGCTCCGACTCTGGCATGTCGGCTGAGGTTACTGCGGTCCGGGCACGCAGAGCGGCGTTCTGAGCTAGCGAGACTCGACAATTCATCTGGTAAGGGCGGGCTATGGCATAGAGCGGCACCTGCACGCTGTCGGGTTTGCGGCTGAGGCGCAAGCGGACTAGACGACTCTCACAAGACACCGCACCTGCAGTGCGCCAAGACGTTCTGCCGGCAGCGGAGGCAGACCGAGTTCCGTGTTGGCGGATCGCCGTGTTGTAGTGGGCCGTGATGGCCGTGGACTTGAGCCCGACCGCCGAACGGTGCAGTACCCTTCTGGGTTGGAGTTCCAACCGATGGGTCACCGCCGACGGCGTCTGTGGCCCGGCAGCTTCCAGGAGCTGAAGGGCCGCCTGCCACCCGTAATCACGGGGAGCATCACCATCCTGGGGATGATGCCCCGGGTGAATCCCCGTACGACGGCCGTCCTGGCAGTTTGCGTTCTCCTCAGCGCGGCGCTGCCACTGGCGTTTACGGTGGCTACCGGGCTCCTGGTGGGGTCCATCCCGGACGCCGTGCGAGACGGCCCAGACTCCGCGGCAAGTCAACGGTCGGGGACGCTGCTGGTCATCGCTGCAAGCGTGTTCCTGGTGACGCGGTTGGTCCGCGCCGTTCAGCGAACGGCAGCCCTGGCCCTGCGACTTGACTTCAACCAATACATCCAGGCCCGAATCGCTGCCGCCGTCACGGCCCCGAGCGGGATCGCGCACCTGGAAGATCCTGAAGTAGCCGACCAGATCCGCACGGCGCAGGGCGTCTGGGACTCCTATTACCACCCCGGAGCCGCGGTCACCGGGCTTGCCGGGGTGATTCCCGCCTGGCTACGCGGCCTGGGCGCGATCGCGCTGCTGGCGACGTTCCAGTGGTGGCTGGCGCTAATCGTGCTGGCGGGGCGACTTGCGATCTGGCACCGGCTGCAGCGGGTGCATTACGAGGCGACCAAGATGGCGGTCGGCCAGTCCGACGTCTTGCGCCGCGCCGAGTACTTCCGCGACCTGGCCCTCACGCCTGACGCGGCGAAGGAAGTGCGGGTGTGGGGCCTGCTGCCCTGGCTGCTGGCGTGCTTCGACCGCGAGTGGCAGCGGGCCATGGCCAGGGTCTGGCAGGAACGCCGTCACAACCGCCTGCCGGTGACCCTGACCTTTCTTGGCATGGCCGGCGTAGAGCTCGCCGCGTTAGCGCTGATTGGCTGGGCCGGCGTACGTGGCGACCTCGACCTTGGCGCCGTTGCCGTCTTCGCCGGCGCCGTGTTGGCGAGCACCGCGCTGGGCGGGACCAGCCACGCGCTGTTTGAGATCGTGCAAGGCACGTCGTCGCTCCCGGCGTTCCGGAAGCTCGAGGAGCGAGCGGCTCGATCCCGTGAAGGGCGACGCGGGCGATCGCTTCCCGCCGACTCACCCAGACAGAGCGTGCGATTCGAGGGTGTTGGATTCCGCTATCCGGGACAGGAATTCGAGGTATTGGACAGACTGAATCTGTCGATCCCAGCCGGGCAGTCGCTAGCCATCGTCGGCGCCAACGGTGCGGGTAAGACCACGCTGATCAAACTCCTGTGCCGAATGTATGACCCGTTGCAGGGTCGGATCCTCATTGACGGACACGACCTACGAGATCTAGACGCTCACTCGTGGTACGAGCGGGTGGCGGTCATTTTCCAGGACTTCACCCGGTTCCACGTCACCGCGCGCGAAAACGTCGGCTACGGCGCGCGAACTCTAGCGACTCAGCAGGCACGGTTGCGGGAAGCCGCTGCAAAGGCCGGGGCCCTAGAGCTGATCGAGTCGTTGCCGCGAGGTTGGGAGACGGTGCTTTCGCGGGAGTACAGCGGCGGCATGGAGCTATCCGGCGGGCAGTGGCAGCGCATCGCTTTGGCGCGCGCGTTGATGGCGGTTGAAGGCGGCGCCCGGCTGCTCATCCTGGATGAGCCGACGGCCAACTTGGATGTACGTGCGGAAGCCGCACTCTACGAGCGGTTCCTCGAAATCACCGCGGGGCTTACGACCATCCTGATCTCCCACCGCTTCTCGGCGGTCCGGCAGGCGGATCGCGTGGTCGTGCTGGCCGATGGACGCATCGCGGAGCAAGGCACCCATGAGGAACTGGTGGAGCTGGGCGGTCAGTACGCGCACGCGTATGAGTTGCAGGCGAGCCGATTCCGCGCGGAAGGCGGATCGGCGTGAGCCAGGGGTTCCGCGGATTTCGCGTGCTGCTCGCCTTCGGGTTCCGGGCAGCGCCCTGGCAGGTTGTCCTTCTGTTCTGCCTGGGACTGCTGAGCGTCCTGGCAAGTCTCGGGACGGCCTGGGGGCTGAAGCTCCTCGCCGAGGGCGTGATCGGCCAGCAACTCGGACTGGTGGTGCTTGCCGCGCTCGCGGTCGCAGGCCTGCAGGTGGTTGGGGCGCTTGTGGGGCAGCACCGGATCAACCTCGGGCAGATGGTGACCGAACGCACGAGCGCCTTCATCGACCGGCAACTCATGCGCCTGAGCGCCGGAATCTCCACGCTGGCGCACCACGAGCGTCCGGACTACCTGCGCGAAATGGATCTGCTGCGCGAGGACCGCAGCCGGTTCGGGGAGATGGCGAGTACGACCCTGTACGCGGTTCAGGAGTTCCTGCACCTGGCCGGAACGGCCGCGCTGCTGGCCACCCTGGACCCGCGCCTGCTGCTACTGCCGTTCTTCGCGATCGGCTCGCTGCTGGCCGATCGGCGGGCGTGGCAGCGCTACCTCGTGGCACTGAACGCTTCGGCCGAGCTGCGCCGCCGCAAGATGCATTTCTTCGGTCTGGCAACCTCGCCGGCAGCCGGCAAAGAACTTCGTGTCTTCGACCTGGGAAGAGAGATGGTTGCCCGGCATGGCGCCGACGGCGCCGAGCAACTGCGCATCCAGACTCGTCCGCTGTGGAACGGCCTGGTCCTGCAGGCCCTTGCGGCAGTGTTGCTGGCGGCCGGCTACGGCGGCGCTATTGCCCTGGTCCTGGTCCGGGCTCTCGAGGGACAGGTAACAGCGGGGGATGTCTTGCTGGCGATCACGCTGGCCGCCCAGATGCAGGACCTGGTTGGCGAGCTGGTGAGTTCGGGCAATTCGTGGCTACGCATCGTTAAGGAGGCGTCGCGCTACCTCTGGCTTGCGGACTATGCGAAGCAGGTCGACCGTGGACCGGCGACACGGGCACCTGTCCCCGGCGCACTCAGCCACGGAATCACTCTCGAGCATTTATCGTTCACGTACCCCGGCACCGAGCGGGCCGTGCTTCAAGACATCGACCTCCAGTTGCAAGCCGGCCGTGTCGTGGCCCTGGTGGGGGAAAACGGCGCCGGCAAGACGACGTTGGCCAAGTTGCTGTCTCGCTTCTACGAACCTACGACAGGCCGAATCACCGCAGATGGCGTCGACGTGAAGGAGTTTGGGGTCGAGGCGTGGCGGTCCAGCCTGAGCGCCGGATTCCAGGACTATTGCCGGTTCGAGTTCGTGGTGAGGGAATCGGTGGGCGTGGGCGACGTGGCACGGATCGAGGATTCGCGGGCCGTAGCTGACGCTCTCGCAAAGGCCGATGCGGAGGATATCCCTGACTCGCTTCCGCGAGGATTGGAGACCCAGCTGGGGCGGGTCTGGCAGGACGGGGTGGAACTCTCGGGTGGGCAATGGCAGAAGCTGGCGCTGGGACGCGCGTTCATGCGCAGGGACCCGCTGCTGGTGATCCTGGACGAGCCCACGGCCGCGCTGGATGCGCAGACGGAGCATGGCGTCTTCGAACGAATCGCGGCGGCGTCTCGCCGTGGTCAGCTCACGGGAAGCGTGACGCTGCTCATCTCGCACCGATTCTCGACGGTGCGCATGGCCGACCACATCATCGTTCTGCACCAGGGGCGCGTCGTGGAGCAAGGTAGTCACGACGACCTAATGCACGAGGACGGCCTCTACGCCGAGCTGTACGAGCTGCAGGCCCGGCACTACCAGTAGGCTGTGTCGGCATCGGACCGAGTTCCGCGTTCAAGGTTCCGGTCTGACTGGGGTCGGCGCGCCGCCAGTGGGCCAGGGGTGGGCGCCGTGGGTTTCGGGTGGCCGGCGCTCAGAAGTTGATGATGACCATGCCGGCGAGGGCGGCGACGACGCCGGCCCAGACGATGGGGCCGTGGCGTTCGTGCCAGACGATGACGCCGGCGGCGGTGGTGAGGAGCACCGAGGCGGAGGTCTGGATGGGGAAGGCGATGGTGCCAGGGATGAGTTCGAGGGCGGCCACCAGGAAAGCCAGCTGAAGGACGTTGCAGAGGCCCATGGCGGCGCCGGTAGCGATCGGACCGGCGGCGGCGAAGCTCTGACGCAGCGGGGGCGTGTGGGCCTGGAAGCGACGGCGCATGGCGAAGATGGCGAGGGCGACGGGTACGGAGACCAGGAACGAGAACATGACGAAGTCGGGCGCGCGGTCGGGCGTGGAGAGCTCGCTGAAGGCCTTGGACGCGGTAAGGCCGGCGCCGGTGACGAGCATCATGAGCGCGACGGAGGGCCAGTACCAACGCGAACGCGGCCCGCGCACGGCGGAGCGAGGACCGACAAGCAGCGGGATGGAGATCAACATGAGCAGGAGACCGCCGATGGCGGCGGCGCTGGGCCGCTCGCCGAAGAAGACGATGGCCGAGAGCGTCGGGACCACGACAGTCAGGCGAAGCACGATGAAGGTGACGCCGACGCCGGAACGCACGAGCAGCAGGTAGACGCCGATCATGGTGGCGGCGTACTGAAAGCCCTGGACGGCGCCGAAGATGAGGGTTGGGGCGTCGAAGTTCCAGCCGCCGCGCAGGAGTGCCCAGAGCGACGCCAGCACGGCCGCCAGGGCGTAGTTGACGGCGGCTACGAGGAAGTAGTCGTAACGCCTGAACTGGGCCACGCGCGTGCTGAGCGCGAAGCCGACGTTGAAGACGATGTGGAGCGCGAGCAGGGCCATGCCAAGGGCGCATGATCGGGGCGTACCGCGCGAGTTTCAATTGGATGCCGCCGGCCGCGAGTGGTTCCCGCCCGCGACGAGGCCGGCCTCGGGAGGGGACCGGGTCGCCGCGGGCGGGACTGGGTTAGCGGGGCTTCAGGTGGTCCGGTTCCACGCGGATCAGCCGGATAACTAGGTCATTGAGCTGCGCCATCGAGCAGTCGGAGCCGCTATTGGGTTGCGGCAGAAGCGAAGCGGTCCCATCGGCGCGCGTCTCGGGTAGCGGAGGTCAGGGCGCATTCAGGCCGTGGCCGCACAGACGACCGCCGAAGCCAACGCGGCGGCGCCACCGGTAGCCGCCAGGGGCGTCCAGAAGCGCTGAGCGGCGGCCTGGAATCTGCGCCGAATGCGGGCGACGCGCGATCGATTAGGGGCACGGGACTCCAGGACATCCCACAGGTCGGCAGGGACAGCCAGCGCGGCGGTGGCCGAATTGAAGTAGTCGCCGAGAGCGGCTATCAGCTCCCCGTCGGAGGCGAAGGGACCCGCCCCATCGACCGCGTAGGCGTCGCTGGCCTGGAGCCGATAACGCAACCGGCGCAGCGCCCGATGCCGCATGGACTCGGCGGCGCCCTCCGGTAGACCGAGGACGACGGCAAGTTGGGGGTCGGAGAGATTGGCGAAGTAGGACAGGATCAGGGCATGACGGTCAACCGGACCGAGGGAACCGAAGGCTCGCCGAACCTGATGGCGCTGCGGGTCCGTCTCACCGGGCTCAAGGGGAGGCGGGAGCTGTCGCAGGCGCGCACGATAGGGCGAACGGACGGTCGGAGTGGAGGAAGAGCTCCGATCAGATTCTTGGCGCACGAGGATGCGCATGAGCCAGGGCCTGACCCGGGTAGGCTCTGCGGACCATAGGCCATGCCACGCCGCGCGCAGAACCTCGCGGACCTGGACTTCGGCCAGGGATTGGCTTCCCGTCATCAGGGTGGCCGTGCGAAAGAGCACGTCCTGGTGACGAGCCACCAGATGGCGGAAGGCCTGTGGGTCGCCGTGCTGGGAGCGCTGCAGCGCCTGGGACTCGGTCATTTGCCGCCTCGCGTTCGGTGCGGGATGCCGGGGTTACATGGACGAATACGCGGTAATGGGGGGATTGGTTCCATAGTCTGAGGGTTTGGCCCGGTTTTTTGCGGGGGCAGGCAAGGTCGGCGCGAGTCCCGGCCCGACCAATTGAATATGGCAGCGCGCGCGGATGCCTAAAATCGGCGGGAACTCGTGTCGCTGCCCTGGTTTGGAGATGTGATGCCCCTGTACTTGACTGAAGCGGATGTGGATGCGCTGGGCGATATGGAACTGGCGCTGGCGGCGGTTGAGGGGGCGTTTGACCGGCAGGGCCGCGGGGTGGCCGGAAATGTAGGGCGACGGCGGGCGACGGTTCCGGCCGGGTCGCTGAACTTGATGGGCGGCGCCGACGAGGAGTTGGGCGCGGCCGGGGCGAAGATCTATGGGTCCTTTGGGAGCGGCGCGAGGTTTGTGGTGGTGCTGTTCGACGTGCCGACAGGAATGCTGCGGGCGGTGATCGAGGCCGGGCGGCTGGGTGAATTGCGCACTGGGGCGGCCAGCGGGATTTCGAGCAAGTACCTGGCGCGATCGGACAGCCGGGTGGTTGGGCTGATTGGGAGCGGGCGGCAGGCGCGGACGCAACTGGAGGCGTTGAACGGCGTGCATGAGCTGGGGGAAGTTCGGGTGTATTCGCGGAATCCGGCGAATGTCGAGAATTATGTCAAGACGATGCGCGAGCGAGTTGACGCGGAGCTTGTTGCCTGTACGTCGGCGGCGGAGGCGGTGCGGGGGGCCGATGTCGTGGTGACGGCGACGTCGGCGGCGGGACCGGTGCTGCTGGCGGACGATTTGGAGCCGGGGATGCACGTGGTGGCAATGGGGAGCAACAACCCGGTGCATGGCGAAGTGGACGCGGCCGCGGTGGCGCGAGCGGACCGGGTGTTCGTGGACGACCTGGACGGGGCGCACGTGGAAGGCGGTGATCTGATGGCAGCGGAGCGGGCCGGCGTTTTGCAGTGGGGACAGGTGATCGAGCTTGGCCAGGTGGTGGCCGAGAAGGTGGCGGGTCGGACGGCGGACGACGAGATCACGCTGTTTGCCTCGCAGGGGATCGCGCTGTGGGATATCGCGATGGCGCAGGCGGTGGTGGAACGCGCGGAGGCGGCGGGACGGGGCACACAGGTTCCGTAGCGGCCGCCGGCGCTAGTATTGAGTCACTCCCCGGCACGAGCGGCGCATGAACCGTCCCGCAGGCATCGAGACCGAATACGGGCTCAACTGCGAGGGCTTTGCGGGCGAACCTGATTTCGCCTACGAGGCGGCTCGACTGATCCAGGCGGCGCCGGTGGAGGGCGCGTTTCGCGGCTGGGATTACGTGGGCGAGGACCCCTACCGGGATCTGCGGGGCGGACGGGCGGACCGTCTGGAGCGGGACCCGCGGGATCTGACGGGGTCGACGGACCGCAGCAGCCGGATGTCACGCGACGAGTTGCTGTCCAACACGGTGCTGAGCAACGGGGCGCGGCTGTACAACGACCACAATCATCCGGAGTACTGCACGGACGTCTGCCTGACGCTGAAGGACCTGGTGGCACAGGACAAGGCGGGCGAGCGGGTGATGTTCGCGGCGGAGACGGCGCGGAACGCGATGTTGGGTTACGGGCAGATTCGACTGCTGAAGAACAACACGGACTATCACGGACGCAGTTACGGATGCCATGAGAATTACCTGACGTCGCGGAGGATTCCGACGGACGATCTGATCCGGGTGACGGTGCCGTTCCTGGCGACGCGGCAGGTGTTCGCGGGGGCGGGGCGGGTCGGAATCGAGGGCGGGGACCCGTTGCAATTGCAGATGTCGCAGCGGGCGGACTTCTTCGAGGAAGTGACGGGCATCAACACGACGGCGCGGCGGCCGATCTTTAACACCCGGGACGAGCCGCACGCGGACGCGGGGAAGTACCGGCGGCTGCACGTAATTGCCGGCGACTCGAACCGGAGCGAATGGGCGACGGCGATGAAGGTAGGGACCATGGCCCTGACGCTGGACCTGGCGATGGAGGGCTGGCGACCGTCGGAGCGGCTGACGGACCCGGTGCGGGCGGTGCGGCGGGTGTCGCACGACCTGTATTTTGACGCGGTGGTTGACCTGGAGCGAGGGCCCGCGGTTTCGGGGCTGGCCGTGCAGCGCTGGTATTGCGATGCAGCCCAGCGGTACCACGGTCGGGACGCGGAGACGACGTGGGTGCTGGATGAGTGGGCGGCGGTGCTGGAAGACCTGGGGCGGGACCGGTCGCGGGCGGCGGACCGGGTGGACTGGGTGGCCAAGGAGTGCCTGATCGCGGAGATGCGGCAGGACTTTGGGCCCGAGTGGAAGAACGAAGATGCGCGGCGAGTCGACCTGGGCTACCACGTCTTGGATCCGGATTGGTGCGTGTACGACATGCTGGTGGACGAAGGACGAATGCGGCGAATCGTGAGCGATGCGGAAATCGAGCAGGCGCTGACGGAGCCGCCAACCGGCACGCGGGCGACGGTTCGCGGGGACGTGTTGCGGCGGTTTGGCGAGGACATCAGCGCGGTGGAGTGGGACCGGGTGGTGTTTCGTCGAAACGGATATGACGTGACACTGCGATTCGACGACGTTGTCGGTCCGGAAGTGGACCGGCTGGGACGGCTGGTTGCCGAGGCGAAGACGCTTGAGGGACTGCTTACCGCGCTGGACGCGGAGGGAAGGTGAGGACATGCGACAGCTTGTAGTTGGCGGCCGCGGCGGGCGTGCGGAAACCGAGGCGCCGACCAAACCGGCGGAAGCGCCGACGGAGCCGGCAGTCCCCGAGAAAGAAGAAGACCTGCGGGAGCGCAGGCGCCGGATCATTCGGGAGATTCCCGACCCGACACCGCAGCCCGGCGGGCAATAGCTCGAACGCATGGACGACATCGTCTTTGGGACGGAGATCGAGTTCGCCTCGGCCGGGGCGTTGCCGCCGGGGCAGGCGGCGCGGCTGGTGAAGTCGATCCTGTTCCAGGACCGCCGGTTCGGCCTGATCGATCCGGCGCCGCGGGAGTGGGACGAGGAACCGGGGAACGGCGGCCACCTGTTCAATGGAGCTCGCTTGTACCTGGATTCGGGGCACATCGAGTACGCCTCGGCGGAGTGCCGGACGCTGCGAGACATCGTGGAGCAGGAAAACGCGGCCTCCGCGGTGCTGCTGGACACGGTGGAACGGCAGGAGATGAACCGCAAGCTGTTCTTCATCAAGAACAACACGGACCACCTGGGCAACACGTTCGGCTACCACGAGAACTACTCGATCGTGACGAGTCCGCGAAGCCGGGAGTTGGTGTTGGGCTTGTTGCCCTTTCTGACAACGCGCCAGCTCTACGCCGGGGCGGGAATGACGCTGAACCCGGAGGAAGCCGGAGGGCGGCTGCCGTTTCACATGTCGCAGCGGGCGGCGTTCGTGTCGGTGGACGTGAGCCACCGAGTGCGGTTTGGGGGGCGTCCGATCATCAACCTGCGGGACGAACCGCTGAGCGAACGGACCGGGCTGCGGCGGCTGCACGTGGTGGTGGGGGACGCGAACCAGTCGCAGTACGCGACGGCGCTGAAGGTGGGGACGACGGCGCTGGTGGCGCAGCTGCTGGCGGCGGGGTGGAATCCGGAGCTGTACCTGGACGAGGCGGTGGGGTCGATCAAATCGATCTCGCGCAACCCGGGCGGGCCGTGGCCGGTGGAACTGGTGGACGGTCGGACGATTTCGGCGATCGAGGTGCAGCGGATCTACCTGGAGGCCGCGACTTCGGCGTTTGCAGGCCGCGATGCCGATACGGACTGGACACTGGCGGCGTGGGGCGAGTGCCTGAACGGGCTGGCGACCGACCCGGAATGCCTGGTGGGCAAGGTGGACTGGGTGACGAAGCTGTCGGAACTTCGAGACTACGCGGACGATTCGCCGCAAGGCTGGGCGGACCCGGACCTGGTGAAGCTGGACCTGGCGTACCACCACGTGGACCCCACAGTGAGCCTGTTCAGCGAGTTACAGCGGCGCGGGCTGATGTACCGGCTGGTTTCGGGGCCGGTGAATCCGCTAGCCATTCCGGAGGGGACTCGGGCCGGGGCGCGCGGGCGTATTGTGCGGGCGCTTTCGGAGGCGCGGGCGGACTCGCACATCGACTGGAAGGACATCCAGCACAACCTGGGCGCGCTGGCGAGCTGGGAGAACCAGTTGTACCTCGTGTACCAGTACATCGAGCACTGGCGGGAACTTGACGAGTTCGGGGGCTGGTCGTTTGTGCCCTACCTGGTGGACTGGGACGGGATTGGGGTGCGGGGGCGGGTTTTCGAGATGCCGGATCCGTTCGAGACGTATGAGGACGAATCGGAGGTCTTTGCGGAGGGGGTAGAGGGGTATCTGGGCGGTTAGATGGTCGGGAGCATCACCACTCCGCTCGAGGCCATGTCGCATACGCGATCCCAGGCAGAAGATCGTGTGATGAATTGCGACAAGGGCCAGCAGCGGGACTGACATGTTGAGCGCAGGGTTTGATCCGCTCACCTCGGTTCATTTCCACAAGAGTGATCCCGGGGTTCGGTGGACGAAAGACGCGGCGCCCGCGATTGACTTCAACCCGCTGGTTCCCAGCAACGGTGTGCTGACTCCGAATGTGGTGGCCCTGGCCGGAGTCGGTTATCGGATGTATTACACGGGCTTCGCGCCCGGTACTACGAAAACCGACCTCCTCGGCCACATTCTCAGCGCCCATTCGGCCGACGGGACGGCGTGGACACTCGACGACGGCGTGAGAGTTGACGTCCATGGTCCGCACGCGAGCCAGCGCACGCTGTGCCCGGATGTGGTGCCGATTCCCGGCGGCCGGTATCGCATGTACTACGAGGCCCGGACGCCGGACGCTCCCACGGTGATTCTGAGCGCAACGTCAGCCGACGGGCTGGCTTGGGAGTTGGAAGACGGAGTGCGGATCGGCGACGGCGAGTGGTCGTACGGGTCGCCGCGCTGCGTGTACTTCCCGACCGACCGGGGTCTGATTTACCGACTCTACTTTCACCATTATTCGTTTCCGCTCGTGTCGGGTCTTCACGCGCAGAACCACATCGTGAGCGCGGTGTCCCTGGACGGACTCAACTTTCAGATCGATCCCGGTGTGCGTATCGCCCAGGAAACCGAGCGGGAGACGTACGCCGTATACGCCCCCGAAGTGCTTCGCCTGGGCGACGGCAGCTTCAGGATGTTCTATGCGGCGTGGGCCGAAGCCATCGACGGCGGCATCTTCACCGCGGTTTCGGACGACGGTATCGCGTGGACGAAGTCACCAAAACCGTTGCTGGACCTGGACGTCGAGTTGGACTGCAGGATGGTTTCGGAACCCTGCGTGATTGAGCTACCGGACGGGCGGTGCCGGATGTTCTACGAGGCCAGGGACTCAGCGGGTCGGGCGCAGATACTGAGCGCTACCTCGGGGTGAGGCGTGGAACAGATCCACCCGGGAAGCCCGAGCCGGAGTCGACCGAAGGGCAGCTTCACGGACCGACCGCATCGCATTGGTCCTTCTGGAAGAGGGAATAAGAATCCCCCAGAGCGAGTCGAACTATTGTTCGGACTCACGCTGGGGGAAGGATGGGGGTGCCGCTGTGGGGGAGCAGCGGCGGGTTGGGTTATGCCGGAACTTTGTCGAGGGCGGTGACGAGTTCGTCGAGTTCGCCCGCCAAGGCTTCGAGGCGACTGCCGCCGTAGCCACTTTCGATCACGGCTTCGGCCTGCTCAAGCGCGCCGCGGACTTCGTTCCACTTGGCGCGGCCGGCGTCGGTGAGCATGAGCTTGAACGAGCGTCGGTCATCCGGGTCCACATCGGCGGTGATCTGCTCGGACTTCACCAAACGCTTGATGAGCTCGGACGTGGCCGCCGGGCTGCGGCCGAGCTCACGCGAAAGCTGCGTCGGCGTGACCGGCTCGGTGGCGCTCGCCAGGAACTGCAGCGCGCGGGCCAGCGGTAGCGAGACGCCGGCCTGATCGCAGGCCGTATTGAGGTGCCCGGCCAGGCGATGCGACCCGACAAGCAAGCGGTGGATGGTGGAATCCTGAAGACTGGGAAGTCCGTTGGCCGCCCCATTGGCGGACCCGTTGCGATACGCGGAAATCGGAATACCTCTCTTCAACTGTCGGCCGGCAGCGCCTCTGCATAGCTCGGCCGATTGGGAATTTGGCGTGTTTGTGAACGGATTCACAAACTCGGTGTTCCATTTATACGGTCTGGAATCGTTTTGCGCAAGTGGCAACGGCGCAAATGTGCGCCGGAACAAGTTTCCTGAGGAACTTATCCGGGTGCCAGCCGCCCCACGGCGCGGCACGAGGGAACGCCTGTGCCATGCTGGCCGCCACTGCACTCCCAAAGAGGCCGTTCATGTCCGACGCGCTGCTTGACCGTGACGGGATCGAAGCGTTGATCCCGCACCGGGAACCATTCATCTTTGTGGATCGGATCGTGGAATTGGAGTACGGCCAGCGGGCGGTTGGAATCATGGACGACGTAAGCGCGCATCACGAGCACGTGCTGAGCGGGCATTTTCCGGGATTCCCGGTGCTGCCCGGAGCGATCATCGTGGAGGCCGTGGCCGAGGTGGGCGGTGTGGCGGCACTGGGAATGCCGGAGAACAGCGGAAAGATCGCGATGTTGACGGGCCTGGATAAGTGGAAATTTCGGCATCCGGCGCGTCCAGGGGACGAGTTGCGGCTTGAGGCTGAGGTGATTCGCTACCGGCGCGGGTTTGGCCGGGCGGCGGGTCGGGCGAGTATCGGCGGAAAGCTGTGCGCCTCGGGTGAGATCAGCTTTGCGATCGTCGATCGGCCGGCGGGACTGTAGGAGAGGCTTTTCACTCTTCGTGGCGCGGCCGGAGGTAGGGGTGGAAACTCGCGAGGGTGGGGTTGACGGCGTCCGAGAGATCTGCGGGAAGTGGCTGAACGACCGAAAGGGCTTTGAGTGTGCGGGGATAGAATGACCGCACTTCCCACCTGCTGACTGGAGCCTCCGTGGCGCGCGTACTGATTACGACCAGGATATTTACGTCCAATCCGGCGGAAGCAGCGCTGGACATCCTTCGAGACGCCGGACATGAGCCGGTGATTGCCTCCGTACCGGGCGCCTACCTGGACGGCGAGCAATTGCACGAGCAGCTGAACGGGATTGCCGGAACGATGGCCAGCAGCGAGCCGTACACCGCGGAGACCTTCCGGATGTTCCCGGACCTGCAGGTGATCGCACGGATGGGCGTGGGCTACGACGCGATCGACCTGGAGGCGGCGCGCGACCACGAAGTGCCGGTGATGATCGCGGCGGGCACGAACGATACGACGGTGGCGGAGTCGGCGGTGGCGCTGATGCTGGCACTGGCGCGCGACCTGGGCCGGTACTTCGAGACGACGGCGGCGGGCGGCTGGGTCCGTCCTCCGACCACCGAGCTACGGGACAAGACAATCGGCTTGATCGGCCTTGGCCGGATCGGTCGCGCGGTTGTGCAGCGGCTGCAGGGATTCGAAGTGAATGTGGTGGCGGCCGAGCCGTACCCGGACACGGACTTCGTGGACGAGCATGGGGTGGAGCTGGTGGATATCGACGAGGTGTTTCGTCGCGCCAACTTCGTGTCGCTGCACGCGCCGATGAACGACGAGACGCGCGAGGTGGCAAACGAACGAACGCTGGGGCTGATGCAGCCGGGATCTTTTCTGGTCAATACGGCCCGGGGCGGACTTGTGAACGAAGCGGCGCTGCGGGCGGCGCTGGACTCAGGTCACTTGGCCGGTGCGGCGCTAGACGTGCGGACCAGCGAGCCGCCGCCGGAGGGCGACGACCTGGCGGCGCATCCGAAGGTGCTGCCCACGCCGCATATGGCGGGCGTCGCGGTCGAGTCGGTGGAGCGCATGGCCATTGGCGCCGCCAGGAACGTCGTGGGCGTGTTGGCAGGCGACTGGGACCGCGAGATGGTGGTGAACGGGGTCTATCCCGCGTGACCGTCAGCGGTGCGTGTAACGCGCACCACCACCACGAACACTCCGACCGCGAGCCCGCCGTGATTCCAGCGCGGCGCCGGGCGTTCGTGTTCGACATGGACGGGGTCATGTACCAGGGCGGGCAGCTGATCGACGGCGCCGCGGAGGCGGTGGCGACGGTGCGCAACCTCGGGCTGCCACTGTTCTTCGTGACAAATAACTCGCGCGAGACGCCGGTGGAACTAGCGGCCAAGCTGCAGCAGATGGGGGTGGACGCGGGTCCCGAGGAGATCATTTCGGCTGTGGTCGTCACGGTGGAGTACCTCAATCGGCTGGATCCGAGACCAGACTCGGTGCTGGTGCTGGGCGGTGACGGGTTGGCTGCGAACATCGCGGCGGCGGGATTCCCGTTGGGAAGCTTCGACGACGACGAGCCGGTGGACGTGGTGGTGGCCGGCTGCGACTTCGGGCTGACGTACGACCGACTGTCGCGGGCGACGCGGGGGCTCGTGATGCACGATGCGGCATTCATTGCGGTCAACCAGGATTCGTTGCTTCCGATGGCGAACGGGCCGCTGCCGGGTGCGGGGGCCATTGTGGGTGCGCTGACGGCGGCTACCGGGATCGAGCCGCTGGTGGTCGGGAAGCCATCGCCGCACCTGTTCAGTCTGGCGGCGGAGCGGAGCGGCGTGCCGCCGGAAGACCTGGTGATCCTGGGTGACCTGCTGGACGCCGACATTGCCGGCGCGAACGCCATTGGGGCGACGGGCGTGCTGGTGCTAACCGGCAGCACGACGCGCAAGGCGGCGGAGGCGGCGGAAGGCGAGCTAAAGCCGGACCTGGTGATCGATAATCTCTATCAGCTTCCGTACGACCTTCTGCTAGCGCCGTAGGCGGGGTTAGGCGTGGCGTTCACAAACCTGCGCGAGTTTCTGGACCTGCTCGAGGAGCGGGACGAATTGCGGCGGATCCGGGTCGAAGTGGACCCACACCTGGAAATCACCGAGGTCGCGGACCGGGTGATGAAGGCCGGCGGGCCGGCGCTCCTGTT
Source organism: Chloroflexota bacterium (assembly GCA_965208215.1). Classification (GTDB taxonomy): domain Bacteria; phylum Chloroflexota; class UBA11872; order UBA11872; family UBA11872; genus UBA11872. Next base: position 881,575 of record CBDBOH010000004.1, read on the forward strand.
CGAGAACGTGACCGGCAGCGACATCCCGTTTGCCATCAACCTGCTGGGATCGCCGCAGCGGATGGCCTGGGCGCTGGGGATGGAGGAGTGGTCGGAACTGGAGCGGCGGCTGGACGACCTGCTGTCAATGGCGATGGGACCGCCGCCGAAGAGCCTGCTGGGCAAGCTGCAGGTCCTCAACGAGATCATCAAGGTCGGGCGGATCGGGCCGCGCGAGGTAAGCAACGCGCCGGTGCATGAGGTGTTCGACGCGGTCAATCCGACGCTGGCCGACTTGCCGATTCCGACGTGCTGGCCGCTGGACGGCGGTCCCTACATCACGTTCCCGCTGGTGCTGACGCACGACCCGCTGACGGGTAAGCGCAACGTGGGGCTATACCGGCTGCAGAAGTTCGACGACCGCACGCTGGGGATGCACTGGCAGTTGCACAAGGGCGGCGCGGAGCATTGGCGACGAAGCCAGGAAGAACGCCGGCGCATGGAAGTGGCGGTGGCGATTGGAGCAGACCCCACGCTGATGTACGCGGCGAGCGCGCCGCTGCCGCCGGACATCGACGAAATGGTGTTCGCGGGTTTTCTGCGGGGCTCGCCGGTTGAGACCGTGCAAGCCAAGACGGTCGACATCAAGGTTCCGGCACATGCGGAAATCGTGCTGGAGGGGTGGGTGGATCCGTCGGAGTCGCGGCTTGAGGGGCCGTTCGGCGACCACATCGGGTACTACTCGCTGGCCGAGCCGTTTCCGGTGTTTCACCTGACGGCGGTGACGCGGCGGCGGGATCCGGTGTTCGTATCGACGATCGTGGGTGTGCCGCCGATGGAGGACGCCTGGATCGGCAAGGCGACGGAGCGGCTGTTCCTGCCGCTGGTGCGGCTGTTCGTGCCGGAACTGGTGGACATGAACCTGCCGGTGCACGGGGTGTTTCACAACTTCTGCATCGTGTCGATTAACAAGCGGTATCCCGGTCAGGCGCGCAAGGTGATGCACGGCATTTGGGGCGTCGGCCAGCTGATGTTCACGAAGTACATCATCGTGGTGGACCACGACGTGGACGTGCAGAACCTGAAGGAAGTGATGTGGCGGGTGGGCGCGAACACGGACCCGGCGCGGGACCTGGAGCAAGCGCGCGGGCCGATGGATCACCTTGAGTTCGCGACGACCACCGAGTTCTTTGGCGGGAAGCTGGGCATCGACGCGACGCGCAAGCTGCCGCAGGAGGGGTTCCCGCGGGAGTGGCCGCCGGAGATCAAGATGGACGATGAGATCGTGAGGCTGGTGGATGAGAGGTGGTCGAGCTATGGGATCTGACGAGAACGCCGAATTCGACGTGCAGCGCGCTGTTCGCTGGTTTGCGGTCGAGAACAACAACCAGGCGTGGGAGCTGATTGAGAGCAGCCCGGACTACCTGCACGCCGGGGAGTTGCTCTCGAAGGCTTACGCGTCGCACCGGCACTGGTTCGAGGTGGGCGGGCCGCTGGAGAAGCAGCGGGCCGAGCACCTGGTGGCGACGGCGGTGTCGTTCCTGGGAGTCGTCTCGCTGTCGGTGCATCACGCCGACGCGTGTATCAAGCTGAGCGACGCGAACGGCGACCGCCAGACGGCGTTCGACCGGGCGGCGGCGCTGGAGTGCCTGGCGCGATCGCACGCGTGCGCGGGGCTGGCGGACGCGGCGAACCGGCGGGAAACAGCGCGGCAGGCGGGGGAACTAATCGAGGATGCGGACGAGCGGGCGGCGTTCGAGCGGCTGCTGAACAGCGGGCCGTGGTTCGGGTTGGACTGATGGAGCGCCACGGACTCGATCCATGAGTCTGGCGGTGTCGGTCAGGCGCGCTCGGGTCTACCTGGACGCAATTCGATTCGAGCACACGATTTTCGCGTTGCCGTTTGCGTACCTGGGGATGGTGCTGGCGGCACGGGGATGGCCGGGGTGGCCGGTGTTTATCTGGACCACGCTGGCGATGGCGGGCGCACGGACCGGGGCGATGGCGGCGAACCGGCTGATCGACGCCGAGATGGACGCACGGAATCCGCGGACGGCTTCGAGGGCGATCCCGATGGGGATTATGTCAAGAGTGGAAATGCTGGGGCTGGCGCTGGCAGGGTTCGCGCTATTGCATGTCGCGGCGTGGCAACTGAACAGCCTGGCGCTGGCGCTGGCGCCGGTTGCGATGGTGGCGGTCACGTTTTACTCCTATACGAAGCGCTTTACGTGGGGCAGTCACTGGATCCTGGGGCTGGCTGACGGGATCGCGCCAGTGGGCGGATGGATTGCGGTCACCGGCGAGTTTTCGACGGAGGCGGCGCTGCTGGCGCTGGTCGTGACGTTCTGGATCGGCGGGTTCGACGTCCTGTATGCGACGCAGGACGTGGAGTTCGACCGGGCCGAAGGGCTGCACTCGATTCCGGCGCAGTTCGGGCTGGCGGCAGCTCTGTGGGTGGCGCGGGCTTCGCACGCGTTGACAATCGGGGTGTTGCTGGCGCTTGGACTCGTGGCGGCCCTGGGTTGGCCGTATTGGGTCGGCGTTGCGGTGATCGCGGCTTTGCTGATTTACGAGAATCGGTTGCTGAAGCCGCACGACCTGAGCCGCCTGAGCCTGGCGTTCTTTAATATCAACGGGTACGTGGCGGTAGCGGCGCTGGTGTTCACGATCCTGGGGGTGTGGCTTGGCTGATCCGCCGGGGCTGGTGCTTGGCATATCGGGGGCCAGCGGCGCGGTGCTGACCGAGGCCACCGTGCGGGCACTACAAGACCTGGACGTTCCGCTGGAGGTCGTGTGCAGCGACTACGGGGCGCTGATGTGGCACCAGGAGACCGACGAGCGATTCTCGGACGCGGCAAAGCGCTGGTCGGCACGGGGCCGGGTGACGGTGCATCGTCCACAGGACGTGGCCGCGCCGATTTCCAGCGGGTCGTACCCGACGCGCGGGATGGCGATTGTGCCGTGCAGCATGGCGACGGTGGGGGCCATTGCGTCTGGGGCTGGTCAGAACCTGCTGCACCGGGCGGCGGACGTGACGCTGAAGGAAAAGCGACGACTGGTGGTGGTTCCGCGAGAGACACCGCTGTCGCTGATTCACCTGCGAAACCTGACGACGCTGGCCGAGGCGGGGGCTGTGATCCTGCCGCCGGACCCGGCGTTTTACTTGCGTCCGGATTCGGTCGAGGCGATTGTGGACGCGCTGGCTGAGCGGATTCTGTACGCGGTAGGCGTGACTCCGAGGGTTGCCGAGGCTCACGCCTGGACGGACTGAGCTAAGCAGCGATGTACAGCCGAGCCAAGCGCCGCGCGCACCAGATCGTGAACAGCCCGGAGGACGGCGGGCGCGCGAGCCGCCTGTTTGACCAGACCATCTTTGTTCTGATCGGTCTTACGGCGTTCGGGATCGTGCTGGAAACGATCGAGCCGATCCGCCAGGCCGCCGCCGGAGCCTTCGCCGTCATCGAGGTTGTCACGGTGGCGGTCTTTACCTTCGAGTACGTGCTGCGCGTGTGGTCGTGCACGGAAGACCCCGACTTTGAGCACCCGGTGACGGGCCGGCTGCGGTTTGCCGTCCAGCCGCTGATCCTGGTGGACCTGCTGGCGATCCTGCCGTTCTACGTGGGCCAGGATCTGCGCTTCGCGCGTGTGCTGCGACTGTTGCGGTTGATGAAACTGACGCGGTATTCGGAATCCATGTCAATCATCGGCGACGTGCTGAGGAGCCGGCGCGATTCCCTGATTTCGACTTTGTTCGTGGGGTTTGTGCTCCTGCTGTTCGCGTCGTCCTTGATGTATCTCGCGGAACGAGAGGCGCAGCCGGAAGGATTCTCGAGCATCCCGGCGGCCATGTGGTGGGGGATGGTGACGTTGACCACGGTGGGCTACGGCGACCTGTTTCCAGTTACGCCGCTGGGGCGCGGATTCGGCGCGGTGGTGGCGCTGCTGGGGATTGGCTTGTTTGCGCTGCCGGCCGGCATCTTGGGGTCGGCGTTCGTGGAGGAGTTGGACCGGCGGCGGGCCGGTGAAACCGAGGCTCGGATCTGCCCGCACTGCGGCGAGGAATTGCACGACGACGACGGCTCGGGCGCGTGACCGTCGGGGCGCTGCTAGCCTCAGGCGACTGGCTAGTCCACCGAGTTCCTTATGGCGTCTGAGCAGCAATCCGTAGTCGACACGCATAACCATTACTGGCAGGTGGGAACCGACGACCTGTACTGGCTGGACGATCCATCGCATCCGGTACTGGGCAAGGACTATCTGCCGCCGGACCTGAAACCGCACATGGACGCGGTGGGGGTGACGCAGTCGGTGATCGTTCAAGCGTCGCACGCGTGGAAGGATCAGCTGGCGTATCTGGAAATGGCGGAGACGTACGACTACGTTGCCGGCGTGATTGCGTGGGTCGACCTGCAGGCGCCCGATGTGGGCGACAAGATTGACGAACTGGCGACGAGTCCGTGGTTTCGGGGCGTCCGGGCCGGGGCCGAGGATCAAGCGGATTCGGACTGGCTGGCGCGTGACGATGTTCGACGCGGCATCAGCACGGTGCTGAACCGGGGGCACGTGGTGGAATTGCTGGTGAAGACGCCGCACCTGCCGCACGTGCCCCAAATCGCAAGCGAGAATGAGGGTGGACGGCTGATCGTGGATCACCTGGCCAAGCCGCCGTTCGAGACGCCCAAAATGGCGGTGTGGGAAGAACGGTTCCTGGCATTGGCGCCGTACGACCACCTGCGGATCAAGATCTCGGGGTTGTTGGTGGAGTGCCCGACGTCGCCGTCGACGACGACAATTCGAGCAGCGGTGGATCCCGTGCTGGACAACTTTCCGATCGAACGGCTGATCTGGGGAAGCGACTGGCCGGTGGCCTTGCTGGCGGCCGGCTACGAGGAGACGTTTGAGACAGTCACGGGCGCGCTGGACCGGCTGAGTGCAAGCGAGCGCGAGGCGCTGCTCGGCGGCAACGCGCGAGAGTTTTACTCGCTGACATGAGCGGCGGACGGCTGGCCGGGAAGGTGGCGGTGGTTACGGGAGCGGCCGGCGGGATCGGCGAGGCGACGGCGCGGCTGTTTGCGCGCGAGGGCGCGCGGGTGGTGCTGGCGGACTACATGGGCGAGGCGGTGGCGGCGCATGCCACGGACATCAATGAAGCCGGAGGAAGGGCCCTTGGCGTGACCGCCGACGTGCGGGAGATGGACGACGTGCGACGCGCCATCGAGACCGCCACGGACCGTTGGGGACGGCTGGATGTGCTGCACAACAACGTGGGCGTGAACTTTCACGCGCTGATCGGCGAGGCCAGCGAGGAGCACTTCCTGGAGTGTCTGAATATCAACCTGCTCAGCGTCTACCGCGGATGCCACCTGGCCGCACCGATCATGCAGGCGCAGGGCGGCGGATCGATCATCAACACGTCGTCGGTGCAGGGGATCATGGGATTCGACACGTACTCGGCGTATGCCTCCGCGAAGGCGGGAATGCTGGGGCTGACGCGGCAGATGGCGGTGGACTACGGCCGTTACGGCATCCGGGTGAACGCGGTGCTGCCGGGCGGGATCGACACGCCGATGTGGCGGGCCGAGGTTGCGGCCGTGCCCGATATCCAGGCGTTGATCGACGAGTCGGCGTCGCGAATCCCGCTACAACGGATCGGCGAGGCCGAGGACATTGCTCACGCCGTGCTGTTCCTGGCGAGCGACGAGTCGTCGTACGTGACGGGACAGCAACTAGTCGTGGACGGCGGGTTAAGCATTGCGGGGACGCGGCCGAACGAGCGCTAACCCGGGCTAAAGTGAATAGTGCAGCGGTATACAACCGATCCTGAGCACACCACCAGACACGTGCGAGACGGAGTTCCAAGAGGAAGGACAGCCCCATGGGTATGACCAAGCGAGATTTCCTGCGATCCATCGGCGCGGTTGCCGGGGTGGGCGCGGCGTACCACACGATGAGCGCCATGGGTTTGCTTGGGCCGGTCATGGCGCAGGCGACGGCGCCCGAATTGCCGCTTGGATCAGGCTATGGGAAGCGCGTGGTAATCCTGGGCGCCGGAATTTCTGGGATGACGGCGGCCTACGAGCTTTCAAAGGCCGGCTACAGCTGCACCATCCTGGAAGCCACGAGCCTAGCCGGCGGTCGAAACCTGACGGTGCGGGGCGGGGACGTGATTCGCGAGATCGACAACCGGCAGTGGGTCGATTTCGACCAGGAAGACCACCTGTACGCCAACATGGGGCCGGCGCGAATTCCGTATCACCACCGGGCCATCCTGGGCTATTGCAAGGAGTTCGGGGTCGAGCTGGAGGTCTTCACCAACGACAACCGCGGCGCCTTGTTCCACAACACGGAAGCCTTTGGTGGAAAGACGGTCACGGGTCGGCAGGTGATGACGGACTTGCGCGGATACATCGCCGAACTCCTCGCCAAGGCCGTCAATCGAAATGCGCTTGACGAGGAATTGACCGGCGACGACAAGGAGCGGGTGTTGGGGATGCTTACCGCGTTCGGCGGGCTGGACCCCGACCAGCTATACGTGGGATCGAATCGCAGCGGCTATCAGGGCGAGCAGATCAATGCCGGGATCGCGCCAGGCGACGTGAACGATCCGCTGGATTTCAGCGAGCTACTCAAGTCGGATTTCTGGCAGTACAAGCTGCACTTCAGCCAATTCCTCAACCAGAACCCCACGCTCTTTCAGCCGGTTGGCGGGATGGACGCAATCGCGAAGGCTTTTCGGGCGCGCGTGGTACATCTGATCCAGTTCCAGAGTGTTGTGGAGGAGATTCGCAAGACACCGCAGGGCGTTCGCATCGTCTACCAGAACCAGAATCGCAACGCGCAGGAGGCCGTTGAAGCGGACTATGCGATCTGCACGATTCCGGCGCCGGTGCTCAAGGACATTCCCAACGACTTCGCACCCGAGACGCAGGCGGCAATTGAGTCAATCGAGTTCGAGCACGCGGTCAAGATCGGGTTCCAGGCGCGGCGGCGGTTCTGGGAAGAGGATCACGCCATCTATGGCGGGATCTCCTGGACGGATCAGGACATCACGCAAATCTGGTATCCGTCGAACGGCTACCACCAGCGCAAGGGCGTCATCATGGGCGCTTATATCTGGGACGACAAGCCGGGGCAGGGCCTGCGCTTTACCCAGATGACGCCGCCGGAACGGCTGCGAACGGCGATGGCGGAAGGCGAGCAGATTCACCCGGGCTACACGGACGAAATCGAGTCGGGCGTAAGCCGCGCGTGGCTGAACGTGCCGTTCCAGAAGGGCGGCTGGCCGCGAAACTATCAGGCGCCGCCCGAGCTGTTGAAGCCTGATGGTGCGATCTACTTCGCGGGGGACCAGGCCACGGCGCTGCCGGGCTGGCAGGAAGGGGCGGCGCTGGCGGCGCATGCCGCTGTGGAGGCGATCCACGCGCGGGTGGCGGCGACTCAGGCCTCTGCCTGATATTGAGAATCGGCTGGAATGACCGGCAGGAGCAGGTGGGAGGGGTGGGTTCGGTTGTGCAGGACGGTCTGGCGGGCCACGCGGATGTCGGCGTCGGTGGCGAGGTTGTTGCCGGTGTTGAGGTTGCGGTCGAAGCGGGGGAAGTTGGACGAGGAGACTTCGAGGCGGATGCGGTGGCCGCGCTTGAAGACGTTGGCGGTAACGCCGACTTCGATTTCGTAGGCCTCCACGGCGCCGGGCGTTAGCAGGCTGGGCCGGTCCTGCCCATTGCGGTAGCGGGCCCGAAGGATGCCGTCGCAGAGGTTCATGGCGTAGCCGGTGGGTGAGACGTCGACGAGCTTGGCGGTCCAGTCGGTGTCGAGGCCGTCGGTGGCGGCGTGGAGGACGAGCTTGATGGGGCCGATGACCTTGAGGTCCTGCTCGAGCGGGGCGGAGGTGTAGCAGAGGACATCGTGGCGGGCTTCGACCGGGCGCTGGTCGTAGGGGCCCCAGGGTTCGATGTGGGGCGTGCAGCAGTTGGCGCCGCCGAGGGACTGGACGGGAAAGTTGGGGTCGTATTCGAAGGTGTCGGCGGGTTCGTCGCCGGGTTGGTCGAGCGAAAGCGTTCCGTCGCCGCGGACGGAGTTGGCGCTGCCGCCGGAGTGCAGGTGCCAGGGCTGCCAGTCCGTGCGGGCCAGGGGCCATTCATGTTCGTCCTGCCAGCGGTTGACGCCCATGACGAAGAGTCGGAGTGGCGGCTCGTCGGATGAGGACTCGCCGTTGCCCTTGAGCCAGCGGTCGAACCAGGCGCGTTCCAGGGCGTTGATGTTGACGACGGAGCCGGCGCCGAAGTCGATGTCGCCGCAGCGCGGGGCGCCGGGGAGGTCGGCGCCCAGGTGGTGGGGCCAGGGGCCCATGATGAGGCGGGACTGGCGGGCGGCCTCGGATCCGCCGTGGAGGCGGAGGCCGTTGAACTGGTCGAATGCCTGGGGGGCGTAGAGGTCGTACCAGCCGCCCATGACAAAGGCGGGAACGGTGATGTCGTTCCAGTGGGGGCGGGTGTCGATGGAGGCCCAGTAGGGGTCGGTGGCCGGCATGTGAAGCCAGTCGTTCCAGAAGTCCAGGTCTCGACCGGCGTGGCCGGGGATGTCCTGGAGCGGGAGGACGCGGCAGGTCTCGACCCAGTTTTCGAAGTCGATGGACTGGGCGGTGCGGCCGTCGACGCGGAGGCCCCAGTTGATGAGGACGCCGAGCTGGAACGCGCCGCCGGGGCGAATGAGGCCGGTGAGGTAGTCGATGCAGATGGACTGGGGGGCCAGGCAGGTGAGGCTGGGGTGGCCTAGTGGCGCGCTGAGCCATTGGACGGAGCCCAGGTAGGAACGGCCGGACATGCCGATGCGGCCGTTGCTCCAGGGCTGCTCGCTGATCCAGGCCTGCGTGTCGTAGCCGTCCTCGGGTTCGGTGACGAAGGGGGACCAGGGGCCGTCGGAGTCCCAGCGGCCGCGGACGTCCTGGATCACGCAGGCATAGCCGTTGTCGGCCAGGGCGCGGCCTTTGCGGATGTTCTGGTAGGAGGCGTTGTTGTAGGGGGTGCGGATCAGGACGGTGGGGAGACGCGAGTCGGGTGACTCGCCGGCGCCGCGAGGGAGGTAGACGTCGGCCGAGAGATAGACGCCGTCGCGCATGCGGACGCGGCGGTTGACCTGAACCTGGACAGCGCTGGTGGTGGTCATGGGAGGTGTCCGTGGGGCGGCGGCGTGGCCATGATAGGCGGGGGGCCCGGAAGGGCCGGAGAGATTCCTGGCCGCTCTCGGCCTGCCAGGGGTGCTGAGACTCCCAATGGAGACCCTCGCAAGACCGCCCCCAATCCCTACTCCCCGCCCAACCCCTCCCTATAAACCTCTTGCACCCATCTCTTGTCCCCGCTCCCCATGGGAGAGGGCAGGGTGAGGGTGGCTGCTACCCCTAGCACCCAAGCCTGGGCACAGCAGTCGCATCTACCGGAGCCCCCTCTTCCTTGAAAGACCTTTACAAGCCCGAAGTCCTACCCCTCCCCATAAACCTCCCTCACCCTCTCCACCGCCCCATCCGACAACCCCTCCCCCGAAGCCGCCACATTCAAATCCACCTCAAACAAACGCATCATCCCCGCCACCACCGAAGCCACCGCCTCGTGAGCCAGCACAAACTTCAGCGCCCCCTCCGCCATCGAGCCCACCCCCGGCTCATCCTCCAGGAACCGCATCCGTTCAGCCTGCGCCAGCGTCGCCAGGTACTCATCCCGCGGAATCACCCCCCGCTTGTCATTCCATGCAAACGTCGTTTCAGGAGTCAGCGTGCCCGTCAGGAACCCCGAAGCCAGCGGCACCCGCGCAAACAGGCTCACCCCCTTCGCCAGCATCGCCGGCATCAATTCGTCCGCCGGCTCCTGGTTCAGGCAATTGAACGTCGTCATCAGGCACGCAATATCGTTCTCCCGCACCGCCTTCAGTCCGTCCGCCATCGACCCCAGCGCCACCCCGTAATGCCGGATCTTGCCCGCCGCCCGCAGCTCCTCCATCGCCCCAAACGACTCATCCCACTCATGGTGATCCGGCGGCCGGTGCATCTGGTAGAAATCGATCGTGTCCCGTTGCAGCCGCTGCAGGCTCAGGTCGCACTCCGTCAAAATCGCCTCGCGCGACAGGTTGTGAATTGGACCCGGCCCGCCCGCCACGATATGCCCGTCCGTATCCATCGGAAACGCCACCTTCGTGGCGATAATCACGTCATCCATCCCCGCAAACGCCTCGCCCAGCAACTCCTCGCTTCGCCCCGGCCCATACACATTCGCCGTGTCGTAAAAGGTGATCCCGCGGTCATACGCATGACGCAACACCGCCAGCGCGTCCGCGTCCGAGATATCCCCCCACTCCATCCCGCCCAACTCCCACGTCCCAAACCCAACCTCCGAAACCTCAATCCCCGTCCGCCCAACCTCGCGGTACTTCATCAGCCCATCCACCCTCCCGGTGTGCTACCTGCCCCAGTCTCCGCCCAACCGCCCCGCCTGTCACGACCGACCCCGTGAATTACCGTGACCGGGTCTCCCGCCGGGATCCATCCCCTCCCAGATCCACTTCGCTCTCCCTAGCTCTCTTCGTTCGCAGCCCATCTCTATAATCGCCGAGCCTTTGGGCGGGGGCATCCACGTGCAAACCACAAGCCAACAGGATAGGCACGAGGTGGACGCTCATATCACAGCGGTCTTCGACGCCGCCCAAGACGAACGCGCGACTGCAATTCGGCGCCTGCTCGTCGAGGCTTTGGACTTCGACCAGGAGTTTGGGAACCTGCCGCTGCACCCGATCCCAGTCGGCGTCACCCTGCCCCGAACCGCCGAACGCATCGCCTCACTGGACGGCGTCCACGTGTGCTACGTCGCTTTGGAGACCGACGAGACAGACCGGGTTCGCAAGGCTGACGCCGCCACGGCCGCTCGGGGGCTTTCGAACTCGCTGGGTGACGACCTGCTATTGGTGTTTACCAACACCTCCGCCAGCCAGTTGCACTTCATCCTTCCCGCCTTCGACCACGCTCAGCCCACTCTCCGCCGCATGATCGTCGAACGCGATCTACCGCGCCGGACGGCCGTCGATCAGATCGCCAAAATCTACTCCATCTACAGGGACTCCGGCAGCATCCGCACGGCGCTCCAATCCGCCTTCGACGTCGATCCGGTTACTAGAGACTTCTTCAGGGAGTACAAGCGCGTATTTGAGGACGCTAAAAGGCTCGTCATCGAGTCCAACAGTGACGAGGCTGCCGACTGGCACTTGTTTGTCCAGACAGTCTTCAACCGACTCATGTTCGTCTACTTCCTCTCGCGCAAGGGATGGCTAACCTTCAAGGACAGCAAGGACTACCTCAACGCGCTCTGGAGCGACTATCGGGCCACGCCCGCGCAAACCAACTTCTACCGAGACCGCCTGTACCACCTCTTCTTCTTCGGGCTCAACAACCCGCAGTCGAGCGACTTCAACCTCACGGGAAGGTATATGTCGTCGGTCTTTGGCGATGTCCCATTCCTCAATGGTGGACTATTCGAGAAGACCGAATTGGAAAAAGGCGACAACGTCATCGTGCCCGATGGTGCCATAGAGCCCGTGCTGCGCGAGCTCTTCGACAAATTCAACTTTACCGTTATGGAGTCCACCCCTTTCGACATCGAAGTGGCGGTAGACCCGGAAATGCTTGGCAAGGCATTTGAGGAACTCGTAACAGGACGCCACGACAGCGGGGCCTACTACACACCGAGGCCAGTCGTGGCCTTCATGTGCCGCGAGGCCCTCAAGGGCTACCTTGAAAGCCGCGGCGTTGGGCTAAGCCCTGAAGCCATTCATGGCTTCGTGGATGAGCGTGACACCTCTGGCATTTCACTCAACTCCGCCCCACAGGTGAGCCGCGCGCTAGATGAGATTACCGTTGTCGACCCGGCATGCGGCTCTGGGGCCTATCTGCTTGGCATGCTGCAGGAACTCGTAGACCTCCAGACTGCTCTTTTCAATGTCGGCGTTGACGCCCGCAGCTTGTACCACCTTAAGCTCCATATCATCGAGCGCAACCTCTACGGTGTGGACAACGACGACTTCGCCGTCAACATGGCCATGCTTCGCCTTTGGCTCTCGCTGGCTATCGACTACGAGGGCGATCAGCCTGAACCACTGCCCAACTTGGACTTCAAGATCCTGTGTGGCGACAGTTTGGGCGGTCCCGAGCCCATCTATCAACTGCAGATTCTGCGTTCGGAACTCGGCGATCTCAAGACGAGGTACTTGCACGCCACCGCGCAGACGGCTAAGGATCAGTTACGGAGAGACATCAAGGCTGAGCGAGATTGGGTTGAGAGAGCACTCGGCGATGCTGGTGCGCCTGAGGGATCGGTCAACTGGCGCATTGACTTCGCGGAAGTCTTTGAAACCCGGGACGGTTTCGATATCGCGATTGCAAATCCCCCTTACGTGAGGCAAGAGAGAATAGGCCCACGTAAGGCCGATCTGGTTCGTCAATACAGTGAAGCCGTCAGTGCACGCTCGGACCTCTATTGCTATTTCTACGTCCGAGCACTTCAACTACTTCGACGTGGCGGCTGGCACGTCTTTATCTGCTCAAATAGCTGGCTGGACGTAGGCTATGGTGCGAAACTTCAGAAATACCTTCTTGAGAATGCCCACATACACGCCATCTACGAAAGCGCCGTTGAACGCCAGTTCTCAACTGCCCAAATCAACACCATCATCAGCTTGGTTCGCAAAGCCCCGGCCCACGACAGCCATATGGCCCGTTTCGTCACTCTGCGCGATGAGTTCGACTATGCCCTTGCCGACTCACGAAAGCGGCGTGAACGCAACGTAAGTCAAGGCGCCATCATGGCAGCCTCACTCAGTCCACCTGATAAACGAGGTCGTCGCAAGTTCGTTGGTGAAAAGTGGGGTGGAAAATACTTGCGTGCACCTGACATCTACTGGTCAATCATGAAAAGTACTGACAAACTTGTTCGCCTAGGTGAAGTCACCAGAATCCGTGCTGGTATGAAAAGTGGCGCTAACGAATTCTTTTATCTCACAGAAGGCCAGATCGCCTCGTGGGGTATTGAGTGTCGGTTCATTAAGCCAATGATGAAATCTCCAAGCGAATTCGACACAATCGCCATAAGCGCCGACAGCACTCGCCTGAAAATGTTCGTCTGTCACGACACCAAGAATGAACTGCGGGGAACCGCAGCCTTAGAGTACATCAAGTACGGCGAATCTCAATCGTTTCACTTGCGTCGCAGCTGCGCTTGGCGGGATCCATGGTACGACTTGGGTCATGATGGTCACGGCAAGCTTGCATTTGGAGCAAGGATTGACAAAACTGCACGGACGTTTCTTGTCCCCGATGGAGTGCAAATTGACAAGTCATTCTATTTGATCAAGGACATACGTCGAGGAGTAATACAGATTTGTACTATCATGAATTCCACTCTTGTGAATCTTATCCTCAATGTACATGGTCGAACGAACTTTGGAGGGGGGCTGATGGAAATAGAAGTTGGTGAACTTGCAGACCTGCCAATAGTAGACCCTGATTTGATCGCCGAAATAGATCCTGTGGTATTTCAGACAGGCAGTTGGGACGTGTTAGAGCCTTCAACTAGCCGCCAGCAGATAGACGAGGTCGTATTTGACGCACTGAAACTGTCGCGACTAGAACGTGAAGCCGTATACGAACACGTAACGGAGCTCGTGGAAGACCGCAGAAGGCGCGCAAGGAGTACGCTGTGATATGACTCCAGGACGTAATGTAGCCTACCTTGATGGACTTGTGCGCGAACTTTGCAGACTGTCACACGAGACAGAGTGGGTGGAGTTCAAGATGAACAACGCCCAATCCCGGGATATAGGTGAATATATCTCAGCTCTGTCCAACGGCGCGGCGCTCAATCATAGATCGTATGCGTACCTCGTCTGGGGAATTGAAGATCAATCGCACGCGGTCGTCGGGACCACTTTCTCACCTCACACGACGAAGGTAGGTAACGAGCCTATCGAGAATTGGCTCCTTCGGAATCTAGATCCACGTATCGGATTTCAGTTTCATGAAGTATGGATAGATGATAGTAAGATCGTTGTTCTTGAGATATCTCCCGCTTCACAACGTCCAGTGTCGTTTTCCGGTGTTAGATATATCAGAGTTGGCAGCATAAAGAAGAGGCTTTCAGATCTTCCTGAAAGGGAACGGGACCTTTGGCGTTATTTCGAGCAAGTGGACTTTGAGCAACGCATTGCCGCTGAGCAGATTAGTGATGATGAAGTTTTGCTTAAACTCGACTATCCATCGTATTTCAAATTGCTAGGAACGCCGCTCCCTAACGGGCATGCTGGAATTCTGGAAGCACTAAAGCGTGACGAGTTGATTATGCACTGCGACGCCGGCGGTTGGAATGTCACTAATCTAGGAGCTATCTTGCTTGCGACTAACATAACTGACTTTCCTGAGATTCGACGCAAGGCGATACGTGTTATCGAGTACGAGGGCACTGGTCGTAACAACGCGCTGAAGGAACAGGAAGGTACATATGGATATGCTGTTGGCTTTCAGGGATTGATGAGCTACATCATGGCACGAGTTCCCCACAATGAGATGATCGAGAATGCGCTACGGAAGGCCGTGCCCATGTATCCTGAAATCGCCGTGCGTGAGCTAGTTGCCAACGCTCTCATTCATCAGGATTTCGTTGCCACTGGCGCCGGTCCGACGGTCGAGATGTTCGATGATCGTATAGAAATCACAAATCCCGGAAATCCTCTTGTCGAAACTGATCGCTTCATTGATAGGCCTCCTAGATCGCGCAACCAAAAGCTTGCGTCTTTGATGCGCAGGTTTGGTATCTGTGAGGAGCGCGGCAGCGGAGTCGAAAAGGCTGTGCTTGAAGTAGAACTCGCACAGCTTCCGGCGCCGTCATTCCAAGAGTATGAGGATTCAACAAAGGTCGTTCTCTTTGCTCACAAGCGCCTAGCGGACATGGACGACGCTGAGCGAATTTGGGCCTGTTACGTGCATGCGTGCCTTCGCTACGTCATGAATAAGCCAATGAACAACGCATCGATCCGTCAGCGCTTCGGAATCTCCAAGGCAAACTCGGCTCAAGCTTCCCGGCTCCTCAAGAGAGCGCTTGATTCCCGTCGGATCGCTCTCCGCGACCCATATGCTGGACCTCGACAGAGGGCTTACCTGCCGTTCTGGGCCCTCGAGTGAGACTAACCCCGGTTCCTCTAACCGATACTTCGCCGAGCGTCGTCAATGCGCGCGATGCCGTTTTGCGAACTCTGACGTCTCGTGGCGGGAGCTGAAGTTTATTTGACGGTCATTTGACTCAGCGACTTCAGAAGGAGGGACGCGCCCCTTCTCTAACCTGAAACGGCCTGTCTTTGCCTCCGAATTCTTCTTGACGGACAATTGACTCAGCGCCCCTTTCGCACTCCCTCTTCCCGCAACTGAAGCAGCGCGGGTCCGATCCGGAATCTTCTTGACTTCTGTCTGACTGCTCACCCGTTGATTGACTCAGTCGACAGGCGCTCACAGCGAGCACGCTCGGCCACCAAGTCTGAGAATCGGGCGATAGGATGAGTTTCCCAGGATGACCAGGTAGGCACTCCTCTGAATATCCTCCACGCCGCAACCGATCCCACGCTGCTGGCGCGACTGAAGGAAATGCTGGCCAGCTCCACCCGCGCTGACATCGCAGTCGGCTACTTCTTCATGAGTGGCTTCGAGCAAGTAGCCAGTGATTTGGCCGGACTGGACAAAGTCCGCATCTTGGTCGGACGAACCGATCGAGAAGTGCTCGACCAAGTGGCGCTCGGTCTTCAGCAAACTGCGGCCTTGCGCGCCCGGCTGAACTCCGACGGCCTGCTCCAACGCCGGCAGCGGGTCACTGTCACCCGGGAGTCGGTTGAACGAATCGCTCAGGGCATTGCGCTCTTGCCTCAAGACAATGAGTCGCAGCAAGCCGTCGCAGCGCTCCGAGACATGATTGCGTCAGGTAGAGTCGAAGTTCGTTCTTATCCTCGCGGCCCCCTCCACGCCAAGGCCTACCTCTGCTGGTACGCCAATCACGCCGAACCGGGTGCGGCAATTGTGGGCTCCTCCAACTTCACCCTCGCTGGATTCACCGGCAACACCGAACTCAACGTCCGCGTCACCGGTGACGCCGAAATGGCCGCCCTGCGCGACTGGTTCGAGTCCCTCTGGAAGGACTCCCAGGACGTGAGCCAGGCCCTGCTAGAGCGGCTCAACCACTCTTGGGCGCTGGCCTGCACGCCGCCATACCACGTCTACCTCAAGGCGCTGCACGAGCTTTACTACACCCAGTTCGAGGGCGCTCAGCTACCGCTCCCGCAGCGTGTCGAGCAGTTGGCCAATTTCCAGATCGACGCCGTTAGCCGCGGACTGACCATGGTCGAGGCCTTCGGCGGCTGCTACATCGGTGACGTAGTCGGCTTGGGCAAGACCTATATCGGCGCTGAGCTCTTGCGCCAGCTACGCGTCAGCTACCCGAACGATGGTCCGCCGCTGATCCTCTGTCCCGCCGGGCTGGTCCCCATGTGGCGGCGGTTCAACGAGGAGTTCGGCCTGGGCGCCGAGGTCGTGTCGCACAGCATGATCCGTGCGGTCCCAGACCCGCAGTTCGACGAAGAACTGGGCCGCTACGTGGATGCCCAGCCACCTGATCACGGTCTGATTCTGCAGGACGAGTACGCGAATCGAGGACCGGTGCTAGTGGACGAGGCTCACAACTTTCGCAACCTCAACCAGCGCTCGCTCGGGTTGCGCCAGTACCTGGACGCCGGCGACCACAAGGTCGTTCTGCTAAGCGCCACTCCTCAGAACCTCGGCCCCATGGACATCTACCGCCAGCTTCGGCTGTTCCTGGACGAGACGAACCACGGCTTGAACATCGAGCCGATCAATCTCGAGGAGTACTTTCGCAACGCTCGTCGCTGGCACGAGTACCGCGCCGAGTATGAGAACTATCAGGCCGACTACGATATCTGGCAGCAGAACGGGTCGAGCGGTCCACCGCCGATGGACAAGCCGACCCCGCCCGGCGAGCCCCACGCGGATGTTCAGCAGGTGCTGGCGCCGGTCTTCATTCGTCGGCGGCGTCGCGATATCCGTGAACTTTACGGTGACACGGCCGAGGTCAACGGCCAGCCGGTGCGTTTTCCAGACCCCGTGCTCGGCAACCTCGAGTATCGGCTGGACAAGGTCTACGCCAAGGCGGGGTCGCTCGCCGAAATTCAGGCGTGGCTCAAGGAGCATCGGGCAGCTAGGTACCGGGCCACCGAGTACCTGAAGCCTGATGCTAAGGACAGTGAGGAGTATCGCGATCTCTTCCGCGCCGGTGATCGCATTCCCAGGTTGATGCGAGCGCTACTCTTCAAGCGGCTCGAATCCAGCATCGAGGCCTTCCGCGCCACGCTCGAAACGCTGGTGAACAGCAACCGCAATTTTCGAATTTCCCTGGAGGCCGGCTTTGTCCCGATCGGCAACACGGCCACGCGCCTCTTGACGGGCCAGACCTTCGACGCCGACGAACTACTGGAAATCCTCCGACAGGAAGAGGCGCGACGAAGCGAGCGCGGCAGCGACCGGTCCAAACTCGTCCACTCCACAGCCGACTTTGAGGTTGAGAGTTGGCTTGACGATCTCGATGCCGACTTCCAACTCCTGAGCACCGTCCAAGCTCGAATTGCCGACATCGGCCCTGAGGACGACGACAAGCTTCGGTCGCTTCGCCGCTTCCTGGAGCGCCACGACGTCGCCGCTGGCAAGGTGCTGATCTTCTCTGAAGCTGAAACGACCATCGAGTACCTGTACCGCCAACTCAATCCGGATGCGAACTTCGAGATTGCGCGGCTGTCTGGCAACACCAGCGACAGTGCCCCCGACATCGTCCGTCGGTTTTCGCCGGGGAGCAACCCGGGTCGAAATGGCCTGCGCCCACGCAACGAGATCCGCGTGCTTCTCGCAACCGACATCGTGTCCGAGGGTCAGAACTTGCAGGATTGCGCCCGTGTCCTGAACTACGATCTGCACTGGAATCCCGTCCGGCTGATTCAGCGCTTCGGACGGGTGGACCGAATCGGCTCCGAGCACGACGTGATCCACCTGCACAACATGTGGCCGGATACCGAAGTTGATGCCGAACTGGAATTGACGGATCGCCTGGGCAACCGCATTCAATCGTTCCACGACTTGATCGGCCTGGACAGCAAGCTGCTGTCCGACTCGGAACGCCTCAATGCCAAGGACATGTACCGCATCTACGTCGATAGGGAACTACCTGAGGAAGACGACGTACTCGACGAAGTAGCTGCCAATCAACGCGCCGTCGCCCTCCTGCAGCGCATCCAGAAGGAGAATCCCGACCTTTGGGACACGGTCGTGAATCTGCCCGACGGTGTCCGTTCGGCGCTAAGTGCCGGCACGGAATCCGACGGCGACGGCTCGAATGTCCACCTGCAGAACGTCCTGGTGGTTGACGGGATGCAGATGCCGCTGATGTCTCCCAACCAACCGACGGCGCCAGCCTCGCCATTTGATGCTCCCCGCGCCGGCGAGACGCTGGTTCTATTGGCTGTCGGCGACGTCAAGAGTTGCTACGCCGTCGCCGACGGCCAAGAACCGCGGCAGATCAGCCCGGCCCAGTTTGTGGCGGCCGCTGAGTGCCGGCCCAACACACCCGCCAAGCCGCTGCCGCCCAAAACGAACGAACGCGTAATGCGCGCCTTCGAGGCATTCCAAACCGACATCCAGCAACGCCTGGGCCGGTTCCGCCGCCCCCGAAACACCCTGGCCCGACGCTACGTATCGCGACACCTGAATCA
Source organism: Chloroflexota bacterium (assembly GCA_965208215.1). Classification (GTDB taxonomy): domain Bacteria; phylum Chloroflexota; class UBA11872; order UBA11872; family UBA11872; genus UBA11872. The sequence continues at coordinate 900,400 of CBDBOH010000004.1, forward strand.
GGCTCGCACTGACTTGAAAACTTCACCCGATCTTGCAAAACGCATCGACACCTTACGCCGCGTCTTCCAGGCCGACTTATCCGCGGAGGCCGAGAATGCGCTCGAAATCATCCGGCGAGAGAATCCTTCGATTGCTCGTCTCATAGCCCGCCTCGAATCGCTCCGAGAGCACTTTCGCCTAAACCCGCCCAACGACACCGCCACCCGCCAAACCCCCGAACCCCAAATCATCCGCATCGTTTGCTCCGACGGCCTCACCTAATACCCGCCTCCAAAACCCCCGTCCCTGCCATCCTTGCCCGCACTGCCAGCAACACCTGCCCTGATTGCATTGCAGGCATTGACATCATTCCCAGCACCCGCCATCCCCGGCCCCGCCCCGCCGCTCGTCAGCCCGCGTCGCGTCCTGCGTGAACCCCGATCAGCCCCCCACGCCGGCCGCAAGAACCTGGTTCACCGCAATCGCCAGTCCGGCCGCGGCCGCCTCAGCTCCACAGCCGATCAACGGCCACCACCACACCCGTGGCCAGGCTCACCACCAGCATCAGCCGTACCGTCAACCGGGTTTCCAGGCTTCGCAGATCGCTCGTCAGCCGCAACTCCAGGTCCTTCAGGTCCGCCTTCGTCGCCAGGTGCTCATAGGCCCCTTCCAACCGCGCCAGCCGCTCAGAGTCGGACATCATCGGATACCCCGAATGCGGCTGCTTTTTCGACTGTGGACTGGGAGTTTCACGTGGGCGCCCCTTCGTTCTGACGGCGAACTCGCCGACCGGCTCTCAACCGTCCCCGCTGCACGCACCGGGGCCGCCCCGTTGATACTCCCCCCATCCTACCCACCACCCCGGTGCCAGCCCTCGTCATCCCCGCGAAGGCGGGGACCCAGCGCCATAATCATTCCCCGCGCACCCACGCCACCCCGTCCACCCACGCCCCCCGAGCGCACCCGCCCTTCTTCCCTCACCACTCTCTCCTCTCAGCTCACTCCTTCCTCACAACCCCCGTCCACCCACGCCCCCCAAGCGCATCTGTCACTCCGCTCCCCCCTTCCTCGCTGGACACCTCCCCCGCCAAACTGGACACATTCGGCCGAAGAGTGGACACATCGGGCCCAAAACTGGACACATTGCCCCCGAAACTGGACACATTCGGCCCAAAACTGGACACATCGCCCCGCCAGGGCTGACACATCCCCGTCCGCGCGGGTCTCACTCCTCTGCGCTCTCCCCTCTCCACTTCCGCACTGAACACCTGGCCCTCAAAAATGAACACATCGGGCCGGAAACTGAACACATTCCCCCAAAAACTGAACACATCGCCCCACCCGACTGAACACATCCCCGTCATCCCGGCGCCTTCAGCCGTCTTGTGTAGAGCCTGCCCTGAGCCTGTCGAAGGGGGCCGCGTCTCTGACCGGCCTCTTCCGGGCAACCACCGTTCCAAGCGCAACCTGCCACCCCGTCCACGCACGCCTTCCAGCGCACCTCCCCTTCCCCTCTCGATTCTCACTTCTCTCAGCTCACTCCTTCCTCGATCAGTCCTTTCCCAACCCCTTGCCCCCTGTCCCCAACCAATGTACACTATCTGAGTAAACTTCCCAACCTGATCCCCGCTCCCAATGCCCCTCGGATTCCTCACCCTGTTCCTCGCCCCGCTCCTTGCCGTCCTCAACCGCCCCCTCCGACGACCCCACTCGCCCGTCGTCCCCGCCGGGAGCCTGCCCCAGCCTGCCCGGGACACGATCCGGGATGCACGATCCGGGGGACCCAGTCCGAGGCGGGAACCCAACAGCACCCAACAATGCCAGCGCACCCCGTTCATGGTGAGCCGGTTCGGAGTCCCCGGAGAACCGAGTCGAACCACATCCCGGCGTTTTCAGAGAGCCTGCCCTGAGCCTGTCGAATGGGGGACCCAGCGGCCCCCAGCAGCCCCGGCTCTACCAGCCATCCCAACCTCCCCTGCGTCCCGAGCACACAGCCCCCGTCTTCACCTCGCCCCGCAAAAAATCCGCCCAAACTGTCTCTCGCCAGCCCGCCCCCCTCTGGGGGGCGGGCTGGCGAGAGACAGTTCCCCCCTTCACCCCCACCAATTCCCATCCCCACCCCCGCACCGCCGCCGCTCCCTCTCCCTCGCCCTTCAGGGAGAGCGAACGAAGGGGCTCCCGTGGATGGGCTGGGCGGGGGGTGGGTTAGTGGGGGATGCCTAAGGCGTGCATGCGGTGGTGGATGGCTTGGCGGGCTTGGTGGAAGGGTTCTTCGAGGTAGGCGAGGTGGTCGTGGTGGCCGTGGTGGTGGACGGCGTGGCCATCCGGGTAGTGGGTGCTGCGCTGGCGGATGTACTGCAAGCTGCCATCAATAAGGGTGAGCATGTAGCGGGCGGTTTCGTCGCTCCACATGGACCAGTCGCCTTCACCAGTCGTTACGTAGACGGGTGAGGTGTGGGCGAAGCGGTTGCGGTGCCAGCCGTCGTGGTGTTGGGGGGCATCAAAGTAGTTGGGGCCGCCGGTGCGGGCGGCGATCCAACTGTCCTCGGTGACGTGGAGGTCGGCGGTGAGGTCGAGGCGGCGGGCGCCGCTGACTTCGCGGGTTTCGGCGACGACTTCACCAGCCTGGACGATCTGCAAGGAGTGGATGGGGAGGATGGATTCGGCGCAGGCGCGGACGGTGACGGTGCCGCCGCCTTCGGGGAGTCGGAGGGTGTCGCCGATGTCGTGGCCGTCGACGGTGAGCTCGAGCAAGGGGCCGCCGCTGAGGTAGGTGCGGCCGGCGGCCATGTTGCGGCACCAGGCGTCGTAGTCGAAGTCCTGGCCCTCGGGCAAACGAACGTAGGTGCGGTAGAGGCCAACAGGAACGTCGGCGGACATTTTGTCGGTGCCGCCGGCAAGGGGGAGCCGGTAGCCGCCGTTGAGGTAGCGGTAGTACTCCATGTGGGGGAATTGCTGCTGGCGGAGCATTTCGACGGCGTCGACGCGGCCGGTGGCGATGAGGGTGGCGGGTTCGCCGTTGGGGCTGGGCAGATGGGGAATGACGACGTGGCCGCCCTGGGCGTGGGTGGCGTCGGCCCAATGCGACAGGGCGATTTCAAGGGAACCGCCGGCTTCGGCTTCGCCGGGGCCATCGGAGCACCAGGGCATGATGGCTTCCTTGAGGCCGAGCAGGGTGAGGTGTCCAAGAAAGTGCTGCCGGTTTTCCTGGGAGACGTAGACGATGGTGCGGCCGTCATCAGAAACGCGGGGGCGGCCGATGAAGTCTTCGGTGTTGGTGAAGAGGCTGCCCCACTGGGAGGCAAGAACGTTGACGACGTTGAGGCCTTCGCCGGCGGCTTCGAGGTTGGCGCCGTCACCGGAGAGGAAGTGGACGTGGGTGTCGCCGGAGTACCAGCCGCTTGCGTTGGGGTCTGACCAGCGGCGGAGGCGGAGTTCGAGTTCGCGCTGGCCGGGCTTGATCTGGAGCTCGGTGCGGAGGGGTTGGTATTCGAAGCCGCAGGCGGCGTCGACCTGGATTTTGCCGACGGGGAGCCAGCCCTGGCAGCGGCCATCGATGTAGGCGTAGGTGGCCTGGTCCATGCGGAGGTCGCCGCCGACATCGGTGTGCCAGGTGTCGTGGCCGGTGTTGAGGTGGTTGTGGTGGCCGTGGGGCTGGTAGGGGACGCCCTCGGGCGAACGGAAGTGGACGCGGCAGGGCAAGGGCTGGCCGGTGGCGTCGTCGACGACGCGGGTGTGGACCCAGTTGCGGCCCTGTTCGGCGAGGCGGAGGCGGAGGCGCGGCGAAGCGTCGAGGGGTTGGCCGCCTTCGAGGTCGGAGAGGCGGGCGGAGCCGAGTTGGTCTGAGCCGCGGGCGACGTGGATCTGGGCGGAGGGGACGCCGGCGATTTCGGTGTAGGCGGGGCTGTTGGCGTCGTTGCGGGGTTCGCCGAAGCCGGCGGTGTCGGAGGCGAGGAAGGCGGCGGGGTCGCGGGTGATGGGGTGGGGGAAGGTGGCGATGCCGCGTTCGACGGAGACGTCCAGGTCGAAGGGGGCGTCGGCGTCGTCCGGTTGGGGGAGCTCGATGACGACGGCGCGGCGGGCGGCGCGGCGGAAGGGGTCTTCGTCGACGTGGCCGAGGCAGAGGCCGCCGAGGATGATGCGGCGGTCGGTGGGGCGGAGCTCGACGTGCTGGATGGCGACGTGGGGACGGGGGTTGCGCCAGGGCCAGAGGTAGAAGGCGTTGGCGGAAACGCCGCCGGTGACTTCGGTGAGGGCGCGACCCATCTCGCTGCGACCGGCGGTGTCGCGGGGGACGAGTTCGTCGTCAACGTCGGGCATGGCAACGAAGGGGGCGCCGGGGGAGCGGACGTCGGAGATCATGTCCTGGGCGGTGACGAGCCAGCCGATTTCGAAGCGTTCGCGGATGGGGAGCTCAGTCTGTTGGCCGTCGGCGTGGTGGATGACGTAGGTGGCGACGTGGTCGCCGGGGACGCCGCTGCGGTGGAGCTGGGGGTCGACGAGGACGTGGGCGAAGACGAGGGTGTGGGCGGATTGGGCGATGTCGATGCGGACGGCGCCGGTGTGGCCGCCTTCGCCGAGGAGGGGGAGTTGGGCGGCGTCGGGGTCGCCGATGTGGAAGGGGACGCCGCGGTAGGCCTGTGGGCCGAGGGAGCCGGCGACGCTGGGGCCGAGGAGGTCGGCGGAGGCGTTGCTGAGGGCGGTGAGGTTGAGGGGCTGGTAGTCGGACATCGCGCGCTCCGCGTGGGTGGTTGGAGGACGGCCGGTGAGGGGATGGTGGGGTGTGGCGGCGGGGGCGTCAATTTCGGGGGTGAATTGGGGGGCTCCGTGCGTGATAGGTGTTTTTCCAAGAGACTCTTGAGGAAGTCTGAGGCGGGTCATGGCGGGGGTTTGAGGGTGAGGGTGTGGGCGGGATGGCGACCGAGGATGACTGCAGGACAGAATCAGAGCGGCAGGGCCGCCAGCGCGAACGGAGCTGAGGCGCGGGTTCCATTGTCACGTCGTCGGCCTGCCCAGAGGTGACGGTAATAGTGTCGTCGTCCCCGCGCTCCGCCAACTCCAGCCTGGGAACCTAGCCCGGCGGGGTTTTAAACTGGAGTCTGTGTGACCATTCGGCTGCCGAGCAGTCGTCCAGGCTGGTGCAGGCGCGCATCGAGACGCTGTACCACGTGTCCGGCGTAAGCCCGGTGAGCCTGTGCCGCCAGGCATTCGCGTCGGTGAACTCGACCGTGGTGATTCTGGACGGCTCATAGTTCGGCCAGTACCGCATCTGGTAGCCGGTGATCTGCACGTCGCCCGTGGGACGCGTCGCCCACCAGGGCGCCCAGTACAGTGTGTGCGACGTCGGGGTCTGTTCTGCGTATCTGTACGTGAGACGCGGCGGGTACGGCCGCTGCACCGGCCGCTCCGGCCCGCCCCGGGCGAGGAGATCGCGCACTTCCTGCTCGGCCCGCTCGAGCGCGGGCCGCTGGAATTCCGGCACGCTGGCGATCCGTGCCACGGTCAAATGCTGGCTCAGGCTGGCCGCGGCGCTGCCGGCCCCGGCGAGGCGCACCTCGACCGTGACCGTCGCATTGCCCGGCGTGCAGCCACGCACGATGAATCTCAGGATGCGTGACGTCGATCCGGTGAACGAGGTCCATTCCGATGGGCCCAGGCAGTCGCCGACCCCCACGACGGCGGGGTTGCTGCTGGAGACCATGACCTCGTAGGTCTGGTTAGCAACCAGATTGGACAGGTCGAGAGTGCCCCCGTCCCAGATCGAAACTTCGCCCCGTGACACCAGGTCGTGGAGGCGGATGCTGAGTCCGGTCTCCGGGTTTTCGACCTGGGTGATGATGAGTCCGCCCTCCGCCTCCGTGACCGTGGTGATGAGCCTGGTCGGCGGAGCCTGGCGTTGAGTTTTTTGATCGATTTGCGGCGGTGGGGGAGCAATCGATGCCTCAGGGGCCAGGGGACAGGCCGCACTTCGCGACGGGCAATTCCACTGCCCGAATTGCACGCCCGCATCGGTTCCGCGAAGGAAGCTGTCGATGGCCGCGCGTGCTATGACGTCGGCTGCCACCGCATTGGCGACCTCCGCATCGCCGCTTCGTGCGAGGGCCGCACTCCGAACGCGTTGAAAGTCCGGATGCTCCGTTGGCGGGCTGGACTGCGGCGTGGGCGTAGCCTCGGGCGCAGGTTCCGTCGTTGGTTGCGGCGTCGGCTCCGGCGTTGGTTCCGGCGTTGGTTCCGGGAGCGCCCAGGCGAACGCCGTGATCACATTGGCGCGATGATCAGCCCGACAGACGCGCTCGGCCTCGGCGTCTTGAGCGAAGGCCCGCCCGTAAATGCCGACGTTGGCCGGGTTGCCGCGGGCGGCTTCAGCCAGATCGTTGAGCGCGACGCATGTTGTGGGCCAGGTCCCGGCGACCGCTTCGCCGGCGCCGCCCAGCGCCCAGGCGAAGGTGCGGCGTACATCGTCGCGGTGATCGTTCTGACACTGGGCTTCAGCCTGATCACCGTAGGCTCGCTGATAGATGCCGACGTTCTGGTGATTGCCGACCGCCGCTTCGGCGAGGTCGTTGAGTTCAACGCAGGTGGTGGGCCACTGGGCCTGGGCAATCGAGACGCCAAATGTGACGAGAGCGATCGTCGCCACGAGCAGCAAGGCCGCGCGCCGGGCTCGCGCATACATTTCGTGACGACTCCGTTTCGCCGATCGCCGGCTGCACTCGAGCCCGCTCCCGTGCCCTCCTGCACGCCCGCACGGGATTCGCCGTTGCTCAGCATCGCGTAGATATTAGAAGTCTACAGAATTGAAGAGTGCCAGCGGGATACCATTGGACGGTGCAATGTGCGCATCCCGACCGGCGAGATGCGACGACGATGAGGCGAATCCAGTTGCAACGGCGGTGATTAGGCAGGTGGAGGTGGCGGGCGCCGACCCTCAGCCCGGCGGCGTCTTGAACCCGTAGTGGTGTGACCACTCGGCTGTCGAGCAGTCGTCCTGGTTGGTGCAGGCGCGCATCTCGATCCTGTGCCACGTGTCCGCCGCAAGCCCGGTGATCCTGTGCTGCCAGGCATTCGCGCCGCTGATCTCGACGGTGGTGGTTTTGGACGGCTCATACGTCGGCCAGTACCGCAGCTGGAAGCCGGTGATCTGCACGTCGCCCGTGGGGCGCGTGGCCCACCAGGTTGCCCAGCTCACGGTGGTCGCAGACGCGGTGGCGCTGCTGACGTAGCCGAACAGACGCGGCGGGTACGGCCGATCCACCGGGCGCGCTGGCCCGCCCCGGGCGAGGAGATCGCGCACTTCCTGCATGGCCCGCTCGAGCGACTCCCGCTGGAAATCCGGCACGCTGGTGACGACGAACGTGGTCACATGATGGTTCAGGCTGGCCGCGGCGCTGCTGGCCCCAGCCAGCCGCACCTCGATCGTGACCGTCGCATTGCCCAGCGCGCAGCCGCGCATGACGAACCAAAAGCTGCGAGACGTCGATCCCGTGAACGTGGTCCATTCCGATGGCCCCAGGCAGTCACCGATCCCCACGACGCCGGGGTTGCTGCTGGACACCAGAACCTCGTAGGTCTGGTCAGCAGCCAGGTTGGACAGGTCGAGAACGCCCCCGTCCCAGATCGAAACGTCGAGCCGTGACACCAGGTCGCTAAGGCGGATGCTGGGCACGGTCCGCGGAGCCCGGCTCCGGTCGCCTTCATCGACCTGCGGAGGTGGTGGAGCCGACGTTGCCTCAGGAGCCAGGGGACAGGCCGCACTTCGCGACGGGCAATTCCATTGGCCGAATTGCACGCCCGCATCGGTTCCGCGAAGGAAGCTGTCGATGGCCCCACGGCCGATGACGTCGGCTGCCACCGCATCGGCAAGGGCCGCATCGCCGCTTCGAGCAAGGGCCGCGCTCCGAACGCGTTGATAGTCGGGGTGCTCCGTTGGCGAGGTCGATCGCGGCGTAGGCGTAGCCTCGGGGACGGGTTGCGGCGTTGGTTCGGGGACAGGGGCCGGGATCGCCCAGGCGAAGGTTGCGATCACATTGGCGCGATGATCGGCCCGACAGACGCGCTCGGCCTCAGAGTCCTGGGCGAAGGCCCGCTGGTAAATGCCGACGTTGCCCGGGTTGCCGGCGGCGGCTTCGGCCAGGTCGTTGAGCGCGACGCAGGTGGTGGGCCACGTCCCGGCGACCGCTTCGCCTTCGCCTCCCAGGGCCCAGGCGAACGTTCGGCGCACATCGTCGCGGTGATCGTTCTGACAGTGCGCTTCAGCCTGATCCCCGTACGCGCGCTGATAGATGCCGACGTTCTGGTGATTGCCTGCCGCCGCCTCCGCGAGGTCGTTGAGCTCCACGCAGGTTGTGGGCCACTGGGCCTGGGCGATCGAGACGCCAAGGGTGACGAGAGCGATCGTCGCGATTAGTAGCAACGCTGCGCGTCGGATTCCCGCCCACACTTGTGACGACTCCGTTTCGTCGATCGCCGGCTGCACCAGACCACGGTCCGGCGCCCCCCGACACACCCGCACGGGATATGCCGTTGCTCAGCGTCGAGTAGACATCATGAGTCTAAAGAATCGAATGGTGGAAACAGGATTCCATCCGAGGGTGCGCTGTGCGCAGCGCGACTGGAGAGATGTGACGACGATGATGCAAATGCAGTTGCGGCGGCGGTGACCAGGCAGGTTGAGGTGCGGGGCGCCGGTTTGGTAAGTGGGGAGCCGGTGATTCGGGACGCGGTGGGAGCAGCGCTTGATTGACTCACCGTGGGCAAGGGCGCGGCGCTGTGGAGTTCGGGCGATAGACTGACGGGCGGCGCGAGGTTGCGGGATCCGAAGAGGTGAGTAAGGGCGAGTCGATTGCTGGGTCCGGGGGATCTGTCGCCACGTGGGTGGTGACGATTTTCGTCACGCTGTTGGCCTCGCCGTTTGTTGTTGGGTGCGCCGTGACTATCTCGAGTGCCTGGAGCGATGGGAATCTGGTTGTGACGGTTCTTGGGTCCGTTGTGATGCTTCTGCTTGTTTTTCTTATGGCGCTTCGCATGGTTTCTGTTCGCGTGAGAAGGAAGTATGACGAGGAGAGGTTTTGGCGTGAAAGCGAGGAGATCAGGCAGCATTTTCTGAGCAAGGCCACGGAGGACGAGCCTTAGGCGACCAGAAGTCGTTCTGGTCGATTTGGAGAATCTGAAGATCTGGAGTGGAGCAACGTGACCAGAATGGCGTTCAGCGGCGAGGTTCGGCTTGTGGTGGAGAGGCGCGGGGAATCGCTGGTGGGCATCGTTTCGGCGGATGACTTTGAACGGGCTTATGCGCTGGATGCACGATGGGCGGAGGGGCACGAGATTTTGAAGCGGTTCGGTCGGGAGGTTCGTGAGCGGACGGCGGAGGAGATCGAGGAAGCCGTAGCTCAAGCGGTCGCGGACGTGCGAGGCGATGAGCGATGCCGGGTGGAGGGTCGGCCTGGGATTGAGTGATTAGAATGGTCGGTGCAACCAACTCGACCAAACAGGGCCTTGCGTGGAGCTACGCGTCCGTTAGCCGGAAGTACAGTCGACACAACACATGTGAGTCGTCTGCACCGATAGTCACCGATGGCAAGAAAAAGCAATCCAAAACGCCACCACTTCGTTCCACAGATGCTGCTAAATGGCTTCACCGACGACGACGGCTGGCTATACGTGTTTAACCGTGCTGCCGCTGCACGCGGGATACTCAGATCACGCCCGCAGCAAACCTTTGCTGAGAACCACCTAAACACCGCCTATGATCTTGATGGGCGGCGCGACTTTTCGAACGAACAGTTCTTGTCACAACTTGAGAGCGACTCGGCACCGATTGCAGATAAGATTGTCAGCGCAGCAAGAAACTTCGACGTACCGGCTCTCATGCCCGAAGAGAAGGGAATCTGGGATCGGTTCTTTATATGTCAGTGGTACCGCGTTCCGGATATGCATATGCCAGAAGAAGACATGGGGCATAATCTGACTCGTATTACGAGTGATTTAGCTTCTGAACTGTCAAGACGAAATGCACTAACGCCGGAGGTGATAGCAATCCGTGACTCACTCCTCAGTGATCCTGACGAGAGATCCAGAACAGTCAAATCGGTCAGAGCAAGGATCGGTGTCGAGTCAAGTGATACAGAGCCAATGAGAATCATAGCTGATAAGGGAATTAGAATTGCCCGCATTTCGAAACCCAATCGTAGCTTTGTGATTGGAAGTAACCCGATATCCAAGATGACTCATTCACCTGATAGATCTCACCTCGCTGATCCTGCTGTTGAAGCATGGCTTCCAATCGCGCACGACGTTGCGATCGCACCGGCTCTATCCCGAGGCCAAGAGCAGTTGCTATTGGTAAAGGACAACAGGTTCGTCAAGCAGCTGAATCAATCAATAGCTCAACAGAGCAGCGCTTTTGCTGGTCGCTCGTCCACGTTGGTCAGGTCACTGGCCCGAAAGGCGCATACATACTCGACCTAAGCGAGACAATCCATGAAGTCAAAGGTGGCTTCATTGTCAACATTGTCAGTATTCGTAACTTGAATTCTCCCATATGTCACCTTATAAACCTTTCGATCAGGCGATGGCCAAACCTGACAAGCCTGACCATTCCCAGACTGCATACGGTCAACCCGAGAACTTCCTCAAAGGCACAGTAGGCGAGGCCTTGACAGTCTGACGCGCCTCTCATCACACCTAAGAACCATCCACTAGACGAAGTCCTCCAAAAGAACCTCGATCCCTTCTGGGCAATCTTGATAATGGGCGAACACCAATAAAGAGCTTTCTCTCCAATTGGCGGAGTTATCTGGACGCCCCGACTACTGGGAAACACGGATTCGCTAAGACTCCGCCTGACACTCGACGAATGCTTCGTTGTCCAAGCCTTCGACGTTCGACATACGAACCCTTAACATGTCCTAGCCCGCCCAAATGAATGGGGCGGGCGTTGAGCTCACCTCATATATTTATCCCACAGGTTTGAAATGCACGTCGAACTGGGTGGTCCGATGACGTTGCGCCTTGGAACCGATAGACCGACGTAAGAACATCTCCGTTGGCGTCTCTCACCCTGATTGCTAAGTCACTGGCATGAATGAGTGAATTTCCGAAGCTACTCCTTAACGAAGGAGGAACGAATGTCGCCTCAGCATTCGTCGATCTAGTCCATCGTCCTGAGTTGGACGATGGATCATTATTCCAGCGCCACTCCACTTCTAGCCGATCGTCAGAAAATGTTGATAGATACTCCCCCTCAAAGAAGACGAATATAGCCATTTGACCGTCTCTACATCGAGCACTAATTGATGACGAGTCTTCACCAATTACACCAATGCTGCTCCAATGTGTAGCAGTGTGAACAGGTGAATTTGTCACTGGGTCAGTTTTTAGTGACTCACTCCAATGTGTAAAGTAGGTTGATGAATCAGACGGAATTGGGGTGGTAGTCGCTGCCGTGGGTGTAGGCGTTGGACTGGGTTCTGCTGGGACCGCTGGTTCGGTTTGTGGTGTCTGGTGTTCTCCGCGCAGTGCCCAAGCGAACACGCCGAGCACGTCTTCGCGATGGTCATTCTGACACGCCTGTTCGGCTTGATCACCAAACACTCGCTGATAAATGCCAACATTATTCGTGTTCCCCAGGTGCGCTTCAACTATGTCATTCAACTCGACACAAGTCGTCGGCCACTGCGCAAGTGCTAACGGCACGAGAAGCAATGTTGCGCCTATCGCAAGCAAAGTCGCACGGATAATCTTCACGAGACTTCCCTTCTGTGGCGGTCAAATCAGACCGCTGAACGCTGATCCGTTACCAGACGCACGCATTTCGCGAGCCGACAAGAGCCGCTAAGTTGGCGTTGCTCACTCGAGATTCCTAGTTGGCGTGGATCGAGTCGCAGGCTGGCTGACGTCTACGATTGCCCAGGTCCAAACGCCCGGACGTCATCACTTAGACGTACACGAACATGACCGGCATGAGCCGCCCTTTCGTCTCCGCCATGACGATTCATGGAGTCGGCTTGGTCAGTAGGCCTTCTGCTGAAGGCGAGATATTACCTAGTGTTCACCGGCTACGCCATCGCGTAGTGAAGTCTTCACAGTGGGTGAAGCGAGATGGACTAGGCGAATCCGGGTAGCAGGACGCGCGAGAGGCGTTGGTACGGGTTGGGTCCGGGAGCGGACACGGGGATGACAGCGGGCAGGGAAGGGGGACTGCCTGGGTGGCTTGGGTGCTGTGCGTAGTGTGGTTCGGCACGCCCCGCCGAGAGACTTTGGCGCGGCTCACCCCGAACGGGGGGTGAGGACGGAGTGAGCTGAGAGAAGTGAGGCGTGAGAAGAGAGCGAGGGTGCGCTTGCGGTGGTTGGGAGGTCGGGGTGGCTTTGGTGCGCCGGGACTGATCGGGGTGCTGGGTCCCGGCCGAGGACGCCGGGATGGCGGAGGGTTGGGTGTTGCATTCGCGGGGTGGTTCGACACGGTCCCTTCGGCAGGCTCAGGGCAGGCTTCCGAAGGACTCGAGGGCGGCTCACGACGAACGGGGTAGGGCGAGGCGGGGCAGTGAACCGAGGACTGTTTCGGCAGCTTGGGTGCTGGGGGCTGTGTGGTTTGACACGCCCCCTTCGGCAGGCTCAGGGCAGGCTTCCGAAGGACTCGAGGGCGGCTCACGACGAACGGGGTAGGGCGAGGCGGGGCAGTGAACCGAGGACTGTTTCGGCAGCTTGGGTGCTGGGGGCTGTGTGGTTTGACACGCCCCCTTCGGCAGGCTCAGGGCAGGCTTCCGAAGGACTCGAGGGCGGCTCACGACGAACGGGGGTGAGGAAAGAGTGAGCTGAGCGTAATGAGGAGTGAGAGTGAGGAGGGGGCTCGGGATGCGGGAGTGAACGGGGTGGCACAGTGCGCCGGGATTGGTGGTTGCTGCTGGGTCCCGGCCGGGGACGCCGGGATGGCGGAGGGTTGGGTGTGCATCCGGGGGGTGGTTCGACACGGCCCCTCTGGCGGGCTCAGGGCAGGCTCTACGGGCCGCCGAGGGACTCTGGGGCGGCTCACCACGAACGGGGGGCGAGTCGGGCGGCGGGGAGCCTGGGATTCACCGAGAACGGGGTGGCATGGTGCGCTGAGGAAGCTGGTTGCTGCTGGGTCCCGGCCGGGGACGCCGGGATGGTGGATGAGGAGGCGTGGGAATGTATGACGCCAGGTATACGAAGGGGTTTTTTGACGCGTATGGGGGGCGGGAGTGGGAGCGGTTGGAGGGGTCGGTGGCGGGGCGGTTGAAGGCGGTGGTGCATGCCGATTTCATTGCGCGGTATGTGGGGCGGGGGGACCGGGTGCTGGACGCGGGGTGTGGGCCGGGGCGGTTTACGGTGACGGCGGCGGAGCTTGGGGCAACGGTGACGGCCCTGGATTTGTCGGATGGTCAGTTGGAGCTTGCCAGGGCGACGGTAGCCGAGGCGGGTGTGTTGGGTGCGGTGGAAGCGTTTGTGGCCGGCGACATTGCGGATCTCTCGATGTTCGGGGATGGGCAGTTCGATGCGGTGATTTGCTACGGGGGCGCGCTTTCGTACGTGTGTGAGCAGCGGCACGCGGCGGCGGCGGAGCTGGTTCGCGTGGTGCGGCCGGGCGGCGTCCTGCTGGTGAGCGTGATGAGCCGGCTGGGGACGATGGCCACGCTGGTTCGTAGACCGCAGATGTACATCCTGGAAGATCCGGAGGAATGGCACGTGTGGCGGGTTGCCGAACACGGGGACTTGCCGGGATTTCCGTCGCCGGAGATTGATCTGGAGCATCCGCCGATGCATATGTATCGGAGTGACGAGCTGCGCGAGCTGTTTCCGGGCTGCGAGGTGCTGGAGCTGGCGGGCAGCAATGTGACGACGTCGGGGGAGTCGGCGGCGGCGAACGAGATCCTGGAGAGTCCTGAGGCGTGGGCTACGGCGGTGGAGCTGGAGCGGGCGCTGTGCCGGGAGCCGGGGCTGGTGGATGGGGGGACGCATTTGATTCTGGTGGGGAGGAAGGGTGGATAGGAACGGATTGCCCGGGCGGCTTGGGTGCTGAGGGGTGGGGTTCGGAACGGTCCGGTGGGTACGCCGGCCCGGCTCACCACGAACGGGTAGGGCGGGGGCGCGGGGTGTGCATAGGACTGCCTGGGTGGGTTAGGTGCTGGGGGGTTGTGGTTCGACACGCCCCGCCGAAAGACTCTGGGGCGGCTCACCACGAACGGGTGGCGGCCGGGTTGGTGGTTGCGCGGAAGACGGGCGGGTCGGGGACCCGCCCCTACGAAAGACTGGCCGGGGACGCCGGGATGGCGGGGTTGCGCGGAAGACGGGCGGGTCAGAGACCCGCCCCTACGAAAGATCGTGGGATAGCCAGGATTCGAGGTGTTTGTCGTCGTCGGGGTCCCAGACGCCCTGGTGGGATTTGGTTAGGGCTTCTTGGATTTCGGTGAGGGTGAGGGGTTGGCGCCAGGTTTGGTAGTTGTGGCGGTCGTTGGCTTTGGCCTGGGTGTCGGCGTGGTCGAAGTCGACGAGGGATTCGAGGCGGGCGTTCAGGTCCCGGACGATGTGGGAGTGGGATTGGGCGAGGTTGGTTAGCTCTTCGGGGTCGTCGTGGAGGTTGAAGAGTTGGGGTGGGTAGCCGGCGTAGCGGATGTATTTCCAGGGGCCCTGGCGCCACATGGCGATGCCGGTGTTGGTGAAGTTGCTGTGGTATTCGCTGAAGACGTAGTCGGGGCGGTCTGAGGCGTCGCCGCGGCAAAGAGGCAGCAGGGAGACCCCGTCGAGGCCTTCGGGATGATCGAGGCCGGCGATGTCCATGAGGGTGGGGAAGAGGTCGATGAGGGAGACGAGTTGGTCTGAAACAACGCCCTGCCGGAGGCCGGGGCCGGCGACGATGAGGGGGACGCGGGCGGAGGCTTCGTAGAGGGCGTTTTTGAGGGTTTGGCGGTGTTCCATGTTCATTTCGCCATGGTCGCTGGCGAAGATGATGTAGGTGTCGTTGAGCTGGCCGGTGGCCTCGAGGGTGTCGAGGACCTGGCCGAGCATGGCGTCGGTTTCGGCGACCATGGCGAAGTAGTGGTGGCGGATGGCGAGGATTTCTCCGTCAGTGAAGTGGCCGTGGGTGTTCTTGGTGACGCTCATGTAGTCCATGACGGGGTGGAGGTCGGGTTCGTAGGGCGGGAGGGTGACGGCGGCGGGGTCGATTTGGTAGAGGTAGTGCGGGGTGGCGCGGAAGGGGGGATGGGGGACGTTGGTGCTGGGGTAGAGGAAGTAGGGGGGATCGTCTTCCGAGTAGTCAGTTAGGAATTGGCAGGCGTTATCGATTTGGAGCCAGTCTTTGTCGTGAAGCCTCGGCGTGTCGGGTTGGACGGTGACGGCCTTTGGCCTGGGGTTATGGGGGCGTTTGATGTTGGCGGAGCGGATCCAGGCGGTGAGGCGGGCTTTGAGGGAGTGGCCGCCGACGCGGTAGTCGGTTTTGCCGAAGACGTGGAGGCCGTAGCCGGCGTTTTCCAGGTGGGTACCGAAGGTTGGAGCGTCCATGGGGAGGCCGCCGGGGTTGTTCCAGGCCTGGACGCGGTGGACGTATTGGCCGCTCCAGAAGCTGGCGCGGGAGGGGGCGCACTGGGGGGAGTTGCAGTAGGCGTTGCTGAAGGAGGTGCCGAGGGCAGCCAAGCGGTCCATGTTGGGGGTGTGGGCGGCAGGGTGGCCGAGGTGGCGCATGACGCGGCCGTCCATGCTGTCGGTCATGAAGAGGAGGATGTTGGGGGGCATTGAAGGGGCGTTAGGCGGAGGACATTGAAGCTATACGGTACGGGGTTGAGATGAGGAGGGGAAGGAGTGAGCGGCGCGTTCAGGGGGTGACGGGGCCACGGCGCCGCGTCCTGAACGACGCGGGACAGCGATGTGGGGCAGGAGCGTGGCTGGGCTATTCCGGGCCGTTGGGGAAGAAATGTTTGAGGTGGACGTTGTGCTCGAGGCGGGCTTTGAGGCTGGCGAAGAAGTGGGTCCAGCCTGAGCATTGGTCGAAGGCGCTGGCGAGGCCGGGGGCGTCGGCGCGCCAGCCGGTTTCGCTGACGTGGATGAGGGTGGTGTCGCCACGCGAATCGAATGTGAACGTGAAGGTGGTGCGGTAGTCGACGTTTCCGGCGGCGGGCCAGTTGCAGACGATGCGGTGGTTGGGGAGGACTTCTTCGACGTGGACGTCGATTTCGAGGTTGCCAAAGCGCCAGATGACGGTGGTTCCCTCGGCTAGGGGGCCGCTGGAGGCGTCAGTGAAGTAGGTGCTGATGGCGTGCTGGCCGGTGATGGCGGTGAAGACGGTGTCGACCGGCGCTTCGATGATGCAGGTGAAGGTGAAGGCGAGGTCTCTTTGGTCCGTCATGTGAGTGCCCCCTCTAAGTAGCAGCGGATCCGATGCCGGCAGCGCGCGGTGGACTAGACCCGGGCGCCTAGTTCTTCGAGGCGATGGGTGAGGTTGGTAAGGGCTTCGTTGGCGGAGAGCTGGTCGCGGATGATGCCGGCGTCGAGCTGGTTGACGAAGGCGCCCCATTGGGGGCGTTCGACGGTGACGTAGTTGGCAGATTGCATTATGTCAACGACCATCTGGGCGGCTTCGTCGCTGTAGCTGGCGAAGAGGTGCTGGAGTTGGTCGGGCTCCAGGCGCTGGGCGGGGACGTTGGCGACGCGCTGGGTGTTGCGGTCGAGTGCGCGGAGGGCGTCGTAGGCGACCTTGGGTTCCTGGGTGCCGTTGCCGATGCCCATCATCATCCAGACGCTGACCGGCGCGCCGCCGGAGCCGAAGCGCGGGAACGGATACAGCACGTTGTCGGGGCCGCTGCTGCGGGTCATCCAACCGAAGCTGAGGCCGCCGAGGCTCATGATGAGCATGGCGATCTGGCCCTGGGTGTAGCGGAACCAGAGCCTGCCGCGGTTGGCCTCGGAGTCCTCGGCGAGGCCGTAGGTGGTGGCGAGGTCGTAGTAGGTCTCGGCGATGGCCTTGGCCGGGTCCGAGCGCAGGGGGGCGAAGGAGCCCTTGCTGTCTGGCAAGGCGCCGAGGGCGGACTGGAGGAAGAGGAAGCTGGGGGTCCAGCTCCAGAGCTGGTCGGGAGCGCCCCACATGGGTTCGACGTTGAGAAGGAGACCAAGGGCATCGCTGCCGCCGGGAGCTTCGGGGTCGCCGTGCATGGCGAGGGCGGCTTCGACGAAGGCCTGACCGTCCCAGGCGCTGCGGGGCGGGATCTGGTAGTCGGCCGCAGCGGCGAGGTCGCGGTTGACGACGGTGATCCAGGGGGCGGCGGCGATGGGGAGGGCGTATTGGACGCCTTCGACCTTGCCGGTCTCGAGGATGCCGGGCCAGTAGGCGCCGGGGTTGAAGGTGGAGTCGCTGGCGAGGTGCTCATCCAGCGGCAGGAGCTTGTTGCCGGCGACGAGGTTGGCGAGGTCCCACTGCTCGAGCATGAGGAGGTCGGTGCGGGCGTTGCCGGAGCCGTCGTCCACGGTTGCGGCGTAGTCCCAGCGGTAGCCGAAGTTGGAAGGCAGGGGGGTGCGCGAGAACTTGTAGCGGCCGTCGGTGTCCTGGCGGGCGGCGAGTTCGGCGGAGAGGAGGATGGGTTCGACGTCCCAGTTGCCGCCGGCGAAGGTGGGCAGGGCAATGGAGATGGGGCGGTCAGCACCGGCCTGGGGGAGGGCGCCTTCGCGGCTGGGGGCGCGATCGCCGGCGGTGACCACGACGGTGGGTTGGGGCGTGGGGGCGGATTCGGTTGCCTGCGTGGCGGCGGCCTGGGTTCGCTGGGTGGAGGGGAGGACTGGGGGTTGGATGTTGGGGAGTTCAGGTTCGCCGCAGGCGGCGGCGAGGGCGCCGGCGCCGGCGACTCCGGCCAGGAGCAGGGCGCGACGGCGGGTGAGGGCGCGGGGGGCCGCGGGTGGGTGGGTGGACTGAGTTGGGTGATGCTGAGTCACAGTGATGCCTCCGCCGCCCGGGTGGCCGCGGGTCAGGGTGGCGGGACGGTGGACCGGTTGTGGGTTTGGGACCGGGTGGGCGTCCGCGCGCTTGGCCGACGGTTGATGGTTCTACTTTATAACGGGTGGGGGCAGTTAGTGTGTTGCGGGCACGGGCGGGCGGTGCATTCGGCTTCACTAGGATGGAGCGGACCAGTCTGTGCGTGAGCCGGTGTACCCGTAGGTGGGGGTGGGGCGAGCGGTGAGCGAGGGACGGGTGGTGAGTGCGGGACGGTTGCCGGGTTTGGGGCGGCGGGTTTCGCGGCGGGGGGTGTTGGGGTTGGCGGGGCGGCTGGGGTTGGGGGTTGGTGGGGTGGTGGCGTTGGCTGGGGTGTCGGAGGACTCCGCAAAGGCTGGCGGTGGGACGGATATGAGGAATGCCGTCCGGGAACCAACGATTCCAGCCGTCGGAAGTGAACCACGGCCACACTCGCGGATCATCGAGGTCCGGCTTGTCTCTGACCACACGAGCGGCCCGCGTGGGGCTGCCATGAAGTGGGGTGTGGACTTGTTCGGAAAGCAGTTTCCCCAGTTTCAGGTTAGGTTGGCCCCCACGTTTACGGCAGCTCGCCTCCTTGGGATCCGTGGCAGCGCCTTCTCGCCGCCGCACTTGGTGCTGCTGTTACAGAAGGATTTCGTGCGTATTCGCGATCAGGGCGCCTTTGTCGATATCAGCGACTTCGCGGCCAAAAATCTCTACTACGATCCGTGGGAGGAGCTCTATTTCGTGCCCGACACCGTGACGGATGACGGGCTCGACCACTCATTTCCCGGGCCAGCCATGCCGGACTATCAGCGTTACTCCGGTCTGTTTGGATTGCCGTTTGAATTGTCGATCAGCGGATTCCTAGCCAACGTATCGCTGGCCGAAGACGCCGGGGTGCACTTGCCTGATAGCGCGGACTCGTGGACGTGGGACGACTGGACGGAGTGGGACGCGCGGATGACTGACCCCGAGACCGGCACGTTTGGTACGTGGGCGAGGGACGACTATGCGGGTCAGTACATGCCGCAGATGTATACGAACGGACTCAAGAAACCGTTTGATGACGGTCTGACCAAGACTATGTTCGATCAGCCCGAGGCGCTGGAGGCATGGACGTACCTGACCGACAAGGTGCTTGAGCGCAAGACGTCTCCGACGGCTCGCGAAACGCAGGAACTCGCCGGGGAGTATGGCAATCCGTTTGCGGCCGGCAAGATCGGCATCTGGCCGACCGACCAGGTTGGCTCAACGGGTTTCGACGCTCCGCGGATCAATGACCGATTCCGATGGGCGCTGCTTCCCGAGGTCGTGGCGCCGGGCACCGGGCAGCCGGGACACTCGTGGTCGATGCGGGGACACCTAGTACCGGCACGAGACGAGGACAATTGGGAGATTGAAGCGGCCTTTGAGTTGGCCGCGTTTCTTGCGGGCGAGGAGTACCAATCACGGGTCGGAATTGAGCGGGGGCATGTACCGGTCTACAAGTCCGTAATGAAGAGAACCGAGTCGTTGGCATCGCCGCCGGAGGGGATGAAATGGCTGAAGGCGTATGCGGACCGGCCGGATAACCGGAGTCCGTACCCGTTTGAAGGCTGGGAGCGGTGGTGGCGGCACCACAAGGGGCTCGCCTGGAAAGGGTGGTTTGGGACGCATCCGGCCGAGCAGGCGCTGGAGGCGTGCCAGGCATGGGGCGAACGGTTCTTCTCGTTCTACGACGGACCGAAGCCGTATGAGCGTGAGCCGGTGTATCCGTAGGTGGGGGAGTGGGACGGCGGCGTGCCGATTGCCACGATAGATTGCTTGATCTTTTTGGGACCCATTCTTGGCCGGGCGGCGGCTGGCCCGACAGTCGATTTTCGACGGGCTTCAATCGTTCTTTGAACCACGCGGCAAGCTGTTCCTATCCAAAGTCTCCACGAGCCACAGCCGTCACGACATCTGCCAACGCCAAATCCTGCACCGCCAGTCGATATCCGCTTCTGACTGCGAGCAATTCCACCAAGTAGACAGCCGTGCGCTTGTTGCCGTCCACAAAGCCATGATTCGTCACGATGCCGTGAAGCAATGCGGCCGCCTTCTGGTGGATGCGCGGGTGGTAGCCGTGATACGGCCGGGCTATCGCAGACTCGACGGCTGAGCGGCTGAGGATTCCCGGCGCGCCGCCCGCCAGTAACGCTTCGTCATGGGCACAGACTGCGTCGGCCCAGGTGACTCGGTAGTGACGGTCAGCGATTGGCCAGGATTTCTATGGTTTTGCGTCGCCGAACGGAGACTTCCTTGATGACCGCCTTGGACTTCTCGGAAACAGGACTCTCTGCCACATGACCAGCCGCACCTGGATTGGCAGGGGAACAGTTGTCGTCCGAGCCGTCGGTCACGGCACTGTCAGGCTTCGGGCGTGTGCGTTCTTTGGTCATCGTGGCCTCCGTGGCTGGTCCAATACCCTAGTTTCTCCTTCTACAGCCGACCCCCCCCCGGCTGTGGCGCCGTCGTTCTGCCAGGGGATTGATGAGTGCCAGGCGTTGAGGGCAGCGCCGGACGCACGAGTTCAGACGGCAGCCGAAGGCGACCGCGTCGTACAGGTGTCATCCGTGGTTCCGGTCTGGTCAAAGGCTGACCGGGCTTTGGTCTGGCGGGGATAGCCGGTCGGTTGATGGGTTGCTGAGGATGAAGCCCTGGTAGTTGTTGTGGGCGATTTGGTTGCATTTTTGGCGGTAGGGGCCGACGCCGCCGGGGTAGGGCATGAAGACGCGGGGTTTGCCGGGGATGTTGGCGCCGAGGTACCAGGAGTTGGCGTGGACGTAGAGGGTGGTGTTGGCGACTTCGTTGACGTGGGCGACCCATTGCTCCTCGGCCTGGGGGTCGGCTTCGGCGGTCTCCACATTCCGCTCGCGCATCCAGGTAATGAAGTCGGCGATGAAGTCGATGTGTTGCTCGATGCTGACGGGCATGTTGCTGAGGACGGAGGGGCTGCCGGGGCCGGTGATCATGAACATGTTGGGGAAGCCGACGACCTGGAGGCCGAGGTAGGTCTTTGGTCCTTCCGACCATTTCCGGCGTAGCGCCAGGCCGTTGCGGCCGCGGATGTCGATCTTGAAGAAGGTGCCGGTCATGGCGTCGAAGCCGGTGGCAAAGACGATGACGTCGAGCTCGAAGTCCTGCGCCGAGGTGCGGATGCCGTTGGGGGTGATCCGGTGGATGGGGGTGCGGCGGAGGTCGACCAGGTGGACGTTGTCGCGGTTGTAGGTGGCGTAGTAGCCGGTGTCGAGCAGGCCGCGCTTGGCGCCAAAGGGGTGGTCGTGGGGGAGGAGCTTCCGGCAGGTCTCCGGGTCTTTGACGATCTGACGGATCTTGTTGCGGATGAAGTCGGCGGCGGTGTCGTTGGCGGCCCGGTTGGTCATTAGGTCGGCGAATGAGCCGCCGCTGAATTCGTAGCCGCCCTTTTCCCACTGTTCCTCGTAGATCTCGGTGCGCTCAGCTTCGGTGACGGCGAGGGCGGACTGCCCGATGGGTTCGCGCCCGCCGCCGCCCTGGCTCCAGCGGGCCTTCTCGAGAATCTCTTCGTAGTTGGGCTTGACCTCTTCCTCGATGAAGCGGCGGTCGGCGGCGCGGTGGCGGGCGGGGACGGTGAATTGGGGCGTGCGCTGGAAGACGGTGAGGCTGCTGGCCTGTTTGGCGATGACGGGGATGGACTGGACGCCGCTGGAGCCGGTGCCGATAACGCCGACGCGCTTGCCGGAGAAGTCGACGGGTTCGTGGGGCCACGCGCCGGTGTGGTACCAGTCGCCCTGGAAGGAGTCCAGGCCCTCGATCGGCGGGACGTTGCTGGTGGAGATGCAGCCGATGGCGGTGATGAGGTACTGAGCCGTGACGCGGTCGCCCTGGTCGGTGGTGATTTCCCAGAGGTTGATGTCCTCCTGAAATACGGCGGCGGTGACGCGGGTATCGAATTGGACGTTGCGACGGAGGTCGAAGCGGTCGGCGACGTGTTCGAGGTAGGAGAGGATCTCGGGTTGCTCGGGGTACTTGCCGCTCCACGTCCAGTCCTGGAGCAGTTCCTTGGAGAACGAGTAGCAGTAGATGTAGCTCTCGGAGTCGCAACGGGCGCCGGGGTAGCGGTTCCAATACCAGGTGCCGCCGACGCCGCTGCCGGTCTCGTAGACCTGGACGGAGAGACCCATGACGTCGCGCAGGCGGCGGAGCATGCCGAGGCCGGAGAAGCCGGCACCGATGACGACGGCGTCGAAGTCAGCGCCGTTCTTCAAGCCAGCCATTCGACTGCCTTTTGCGTTGCAGGCACAAGACCGGCTCGCACGACTCAGCCCAGCGCGGTCCTACTGTACGCGCAATCGCCTGTCCGGGAGTTTGGAGGACTTGATGCGGCGGGCAGGGGCTCCTCGGTCTAGCGGAAGGATTGCATCTTGTATTTGCCGCTGGCGTCTTTTTCGGCACCCGGGAACGAGTACTTGTCACGGGTGAGTTCTTTCTCCCCGCCGCAGGCGGCCAAGGTGGCTAGCGCGGCAGCGGACGCTGCGAGTAAGACGCCGAGTCGGCGGCGGGAGAGGTGGCCGGAGCGGCGGGGGGTAGATTCATGGCGGGGAGCCAAGTCGTTCATTTCGTGTCTCTCGTGCGGGTGGGCGTCGGATCGTCCGGCGGTGGGTTCGCTCCCTAATTTACAAGCCCGAGACTCGGGCTGCGCTGGCAGGTGAGCCGCCCGCTTCAGTTCCGCGCCGGGCAATGGCGCTATTGGGCGTTGCGCATCTGGTAGTTGCCGGTGCTGTCCTTGCGGGCGCCGGGGAAATCGTAGTTATCGCGGGTGAGTTTCTTCTCGCCGCAGGCGGCCAGGGTGGCAAGCGCACCGGCCGAGACGGCGAGCAAGGCAACGAGCCGGCGGCGGGGGAGTTGGGCGGCAGGGTGGGGCCTGGCGTAAGGATTGGACTCGCTGCGGAGGTCAAGTACTTTCGTGCCCCGACTCCCGTGCGTCGTGGCGGCGACGCGGCCTACGGCTGGTGCGATTTTGTCCGCCAATCTGCGAACTGGTGGCGGCTTCTAGACGCGGCTGCCGCCGCCGAAGCCTTTGCCGTCGCGGTTTTTGCCCGGGAACGTATAGCCGCCGCCTGGCTTGTACTTGTCATCGTCATCACATCCCGCCAGGGCCGCGAGGGCCCCGGCCCCGATCACGAGCAGGAGGCCGAGCGAACGCCGGGATAGGGTGCCACCCGAACGCGGGTTGGCGCGGGCAGCGAAAGGTCTTGGCGTCGTCGCGGTTGGCATTGTGGCCCATCCCTTCGGTTCAGCGGCTGACCAACGCCGCTAGATGTTACGCATGCGGTAGTTGCCGGTTTCGTCTTTCTTGGCGCCGGGGAACTTGTAGCCGCCGCCCGGCTTAAGGGTTTCATCCTCGCCGCAACCGGCCAGCACTGCGAGGGCGACAGCCGATGCAGCAAGCAGGACAACAAGGCGGCGGCGCGACAACTTGTCAGCGGGACGCCGGTCGGCATGAAGGGCAGACGGGCGTCGTCGTGCAGGCGCCTTCACTATTTCACGGCTGTTCGTGTGCGGGGATGCGACTGGCGATCGGTGCGCGCATGTCAGACCCAGCCATGTTCCTGCGAGACGACCTGGCCGGTGGTCTGGACGGTGTACTGGGATCCGCTGGCGAGCGTGACCTGCTGGCCGGTGATAGACGAGCGTTCGGCGGCGAAAAGGATTTCCATGATGTGGCGGCCCCATTCACCGGAGGTGGGCGGTTCGAGGTCTTCCTCGATCGAGCGGGCGAAGGCACGCCACTCCGCGGTCATGCCGGCGGGCGGATCCTCGAAGGGGACGCGGGTCCACTCATTACCCCGGCCGACGGCGACGTACCGGTCGCCCGAGCCGCTGAAGCGGACGCCGCCGCGGGTGCAGATGATCTCGGACTGGTAGTTGGGAGCGCCATCGCGGTAGCCGATGGCGATGGCGATGCCGGGGACGCCGTTCTTGTAGTCGACAAAGGCAACGCCGTAGTCGTCCCCGGCCTGGTAGTGGCTTTTCGTCCCAATGCGGGCCTTGACGCGGGCGGCCTGGGAGCCGACGAGCCAGGTGAGCCGGTCGACGATGTGGACGCCGTTGGTCATCCAGTAGCCGCCGCCGTGGAAGCGGCTGCGGTATTGAGGGCGGCGGTTGGCGTAGCCCCAGTTCTTGACCGAGTAGCAGACGGCGGTAATGAGGGGGCCAAGCTCGCCGGAGTCGAGGATCTGCTTGGCCTTCATGTTGGGGCCGAGGAAGTGCTGGGTGAGGCCGATCATGAGCTTGACGTTGTTGCGCCGGGCGGCCTCGATCATGTCGTCGCACTGCTGGAGGGAGAGGGCCATGGGCTTCTCGACGAGGACGTGTTTGCCGGCGTTGAGGGCGTCGACGGTGAGGCGGTGGTGAAGCTGGTGGCCGAGGGTGACGGCGACAGCCTGGACTTCGTCGTCCTTGAGCAGTTCGGTGTGGCTGGGGTAGGCGCGGGGAACCTCGTAGCGGTCGCAGAAGGCGCGGCGGGGCGCTTCGAGGAGATCGGCTGCGGCGACGATTTCAACATTGGGGAGGGTCTCGATGGCGTCGCCGTGAGACCTGGAAATGCCGCCAAGGCCGACGATTCCAACGCGGAGCATGCCTAGAACTCCCTGCAGCGGGATCTTTGGGTTGGAAGGATAGCGGCCATCCGCGCCTCGGTCGCGGTTGTCGGATGCGGACTGACGTCTATCCGCCGCTCATCTTGGATTTGTAGGCCTCCTGGAGTTTCGCGCGATCCTCGTCCGTCAGGCGGTAGTTGTGGCCTTCGCGCGTTTGGGTGAACGGGTAGGGGGTGGTGTCGGGCTGGCCGCAGGCGGCGAGCAGGACTGCAATAGCGGCGCCAGAAGCCAAGCAGAAGGAGCGCCGACCGATCGGCCAGCCTCTCGCACCCCCACTTGGATCGCTGGCCCGCCTGGTCGCCTCCGCGCCCGCGCCGAGTGGCCGGCGCGGGCGGGGACGAATTGCGCCACGCGATCGATGCCTCAGGCCTATGGGTAGACCGGCGAGCTGACGAAGGGCTTGGGCCCGGTGTAGTTCCTCAGGAGTCGTGCGCTCTGGTCCTGCACGTCCTGCAATGCCTCGGTGACCGTGGATTCGCCGACGAAGGCCTTCGCGGTCAGGGGCCGAATCTGCTGGTTCCACGCGGGCCACTCATTGAAGGTGTAGAGGTGGCGCGTATCGGGCCGATCGGCATAGACCTTGAGCCACTGCATGCCTTCGGGTGGCGGGGCGATCGACTCGGCCTTCCCGATCGACTTCCGGTGCGCGGGCATATGGCCGCGGTCGATGCCCACCCGATCAGAGACTTCCTCGCCCGCCATAAACATCACGAACAGTGTGGAGGCCTCTTCGGTGCCGTTCTTGCGCGCGGTGGCGGTAACCATGTTGGCCTGGTCGTTCCAACCGTGGCCGGGAGTCATTCCGTCGCGCACGATAACTTCCGGCAGCAGAGTCCAGCGGAAGCGGTCCTTAATGCGGGGAATCGCATACCCGGTGGAATAGACCCGGCCAGACGGCCAGAGACCAATCTTGCCGGCGGCGAACGGGTTGCCAAACTCCCCGCCAAGTTCCTTGGTCAGTTCTGCCGGTGGCGAGGTCTCGTGGAGGAAAACCTTGTCCACCAGGTATTGCAGCGCCTCGTGGACCTCGGGCAGGTCGTACATGGCCTTGGTCAGGGCGTCATTGAAGGGCTTCTTCAGCCCGTTGGAGTACATCTGCGGCATGTACTGGAATTCGTAGTCGTTGCGAGCCCAGGTCCCGAACGTGTCCTCGTCGGGATCCGTCATCTGACTGTCCATCTGGGTCCAGTCATCCCAGGTCCAGCTGTTCTCGCTCGTTGGCATCTCGACGCCGTTCTCCTCGGCGAGCGAGATGTTGCCCACAAAGCCGCTGATGGCGACCTGGAAAGGCATCCCGAATTGCGGCCCGTTCATGACCTGTGGCGGTGGGAACGAATGGTCGACCTTGTTGTCGGTGTAGTCGTCGGGCACGAAGTAGAAGTCCTCGCGGACCAGGCCGTGCTTATCGAGCAGTTCGGTAACTTCGAGCCAGTTGTCACCTTCCTGGAAATGCAGAAACAGCGATTGTGACGAGAGCGTGGTGTCCGGGGCAGTTCCGGCGGCGAATTGGACGCCCAGAATGTCGCTGAGGCGGCCGGCGGGCTCGAACCGAACGTGAATGTTGGGCTGGATTTGCGCGAAGCGCTCGAGCGCCCACTGGTTGGCCTTGGCGCGCGGACCGGACGTGTGGTTGGACACGTACCGGATGAATGAAACCTCCTGCTGCGGGGCCTGGACCTCGACGACTTTCTGGACTTCCCTGGTCACGATCTTTTCGACCTCGACCGCGACTTCCCTGGTTACGATCTTCTCTACCGGCACTTCCTGCGTGACGATGCGTTCGACTTCGACAATCTGCGTCTCACCGCAGGCGGCCAGCGCGGCGGCTCCCGCCGCGCCCACAGCGCCTGCCAGCAGTCGACGACGCGACATCACTGGCTTCATGGCAACCTCCCTGGTTCGGAACGAGTCTCATTCGTTCACGAAGTACTCGGCACCCAACTATTAACTCTCTAAGGGTCGGCCCTGTCAAGCCAATGGGGGCAACGGATCTGGGGCGCCAGTCGACATGTGGCAGGGGACAGATTGGGTGCCCCGCGCGGCGACGTGAACGCAGTGACGCCGAGAACCGGCGGCTCGCGGCGTCGGAGCCACATCCAGTTTCCGGATCCAGGCCCGGGGATGCGGCAACGCTACTTCCAGCGGGCAGTCGCAGGCAGGCCAGAACGAGGTTCGACGGTTCGGTGGCCTCCGGGCGGCCGCCGAGCTAGATGGGGTTTCCCTGGGTGTACTGGCCTTTCTCGTCCGTCTTGCCACCGGGGAACTGATAGCCGCCGCCCGGCTTGTACTTGTCTTCGTGTTCGCCGCAACTCGCGAGCAGAAGGCTCGTGGTCGCGACTAGAGCCATCGGAATGATGCGTCGCCTGGAAATCCCGCCTCTGGGCGGCAGGCGCTGACTTGTCGACATGCCTACCTCCTCCCTGCCCGCGGAGATGTGTTGCGTGCGTGGAGGCCATTCAATGGCCGAAGTGTTCGTCCATTGATTACCTAATATATCCGGCTCTTCGGCCGCCGCCTCGCAATGGCTGCGAGCTTCGCCAGGGGCTGGCACCGCGGGGTTGTGGCGTCGACGGTCGGTCGCAGTCCACCCCTATCGGGAACATTGCTCGTTACGTCCATAAGGGCGGCGCCGTAGATACGCAACATCCAGGGCCGTACCCTGTACAGCGTGCGGCCTCCCGGTCAGGTCACCACCGGGAGACTTGGATTGGTCCGATGCGCATGCGGCGAACGCCGGCCTCGATGCCACGCATTCGCACAGGAGTGAAGCGATGAAAGAACCCGACCGGCTCCAAGCATCGGCCCTCGAGTCCAGCCAGTTGTCCCGTCGCCGGCTGGTCGTGCTGCTGGGCGCCTCGGCCGGCGCCGTTGGCGCGCTGGCCGCGTGCGGTGAGCCCGAGAAGCGCAAGCCGGGCGGTTTCGACTTCCCCGGCGCCGAGAAGGACGGAAAGGGCCGCTTCAAGTCGTCACAGACCTTTTAGCGGTTCCCGGTCAGGAGGCAGGGAGTCGTCCGATGGCTGGCGAGGACGGATTTGGGATTCCCGGGGTTCCGTTTCCGGTGGGGGTGGAGTACTACCGGGCGCCGGCGCCGAAGCCGGAGGTGTGGGACGAGGACCTGGCGCGGATCCGGGCGGGCGGGTTCCGGATCGTGCGCAGCTTCACGATGTGGAACTGGATGGAGCCGCGGCCGGGGCAGTACGAGCTGGATGAGTTCGACAGGCTGTTCGACCTGGCCGAGAAGCACGACCTGTACGTGTGGCTGGACATGGCGCTGGCGACGCATGGGGCGGGGCCGGAATGGATGACGCGCGACTTTCCGGACATGCGGGTGGTGAACCAGCAGGGTCGAGCCGCGACGCCGGTGGCGAGCGCGGCAATGCCGCAGGGGTCGCAGATCCACTGCTACGACCATCCGCTGTGGCGGCAGTTCGGCGGGGCGCTGATCGAGCACGTGGTGACGCGCTACCGAGACCGGCCGAGCATGCTGTTATGGGGGTTGTGGGACGGGATTGCGATCTCGTCGGCATTCAGCCGACAGACGGACGGGCTGCCCTGTTATTGCCCGCACACGCTGGCCCGGTACGAGGCGTGGCTGCGCGAGCGGTTCACGCTTGACGAGCTGAACGAGCGGCTGCTGCGTCGCTTCCGGCGCTGGGAGGACGTTGAGCCGCCGCGTTCGAAGGCGAGCCCGGTGGAGATGCTGCTGTACCGGCAGTTCCACTACGAGAACCTGGCCGGCCACCTGGAGTGGATGATCGGCGAGACGAAGCGGCTGGACCCGGTGCACGAGACGCGAACGCATGGGGCCTGGTATCCGCGGCCGTGGGACGAGCGGTGCGCAGCGGTGGCGGATAGCTGGGGGATGTCGATGCCGTCGAGCAGCCTGCTGACCGTGGAGGACCCCTACCAGGTGGCGGACCGGGCGTTCAGCTTCGACTGGTCGCGCAGCGCGGGGAAGCAGGGGCGCTGGTGGAACGAGGAGATCTACGCGGGGATGTCGCCGGGGGGCGTGACCTGGAAGAAGCAGGCGGACTCGCGGGAAGTGACCACGCTGCTCTGGATGACGCTGGCGTGTGGGGCGGCGGGGGCGATGTTCTGGCAGTACCGGCCGGAGTACATGAGCTTCGAGTCGCCGGGGTGCAACCTGGCGGCGCTGGACGGGACGCCGAATGAGCGGTTCGAGGCGGCGGCGCGGGCGATCGAGCAAATCGATGGGCTGCGCGAGCACCTGCCGCTGGAGTGTCCGCAGGCCGAGGTGGGCGTGGTGTACCACCCGGAGTCGCAGGAACTGTTCGGCTACAACGACGAGGATGACCGTTTTCTGGCCGACATGCGGGGGACGTTCCGGGCGCTGTGGATGGAGGGCTTTACGCCGGACGTGGTTTCGCCGCGGATGGACTGGTCGGGGTACCGGCAGCTGTTTCTGCCGAACGTGGCGCTGATGGACGCGGCGGCATTGGAGAACGTGCGGCGGACGTTGCGGGATCCGGCGGGGGCTCGACTGGTGGCCGAGGGCAGCTTCGGGATGTATTCGGCGGACGGGCAGTCGAGCTATGGGCCGCCGGACGGGCTGGCCGAAGAACTGGGCGTGCGGGTGGCGGACTTCTCGGCGGTGACGGCGTACGACATCGAGCAGGGACGGAACGTGCTGGAGACGCCGCATGGGCCGGTGGCGATTACTTCGCCGTGCGGGTACGCGGTGCTGGAGCCGGAGGGGGATACGCGGAGCATCGCGACAATCGAGGGGCAGACGGTGGGAGTGCAGTCCGCGGACGGGCGGTTTACGTGGTACGGGTTGACGATGTCGGCGGGGTTCGGGGACGTAGGGCAGCCGGACCTGGTGCGGGGGTTGACGCGCGAGGCGGCGGTGACGCCGCTAGTGGCGGTGGAGGGCGACCGGGTGGTGCCGATTGTGCGGCGGTCGCGGCAGGGTGGGCTGCTGGTGTTTGTGTTCAACCTGGAGCGTGGAACGGCGCGGAGCCGGTTGCGGCCGCGTGGGCGGATTGCGGGGGCGCGGGATCTGCTGGCAGGACGAGACTTTGAGGTTCAGGACAACGGGTTCGACCTTGAGGTCCCGCAGTGGGACGTGGCGGTGGCGCATTGCGCGGAAGGTTGAGTAGCTGACTGTGAGCGCGCCGGACCTGTCGTCGTACGACGAGGACGTGCTGCGGACGTCGCCGGATTACGTGGCGTACGTGCCAGAGGGCGGGGCGGCGAAGGACTGGACGAACCAGCATTTCCTGGTGGTGCCGTCGTGGAGCGGGGCGTTTCTGGCGGTGTGGACGATGGCGACGTTCGAGGGCAAGCCGGACCAGCGGGTGGTGTTTGCGCGCAGCGACGATGCCGGGGTGACGTGGAGCGCGCCGAGGATTGTAGACGGGCCTTCGGGCGACGACGGGCGGATTGCCTCGTGGGGGTTCCCGGTGCTGGCGCCGGAGCTGCGGCGGGTGTACGTGTTCTATACGAAGAACATGGGCGTGGTGGACGTGCGGGAGGACACGACGGGGCTGCTGGCGTACAAGTATTCGGACGACGAGGGAGCGACCTGGAGCGAGCAGCTGAGCCTGCCGATCGAGCGCTCCGCGATCAGCCCAACGGACCCGGGGACACCGGAGAACTGGATCTGCTACCAGACGCCGATCCTGAATCCGCGGGGCGAGGTGCTGTGCGGGTTCACGCGCTGGGCAAGCACCGCGTACCACGTGGAGCCGCACCTGTTTCAACGGCACTCGGAGTGCTGGTTCCTGCGGTTCGAGAACGTCCAGACGGAGGCCAATCCGGCGCGGTTGCGGGTGAGCACATGGCCGAAGGCGCCGCACGGGATCCGGGTGCCAAAACCCGGGGATCCGGAGCACAGCATCGCGCAGGAACCCTCGATCCAGAACCTGCCGGACGGGCGGATGATCTGCCTGCTGCGGACGTTGACGGGGTATGCCTGGTGGTCGGTGTCGGAGGACGCGGGGGAGTCGTGGTCGGAAGCGAAGGTGTTGCGGTTCGTCTCGGACGGGCGGCCGGTGCCGCATCCGATTTCGCCGTGTCCGCTGTACCAGCTCTCAGACGGACGGTACCTGCTGATTTTTCACAACAACGTCGGCACGGCGCATGGGGGCGAAGGGCCGCATGACTCGAAGCGGAACCGTCGGCCGGCGTGGTTCAGCATCGGGACGGTGCGGGACTCGGCGGAGGGGCAGCCGCTGGCAGTCAGCGAGCCGCGGGTGCTGGCGGACAACGACGGGGTGGAGCTGCCACCGGAAGGCCACACCCAGGTCGCGACCTACGGCAGCCTGTTCGAGCACGAGGGAAAGACCATCTGGTGGTATCCGGACCGGAAGCACTACCTGGTGGGCAAGATCTTGAACGATCTGCTCGCGTGACGAGCGACCGCCCCAGGAGCAATTGAGCGCATGTCCGATACCGAGCCGAGCGGGTCGACGCCATTTCTACCGCTGAATTGGGAGCGGTTGCTGCGGGGGTTTGTGGACATCCTGAGCGTGGATAGCTACTGGGGGAACGAGGACCGGGTGGTGGCGATCATCCAGCCGCGGCTGGAGGCGGCGGGGGTGGTTTGCCGGCGGGACCAGATTGGGAACCTGATCTGCCGCTGGCCGGCGAAGGGCAAGGACTCGCCGCCGATCATGCTGAACGCGCACATGGACACCGTGCTGCCGACGCCGGAGATGACGCCGGTGGTGAAGGCGGACGCGGTGTACTCGGACGGCTCAAGCGTGCTGGGGGCGGACGACAAGGCGGGGGTGGCAGCGATCGTGGAAGCGGTGGCGATGGTGGACGAAGCTGGGCTGCCGCACGGGCCGATCGACCTGGTGTTCACGGTGGGCGAGGACGTGGGGCAGTTTGGGGCGGCCGCGTTCGACCCGAACGACGTGGAGTCGCGGGTGGCGCTGGTGCTGGACTTTGGCGGTCCGGTGGGCGTGATCTGCGACCGGCAGGCGGCGTCGTGCAATTTCGACGTGACGTTTCACGGCAACGCGGCGGCGGCGGCGCACCCCGAGACCGGCAAGAGCGCCGTGAGCATGATGGCGCGGGCGATCGACCGGATGCCGCTCGGGCCGGTGGATGAGCTGACTGTGGCCAACGTTGGCGTCGTGTCCGGCGGCGAGGCGCGCAACATCATTCCGCCGCAGGCGAAGCTGGTGGCGCAGGCGCGGGCGCTGACGCAGGAGGCGCTGGACCGGCAGGTAGCGGCGATGCGCATGGCGCTGGAGGACGGGGCAGCGGCGGTTGGGGGTCGGGTGGAGATCAAGACGGAACAGCGCTTCAAGCCAACGCAGTTCGGACACGATCACCCGGCGCTTCAGGTGGCCTATGCAGGAGTCCAAGCGGCCGGTCTGGAACCTCAGTTCGTGCATACGTTCGGCGGCAGCGACGCGCAGAACTTCAACGAGAAGGGGATCGATTCGGCGATCCTGGGCACGGGCTATCAGGACATTCACTCGATCAATGAATGGATGCCGCACGCGGAGCTGCGCAAGCTGACGCAGGTGACGGCCCAGGTCATCCTTAACACCTGATAACGGCGCACGGAAGCGGGCACCCACAAGGGGCACCCCTACCGGGTTGGCGCAGGCCGGGATGAGGGCACCCACAAGGGGCGCCTACCGGTTTCGGCGCAGGCCGGTTCGGCTAATGGTCGACGGCGGTGGCGACGAATTTGATGCCGAGGAGGACTTCCTCGCTGACATCGGCGACGAACGGTGGGGTGGCCACTGCCAGGTCGTAGGTGGAGCGCAGGATCGTGGCCTCGGCCGTGCCTTCCAGGCGGTCCTCAGCCACCACGGTGACCGTGGCCGCAAACCGCTCCTCGGCCGTGATGTCGCGGATCTTGAGGTCGCCGACGATGGTGAAGGTGGCCGTGTCGCCGACGGATACCGAGTCAGGCATACCTTCGAGCGCGGTGGGCGTGAAGTCCACGAACTCGTAGCGGTCCTCGGCGGAATTCAGAATGCGGGATCGAGTGGCGCGGTCGCGGCGTTCCTCATCGGTCGCGAGAGTGCGCACGTTGATGCGGATGACGCCGACTTGCGAAGCCGCGGTGTTGCCGAAGTCCAGGATGATGTCGCCGGCCACCTGGTCCGTGCGTCCGACCACGCGGAACGGCTCGCCACGCAGGATTTCGTCGATTTCGTAGCGGGCCTCGGACTCCTCGGAGACGATGCGGTAGAGCGTCGCCTCACCAGTCGTCGGGGCGGCCGCCGGCGCCTGGGTGGCCTGGGGCTGCGGGGCAGCCGTGGCGGGCGCTGCGGTTGGCGGTGCAGCCGTGGCTGCGGCAGCGGTTGTTGGAGCGGCCGTGGCGGGCGCTGCGGTTGCCGGAGCGGCTGTGGCCGGGGCAGCGGTTGCCGGGGCGGCGGTGGCCGGCGGGAGGGTGAGTTGGGGCGCGGAGATGGGCTGGCTGGCCTCGCCGGTGCCGCCGGTGAAAAAGATGAACAGCCAAGCAATGCCGGCGACGGCGATTCCCAGCAGGACGACGACGGCCGCCGCGCGGATCAAACGGTTATTCATGAGCTCGCCCATCGGGATGACCCGTCCTCAATGCGCCAAAGCGTCGCGCACGCCGCGCCAACTGTCTGTGGTAAGTATTCCAATCATCGCAGTCTGCGGGACGGGTTGGGTAATCCGTCTTGCCTGGCAGGGAGCTCTGGGCCAGCGCCCCGGAGGGAGCGGAACGCCTGTGCGGCTTGCTCTCTACCAGATCCGACGGTGCTGCCCGGTCCGCGGTGGCCCTGCCGACGATGCTCGTGCGATGCCTCGAGCAGTTCAAACAACGGAGGCTGACGAGTGACGAACAAGGCTGACGGCGAGGCGTACTTTCGCGAGGTCGAGAGGAAGATCCGCGACTATTACCTGGCCGATCCGAGCAACCCGTACCGGCAGTCGGGCAAGACCGGCGGGGCGAAGCATTGGGAGATTACGCGCCGATGCATCGCGCAGGTCGTGAACGCCAACAGCGACTACCTGGACCTGGGCTGCGCCAACGGCCTGCTGCTTGCGTCAATCGTGCGCTGGTGCGCTGAGCGCGGCTTCACAATCACGCCGCACGGCGTTGATTTCATCCCGGAACTGATTGACCTGGCCAAGCGGCGACTCCCGGCGTATGCGGCCAACTTCCACGTCGCGAACACCTTCTTCTGGCAGCCGCCACGGCGCTACCGCTTTGCCCAGCTGCTGTTGGATGCGGTCCCGCCGGCTGACCAGCATGCCTACGTTGCCAGAGCTCTGCACGAGATTGTGGCCACTCCGGGACGGCTCATCGTGTCGGTGTACGGCCAGGGGACGTCGGCCACGCCGAAGGTAGCGGTGGAGGCGCTGGCGGATCTTGGGTTTGAGGTTGCGGGGGCTACGGCGTGTGTGTCGGCGTCGGTGGCGTGGATTGACAGGTCGTCCGACGGCACCTTGGTGCGATTGCCGGACTAGGGCAGGACAAGAGAGCCTCGTGCCGAGGCTTCCCCGCAAACGACGCGTCCGTATCCACGAGTCGGACTTGGACTCTGGATTGGCGATGCCACGACTCTCGTAGCAGAAAAGACTGTCACGAGTGGCTGGACACTTGCGATTGATCCCCATAGCTTGAAGTCGCCGAGCGAGAGGTGCGAACTCCGTGTGGCAGTGGGTAACTGAAAACTCGGTTGTCGGTCGTCTTTGGTTCCTGGTGTTAGCGGGTGTCGTAGCAATGGCAGCTGTGGCCGGGACGGTTGCCAGTGTCGGGGCGCAGTGGCCGACGGCGTGTGTGGAGTTGAATGACGTTGTTGAGCGGCATCTAGGGAACCACGGGAATGTGGGCATCTACCAGCGCGTGTTTGGGGCGGACGCGGAACGGGCGTGCCAATTCGACCATCGAGACGACGTGGCCGGAACGTTTATCTGGGCGCTTACCGAGTCGGATGGGACAGGCACAGTTCACGATGCTCTGACAGCCGAGGTCTCGAGCGACAGCGGGGGCTGGCCAGAGACGTGCGTGGAATTGAATGACATCGTGGAAGGGCAACTGGAGAACGAGCAGAACGTTGGGATTTATCAGCGCGTCTTCGGAGACGAGGCCGAGACTGCCTGTCGCCGGGATCATGCCGACGACGTGCGCAGCGTTTTTGCCTGGGCGACTCCGTGCGAGGCACAGCCGCCCTTAGCGGCACGGGCCGAGTCAGCAGGACCGACCATCTACCAGCTTGCGGGAACCGATGCCACTCTGCATCCCGTGGTGCTCGCGCTGCCATGGCTGGGCTGCTATTCCTACGCGTGGCTAGCGGATGGGACATCGGCCAACGACATGGAGTCACTGTGGTACCTGCAGGAAATTGCCGGCCACAATCAAGAGTTCGCGGCGTATACCGCAAACCTCGATTGGTTCGCGGATGGTGTCAATTATGCTGACGTGAGCGAGACCAACACGATCTGGAAGTTTATTTGGATCGCCCGGCTAAGCGCGGAATTGTCGTCGGTGATCATGACCTATCCGTGGCTATCTAACTCGGTCTCCTACGACGAGACAATTGGTCTGCAGGGAGTCGCCAATATTGCCAGGCATAGTCTCGACATTGGAATGCAAGTGGCTACTTCTCCATGGGTATTTGATGGCATCTCATACGATGAGAGTTTGGCTCTTTCTAATCTGGAATCCTTAGTTCAGTCCGTACCTGAGATTGCGCAAACGCTTGTGAGGTTTACGTTGGACCCCGGGGTTCGACCCATCGATGTACAAATGCTCACAGGTATGTATGAGATATACTATGCAACGTACGATACCGTCGTACCAAGCGAGCGCTTCCATCGAGTCGTGAACGCACGCTGGTTCAGGGATGGGCTGAACGCGCGTGAGCGAGAGTTCATCGTAGAACTCGGGATGATTCAAGGATACAACGACTTCGCGTTCAATCGATTGTTCAACAACTTTCGCTAAGACGCTGTATTCAACTCAGAGCATTGCAGCCTGAAGGTTTTTTGCATTGCGAGCATGATTTGATCGGATTGATCAACAGCCTCTGACTGACGATGACAGGACCGAAGGCACGAGACTCGCTGGCCCCGCCGGTTCGACAGACTTGAGAAGTCGGAGTAGCGTCCAGCACGTCCAGGGGGACACCAAGTCTATGCTTCAGCGCACTGAAAAGGTTGTCACCGCCCGGCGCTACTGCCGCGTCCTTGTGGCGTTGGCTCTTGCTGTTGCCGCTGTCGCAGGGTCAACAGTAAGCGTGAACGCGCAGTGGCCGACGGGGTGTGTTGAGCTAAACGACATTGTCGAGCAGCACCTGGGGAATGTTGGCAACGTGGGGATCTACCAGAGGCTCCATGGCGAGCAGGCGGAAGCAACCTGTCGCGCCGACCACCGCGCGGATGTGCAGTCGACTTTCGCGTGGGCGTTCACGGCAGACTTGCCGGCCGTGGCGGATGAAGGCGATGCCGCTCTCGAAGCTTTCGGCGACGCCGATGGCTGGCCCGAAACGTGCGTGCAATTGAATGACATCGTCGAGGGTCAGCTCGGGAATGACCAGAATGTCGGGATCTATCAGCGCGCCTTTGGCGAGCAAGCTGAGGCCGGCTGTCGCCAGGATCACGCTGATGACGTGCGCGAGGTCTTTGGATGGGCGGCGCCGTGCGAGGCACGTGCAAGTGAGGCTACGTCAAGCATTACGACGGTCCTAGACCTGGCAGGTACGGACGCGACGCTACAAAGGATGCTACTGAATCTTCCGTGGATCTCATGTCACGTATATCCATGGCTGGCGGATGGGATGTCTGACAACGACAGGCAGGCGCTCCAGATGCTTCAACGGATAGCCAAAAGGAACCGAGATCTGGGCAGCTTTATCGCCACCGCCGATTGGTTCGCGGACGGCGTGGCCGACAACCAAGCAAGCACACACGAGCTACGTGCTTTGAGGCACCTTGACCACATCGCAGAAATGGCGCAGCCGATTTCACAAGTAATGACCACGTATCCATGGCTAGCGGATCAGCTCACCCACGACGAAGTGACGGCCGTGCAAGCAATTTTCGAAATGTCCCAACGAGATCTCGTCCTCGCGATTACCGTCGCGACTTCACCCTGGATCAGAGATGGCATCTTCCCACATGAACCGACAGCGATTGCGGACCTCGATAGACTTGCGCAAGTAGCTCCGCACGTAGCTGATAATCTGCTGCGGGAATCCCTCCATACCTACGGTACGCCACGATCTCACTACAGTAAGTCAAGCTCCACGCGAGCATTCACGGCACTGGTCCAAATGTATTTTGATAGCGACGTGGAGCACGAAGCTGGCGAGCGATTCGGCCGTGTCCTAGACTCATGGTGGTATCGCACCGGATTGACTGTCAGGGATGTAGCATTCTTTGTAGCCCTGGCGATGGTTAGATCCGAAGATGACGACCTGTTTGATGGCCTCCTGAGACATCCCACTTCCGAGTTTTTGGAATTCACTCTTCCGCTGCGCGGATCATTCAGGCTCCAGGCGTTTCAGGATGACAGCTTCCCGTCCGGAGAGAGTTCGTTGATCACCATGGCCGATGCCCTGCGT
Organism: Chloroflexota bacterium; assembly: GCA_965208215.1. Lineage (GTDB taxonomy): Bacteria > Chloroflexota > UBA11872 > UBA11872 > UBA11872 > UBA11872. The sequence goes on from CBDBOH010000004.1 coordinate 937,525, forward strand.
GGCGCGGAGCAGTTTATGGGAGTACCCTTGCCGTTCGATGACATTGTCGTCCTCTATGGCGGAAACGAGCGTGTCATATACGATGACGGGCGAGTGCACTTTCCGAGGACCAAGCCTGTTCGTATCTTGCGAGAAGAAGTCTATAGAGCCGTGGGTGAGTTGTATTTCTCGGACGACATAGGTCCAAACTATCCGTCTATATCGTCCCCTAATCCAGGGTGGAACAACTCTAGGCCAAGGTGGATGGCTGCCAGTGCTCCGGGTTTCGTTGGCGCCGTCGCGAGCGATTGGGCGGGGGCAAGCAATCTAGCGCATGTGAATCACCTTTGGGCACGGGCGGCTTATCCGATGTGCCCCGAGCACCAGGTTGCCAGCATTCACGCTGCGGCCGTGCGGGTGGAACCCGATAGCAGTGAAGAACAAGAGACGATAGAAACGTGTATAGGACTGTTTGGAAGAATGTTACTCTATCAGCTTCTCTTAATCTTGGGGGAGGAACGAATGTCGGCTGCGATGCGGGAACTGTACTTGATTTCCGCAGACGCGCGCGGCAAGAACGAGGAAGGAATCGAAATCCCCAGCGAGAAGGACATCTTTCGTATATTCCTAAAGCACACTCCACCAGATCGGGTAGATGAGATGCGGCATTGGTACCGTTACTTTCACGGTGGACCGTTCATTAACGCAGTGAATTGAGGGCGGCGGAACTGGCGGGCAGGGGGCCGGCCGGGTAGCCGAACACGCGAGGTTCAGGGTTCGCCGAGGGCGTCGCCTCGGATGGGGCCGTCGGGGAGGGTGTTGTAGCGAAAGGCGGCGTCGAGGACGCCGTTGAGCTGGCGGCGCCGGGTTCCGGCGTCGACGGTGTCGGCGGTGGGACGCACGGTGGCCTCCCAGTACTGGAAGGCGGCCACGCTGTAGCTGTAGAGCACGTTGAGCAGTTTCTGGTGGTAGACCGCGGCCAACGGGGGCGGCGTGAGCGAACGAACGCTTTGCTCGGTGGCATTGGCCACGTCGGCAAGCGAGAGCAGCGCCACGAGCCGCCGTTCATCACTGACGGCGCCGCGCCGATGGGCCACGTTGATGAGGCTGGCGTAGGCGGCGCCGTTCTCGAACTGGCGGCGCAGATGTGAGGTGGTGTCGGCGTAGGCGGCGACACTGGTGGCGCCGGGGGGAACGGTTTGACGCGTCCCGGCGCTCACGCCCAGCGCTCGACTGGCGCGCCGAACGGTGGCCGCGTCGATGAGGGCCACGGTGGGGACCTGTACAGTCTCGGTCGCCGTCGAGCGCTGCAGGTCGGGACGCGGCGATGCGGGCTGCGGCGGCGGCGACTCGCCAGGCGCGGCTGTGCCGACGACCGCGAGCAGCCCCACGGCGGTGGCCAGAAGGCTAAAGACCGTTAGGGCGGCGACGGTCGCGCCCGGGAGCGGAAGCCGGCGGACGGCGCTCCGCCGCGCCGCGTCCGCGCGCCGGAGCACGCCGCGCTATCCGGTAGCGGCGCCGGCGGCGGCGGGCTGCGGGCTTTCGAGACGGGCGATGAATTTCTCGGCTTCCATGGCGGCCTGGCAGCCCTCACCGGCGGACGTGATGGCCTGGCGAAAGTAGTGGTCCTGAGCCTCGCCCGCTACAAACACGCCTTCCACGTTGGTGTGCATATAGCGGTCGGAAATAACGTAACCATCGTCGTCCATCTCGAGCTTGCCTTTGAAGATCGCGGTATTCGGGTCGTGGCCGATGAAGATGAAGAGGCCTTCCGTGGGGAAGACGGACTCTACGCCGGTGTGGACGTTTCTGAGCCGAAGGGCTTCCACCGCCTGGTCGCCCTGGACACCTGTGACGACGGTGTCCCAGATGAAGTCAATCTTGGGTTCGGCGCGGGCGCGGTCTTGCAGGTAGGGACCAGCGCGCAGTTGGTCGCGCCTGTGGATGACCGTGACCCTGGAGGCGAAGCGGGTGAGGAAAAGCCCCTCCTGCAAGGCGCTATCGCCACCGCCAACCACAGCCACGGGCTGGTCTTTGAAGAAGGCGCCGTCGCAGGTGGCGCAGACGGAGACGCCGCGGCCCCAGAGTTCCTGCTCGCCAGGAATGCCGAGCAGCCGGGGGCTGGCACCGGTGGCGACAACGACCGTCCGCGCCGTGTAGGTGTCCGAACGGCCGGTGAGCGTGAAGGGCGGGCTCTCGAAATCAACCTCGGTGATCTGGTCGTAGACGATTTCAGCACCAAAGCGTTCGGCCTGGCCTTGCATTCGCGAGGTGAGGTCGGGCCCGGTGATTTCCTCGAATCCGGGGTAATTCTCAACGTCGTAGGTGGTGGCGATCTGGCCGCCCAGGGCGTCGCCGGTGAAGACCAGCGTGGAGAGGTTGGCGCGCGCCGCGTAGATGGCGGCGGTCAGCCCAGCCGGCCCGGAACCCAGAATCGCGACATCGTGCATCGGGTCCTCCCGTACCTGACGCTAGCAGCATGTTGCTCACCTGCTCACGACGTATCGTCTCACGATGACTGAACAGGTTTTGCGCAAATCCTGACACATTCCGCGCGTTTTTCCAGCGTGGCACCCGAGGCGGGCCGGTGTGGCCCGAGCCGGCGGCATCTCCTACAGGTCGGGCCGGCGGCCGGTGCAGGGCTGGCGCTGGCCGCCTGCGGCGCGCCCATCGTGGTGGAACGGGTGGTTGTGGTTCCGAAGATCGTGGAACGGGAGGTTTTGGTCGAGCGACCGGTCATTACCGAGCGCGCGGTGATCGTCGAGAAGGAAGTGGTGGTGGAGCAAGAAGTGCTGGTGACGCGCCTGATAACCGCGGCGCCAACACCCACGGCTTCGCCGGCAACCCTGGCGGTGAGCGACGCGCCGGGGCCGCTAGCGGTGCGCACGACGCTACGCGCGGCGATCAGTCCAGCTTTCGTGGGCGCGCGCGCGCCGGACCTGGGTGGCCTGGACGCGACTGTCGATCTGAGGTTGGGCGTGCTGGACGCGGGCGGCGACCGGACGGCGCGATTGCTGGCACAGGCGGCGGCGGGCGAGTTGCCGGACCTGCTGGTGGGTGTGCCCGGCGGTGTCGTCACGGCGCTGAGCGCGCTGGAGCTGCTGTCGCCGTTGGACGCGGCCCTGGGCACCGAGCACGGGTTCCTGGCCGAAATGGTTGAACTGGGCCAGCGCGAACGCGGCCTCGTGGGGATGCCGGTCAGCGGGCATTCCACCTATCTGCTCGCCGGCCGGCGCCGGCTGGATGAGGCCGGGGTGGACAAGGTGGGCGCGACTTACGAGGCGCTGGGGGAGACGGCTCGACGGCTTTCGGACCCGGAGACGTACAGATACGGGTTTGGGGTCGTTGCCGGGTTGCCGGAACTGGAGACCGTGGCGGGCTCGGCCGGTGAGTTTCCCGCCAGTGAAGACGCGCAGGCAGCCTGGCAGTGGTACGCCGACCAGTGGCTGCGCGAGGGCGTGGCGCCGCCACCGAGCGCGTGGGATGGACAGGGCGGTGCGGGTGAGGCGCTGGTGGACGGGTGGATTGCCATGGCCATTGCGCACGGTCGCGCGTTGTCGCGGCTGGCTGCGCTACCTCCGGATCGGCAGACCGAGTGGGAGGCACTTCCCATACCTGGTTGGGCGGCCACCGAGCGGCGTGTTCCGATGGCCTCAGCGTTCGTCGTAGCGGGACGGAGCGCTGGCGATTCGGCCGCCGAGGCGGCCGTGACCATAGCCGGGCCCGCTGGACTGTCGGACCGGAACGCGGACACGCCAGCGTGGATGCCGGCACTTGAGGACGCGGCGGCGCGACTGGGCCTGCACGTGGACGGTTTGCTGGAGGCTCGCGGCGCATGGGCTGTTCCCATTGATGAGAGCGCGGATTGGCAGTCGCGCGGAGCATTCCTGGACGGTGCGGTACACCGCAGCCTGACGCTGGGTCAGCCAGCCAGTGAGACAGCAGCCGCCCTGCACGCTGAAACAGCACGGACCGACACTGCCCCGGGCTGATTTCGACTGGCCGCCGGGCAGAGCGTCAGGCGCACGGTCCGGCCAGTACCATGGCCCAGACGCCGCCTTGCAAGACTGAACCAATGCCTGCCATTGCCATTCCCTGGGATCCGGATCTCTTCGAAATCGGGGCGTTCCGATTCACCTGGCACTCCCTATTCTCGGTGCTGGGCATCCTGGCGGGCATCTGGATCGCCAGGATCCTGGGCCGCCGGACGACGATCTCTGACGACCAGGTCATCACGCTGGCGCTGTGGGCCGTGGGCGGGGGCATTGTGGCGGCGCGATTCCTTTTCGTAATTGACAACCTGGATCTGTTCTCGAGCGACTGGGCGCGGGTCTTTGCGCTCAACGATGGAGGAATCACGGTTTGGGGCGCGCCGTTGGGCGGCGGTCTGGCCCTGGCCCTCGCCGCCTGGTGGATGAAGCTGGATGTGCGCAGCGGGCTGGACATCGGCGCACCGGGATTGATCCTGGGGATGGGGATCGGGCGGATCGGGGACCTGATTAACGGCGAGCACCACGCGCTGGCGACCGAATTGCCGTGGGCGGTGTACTACACGCACCCGAATGCCATCGGTCAGACAACACCGGTTCATCCGGCGACGACGTACGAGATGCTGGGCGACTTTGCGATTTTTGGGATCGCGATGTGGCTGGCCAGCCGGTATATCGGACGCCTGTATATCTTCTGGACGGTGCTGGCGGGTTATGGCGGCATGCGGCTTGGCTTGCAATTCCTGCGGATCGATCAGCAGGAGCAACTGTGGGGGTTGCAGCAGTCGCAGCTCATTGGGGTGCTGGTGCTCCTGGCGTTTCTGGCGTGGGTGGTGAATCGAGCGTGGGTGCGTTGGGCAGGTCGAATGTCGTGAACCGGAGCACTGCGTTCAGTCCATTGGCGTCGTAGTGCGCAGGGCCGCGAGCGCGGTGCCGGGTCGCTGGAAACCAGGCAGCATGAGGTCCTGGTTCGCGGTAGGTCTGTGCCTAATGGCCCTGGCCAGCTGCGGCGAGGCTGATCGCCCAGCAACGCCGACGCCGGAAACAACGGAAGCCGTTCGGACGGTACTTCGCCCGCGCGGAGCTCCGCCGACTCGGACAACTTTGGCAGTCCCAGCGCAGTCGCCAACGCCAACAGTCACGACACCGGCACCTGCTCAGACCCCAGCACCGACTCCGACGCCTACGCCGACTCCGACTTCGCGAGAGCAGCCGGCGCCTTCACGGCCTACGGGTGCGCGGGAGCAATCGACCACGCCGCGACGCACCGCGGAGTCAACGGCTGCGGCGCCCGCGCGGTCGCCAACCGTGAGCGGACAAGCCACGCCGGCAGTACCCGCCGCCGATAGGCCGACGCCAAGACCCACGCCGTTACCGGAGCCGCAAGTGTTCACCAGCGTTTCGCGAGGTTATGACCATTCGTGCGCTCTGCTGGCCGACGGTTCGGCCCATTGCTGGGGAGTCAACAACGACGATGGGCACCTCGATGCGCCCGCCGACGCCAGGTTTCTTCAGGTGTCGGCCGGGCATCGGTTTACGTGTGGAATCCGCCTGGACCGCGGCATCACGTGCTGGGGCATTAACAGTCACAAGAAACTGGAGGCTCCGGAAGGCCGCTTCACGGATCTGGACGCCGGCTGGGATCACGCCTGCGCCGTGAGCGCGAATGGGACAGTCTGCTGGGGTTGGAACGCGAACGAGCGGGCGGCACCTCCCCAGGATTTCGCGTTCGTTGCAATCGGGGCCGGCGCGGAGCACAGCTGTGGCGTAACGATTGACGGCGACTTGCGCTGCTGGGGGAAGAATGACGGCGGCCGCGCAGACTTTCGGGAAGGTCCGTTTCAAGCGCTAGCCGTAGGTGCCTCGCATACCTGCGCGCTCCGGGAGGACGGAACGGCGCTCTGTCAGGGCGAGAATGCACAGAAGCAGACAGAGGCGCCCGCGACCGTGTTCACAGCAATCTCGGCAGGTGACGACCACACGTGCGGAACTCGTCCGGACAACACGCTGGAGTGCTGGGGCGGAGCAGGCCAGATCAGCAACGTGCGGCTGACAGCGCCGCAAGGGAAATTCACCTCAGTGAGTGCCGGGGCTCGACACACGTGTGCGCTGAATGCGGACGGGCAGGCGGCGTGCTGGAATCATGCGTACGCTTCATTCCCGGTCCCGCCGTACGACGGCTTGAACTTCGCCACGGCCATTCCAAACTACGACCTGCAACAGCCGGTGGACGTGGCGTTTTGGCCGGATGGCGGCCTGCTGATCGCGGACCTGGGGGGCGTTGTAGCCCTCTATTCCGGCGACACGGAGCCGCGCGAGATTCTTGATATCGGCGACAAGATCTCACCGATGGGGCGAGAGAAAGGCCTGTTGGGCGTAGCCGTTGACCCGGAGTTTGCGACGCGCCCGTATCTCTACGTGTACTACACGGCGCGGAGCGAACGCGAGGGCGTGGATCCCGGGGCGAGGCTTTCACGCTTCCCGCTGGTTGACGGCCAGGCCGTTCGTGATGACGAGCTGGTCATCCTGGAGAACCCCGGACTCTATGACTTTCACCAAGGCGGCAATCCGCGCTTCGGTCCGGACGGGATGCTGTACCTGGGCATCGGCGACGGCAAGTGCGCTGAGTGCGCCGGACGCCTGAATACGCTGCTGGGCAAGATCATTCGAATTGACGTGAGCGAAGCGACCGTCGCGGAGCCGTACCGGATTCCCAAGGACAATCCGATGCGAGACGATCCAGAAGCGCGGCACGAGATTTGGGCCTACGGACTGCGCAATCCATGGCGCATCACGTTCGGACCGACCACGGGTCAACTGTGGGCCGCCGACGTGGGAGCGGGATTCCAGGAAGAGGTGTCGATCGTCACCAAGGGCGCCGACATGGGCTGGCCGCTATTCGAAGGTTCGCTCTGCCGACGAATCCTGCCCGGCGGTTGCAGCGAGGCCACGGGATCGACGCCACCAGTCGTGACGTATGACCACGCGCACGGATGCGCGATCATTGGCGGCGCGGTGTACCGCGGAGATGCGCTTCCGCAGCTTGACGGCGCGTACCTGTTCGGCGACCTGTGTAGCGGGCGGGTTTGGGCATTGGTGGGCGACGAGCCGGATGAACCGACGGTCGTAGAGATTGCGAACTTGAGCATCCCGATTGTGTCCGTGGGCGTGGACGCCGATGGCGAGGTGCTGGTACTGGCGTTCGGCGGGCTGGTGCTGCGGCTGGTGGAAGCGGAATCAGGGCTTTCGGAACCGAGCGAGGTGGTGCCGAGGATTACGACACCGCCGGCACGCACCGCCTGAGGCAGCGCGAAGCGCGCTCATTCCGTGCGCGCCGGGTCGAGCCAGGCAGGTCACGGCCGGCCATCGCGGTGTCATCGCACGTCGTCGTCCTTGTGCGACGATGAGCTTATCGACGACTTGTCATCACTTGAGGTCAGGGCATCCGACGACTGAGCGAAGGACGCAATCGACCTCTGACGGCTAGAAATCAATCGCACTTGTTACGTCTGGTGGGGAGTCCTCTGCGCTTCGGTCCCGGCAGGGCGTCCGGATTGCGGCCCGCCCGGATCCTCATGTCATGCGCCACTGTGGTGGTTGCCTTCGTGATGGCTTACGGCTGCGACGCCACCACACGACCACCTCCTGCACCGGCGAAATCTTCCGAGATTCAGCAGCCCGCGGCCAGGCCTCGCCTGGCACCAGCCGTCACTTCGCCAAACCCAACGCCGGAGCAAACCCGGGCGTCCACGGCCGCTCAATCGACGCCGATTCCCCCGGTCACACCGGACGTACCGACATCAACCACGGCGAGTCAAGCCGCCTATGTCCAGGTGTCGACGGGCGAAAACCACGTCTGTGCACTACGAAGCGACGGCGTCATCGAATGCTGGGGTGCGAATGACCACGGCCAGCTTGACCCTCCCCAGGGCGTGAAGTTCCGTCAGGTCGCATCCGGCTGGCACTTTACGTGCGGAATCGACGAGCTCGGGGAAATCGCCTGCTGGGGACGAGATAACTACGAACAGTCGAGCCCACCCAGCGGCCAATTCACGGACCTTAGGGTCGGCTGGGATCACGCGTGCGCGAACGGACCCGGCGGCGCCGCGTGCTGGGGACGCGCTGCAAACGATCGCACGACAGTTCCGGCAGGCGTGACGTTTACGGCCATCGGCGCCGGGGCAGAACACAGTTGTGGCTTGACCTCCGACGGTGACCTGGCTTGCTGGGGAAAGAACGACGACGGACGAGCCCGGGCGCGAAAGGGCCCCTTCCGTGCTCTTGCCGTAGGCCTCGTCCACACGTGTGCCTTGCGACTCGATGGCGAGGTGCTGTGCCAGGGCGGGAATGACAGGGGACGATCCATCCCACCAAATACCGTGTTTGATCAGATCAGTGCCGGCGCGGACCTAACCTGTGGGACGCTAGTTACGGGACACGTTGAGTGTTGGGACTTCACGCCGGATGAGTTGCCGCCTCAGACTTTCGGACCGCCAGGTGCTTACTGGTCAGTCAGCGTCGGATGGAAAGAGACGTGCGCCATTAGCGACGCCGGGCATATTGCCTGCTGGGGAACTGAGAAAGCACCTCGACCGGAACGCTTTGACCGCCTGGTAATCGCAACGTCATTTCCCGACATCTCGCTATCAGAACCGATCGAGATCTTCTCCTGGCCGACCGGGGGACTCGTGATTGCCGACAAGCAGGGAACGGTTTCTCTCCTCTCGCCCACTGCCGATATACGCCCTATGTTGGACCTGACGGATGTCGTGGACTCCGACGGGATTGAGAATGGAATGCTCAGTGCCACCGTCGATCCGCAATTCGAGACGTCTGGGTACCTTTATGTGTATTACACCATGAGAGACACCAGCAGCGATACGCAGCTATTCGCACGGCTCTCGCGCTTTCCTGTTACGAATGGAGTGGCGAGACGCGATCAAGAGCTGGTCATCCTCGATATATCGCGAGACACCGATTCAAAGTATCACTGGGGCGGTGCCATAAGATTCGGACCAGACGGTATGTTGTATTTGGGAATTGGAGATGGTCATTGTTTCGAGTGCCCCCAGCGTTTGGATTCGTTGCACGGTAAGATCATTCGCATTGACGTTCGCGAAGCGACGTCCGATAGCCCGTATCTGATACCACCTGACAATCCGATGATTGACGAACCTGGAGCACGGCCAGAAATCTGGGCATACGGCTTGCGGAATCCGTGGCGTATGAGTTTTGATCAACAGAGCGGACAACTGTGGGTTGGAGATGTAGGCGAAAAGCAAGAGGAGGAGATTTCAATTGCAACAGCCGGCTCGAATCTCGGCTGGCCGTACCTGGAGGGTTTCGGGTGCTTTGTCGCGCCGCCAATGGCCAAAGAAAACTACGGGATCGAAGACGCGCATCCATGCCGGGAGCACCCAGATCTGAAGATGCCCCTGATTTCTTATACCCGCCTAAATGACTGCGCGGTCGTTGGCGGCCTGGTGTATCGGGGCGACGCGATTCCGTGGCTCCAAGGCGTCTATCTCTTCGGTGACTTTTGTAGCGGTCGACTCTGGGCCCTCGGTGGAGACGCAGAGTCTGAATGGCGCCTGGTCGAAATTGCGGATCTCGATGAGTTGTTGACTTCCTTTGGAGTCGACGCGCACGGCGAAGTGCTGATGCTGTCGCTCGGCGGCTCTGTGTTTCGATTCGTTGACGCCGGATCGGGCTATGCGCCGACCGTGACTCACAGAGTTCAACCGACAATTGTGAGGCTGGCGCTAGAGGCTCGGGCAACCATGTTGTCGAGAACTCGCGACCCCTAGTCGAAGCGTCCACACTCTCCGCTCACAGTCCGGCGTCTCCGTTTTGCCCGTCGCTGACCAACGCTGCGTGTGCGACGATGGGGGAATGATTCACGCTAACGGCGCGACGTTTCCGTTTGCGGCGATCGTCGGCCAGGATCTGATGCGCCTGTCGCTGGCGCTCAATGCGATCAACCCCAGCATTGGCGGGGTGTTGATTCGTGGCGAGCGCGGGACGGCGAAGTCCACGGCGGTGCGTGGGCTGGCGGCGGTATTGCCGGAGATCGAGGTAGCGACCTGCACCTACGGGTGCGCGCCGGGTTCGCTCAACGTTTGCGAGGACTGCAGGGAGCAGCGGCAGAACGGTAGCGACGTGGAGTACACCACGCGGCAGGTGCGCGTTGTGGATCTGCCGGTGTCGGCCACCGAGGATCGGGTGATCGGGACGCTGGACCTGGAAGCGGCGCTGGCGCGCGGCGAGCGAAAGTTCGAGCCGGGGTTGCTGGCGGCGGCGCACCGCGGGCTGCTGTACGTGGACGAGGTGAACCTGCTGGACGACCACCTGGTGGACACGCTGCTGGACAGCGCGGCCTCGGGAACGAACCTGATCGAGCGCGAGGGCGTGCAGTTCCGGCACCCGTCGGAATACATCCTGGTCGGAACGATGAACCCGGAGGAAGGCGACCTGCGGCCGCAGCTGCTGGACCGGTTTGGGCTGGCGGCCGAGATTCGCGGGGACACGCAGCCGGCCATTCGAGCCGAGATCGTGCGGCGGCGGATTGCGTACGACGCGGATCCGGCGGCTTTCCTGGCCGAGTGGACCGGGGCCAGCGCGGACTTGCAGCAGCAGATTGTCCGGGCGCGCGAATTGCTGCCGTCGGTGGACGTGAGCCCCGAAATGCTGTCGCTGATCATCCACATCGCCATTGCGATGGGGGTGGACGGGCACCGGGCGGACATCGTGATGCACAAGACGGCGTCAACGATCGCCGCCTGGGAAGGGCGCACCGAGGTAACGCGCGACGACATCCGGCGCGCGGCCGAGCTCGCGCTGCCGCACCGGCGACGACGCGATCCGTTCACGCCGCCGCACCTGGATCCGGACGAACTGGACCAGGCCATCCAGTCGTTCGACGCCTCGCGCCAGGCCAGCGGCAGCGATGCGGCGGAGGCCGGGATGGAGAAGCGCCAGATGTCGGCTACCGGCGAGGAAACGGTGGCGGCGTCGGACCAGAATCAAGGTGCGCCGACGCAAGCCGGCGCGGAGCGGCAGATCGATCCCGACTCGATTCCGGAGTCGCCAACGGTTGCGGCCCACGAGCGACTGCCGATGACGCGGCCGCGGTCCGGTCGAAGAACTCAGCACGAGGTGCAGGGCCGGCGCGGTCGCTCGGTGCGCAGCCGGCACATGAAGCCGAACGACCCGCCCGACGTGGCGTTGCTGGACACGATCCGGGCCGCCGCGTTGCGCGGAATCGGCGACGGGACTCCGAACATTACTCAGGACGACATCAGGATCCGCCGGCGCATGCGCAAGGTGGGCAACCTGATGCTGTTCGTGGTGGACGGCTCGGGCAGCATGGCGGCGCAGCGGCGGATGCAGTTGACCAAGTCGGCGGTGCTGTCGCTGCTGGCGGACGCCTACCAGCGGCGCGACCGGGTTGGCCTGGTCACGTTCCGCAAGACCGACGCGCACGAGACGGTGCCGCCGACCAACAGCCTTGACCTGGCGCACGCGCGAATGCGGGAGTTGCCCACGGGCGGCCGCACACCGCTGGCCCAGGGCCTGGACCTGGCGCGACGGGTGATCCTGCGCGAACGCGCGCGGGACGCGGAAACCAAACCGATCGTGATCCTGCTGACGGACGGCGTGGCCAACGTCGGCCTGGAGCCCGGTTCCGACCCCATCGACGACGCCATGCGGGCCGCACGGCGGCTGGCGCTGGACCGGATTCCGGCGCTGGTGATCGACGCCGACCGGCGCCGGGCGCGGCTGAGCCCGCTGCCGGACCTGGCGAAGTCGATGATGGCCGCGCACGTTCGGCTGGACGCGCTGGCGTCGGGCGAACTGACCAGCCTGATCCGCCTGGCCACTGCCTGAGCCGCCCGGACTGGACAGGCGGATAAACCTCCGCCGCGCCGACGATGACTGACGGGCTGCCCCAACGCGTGTGGATTTGCGGGCTGTCGGGTTCCGGCAAGACGACCGTGGCGGCACGATTGGCGCAGATTCTCGATGTGCCGCACGTGGAACTTGATGCCCTGCATTGGCGCCATCGTCCCGATTGGGGCATGCCCTCCGACGAGGAGTTTCTACCCGAGGTTCGGGAAGCTACGGCCGGCGACGCCTGGGTGGTGGAAGGCAACTACAGCCGGTCGCGGGACATCTTCTGGCCGCGGGTGGAGCTGATGGTCTGGCTGGACCTGCCGCTGCGGACGGCCTGCTGGCGGGTGCTTCTGCGAACGCTGCGGCGAATCCGAAGCAACGACCAACTCCTCTGGGGCGTGCAGCGCGAGACCGTTCGGAATGCGTTACTGACCTGGGACGGCCTGGTGCTCTGGAACCTGCGGGTGTTTCGACGGCGGAAACGGACGTACACGGATCTCATGCAGGATGCGAACGCTCGCGGAACGGACGTGGTCCGGTTGCGAAGCCAGCACGCGGCGGATGCGTGGCTAGACGATTTCGAGCGCCGGGTCGGGCCAAAGCCCCACGCATAGATCCACACGTCGGCGGCGGCTGACCGTGCCTGGTGGGCGGTATAGGCTGGGCGGGAACTCGCGGCCAACGCGGCTCTCGGGTTAGCACTCGAAGCGCCGCCGATGAATAGAGCGTGCCCGTGAAGATCCAGTCGGTTACCCCGCTCACGTTCAACCCCGAGGTCTACTACGGCCGGGGCTCATTCAACTACTGCTACGTCCGGATCGAGACCGACAACGGGCTGGTGGGATTCGGCGAGTGCTCGCTGATGCCCGGGGCGGTGGCCGGCGCGGTTGAGACCATCGGCGACTACCTGATCGGACGCGACGCCCGCCGGGTCGAGCAGATCTGGTCGAGCATGTACTACATGTGGCACAACGTCCGCGGCGGCGTGGTCTACATGTCGGCGATGAGCGGGATCGACATCGCGCTGTGGGACATCAAGGCCAAGGCGGCGGGGCTGCCGATCTACGAAATGCTGGGCGGGCCGATACGAACGCGGCTGCGCTGTTACCGGGGAATCAGCGGCGCGGACACGGCGGAACTGGTCCAGAGCGCCGCGGACGCGGTGGCCGACGGGTGGACGGCGATGAAGTTCGACCCGTTGTCGACGGCCGGGTACTACCTGTCGCCTGGCCAGTTCGAGGAGGCCATCGCCAAGGTCGGGGCGGTGCGGGCGGCGGTGGGGCCGGACGTGGACATCATGGTGGAGACGCACGGCCGGCTGAGCCTGGGGATGATCCGCAAGCTGGCCGAGGGAATCGCCGAGTTCAAGCCAATGTTCCTGGAGGAGCCGTGCGGGCCGGAGTACACGAGCGCGATGGAGAAGCTCTCGCAGGAAACCACGGTGCCGCTGGCGACCGGCGAGCGGCTGTACACGCGCTGGGGGTTCCGGGAACTGTTCGAGCGCGAGGCGGTGTCCTACGCGCAGCCGGACATCGGGCATTCGGGCGGCATCACGGAGCTACGCAAGATCGCCAGCATGGCCGAGGCCTACGGCATCGCCGTGGCGCCCCACAACCCGTTCAGCGTGCTGAACTTCGTGGCTTCGGCGCAGGTGGATGCGTCGATTCCCAACTTCCTGATCCAGGAGAGCGGCAACTTCGCAATCGAGGGCGTGCTGAAGGAGCCCGTGCGAATCGTGGACGGGCACTACGACTTGCCGACGGGGCCAGGACTGGGCGTGGAGCCGGACGAAGACTTCATCGCCGCGCATCCGCCGCGGCCGGTGGAGCCGGAACGCTGGCGGGAGCAGTCGATGGGGCGGCCGTATACGTTTGCGGGCGGAGATATTGAGGAATAGCCCTCGGCAAGCGTGGGCTCAAGCCGGCAACCGGGGCTGTGGTTCGACACGGTCCTCCGAAGACTCCGGACCGGCTCACCACGAACGGGTGCGAGTCGTGCGGCTGTGCAGTGGGCTGGCAGGAGGCTGACGATGGCGGCGATTCGGATGGGCATCATCGGCTGCGGCAACTTTATGTCAACCCACATTCCCCGGCTGCTGGACATCGACGACGTGGAAATCGTGGGGCTGGCCGACCCCAGCGCGGCCTCGATCGCCCGAATGAAGGCGCGGAATCCGGGGCTGCACGGCGTGCCCGAGTTCGCGTCGCACCAGGAGCTATTGCGCCAGACCAGTCCGGGCGCCGTCGAAATCGGCTCGCCGCACGCGCTGCACTTCGAGCAGCTCGTGGACTCGCTGGACGCCGGCTGCCATGTGATGACCGAAAAGCCGCTGGTCTGCACGGTAGCCGAGGGCGAGGAGGCGCTGCGGCGTCGCGACCGGGCCGGGACGATCCTGATGGTCTCGTACCAGCGGCACTACGCGCCGGCGTACCGGTACATCCACCAACAGATCCAGGCCGGCGCCATCGGCCGCATCCAGTTCGTGACCGGCCTGCAGCACCACGGCTGGTACTGGGAACAGCGGGGACAGTGGCGGCAGGATCCGGAGCTGTCAGGCGGCGGGCAACTGATCGACTGGGGCAGCCACCTGATGGACTACGTGTTGTATGCCACCGGCCTGAGGATCAGCGCCGTGATGGCGCACGAGAACCGCTACGACCTGGACGTGGATGTGGACATGACCATCAGCGCGCGGTTCGAGAACGGGGCGATCGGCAGCTTTGCGCACGTGGGCAATGCGGCGGCGCCGGCGGCGGAGGACATGGGCTTCTATGGCAGCGAGGGGACGCTCCTGGTGCGGGGCGTCGACTACAACACGGTGGATGAACTTCGGCACTACGACGCGCGGCAGGAATTGGTAGACGTCGGCGAATTACCGGCCCAGTCCAGCCCCGACCACAACTTCGTGGACGCCATCCTGGGCCGCGACCAGGTGCACTCCAGCGGCGAAGGCGGGCTGGACGTGTTGCGGGTCAACGAGGCCTGCTGGCAGTCGGCGTGCATCGGGCGGGAAGTTGCGGTGAGCTACTCAGGCGGTCGCTGAACTCCTCAGACGGCGGCTGTAGGACTCAACAGCCGGTCGGCTGCTCGTCGCCGATCCGGTTACACCCGCCGCCGCAGTCGCGGGTTGGCCAGTTCGTCCAGGCCGTGGCTAATCAGAAACAGCCCAATGAACAAGGTGACGATCACCACCATGGGCGACAGCCACCACCACCAGAGGCCCCGAATCACGGCCGAGTGCAGCTGCGACCAGTAGATCGTCATGCCCAGCGTGTTGGTGGTCTGGGGACCGAGGCCCAGGACTTCCAGGCCGATGGCGAAGAGGATGGCCGTTGACACGGCGGCCACGAAGCTGGCGCCCAGGTAGGGAAGCATGTTGGGCATCAGCTCCTTGAAGATGATTTCCATCCCCGACATGCCGTTGAAGCGGGCGATGGGGACAAATGCGCGCTCGCGCATGCTGAGGACCTGGGAGCCGATAGCGCGGGTGGTGCCCGGCCAGGCCAGCAGGGCGATGATGATGGCCATCGATTCCACGGTGACCTGCCGAACCTGGCTGGCCACCGTGATCAGGATCAAGAGGGCCGGGATGGTGAGAGTGACATCGGTGATTCCACGCACGGAGGTTCCGATCGGGCCGCGGTAGAAACCCTGGATGAACCCCAGGGCCGAACCGATGATCAAGGCCATGAAGCCAGCGATTAGGCCGATCTTGACCGTCTGCGGGGTGCCCACGACGATCAGGGCGAGCATGTCGCGGCCGAAGCTGTCGGTGCCCAGCGGGTGATCCAGGCTGGGCGGCAGGTCCTTGGAGAAGGCGGTGGTGCGGGTGGCGTCCTGGTCGATGATGAAGGGCGCCAGCAATCCGAAGATCACGATGACAGAGATGATCGTCAGCCCGGCGACCAGGGTCGGATTGCGGCGGCCGTAGGACACCCACTCGCGACGTCGGCTCCAGGTCTCGGGCGAGCGGGTTTCGGTCGTTACGGGAACGGCGCTAACGGCGGACATAAACGATCCGGCGGTCCACGAACGGGTAGATCAGGTCCAAAACCAGCATGGCCAGCGCAACCGAGAGCACGAGCACAAAGACGATCCCTTGAATCAGAAAGTAGTCGGTGTTGCGGATGGCGAACCAGAGAATCCAGCCCATGCCGGGATAGTCGAAGATCACCTCAACCAGCACGGCACCGGCGATGATGCCGCCGAAGGTGAGGGCCAGGCCGGTGACCTGCGGCAGCATGGCGTTGCGCATGGCGTAGCGCAGGAAGATTCGCAGCGGCGACAGACCCTTGGCCTCGGCCATGATCATGTAATCCTCGCCCATGTTGGTCACCATCATGCCCCGCATCCCCAGCATCCAGAATCCAGTGACCGAAAGAACGATCGACAGCGCGGGCAGAATGCTGTGGTAAAAGACGTCAAACGCGAAGTCCGGGGCAAGCTCAATCTTGGCGCCGGTGCTATAGGCGCTGCCTAACGGGAATAATTTCAGACTGAACGCAAACGTAAAGATCAAAATCAGGCCCAACAGGTAGTAGGGAATGGCCGATAGTGGCATCAAAATGGGTACAAGCCACTTGACCCAGCGGGACGATCCCGGCCAGCCGAGCAACGCCCCCAACAGGTTTCCGACGATGAACGCAATGATGGTGGAGGCCGTGAGCAGGCCGATCGTCCAGGGCAGCCGCTGGACGATCAGGCGTCCGATATCGGCCGGGAAGTAGGTGATCGACGGGCCGAAGTCGAAGCGCGCCACATTCCACAGGTACGAGAAGTACTGCTGAATCATGGGCCGGTCGAGACCCAGTCGTTTCTTGTAGGCGGCTACGACCTGGTCCATGCCGGAGGTGCGGATGCCCAGAGTCTCGAGCTGCGCGAACTGCGCCTGGATGGGATCGCCGCGGGCCAGGCGCGGGATGACGAAGTTGATCGAGGCCGCGACCCAGACGACCAGCAGGAACATGCCGACCCGTCGAAGCAGGTAGCCAAGCGACACGCGCGAAATCTCCTGAGCTGTGCCCAGTCAGCCTGGTGAAACGTTGCGTGATGCTCCGCGACACACCGCCCGCACCGGTTTGCGAGCGAGCAAGGCAACGGCGAAGCCTCATTGAGTATAGGGAGAGCGCGCGCGGACGGTCCATCCCGCCGCCCGGGCGCGCAGCTATGGCGTGGTCAGGAGGCTTCGGCAATTCGAACGCGAAGAACTTGACGCCGGCAAACCAGCCGCAGAATATGCTCGAATACGCGAGCGGCATGCTATCGGAGCTTGTCGCCAGGGGAGGAATTGCGTATGAGTTCTCTTAGCGGACTGAGCCGACGGAGGCTGCTACAGCTCCTCGGCAGCGGAGCGGCGGCCGGCACGGCCGTGCTGATTGCCGCCTGCGGTGAAGACGAAGAACCGGCGCCGACGCCAACGCCGGCCGCGACGGCCATGGCGGAAGCCACGCCGGAACCGACGCCCGAGCCAACGCCTGAGCCCACGGAGGCCCCGGCCCCGGCCGCGACCGCAGCCCCGGCGCGCACCGCCGCGCCGACTCGTGCGCCCACGCCAGCCGCGACGCCTGAACCGACCCCCGAGGCCATGAAGGAAATGATGGGGGCGACCGGTCCACGCGACAACGTGCCGCGCAACCGGACGGTGATCGCGGAGAACATCTCGGGCCGCAACGCCAACCCCGAGGTCTTCAACCCGTTCAGCAACAGCATGCTGATGCACACCGGCTCGCAGCAGTTGATGATCGAGTCGGTGATTTACATCAACCTGCAAACCGGGCAGGAAGAGCTCTGGCAGATCGACGGTTTCGAGTACGACGAGGGCTTCACCGGTGCAACGCTGAGCGTGCGCGACGGTGTCATGTGGTCGGACGGCATGCCGTTTACGGCGCACGACATCGCGTTCACCTTGAACATGCTGCGCGACGGCACGGCCGACATGCGCTGGGTCGTGGACGTGAAGGAGTGGGTCGAGTCGGCCGAGGCCATGGACGACAAGACCGTGCACATCCAATTCAATGAGCCGAACCCGCGAATGGTGCAGCAGTTGTTCGCGACGCTGTACTGGTCGGTCTACATCGTTCCCAAGCACATTTGGGAGGACAAAGATCCAGCCACCTTCACCAATTACGATCCGGAGAAGGGATGGCCGGTGTTTACCGGGCCGTACACGCTGACCTCCACCACGGAGCTCGAGACGGTCTGGGACCGGAACGACAACTGGTGGGGCGCCAAGGCTGCGCCGGCCATCGGCGGCGTGGACCGCAAGACGCCGCTGGCGCTGCCTACGCCGGAGCGAGTGGTGTTCGTAGGCGTCGAGAACGCCGAGAAGCGGGCCGCCAAGGCCATCGCCAACGAGCAGGACACCTTCTGGCACATGCCGCGCAGCGTGTACGAGCAGGTCAATAGCGAGAACCCAAACATCAAGGCCTGGTTCCCGGACCTGCCGTACGCCTACTTCGACCCGGCGCCGCGGCACCTGGCCTTCAACCTGAAGGCACCGCCGTTTGACAACGTGGACGTGCGCTGGGCGATCTCCTACGCGGTCGACCGCGAGAAGATCGTGGAGTTCGCGTACGAGGGCATTACGACCGCCACCGACGTGTTCTTCCCGCACACGCCGGCGATGGACATCTTTTACCAGCACGCCAAGGACCTCTTTGAGAAGTACCCGGCCAAGGAGTTCAACCTCGAGAAGAGTGCTGAACGCATGGAGGCCGCGGGCTACTCGAAGAACTCCGACGGTCTCTGGGCCGACGGGGACGGCAACACCGTGGTCATGGAAATCCACGTGCGCGGCGGCGAGGAAGACCAGCAGCGCGTCGCGCCGATCCTGGCGGATCAGTTGCGCGTCGCCGGTTTCGACTCGACCTTCAAGATCACCGAGGCCGGCGCCTTCTTCGACGGCATCGCCCGCGGCGACATCCTGACCAACTTGCAGTTGGTGGGCGGCAACACGATCAACGTGGCCGACCCGTGGGGCACCTGGCGACTGCTGCACAGCCGGCACTCGGCGCCGATCGGCGAGGTTGCAACCGGTCAGCGGTCGCGCTTCGAGAACGCCGAGTTCGACGCCATCGTGGAGGAGATGGCCGAGACGCTGCTCAGCGAACCCAGGATGAAGGACCTGTTCTACGACTCGATGGAGATCATTCTCCGCGAGATGCCGATCGTGTCGATCGTTCAGACGGCGTTGTTGACGCCCAACAACTACACGTACTGGAGCAACTGGCCCGACATCGGCAACGACTACCAGGCGCCTTCGCAGTGGTGGGGCAACTTCTACCACAGCATTCTGACGATCGAGCCCACGCAGTAGCACGGGCTTCGTCGGCGTGGGAGGCTTCCCGGCTGCGGGAAGCCTCCCACGCGGGTACCATCGGAACAGGGAAGTCTTCGTCCCAACTGATTGAGGACTGCCTACAGCGTGGCGACGCGAATGTCGTTTCGCTGGTCGGCAGCCGCAGGGAAAGGATGCGGCCCGTAGACCTATGACACGCAGCACGCTCACCCGCCGCGGGATGCTGACGGCGATCCTGGTCGCGGGAGTCGCCGGCGTCGCCTGCGGGCCTTCGCCGAGCGCCTCGACCGAATCCGGCGGCTCATCGGATACGTCGGACACGTCGGGATCGACGACCGAACCCACCAAGACACCGACCCTGGACTTTTTCCGACAGGGCGGCCGCAACCCGAGCTACCCAACGCCCACGCCGCAGGCCGTTCCCGGGAAGAAATAGCCCTGCGTTTGGCCCGGCGGCAGGCGTGCGTGCCTAACGTAGTTGTGCTGAAGGGGTATCCGACTTAAACAACGGCGCGGTTCTGACGGTTAACGACCTGCGGGTCTACTACGACACAGACGCGGGCACGGTGAAGGCCGTCGATGGCGTGAGCTTCGAGCTGCGGCCGGGCGAGCGCCTGGGACTTGTCGGCGAATCCGGCTCAGGCAAAAGCACGATGGCGCTGGCGCTGATGCGGCTGCACAAGCCCCCCGCCCGCATCGCCGGTGGCGAGGTGCTGCTGGACGGCGTGGGCGACGTGATGAAGCTGGACGACGACGGCCTGCGTCGCATCCGCCTGGACCGGCTGGCACTGGTGCCGCAGGGCGCCATGAACTCCCTGAATCCCGTGATGCGGATCCGCGACCAGCTGGCCGACGGTATCCGGACCCACGAGCCCGGCGATACGCGTGACGATCTGGCCGAGCGAATCCAGGCGCAGCTGGCCCGCGTAGGGCTGGACGCCGAGGTCGGCGGCAAGTTCCCACACGAGCTGAGCGGCGGCATGAAGCAGCGGGTAGCCATTGCCATCGGCACGTCGCTGAGCCCCTCGGTGATCATCGCCGACGAACCCACCAGCGCGCTGGACGTGGTGGTGCAGCGGCAGGTAATGGAGACGCTGCGCTCGGTGCAGGAAGAGCTTGGCGCCTCGGTGCTGATCGTTGGGCACGACATGGGGCTGATGGCGCAGATCGCCGACCGGATGGGCGTGATGTACGCCGGCAAGCTGGTGGAGCTGGCGCCGGTGCACGACCTGTTCACCAACCCACAGCATCCGTACACGAAGCTGCTCATCGAGAGCGTGCCGACGCTTATGGCCAAGCGCGCGCTGGCGAGCATTCCGGGGGCCCCGCCCACGCTGATCAACGTGCCGCCCGGCTGCCCCTTCCATCCGCGCTGTCCGAGCGCATTCGAGCCGTGCGACTCGGAGGTGCCGTTGCCGACGGCGCAGAACGGCCGCGTGGTGTCCTGTCACCTGTATCCCGGAGAGGCCGCATGACCGCCTTCCTGGAGATGACCAACGTCAGCAAGGTCTTCTCGGCCGGGATCATTCGGCGCCAGCACACGGTGGCGGTGGACGACGTGACGATGACCATCGACGAAGGGTCGCCATCCATCCTGGCGGTAGCGGGTGAGAGCGGCAGCGGCAAGACGACGCTGGCGCGCTTGCTGCTGGGGGTGATTCCGCCGTCCTCAGGCGAGGTGATTTACCGCGGCCAATCGGTGGACGACCTTTCGCGCGAGCAGCGGCGCACCTACCTGCGTGAGATCCAGCCGATCTTTCAGGACCCGTTCGAGTCCTACAACCCGTTCTACAAGGTCGACCACGTCCTGACCGTGCCCGCCAAGAAGTTCGACCTGGCCGCCTCCCGAGAGCAAACGATGCGGCTGATCGAGGAAGCCCTGGACATGGTGGGCCTGCAGCCGGCGGAAACGCTGGGGCGGTTTCCCCACCAGCTGAGCGGCGGCCAGCGCCAGCGGGTGATGGTGGCCCGGGCCATGCTGCTGCGGCCGCGCCTGATCGTGGCCGACGAGCCGGTGTCCATGGTGGACGCCTCGCTGCGAGCGACGATCCTGGAGAGCATCCGGCGCATGAAGCAGGAACTCGGGATCTCGGTGGTCTACATCACCCACGACCTGACCACGGCCTACCAGATCGCCGACAACATCCTGGTGATGTACAAGGGGTCGGTGGTGGAGGCCGGATCCGTGGAGCAAGTGATCCGCGACCCCAAGCATCCGTATACGCAGTTGTTGGTCTCGTCGATCCCTCAGCCCGATCCCTCGTTGCCCTGGGGAGCCGAAGGCGAGATTGCGGGAGACCCGGAGTCGATGGAGGTGGCGGCCACCGGGTGCAAGTTCGTGGATCGCTGCCCGGTGGCCTTCGAGCCCTGCAGCGGCCAGCGGCCGCCGCTCTACCACGAGCACGCATCGCGCGCGGCCGCCTGCTTCCAATACGACCGCTCGCCGGCACTGGAAGGCCAGAATCTGGACGTGGTGTTCGAACCGCAACTCACGTCGCAGGCGGCCGGCGGCTCCCAGGAGCCGGCCGCGAACTGAGTCGAGCGACCGGGGCCATGCGAGTCCAGCGGCTGGCCGGCGGCCCCATCGTCACACCGGAGATGGACGCTCGAATTGGCGGCAACATCAATGGCCCGTCGTTGGTGCGCGTGCCCGATTGGATTGACGACCCGCTGGGCGGCTACTACCTGTACTTCGCGCACCACAAGGGCACGTACATCCGGATGGCTTACGCCGACGACCTGGAGGGGCCGTGGACCACGTACGGGCCAGGGGTGCTGGATCTTGAGGACTCCTTCTTTGCCAGTCCGGAACTCTCCAGCCACGTGGCGTCGCCGGACGTTCACATTGACGACGAGAACCGGCAGATCCGGTTGTACTACCACGGGGTTGTCGAGCGCGGCGTGCAGCGTTCGCGCGTTGCGCTGAGCAAAGACGGGATCGACTTCGAGGCCCGCGAGGAGCTGCTGGGAAATCCGTACTTCCGGGTGTTTCAGTACGGCGGCTATCACTATGCGATTGGGATGCCGGGGGTGTTCTACAGGTCAGGGGACGGGCTGACGCGATTCGTCGAGGGGCCGACGCTGTTCAGCGAGGACATGCGTCATTGCGCCGTCCGGCTTGCTGGAGACACGTTGAGCGTCTTCTACTCGAACGCCGGGGACTGTCCGGAGCGAATCCTGGTATCCGAGATCGACCTCAGACCTGACTGGATGGATTGGCGGGAATCCGAGCCGTCGGTGGTGCTGGAGCCGGAGACGGACTACGAGGGCGCGGACCTGGCGCTCGAACCGTCGCAGCGCGGACTGACGGACGTGCGGGTTCGGCAGCTACGGGATCCGGGGATTTTCGAGGAGAACGGCGCGACCTACCTGCTGTATTCCGTGGCCGGCGAGGCCGGTATTGCCATAGCCAGACTCCACGATCTGTAGCGTCGGCTAGGCGAGCCTGACGTCTCGACCGCTCTCGGCTGAGGCGTAGATAGCGTCGACGACTTGCTGGACGCGGAGGCCGTCGTGGCCGGTGGACCTGGGCTGGCCGCCTTCACGCACCGCGCGAACGAAGTCGGCGATGGCGGCGTGGTGGGGCCAGGGAACGGGCGGGAAGTTTCGGTGAACGCGGTCGACCCAGGAATCGGATTCGGCGGTCAGGATTCGCAGCGGAGTCGCTGACTCTTCGCTGCGACCCAGGATGACCTCCGCTCCGGCTCGGTCGCCGGCGACCCAGATGCGGTGGTACTCGTCGTCGACGATATTCAGGGCCCAGCTGCACTCCAGCGATAGCGTGGCGCCGTTGTCGCAGCGGATGAGAGCGAGCGCGAAGTCGTCGACGTCGATTTCCTCGTGGTTCCAGGGGCCCCAAGGGTTGTATCCGCCGTCGGCCTGGTTGCCGATCTTGAGGTAGGTGGCGCCCGACACCGAGACGGGTTGCGGCCCGCCCATGAGCCAGAACGCCGTGTCGATGACGTGGACACCCACGTCGATGAGCGCCCCGCCGCCGTTAAGGGCCTTGGAGTGGAAGGAACCCCTTGGTGCGGGGCGCGATTCCCCGGCGGCGGTTCCAGGCGGCGCGGACGAAGTAGATCTCGCCCAGGTCGCCGCGCTGGATGATTTCCTTGAGGGCGACGGCCTGGGGAACGAAGCGGGTTTGAAAGTCGATGGCCAGGATACGGTTGGCGGCTTCGGCGGCCTCGACCATCTCGCGCGCGTCGGCCGCGTTCAGGGCTAGCGGCTTCTCGCAGAATACGTGCTTGCCTGCCGCCAGCGCGGCCAGGGTGGCGGGGTGATGAATCGGGTTGGAGGCGCAGACGCTGACCGCATCCACGGTATCCAGGCTGAGGAGCTCGTGGTAGTCGCGAAAGACCTGGGGGATGCCATAGTCACGCTGCACGGCTGCCAGGGCGTCCTGCGAAACGTCGGCCGCCGCGACGATCTCGCACTGATCGGGAATCGCCTGGTAGCCGCCGATGTGGGCCAGCCGGGCGATCTGGCCCGCGCCGATGATGCCGATGCCCAGCTTCCGACTGCTCACGGGCGCCCCTGCGTGCGGTCAGTGCCGCTCGTCGCCGGACCCTGCAACTGGATCGCTGCCTACTTCAGCGGGGAGAAATAAGCCGGGTCCATGAAGGTACTGGTGACCCCGGCCACGATGGGTCCGTCCTTTTCGGAATCGGCCTCGATGGCCGCCCAGGCCGGGTCCTGGGCGAAGGCTTCCCACTGGCGCTGCTGGGCCTCGAGGCTTTCGTAGACGTTGATGTAGATCAGCCGCGGGTTACCGTCCACGACTTCGGTCCAGACGCCGGCGATATCGAAGCCGTGCTGACGGAAGACCTCGGACGCCCGCTCCAGTCGAGCCAGCATGGCCGGCATTCGTCCCGGCAGGATCTCGTACACGCGCAGTTCGTAGACCATCGGCTCAGCCTCCCAGTTCCAACTGTTCCACCCGCCGCTTCACGTCGACGCCGATTCGCTCCGCCACCTCATGCACTTTCGCAAAGTTGTGGGCGTACGACGCCTCGTCCGGAAGGTGCTCGCAGTAGCAGGGCGTGTCGGGATCCAGTTCATCCAGGCGTTGCAGGTAGGTCTCGAGGTCCAGCGTGCCTCCGCCAATGAGCACCTCGTCCCACTTCAGCGTCAGATGCCCGTGGTCCCAGAGCAGGTCCTTGACGTGCGCGGAGTAGACGAAGTCGCCCAGCAGGTCGAAGGAGCGGTGGATGAGGGAGGTGGTGTCGAAATAGGTGTCCATGGCGATCATGTTCACCACGTCCATGTGGAACCCGAAGCGGGGATGATCCACGGCGTCGTAGAACTCGCGGATGTCTTCCGGCTGGTAGAAGAAGCTGTGGTTGAAGGGCTCGATCAGGAAGCGGGTGTACTGCAGGTCCAGGCCGTCCAACACGCGGAGAACGACATCGCGCAGCTCGGCCTTGTAGGCGTCGGTGAACATCTCGGGATGGGCGGTGAGCAGGCCGCCGGTGGGGCTCTTGGTGCCGGGCAGGATGTGCAGGGTGCGGCACTGCATGGCGTCGGCGTTCAGCAGCCCGCGGCGGATGTCGTTGATCCGCTGCTCCGCCAGTTCCCGGTCAGCCACCAGCAGGTTGTCGTTGAAGTTGGCCTCGCCGACCATGATCCCGAGTTCCTGCGCGCGTTCGCCGAATGCCGCGCATTCGTCGCGGCTCCGGGTCCATACGGCACTTGGCGCAGCGATGGCCGAGAGTCCGTAGCGGTCAAGCTGGGGCGTAATGTCGTCGAAGTCGTCGATCGAGTCCGGCCGCACGAAGCGCAGGTTGGGCGGCGTTTCGGGCTTGTAGGCGGGGTCGCGGCGCAGAGCGACGTTCGGCTCGAAGATGGGGTAGATGCCGCCGAGTCTCATCGCTACCGTTCCTTAGCCGACCGTGCCACGGCGGATCGAGTCGCCGTCGCCTACGATATCCCACCATCAGGAGACATTCGCGTAGCGCTCCTCGACCTCGAAGGCGTGGCGGCTCTTCACCCTCTCCTGGGGGAGAGGCAGGTTCGGCCGTCTTCGGCCGAAACCGGTGAGGGGTCTTCCGGGCACCCACCCTCGGAATATGCAAGGGTCTCCATCAGGCGAGAGGCAGGCGATGACCGGCGCAAATGCGGACCGAGGACTCCGTGCCTGAATCCGAGCTCCCGCCGGTGCGCGTGGGACTGATCGGCTGCGGCCGCCACGCCAGTTTCTGCATTCATCCCAGCCTGCCGTACCTGCCCCAGATCGAGGTCGTCGCGGTCTGCGACCTGGACGAATCGCGAGCGAGATCCACGGCCGGGCGCCTGGGTGTCCCGGCCGTCTACACGGAGACCGGTCGGATGCTGGCGGAGCAGCAGCCCGAGGCCGTCATCGTGATCGGTCCGCCGGCCATGCAGAACCCGGTTGGCCTGGAGTGCCTGGCGCATGGCTGCCACCTCTTGATCGACAAGCCGCCGGGGCTGTGTCCCGCCGACGCCCGCCGCCTGGCCGAAGCGGCGGACGCCGCGGGCCTGATCGGACAGATCGGTCACAACCAGCGGCACTCGCCGGCCATGCGCACGGCACGGCGCATGGCCGCATCGCCGGAGTTCGGCGAACCGACCACGGTGTTTGCGAAGTACTGCGGCGAGATCCCGACCGAGCCGTTCTGGGGCCTGGAGCCGCTGGTTCGCGGGCTGCTCTACTACCAGGCGGTGCACCCGGTCGACACGTCGCGCAGCATCCTGGGCGAGATCGAGACGGTGATGGCCTACCAAGTTCAGAGCGGCAGCGTTCCCACAGGCGGCCCGATCGTCGCGGTGCTGGAGTTCGTGAACGGCACCCTGGCGATCTTGGACCAGAACACGGCCACGCCCTACTTCCAGATGCGCACGACCATCACGGGCAGCGCCGGAACCAGCGTAGACGTGGTTGACCTGGACCGGGTCGCGTACCTCCAACGCCCCGAGAACACCGGCCACCGGCGCGTGGAACCCGCCGAATCGGAGTTTGGGATCTTCTACGAGGTCATGCCCGCGCAGACCTGGCAGGTGCCCCGCCAGTATCCGGCCGAGAAAGCCTTCGGCTACGTGGACCAGCTGGCGGCCTTCGCCGCCGCCGTCCGGGGCGGCGAGCCCGGCCAGCCCACGCTCTGGGACGGCTACGAAAACCTGCTGGCGCTGGAGGCCATCTCCCGGAGCCTCACAACCGGCCGGCCGGTGACCATCGACGAGATTCGCGCCGACCTGGGCTGACCCGGCCCGCTGCCGACCCCGCGCTAGAAGCCGCTGGCCAGCGGCAACTGGATAGGCTCCGGCGGCGGAGCCAGCGGCGGGGTGTCCGTCTGAGTGGGACCGATGAATTCGCGCAGGGCGTCGGCGCGGGCTTCAAGGTCGTCGTCTACCGAGTTATCGACGTAGGCGGTAGTGCCGGGATACAAGTCGGCGTAGAGCGGTTCCAGGTGCGGAAAATAGCGCCGCAGGTTGTGCAGAAACCAGCGCTTCGGCTCAGGCTTCAGGTGCAACATGCGCGTGCCCACCCGCCGCGCTCCATGCTCGCGCGCCAGACGCATTATCTCAGCGATAGCCGCATCCGAGTCGGTCAGTCCGGGCAGCACCGGGGCCATGCTCACGCCCACGTCCAGGTTCAGGTCCGCCAGTTCCCGCACCACCCGAAAGCGTTCCGCGGGCGGCGGGACGCTCGGCTCGATCCGGCGCGCCAGGTGCGGATCGGCGATTGGAATGGAGACCGTGACACTGGCGCCGGCGGCACGCGCCAGGTCCTGCAGCAAGTGCCGGTCCCGTCGAATTAGCGTCGACTTGGTGATCAGGCCAATGGGCGAGCGTGCGGCCAGGAACTCACGCAGACAGGCCTGGGTCAGCCGCAGGTGGCCCTCGACCGGCTGGTAGGGATCGGTGGCGGCGCCCACGGCCACCGTTTCCCGCTTCCAACGCGGCGACTGGATCTGGGCCCTCAACCGTTCGGCGACGTTGACCTTGGCGAAGATGACGCGTTCGAAGTCGCGGCCGCCGTTCAGGTCGAAGTAGGTGTGCGTCTCCCGCGCGTAGCAATACCAGCAGGCGTGGCTACACCCCCGGTATGGGTTCAGGCTCCACTTGAAGGGCATGCCGCGGACGCGGTTGAGGGCGTTTCGGCAGGTGATTTCGCGAATGTCCAGTCGCACGGCAGCAGCCTTCCACGGCCCCTGCCCGCCGGTAGTATACCGAACAAATAGCGAACGACCGCCCTGAACGATCACAAAGCTCCTGAATCCCAGCCGGGTCGCCGAGCGACCCTAGTCGTCCGCCGGCACCATCTGCCTCCGCGCCGCGTACGGGTTCTCCCGCACCTGTAGCGGAAACCGCACCGTCTGCTGCTGAAGCCCCGCCTCGTGCACCGCCATCACCATCTCGGTAATCCAGCGGCCGTCGATGGCATCGCAGATCGGGCGCCGATCCTGCTCCACGGCCTCGATCAGGTCACGCGTCATGGTGGTGTGCAGCAACTGCCGGACGTCAGCCGTGCCCTCGGTGTCGCCGAGAGCCTCGGCATCCAGCGGCGGCACCGGGACGGCCTCCCAATTGCTCTCCACGCCCGGATCCAGTTCCGGCCGCCGGTTGATCAGCAACGGCTGGCCGGTGGTGGGCCCGCCCCGCAACGAGAGCATTCCGTCGGTGCCAACCAGCTCGATACCCATCTGGCGGTGCCTGCCGCGGCCCGTTCGGACGGAGGAGAACGTGCCTGTAACCCCATGGTCGAAGAGCAGCGAGGCGAATATCTGGTCGCCGGCCATTAGCCCCAGATTCTCGTTTCCTTCACGTGCGTCCTGGATGCCCACGGGTCGTCCGGCCTGCATCACGTTGGCGCTCAGCTGGCGCGGGTCGCCCGCGAACCGCCGCATCAGGTCAAGTTGGTGCACGCCCAGCACCGCCAGATCCTCGGCGCCGCCCCGGCGGCTGTCGTTCTTGCCGGTGGCGTGCATGGCCACCAGCCGCCCGATGTCACCCGCGCGGACCATCTCCCGCATGCGCCGCACCTTGGGATCCACGCGCCAGTTATGGGCTACCTGGATCTTCGTTCCGCCGCGCTCGGCCGCGTCCAAAATGGCGTCGGCCTCCGCCGGCGTGCGCACAAAGGGCTTCTCGCAATAGATGCCATTCGCCCCCGCCTCGATAGCGGCGAGCATCATCTCGGAACGCTCGTGCGGCCGCCGAAGGCAGACAGTCACGAAGTCCGCCTGCACTCGGTGCAGCATCTCGCGAAAGTCGCCGAACGCCTGCCGCGCCCCCAGCTGGTCGGCCTTTGCCCGGGCCGGTTCTTCGTCCAGATCCGCCACCGCCACGACTTCGACCGTGGGGATCAACTGCCAGGCGAGATCCAGGTCATGCCCGTAGTTGCCCGCGCCGGTGGCTCCGATGACAACGGCCGTGTACATCAAATCTGCTCCGTATACGACTCAACGAGCCAGGGCCTCGGCCTGGTCGCGTTACACCGACGTGGCCGTTTGGAGTTGCTGCAGCCCCAGGTTTCGACAGATCGACTCGGCGGCATTGGCGTTTGCTGCCTTCCGTTCGGGGCCCTCAAACGTCCGCCAGAGCCATCTGCCGCCGCGCCGCGTACGGGTTGTCCCGGACCTGCAGCGGGAACCGCACCGTCTCCTGCGTTAGCCCGGCTTCGTGAACCGCCAGCACCATCTCGACCGTCCAGCGGCCGTCGATGGCGTCGCAGACGGGGCGGCGCTTTTCTTCCACGGCGCGGAGAAGGTCCAGGGTCATGCTGGTCTGCAGCAGTTGCAGTTCGTGCGCCGTGCCTTCGGTGTCACCGATGGCGGCGGCGTCCAGGTCGGGCACGGGCACGGCCTCCCAGGTGCTGTCGACGCCCGGACTGTCGCCAGGACGCCTGTTGATCAGCAGCTCCCGACCACGCTGCCCGTGGCTGCGCATCGAGATCAGGCCCTCGGTGCCGACTACTTCGATTCCGAACGCCCGGTGCATGCCGGGACCGGTGCGCACGGACGAGATGGTGCCGACCACACCGTGTTCGAAGATGTAGGTAGCGAAGAGTTGGTCGCCGGCGATCAGGCCGATGCGCTCATTGCCCTCGTGCACGTCCGGCAGGCCCACCGGGCGCCCCGACTGGAACACGGCGCCGCTCATCTGGCGAGGATCGCCGGCGACCTGCCGCATCAGGTCCATCAGGTGAACGCCCAGCACCCACAGGTCTTCGGCGCCGCCGCGCCGGTCGTCGTTCTTGCCGGTCGCGTGAACCGCCACCACGCGGCCGATTTCGCCGTCGCGGATCATCTCACGCATGAGGATTACGGCCGGATCGATCCGCCAGGTGTGCGCCACCTGGATCTTGGTGTGGCTGCGGCTGGCGGCGGCGATGACGGCATCGGCCTCGGCGGGGGTGCGGACCAGCGGCTTCTCGCAATAGATCCCCCTGGCCCCGGCCTCGATGGCCGCGTGAATCATCTCCGCATGCACGTCGGGCTGGCGGTTGCAGATGTTGACGAAGTCCGGCTGCACGCTGGACAGGGCCTCGCGATAGTCCCCAAAGGCCTGCGGCGCCCCCAGCTCGTCCGCCTTCGCCCGTGCCGACTCCACGTCAACGTCAGCCACGGCCACCACGTCGACCTCCGGCACCAACTGCCATGCAAGGTCCAGATCGTGTCCGTAGTTGCCCGCGCCCGTTGCTCCAATGATGACTGCCGTGTACATCAGGTTCGCTCCCAGCCTTGCGCCAACTGCGTTGGGCGAAGGATAGCGCCGGAGGCGTTGCCTTGGTCATGTCGCCCGCCATCGCTCCCCGCTCGCGGTTTAGCATCGGCCCGCTGGGGCTAGCCGGATTGGAGCAGTGGAGCGGTGCCACAGGAGTGCGGTGGTGGGCTGGAGCCGAAGCAACTCTGCATGGTGATCTCCGCGCCCGGCGTTTTGGACGTGCCCGACGCCGGCGTGCCGACCGGCTATACGCTGCGGCCGTACCGAGAGGGTGACGAAGTAACCCTGGCAGCGGCTCTGCAGGCGGTGGGATTCAGGGACTGTGGCGTGGATCGCGTGCTGGACACTCTTGCGGACTCGGATCGAAGAATAGGGTCGGCGGTGGTGGAGTTTGGGGGAGGGATCGTGGCTTCAACGTTTGCGTCCCGCATGGCGAGCGATCAAATCAGCCCGGTCACTGGGAAGCCGGGCGAGCCGCTGCGGGAAGGCGTGCTGGACTACGTGGCGACGCACCCCGACCACCAGGGCCGCGGGCTGGGTCGGGCAACCTGTACGGCGGTATCACGCTACCTCGTGGCGCAGGGCTGCAAGATGGTGTCGCTGCTGACGGACGACTGGCGCCTGCCGGCCATCCACCTGTATCTGTCGCTGGGATACGAGCCGGTCATGAATCGGGAGGATATGCCGGAACGCTGGGTCGGCGTTAGGCGCGAATTGGAGAAGCAGGGATATGGGCACGCTTAGGTTGGGGCTGGCGGGGCTTGGGCATGGTCGGACGCTGCTGCAGGCCAACCTGCCGGAGTTCGAGGACCTGCCGGTGCGGGTGACGGCGGTGTGCGACACGAATTCCGAGTTGATGGCATCGATGGCAGGCCAGTACGGGGTCGAGTGGACGACGCACGACTTTGACGCGCTGGTGTCACGCGACGACCTGGACATCATCGGCATCTACACACCCGGGCCGCTGCATTGCGAGCAGATCCTGAAGGCGCTGGACGCCGGGAAGCACGTGATGGTGACAAAGTCGATGGTGTATTCGATGGCGGAGGTTGAGCGGGTCGTCGAAGCGGTGGACCGCACGGGGCTGACGCTGCTGGTGACGCAGTCGCTGCGGGGGCGGCTGGATTTCATGGACGCGAAGCGGGCCTGCGACGCGGGGGAGATCGGCGAGCTGTTCATGGCGGAGGCGCACTACGTGCATGACCTGCGGCCGGTGTACCGGTCGACGCCCTGGCGGACCTCCATGCCGCAGGACCTGATCCTGGGTGGGGCGTGTCATCCGATCGACCTGTTGCGCTGGTTCATGGGGGATATCGAGGACGTGCACTGCGTGGGGCTGCGCAGCGGGGTGGCGCCGGAGTACCCGCAGGAGGACTGCTTCTTCATCAACGTGCGGTTCACCAGCGGGATGGTGGGCCGGGCGGCGAATCTGCTGGGGATGGTTCACCCGCACGGCGAACGGGCGAACAGCCTGACGGTGTACGGCACAAAGGGCACGATCCGGGACAACGTGAAGACGCTGGACGCGGAGGGCGATCTGCCGCAGCGGGCGTACGTGACGGAGCTGCCGCCGCATGGCGGGCACGCCGGCGAGATGATCGTGATGCTGCGCCACATGGCGGACTGCGTGTTGAACGGCGCGAAGCCGTGGGTCGGGGTGCGCGAAGGAGCGCGCGTAGTGTCGACGGGGTTGGCGGCGTGGGAGTCGCTGAGGACGGCGCAGGTCGTACGCGTTAGGAACGACTTCTAGGTCAGCGGGGGCGAATTACGCGGTTGCGAGAGTCCGGGCGACGGCAACGGCCTGCTGGAAGACGTGGTAGTGAGCGCCGCCGGTCAGGAGGTCGTCGAGGCGTAGGCGGGGCCGGGTGGGCGGTGGGCGGCGAACCGCGACGTGGGTGATGGGGGCGAGGTCCGACTGGCAGTCGACCACGATGTCCTCTGGGGACGGCATGTAGGCGAGGTAGCGGCTGGTTGGGGCGCTGAGCCTGACCATCTCGATCAGGGCGTTGGGCGTTGATGACGGCTCACAGATGACATCGACGGGATGACCGTCGGACGCGAGACGCCAGCCCTGGGCCGTGCGACGGTCCAGTCGCCAGCCGAGTCTTGACGCCATCCAGCCGACGAGCACCAGGGCCGCGGCGTGGCCGCCGGGCGTCTGCTGGACGGCCAGCTCGACCGACCTGACATGCTCCAGGTCAATACGGGCGGCGGGCTGGTCGAAGGCCTGCGCGAACGCCTGCCGCCAGGCGAGCAGGCGCAGCCAGAGCGCATCGGTGACGCGGGCGTGGTGGCTGGCCGTCACGACGTCGTCAAGCACCTCAAAGTCCGCCGCCGCATCCGTCATGGCGCTGGAGTCGACGAGGATGCGGTCGGCGATGTCGAGCATGTCCTCGAATAAGTGATCGTCGGTTGTAGCCGGGCCGTTCCACCAGACGACGGTGGGAATGCCGCTGGCGGACCAGCTGGCGGCGATGGCGGCGCCCTCCTCGAAGGCTCGGCCATGCAGAGCAGCACTGAGCAACTCGCCGCGGATGGCGGAAGCGCCGTCGGACCGCTGAGCGGCCAGGAGGCCGATGCGTACCGGGTCGGGATTCTGGGCCGTGTCGGGGTCGTTGACGAGGGCGATGACGCGGCCGGGGTAGGCGGCGACAACGGGTTGGGTTTCGGCTCTGATTTCAGCCCAGCCGGTGGGCTCGGGATAGCGGGCCACAATCGTGGCCAGGAGCATTTGGGCATTCAGCTCGGCGCCTTCGTCGGCGGCCTGGCGCGCAGCCTGTTCGCGGAGGCGGGCAAGACTAGGAAGGGTGTCGGCGACGGACGTGGTAACGCTCATGAATGGGTTCGGACACACGCCAAACCGCAACGACACCCAGTAAAAGCGCCTGCGGCGCTCACAGGCGGCGCCAGCGGAAGCCGTCGGCCCTGAGAAGGTCGCCGGCCTGGCGGGGCCCCCAGCGGCCGGCCTCGTAGGTGGGGAGGCGGGACACGGAGTCGCCTTCCCAGGCTTCGAGGATGGGCATGACGGCACGCCAGGCGGCTTCGGTCTCGTCGCGGCGGATGAAGAGGGTCTGGTCCCCGAGCATGACGTCCAGCAGCAGGCGCTCGTAAGCGTCGGGCGACTCCTCGGCGAAGCTCTGGCCGTAACCGAAGTCCATGCGGACCGGTCGCACACGCATGCCGAGGCCGGGCTGCTTGGCCTCGAAGGTGATGGAGACGCCTTCGTCGGGCTGGATACGCAGGGCCAGCACGTTGGGCGGCACGCCGTCGGGGTTGGAGTCGCCGAAGAGGAGGTGGGGGACTTCGTTGAACTGGATGGCGATTTCGCTGGCGCGCTTGGCGAGGCGCTTGCCGCTGCGCAGGTAGAAGGGGACGCCCTTCCAGCGCCAGTTATCGATGAAGAAGCGAGAGGCGAAGTAGGTCTCCGTGGTGGAGTCGGGAGCCACGCCGTCCTCGTCGCGGTAGGCGGGGACTTCCCGGCCATCGACGAAGCCGGCGCCGTAGGAGGCGCGCATGACGTTGCTGGCGACCTGGTCGGGCTCGAGGTGGCGCAGGGCGCGGAGGACCTTGACCTTTTCATCG
Source organism: Chloroflexota bacterium (assembly GCA_965208215.1). Classification (GTDB taxonomy): domain Bacteria; phylum Chloroflexota; class UBA11872; order UBA11872; family UBA11872; genus UBA11872. The sequence goes on from CBDBOH010000004.1 coordinate 970,951, forward strand.
CGGATGGAGTCAGCCTCGAAATCAACAGGCGGCTCCATGGCCACAAGGGCGAAGAGCTGCATGATGTGGTTCTGGACCATGTCACGCAGGACTCCGGCTTCCTCGTAGTACGTGCCGCGACCCTCCAGGCCGACGGACTCGGCCACGGTGATTTGCACGGAGTCGATGTAGCGGCGGTTCCAGACCGGTTCGAAGATCACATTGGCGAAGCGCAGGACGAGGACGTTCTGGACGGTCTCTTTACCCAGATAGTGGTCGATACGGTAGATCTGCGACTCGTCGAAGACATCATTGGCGATGGCGTTGAGGTCCAGGGCCGTGGCCAGGTCGCGGCCGAAGGGCTTCTCGATGACGATGCGGGTGGAGCCAGGACCGCGATTGAGGCCGGTTTCGCCGAGCAGGCGAATGATCTCGGGGAAGAGGCTGGGCTGGGTGGCCAGGTAGAAGATGCGGTTGCCGCCGGTGCCGTGGCGAGTCTCGATCTCGGCCAGTTCGCGCTTCAGGTCCTCGTAGCCCGCATGGGTGCTGAAGTCACCCCGGACGTAGTAGAGGCCCTGCTGGAAGGCGCTCCAGAGTTCGGGGTCGGGATTGCCGGTGCGGGAAAAGCTGCTGGTGGCTTCGTGCTGGCGGGCCCGGTAGCTCTCGTGGTCCATCGGGCGGCGGCCAAGGCCAACGACGGCGAGTGAGGATGGCAGCAGGGCGTTGCGCTCGAGGTTGTACAGGGCGGGAATGAGCTTGCGAGCGGCGAGGTCGCCGGAGCCGCCGAAGATGATGAGGGTGTGACCGGGCGGGGCCTCCTGGGACGCCAGCCCCTCGCGAAGGGGGTTGACTCCAAGGGCGGTATCCAGGGCCTGGCCGTTCGTGCTCATGGGAAATGCTCCGTCAAGCGGAAGTGATCTGGTCCAGGGCGGTGCGAAGGGCGGAGGCGACGGATTGGAGGTCAGTGGACGAGTCGGCGAGATGGAGACGGAGGCGACGGCGTTCGCGGGCGGCGAGGGACTCCAGGTCACCGATGGCTTGAGCGTCAATGAGGGTGCCGAAGCTGTAGCCGCGGCCGGGGACTTCCGCGTCGTCCTGGCGGCCGGCGGTGATCTGCAGGAATACCCCGGTGTCAGGGCCGCCCTTGTGCAGCTGGCCGGTGGAGTGCAGGAAGCGGGGACCGTAGCCAAGGGTCACGGCGCGATGAAGGGCGTCGCGAAGGAGGGCCTGGATGGTGCGCAGGTCGGCGTCGTGGACGGGCGTGCGGTCGAGGTAGGCCTGGATGGAGACGTAGTCGCCCTTACGCACCGAGGCGAGCCAGGCCGACAGGGCAGCATTCACGTCAGGGGCCTGGCTGCCGGCGGCGAGCACGCCGTTGGCACTGGGGCCGGCCGGGACTTCAAACGGTGCGCCGGAAGCAGTGATCTGGCCGAGGACGCGATCCGTGTTGTCCTTGCTCTCGGCGACGCTCGGCTGATCGAATGGATTTATGTCAAGCAGCGAGCCGGCCACGGCGGTGGCGAGTTCCCAGGTGAGGAAGTGGGCGCCGAGGTCGTGCGGACCGTCCAGCGGGAGGGTAATGACCGGGTGGCCGGCGTCGGCGAGGGCGTCGAGGCGCGCGGCGCGGCCGTCGTCGGGGTCGCCGGCGAGGACGAGTTCCACGAAGACGCGGTCATCGTCGTAGACGCTCGGGTCGCCCAGCGGCTCGCCATCGACAGGCACGATGCCCTGGCCTTCCTTGCCGGTGCTCTCGGCAACGAGCTGCTCGACCCAGGCGCCGACGGGCTGGAGGGAAGCGGAAGGGACGAGGGTGAGTTTGTCGCGGCCTGCCCCGGCGAGTGCTCCGAGCGCAACGCCGATGGTGACGGGTGGGTTGGTGCTGACCGAGGGGTTGGCAGCGGAGGCTTGACCGGCGGCGATGGCGCGGTCGAGCAGCGGCTTCAGGTCAATGCCGGCGAGCGCCGCGGGGACGAGTCCGAAGAATGAGAGGGCGGAGTAACGGCCGCCGATGTCGGGCGGGTTGAGGAAGACGCGGGCGTAGGCGTGCTCCTGCGCGAGAGACGCCAGACTGGTGCCTGGATCGGTGATGGCGACGAATTGGCGGCCGGGCGCCGCGGCGCCGGCGGCGTAGCGCGACCAGAAGTACTCGGCCAGGGTGGCGGTTTCCAGGGTGCCGCCGGACTTGCTGGCAACGATGAAGAGCGCTCGGTCGAGGTCAAGATCGGACTCGACGCGGCGAATGGCGGCGGGGTCGGTGGTGTCGAGAACGGTGAGTTGGGGGGAATCCTCGGCCTGGGGGATTACGGAGGCCATGACCTCGGGCGCGAGGCTGCTGCCGCCCATGCCGAGGAGGACCACGTCGTCGACGTGTTCGGCGATCTCGGCGCTCCAGGCTGCCAGGTCCGAAACGCCGGCGCGCATGGCTTCGGCCACGCGCAGCCAGCCCAGGCTGTCGGCGATCTGGTTCTGGACGAGAGGGTTCTGGGTCCAGAGGGAGAGATCGGCGGCCCAGAGACGCCGGGCGACGTCATTGGCCTGGGCGCGATCCAACGCTTCGGCCACGGCATCAGTCGCCGGGCCGAAACGAGCGGTAGGACCCTCGCCGGACATTGCCGCCTCAGTTCCTGGCTAGGAGGCGAGCGCCCCCGCCTTGGCCTCCAGGTCTTGCAGGAGGTCGTCGTATGAATCGATGAACTTCTGAACGCCCTCTTCCTGCAGCTGGTCCATGACGGCGTCCAGGTCGACACCCAGCGCGGCCAGCCGTTCGAGGACACCGCTCCAGTAGTCGGGGTCGCTGCTTACGGTGGGCTGCACCTCGCCCTGCTCGCGGAAGGCGTCCATCGTGACCGAGGGCATGGTGTTGACCGTGTTGGGGCCGATGAGTTCGTCCACGTAGAGGGTGGGCGGGTACTCGGGGTTCTTGGTGCTGGTGCTGGCCCAGAGCGGGCGCTGCGGCTGGGCGCCGTCGGCGGCGAGGGCCTGGTAGCGCTCGGAGGCGGAAATCTCTTCGAAGATCTCGTAGACGGCCTTGGAGTTGGCGATGGCGACCTTGCCGAGGAGGGAGCGGATTTCGTCGGCGTCGTCCGGGCGCACAGCCAGGAGTGCTTCGAGCTGGGCATCGACGGCGGTGTCAATGCGGCTGACGAAGGTGCTGGCCACAGAGGCGACATCGTCCACCGGTTCGCCGGCGGCGGCGCGGTTTTCGAGGGCGCTGAGGTAGGCGTCAACGACGCCGCGGTAGACGGCCTGGGCAAAGATGAGGGTGATGTTGACGTTGACGCCTTCGCTAATCAGGGTCTCGACCGCCGGCAGACCGGCGGGCGTGGCGGGGACCTTGATCATGAGGTTCGGACGGTCGACCGCGGCGACCAGGCGGCGGGCTTCCTCCACCGTACCGTCCGTGTCGTGGGCCAGGCGCGGGGAGACTTCCAGGCTGACGAAGCCGTCGGTCATGCCCGATTCGTCGTACACCGGGCGCAGCACGTCGCAGGCGGCAGAAATGTCGTCGACAGCGATGGCCTCGAACATCTCCTCGGGCGAGAGGCCCTGCGCGCCGAGGCGGCGGATGTCCTCGTCGTAGGTGTCGCTGCCCTTGATGGCCTCCTGGAAGATCGTGGGATTGGAGGTCATGCCGCGTACGCCCTCTTCGGCGACCAAACGGGCCAGTTCTCCCGAGTCGACCAGGTCCCGGCTGAGAAAGTCCAGCCAGACACTCTGACCATGCGCATGCAGTTCGTGCAGCGGGGTTTGCGACATCGAAGCCTCCGGGGCCGAGCAGCGGTGATCGGCCGAGGTCGATCGTGCAGGCGGGTGCCTTACACGAGTAAGTCTGCTACGGCAATCGTACCAACGGGGCGCAAGCGGCAACTGCTAAAGGACCGAGGTGTTCAACTAGCGGTAGTGCGCTGCTGGGCGGAGGATCACGTTCCGAGAAGTGAGCGGCTTTCGCAGATGTGAGAGAGGCTTGAGAATCTCGGGTTAAGGGCTAAGTCGTTCGCCGCGTTCGAGGGCCTGGACCTTGTGGAGGCGGCGGACGTAGCGCTCTTCGTCAGCGTCGAATTCGGCGCTGAGGAAAGCGTCGACGAGTTCCTCGATGAGCGAGAGTCCGACGATGCCGGAGCCGAGGCAGAGAACGTTCATGTCGTCGTGCTCGACGCCCTGGCGGGCGGAGTAGGTGTCGTGGCACATGCCGGCGCGGGCGCCCGCGATCTTGTTGGCGGCCACGCAGGCGCCGACACCGCTGCCGCAGACGATGATGCCGCGGTCGGCCCGACCGGAGGCGACGGCCTCGGCGACGGCGGCCGCGTAGTCGGGGTAGTCAACCGAGTCTTCGGAGTGGGCGCCAAAGTCGATGACTTCGCAGCCGGCGGCGCGCAGGATAGAGATCAGATCGGACTTGATGGCATAGCCGCGGTGGTCCACGCCGATGGCGACGTTCATGGATGTCTCCAGGGGCTGGCAATGCTTGCGGGCAGTTTGCGCGACCCAGTGATCGTTTGCACGCGGGGCTGAGACTCAGCGTGCTTCAAGGCCGCCTGACTCGGCCATGCGCTGGTAGAGGCGGCGCTGGCGGGCCCGGGCTTCCTGGTAGACGTCGTGGTGGGCGAGGTTCGGTTCGAATGGCTGGTCGCCGTCAGCTTCGTGGGAAGAAGGGATGGTATGGCCCAGCGCCTGGAGTGCCCAGATGGCGGCTCCGCGGCTGGTGGGCTCGGCAACGGCGGAGCGGATGACGGGGCGGCCGAGGACGTCGGTAAGGACCTGGGTCCAGCGGTCCGAGCGCTGGAGCGCGCCGCCGGAGACGTGGACGACGTGGGGTTCGCCGATGACAGGAACGAGCAAGTCGTAGATGGCGGCCAGGCGGTAGGCGACGGCTTCGATGCCGGCCAGGAGCAGGTCGGCGGGCCGGGTGTTGAGGCGGGCGCCGTGGATGGTGGCGCGGGCCGAGTCGTCCCAGCCGGGACTGCGTTCGCCGGCGAGGAAGGGCAGCACGGTGAGGCCGTGGCCGTCCGGCGGCAAGTGAGCGATGACGTCGTCGGGGTCGTCACCACGGACGCCGTGCAGGAGGTCGCGCAGCCAGGCGACGACGATGCCGCCGTTGCTCTCGGCCCCACCCAGCAACGATCGCGAACGGTCGACACGGTATTCCCAGAGGCCAGCTGGTACCGAGCGCACCGGACCGGGCACCAGGGCACGAACGGCGGCGCTGGTTCCAATGTTGAAGACGATGGCGTCGGCTTCGGCCGGCGCCGTGCCCAGGTTGCTGCAGAGACCGTCGCCGAGCGCGGGTAACCAGGGGATTTCAGCGAGCGCGGGCCAGCGCTGACGCCAGGGATCGGCCAATCCGCAGAGCGGCGCGCCGGCTGGATCGATGGTTCCCAGTGCGGCGGGCTGCATATTGAGCGCGCCAAGGGTGGCGAGATCCCAGTCCAGTTCGCGCCGGTTCAACATGCCTGACCACGCGGCCAGGCTGAGCCCCAGGCCGCAGGGGCGACCGAACAGGCGCTGGAAGGCGTATTCGGCGAAGGTAATCCAGCGGCCGACCTGACGGAAGAGGTGCGGCTGAGCGCGGCGCAGCCAGCGCAGGCGCGCCGGCAGGTAGCTGGCGTGAATGGGCGTGCCGGTGCGATCGTAGGAGGCGGCCACGTCCCACTCCTGGCGAAGGACGGCGGCGTCGGCGGCGCAGCGGGTGTCCGCGTAGGTGTACACCGGAGTCCGGGGCTCGCCGGCGGCGTCGACGCCAAGCACGCTGGAGGCGAATACGCTGGCGCCCACGCCCTGGATAGCGCCGGCTTGAGGGCCGAGGCGCTGGAGGGCGACGTCGATGGCCTGCGCCAGGCGGTCGAATAGGACTTTCGCGTCGATCTGGACGCCGCCGTCGGGCGTGGTGTCGAAGCTGGAGGCGATTTGCGCCACGCTGCCGGGGATCGGTGAGCCATCGGCGGTGTGCGCGGCGGCGCGGACCGAAGAGCTGCCGACGTCGATGCTGAGCACGAGGGGCGCACTCTCGGCGGATGCAACTCGCGCCATGCGTCGATCCCCACTCGGTCGGTGTGACGGCAGTTTAGGGCCAGGTCGTCTCTATACTTCGCGGCGCCCGGCGGCGGTGGAGCGCACTGCGTGAATACTCAAGCGTGCGACTTGCTGGTGGTTGGGGGAGGGCCAGCCGGGGCGGCGGCGGCGATCGCCGCACGACGGGCGGCACCGGAACTCAAAACGGTGGTGCTGGACCGGCAGCGGTTTCCGCGGGACAAGGCCTGCGGGGACGGGTTGGGACCGGGCGTCGTGGCGCGACTGGCAGACCTGGATGCCGACGAGATTGTGGTGGGACGCCGGCCAATTGAGCGGCTGAAGATTGTGGCGCCGTCGGGGGCCGAGGTGGTGGGCGACCTGCCGGCGATTGGGGCAGCCGCGCGGGGCTACGTGGTGCCGCGGGCGGTGTTTGATAACGCGCTGCTGATGCGTGCCCGGGATGCGGGTGCCGAGGTCTGGACCGAGACCCGGCTGGATGGACTGAAGTCGCCCGGCGATGAACCGGTTCGGATTTCGGCGAGCGGGCCGAGCGGGCCGGTCTCCATCGAGGCGAAGGCCGTAGTTGCAGCCGATGGGGCGCGCTCGGATGTACGGCGCCTGCTGGGCCTGGCTTACAACGACTCGGCGCACACGGGCGTGGCGATTCGGGCCTACGTGGAGCGGCCCGGCGGGTTCGAGCACATGGCGTTCTATTTCATGCGCGAGTTGTTGCCGGCCTACGGCTGGGTATTCCCGATCGACGAGCGGGGCGCGAATGCAGGGGTGATGATCGACGCCATTCGATTCCAGCGTCAGGCGCGGCGCTTGCCCGACTTGCTCGGGGAATTCCTGCGATCGAGCGGGCACGCATCGCTCATCCCTGAGCGGTCGAGGACCTACATGCTTCCGTTTGCCAGCTACGTCCCGCCACTGGTGCATCGGCGGGTGGCACTGGTTGGGGACGCCGGGTCGATGATCAACCCGTTCTCGGGCGAAGGGATCGCCTACGGAATGGCAGCCGGTATGGAAGCGGCGACGCGCGCGGCTCGGGCGTTACGGTCGGGAGCGGACGGGTGGCCCTTCGAGGGGTTCGACGGCTGGTTCCGGCAGCGGTTCGGTGAGCACTTTCGGGCCTCGGCGCGAGCCAAGTGGCTGGCGCAGCGGGCCTGGATTGCGGACTTTGGCGTTCGAGCCGCGCGGCGTCGACCGGAGTTCGTGCGGGAGGGTATCGAGCTGCTGGTTGGCGAGGGGACGGCGCTGTCGTGGCGGAGCCTGGCGCGGCTGCTGGTGCACGGACGGGCTTAGGGACCGCCAGCGGCCGTTAGCCGGGAGTCTGAGATTGCGGAGGCGGAGCAGAGGGCTTCGGTCAGACGCGCTTCGTCGGTGGTTCGTCGTCGTTGGTTGGGGAGATGGCCGGGGACACATCTTCAGCGTCCGTGGCCGCTGCTTCGGGTCGGGCCACGGTTGCTTCGGTCGGCGAGGATGCCTCTTGAGAACCAGTCGCGTCCGCGCGCGCCCTGGGAGGTGGTGTGCTGGCTGGGGACTCGGTGTGTTCGCCGCGAAGGCGGTCGCCGATGTCGGTGAGGGTGGCGTCGACTCGCTTGACGACGGCCTGGGTTCGCTCGTGCCTGAGGGCGTCGTCGACCCGCTCCATGGCTTTGTCGCCAAGCGTGACCATCTCGTCGCGAATTCGGCGGGCCTCGTCACTTTCAAGGCCGGCTTCGACGCGCGATTTCGCTTCGGTCAGACGCGCACGCACCGTTTCGCCGCGTTCGCCGCCGACCTCGTTGCCGACCCGCTTGATCAGGCCGTCGAGACGGCGCCCCCAGCCCTTCGCGTTTTTGTCCTCCGGACTCACGGCGTCACCTCGTCTGACTGGTTCTTGATCTGAAGCTTACTGCGGCGGCTCGTGCTACCGTCGCGCCGCCGGACCCTGGAGTCGTCGCCCATGAGCACCCCGCGCCGAATTGCCGTTATTGAAGTCAACCACTGGCACTCCACCTACGACGCCGCCTACCTGACAGTCCTTCAAAACCTGGACCTTGACGTGGAGTTGGTCGGAGTGTCGGACAGCGACGCCGCGATCGCGGAGGACCGGGCGCGCCGCTATGAGACAACGGCGTTTACCGATTACCGCGCGATGATCGAGGAGACGAGGCCGGAGTTCGTGATCGCGCTGGGCCGGCACGTGGAGATGCCGGAGATCGCCGGGTACCTGATCGAGTCCGACATCCCCTTCATGATGGAAAAGCCGATGGGGACAAGCGCGGGTGTCGTCAGCGGCCTGGCGGACCTGGCGGAGGCGCGGGGTGCCTGGGTATCGGTGCCGTTTCCAAACCGGCAATCGCCATGGGCGGAGAAGGCGCGCGAGATGATTGCGGCGGACGAGTTCGGGCCGATTTCGCACATCGTGTTCCGGATTATCCGGCCGACCATGCAGCGATACGTCGAGTGGGACTCACCCTGGATGCTGGACCGCTCGCAGGCGGGCGGCGGCGCCCTGACCAACCTGGGCGGCCACGGCATGGACATGTCAAGGTTCCTGCTGGGTGAGGACGTGCAGGTGGCGTCGGCGGTCATCAGCAACATCGTCCACGCATCGGAGGTCGAGGATTACGCCCTGGCCACGCTTCGCAGCTCAAGCGGGACGCTGGTGCACGTGGAGGTGGGCTACACGATGCCCACGTGGCCCGCGAATGAATCGGATTCCGAGATGAAGGTGGCGGGCGCCAACGCGATGCTGCAAGCGGTTCCCGACGGCCTGCAGATCCTGGCCCCGGGACGAAACGAGCACCTCGACACGCCGGTGACGGTGTTGTCCGCCTATCCGGGGTTCGTGCGCGACTGCCTGGAACGGGTGGGGCGCGGCGACCCCGCGGCGATCACGCCGCGGGACTGCGCGAATGCGGTGCAGCTGATCGATGACGCGTACCGGGCGGCCGGCCGGGTCTAGTCCGGCTTAGTCGTTCGGCTCCAGCCGACGGACGACTTCAAGGCTGCTCGCGGCGGATGCTCTCGGGTCGTGGAGTGCCATATTGACTTCGACGCTGACGGGACCCTCGTAGGGCGCTGCGTCGACTGCGCGCAGGGCGTCGCTGACCCAGGCCTCGTCCTGGACCCCTTCCAGCAGACCAAGGTGCAGGTCGCTTTGGGCGTCGTTGTCGTTGACGTGGACGTACTGGAGGCGGTCGCCGGCGGCCTCGATCGACTCGGCGACGGACTCGCCGGCGATCTGGTTGTGTCCAACGTCAAGAAGCATGTACAAGTTGTCGTGGCCGCAGGTCGTGATGAAGTCGAGCGTCTCGCGGACAGTCGCCAGACCGCGGCCGGGAAAGTGCTCGATGCCGAGACGCACGCCGGCGCGCCGGGCGTCGTCAGCCAGGCTGAGCGCCGATTCTCGGTAGGCGGCAAGCGCGGGAGCGTCGGGCGTGGCGGGAGGCGCAAGATAGACGTCGGGTATGCCGAGGCTTTGGGCTTCGAGGATGCCGGTGCGTACGTGATCCACGGCCACTTGCCGGGCCGACGCCGAGATTGCGTCCAGCAAGGCGCCTTCGGGCATGAGGTGGGCCACAGCCATGCACGTGACCGGAAGGGTTCGCTCGGCAGCCGGGAGGCGGCCGTAGCCGGGGCGCACGTCCACGGACTGGAAGCCGGCGCCGGCCGCGAAAGCCGTGGCGACGGCGGGGTCGTCCGGCAGACCCCACAGGCAAAAGGCAACGTGCAGGCTCATAGGCGGCAGTTTCTCATGCGTCACTCGGAGAAGCCGCCCAGCCGCGGGTGCGCTGCACGGCGCGCCGCCAACTGGGACGATCGATGGAGAGGGCCTCCAAGCCAGACTCGAACAGGGCCGGTGCGGGACGCAACGAGCGCAGCTCGTCCAGGCTGGACCAGACGCCTTCGGCCAAGCCAGCCAGGTACGCCGCGCCAAGCGCCGTGGTTTCGATATCCGAAGGTCGGGCGACGGTACGCGCAGCGCTGGAGGCCTGGAGTTGCAGGAGCAGGTCGTTGGCGGCGGCGCCGCCGTCGACGAGCAGCCGGCCGCTGAGTGCGGGCATGAGGTCCAGGACATCCTGAACCTGGTGCACGATGGCTTCCAGCGCCGCGCGGGCCAGATGAGGAGCGGTGACACCGCGCGTGAGGCCGAGGATCGCACCGCGGGCGGCGGGGTCCCAGTAGGGCGCCCCCAGTCCCGTGAAGGCGGGGACCACGACTGCGCCACCGGAGTCGGGCACCGACCGCGCCAGCGTCTCGATCTCGGCAGCGGACTCTATAAGGCCCAGTTCGTCGCGCAACCACTGCACCAGGGCGCCGCCGGTGAACACGCTGCCTTCGTAGGCGTAGGTAAGGCCATCCGACTGGCCGAGCGCTACGGTGGTGAGCAGGTGGTTGATCTCCGGCGGACGCTCGCTCCCGGCATGCTGGAGGAGGAAGCAACCGGTGCCGTAGGTCACCTTGGCAGCACCAGGTGCCACGCCGAGGTGGCCGAGTAGGGCGGCCTGCTGGTCGCCGGCAATACCGCTGATAGGCGTGCCGGTAGTCACCGGGGCGTCGGCGCCGGCAACCGCACAACGCCCAATCGAGGGCACGATCTCGGGCAAGGACTGTGCGGTGATTCCGAAGAGCTCGAGCATGTCGTTCGACCAGCAACCGGTCTCCACGTCCATCAGGAGCGTTCGCGAAGCGTTGGTGGCATCCGAGAGATACGCGCCGCCGGTCAGACGAGCAATCAGCCAGGCGTCAACGGTTCCGAGGCGTAAGCGGCCGGTGTCGCGAGCCGCGGCGACCTCGGGCACGTGGTCCAGCATCCAGGCGAACTTGCCAGCGCTGAAATAGGGGTTGGGGCGCAGACCGGTCACCGAGCGGATGGCGTTACCGTGGCCGCCGGCTTCCAGATCCGCCATGTGCGGCGCTGTGCGAACGTCCTGCCAGACAATGGCAGGTGTCAGTGGTTCGAGTGTGGCGGCGTCCCAGGCCACGGCGGTCTCGCGCTGGTTGGTAATGCCAATCGCCGCAACGGCTCCAGCCGGCGCCAAGTCAAGGGCTTGCCGTGCGGAGCGTTGCACGCCGTCCCAGATCTGGTTGGGGTCGTGTTCGACCCAGCCGGGACGTGGGTAGCTCTGATCGATCGGCGCGTAGGCACGGCCAACAATGCGGGCGTCCTCGTCAATGACCAGCGTCGTGGTGCCCGTGGTGCCTTGGTCGATAGCGAGAATCACGCGGGCGTAACCGGCAGGCTCGCGAGGCAGGGGTACGGTAGCATCGTGCCCGCGCGCCCGGGCGGCGCGAAAAGGGGGGCGAGTGGTCCTGAGCGATCGGGCTCTGCGCGAGGCGATCGCGTCAGGCCGTCTGGAAGTTGTCCCGCTCGACGAGACCGCGATTCAACCTTCGAGCATCGACTTGCGTCTGGGACCTGTTTTCCAAGTCTTCGTGAACCAGACCGAGACGCACATCGATCCGAAGTTGAACCAGCCGGATCTGACTAAGACTGTCGAGGTCAAGGAAGGCACCAGTTTCGTCCTCCACCCCGGCGAATTCGTCCTGGGCGGCACGGTGGAAGCCATCCAAATGTCGGACGACCTCGTGGGTCGAATCGAGGGCAAAAGTTCGCTGGGGCGGCTAGGATTGATGGTGCATAGCACCGCAGGCTACGTGGACCCGGGATTTCGGGGCAGTTTGACGCTGGAGTTGTCGAATCACGCCAACCTGCCCATCCTGCTGTGGCCCGGCATGCGGGTCAGTCAACTCTCGGTTATGCAGCTCACGAGCCCGGCGGAACGTCCCTACGGCTCGCCCGGTCTCGACAGCAAGTATCAGGACCAGCGGGGATCGACCCCCAGCCGGTCGCACCTTGGATTCGCCTTACCGCGTTACCAGCATGGTTTAGGAGCAACCCATGGCAGAAGCCGCTGATCAGCCCGCCGTAGCGACCGGCAGCGAGGAGCCATTCCTCGAGTCGTCCGGCGGCGTAATTTTTCGCCGGAAGAATGGCGAAGTGCAGGTGGCCGTCGTTCAGACGCAGCGCGGCGCCTGGGTCTTGCCCAAGGGGGCCGTTGAACCGGGCGAAGCGCCGAAAGATGCAGCGGTGCGCGAGGTGCTTGAGGAGACCGGCATCGTCGGCGAGGTCGTGGACGACCTGGGTGAAATCCGTTACGAAGTTCGGCCGGACCTTTGGACCGGCTTTGTCCCCAAGGTGGTGCACCAATATCTTCTGCGGTCCACCGGCGGCAACATCCGGCCAGATCCGGCGGAACACGTGGAAGCTCGCTGGGTGGCGATGCAAGACGCCGTGCGCATGCTGCATCACGTGAACGAGCGAACCATCATGTTGCGGGCCGAAGACCTGTTGTCACGACAGGGTCCAGGAAGCCCGGGTGCATAGAGCCGTCGGCTGGCGGCAGTTTGGTCGTTTCTCGCTCCTGGTTGGGGCGCTCGCGCTGGGACTGGTTCTACTTGGTGGCGGCGACGCCGGACCGACGATCCCGCTGGCCTATGGCACGCTGCGTCTGGCGGGCGGCGAGCCAGTCACGCTCGATCCGGCGCACGTTCGGGACACAGGCGCGGGCGGATACGTGCAGGAAATCTTCGCCGGACTGACGCGGGTCGGACCGGACCTATCGATCGATCCCGACCTGGCCGCAAGCTGGACGGTGAGTGCCGACGGCCTCACATACACCTTTACGATTCGACGCGACGCGAAGTTCCACGACGGCAGGTCACTCACCGCGGAGGACGTGGTGTGGTCCTGGCTTCGAGTCCTGGATCCCGAGACCGGCTCGCTATCGGGGCCGGTGTTTCTGGAGGACATCGCCGGCGCCGCAGCGTTCGCGGCGGGCGAGGCTGACTCAGTGTCAGGACTGCGCGCCAGCGGATCGCGCGTGTTGAAGGTGACGCTCACGTCGCCGCAGTCGTTTTTCCCGAGCAAGCTAAGCGCCGGCCCAACATTGATCGTGGATCGCCACAACGTCTCCACTGGCGACGGGTGGTGGCGGACACCAAACGGGTCCGGTCCATACAAGCTTGAGACCTGGCAGTCGGAGACGCTTATCACCCTGCGGCGGGCCGACACGGCGTCATGGCTCGCCGGCGGTCCTGCAACCGTTGAGTTTCACCAGTTGGACGTGGGCGAAGAACGGCTCTTGTATGAAAGCGGTGAGCTTGACCTGATCAGCATTGGCGGGGGGGACCTTGACCGGTTCCGCGATCCCAATGAGCCGCGCAGCCGTGAGTTGCTGAGCACCCCGGATCTGGCGTTTCACTACCTCGGCTTTAACACAATGCTGGCACCGCTGGACGACGTGCACGTGCGGAGGGCACTGGCGCAAGCGACCGATCGCGCATTCGTCAACGAGGTGGTCCTAGCCGGCACCCAGCGGGAGGCCAAGGGCGTCATCCCACCGGGGCTCCCCGGTCATCGCGCCGGCTTTGAGGGACTGGCCTTCGACCTTGAGGCCGCCCGGGCGGAGCTGGCAAAGTCGACCTACGGCCGTGCCGCTGATCTTCCGCCGATTACGGTGGTTGCACCAGGCGACGGTTTGTCGGGCAATCCGTTGCTGGAATTCGTCATTGATCCGTGGCGAACGGATTTGGGTGTGGACGTGGCCATCGAGGTGCAGTCGTTCGATGACATGGTTGCCGCCCTGGACGATCCGGATCACGACATCCAGGCATTCTTCCTGGGCTGGTCGGCCGACTTTCCGGACGCCTTCAACTTCACCGCCGAGCTCTTTGGATCTGGCCGGCCCGACAACTCCTGGCGACTGTCCGATGCGGTTGTGGACAACCTGATCGAGCTGGCCCGCAATGCCGAGCGCGACGAGCAGCGGCTGGGCTACTACGGGGAAATAGAAGATCGCGTCATCGACCAGGGGGTCCTGATTCCATTGCTCTTCTACATGTCGCACGATCTCGTGCAGCCCTGGGTGCAAGGCTACGCCGGTCGCCCGCTCACTCGAGAGTGGCTCACGGACTTGACGATAGCCAGATAGCCCGGTGCCGCTGAATCGTCGGCGGTTCGTGCGCCTGGCGGGCAGCGGCATGGCGCTGGCTGCCGTCGCAGCCTGCGACGCTCCCGGGCCGACTCGATCCAATGCGGATGGTGGGCGTCTGGAACTGTTGCTCGATGAGCCGGCCACCATTGATCCGGCGCTGGTTGCCCAGCCACACGAAGCGACAATCGCGGAGGCGCTCTTCGAACCGCTGGTGCGCGTCGGGGAAGGAGGCGTCACGCGGGCCGCGGCGGCGGACTCCTGGCAAGTCACGGACGCCGGGCACGCGTACCAGTTTGAGCTGGCGGCGGAAGGGCGTTGGACTTCGGGCGAGCCGGTTACCTCGGATGACTTTGTCTGGTCGTGGAAACGCAACTTGAGGCCCGAGTTAGGCGCGACATTCAACTACCTGATGTTTCCGGTTCGAGGGGCAGAGAGCTACGCCGGCGGCGGCCGGCAACGCGACGAGCCGCAGGTTCGCGCGCCGGACACTTCGACGCTGCGGGTGCATCTACGGTCCCCGACGCCGGGATTCCTGGCCCGGGCGGCCACGTCAACGTTCGTTCCGCTGCCGCGGGCGGAGATTGAAGGGATGGGCGCAGCGTGGACGGCGCCGGTACGCATTCGCGGCAACGGGCCGTACAAGTTGGCGCAGTGGGATCGGGGCCTTGGTATGACGCTGCACCAGAATCCGCATTACGGGGGGCCGACGCCGCCCGAATTCAGCAACGTCGTCGTTCGGTTTCCACGGACGGCCGACTCGCGACTTGAGGATTTTCATGCAAGTCCCGTGCATGCAGCGCGTGTGACGGGCAGTGACTACAGGTCCGCGTTGGCCAACACTGACCTCAATCCACAGGTACGGCTCTTTGAGCGTGCCGGCACGTGGCTCATCGTGTTGAACACGCGCAAGTCGCCGTGGGACTCGGCAGCCGTGCGACGTGCACTCTCACTGGCGCTCGACCGGGACGCGCTGGCCGCGGCGGTGTTCGATCAGCCCACGCTTCCCGCGCACCGACTGACACCTGACAGCATTCTGACTTCCGACGTCGGGTGGGCGCCGAATATCGACGAGGCGAGAACCTTGCTATCAAGCGCGGGATTTCCAAACGGGGCCGGACTCCCGCCGCTGCGCTTTACCTACCATCGCACGGACCAGTGGGATCGCCTGGCCGCCGAACTGGCGCGCGTGTGGGGTGAGACCCTCGGTCTTGAGGTCCAGACTGACGTGCGGGAATGGCGAGACTTCCTGGACTTCTCGAACGCCCCGGGTGACTTCGACGCGTATCGGGCCGGATGGACAGCGGAGTACCGCCACCCAACGAACTGGCTGGATGACCTCTGGCGCTCCGATGTGGACTTCTTCAGGTGCGGATGGGCAAACGCGGAGTTCGATCGGCACCTGGAGACGGCCGCGGCAGCAATGGACGCCGAGACCCGGCGCACCGCCTACGCGGCCGCCGACGCTCTGCTGCACGTTGAGTCACCGGCAATCGCGATCGGACGGCACGCAACCGCCTATCTGCTCAAGTCGAACGTGAGCGCCTTTGGAGTCGATCCGGTGAGCGGTGCGGTCGACCTCGCGCAGGTCAAGCTGGACGCCTAGGTCGTCGCAGCCGCCACGCACGGGTTAACGCTCGATCGGTTGGCCGATCATGGAGCCCCACTCGGTCCAGGAGCCGTCATAGTTACGGACGTTGCCCACGCCGAGCAGTTCGTGCAACGCGAACCAGGTGTGGGCGGAGCGCTCGCCGATTCGGCAGTAGGTGATGACGGGCGCATCGCCGGTAGCGCCGAGCGGACCATAGATCTCCAACAACTCGTCGGCCGACTTGAACGTGCCATCGGCCTCGTTGACGGCGGTCAGCCAGGGAACATTGTCTGCGCCGGGAATGTGGCCACCGCGCTGTGACAGTTCCTGGAGACCCGGGGGAGCCAGAATCTCGCCCGTGAACTCGGCGGGCGAACGCACGTCGACAAGAACGGTGGATCCGTCGCCAAGTGCGGCACGTACGTCCGGCTGGAGTACGCGAAGGGCATGGTTGGCTTCGCCGGCTTCGTAGGTGGCCGGCTCAACTTCGGTTGAGTCCGTAGTCAATTCGCGGCCTTCCTGCTCCCACTTGAGCCGGCCGCCATTCATCAGGCTCACTCGCTCGTGGCCGCCCATCTTGAACTGCCAGTAGGCAAAGGCTGCGAACCAGTTGTTGTTGTCGCCGTAGAGGATGACGTGGGTGTCGGCGGCGATGCCGGAGGCTTCCAGCAGGTCCTTCCACTGTTCCGGCGAGGCGATGTCGCGGCGAATGCCGTCGGAAAGCTGGGTTTCCCAGTTCCAACCCACGGCGCCGGGGATATGACCCGAGTCGTAGGAGGACGTGTCGACGTCCACTTCGACTAGCCGCACACCGTCGTCGCCGCCATGGGCCGCAACCCAGTCAGTGTCGACCAGCACATCAGATTTCACGTATTCGGCCATTGAATCGTCCTACCTGCGAATGATGATTCGCCCGCGTGGGCGCCGGGCCAATTCTTGCATGAAAACAAGGATCACTACATTCGAAACCGCAGGGGTGGGCTACAGTGCCCGCCGCCACATCCACGGTCGAAATCGCCCCATGCCCTCCAGCGCCCGGCGCCACCGCATCATCCAGGGCACGCTGCTGACGCTGGCGCTACTTGGCGGATCACTTTTTGCCCCGGCCCGGTTCGCGCAGGCGGATTCGCCGCCGGACTGGGCTACCGCCAAGGGTTGGTTCTTTACGCAGGCCGCACCGGGCGACGGACTCGGTTTCGAAGTGACCGATGCCGGGGACATCCCAATCTGGACGTTTTTTCAGTCCACTGGTGGAGTTCGACAGCTTGGCTACCCGATTTCCAACCGCTGGTCGGCGGGGCCGCTGACGTTCCAGGCGTTTCAGAAGGCGGTGCTGCAATGGACGGTGGGCGATGGGGTGACGTTTCTGAACGTCTACGACGCGCTCAGCCAGGCCGGGCGCGACCCCTGGCTGAAAACCGCACGCGGTGTTCCCATTCCGCCGGACGCCGAGGAGGCGGATGGGCGCTCGTTTGAAGACGTGTTGGCGGAGCGGCTGGAGATTCTGAAGCGTTATCCGGAGATCGAGCGCCGCTGGTTCAGCAACGACCGCTGGCTGGATGCCTACGGCCTCCCCGTGGTCGTCGAAGACCGAGACGGCATGGTGGTGTTGCGGGCGCAGCGCGCGGTGTTCTGGCTGTGGCGCCCTTACTCCGAACCGGCGGTAAGCGCGCCCAACGTCGTCATCTCCCACGGCGGCTTGGACTACCGGGACGCCGGCATGATTCCGGCCGAGGCCACCGTGGCGATCCCCGATCCGAACCTGGCCGGAACGACGGGGATCCTGGCGTTCTTGAGTAATCGCGATGGCTCCTGGAACTTGTGGTCCATGACGCCGACCGGAAGCGAGCTGACACAGCTCACGGTCACGGGAGGGCTAACCAGCCGCCCCAACTGGTCGCCGGACGGTCAGCGGATTGCGTTCTCCGCGTTCGCTGGCGGCAGCTACCAGGTCTTCGTGGCCGACAGCGACGGGGGAAATCCGCAACAGCTCACGAGCACCGCGAGCACGGACTGGGAGGCCTGGTGGTCGCCCGACGGCCAGCGGCTGGCGTTCGCGAGTACGCGTACCGGCGAAAGCGAGATTTACACCATGCTGGCCGATGGCTCCGAACAGCGAATGATCGGCGATCAGGCCGGATTCCTGTGCTATCCCGCGTGGTCGCCCGACGGCTCGCAGCTGATCTTCACCAGCGGGTCGGACATCGTGACGCTGGACCTTGACGATCCCATAGGGACGCGCACGGTGATCAGCAGCGGGCGCGATCCTTCGTTCTCGCCGGATGGCACGCTGATTACGTTCGCACGCTGGGTGGGTGAGGCGTTTGACGTGTTTGTGGCGGACGCGGATGGCTCGAACGAGGTGCGGCTGACCACGCATCCGGCGCCGGACTGGAATCCGGTGTTCTCGCCGGATGGCGCGAAGGTCGCCTTTGCCAGCTACCGGGACGCCAACTGGGAGATCTACACCGTCCGCGTCGATGGGACGGACTTGCAGAGGATCACGGACAACCCGGCGTCGGACTACCTGCCGGCCTGGGGCAGCCCCCTACGAGTCACCGACCAGGCGCGAGCGGGCAGCGGCAGCCGCCCCAAGTAGACCCACGTTCTCGCCGAGCGTCCAGGGTTCGAGCCTCAGGTTCGGTGCGGTGCTCTCCAGGAGATGCTCGCGCACGGTAGCCCGGACCGGATCGAACAGGAGGTCGCCCGCGTTGGCAATGCCGCCGCCGATGACCACCGCGTCCAGGTTGACGAGGTGCGCGACGTTGATGACGCCAAAGCCGACGGCGCGTCCCGCCCGTTCCAGGGCGCTGACGGCGAGCGCGTCGCCCTCTTGCGCGGCTTCGACCACAGCGCGGCCGGAGAGGTCGCTTTGGCCACTGAGACTGCTGGAGCGGCCCGCGGCGATCTGGTCGACGACCCAGGTCGCGAGGTCGGGACCGGCGGCGAGGGCCTCGATGCAGCCGCGGTTGCCGCAGTCGCAGAGCGGGCCGTCGAAGTCGACGGTCATGTGGCCGAACTCGCCGGCGCTGCCGTAGGCGCCGTGCCAGAGCTCCCCGTCCAGGATCAGGCCGCCGCCCACCCCCGTGCTGACCGTGATGTAGAGCATGTTCATGGCGCCGCGTCCGACTCCGTACTGCCATTCGGCCAGCGCGGCGGCGTTGGCGTCGTTCTCGAGGAACGCCGGAAGGCCAACGGCATCGCCGATTCGGGCCGCCAGCGGGACTTCCTTCCAACCCGGCAGATTGGGCGCCTCGTGAATAACGCCGGTGTCCCAGTCGAGCGGCCCGGGAGCGCCGATTCCGACGGCTGCGAGGTCCGAGGTTCTGACAGACGCGCGGGCCAGCGATTCATGCAGCACGGCAACGATGCGATCGATGACCGCGTCCGGCCCCTGGGACGCTTCAGTGGCGCCGGTCACGAAGCCTGCAATTCCGCCGTTCACGTCAACGACGGCCGCACGCACGCTGGTCCCGCCAAGGTCGATCGCGCCGACCGGCCTTGACAGGTCAGACATCAATGGATCCCTTGACCGGCGGCGCCGCGAGTCCGGACGGGTCGCGTGCGCCCCGACGCCTCAGCGCCTGGACGATTTCGAAGAGCACCATGGCCACGAGGATGAAGCCCGGCGCGAGCAGCATGCCACCCCGAGGGCCCGCGGTATCGGACGCGGCGCCGATCAGGGGCGCCAGCAGCACGCCGCCCACGCTGGCCATGGCCGCCAGCCCGCCGGCGAGAGAGCCGGCGATCTCGGGCCTCAAGCGCAGGCCAATGCCCAGCGCCGTGGGAAAGACTCCTCCGACGGTCGCGCCCGTCAGGGCAAAGCCCAGGATGGCCAGCGGCGCCGAATTCGCCAGCGCCGCCAGTCCCGACATACCCAGCGCGAACACGAGCGACCAGCGAACAATTTTGGACGCACGCCAGGTGCCGGCGAGGCGGTAGACAACCAGGCGCCCGAGCAGAACGCCGGTCCAGAAGGCGGTGACCGAGGCCGCCGCCGCCGCTCGCGGGAGTCCCTGCGTGCGCTCCATAAAGGCCGCGCCGAAGTCCCCGAGTGCAATCTCGACGCCGACGTACAGCATCAGCACCAGTCCCAGGAGGACAGACACGGGCGAGGTAAGCCCGCGGACCATGCTGCGAACGGGCGGAACCGCATTGCCGCGGGGCGGGTAGGGCAAGCGAATGAAGAAGAGGGAACTGGACGCGAACCAGACGGCCACAACCACGTAGGCGACGCGCCAGTTCGCTAAGGCAGCCAGGCAGACAGCGACGAGCGCGGGGGCCACGATGGCGCCGAGCGCGAACGCGGTGTTGAAGAGGTTGAGCGCCCGGGTGCTGCGTTCGCGCGCCAGGTCCGCGATCAGCGCCGTTGCCGCCGCCAGGCCGGGTCCGAAGGTTGCCCCGATGAGGAAGCCAGCCGCCAGCAGCGAGCCGAACGTGGGGCTGGCCGCGAACCAGAACATGGACAGCGCGGCTCCGGCCGCCGAGGGGACCAGGACCGCGCGACGTCCCCAGCGATCACTCGCCGCCCCGCCAGCCAGCGATCCGGCGATGAATCCGAAGGAAATGATGCTGATGATCAGGCTGATCTGGCTGTAGGTCAGGCCGAAGTCCTCGACTATCGATTCGACCGACGGTCCGAACACGCTGATGGCGGCGCCACCAGCGGCGTAGAACCACATGCTGGCCGCCAGAATCATGGTGCCTGTCTGGCTTTCAACGATCCGGATGCTGTCAGCTTCGCAGTTCGGCCGTGTGCAGCCGGCGCGCAAGCAGCAGAAGGCAAAAGGCAACGCCAAGCGTGACCGGCATGACGGCCACCGCCGCACGGACGGACAGCGCGTCAGCAATGGCGCCCGCGAGCAGCGAGAGCCCCGCGAATCCCGTGCCGCCCATGGCGAGCATGAATCCGGCGATCATGCCGGCTGCCGACGGTCGATAGCGCACCCCAATCCCTATCACGGTGGTAAAGGCCGGTCCGGCCACCAGACCGGCCAGCACGGCGGCGGCCAGGATTGCCGCAGGCTGCGGAACGGCGGCCACGACGATCGCGCAGATAAGCGAAAGGCCGGCACTGCCAAGAGCCAGATCGTAGGGCTGGACTCGGAGCGCCAGCCACGCACCGATGATCCGCCCGAGCGAAATCCCCAACCAGAAGGCCGCGACCAGCGCGGCCGCGGCCGGACGCGAGAATCCATAGTCGGCTTCCAGGTACGCGGCCAGGAACCCGCCGAGTCCGAGCTGCATGCTGAAGTAGCCGATGATGACCGTGCCGAGGAGGATTGGCACGGGACGCATGACGGCGGAGACGAGAGATTCGCCAACGGCGCGACGCGCGGTCGCGGCCGGAATGCGCGCGGACAGCAGCACGACCGCCGCCAGCATGACCAGCAGGGCCGCGGCCAGGTAGCCGCCGCGCCAGCCGATTGGCGTCTGCAGCAGCACGCCGACCAACGGCGGCGCGGTGAGCGCGCCGAAGCCAAACGGCATCTGGGAAATCGTCATGGCACGGCCTGTGGCGTCGCCGGCAACGTCCGAAATGGTTGCGGTGAGCGGGGCCTCCGTTAGCCCGAAGCCAAAGCCGTTCAGGCAGGTTCCGATCAGCAGCACCCCCAGCGCCGGCGAAACGCCTGATGTCAGCAAGCCGATAACGAGGAGGGTCACCCCGGTGGTGAGCGTGGCGCGCCGTCCCAGCCGATCCGCCGCCAGCCCGCCCACGATGGTTCCGCTGGCGTATGAGATTGAAGGAACGATCAAGGTCAGGACCACCAGCAGGTAGGTGAGGTTGAAGTCGGCGCGCACGGCCTCGAGCGATGGGCCCGGCATCGCCAGCAGGAGGCCGACGGTGAAATAGAACGGCATGGAGCGTGGGACGACGGAGCGTCGTCCGCCGATGGTCATGCGCGAGCCAGCCGCCGAGATGTCCGCAGGCGGTCAGGCGGACGGTTCAAACGCGCCGGTCTCGAGGATGGCGTCGTCCGCGTCAAAGCCAAACGGGCTGGCCGATTCGATGACCTCGCAGCCTCCGGGCAAGTCGTCGAGCACGCCCTCGCTGACCCAAAAGGTCTCAAGTTCGAGCGTGTTATGGATCCGTCCGATGCGCAGCGGCTGGTCGGTAGAACGCTCGGCCAAATGGAGGACCGTTTCGTAGCAGGCGCGGTCGGTGGGCAAGGTCAGCGGGACCTTGGCCGCGTGCAGCGCCATGGCGGTGAGGGTGTTCATGGCCAGGGCTTCATGGTCGATGGCATCGGCCAGCTTGCGGCTGCAGAGATCGGCCAAGCCGATGCCGACAGCGTTGCCGTGCGACTCGGGCGTCAGGCCCAGGACGGCCAGCCAGCCGTAGTCGGGTTTGCGGTCAAGCTCGCTCAGTCGGCGCCACATGCCGACCACGTTCGGGTCCATGCCGGAACCCGAGATGTTCTTGCCCATTCGATCGATGAGCAGGCCGTCGAGCTTGTCGAGGGGAAGGCGGGGCATGAGTTGGCGGGCGATCTTGAGGAGGCTCTCGTCGGTGGCATGGAAGGCCTCAGGGGGTACAACCTCGGCGCGGGCCGGCCGGTCGAAGGCGTTTTCCACGAGGGCCACGCCGCAAAGGAGGTGGCCGGATGCCACGGTGAGAGAAGCAGCCTCGGGGATGCCGGTGACCAGAGGGTGGGCGTGCAGCGACTCGGCCCCGCGGCGGTTGCCGAGGCCAATGACGCTCATCTTGCAGAGGCCGCTTTCGATCGGTCCGCGAAAGCCGGTGTGGGGCTTGACCCGGCCAATCACGATCACGCCGTCGGCGCCCGCGGCCTCGGCGTCCAGGTGGACGGTGATTCCCGAAGCCGTCGTGCCTACCTCGACCGTGTCCATGGTGGCTCGAACCGGAGCGCCGACGCTCTGCTCGTGGACTCCGTAGTCGGCCAATACGGATTCCTGGCCCTCGGCCGTGCCGCCGCCGTGGCTGCCCATGGCGGGGACGACGAACGGTTGCAAGCCCACTTCGCGCAATCCTCGCGCGAGGGTTCGGACTACCTCGACGACCGGCGACACGCCACGGGAGCCGACGGCGATGGCCACGGCGGCGCCCGGCGGTAAGGCGGCCCGGTCGAGTTGCCGGCGCAGGCCTGCGCTCAGGTGACCTTCAAGGTCGTCGAGTTCGGCGGTGGCGAAGGCCTGCCGAACCAGGTGCATTTGGGGCGCGGATGCAGGCATGGGGCAGTCTAGCCAAGGATGCTCTGCGCGCTGCGGCGCGGGCGGTGGGTCACGCCAGGCTTCTGGGTGGCGAGCAGCCGCAGCGCAACGGGCGGCCGCGGGGATGGGACGCGGCCGCGGACGGGCGCCCGGTGGCGCGAAGCGGGCGGGGGTGAAGGGGGAGCTATCTCTCGCCAGCCCCAACCCCCAGAGGGGGTTGGGGCTGGCGAGAGATAGCTTGGGCCGGTTTTTTTGGGCGCGGCGGCGACGAATTTCGGGGCTGGGAAGGCAGGACAGAAGGGCACCGGGGACGCCGGGTGCGCGTGCGTGACGAGGAGGGGGTGGGGCGGAGGCGTCTGGACGAGAAGAGGCCAATCTGCGACTGGTCCCCGGGCAAGGTGAGGGGCAAGCAGAGACGCTCGGTTACGGAAGTGGCGAGCAGGCGGAGGAGGCGGACGAGCATGAGGGCTCCGGAGCATGACCTGCGACAGGGCGCCCTAGTGTACACGATCTGCTTACGACAAGCAAGGGGCAGGGGTGGGGAGTGGGGGATCGGGGCGGCACCGATGCGCCGGGATTGCCGGGTGCTGCCGGGTCCCGGCCGGGGACGCCGGAATGACGGGGAATAGCAGCCTGGAGAGTGCGAGGACCGGGGCCTGGGATGTGTTCAGTGGGTCGGGGCAATGTGTTCAGTGGGTCGGGGCAATGTGTTCAGTTTCTGGCCCGATGTGTTCACTTTCCGGCCGAATGTGTTCACTTTGGTGGCCGAGGTGTTCAGTTTTCAGCGGTGCGCCCTGGTTGGAGACAGGTCACGGAAGGAAAGCGGGATTCCGGCTTCGGCAAGCTCAGGACAGGCTATTCGACGAGCTCAGGGCAGGGTCTCCGACGGACTGCGGCTCGGCTCAGCACGCACGGAGGGGTGGGTTGCGCGGAAGACGGGCGGGTCAGGGGCCCTCCCCTACGCAACAAGAAGCCGGGGATGCCGGGATGACGGGGATGACGGGGATGTGTCCACTCTGTCAGGCCAAAGTGTCCAGTTTTTTGCCTGATGTGTCAACTTTTCGGCCGAATGTGTCCAGTTTCAGGGGCAATGTGTCCACTTTGGCAGGGAAAGTGTCCAGTGAGGCGCGCCGAGGGGAGCTTGGGAGGTGTGGCTGGGGGTGGTTCGACACGGTTCCGCGCAGCGGCTCAGCACGAACGGGTGTGGCTGGCTGCGCGGAAGACGGGCGGGTCAGAGACCCGCCCCTACATAAGCAGCAGGACGACAGGCGGGACGGGGGCCCGGACCCAGGCAAGAAGAAACCGGGGACGCCGGGATGACATCGGGCGCGTGGTCAAGGCACGCAATGACTACGGTGGTCAACGCCCCAACGCGGCAGACGGATGGTCGCAGCTCAACGTGAGCCACCCCTAAGGTCCGGCGCGGTGGAGACCCGCAGGCGGGACGACCCCGGTCAGCCCGACAGCTCCACGCGCCAGGGCCTGCAACCTTTTGTGAACAGGGTCACGGGGAAGTCGTTGTAGTGCGGACTCTCGCGAATTCCCTCACTGAATGCGAGGTCCCGAATGCTGAGCCGGTCCGGGCTGTGGATGACGCGGCTCTGAGTCCGGCTGGAGCCTGATTCAGTCCACCTGAGCCTTACCGTGCACTCCAGGCCCGCGTTGCCCGGTTCTTCCGCTACCAGGGTCATTTGCGTGGTGAGGAACTCGGGCAGGTTCTCGGTTCCCTCCGAGATGCTGTGGGTGACCCGAATCTCGCGCCGCTCGGCGAGGATATTCAGCCAGAGGTTGTAGCCCAGGACTGCCAGACCGACGAGCGCGACGGCCAGCACAAGCACGCCGAACATCCGGCGACTTCGCCGCTGCCTTTGCGCCATGACCTGCGTGGCCCTGGCTTGAACGGCCGGGTCGCGGCGGACCGGCGGCGCGCGGCTGACTGCGGCTTCCGACGCAGCGGGACGCGCGTCGAGAAGCTCTGGGGCGCGTCCGCCAACCAGATAGTGGACCCAGTGAAACGCGCCCCTCACCAAGTGACGCGCGGCGTTTACGGCCAGGACGAAGGCGGTCCCAAAAGTGACCCAGCCGGCAACGACTGCCAGCAATGCGATGGCCACGATGATCGCGGCGACTACTAACGAAGGTCCGGTTAAGTCCAAGTTCTCGCCAGTTCGCCGCTAGGACTAGCGCCAATGGTCGGGTCAATGGCCGAAGGCCTTCAAACTACCAGAGCAAGGATGAAGTCCATCGACGGAGTAGGCGAGCAGGACCTGCGCACGCGACGACCGGCCGAGGTGTGCGGGCAATGAGCCGCGCTAGTTCGGGTTAGTTGGCGAGTTGAACGATCAGGGTGACGATGGCCGCACCGGCTGCGCTGAGGGCCGAGACGAGACACGCAATCAGAAGTCCGGCAGCCCAACGCGTGAGGGAGGCCTTGAGTTCCTGCAGGTCGGCCTTGGTCGCCAGGTGCGCGTAGTTCGCTTCCAAGCGAGTCACGCGTCCTTCGATAGGTACGGTCGCCATGGCGGGCACTCCTTGTGCACGGCCACGCCCGGATGCGACCTTGCAACACCACCGTGCGCAGCCACGGTACCACCGGCTTGAGAGCTCGAGTCAGCGGCGCCGTCGAAGCGCTGAGCGAACCCGACGACCTGTGCGGCCGATGCCAACTGGCAGAGTCGTAACCGGTAGGGCACGCTGGCGATCAGGATGCGAGTTGCAGTCGTTACCGACATTCACGGCAACCGTCACGCGCTGTTCGCGGTGCTGGCCGACATGCGGCGGGTAGGCGCGGACGAGGTGGTGTTTGGGGGTGACGCGGCGCTGTTCGGCTCGAGGCCGCGCGAGTGCTGGGAACGGGTTCTGGACCTGGGCTGGAGACTCGTGCAAGGCAATACGGACCGCTATATCGCCGACTTGCCGTCCAAGCTGGCAACCCTGGACGATCCCGAAGGCGCGCAAGCGAGGTTTCTGCGCGCCAACGTGGCCTGGGCGGCCGAGCGGCTGGGCCCGGCCCTGGTGCGCAAGCTCGGCGCGATGGCGCGACAGGTAAGCGTCCAGTCGCCGGCCGGAACTCTGCTAGTCGTGCACGGGTCGCCGGGCGACGACGAGACCGGCTGGAGCCGCCAGGACGACGAAGAGACCGTTGCCCGAGTCATCGGTCCCACCGAGGCCGCCGCAGTGGCCAGCGGGCACACGCACACGGCCATGATCCGACACGCCGGCCAGGTGCTAGCCGTGAACTGCGGCGCCGTGGGGCGTTCGCACGACGGGCAACCCGGCCTCGCTACCTACGCAGTCCTGGACGATTCAGGCGGCCGCTGGTCGGCCGAACTGAGGCGAGTGGATTACGACTACCGTGGCGCCCACGCGGAGGTTACGGCGTTTGGCGTTCCGCTCACGGAAGAGTTTGCACGTACGCTGCTGACCGGCATCGCGCCGAGTTGAGCGCCCACGATTGACGCCGAACCCATCGGATAGGGGCACTGCCGCCGGGGACGCAACCGCTGACGAGCCCCCCGCGTACCCGGTGCTGCGGTGGCGCGGGATCGTGGCCCTGGTCGTGATGCTGGTGCTGATTGCGGGGCTGGCTGTGTTTGTCGCGCTGATGCGCGAGGGACGGACAACGCCCGCCGGCGTCAGTGCAGCGTGGGCGCTGTACTTCGCCGTTACCTTTGCCGCCAGCGCCGGCTGGAGCCTGGCGGCGGTGCTGCTGGTGGCCTTTGTGGCGCGACGGCGGGTGGACGACGTGTTAGTGAGCCATGTGTGGATCCACTGGCCGCTCCTGGCGCCAATCACGCTGGTGGTATTGGCGTCGGTGTCAGACGCGCTCAACCATCGCCTGGTTGCGACTGACGATCTGCGCTGGTTGTGGGCGGTTCCGATTGGCGTCTGGGCGGCGAGCCAGGTGCTGTGGCTGCCGCTTAGCCTTGATCGGGTGCGACCCGATCCGGTGCGCGTCGTGCGCGACGCCGTCGTGGCGCTTGGCGGCGCCAGGTTCACGCGCCTGACGTTTGGCCTGATCTTCGTGCAGTTCGTGTTGCTGCGGTTGGGGCTGGCGCTGCTGTGGCGGCCGATCGGGCCTTTCGAGCGCGGCAGCGACGTGGGCGCCTACGAGCAGCGCGCCCGCCTTGCGCTGCAAGGGCTACAGCCATACCTGGACTACTGGGTGGAATATCCGCCGGTGTTCCCGTGGCTCGCATCAGGGCTAAAGCTCCTGAGCGTGCCGCTGGGCGGCGATGAGCCGGCGTTCCAGGTGCTGTTCAGCCTGCTGATGGTGGGGTTTGAAGCCGGAATTCTCTGGCTGATCCACGGCATCGCCGTGCGCGTGTGGGACGCATCGCGGGGGCTCGTAACGGCCGCCGGATACGCCGCGCTGTTCTATCCGATCTACATCGCCAACCGGCACTTCGAGTCCATTGCCGTGTTCTTCGTACTGCTGGGGATATACCTGGCTATGCGCGAGCGTCGACACACGGCGGCCCTGGCAATTGCGCTGGGCGTCTTGACGAAGCTGTTTCCGGTTGCGGCGCTGCCGGCGCTGCTGGCGGGACAGTCGTGGACGGCGCGGGCACGCTACGTGGGCGTGACGGCCGCGGCCGTGCTCGGGGCACTGGCGCCGCTGGCCGTGCTTGGGCGCGACTTCTTCGTGGCCTCGCTTCAGAACATGCTGATGCGGCCGGGCTGGGAAACCGTGTGGGCGCTGGCCGACGGTTACTTCGGCTTCGGGTGGATCCACCGCTACCGCCAGTCGCCGCACACGGCTCTCGAATTCAACTACACGCCGGACCTGCCGGGCGAGATCTGGTGGGGCGCGGCCGCCGCGGTCGCGGCGCTCTACGCGGTGCTGGCGCTGCGGCGGTCGCCGCCGACGCCGGCGTCAGTGATGTGGTCAACCGGCCTGGCACTGGCGGCGTTCGCTCTGTATTTGCGGGGGTGGTCTCCACAGTTCATGGTCTGGCTGCTGCCCTTTGCGTTGCTGGCCTTTCCCGGCGGGCGCGGGTTCCTGATTGCCACCGGCCTGTCAGTCCTGGCGCTGCTGGAGTACCCCGCCTACTTCGTGCTCTGGTCGGAGCACCCGTGGGTGCTCTGGATCGTGGTGGTGACTCGGACACTGGCCATCCTGGCGCTGGGTGGGGTGTTTGCCCGGCGGCTCTGGCGTGATGCCCGCTCGAGCACGGCCACGCCCTCCGCCGCGCCGTCGACCGCCCATGCATAGGTTGCCGACAATGATTCCCCGTCCGCGCACGGCCATGGGCGCCCTCGGGTGGATGGGTCTGGTTGGAATGGCCCTCGCGATGGCGAGCGCTTCGATCGGACGAAGCGACTTCGCCTCACCCAGCGCGGCCTGGACGGCGACGGCTCTCGGTAGCCTGGGCGCAGCCATCCTGGTCTGGTCCGCCGCGGGCTGGGTTCGCCACCGAGCGGGCCACGGGACGGACTGGACGGGAGCAGGCCTTCCGCTGCTGGCTACGCTCGACGCCTGGATCATCGTCGCGTTTCAGTACGCGCACGAGCCGACGAACCATCTGCTGACCGTCGGACTGGTGACACCCGAGCTCTTCGCGCGGCCTTCGGTTACCGAGTGGCTTTCAGTCAAGTTTGTGGTACTGACGCTTCTGTGGGCCGGATGGCCGTGGTTGGCGGCGAGTACGTCGCGCGGAGATTCAGGGCCACATGCGACGAAGAGTGCCGGGCAGCCCGCGGCGAGTGGCGTGCTGGCGAACAACGGACTGATCGTCGTAGCGGCAGTCGGCGCCTTTGCCTACCTGCGGCTTGCATTGCTGGACGTCCTTGCAATCGAGGTTCCCTCGGACTTGCGCGTCAACTACGTCGGCGCCATGGCGTTGCGCGATGGCCTGAACCCGTACGACAACGAGGTCGCCCTGCAGGTTGCCGGCCGCGAGGCGATTCCCTACGTAGGCACGAGCCTATGGACCATGGTGACCAACCCGCCGACGGCCATGCTCTACTTCGCGCCTTATTCGGCCATGCCCCTGGCGGCCGCGCGGCTGGCATTCCTGGCGGTCAACCACCTTGCGCTGCTTGGGACCGCCGCAGTGGCCTGGCGACTCGTCCGGCCGTCGCTACCGCCGGCCGTGTGGCTGGGACTTGTGCTGGGCGCCGTGTCGCTGCTGGACCCGTTCCTGCTTGCGTTTCGACTGGGGCAAGTTGATCTGGTCATCGGCCTGGCGCTCGCAGCTGCCGCGTTCCGACTGCGCAACGGCGACAGCGCGTGGGCCGGCGCGATGATTGGTCTTGCAGCGCTTCTGAAGATTGCGCCTGGTCTTCTTTGCCTCTACCTGCTCTGGCGTGGGCGTTGGCGGGCGCTTGGCGGCGTGCTGGCAACGGTTGCGCTGGTCGGCGCGCTCAGTCTCGGCCTGGCCGGACTGGATGCCTGGCACTACTACCTGACCGTACGGTTGCCCGATCTCCTGTCGGGCAGTGCGCTCTTCAACAACCTCTCGCTGCCTGGGTTGATCCTGCGCGTATTCATGGGGCCCGAACTCGCCAAAGGCTTCCTGGATCTGCAGCCGGACATCCCGCTTGCCCGGCTGCTGGTGGCCGTCGCGGTGCTGGCCGCGCTTGCCGCGACTGCCTGGGCGCTGGGGCGCCAGGCTCGAACAGGCCGCGGGTTCGTGCTTGAGATCAGCCTGGTTGTGGTCGCGACTCTCGTAATCGGCGGGGTCACCTGGCCGCACTACCTGGCCTGGCTGCTTCCACTCGTGGGCCTGAGCGTCGCGTTTTGCTGGCCGACCCGCGCCAATCGCTGGACCGCGGTGCTCAGTGCGTTCGGATTGGCGCTGGCCTCACTGCCGTTGCACGCCTACGACGGTCTTTTCGGGAGTATCTTCGATATATCAATGACTGCAATATCCATTCGCAGCCTGGGACTGCTGCTGCTGTTCCTGGGCTTGTTGCTGGCCGTGCGCGGCACCCACTCGAACGCTGATGCCGCAGCGTGAGTGAGGTCGTCCGCGCACGCTCCGTCTGGGTTGCTGTTGGGACCATCGCGCTGGCGGTGGTGCTGCTGGTGACGCTTGCGCCGGCGCGGGACGTTACGCACACGGTGCTGGGCTGGCTACGCGTGACGCCGCTCGATCTCGACGACGACGACGGCCGCGGCGACCGGCCGGCGCCAACCGTACCGACGACTCCGACACCGACGCTGGCCGACGTCATCGACATCGTGCGTGCGGAAGCCAGCGCGACGAACCCGGACGCTACCTCGGCGGATATCGACGCTCTTCCCTTCGACGTCATCGCAATCGATCCCCCAGAGGACTTTGGCAGCAAGCCCACGCGCAGCGTCACGACTTTCGGGACGGTGACGCTCGGACTGAACACCGCCGACCTGGCCGAGTTACTGGCGCCCGGTTTCCCATCACGGAGGCTCGCGCGTCGCCTGGGAACGGATGAAATAACCGTCGCCGGCGGGGCGCTGGTGGTTAGCTCGTGGCCATCCGAAGTCGGGGGCAGCGACGCGCTGGTGCTCTACCAGATCGAAGCGCCGCTGGTGAGCGGGCTTCCGCCTCGCGACCTGGAGCTCCTGGCCGAACTGGTTTCCCAGGCGTTTGTCCCACCAATCCTCAGCAGGGAGATCAATCTGCTGGACACTCCCCTGGTTCAGATGGCCCTGGGCCTCGAGGTCGACGACGCGACAAGGCCAACCGAGCCGTCGCTCACGGAACTTCCGAGCGGGGACGCGGCGGTTAGCTGGATGCGCAACCGATCGCAGCTCGTCCTGACCGGGTCTTTGGCGCAGGCGGAGCTTCTAGAACTGGCTGCGTCGGCAAGGGTCGATCGGTGAGCCAGCCGGCCGCGATTCGTCTGGACAACGTCAGCAAGCGCTACGGCGACACGCTGGCCGTTGACGATGTCAGCCTGTCGGTCGCAGGCGGCGAAATCTTCGGGTTCCTGGGACCCAATGGGGCGGGCAAGAGCACGATCGTCAAGCTGCTTCTGAGCCTGACGTACCCGACGGCCGGCGAGATCGAGGTTCTGGGTCAGCCGGCCGGCAATGTCGCGGTGCGGGCCGAGGTTGGGTACTTACCGGAGACTTTCCGGTTCCACGATTGGCTGACGGCCTCGGAGCTCCTGCACTTCCACGCGCGATTGGCGCGCGTTTCCGCCGCGGCGCGCGCCGACCGCGTGCGCGAGTTGCTGGTCCTGGTGGGGCTGAAGGATCGGGCGAACGACCGGCTGTCCACGTTCTCCAAGGGAATGATGCAGCGCGTCGGCCTGGCGCAGGCCCTGGTCGGAAATCCGCGGCTGGTGATCCTGGACGAGCCGACGTCAGCTCTGGACCCCATTGGGCGCCGTGACGTGCGGGACCGAATCCGGGAACTCGGCCAAAAGGGCGTCACGGTCTTTCTCAATTCGCACCTGCTATCCGAGGTGGAACAGGTCTGCGACCGGGTGGCAATCATCGACCACGGAGCGATCGTGGCCGAGGGCAAGCTGCACGAGTTGCTGAGTGCGCAGGAAATCGAGATTCGGGCTGGCGAGGGGGTCGCGAGGGTCGTCCGTGAGGCCCTTGGCGAACCTGAGATTCGCACCCTGAACGGCCGGCTGCGAGTGAGAGTCGCCAACGATGCCGAGACGGCGACGCTGGTTCGACGAATAGTCGAAGCCGGCGTGCCGGTGTATGACGTTCGCCAGGTCGGGGATTCGCTGGAAGACCTCTTTGTTCGAGTGGCCGAGCGGGGCGACGTGTGAGCGCTCATCTCATCGCGTTCTTCACTCTCCGCGAGGCACTGCGGCGCCGTGTCGTGCTGGCCGCGGCGCTGCTGACATTCGGTTACCTGGCGCTCTATGGCGTGGGGGTCTGGTTCGGCTACCGGGACCTGCAAGACACTCCCGGCGGCCCGCCAGGACTGACGGAGGGCGTCGTGAGCCTCATGCTCGTCGGCGGTCTCTGGAGCCTTAACTTCATTGCCTCCGTCCTGGCCATATTTCTCTCCGTCGGCGCGCTATCGGGTGAGGTCGACCAGGGCACGCTACATGCCATTGCGGCGCGGCCGGTTCGCCGCAGCGAAATCGTGCTGGGCAAATTTGTTGGGTTCGCGCTGATGCTGGCCGTGTTTATCGGAGTTTCCGCCAGCGCCATGATCCTGGTCGTGGTCGTGATCACGGGCGAGATTGTGGGCGGCAGCTGGTCCGGTCCGATTCTGATGTGGCTCGCGTCAATGCTGCTGATTGGCCTGGCACTGGCGGGGAGCTCACGCCTGAGCCCGCTGCCCAATGGCGTGGTTGTATTCACGCTCTTCGCTACGGCCTTGATTGGCGGTGTGATCGAGCAGATCGGCGACGTACTGGAGAGCGCGGTGATGTTCAATATCGGGATATTCACCAGCGTGATCGTTCCAACCCGCGCCCTCTGGGACATGGCCAGCGCCCAGCTGGCTAGCGGGGGATTCGCCGGCGAGCTGAGCGCGGGCCCGTTCGGCGCAAGTAACCCGCCCTCCGGCTGGATGCTGCTTGTCGCAGGACTTCACCTGGCACTGACGCTGGGGTTGGCGGTCCGCCGGTTCGAAAACCGCGACTTCTAGCGTCGCCTAGAATGCGGGAACCGGGATTCTGGGACCCGATCACCTATGGCTGCTGAGCTTCGCGTTGCGCTGATCGGGTGTGGAGATCACGGCGCCGCGTGCCTGGCGCCCGCAATCTGGGCAACCGCCGGCGTGGCATTGAGCGCCTGCGTGGACGTGAACGCCGAAGCCGCCCGCAAGACGGCGCATGGCGCGGCCGAAGTCCTTACCAGCGTCGAGGCGCTTACAGCGGGCTCGTACGCGGACGCGGCCGTAATCGCGGTGCCCCACGACGAACTGGTTTCGACGTCGCGGGCCTGCATTGAAGCCGGGCTGCACGTGCTGGTGGAAAAGCCGGCGGGGCTAAACGCGGCGGAAGTGGCCGAGGTCGCCCGGGCCGCGAATGCGGGTGGGGTGACATTCATGCCTGCGTACTGCCTGCGATTCAATGCGGTGCGCACGCGCGCCCGCGACCTGCTGCGGCGGGGGGTGGCCGGCGAGATACGAACGCTGGCGGCCGCCAAGGGCGGTCCGCCCTTGCAAGGCTGGCTGGCCGATCCGGAGCGCGGCGGCGGGCAATTGCTATTCCTGGGATCGCACCTGGTGGACCAGTTGCTCTGGCTGCATCGCCAGCCGGTCGTACGCGTGTACGCCACCATGACGCACCGCGACGACACGGGGAGCGATGAGTCGACATCGGGCGTGATCGAGTTCGCCGACGGGGTGAGCGCCACCATCAGCTTGAGCCAGGCCGCCGGGGTCGCGTACGACCACCTGGAAGTCACGGGCGACCGCGGGCGGATCCGATCGGACTGGCTGAACGACCGGATCGATGTTGCGAGTTCAAGTACCTACGAGTATCCGCTCCCGACGGTCGAGCGCATCCAGTCGGACCGTTTGCAGCCGATGTACGACGCCGAGATGGCTGAGTTCGCCGCCGCCGTCCACCTGGGGCGTCCACCCAGTGTGGACGGGCACGACGCCACTCGCGTACTGCGGATCCTGGACGCCCTGCGCGCGTCGGCCGAATGCGGCGCGCCCGTGGACGTCGATGACGAAGTGCATGGCACGGCCGGACGGCTGGTCGACCATGGACCGGCGAGGATTCGCATCCAGCTCACCTATCCGTCGGACCGCATCCAGGAGCCGGTGCTGTACGAACTGGCTCGGCGGTTTCACCTCAAGTTCAACGTCCGACGGGCCGATATCGACGCCGGAATCGGCTGGGTGCAACTGATGCTGGAAGGCGAGCGCCCGGAGATCGAAGCCGCCATTGAATGGGTGGAGGCGCAAGGCATCCGCGCCGATCCGGTCGAAGGCGACGTCGTAAGCGGCTGAGCGACCTAGTCGTGGCTGGCGGCGATCGAACGATAGAAGGCGGCCGTAGCGTCGGCGACGGCCTGCGTGGTGTAGTTCTTCAGCACATGGGCCCGACCAGTCTCGGCTAGCTTCCGGCGCAAATCCGGATGGTCCCTCAGACGCTTGAGGGCATCCGCCAGCGCGTGGGCGTCGGACGGCGGCGTTACCATTCCGGCCTTGTCAACAACATGCGGTAGCTCGCCTGTGGCCGACACGACGGTGGGCACGCCGCAGGCCATGGCTTCCACGGCAGCACGGCCGAATTGCTCGGTCCAGCCACGACGCCCGACGGTCGGCAGCACGAAGGCATCCAGCCCACGGTAGAAGGCCGGCATTTCGGTGCTGGGGATCGCGCCCTCAAATACGACGCCGGGCATCCGGGCCGACATCCGACGCAGATCAGGCTCGGCGGGGCCGGTGCCGGCGAGGCGAAGCACGGCACGTTCTCCAAGGGTGCCGACCGCGCGAACCAGCACGTCCACTCCCTTGGCGGGGACCAGGCGGCCCGCATAGCCAACGACGAACCGATCCAAGTCTCGTGGCCGGGCGCGAGGCGCGAACACCTCCGGGTCGACGCCGAACTGGGGGATGGCCTCGATTCGACGCCTGTGGCCTTTGCGCCGGAGCACCTCACCCGCCGCCTCGCTGCCGACGATGGCGTCGGCCTGTGCCAGCACGTATCGCTCGAACCAGCGAAAGGGCGGCGGATAGCGACGATGGAGGTTTTGCCAGGCGAAGAACACGGGGCGGATGTCGTAGCGGACCGCATCGCGGCAGGCAACGGCGGTGGCCACGTTGTAGGGCTCCTCGTCAATGTGGAGCACGTCCGGCCGAAACCGGCGAATGATCCGGCGCAAACCGCGAAACCAAAAGAGGTGATAGCGCCCGTTGAGGACGAGCGGGGTGTAGACGATCTCGTAACCGCGCGGCGCGGGGCGCTCGGCAACCTGGGCCCGGCCCTGTTCGATCCAGCGGTCGGGTGCGACCGCCAGCAGTTCAATATCGGGGTTGGCGCCGAGCGCGCGGAGCTTGTCGTGATGCGCGCCTACGACCAAGGCCTTGGACGCCAGCAGAACTCTCATCCGGCTACCTGCCGATAGATGGCGTGCGTCTGTTCGGCCGTGCGCGCCCAGGTGAAGTCCGCAGCGCGGGCGATCCCACGCTCACGCATGTCGTTGGCCTTCCCGGGCCGGGCGTCGATGGCCGCAATGGCCTGGGCCCAAGCCAACGGATCATCCGGTGGAAGCAGGCATCCGGCGTCTCCGACCACTTCCGGAAGGGAGGTTGCGTTGGCCGCGACAACCGGCACGCCGCTGGCCATGGCCTCGAGCGGATCGAGGCCAAAGCCTTCGTAGCGGGAAGGAAAGACGAACACGTCGGCGGCCCGATAGAGGTCGGGTTTGTCGGCTTCGGCGACTGGACCATAGACATGCAGCCAGGACTCGGCGCTGGGATCAACCGTGGCGAACCAGTCCACGTAAACCCGGCTTGCGCGACGGGGCGAGCGTCCAGCGACTACCAATGGCAGACGGCGCGCGCGCCAAACTTCCGGCCAAGCCGACAGAACAACCCCAAGGTTTTTCCGCAGATCCCTTGTACTCAGGAACAGGGCGAACCGGTCAGGCAGGCCAAGTCGCTGACGGGCGTCATTCCGGGCCGCCGCGTCGCGCGGAGAGAACCGTTCGTCAACGCCGAGCGGTACGACGTGAACCCGATCCGACGGCACTCCGGTGAGCCTCGCGAGATCTTGCCGGGTCCACTGAGAGTCCGCGATCACTGTTTGCGTCCGCTGCAATCCCAATCGAACGAGCCAGAAGTAGAGGGCCTGGCCTTTGCCGGCGCCATAGGCTGGCAACGCCAGCGGAATCAGGTCGTGCACCGTCACGATCGTGCGCGGCGCCAGCGCGGGCGGGGCCAGGTACGGAACGTGTCTGAGGGCGCTCCGCGCCGACCACGGCCACAGCACCTGCTCCCAGGCGACCTTGCCCGCCGGGCCACTCAGACGCCGGGGTGGCGCGAATTCACTGATCGCCAGGTCGCCAGACCCGGCCCGGAGGGCCCGAACCAGCGAACGCAGGTATTGTCCAGACCCCGTGTCGGGAAAGCGCCGAAAATAGGCGTTTAACGCGACGCGCAGCGCGCGGGCCTCGCCCGGCTACTCGTGCACGTTGACGCCGAAGCGTCGATACAGGCCAAGTGCCATGGCATCGTCCGGACTCGTGCGACGCTTCAGCTCGAGCAGCGCGCCAAGCACGGCGCCCCAGATTGCATAGATCCACCAGAGGTCGGGGTGACCGAACAGGGCATAGAGACCGAAAACGGCCGGAAGCAGGGCGTGGACCGTTGGGGTTGCGTCCGTCGTGCGACGACGCGGCAGCAATGCCAGCAGCCAGACGCCCACGCAGACAGCGCAGATGGCCGGTTGGGCCACCAGCAGCGCGAACCCCATGGTGGTGGTGCCACGACTGCCCCGGAACCGCACGAAGATCTGCCACATGCTGCCGGTGGTCACGGCCGTGATCGCGATGAGTTCCACCACTGGCTCTTCAGGGGCCAGAGCCCGCGCGAGCAACACGGCCGAGGTGGCGGCGGCCAGGTTCCACAGCAGCGCGATGACGGCCGGAAGTTTGCCGGCTCGAAAGAAGGTGTTCTGGATACCGAGGTTCCCGGAGCCGGTGTTGCGGAGGTCCGATCGCTTGAGGAGCGCAGTCGCGAGCAACGCCGCTGGCACGCTACCGATCAGATAGGCGATGACGCCTACGAGGGCGTACGTTGGGATGTGTTCAGGGTTCAACGCTGGCGCTCCGCGGCATTCTAGCCAGCCGCTCCTGATCGCGCCGTGGGCGACGGCTCGGGCGAGCCCGCGGCAGCCTCGCGATAGACGTCCAGCAAACTCCGGGCGGACCGGCGCCAGGAGAAGTCTCGCCGCCGCTGGTGCCCGCGCTTGAGGAGTTCCGCCCGAACCGCCTCGTCAGTGAGCAGCGTTACCAGGCCGTCGGCCAACGCTTCCGGATCCGCTGGATTGCGAGCCAGCGCGGCGCCGGCGGCAACTTCAGTCGTGGCCGGCGTATCCGAGGTCAGGACGGGACAGGCGCAGGCGAAGGCTTCCAGGATTGTTATGCCGAATCCTTCGCCGTGGCTCGGATAGGCGTACGCGGAAGCCAATGTATACAGGGCACGCAGGGTCTCATCATCGACCCGACCCACAAAGCGGACGCGGTCACCGGCCTGGTCAATGGCCGCATAGACCCGATCGCAGAGCCAGCCCTCAGCGCCGGCATGCACGTGGTGGATGGCCGGAGAGCCAACCCGCGCGGACGCGAGCGATACCGCGCGCGCCAACCCCTCGATGTTCTTGCGCGGCTGGATGGTGCCCACCGAAAGTACAAATCGCTCCGGCAGCGCGAGCTGCTTTCGAACCGCGGCAAGCTGGTCACGGTCAACGACCGGCCCGAACCAGTCGGGCACGGCGTTGGGAACCACGCGAATCCGATATGGGCGCACGCCGTAGCGCTGCATGAGGTCGCGCCTGGTGGACTCGGAGACCGCGACTATGAGGCGGGCACGATCGATCGACGTTGGCACAGCCTTTTCGAGGAACTGGCGCTGACGCGGATGCGCGTCCTGCGGGCGAATCACGTACGTCAAGTCGTGGACCGTAAGCACGCCGTGGGCGGCCGCCAGCGGCGGAAGGGTGAAGTCCGGACCGTGGAAAACATGCGCCCGACCGGCAAGGGCCTCCACTGGCAACGGCGCGCGCGCCTTGAACCAGGCGGCCAATGCGATGCGCGGCGAGACCGGGATGCGGCGGACGCGGACACGCTCGTGCACCGCCAGCGCGTCCGCGGCGCGCGACGGCCCACGGCGCGTGTAGAAGAGCGTCAGGTCAGGTCGCTCGGGCTCGACTACCAGCGCGTTGACCAGCTCGCGAACGGAGCGACCGATACCGGCTTGTTGCGTCGCGGCGGCCGTAATATCGATCGCGACTCGCACGGCTAGCGGCGCTTGAGGCGAGTGAGCACGAACAGCAGACCGCCCGTCAGAATCACCGACCAATACGTAATGACCCGGTCCACAATTGCGACGGCGCCAGCCACGCCGCCCCCAACGCCGATCAGGCGCATGAGGCCCAGCAAGCCGCCCTCAACCGCTCCCAATCCGCCCGGCGTCGGCACCGCCAGAAGTAGCGACGCCGCAGTGCCCACGAACACGATCTCGGCCGGGTTCAGCTCCAATCCAAGCGCCCGCATGACAATGGCCAGACGCAGCATTTCAATCGACCAAATGGCGAAGCTGGCCAGCCAGAGGAATGGCCCGGTGCGCCAGGTCCAGCTATCGAAGACGCCGCTGTGAAAGCGTTCGTAGATTGCTGCGGCCGACTGTGGCAACCGCGCGAAGATCGGCGTGCCGAAGACCAGCAGGAACAGCACGCCCAACGCCAGAACCGCCAGCGCCAGCGCCGCGACCGCCAAAATGCGCCCCACGTCCTCGCTGGTCTCGGGTGACCTGGCAATCCAGG
Organism: Chloroflexota bacterium; assembly: GCA_965208215.1. Taxonomy (GTDB): domain Bacteria; phylum Chloroflexota; class UBA11872; order UBA11872; family UBA11872; genus UBA11872. The sequence continues at coordinate 1,009,093 of CBDBOH010000004.1, forward strand.
CCGCCGATGCCATGACCATAACGATCAGAGCGCCGACGTCGAACACGCGTTCCGAGAAGATGGTCCCCAGGGTGCGGGTCAGCGACGTGCCGTAGTTCGCTCGTGCCATATAGGCCCGATAGATGTCACCCAGCTTGGCCGGTACGACACCGTTGACGAACCAGGAGATGTAGAGAATCTGCGCAAGATCTCGCGATCGGTAGTGCGGGGTTACGTCCTCCCGGTGCACGGCGTTCGTCAGGAGCACTCGCCACCTGAGCGTGCGTATAGGGAACGTAAGCGCAAAGACGGCGTAGGCCAGAACGATCAACCACGGGTCGGCGGATCGGATGCGCGACACGATGTCCTCAAGTCGCAGGTCGGCCAGAATCCAGGCAAGGGCCAGCAGAGCGCCGGCCACCAGGAAACTGAAGAGGGTGCGCGAACTCAGGAAGCGCCTGCGAAGATCGGTCCGCGTCGCGGCCACGACGGGCTCGACGGGCTCGACGGGCTCGACAGCCTCTTTGGCGCTGTCGGTCACAGCGCCGCCGGCCTTGCAACACGTGGCGAGCCGGATGGCTGCGCCGCTATCACAAGGGCAAGCGCCAGCAGCAACGCAAAGACGATTCCCATACCGCTCACAAACAGACTGTCCACCAGGTTGTGGGTCATAAAGCCAACCAGCGCGCCAAGCGCGCCGACGGCACTCCACTCGAACGCGGCGCCGCGCGCACGGCGCACGGCAGCCACGGCGACGCCCAGCGCCCACAGGCTGAGGCCAGCAAACATGAGGATTCCAGGAAAGCCAGCCTCGGCAGCGAAATTCAGCCCGACATTGTGCGCGTGCCCAAGAGGTTCGTCGAAGGGCTGCAACGCGTAGTCGCGGTAGGCCTCGTCAAAGTTCCCAGCCCCGGCGCCGAGCAGGGGCCGATCCTGAAACATCCGCCAGCCAGCGCTCCAGTGCGCAACCCGCTGCGCGATGGCAAAGTCGTCGTGCGCTCGATGCCGCACAACGTCGTCCACCGGATGCTCGCCCCAGAACGTTCGCTCAATGTCGGGCGGCAGCGCTCGGTCGAACTCCCCGCCGACCACGGCTATGGCGACGGCCAGCACTGCAGCCGCGGCCACCGCCAGCAGTCCGCGCGCCCAGAGCGTGGCCTGGCGCCCGGCTGCCAGCACCACGATCAGTGAACTGACGCCGATGCCAAGCCAAGCCCCGCGCGAGCGGCTGGCGACTATGCCCATGAGAACCACGATTCCCAGCAGCGCCAGCCAGCGTCGCCGCGAGCCGCGCGCATAGATTGCGGCTGCCAGGATGAGCGGCAAATGAATCCCGAGGTAGCCCCCGTACGGGTTTGGTTGATCGAAGGTCCCAAAAGCGCGTAGCACGCCGCCCACCACGAATCCGCCCGGACCGGCCGCCGCCGCCGTCTGGACCAGTCCCAGTCCGGCCTGCGCCAGCACCGCCGCGCCGACGGCCCAGGCCACAATCCGGCGGTCCGACGGCTCACGCATCAGGTCGGCGAGGATTACCAGCGCCAGGGCGATCTGCAGCCACTTCAGGACTTCCTTGAGCACCAGCGCCGGGTTCGCGGCCACCAGTGCCGTGGCCACTAGCCAGCCGGCAAAGATGAGCAGGCCGAGCGTAAAGGCCGGGACGGGCACCCGAGTTCGGGCGCCCTTTCCGAATGTCCAGGCCACCAGCGCCCCGAGCAGCAGGACGTCGGTTGCCCCAAGCGCAACTCCGCTAACCTCAATTTCCGCGAGTCCGCGAAACGGGACGGCGGCAATGGCCAATGCGACCAGCACGGCGGTCACCGTGCGCGCCTCGCACGCCGGCGCCACAAGTCGGAGCGTCGCCGCCCCTACGCCAATGAGCAGAAGCGCCGTAAGCGCCAGCGTGGGCAGCAGGCCGGAGATCAGGGCTGCCAGGACCAGGCCTACGGCGACGAGGCACATTGCCACCAGTCCGAGCGGAGCCGGCCACACCGCACGTCCGAGCTTGAGATACCGGAGGCCGACCGGGCCGTGGGCCGACGCAGACGAACCGCGGGCACTGCGCCAGATCGCACCGACCAACAACGGAGCGGTCAGCACGATGCAGGCAGCGGCCGCCAGGGACCCGATCTGAACCAAAACTCCAGTAATGCCCAGCGTGAGTGCCGCAGCCATCAACGCAATCTCCAGGCGGCGAACTCGAGCCTGCCGGCCACGCAGCGCCAGCAGGGCGGCGGTGGCCAGTAGCAGTCCGGCAATCAGCGGTACAAGGCGAACCCAGGACACGTCATGCGCGGCCAGCGCTACCGGAGTCACAACGAGCAGCGAACCAACCGCCAGACTTGCGCCGGCGGTTGCCGTGCGCCAGCCGAGGCGCGAGCCCAGCGAGTCCAGAACGATCACACCAGTCGCCGCCGGGGTCCCGCTCCCGGAAGGCGTCTTCCCAGGCTGGGCACGTGACACATCAAGGTGCGGTCGCCATGTCAGTGGAACGGCCCAAATCGTACGTTGTTCCACGAATCGGTGAGCCTAACCAGTCAACGGTCGATTGACACTCTTCGGCGCGGGAGAATCGGCAGCGTGGTGAACCATTCGTCGGTGGGCTGAGCGGGTGACGGACGTGCTGATTGGGCTTGGCTCGAACGTCGGCGACCGGCTGGCGCACCTTCGCAATGCCGTGAATGGCCTGCGACCGGTGCTCCGGAGCCTCGAGGTGTCGCACGTCTACGAGACGAGACCGGAAGGGGTGCTCGCACAGCCGCGTTTTCTAAACGCGGCGGTGCGCGGCGAAACGACCGAAGGCCCACAGCGCCTGTTCTTTTGGGCCAAGTCGCTGGAGTTTGCCGCTGGCCGGCGACCTGGTTCGAGGCTGGGACCGCGCCAACTGGACCTGGACATCATTGCGTTCGGCGACCTGGTGGTTGCGACGCCGCGCTTGCACATTCCGCACGCAGCGTTCGCGGCGCGGGGCTTCGTGCTCATGCCGCTGGCTGACCTGGCGCCGGACCTGGTGCTTCCCGGCGCGGAAGCCAGCGTGGGCACGCTGGCCACGCAGGCCGGTCGCGCCGGCATCGACCGCGCGTATCCGCCAACGTCGCTTTCGGTTCCGCGATAATCCATCAATGTCCGAGACATACGCCGACGCGCTGGCGTGGCTCTACGCCTACGCCGACTTCGAGCGCGGTGTGGGGCTGGGCGGTGGCCCACCGTTCGAGCGGGGTCTGGAGAGAACCTCGCGGCTACTGGCCGATCTTGGCAACCCGCACGTCGGCCTGCGAATCGTTCACGTCGCCGGCAGCAAGGGCAAGGGCAGCGTGTGCGCGCTGGTTGCCTCGGCCGCCGAAGCTGCCGGCCTGAAGACCGGCCTCTACACGCAGCCACACCTGCACAGTTTTCGGGAACGCCTTCAGATTGACGGGCAGCCCATCGACAAGACCTCATTCGCACGCCTTGTCCACCGGATGCGGGCCGCAGTGGAACAGACCGAGAGCGAAACGCTGGGCCTACCAACAACGTTTGAGATCAGCACGGCCATGGCATTGGCCTGGTTTCGGAGAGAAGCGGTGGACCTGGCAATCCTGGAGGTTGGGCTTGGCGGTCGGCTCGACGCCACGAACGTTGTGACACCCGATGTCACGGCGGTCGCCACCATCGTGCGCGAGCACACGCGACTATTGGGCGACACGTTGCCCGAAATCGCCAGGGAAAAGGCCGCTATTGCAAAACCGGATGTTCCGATGCTGGTCAGCGACCAGTCGACAGAGGTGCTGAAGGCCATTCGAGACGTAGCCGTAGCCGCCGGGGCTGACGTTCACGTCGTACCGGGCCTGGCGACCGACGGCACCGCGGCCTGGCGCGACGGCCGCGCAACCACGATTGCCCGTGATCCACATTCCAGCGATACGTTGCCTTTGGGCCTGGCCGGCCCCCACCAGGCCCGCAACGCCGGTCTGGCCTATGCCATCTGTCGTGCGCTGGGCGACCGCGGCGTTGCCATTCCGCGCGATGCGATCCGCGCGGGCTTCGCCGCCGCGCGCTGGCCCGGCCGCCTGGAGTTGGTCGCCAACGATCCGCCGGTTGTCGTGGACGGCGCGCACACGGTTGAGGCCGTGGAGGTCGTGGTGGAAACGCTGCGCCGGCACCTCAACGTGCGCCGCGGTCCGGTGATTTTCGGCGCCCTGCGCGACAAATCGGTCCGGCACATGGCGGAGGCGCTCCGGCCATTTGCGACAGGCCTCGTGGTCATCGAACCGGGACACCCACGAGGGATGACAGCCGGCGAAGTGCTCGCCCAGCTTGACGGACGGCTTGGCGCGTCTGTGGCCCCCAACGCCGCGAGCGCGCTGGCCCTGGCGCGCGATGCCGCGCGACCCGGACAGGCCGTGCTCGCCACCGGGAGCCTGGCGGTTGCCGCCGACATTCGAGCGGCCGCGGGGGTTCCGGTCGCAAGCGATCCGCCCGTGCTCGTCAACCCGTAGCGATGGACACGCCTCCGGACCGAAGAGCCCGCCGTCGACTCGACGAGGCCGCGGCCGCCGGACTATTTGAGCGCACCGCCGGACGTGGCAAGCCGCTTGTGCTGACTCCCGACGATCCCCATGTGCCGGCCGACCTCCGGCTGGCGTTCCGGGTAATGCGCGACGCGAACGTGTCGCCGCCGTGGATCGCCCTCGCACGGGAAGTGGAGCAGGCGCTGGATGATCTGCGCCGTCACCTCGCACGGCATGAGCGCCGCATGCGCGAACTGCGTGAGGCCCTGATATCCGGACGAGCGGCGGACTTCAAGGACGCCTTCAAGAGCGCGCGGGAGATGCAGTTTCGGCAGCGACGCGAATTCGAACGACGGCTTGACGAAACCCGACAGAATGTCGACAAGCTGGCGGCCACGGCGCCGGACGGCGCGCAGCGCGTGATGTTCCGTCCCTCCGCTTTCCTGGAACGCTTCGATGCCGCCTGGCCCTGGCCCGAGCGCACCGAGGACGACCGCCGCCAATGAAGCGGCGTGTTCGAGTCTGGTTGGGACGGGGACTGTGGGCCTTCCTGAGCCTCGGCTTCGGGCTACGGCGGCTGCTCGGTGGCGGGCGGCGTCCACCGACGGAAGTCCGCCGCGTCCTGATCGTGCGCTTCGACCTGATGGGCGACGTGGTCAACGCCCTCGCCGCCGCCGTGGCGGCACGCGAGCGCTGGCCGCATTCCCACCTGGCGTTTTTGTCGCCGCCCGCCTGGCAGCCGATCGTCCGGCGTTGCCCGGCTGTCGATGAGGTCATTCCATTCGACGGCGGGACGGTTACGCACTGGCCGGCGGTGCTGGACCCCAGGGCCTGGGCCAGAGTCGCTCGCGTGCTGCGAGCAGTCCGCACGAGCCGATTCGACGTAGCAGTGAGCGTCTACGGGCCAATCGCGGGCGCCGTGGTTGCGCTCAGCGGCGCCCGCTGGCGGGTGGGCTATGGCGCCGATGCGCCCGCCTGGAGCTTCGATGAGGCCCTGCCGGGGTTTCGCCGAAATGGCGGACCGCACGAGGCCGAACTGGCGACTCGCCTGATTCAACACGCGGATCCGGCCTGGCAAACCGTCGAACCCGATACCGAGTCGGACCTGGCAGCGGACCTGCCGCGCCCGCTGGTCGTCCTGCACCCCGGTGCGGCTCACGGCGAGGCCAAGCGCTGGCCGGACAGGCATTGGGCAATCCTGGCCCAGATGCTAGCGCCGGACGTGGGGACGCTGGCCGTCGTCGGTCTGGACGACGCACGCCCGACAGCGGACCGAATTGCGGAGTCCGTGGCAATCCAAGACTTGACCGGCGGCACGTCACTCGACGAACTCATCGGGGTGCTGGCCGGCGCCGACGCCGTGGTTTCGACCGACAGCGGTCCGGGACACCTGGCGCGGGCGCTGGGGCGACGCGTCGTCATGCTCCACGGACCCACGGACATCTCGGTGCACGGACCAGGCGCCCCCGAGTCTCGTGCGTTGCGCGTCGACCTCCCCTGTGGTCCCTGCTACAACTTCGACCGCCCGGCGGAGTGCCGCTTCGGCGACGTGCTGTGCATGCAATGGCTGGCGCCGGAGCGGGTGCGCAACGCGGTCGTGGAAATGATTCGCTGACGGCGCCCCCCTATGAATCGTTATGTCAACATAGGCGCCTGCAGGAAAGCCGCATGAATACCGCGACGATTAACGACCCGGACACCCTCCTGGATGAACTCGAAACACGCATCCTCGGCGTCCGCGTCCACGCCATCGAACGGGCACTGACCGTCGCCTGGATCGACGCCTGGCTGGCTTCCGGCGCCCGCGCCCATGTGGTGACGATCAACCCCGAAATCGTCATGCGCGCACGCCGCGACGCGGCCTACGGCGAGTTGCTGGAACGCACGCGCCTCAACGTCCCCGACGGCGCCGGAATCGTCGCCGCGGCCCGCCTCCGACGCCTGCCAATGCGCCAGCGAGTAACCGGGGTCGACTTGGTGCACGACCTGGCCGGGCTGGCCGCCGTCCACGGCTACCGCCTGCTCCTGGCGGGCGCGGCCCCCGGCGTCGCGGATCAGGCCGCCGCTGAACTCCAGCGACGCTACCCGGCGCTCATTCCACCCGCGACCATGGTCGGCAACTCAGGCCCGGAAGGCGACGCTGAAGCCCAGGCCCTGATCCAGGAGTTTCGCCCGCACATCGTCCTGGCCGCCTACGGCGCGCCGGCCCAGGAGTTCTGGATCGACAGGAATCTGCGCGACCTGGCCCCGGTCGTGGGCATAGGTGTCGGCGGAACCCTGGACTACCTGGCGGGCCACATTCCTCGCGCTCCCGCGCCGCTGCGCCGGATTGGCCTGGAGTGGGCCTACCGCCTCGCCCGAGAGCCCTGGCGCTGGCGCCGCATGCGCGCGTTGCCGGAATTCGCCCGGCTGGCCATCCTCGAAGCCCTGGGCCTGGGGATTGGGGTTCGATGAGTCGCATTGCCGTGGTGGGCAGCATCAACCAGGACATCGTCATCCATGTCCCGCGCATTCCCCAGCCCGGTGAGACCGTTCACCACGGCCGCCTCGCACGCTACGCCGGCGGCAAGGGCGCCAACCAGGCCGTGGCCGCCGCACGCGCCGGCGCGACCGTCAGCATGCTCGGTGCCGTCGGTACGGACGCCGACGGCGACGACCTGCTGCGCGGACTGATCCCCGACGGCGTGGACAGCGCGCATGTCGCCCGGGTCGACTCGGCCGCCACCGGCACGGCACTCATCGTCGTTGACGACGCCGGCACCAACTCGATAGCCGTGGCCGAGGGCGCAAACTTCGAAATCGATCCGGCGGATGTAACACGCGCAATCGCCGGCATTCAGCCGGTCGCCGTCATCGGCCAGCGCGAGGTCCCGGACGACGTAATCAATGCCGCGTTCCAGGCCGCGTCGCCCGGCCTGCGCGTGCTCAACGTATCCCCGGTCAATGAAGGGGTGGTTATCGATCTTGGCCAGGTGGACATCGCCGTCGTCAACGAGATCGAAGCCGCGCAGTTGACCGGCGACTCAAACGCCGACGACCCTGAAGGGCTGGCCAGGGCCCTGGCCATGCAAACCCACCGCGGTTGTGTAATCACGCTGGGCGGCGATGGGCTGGTCGCCCACGTCGACGGCCAAACCTACGTACAGCTCGCGTTTCCGACGACAGTCGTGGACACCACCGGCGCCGGCGACGCCTTCTGCGGCGTATTCACGGCGGCGCTCGCGGCCGATCGTCCGGTCGAAACCGCGCTGCGCTGGGGCCAGGCGGCGGGCGCCCTGGCCGCCGCCGCGCCGGGCGCGCAGCCCTCGATGCCGCGAAGGCACGACATTCGTCGTCTCGCAGACTCCGGGACGTAAGCCTTCCAACCGTTGTAACCTTGACCACCGAGTGGAGGTATTTTCTTGCTCAACAAGCGCAATGCGCTGCGCATGCCGGCTCGGTATGCGCGGCCGTCGTTCTGGACCGGGGTAGCGAGCATCTTTGACTTTGGCGGCGCTTTGAATCGATACAGCGTCACCACCTCGGGTTCTCGGGCGGATGCGCTTGCCATGTGGGCGGACTGGCAGGCGGTTGGGGACGACATGCGGGCGGCGCTTCAGGCATACCGAGCCGAGCGTGAAGACAAAGCCGCGTGTCGCACGACGAGAATCAACACCTAGACGACGCTTCAAGCAGCGATGAGCGCTCCGACGCCCCCGGCGCCGGAGACCTCGACACGCACTCCACGAGTCAACTCATTCGGGCCGTCCAAACTTCGCTGTACGCCGGTCCGATTCCACCACCGACGACGCTTGCTCAGTACAAGGACGTGCAGCCCGATGCCCCGGAGCGAATCTTGGCACTGGCCGAGCGACAGCAGGCGCATCGCCAGAAGCTTGAGACCCTGGATGCCTGGCGCAGCATTGTCGGTGTCTTCGCGGGTCTAACCGTCGTCCTCGCCGCATTCGCCTTTGCCTGGGGTCTGGCAACACTGGGACAGCACGCCCTTGGGACTGCCACCGTAATCGGCGCTATCGCCTCTGCCGCGGGCGTGTTCGTCTACGGAACCCTCCGGCAGCGCGGGCACCAGGACACCGATCCGGCAGAACTGCAGGACTCGAACGCCGGGACCATCGGGGATCCGCCTGCGGCGGGCTAGCAAACGTGCGCGCCAACTCCTGTGTCGGAGAGTCGACGCTTGGCGCTCGACCCTCGGATGTTGCCGCTAGGCTGAGCACAACCTGAGCCCATGCCAGAGTTGCAAGTGCCAGTCCTCGAACGCTTCCGCCTCCACGGCCGCCGCGCCTTCGTCACCGGCGCCAGTCGCGGCATCGGCCGGGCCATTGCGCTCGCGCTGGCCGAGGCAGGCGCCGACGTGGCCCTGGCCGCCCGCGACGAAGCCCGGCTGACCGAGCTTGCCGCCGAGATCGAGACGCTGGGCCGACGAGCGATGGTCGTTCCGCTGGACCTCGCCAACCTGGAGGCCATCGAACCGGCCATTGACGCCGCGGCCGCCACTCTGGGCGGCCTGGACCTCCTGGTCAACAACGCCGGCATGACTTATCGGGGCGGGTTTGCAATCCACGATCCGGCCGAGTTCGACCGCATGTTCGACGTCAATCTCGGCGCCGTGCTCTTCGGCTGCCAGGCGGCTCGTCGTCACCTGGCCGCGGCCGGCGGCGGCGTGATCGTCAACATCGGATCCATCGCCGGAACCAAGGGCACGGGCCTCTACGGTGCGAGCAAGGAAGGCGTGCATTCGCTGACCCGCGGGTTCAGCCGCGAGTTCGCCAACGACGGCATCCGCGTCGTGGCGCTGGCCCCCGGACAGGTCTATACCGATATGGGCGCGCGCGTGCGGGCCAACCCGGATGAGATGAACACCCTGCTCCATCACACGGCGCAGGCGCGCGTTGCCGATCCGGAAGAGATTGCCGCGGCGGTCGTCTACCTGGCCTCGCCCGCCGCCGGCTTTGTGACCGGAACGACCATCGCCATCGACGGCGGCCGCGACTTCTTCGCGAGACGATGACCGCCCCCGATCCTTTTCGGCTGGACGGCCGCCGCGCCCTGATCACCGGCGCCAGCCGCGGCATCGGGCGCGCAATCGCCGAAAGCTACGCCCGGGCCGGCGCCCGGCTGGCCCTGGCCGCGCGCACTACTAAAAACCTGGAGCAGGTCGCCAACGAAGTCCGGGAACACGGCGCTGAAGTCCATGTGTTCGGCGCGGATCTGGGGGACGCCGAAGCTCCCACTCGCCTGGTCGAGAACGCCGCCCAGGCCCTGGGCGGCCTCGACATCGTGGTCAACAACGCCGGCGACGGCGGCCATGATGGACTCACGGTGGACGCCTACCGGCGCCTGTTGCACGTAAACCTCCGCGCTCCGGTGCTGATCACTCAGGCCGCACGTCCGTATCTGCTCGAGTCCGACGCGCCGGTGGTGATCAACGTGTCCTCGGTCTCCGCCAGGCTGGGTGGCGCCGAGCCCTATGGACCGCTCAAGGCTGCCCTGTCCTCGTACACCGTCGGACTGGCACGGGAATGGGGCAAAGACGGCATCCGCGTCGTCGCCATCGCTCCGGGCGTGATCGAGACCGACATGACAGCGGGCTATACCGATGCGGATTGGTGGACAGCGAACCTGCCCGAGCGGGTGGCCCTGGGACGCAACGGCCGGGTGGAGGAGATCGCCGGCGTGGCCCGGTTCCTGGCGTCCGACGCCGCCGCCTACATCACCGGTGCCGTCATCCCGGTGGACGGCGGCTGGGTCCACCAGTTTTGAACGTCGGTCTACGTCCGGTCGATCAACTCCAGCCAGCGCAGGTCGATGATCCCGTCCGCGTCGGCCGACGGCGCCAGCACGCAGCCCAGCCGACCGTTTCGCAGCAGCGCCATGTCCGGGTAGCCGCAGCGCACGTCGCCGGCCGCCGGCGGCGGGCCGTCGCTCGGACTGGCCAGCCAGCCGACGCGTCGCCAGGTCGCGCCGTCGTCCTCGCTCACGCTGCAGCCGACCCCTGAACGGTTGCCCTCTTCATCTCGATACGCGCACAGCAACGCCCCGGACCGCAGTTTTTGGAGCTTGATGTTGGCGCCCCAGAAGTCGACCGGCCGCGGCTCGGTCCAGGTCGTCCCATCGTCGTCCGAGTACGCGACCACGCTGGGATGGCCGTCGAAGACGCGGGCCAACGCCAGGAAGCGCCCGTCCGCCAGGCGAATGATGTCCATGTCCCCGAAGCCCAGCGTCGGGTGCGACGCCACGATTACCGGCGCTGAGAAGCTCTCGCCCTCGTCGTCCGTAAAGCAGACGCCCGCCTGCCAGCCGCTGTCGCGCCCCGTCGTCCCGATCACCGCCAGCATGTGCCGCCCGTCGTCCAGTCGGTGCGGATTGCTCGCCCCGTAGAACTCCGACCACTCGGGAAACAGGCGAATCTCGGGACTCTCCGGCCCCCAGGTCTCGCCGCCGTCCGCCGAACAGGTCGTTGAGAGATGCCACCCCGTGCAGGGCTCGTCGCCCGGCAGGCTTGGATCCATCTGGATGCGCCCCAGGCCCAGCAGCAGCCGCTCGTCCGAGAACGGCATCAACCCGCCCAGGTGCATGCAGTCCCACCCGGGCACTGCATAGATGGCCTCAGGCTCAGTCCAGGTCGCGCCGTCGTCGTCGGAGCGCGACGTCAGCATGACGCTGTTGTTGCGACGCTGAACGCCCGGCGCCCAGCTGAACACCATCACCAGCCGTCCGCTTGAGAGTTGGGCCAGGCTGGCCGAATAGTGGGCGTGCGGCGTGTCGCTGGTGAACAGGCGGCGCGCCTGATGCACCGCGATCGGCGCGTCGGGTACCAGGTCCGGTTCACCCGTAAAGACCATGGCGATGTACCTCGGTGGAAGTGCCAAGATCCTACGTCCGATCACCGCTGCTTCGCGCCGTCGCACCCGGGGCTGATGCGGCGTCCTGATTGCCAACGGCACGCCAGGGCCGCGCTCCTACACTTGATGAAGCTGGACCGACCGCCTGTTCAAGGGCACGTTGAAGGGAAACGTAGTGACCGTTCCGACCGATCTACAGGAGGAGCTTGCCGCGGCGTGGGCCGACCTGGAGAAGGCGCAGCAGCGACTGAAGGAAGTTCGCCGGCGTGTGCCGTCGGAGCCGGTGCAGGACTACCGGCTCCGCGGGCCTGATGGGCCGGTCAGGCTCTCTGAGCTGTTTGGCGGCAAGTCCGACCTGATCCTGATTCACAACATGGGCACGGGGTGTCCGTACTGCACGATGTGGGCGGACGGCTTCAACGGCGTGATCCATCACCTTGAGGACCGCTCGGCCTTCGTGGTGGTCTCGCCCGACAGCGTCGAGACCCAGCAGGAGTTTCGGCGAAACCGAGGCTGGCGCTTCCGGATGTACTCGGCGGAAGGCTCCACCCTGTTCAGGGATATGGGCTTCGAGTCCGACGAAGAACATTACGGCTCAAGCGCCATGCCGGGCGTTTCCGTATTCCACAGGAGCGACGACGGCTCGATCGTGCGCGTCGCCTCGGACTTCCTCGGTCCCGGCGACGCCTACTGCAGCGTCTGGCACCTCTTCGACCTGCTCCGCGACGGCGTCGGCGACTGGGAAGCAAAGTTCGACTATTCGACTTAGGCAGCCGCACCTTCCGGCGCGGGGGTCATGAGCGTTCGGCCACCGCTCCTATAATCGCCGCCGATTCGCTATCTCCCGAGCAGCGCTGTGTCCATTGACCGTTCGCAAGTCGACCATGCCGCCGAACTGGCGCGGCTCGAGCTGTCCGACGACGAGCGCGAGCGGCTGCGGGGCGAACTTGGGCAGATCCTGCAGGCCTTCGAGGCGCTGAACACGCTGGACACCGAGCACATTTCTCCAACCGCCCAGGTGATCCCGCTGGGCAACGTGGAGCGCGATGACGTTGTTGCCGGCTCGCTGCCGCTGGACGCCGTGCTCGAGAATGCTCCCCGCGTCGAGGACGGCCAGATTCGCGTTCCCCCCGTGCTGGACGAGTCCTGACCGGTGGGCGATGAACTGTATCGGCTGACGCTGCACGCGGCCGCGCAGGGTCTGCGGGACGAGACGTTCAGTTCGGTCGAGCTCACCCAGTCGCTGCTCGACCGCATCGAATCGGTCGACGGTCGGACAGGCGCCTATCTCACCGTCTCCGGCGACCTGGCGCGCGAGCAGGCCGCTGACGCCGACGCCCGCCGCGCCTCGGGTGAGGACGGCCCGTTGCTGGGCCTGCCCATCGCCCTCAAGGACGTGCTCAGCACCGCCGGCGTTCAGACGACCTGCGCCTCCCGCATTCTCGAGGGCTTCATCCCGCCGTACGACGCCACCGCCGTTTCGCGCCTGAAGGAGGCCGGAGCGGTCACGTTGGGCAAGACCAACATGGACGAGTTCGCCATGGGCTCGTCGAACGAGCACTCGGGCTACAAGCCGGTGCGTAACCCCTGGGACCTGGACAAGGTGCCCGGAGGCTCCAGCGGCGGCTCGGCGGCCGCGGTGGCCGCCGACGAGTGCCTGGCCGCGTTGGGATCGGACACGGGCGGATCGGTCCGCCAGCCCGCCGCTCTTTGCGGCTGCGTGGGACTCAAGCCGACCTACGGCCGCATTTCGCGCTTCGGGCTGATCGCGTTTGCCTCGTCGCTGGACCAGATCGGCGTGCTGACCAAGGACGTCACCGACGCCGCCCTGCTGCTGGGGGCCTTGGCCGGACACGATCCGCGCGACTCCACGTCCGCAGAGGTACCGGTGCCCGACTACGCGGGCCAGCTGAACGGGGACATCAGCGGGCTGCGCATCGGCGTGGCTCCTGAGTATTTCGGCGAGGGGCTCGACCCGCAGGTCGGTGACACCGTCCGTGCGGCAATCGACGCTCTGCGAGGCCTTGGGGCAACTGAGCGCGAAATATCTCTGCCCCACACCGAGTTCGCCCTGCCGACCTACTACGTCATCGCCCCGTCGGAAGCCAGCGCCAACCTGGCTCGCTACAACGGCGTCAAGTACGGCCTCTCCGACCCGCAGGCCACCGACGTGGACGAGATGATGGCGCGCATTCGCGGCCGGGGCTTCGGGTCGGAGGTCAAGCGCCGCATCATGATCGGCACTTTCGCGCTTTCCTCGGGGTACTACGACGCCTACTACGTGCGCGCGCAGAAAGTTCGCACGCTCATCAAGTCCGACTTCGAAGCCGCGTTCCAGGACGTCGACGTCATCGCGGCGCCCGTCGTGCCGTCTCCGGCCTTTGACCTGGGAGCCAAGCTGGACGACCCCGTGGCCATGTACCAGTCCGACATCATGACCCTGCCAGCCTCCCTGGCCGGCCTGCCGTGCATGAGCATCCCCTGCGGGTTCGTGGACGGCCTGCCGGTCGGCCTGCAACTCATCGCGCCCCCCTTCGCCGAGTCGCGGCTGCTCCAGGCGGCCCGCGCCTACGAACGCGCCCGCGGCGACCTGGACGCACCCCTCAAGGCCATCGACGCATGACCACTGCCAGTGCCACCGCCTACAGAGTGGTCATCGGGCTTGAAACCCACGTCCAGCTCCGCACGCAAAGCAAGATGTTCTGCGGCTGCGCCGCCGACTACGCCAACGCCCGGCCCAACACCCACGTGTGTCCCGTCTGCCTAGGCATGCCCGGCGTCCTGCCGGTCATCAACCGCGAGGCCGTCGACCACACCATCCGCACCGGCCTAGCTCTCAACTGCGAGATCCCCGAGCACGCCAAGTTCGACCGCAAGAACTACGCCTACCCCGACCTGATGAAGTGGTACCAGATTTCCCAGTACGACCTGCCGCTCTGCATCAACGGGCACTTTGACGTCGAAGTGGACGGCGAAACGACCCGCGTTGGCATAACGCGCGTTCACCTGGAAGAAGACACCGCCCGCCTGACCCACGTCACCGCCGCCGACGGCGCGCCGGCAAGCCTGATCGACGTCAACCGCTCCGGCTCGCCTCTGATGGAGATCGTCAGCGAGCCCGACATCCAGACGCCCGCCGAGGCCATGGCGTATGGCGAGAAACTGCGCGCCCTGCTCCGCTGGATCGGCGTATCCACCGCCAACATGGAAGACGGCGCGCTGCGCATCGACGCCAACATCTCCGTCTGGCCCGAGGGCGAGCCGATCGGCGACGTCAAGGTCGAAGTCAAGAACATGAACTCCTTCCGCGCTCTCGGCCGCGCCCTGGCCTTTGAAATCGAACGTCAGACCGGCCGGCGCGAGCGCGGCGAAGCCATCGAACAGGAAACCCGCGGCTGGGATGAAACTTCAGGTACCACCCGCTCGCAGCGCACCAAGGAATACGCCCACGACTACCGCTACTTCCCCGAACCCGACCTGCCCCCGCTTCACATCACTCGCCAGCGTGTCGACACCCTGCGCGCCGGCCTCCCCCGCATGCCCGACCAGGTCGCCGCCGACCTGATCCAGCACGGCGCCCCCCAGGCCGATGTCTCCGAATTGGTCCAGGACCGCCCTCTCACGGACTACACGCTCGCGGTCATTGAAGCGGGCGCACCCGCCAGGGAGGCCGTGACCTGGATCGTCCACGAGTTCCGCCGCGCCCTAAACGCACAGACCAACAAGAGCGCCGACATTTCGATCCCGCCGACGGAGATCGCCAGCCTTCTCGCCCTGCGAGCCAGGGGATCGGTCAGCAGCACCATGGCCGGCGAAGTCCTCGACGAGATGTTCGCCACCGGCAAGTCGGCCGAGTCGATCGTCCAGGCCCGCGGCCCCCAGATCAGTGGGCAGGATGAGCTTCTGGCCATCGCCCGCCAGGTCATCCAGGAAAACCCGCAGGCCGTCCAGGACTACCGCGACGGCAAAGGCCGCGCCCTCCAGTTCCTGATGGGCCAGGTCATGCGCATTACGCGCGGCAAGGCCAACCCGAGAGCCGTAAGCGAGTTGATTCGCAGCGAACTCGACTCTGCCTAGCGTTCGCGCCGACCGGCTGCGGGCGTGCGGTCCTGGGGACTAGGATTATTCAGCAGCATTTGAACGCGGAATTGGAAATCGCCGGCCAGGCGAAGCGTGACCGATGAGTCCCATAGAAGTGCCGAATAGCGGACCTTACGCCGCTGCGTTGGCGCAATTCGATCAAGCGGCCGACCAGATAAGTCTGGATCCGAACCTGCGCGAAGTCTTGCGCTGTCCCAAGCGTGAGCTGACCGTGAATTTTCCGGTGGAAATGGACGACGGTTCGATTACGTGCTTTACCGGTTACCGGGTCCAGCACAACGTGACGCGCGGCCCGGCCAAAGGCGGCATCCGCTACCACCCGAGCGCCGACCTGGACGAAGTTCGCGCGCTGGCCATGTGGATGACCTGGAAGTGCGCCGTGATGAATCTGCCCTACGGCGGCGCCAAGGGCGGCGTGACCGTGGATCCACGCACGCTGAGCCGCCACGAACTCGAAAACCTCACGCGCCGCTACGCCACCGAGATCATTCCGCTGATGGGGCCCGACAGCGACATTCCCGCCCCCGACATGGGCACCAACATGCAGGTGATGGCCTGGATCATGGACACCTACTCCATGCACGTGGGTTACTCGGTTCCCGCGGTGGTCACGGGAAAGCCCGTGGCCATCGGCGGATCGGAAGGCCGCGAACGGGCCACGTCCAAGGGACTGCTGGTGGCAACGCAGGCCATGTTGGAGCGGCTGGGACGTACGGCAACGGGAACCGTCGCCATCCAGGGCGCCGGTAACGTCGGACTGAATGCCTTGCAGCTCTTCAGCGAGGCGGGTTTCACGGTCGTCGCGATCAGCGACAGCAGCGGCGGCGTCTACAACCCAAACGGGCTCGATGCCTCGCGGGTGTACACGCACGTTGCGGATGGCGGGTGGCTGGCCGACTACTGCGAAGCCGAGCACATCTCGAATGCCGAACTACTGGCAATGGACGTCGACGTGCTGGCCCCGGCCGCCATCGAGGGCCAGATTCACGCGGGCAACGCCACGGACGTGCGGGCACGCATGATCGTGGAAGGCGCCAACGGTCCGGTCACGCCGGAGGCCGACGCCCTGCTGAACGACCGCGGCGTGGTGGTGGTTCCCGACATCCTGGCGAACGCCGGCGGCGTGACGGTGTCTTACTACGAGTGGGTGCAGGGCATGCAGCACTTCTTCTGGAGCCGCGACGAGATCAACAGGCTGCTTGCCGACCACATGGGGCGCGCCGCGCAAGAGGTCTGGGATCTGGCGCAGGACCGCGGCGTCAACCTGCGCGAGGCGGCTTACCAGATTGCGGTTGGACGAGTGGCCGAGGCCACCCAGCTTCGGGGGATTTACCCCTAGCCGCGCAGGATTTCGCGGACGGCCGCCCAGCTGAACGACTGACCGTCGTCAAAGATCGCCCCCACCTCGCTGAACGGGTCGCGTCCTTCGTCGCTGGGGTTATAGAGCTGCGTTGGGGAGTTCAAGAGGATCGCGGGACGATCGCCCGAAACCATGAAACCATGGTGGACCAGCTTTGGAATCAACACGGTGTACTGGGCGTCGTCCGTCCGGGATTGGCCCATCGGCAGGAGGTCCAACGTGCCGGCGGTCGGCGATCCCTCACGACCGTCCCACAGGGCCAGGATGATGTCGCCGGCCGCCACCACGAAGCGATCTTCCTGGTGCTTGTGAACGTGCCACTCGTCTTCGTCACGAGCTAACCCGGCAGGTGTGGTGGAGAAGTAGGTCTGCGCGAACGGCCGCTCTTCGTGCTCGTACACATCCGACCAGTCCGTGCGCAGGATTTCGACGAGCGATCCGGACTCGTCGCGGTTGACCCTGAGCGGTCGCGCAGCCGCGTCGTGGATGCGAAGGCGAAACGTCGTTAGGTCGAGGTCGATCGATCGTCGGCCCGTAGATCTAGTGCCGCCAGTTTAGGCGCCCCAGGCGCCGTGGTCTTCGGCTAAGACCAACGCGCGCTGGTATTCCTCCGGCGTATTGAGATTCCAGAACGACAGAAGGTCCGGATCGAGCATGCGCAAGTCAGCCTCGGGAACTCTGACGGTCGACACGGCGTCGAAGACGAGCGCGATCTTCAGTTCGCGGCGCTCGATCTGCCGGCGGGCAGGCGCCAGCACCGACTTTCGATAGACCGTATGCAGCGGCTCGGGCCGGCCGCCGATCACGGGTACCACCGCTTCCACGCGAGATGCCTGCCTGACGAGATCGAGAATGAGCGTCGGGTTGAGAAATGGCATGTCGGCCGCCGCAACGAACGCGAGGTCATGCTCCGCAGCGGCAAGTCCGCTATAGATGCCGCCCAGGCTCCCGGAGCGTGGATAGAGGTCGCCGACAACGCGCGCTCCCGGCACCCCCGGGTCGTCGTTGGCCACCAGAACGACGTCGCCTGTGATCCGCGAGACGGTGGCCACCACGTGCCCGAGGAGCGTCTGTGGCGAGCTGCCAGGCGTCGGTATCCAGGGCAGGGCGCGTTTGTCACGGCCCATGCGCCGGCTCTGTCCACCGGCCAGGATGACGACCGAGAAACGCGGGGAAGTCACTGGGATGGACTTCCGTTGACTTCGGGCACCGGCCTGCCTACGCTCGAATCAGAATGTCTGGTTGTTCTCCGAGGAGTTCCGATGGCAGCGCCCGAAGCGGTCGGCGACAGCGATTTCCAGTCCAAGGTGCTCGAAGCCTCCACGCCGGTCCTGGTGGACTTCTGGGCCGAGTGGTGCGGTCCCTGCAAGATGATCGCCCCGATTGTGGACGAACTGGCCGAGGAATACGACGGCCGCGTGGCCTTTGCCAAGGTGGACGTTGACGCCAACCCCATGACGCCCGGGCAATTCGGCATACGCGGCATTCCCACGCTGTTGGTGTTCAATGACGGGGCGGAAGTCGGACGTATTGTCGGATTCCGTCCGAAGTCGGACCTGGCCGCGGCCCTGGACCAAGCGCTGAACGGGGCATAGCACCAAGGCAACACTTCTGGCAGACCGACGGCGCCCAGGCTGTCGCTAACCGGCGACCAAGCTGCGCGCGCCGATCAGTTCCAGCTTGGCGCGATGGACGCTGTCCATCTCGCTGATCAGTTCCTGCCGGCGCGCCGTGATTGGCTCGGCGGCGTCACCGTCAGCGGCGAGCCGGGTTTCCTCGAGTTCGGCATTCAGCCGTCGCTCGCGCAGGCGGAGCGTCGCGAATTGCAGTTCCACGCTCAGGGATGCGTCGCTGCCGGGAGCCTCCGCCGCGCGTTCTAATACGGCGGTCAGACGCTGCTGCGACGTAGGATCGAGCGACGCGCTTATGCGTTCCCAGTCGAGATCGTCGTGCTCGCGAGCCTGGGCCACGATGCGCGCCAGGATGTGCCGCGCTGCGGGATCTGTTAGCAGCGCCGGATCGAGTCGACTGATTAGCTCAACGTCCCGCACGCCAGCTCTCGCGACGCAGCGCAAGAGGCCCTCTTCCAGCTGGTCCATCAGCATCGGAGCCGCCGCAGCGGATTCCTGAGTGCCGCGAGCCGCCGCTCGCGGTGCGCCGCGCCGGCCGTCGCGCGCTGCCATTCGCCGCAGTTCGTCAGCCGGCACGCCGCTCAACTCGGCCAGTCGGCCGAAGTAGTGGGCGCGAACGACGGCATCGCTTATCTCGGAAACGATCGGCAAGAGTTCACGCATTGCCGCTCGCCGACCGCTCAGACTGCCCAAATCGTGCTGCCCGCCGGCCCAGCGAAAGGCGAAGTCCGCCAGCGGCGTTGGGTTGGCAATCAGGTCGCGCCAACGCTGCGGCTTGGAGCGAACCAGCGAGTCCGGGTCGTCGCCAACGGGTAGCTCGGCAATCCCGATGTCCGTCGTCAGGCGGTCTTCGTGCCGGACCAGGCCACGGACGTCGACCGTGGTTCCCGACTCGTAGTCGCCGGCCTCGCGAACGACGTCCAGCCCACGGCGGGCAGCCGCCGCGCCGGCCGCGTCGGCATCCAGGGCAATGACCACACGCGACGCGCCGGAGGTGGTGAGCATGCGCGCCTGCTGGGGGGTAAGGGAGGTTCCCATGGAGGCCACGGTGTTGGTGAAACCGGCCTCGTGCGCGGCGATCACGTCCATGTAGCCCTCAACGATGACCGCGGTTCGCTCCTCGCGAATGGCGTCGCGAGCCAGGTGGTAGCCGTACAGGAGATGGCCCTTGGTGAAGACCTCGGAATCGCGGGTGTTTAGGTATTTGGGCTCGATGTCGCGCAGGGTGCGGCCGCCGAAGCCGACGACAGCGCCGGAGCGGTTCCAGATGGGGAAGATCAGGCGGTCGAACAGGTAGTCGCGGACTCCGCGCTCGTCGGAGCGAGCCAGGCCGGCGGCTTCAATGGCGTCGTCCTTGAAGTCAAGCCTGCGCAGGTGGGCCAGGAGCGGCGAACCGTGCGCGCTGGCGTAGCCCAGACCGAATTGCGCGACTGCCTTGTCCGCCAGCCCTCGCGTCCGCACGTAGACGCGCGCTTCCTCGGCGGCCGGCGACTCAAGTAGCTGCCGGTGCAGGAACTTCTGAGCCTCTGCCAGGAGGCCGAGCATCGCGGCCTGGCGACCGCGCCGCTCGGGATCGGCGGGTCCGCGCTGGATTTCGATGCCGGCTTCGCGGGCGAGTTCCCCCAGGGCGTCGGGAAACTCAATCCGGTTGCGACGCATGACGTAGGTGAGCAGATCGCCGCCCTCGCCGCAGCCAAAGCACTTGTAGCTGCCCCGGTCGGGAAAGACGAAGAAGGAGGGCGTTTTCTCGCTGTGGAAGGGGCACAGGCCCTTCCAGTTACGGCCGGCGCGCTGCAACCGAACGTCTCGGCCGATGTACTCGACCGCGTCCAGCCGGGCCTTGACTTCCTCTACCGGCGTCGCCATCTCAAGCCGAGCTTAAGCCACCATTCGATGTGCCGCGCCGTACAGGTAAGGCGCCGCGAGAGTCGCGTTTCGAGCGCGCGAGGTTGTCCGAGCAGCGCCCGTTAGGGCACAAAAATGTACTCGTCGAAGTCACAGATCGGCCGGTAGCCCAGGCGCGCGTACAGCCGGTTGGAAACCGGATTCGCCAGGTCCGTGAACAGCGCACAGAACTTGCGACCTTCGTCGAGCAGCAGCTGACTCAGGTCCGCGACGCAGGCCGAGGCGTAGCCGCGGGCTCGATGTTCCGGCGGCGTGTAAACGAAATTGATCCTGATGCCGCGCGGGGTGGGCCCATCGCAGGCAGCCATCGACACAGGTCCCCCGTTGTCCCAGACGTACATGCGTCCGAGGCCGATGCGCCTTCTCACGCTTTGTTCGGCAGATGGCGGGTCCTCGGACCGCAGCTCGATGTTCAGGGCATCGGCCCACCGGGCCAGGGGTTCCACGTCGGTCAGGGCAGCCCGTCTGAATAGGCCAGTCGGTCGCCTGGGCGGAATGACCTCGGTCAGTTCGTGGACCCGCGAGTGCATTTGGAAACGCGTCTCGTGACCCGTCCGCGCGTGCCAGTTCGCCAGAAAGCTCTCTGTAGTTCTGACTGGACCCATGACTCCGGGAAGTGAGGAAGTGTCCAGGCTCAGCTGTTCGGCCAGCGCTTCAACGGCTCCCGGCTGCCCGCGAGACAGGATCAGATTCGCCCCGGACTGCAGCGCCGCCATGACGCAGACTCCGCCACGATTCACGGTCAGGGCGTGCTCGACCTCCGTCGCGCTGGACGCCACCCCGAGCATGAGCACGTTTTCGGCCTCGCGCTCGGCGAGGTACCCCTGCGCTCGCGCCAGAAACGCCTGCGCATCCAGCTGCCGCGTAACGACGAATTCAGTCACTTTGCGGCTCGGAGAACCTCTGCGCGCGCTACCGGTCGCGGAAGCCCTGCTCCAGGCGGGCGTGCGCGGCCGCGATGCGGGCCACCGGTACGCGGTATGGGGAGGCGCTGACGTAATCCAGGCCCAGCGACTCGCAAAAGTCGATGGAGGACGGGTCGCCGCCGTGCTCGCCGCAGATCCCGACTTCGATGTCAGCGCGGGCGGCGCGGCCCTGTTCGGTCGCGGTGCGCATGAGAGCACCGACTCCGTCCCGGTCAAGTACTCCGAATGGGTTGTCCACGAGGATTCCGTCTTCGACGTACTTGAGCAGAAAGCGGCCCTCGGCGTCGTCGCGGCTGATGCCGAAGGTTGTCTGGGTGAGGTCGTTGGTGCCAAAGCTGAAGAACTCGGCGACACCGGCGATCTCGGTGGCGGTGAGGCAGGCGCGCGGCACTTCCAGCATGGTTCCGAACTTGTAGTCGATCCGGTCGCCGACCCGCTGCTGCACGTGCTCGGCCGTCGCGCGCAGGCGGGTCTCGATGGTCGTGAGCTCGGAAATGTGGCCGATGAGCGGAATCATGATCTCCGGCAGAACGTGTACGGCCTCGGCCTTCAATTGCAGCGCGGCCTCCACGATGGCCTGGACCTGCATCTCGTAGACCTCGGGATAGACCAAACCAAGGCGGCAGCCGCGCAAGCCCAGCATGGGGTTGAACTCGTGCAACTCGGCGGCACGCGCCACCTTGCGACGGGCTAGCGCCACTTCGGTCTCCGACGCGCCGTTCTGCTCCAGGCTGGCCAGTTCGTCTTCCACGCCGCTAAGAAATTCGTGCAGCGGCGGATCGAGCAGGCGAATGATGACGGGCAGGCCGTGCATGGCGCGCAGGATGCCGACGAAGTCCTCTCGCTGGATGGGCAGCAACCGGTCCAGCGCGCGGCGGCGCTCGGCCTCGGATTCGGCCAGGATCATGTCCTGCACGATGGGAAGTCGATCGCCCTCGCGGAACATGTGCTCGGTGCGGCAGAGGCCAATGCCCTGCGCGCCGTAGGAACGGGCGAGTTCCGCTTCTTCCGGTGTGTCGGCATTTCCCCAGACCTGGAGCCGGCGGATTTCGTCGGCCCAGCTGAGAAGTTCGTGGAGCTCTTGAGTCATTTCGCCTGGAATCAACGGGACTTCGCCGCGAATTACATTGCCCAGAGTGCCGTCGATGGTGAGGACGTCGCCGGCCGCGACGACTTCGGCACCGACCCGGAATTCGCCAGCGTCGATGTCAATTTCGAGCACTTCGCAGCCGACGACGGCCGGCAACCCAAGCTGACGGGCCACGATGGCCGCGTGGCTCGTGGCGCCTCCGCGCGACGTCAAGATGGCCTGCGAGGCGGCCATGCCGTGAAAGTCGTCGGGCGAGGTCTCGGGCCGCACCAGGATGACCGGGTGGCCCTCCTCGGCCAGCGCGGCGGCATCGTCGGCAGTAAACGCCACTTCGCCGGTCGCGGCGCCCGGGGACGCATTGAGACCACGGGCAATCGGATTCACGGGAGTTGACGCGTCAATGCGGGGGTGGAGCAGAGCGCTGACCTGCTCGGCCTCGACGCGGCGAACGGCGGTCTCGCGGTCGATCTTGCCCTCGTGGACCATGTCCACGGCAATGCGCACGGCGGCCGCCGGACTGCGCTTGCCGGCGCGCGTTTGCAGCATGAAGAGGCGGCCGTCCTCGATGGTGAATTCGAGGTCCTGCATTTCGGCGTAGTGAGCTTCGAGGGCGTGGGCGTACGCCTGGAACTCGCCGTAGACCTCGGGCAGCGTTTGCCGCAACGTGCTGATCTGTTCCGGGGTGCGGATGCCGGCCACCACGTCTTCGCCCTGGGCGTTGAGCAAATACTCGCCGAAGAGCTCGGGTTTGCCGTCGTTGGGGTCTCGGGTGAAGGCCACTCCGGTACCCGAGCGCTCGCCCATGTTCCCGAAGACCATGGTCTGCACATTGCAGGCCGTGCCCCAGTCGTGCGGCAGGCGGTGGAAGTTTCGGTAGTCCACCGCCCGGCGGCCGTGCCATGAGTCGAAGACGGCCCGGATCGCACGTTCCAGCTGCTCGTGCGGGTCCTCCGGGAAGCGCTGACCGGTTTCCTCGAAGATGAGGTTCTTGAAGTCGGCGGTCACCGCCTCCCACTCAGAGGCGGTCAGTTCGGGGTCTTCGGACTTCCCGAGGCGCTCCTTGTGATCGTGAATGATGTCTTCGAAAGCGCGACTGTCGAGACCCAGGACGATCGAGCCGAAGCCCTGTACGAAGCGCCGGTAGGAGTCGCGGCTGAAGCGCGCGTCGCCGGTGAGACTCGTTAGACCCTCAAGGGTTTGGGCGTTAAGTCCCAGGTTCAACACGGTGTCCATCATTCCGGGCATGGACACGCGGGCGCCTGAGCGCACGGAAACCAAGAGCGGGTTGGTCGGGTCGCCGAAGCGCTTGCCGGTCTGCATCTCGACTTCGTAGAGCGCGCGATCGATCTGCTGCTGCATGCCGGCCGGAAACGTGCGGCCGTCTTCGTAGTAGGCGAGACAGGCCTCGGTGGTGATCGTGAAGCCCGGCGGCACGGGGATGCCGGCACGAGTCATCTCGGCGGAACCGGCGCCTTTGCCGCCAAGCAGATTGCGCATGGACTCAGCGCCCTCGCGGAACAGGTAGACCCACTTGTGCTCAGTGGCGGACATGCGGCAGCGGCTCCGAGTTCAGGAGAGGAAGCGCCGCAGGGGCGCGGCGCGCGCGGCTCTCGAATGTACCATCGCCCTGGGGCGCGCCCGCCGCCGCGCTTACGGGAGAAGGCCGACAGATTTCCTGGTTCGACTCCGGCCGGCGTTGGGTGGCCACGGTGGCCCTGGGCCACTTTGCGGTGGACTTCACGGCGAATCTGCCCAACATGATGTACCCGTTCCTGGCGCTCCAGCTGGGCGTGGACTCCTACGGGCTCATCGGTATTGCCACGGGAGTCTGGGCGCTCACCTCGTCGCTCTCGCAACCGCCCTTCGGGTACCTCGGCGATCGGTTCGGACGCCGATGGCTGGCCGTAGGAACCATTGCCGTGATGGCGGTGCTCATGGCGTTGGTGCCGCGCGCACCGTCGTTCGCCGTGCTGTTGCTCCTGCTCGGGATTACTGGACTAGCGGTGGGCGGGTATCACCCGCAGGGTGGCGCCATTGCCAACGAGGCCGCCCGCCAGAACAAGGGCCCGAGCGTGGCGACTTTCTTCCTGGGCGGACACCTGGGATTCTTTGCCGCACCCGTGGCGGCCGGGCTGGTCCTGGCCGCGAGCGGCCTGGAGTGGATGCCCCTGATGGCAGCCCCGGCGCTGCTGATTGCTGCGCTGCTTCCGTTGGGGCTGCGCGGGTTTTCCAGCACGCGGCAGGCAGCAAGCGGCGGTAATTTTTCCATTCCAGATGCGACCCGCGCCGTCTTTGCCGCCATCCTGGTCATAGCATTTGTCCGCGGTTGGGCGTACGCAAGCCTCAACACATACATCCCCTTCTTCGTCTCGCCGGGAGAGCCTGACCCGCTCTTGTACGGCTCCCTGCTGTCCCTCTACTTCGGCTTTCACGCCGCCGGCGCGTTCGGCGGCGGCGTGCTGGCCGAGCGCCTGGGCACGCGGCGCTTGATCGGCGTCTCATCAGCACTGCTCATTCCATTCATCGCGGCGTTTGCGCTGCTGCCGATCGGTCCGGCGTCGTATGTGACGGCGGCTGCCGTGGGAGCGCTGATTGGGGCTGGCTTCACCCCGACGGTTCTGCTGATGCAGCGGATGGCTCCCAATCGCATGGGCGTCGTGACCGGCATCGTGCTCAGCGTGGCGTTTGGCGCTCCGGTGATCGGCAACCCGCTGACGGGCTTCGTGGGCGACGCCGCCGGTCTCAATGTGGCGTTCATGCTGATGGCGGTGGCGCAGGTCGCCGTGCTGGTAGCGCTACGCTGGATTCCAGGCCGGACGGGCAGCGGCCAGGTGGCCGGGAGTCCGGCGAGAAGCGCGGCTGGAGGCGCAAGCTAATGGGAATCCTGGAGCTTCGTGAACGAGTCGACCGGCAGTTGCAGGAGCTATACAGGCGCCGGCGACCGGACGATCCTGCCGTCAACCTGCGCAAGACGCTCGTAGACGAGTTGGTTCAGCTCGCCGAGGAAGGCTGCGAGGTCGAGGACATCACGGCGGAAGTGCTTGCGTCCGACGTGTTGTCAATGGGCGCGGCCACCGTCGAGAGCTACCTGGCCCGGCTGGATGGCCTGCCTTTGCGGTCGGACTTCCAGTTCGAGGAACCGAGCGACCTGGCCGGGATTCAAGCGGCACGGCCCGCGCAACGACCCGTCCCCAAGGCCGATGACTCCGACTACGAACGGCGCTTGCGCGGCGCCTGGATTGGACGTTGTGCGGGCTGCACGTTGGGGAAGCCGGTGGAGGGATGGTCGCGGGCCGAGATTCGCGAGCTTCTGGATGCGGCCGATATTGGCGATTTGCGGTTCTATGTGCCGTACCTGGAGCCGAACCCAACCGGTCGGGCCTGGCACCCGTCGGCGGTGTATTCGGCGCAGGGGCGGATCGATGGCGTACCGCGCGACGACGACATCGACTACTGCATCCTGGCGCTGGAGATCCTGGAGACCTATGGCCCCGGCGTGACGACGGCCGACTTCGGGCAGTCCTGGGTGGAGATGCTGCCGTACTGGCGGGTGTATACGGCTGAGCGGGCTGCTTATCGCAACCTCGTTCTGGGACTGCCGACCAGTGAGGCAGCGACGACGCGGAATCCGTATCGCGAGTGGATTGGCGCGCAGATTCGGGCCGACGTGCTGGGCTGGGTGCATCCGGGCCGGCCCGAGGATGCGGCTGCGCTGGCATATCGGGACGCGGCGTTGTCGCACGTGAAGAACGGGATTTACGGGGAGATGTGGGCGGCGGCAACGATTGCCGCGGCGTTTAGCCTCGATGATCCGCTAGACGCGGTACGGGCCGGGATGGATCAGATTCCGGCCAACAGCCGGTTGCACGAGGCGCTGACCAACACGCTGGCCTGGAGCGAGGAATACGCCGACTGGCAGGACGCCTGGGAGCGGGTTGACGAGGCGTACGGCCACTACAACTTCGTGCACACGATCAACAACGCCTGCTTCGTGGTGCTGGGGCTGGCGTATGGGCGAGGGGACTTTGCGGAGACGGTTGGGATTGCGGTGGAGTGCGGCGAGGACACGGACTGCAACGGCGCTACCGCCGGATCGATCCTTGGGGCGACCAAGGGCGCGGAGGTGGTGCCGGCGGAATGGACCGAGCACTTCCACGACCGGGTTGAGACGATTGTGAGCGGGATCGGGACGCTGCGGCTGAGCGACCTGATCACGCGGACGGCGGCACTGGCGCGGGGGCCGTTCGCCGCCTAGCTCGATCCGCCCTGGCGGGCGAAGAGGTCGCGGACCTCGGCGACGGTGGTGGCGTCAGCGGGAGCCTTGTCCTCTCGGACGAAGCCGATGACGCGGGGGAAGCGGAGGGCAAGGCCAAGCTCGTCGTCGGTACGGCCGGCGACATGCATGGGGCTGCGAGTCAGCTCGTCGGCCAGGACCTCGACCACGATTTCGGGGCTGGCCCAGACATCCGGGACGACATCCGAATGAACGTTGGCCGGGCGGTCGGCCACGGCGATTTCGTCCAGCTTCTCGCGGATGCGGACCCATTCCTCGTCGGAGTAGCCGGTGCCGATGCGCGCGATGGACTTGAAGACCTGTTCGTCGGCGTCCCAGACAGCGCTCAGTAGCGCCCCGATGCCCCAGGGCGTGCGCTTGCCCTGGCCGCGCCAGTAGCCGATCAGGACGCAGTCGAGAGTGTCAGTTAAAGCCGAGGAGTAGCTGGCCTTGTACTTGATCCAGTTGAAGTTGCGCTGGCCGGCCTGGTAGACGGAGTCAAGGCGCTTTGCCATGACGCCTTCGAAGCCAGCGTGGACCTGCTCGTTGAAGAAGACGTCAATTGCTTCCGGATCGTTGGTGATGATGCACTCGGAGACCTGGAGGTCTTCGCCTTCGTCTTCCACGATCTCTTCGAGCCGGCGTCGGCGCTCGGTGAAGGGCAGTTCGATCACGTTGTCGCCGTCGTAGAGCAGGTCGAAGGCGTGGACGTGGAGCGGGATTTCCTTCGCTGCCGCCTCAATGCCGTGGCGGCGGCGGCGTGAGGTCGTGACCTGAAAGGGAAGGAACTCGCCGGTTTCCGGGTTCACACCCATGGCCTCGC
Organism: Chloroflexota bacterium; assembly: GCA_965208215.1. GTDB lineage: Bacteria > Chloroflexota > UBA11872 > UBA11872 > UBA11872 > UBA11872. The sequence goes on from CBDBOH010000004.1 coordinate 1,036,513, forward strand.
CTTCGATGATGACCCGGGGTTTTTTCAGACGGGCGCGGGCGGCCTGCGACACGTCAGGGAACATCCGGGACATGTCTTCGAGATTGCGGCTGTAAATGCGGACCTGGTCGCCGTCGCGATGGATCTGGACGCGGAAGCCGTCGAGCTTGGGTTCGACCGCGGCCGATCCGATCTTGTCGACGATTTCCTGGCCGCTGGACATGCGGGCGGCCTGGGCCATACGGACGGGATTGCCGACGCGGACTTGAGCTCGGGCCATGGCATCAGCCCCGCCCCGCAGGTAGTCACGGGCGGTTTGACCGAGGTCACAGGTCAGGTTGTAGGCACGCTCAATGACCTTGCGGTCGGACTTGTCGCCGACTCGAGCGAATGAAAGCGCGTCCATGAAGGTGGGGTCGCCGATGCCGAGGCGCAGGCGGCCGACGGGAATGCGCGGCAGGTAGCGGTTGGAGCGCGGATCCAGATCGCGAAGCAGGCTGGCGATGCCAGCCACCTTGCGTTCCTGGGACTCGGCGCCCTCCGCCTCGGCAACTAGACGCAGACGCGCAAAGACTCCCCCGTCCGAGACTCCGCGGGCCCAGTCCTGGGCTAGCTCGCGCTGGCGACGCTCCCACCAGGACGGTTTGCCGACTGCGGTGTGCCAATGGATCCGGCCCTGGCCGAAGCGACGCGGTTGGGCCATCCGGCCGGTCTGTCCGCTCAGCGTCAGTCCCCATCCCCGGGGAGGCGGCGGGCTGGCGGTTATCGACTCAGCCGGGGTCAGGGCTTCGGCCGCAAGTCCCAGGTCGCCGGCCTCTCGGAAGGCGGATTGAACTTTGTCAGCCTCGGCCTCGAAGGCCTGGGCGATCGAGCGCAGGAGCAGGCGGCTGGCCATGCCGAACTCGAGGTCGACGAACTTGGGGACCAGGCGGCCCTGCATGAGGTAAGTGACAAGGGCCGCTTCCTCCGGGGTGACGCGCTGGTAGAGCTCGGCCAGGATCTCGATCATGGCGTTGCGGCCGGAGACCGCGTCTATGCGTTCGAAGACTTCGGCTAGTTCGCGAAACGTCATGTGGACCTACCCACGGTCAGCAAGTTGGCGCGCACCCAGTCGTGGACGTCGCGCATGCCCTCAAAGGGATGGTAGGGAATGCCGTCTTGCTTGCAGCGGTCCGCCAGCTGGGAACGGGCGAACAGCAGGTCGGCGGCGCGGGCGGCGGCCCAGTCGCTCATGCCGTCGCCGGCGTAGGCCACGCGCCAACCCTCCGCCTGTAGGGCCCTGACCGGCCCAGCCTTCCAGCCGCCGCGGGGGTCGTGGCCGGGGCGTTCGTGGGGGAACTCGAGCTTGATCGAGCCGTTTTGGAAGAAGAGCCGGTTGGATTCGAAAGGCAGGTCGGGCAGGCCCGCGCGGCTGAGCATTGGCTTCACGTAGGCATCGAAGCCGTCGCTGACGACCTGGGCCGGGATGCCGTGCGCCCGGAGGTCGGCCACCAGTGCCGGGAAAGCCGGATCGACGGTGTGCTGGTCGATGAGCCGAAGGAACTCCGGTTCGCGGGCGCTGACCAGGGCGAATTGGCGGCGGGCGCGTTCGCTGGTGGGGATTTCGCCGCGAATCCACTCGTCGTCGATGTCGCGCCAGGTGGTGTCGGCGAAGGCGTCGAAGATGACGTGGCCCATGTCGCTGGGGGAGATGGTGCCGTCGAAGTCGAAGACGAAGGCCCAGCGGGCGGTTGTGCCGGTCAGGTCGCGGCCTCGAGCCTGGCGTAGCTGACGGCGAGCTTCTTGAGGCCCACGTCGCCCTCGAACATGACGGTGACTTCCTCGTCGAAGTTGGTGATTTGGCCCGAGACGATCAGGCCCTCGCCGAAGACGGGATGCCGCACGCGCTGACCGTCGTGGTAGGTGCGCTCCGCCGGCGGTTGGGGCTGGTCATCTTCGTCAATGTCCAGGCCGGGGCTCGGCACGCCGGGCCGGGCGTCGAGGCGGCGGCGGTAGGTGAGACGCTCGGGCGGGATGTCCTGCAGGAAGCGTGACGGGAATCGCACGGGGGCGCCCCAGCCGGAGCGGTGGCGGGTGTAGGTGAGGAACAGGCGGTCCTTGGCGCGGGTAAGCGCTACATACGCCAGGCGGCGTTCCTCGTCCATCTGGGCGGGTTCGTCGTAGCTGCGGGCGTGGGGAAAGAGCTCTTCCTCGAGACCAACCAGGATGACGACGCCGAATTCGAGGCCCTTGGCCGAGTGGGCCGTGAGCAGCGTGACCGCATCGCCGCCGGTGGCCAGGTTGTCCACTTCGGAAACCAGGGCGGCTTCGCTGAGATAGCGGGACAGGCTCTCGCGCGGGCCGAGGCCGTCGTACTTGGAGGCGGCAGTTTGAAGCTCGACGACGTTCTCCCAGCGCTCCTCGGGGCTGTCGGGGTCGTTGTCCAGGACCTCGTCGTAGCCGGACTCGCGCACGACGGCGTTGACCAAGCCGCCGACGGGTACCTCGTCGGCCAGGGTGTCCAGGCGGCGCAGGAGCCGGCCGAGCTCAATCAGGGCGCGAGTGGCGCGAGTGGGCAGCGGGTTGTCGAGCGCGGATTGCATTGGCTCGCCGGAGTCGGCCTCGGCTGCGAGCAGGCGTGTGAGCTCGCCGGATGAGCGGCTGGTGTGCTCGGCCCACTCGCGGAGGACCTGCAGGGTCTTGGCGCCGATGCCGCGTCGCGGGGTGTTGGCGATGCGCTCGAAGCTGACGAGGTCGCGCGGGTTGGCGATGGATCGAAGATAGGCCAGCACGTCGCGCACTTCACGGCGCCCGTAGAACTCGGTAGCGCCGACCAGCTGGTATGGCAGGCCCTGGCGGACGAACCATTCCTCAAGGGGCCGCGACTGGGCGTTGGTGCGGTAAATGATGGCGATTTCGTGGTTTGGGACGTCCTCGCCGCGCAACTCCCGGATCAGGTTGCCGACCTGGCGGGCTTCGTCGTCTTCGTCGAAAGCCTCGATGATCTCGGGCTGCCGACCATCGTCACGCTCGGTCCAGAGGGTCTTCTCGGCGCGGTTGGCGACCCTGGAGATGACGGCGTTGGCTGAAGCGAGGATGTGGCCCGACGACCGGTAGTTGCGTTCCAGGCGGATGACGCGGGCGTCGGCGAACTGGGCTTCGAAGTCGAGGATGTTGCGGATGTCGGCTCCGCGCCAGGTGTAGATGCTCTGGTCGTCGTCGCCGACGACGCAGACGTTGCCGCGGCCCTCGGCGAGCTGGCGGACGAACTCGTATTGGGCGCGGTTGGTGTCCTGGTACTCGTCGACCAGGATGAAGCGGTAGCGGTCCTGGTAGAAGGCGCGCAGGTCGGGGAACTCGCGGAAGAGGCGGACGCAGAAGGCGATCATGTCGCCGAAGTCGACGCCGTTGGCGCTGTCCAGCAAGCGCTGGTAGCGGTGGTAGACCTGCGCGACGGCTTCCTCGAAGTATCCCTCGGAGCGTTCGGCGTAGACGAAGGGATCGGCGAGCTCGTCCTTGGCGCGGGAGATGGCGTTGCGGATTGCAACGGGGCTGATGGTGGTGAGGCCGATGCCGACGTCGCCCATGGCCTGCTTGACGAGGCGGAGCTGGTCGTCGGCGTCGTAGATGGTGAACTCGGGTTCGCGGCCCAGGTGGTGGATGTCGCGGCGGAGGATGCGGAGGGCCTGGCCGTGGAAGGTGCCGACGTGGACCCCGGCCGCCATACGGCCGACCAGGTCGACGATGCGCTCGCGCATCTCGTTGGCGGCCTTGTTGGTGAAGGTGACGGCGAGGATGTTCCAGGGGGCGACGCCGGAGGCGATGAGGCTGGCGACGCGGCAGGTGATGACGCGGGTCTTGCCGGAACCGGCGCCGGCGAAGACCAGGAGCGGCCCTTGGACGTGGTCGATGGCGGCGCGCTGCTGGGGGTTCAGACCGCTGAGATCAAGGGAAGGCAGGCCGGTGGCCGGCGGGTGGTCGGTGGCGCTCACGGGCGATTCTAGGGCACCTGCGGAGGGTGGGCCGAGGGGTGCGAAATGGGGCGCATTCGCGCACGTAAGAGTTTTTTCCAAAAAACTCTTGAGGCGCCGCGGGGCGTCGTCGGGCGAGGGAGCGACGACAGCGAGTGGCGGGCTGGAGAGCGGCATGCGGGAACCGAGTTGCGATCACATCACGCATAGTGTACACTATTTGAGAACCACAGGCAATGACTGGGGTCGCGAGCAACCGGCGAGGGGTTGCGAGCGGGCCGCAGGGTCTTTCCAGGCAGGTCACGAGGCCTGGCGATACGGAGGGACAGCGATAGCTGGCAGGTCAGCGGTGTGGGATTCTTCTGCCGGCGGTGCGCGGCGACACAGCCGCCGGACGACCATTCGGCCGTCGGCGCGGTTCGCCGGGAACCGGTCCGGCAGCGGGGAGGAGATCGTAAGCGTGCGAAGCGTCCGGGTCGCGATCGTTGGGGTGGTGCTGGCGGCGGTGGTGGCGGCGGTGGGGGCCGGGCCGGTGTTGGCGCAATGGCCGACGACCTGCGTCGACTTGAACGACATCGTGGAGGCGCACCTGGGGAACGACGGCAACGTGGGGATTTACCAGCGGGTGTTTGGCCTGCAGGCCGAGGCGGCCTGTCAGAACGATCATGGGGACGACGTGCGGGGCGTGTTCGCCTGGGCGTTCGCCGACGCGTCGCAATCCGCCGCCAGCGCCGCGCCCGACCTGGCCTGGCCGACGGACTGCGTGGAGCTGAACGACATCGTGGAAGCGCACCTGGGCAACGTGAACAACGTGGAGATCTATCAGCGCGTATTTGGCGAGCAGGCGGAGGCGGCCTGCCGCAACGACCATCGGGCGGACGTGCAGGGCGTCTTCGGATGGGCGTTCGGTCGACCCGCGCCAGCGCGGCCGACGCGCATCGCCTTCGAGTCGGACCGCGACGGCGACTACGAGATCTTCGTCGTCAACAGCGACGGCACCGGCCTAACCCAATTGACCCACAACGACGCCTGGGACGCGGGGCCGGCCTGGTCGCCGGATGGGCGTCGCCTCGCCTTCGCATCGTATCGCGGCGGGGATTGGGAGATTTTCGTGATGAACGCCGACGGCAACGGCCAGCGGCAGCTCACCTACAACTCGGCCGGGGACGGAACCCCCGCCTGGTCGCCGGACGGGCGCCGCATTGCTTTCTCGTCGGACCGGGACGGGAACACCGAGATCTTCGTCATGAACGTGGACGGCAGCGGCCAGAGGCAGTTGACGCACTTTGAGGCCTGGAATACGCACCCCGCCTGGTCGCCGGATGGGCGTCGCATCGCCTTCCAGTCCAATCGCGACGGGGATTCCGAGATCTTTGTGATGAACGCCGACGGCAGCAGCCAGCGGCGGCTCACGAACAACACCGCTGGGAACGGCATCCCCGCCTGGTCGCCGGACGGACGCCGCCTGGCGTTCTGGTCGAATCGCGACGGCGATACCGAGATTTTCGTGATGAACACGGACGGCAGCGGCCAGACGCAACTGACGCACAATTCCGGCTACGACGTCTCTCCCACCTGGTCGCCGGATGGACAGCGCCTCGCCTTCGAGTCGGTCCGCGAGGGGGAGGATGTCGAGATCTTAGTCATGAATGCCGACGGCAGCGGCCAGACGCAACTGACAAACAATTCAGCGCACGACCTCTCTCCCGCGTGGTCGCCAGCCCCCGGCTAAGCGTCGAGTCCGGCGCGACCAGGGTCGCTGGCGGCGGGCCGCGCCACGGGCGGCCAATGGCAGGCTGGCGAGGTGGACCGACTCCGCCATCGCCGGACGGGCATCAAGGCGAGTCGAGCGAGGGGAGCAGATGCGGACCGCAGTCCGTAGCACTCCGCGGCTAGCGGCAAAGGCCGCGGCACATGTACTTACACGGCCTCTGATCCAGGGAATACCGAATGTCCATACTCCGGCCACCACGTACATGAACAGGCTGCCTGCCCAGACGGTGCGAAGCCCTCGAGTGCCGACCAATCGGCCTCCGGAGCGATTCTGGGGGACGGATTTGCGACGAGACAGGAGCGTGTGACGTGCGCCGGTTCAGGATCGCGATCGCTGGGGTGGTGCTGGCGGCGGTCGTGGCGGGGGCGGGGGCCGGGCCGGTGTTGGCGCAGTGGCCTACGACGTGCGTTGCGTTGAACGACATCGTGGAGGCGCACCTGGGGAACGACGGCAACGTGGGGATTTACCAGCGGGTGTTTGGCGCGCAGGCCGAGGCGGCCTGCCAGAACGATCATGGGGACGACGTGCGGGGCGTGTTCGCCTGGGCGTTCGCCGAGGCGTCGGAGTCCGCCGACACCGCCATCCCCGATCTGGCCTGGCCGACGGACTGCGTGGAGCTGAATGACATCGTGGAAGCGCACCTGGGCAACGTGAACAACGTGGAGATCTATCAGCGCGTATTCGGCGAGCAGGCGGAGGCGGCCTGCCGAAGTGACCATCAGGCGGACGTCCGGGACGTCTTCGCCTGGGCGTTCGACCGGGACACGCCGCCGGCAGCGCCTGTGAGTTTCGTCTCCGTCACCACGCGTTGGTTGCACGTCTGCGCCTTGCGGACCGACGGCGCGGTTGAATGCTGGGGCGACGACCAATTCGGCCAGGCCACGCCGCCGGCCGGCTCGTTCGCGGCCATCAGCGCCGGGTACTTGCATACCTGCGGGGTTCGGTCCGACGGCGCGGCCGAATGCTGGGGCCGTAACCTGGTCGGGGAGGCAACACCGCCAGCCGGGACGTTTGTGGACGTCAGCGCCGGGAACGTACACACCTGCGGGCTGCGGCCCGGCGGCACGGTTGAATGCTGGGGCGATGACGGATTCAGCCAAGCCACACCGCCGGCCGGCGCGTTCACCGCCATCAGTGCGGGAAATAGCCACAATTGCGGGCTGCGGCCCAACGGTGCGGTTGAGTGCTGGGGCCGCGAAGGCGACGGCCGGACAGCGCCGCCAGCCGGTGCGTTCGCCGTCGTGAGCGCCGGGTTCTCGCACACCTGCGGCGTACGGCTCGACGGCACCGTCGAGTGTTGGGGCTTTGACCCGGAAGGCGAGGCGACGCCGCCGGGAGGAGCGTTTGTAATCGTCAGCGCTGGGACTCGGGACAGCTGCGGGATTCGCACAGATGGCCGGGTGGAATGTTGGGGCGTTGACACCTTTGGCCAGGCCCCCGTCGGAACTTTCGCGGCCGTTAGCACCGGGACCTGGGACGCCTGCGGGGTTCGGACTGACGGCACCGTCGCCTGCTGGGGCTTTCTCAGCGATACCTAGCGCGCCGCGGCGTGCGGGGGTGGGTGGTCAGGCGGGCGGGGACGTGAGAGGACGGATGCGGACGTTGACGTCAAGACGGCTTTGGCCGGCGCCGCGGAAGACGCCGCGGGTTGGGGAGACGTCCTGGTAGTCGCGGCCGACGGCGAGGCGGACGTGGCGCTGGTCGACGAGGGTGCGGTTGGTGGGGTCGAAGCCGATCCAGCCGAGGCCGGGGAGGCGGCATTCGGCCCAGGCGTGCGTTGCCGTCTCGGGAGACTGCTCGCCGTCAGCGCCGCTGACGTGGAGGTAGCCGGAAACGTAGCGGGTGGGGATGCCCCAGGAGCGGGCGATGGCGATCATGACGTGGGCGTAGTCCTGGCAGACGCCGTGGCCTGTCTCAAGAATGTGGTCGATGGGAGAAATCACCGAGGTGCTGCCGGGGGTGTAGGTGAAGCTGTGATGCAGCGTTTCCGTGAGGCGCCGGAGGCTCGTGAGCGGATCGTCAAGCGGTCGGATGTCCAGCCGCCGAACGAATGCGTCCAATGCCGGTGAAGGTCCGGTCAGCAGGCTGTGACGCGTGTAGTCCCAGTCCGAGAACGCGTTCTGTCGAGCGCGGATGCGAGGCCAGGCGCCAGCGTCCAGCGCTGCAGGCAGGCGATTCGGCGGCAACACGTCGACCGACGCAGCGGCCGTGATGGCAAGTCCCTGGTGCTGCCGATGAAGATTGAGGACATGCCTGGCGTTACCGAAGGCGTCCGTTTCGGCGTTGATCGTCGCCGCGGGTTCGGTCGCGACTTCGAAGTGCGATAGCCGCTGACGATCGCCGTCCAGAGGTTGCAGGCAGAGCCGCATGACGCAGTAGCGCGCCGGCGCCGCGTAGGTGTAGCGGGAAACGTGCTCGATCCGATAGCGGATGGGACCCGCCATGGAGTCAGCGAACCGGAGCGTCGTGGACGGGGTACTGGAAGTAGGTTTCGCTGACCAGGTCGTGAAGTTCGCGTCCGTGCGCATTCAGCCGGCGGAGCAGCGACCTTGGGTCGTCCCGGTCCAGCCAGGCGAAGTTGACCAACGCGCTCATTCGGCCGATGAGTCGCTGCGCGGCGCCGGCGGCCTGCTGACTGGGGCTGGGAGCCGTGGCCGCGAGCTCGGCCGAGAGCATGTCCAGCGACCGGCTGAGCGAGTCGGGGAGTCGGGCATCGGTGGCCAGCAGGTCGAGAACCTGGCGGGGTTCAACCTGGAGGCTGAAGGTCCGGTCATACGCCTCCAGGGCGTGATACAGGCGCAAGAGGCTGGTCCAGGCAGCTTCGGAGACATCCTGGGTGACGTTAGCGGCGGCGATTTGCGCGTCAAGCAGCGCCGACGAGAGCTGCACCCGTTCGATCGAGCGACCGAGGTTGAGGAATCGCCAGCCTTCGTCGCGATACATGGTGGCCGCGGTGACGCCAGCGAAGGTATCGATTTCGGCCACGGTTTCCGCGTAGAACCGTTCGGGCGACGCGGCCCAGATGTCCTGGATCGTCAGTCCCTGAATGCGCAGATACGACCGATTAAGGCACGTCCACATTTCGGCGCTCAGACAGTGGCGGACGTGACGTGCGTTCTCCCGCGCGGCGGCAACGCCACTCCACACCGAGTCCGGGTTCGTCGGTTCGAACGTGAGGTCGTCCGCCAGCGTGTATGAGTCCGCCAGGCTGTAGTCGTCCTGTGCGAGCAGTTCCAGACTTCCGACGGGTGGCTGGCGATTGAGGCATCCGTAGAGGCGAAGCCAGCCGAAGTGAATCTCCTCAACCGGCCGGTCGACCAAGGCCTCGGTCTGGATGCGCAGGAGACGGCTGAGGTGTTGGGATCGCTCGAGATAGCGGCCCAGCCAGTAGAGACCTTCGGCGCTGCGCGACAGCACGCGGTTAGTTCTCCAGCACCCAGAGGTCCTTGCCGCCGCCGCCCTGGCTGGAGTTGACCACCAGGCTGCCTTTGCGCAAGGCCACGCGGCAGAATGCTCCGGGGACGATGCGGGTTTCGAGGCCATTCAGCACAAACGGGCGCAGGTCAACGTGTCGAGGCTCGATACGCCCATCGATTAGACACGGGGCGCGCGATAGGGCGAGCACGGGCTGCGAAATGAAGTCGGCGGGGTTGGCTCGCACCTGCTCGGCGTAGGCCGCCCGCTCGGCCGGGGTCGCGTGGGGCCCGATAAGCATGCCGTAGCCGCCGGACTCGCCGACGCGCTTGACGACAAGGTTAGCCAGATTGTCGAGCGTGTATTCGAGTCCTTCAGGATTACGACACAGATACGTTTCAACGTTAGCAATGATCGGTTTTTCAGCTAAGTAGTAGCGAATCATGTCGGGAACGTATGCGTAAACACTCTTGTCGTCGGCGACCCCGGTGCCCGGAGCATTGGCCAGGGTCACGTTGCCCTGCTTGTAGGCGTGCATGATTCCCGGAACGCCAAGCAACGAATCTTCGCGAAACACGACCGGGTCCAGAAAGTCGTCGTCAACACGCCGGTACACCACGTCGACGCGCCGCAATCCGGCGGTAGTGCGCATGTAGACCATGCCGTCGTCGACCAGGAGATCGCGTCCCTCGACAAGCTCCGCGCCGATCTCCCTGGCCAGGAACATGTGCTCGTAGAAGGCCGAGTTGTAGACGCCCGGTGTGAGCACGGCGATCGATGGGTCGGATGTTCCCTCGGGGGCTAGTTCCTGAAGGGTTGTCAGGAGAACGCGTCCGTAGTGCTCGATGTCCTGAACGCGGGAGGATCGGTAGAGACGGCGGAAGCTGGCCTTGACGGCCTTGCGGTTGGCCAGCATGTAGGCGACGCCCGAGGGTACGCGCAGGTTGTCCTCAAGGACCTTGAATCCCTCGTTGGTTCGCACCAGATCGGTTCCGCAAATCGCGACCCAAACGCCGTGCGGCGCCTGGAAGCCGCGCATTTCGATCCGGTACTGGGGGCAGCCGCGCACCACATCGACGGGAATAACGCCGTCCTGGACGATTCGGGCCGGACCGTAGACGTCGGCCAGGAAGAGGTTGAGGGCCTTGAGACGCTGGGTCAGGCCGGCTTCAAGTTCACGCCACTCGCCGCCGGACAGCACGCGCGGCAAACAGTCGACCGGGATGATGCGCTCGTCGCCTTCTTCGTCGCCGTAGACCTTGAAGGAGATGCCTTCGCTGGAGAACGAACCGGTGACCTGTTCCTGAATGTCGCCAAGGTCAGCCGCGGACGTCTCGGTTAGCGCCTTGTGAACTGCCTGGTAGTGAGATCGGGCGTTTCCAGCCGAATGAAACATCTCGTCAAAGATGCGTTTGTCCAATTCATAGTCTTTGAAATCCATGCGCTATTTATCCGAGAGAAATCACGCGCTTTTTTCGACAAATTGGCGAGTCGCGATACCTGCCCAGCCCTCGGCCGACCACCATAGGACAACTCCTGGACGTCTCGAGCGGCAGTTTATCGGATGGTGAGTGTGCGGCGTGGCCAGCCCGAACCCGGTCCTCGTCGGACTGGCCCGTGGCACGGCGACCGAATCCAACGCCCGTCTTCGCGCCGCCATTCACGATCGCAAGATTGGCTCAGAAACGATCTGCGCGGAGGCGGGCGTTGCCCGCCTCCGCGCAGCTCAGGCACTTCAGCGCCTGGATCAGCAGCGGCCCGGGTTAGTCGTCGTCTCCGTCGTACTCCTCGGGCATGAGCACGAACTCGGGGTAGGCCTCGATGCGCAGCTCGCCGGCGTCCTGGCCGAGCTGCTCGACCTGTGGCGACACGCGTGCGCCGATGGTCAACTCCATGAGCTTCCAGATCGCCAGCGATACGCCAAACACGAAGGCGCCGATGGCCAGGATGCCGATCAACTGGACGTGGAACGTGCCGCCAGCGGCGATGCAGACGGCGAGGGTTCCCCAGATGCCAGCGAACAGGTGAACGGGGACCGCGCCGACCACGTCGTCTTGTCGCAGCTTCTCCAGCAGCTTCATACCGGCCACGCAGATCACGCCGCCGATGGCGCCGATGATGATCGCCCAGTAGTGGTCGACGATATCGGGGCCAGCGGTGATGGAGACCAACCCGGCCAGCGCGCCGTTCAGGCTGCCCAGCAGGTCGGTTCGCCCCATGATCGGCCGTGACACGATCAGGGCCGCGATCGCTCCAGCGGCAGCGGCGAGGTTGGTGTTGACCAACACGTGGCTCATGGCGATGGCGTCGGCCGCGCTGCCCAGGGCGAGCTGCGAGCCGCCGTTGAAGCCGAACCAGCCAAGCCAGAGGATGAAGACGCCGAGCGTGACCATGAGGATGTTGGACGGCGGGGTAGCCCGGGCAGTGCCGTCGGCCCTGAACTTGCCCAGCCGGGGACCGACGACGAGGATGCCGGCGAGCGCGGCCCAGCCACCGGTGCTGTGCACGATGGTGGAACCGGCGAAGTCCTGGAATCCGAGGTCGAACAGCCAGCCTTCGCCCCAGGTCCAGGCACCGACGATGGGGTAAACGATGGCGGTGAGAATCACCACGAAGAGGAAGAAGGACCAGAGCTTGACCCGCTCGGCCAAGGCGCCGGACACGATGGACGCGGCGGCGGCCACGAAGACCATCTGGAAGAACCAGTCGGACATGGTGGAGTAGGCGTTGTCGCCGGCGAGGACGGCCGCGGCGTCGCCTTCGCCCTTGACGAGCGCGATCTCCTCGGCCGACGGTCCGTAGAACAGCTGGAACGAGCCGATGAAGTTGCCGATGAGATCGCCGTACATCAGGTTGTAGCCGAGGATGAAGTAGGCGAGTCCGGCAATCGAATAGAGGCCGATGTTCTTCAAGCAGATCATGGAGGCGTTCTTGGTCCGCACGGACCCGGCCTCCAGCATGGCGAAGCCGGCGCTCATCCACATGACCAGGGCGCCCCAGACCAGGAACGCGAAGGTGTTGAATACGTAGACGACTTCGGCTTCGACGCCGTCCGCCTGCGCCACCGAGGGCCGGGCCAGGAAGATGCCGAGGGTGGCGGCGGCTGCCAACAGGAGAAGGGTGCGTCGGCGCTGCCCAAACATTTGCATGATGGCGGTCACGATAAGACTCCTCCTCTATCCAATCTCGACAACACAACCCGCCGGCGGGACACCGACACCTAAGGAAGCGCGACTACGTTTCAAAGAACTCGCGAGGGTGAGCGCTGCAGGAGAGACTGAACGGCCGGCGGCGATCCGGTTGGCGCCGAAGGTCCAGATGCGCTGATGCGGCAGATTTCTGCCCACCCGGTGCGCGGCGTCCGTGCGCGCTTGACAGCCGTTCCGAGAGACCTCGTTGGAGGCCAACCCCACCGCATCTACGGCTGCTGAAGGCATCCACCCAACCGGCGCAGGCTGTACTGGAGCGTTACGGTAGCAAGTGGGGCTGAGTAGGGCTAGCCGCCGGCAGCCAGGGACCGACGCGGGCCGGCCGAACAGTCGAACGTCACGGGACTGACTCGGGTCGGGGACCACAGACAGGTGGGGATCATGTGACCGGTCAGGACGCCCGCGGCGAGAGGTAGCAGCAGCCGCCGCATCGTCGAGGACGCGGGCCGGGATGTGAAGGCCTCAGTTAGCGCAATCGAAAACGCCTGATGACTTTGTTTTCGATTCATCGTGTTTTCGAAAACAAGAAACTGCGAGGGAAGACAGCGGACCCGGGCGGTACCGACTCGGGCGGGATACGTGGGGGCGCATTCCGCGGCTTTTCCCGGGATTCCGAGCGACTAGGGCGGGTCGACGCGGACGGTGATGATGTCGGTGCCGTGGAATTGCTGGTGGCTGACGGATGAGGCGTACTGGCGCAGGAGGCGCAGGGAGATGTCGCCTTCGGTGGGGATGGCGGAGTCATGCTGCTGGAGCTGGCGAACCTGGTCCTCGATGTTGGCTTCGTCACCGCCGCCAATGAACTCCAGTTCCGCCACGGGACCCTCGCTTGACGCGACGACGACCAACCGTCGTAGCTCTTCATCGTCCTCCTCTTCGTCTTCGTCCAGGTCCAGGCTCAACGACAAGTCAAGCGGGGCCAGCGTAAGGAGGGTTTCTTCGGCCACAGCGCTGAGGCGGTCTTTCATGGCCTGGTCCCAGCCGCGGCGGTCGGCGAATTGGGCGACGAACTCGTTGAGGTCGGGCAGGGCGTCGATGTGGAGCCGGGACTGGAAGCGCATGCGGCGGGGGCTGGTGAGTTCCAGGTAGAGGATCATGGCGACGGCGGCGAAGCCGCCGGTGGTGATACCGCTTTTGAAGAGGGCGCTCCAGACGGGGCCCAGGTCGGGCAGGTTGAAGAGGTTGAACTGAAAGGCCGCGCCGATCCAGAAGCACATGCCCGCCACGACGACCTTGTCCCGGCTGTCTTCGTTCTGGATGACGGTGCGCGCGCCATCGACGAAGAGCGTTCCGGTGATAAGGATGAGGTAGCCGGTCATGACGGGACCGGGGATGGTGCTGAGCAGCCCGGAGGCCTTTGGAAGGAAGGCCAGGACGATCAGGATGCCGCCGATGAAGTAGCCGACGCGGCGGGAGGCGACGCCGGTGATCTGGGTGAAGGCGGCGAAGCCGGGATTGATGATGTTGGGGACGGCGCCGGCGAGGCCGGCCATGAGATTGGATGCACCGGTACCGGCCAGCGCGCCCTGGACCTGGCGGAAGTTTACGGCCCGGTCGTCGCGCCAGGAGACGCGCTGGGCGGCAATGGCGGCACCGTTGGCCTGGATGGAGATGATGAGACCGAGAAAGAGGAAGCCGGGCAGAAGCGTCCAGAAGGAGAGGCCGAAGTCGAGCCCCAGGCCAGGCGCGGCCTGCGGAAGGCCGATCCAGGGGGCGTCCAGGACGCGATCGAAGCTGTAGATGCCGAACAACGCCGCGACGACGCAGCCGCCAACGATTCCGATCAGCGGGGCCCAGAGTCGGAGCAGTTCAGACCCGCGGAGCGCAAGGGCGGCGACGATGACCAGGGTGGCCAAGGCCGTGAGCGGGGCGGCCACGGGCTCGGTTTCGGTCGCGTCATCCAGCAGACCGAAGACGACGGACGCCAGCGTGATGGAGAGGATCATCATCACGGTGCCGCCGACGGTGGGGGTGACGATGCGCCGGAGGATGACGAGCCAGCGGGCGATGACGAGCTGGATTACGGCGGAGACGAGGACGAGAGCCGTGAGCGTGGCGGGTCCGCCGTCGGCCACGGCCGTGATGCAGAACGGAATGGCGAAGGCGGCGGTAAACATGGGCAATACCGCGCCGGCGCCGACCGGTCCGAGGCGACGGACCTGCAGGATGGTGGACAGGCCGCAGACCAGGAGCGAGGCGAAGACCATCCAGATGAGGTAGGACTCGTCCCGACCGGACGCGTTGGCCACGATGACGGGCGTGACGAGCAGGGTGGCGGAGGCAATGAGGCTGAATTGCAGACCGTAGCCGAGCGAGGCGAGGAGGGGCGGGTTTTCGTGTGCCTCGTAGCGGGGAGTCTGAGGCGCCGCCGTTGCCAGAATTACCTCCCGCCCCAACACTTCAGCGGTGGGCCCTCGTGGATTCGAACCACGGACCTCGCCCTTATCAGAGGCGCGCTCTAACCGACTGAGCTAAGAGCCCGCGAACCACCGGCGCTTGAGCAGGCCTGATGGCGCGTGTCCGCAGTATACGGCGCGAGTGAAGGCCTTTCAGCAGGCCGCGCCGGACGTAGAATCGCGGCAGGGGACGTGGCTCAACTGGTAGAGCATCGCCTTTGCAAGGCGGGGGTTGGGGGTTCGAGTCCCCCCGTCTCCACCAAGCTGGACAAAATCAAGAACCTTTCACATCAGGTTCACCCTGGGCTTATAGGCGCCCTTGGCAGTATCCATAGTGAGGCCGCGATTGGCTTGACGATGGAAAGGTCGTCGTGGCAGTCGCAAAGGGTCCGTAGCTCCAATCAGGGCATCACAACCGGGCGAGGCCGCTCCGGCAATCCGTCGGGGCGGCCTTTTGCCGGTCACGCCGTCAAGGAAGGACATTGCCGTTCCCTCGGCAGCCGTATAGGGGGCGCTGGATCACCGCATCTCTAAGCGGCGTCGGTGTCATGGTGCAGAGCAAGGGGCCGGGGCGGCCCCCTCCGCCGGACTGCTGCCCCGGCGCAGCCCCAAGCTGGTCCTCCACTATGGTCATGGTTCCCACGGCGTCGGGCAACTGCTTCCCTCTACCATAGGCGGCCTGGGCGAAAGTGAGGTTCCCCGGTCAGGCTGAGCGGCGGATTCTTGCCCACAGCCGGAGCGCCCCGCCGGCGCATACCGCCGCCAGCGTGGCCACGATCAGTATCGTCTTGACCAGGGTGAACGCCGCCGCCAGCCAGACCAGCGGAGACGGCGCCCCGTCGTGGCTCAGGGCCAGCGCAGCGACCGTGACGTTCTCCAGCACGTCCGCAAAGGCGAGGGCCAGCGGCAGCAGATACAGCGGCGCCCCGCCTCGAAAGAGCCGGAACAGCAGAGCGGCGAATAGCAGGCCGTACGAGGCCGGAAACACCATGTCGACGGTGAGCGCAGTGGTCGCATAGACAACCCGTGCGTCGGCGTCGAGCCGGTCCAGGGCGTCGAACAGGGCCGCCGCCTCTGCGGGTGTGTACCAGCCCCGACCGTCGAGCAAGTCCAACCCTCCCAGCCGCGTCTGCCGCCAAGCGAGTCCCGCCACACAACCGGCGGCGCCAATCAAGGCTGCGACCGTCATTCGCCAAGTTGCGAATCGCTCCACCATCCGGCCCATCTGCAATGCCTTCACCTCCGCTAAACCGGGTGCCTCCTCAGGACCTGCCCATCACCCGCCCCGTGGTGCAAGGGGGCCTGCATCATTGCCGCAGGCCCCCTTGCATCCTCTTGCCGGTCCGGCTGGGCCGGACTAGTCGTCGTCTATGATCGTCATGGTTCCCACGGCGTCGGGCGGGTAGAGGGTCCCGGGCAGGTACGCCTCCACCGCGAAGTACTCGTCCGGCTCCTCACCGTCGTCCTGCTCCAGCCACACCTCCGCCGTCAGCTCCGTCACCCCCGGCGCGAACACCAGCTCACCCTCCGTGTACTGATAGTCGGTCATGTGCGCCCGGTCGTCCAGCAGGTGGTACGCAGGCGCGGTGTTCCATCTGATCCTGATCTCCTCGGTGGACGCCTCGGACAGCCGCACCCGGAACTCCAGCACGTCGCCCTCCACCGCCGACGCGGCCTCGACGGTGACGGTTATCTCCACCTCCGGCGCAGCATCGTCGTTATCCGAGACGCCGACCGTGGCCGCGCCCTGGGACGAGGACACCGTGTAGCCGCTGCCCGCGTCCACCGTCGCCGTCACCGACCCGTCGGTCTCGTCGGCGCTGTCGTCGGTGGTGCCCACGGTGAGGGTGACGCTGCCCGAAGTCGGGACGGTCACCGTCCGCTGGCCCGTGGTCGCGCCGTAGTCGCCGCTCTGCGACACCGTCACGCTCACCGCCAGGTCCGCCGCCGGCGCCGGGCTGGCCGTCACCGTGAAGACGGCGTCCCCGCCCTCGGTCACCCCGCTGCCCGCGGTGACGCTCACCTCCGGCGTGGGGGCGTCGTCGTTGTCGGCCACGCCGACCGTGGCCGCGCCCTGGGTCGAGGACACCGTGTAGCCGCTGCCCGCGTCCACCGTCGCCGTCACCGACCCGTCGGTCTCGTCGGCGCTGTCGTCGGTGGTGCCCACGGTGAGGGTGACGCTGCCCGAAGTCGGGACGGTCACCGTCCGCTGGCCCGTGGTCGCGCCG
Organism: Chloroflexota bacterium; assembly: GCA_965208215.1. Classification (GTDB taxonomy): domain Bacteria; phylum Chloroflexota; class UBA11872; order UBA11872; family UBA11872; genus UBA11872. The sequence goes on from CBDBOH010000004.1 coordinate 1,053,463, forward strand.
TAGTCGCCGCTCTGCGACACCGTCACGCTCACCGCCAGGTCCGCCGCCGGCGCCGGGCTGGCCGTCACCGTGAAGACGGCGTCCCCGCCCTCGGTCAACGCTCACCTCCGGCGTGGGGGCGTCGTCGTTGTCGGCCACGCCGACCGTGGCCGCGCCCTGGGTCGAGGACACCGTGTAGCCGCTGCCCGCGTCCACCGTCGCCGTCACCGACCCGTCGGTCTCGTCAGTAGTATCGTCCGTGGTGCCCACGGTGAGGGTGACGCTGCCCGAAGTCGGGACGGTCACCGTCCGCTGGCCCGTGGTCGCGCCGTAGTCGCCGCTCTGCGACACCGTCACGCTCACCGCCAAGTCCGCCGCCGGCGCCGGGCTGGCCGTCACCGTGAAGACGGCGTCCCCGCCCTCGGTCACCCCGCTGCCCGCGGTGACGCTCACCACCGGCGTGGGGGCGTCGTCGTTGTCGGCCACCGCCACCGTGGCCGCGCCCTGGGTCGAGGACACCGTGTAGCCGCTACCGGCGTTCACCGTGGCCGTCACCGACCCGTCGGTCTCGTCAGTAGTATCGTCCGTGGTGCCCACGGTGAGGGTGACGCTGCCCGTGGTGGGAACGGTCACCGTGCGCTGGCCCGTGGCCGCGCCGTAGTCGCCGCTCTGCGACACCGTCACGCTCACCGCCAGGTTGGACGCCGGGGCCGGGCTGGCCGTCACCGTGAAGGTGGCGTCCCCGCCCTCGGTCACCCCGCTGCCCGCGGTGACGCTCACCTCCGGCGTGGGGGCGGCGTCGTTGTCGGCCACCGCCACCGTGGCCGCGCCCTGGGTCGAGGACACCGTGTAGCCGCTACCGGCGTTCACCGTGGCCGTCACCGACCCGTCGGTCTCGTCAGTAGTATCGTCCGTGGTGCCCACGGTGAGGGTGACGCTGCCCGTGGTGGGAACGGTCACCGTGCGCTGGCCCGTGGTGGCGCCGTAGTCGCCGCTCTGCGAGACCGTGACGCTCACGTCCAGGTTGGACGAAGGCGCCGGGCTGGCCGTGAGCGTGAAGACGGCGCTGCCGCCCTCGGTCACCCCGCCGCCAGCGGTGACGCTCACCTCAGGCGTCGGAGGCGGTGGCGTCTGCGTTGACGCCGCCTCCAGCGCCGTCAGCTCGGTCACCACCTCGTCCCACACCGGACTGCTGTAGGTGTCGGCCATCTGCTGCGCCTGCGCGGCGGTCATGGCGCCGCCCGTGACGCCGGTGCCGTCGTGCTCGCCGAAGGCGACGAGCACGCGGTTCCAGCGGTTGACGTGCGCCGTGCCGTGCTGCGTCTGCGCGGCCAGCGCCCGGACGCTGGCGACCACGTCCGGGTCGACCGTGTGGCCCGTCTGCTCCTCAACGACCGGATCGTCGTCGATGATGACCAACCGCGTGGCGGTCGTCTCGACGCCGTCGAATCCGCTGTTCTTGCCAAGCGTGACGCCGGTCGAACTGCCGTTCAGGGTCGGCGGCCGAGCGCTGTCGAAGTCGATCGTGATCGTCTCGTTGTCGGAGTCGGTATCGTCGCTGGCCAACAGGAACAACGTGATCAGGTGACCGTCGCTTTCGTCGAACGTGATTGACGATCGGGCGCCGAAGGTCGCGATCGGGTCGGTCGGATCGCTCAGGCTCCAGGCATCGGCGTCGCCTTCGACCTTGAACGGAACGACGACCGTTTCTCCGGCGAGCAACTCGCGGCTCAGGGCGATTCGGAGCATGGCCTGGCTGCCTAAGCCTGGGCCGCCCACGAGCGGGCCTCCTTCGGTGAGTTGATCGGAGAGGAGCAAGATGTAGATCGTGACCGGCTTGACCGTGCCCGCTTCGAGCGCCGTCAGTTCGGCGACCACCGGGTTCCAACGATTGGGGTCGTACAGACCCGCCATCCGCTGCGCTTCCGCGGAGGTCATCGCCCCGCCGGTCACGCCGCTGGGGTCGAGTTCTCCGAACGCCACCAGCACGCGCCGCCAGCGGTTGACATGATCCGCGCCGTGCTGCGACTCCGCCGCATACGACTTGACGTTCGCGATCACCGTCGGGGCGACCATGTACGCAACGCTCTCGATATTGTCATCGTCAGCCACCGTGATGCTGGCGGAACTCGCAGTGTCCGAGAGGGTGTAGCCGGCGTCGGCGAGCGGTGTGTCCAGCGTGGCGATGACGTGCCCATCGGCGGCCTCGTCGAGGGAGTCGACCGATGTGCCGATGCGCACCGTCACGGTCGCGACGCCGGCCGGGATGATCACAGTCCGTTGGCCGAGGTCGCGACCGTAGATGTAGTCCTCGTCGCCCGACACCGTCAGGCGAACGGCGATGCTGTCGGTCGGCGCCGGATTGGCGGTCAGCGTGAACGTCGCTGCCTCGCCCTCGGTCACGTCGCCGCCGGCCGTGATGCTCACCTCGGGCTTCGCGCCCTTCAGCGAGATGGTCTCGGCGAAGACCCACGGGCGAGCTTGCTTGATCGCCAGCGTGTTCTCGGCTGTGATCTTGAACTCGATCTCGATCGCGAACTGGTCCCCGTCCTTGACCTGATAGAGCTGCTTGAACCGGTTGTGGATCACTTCGAGATGACGGCGCAGTTGCAGCAGCTGCGCGTCGCTCATCAGCAGCTGCCCCGGCGGGGCATGGTTGGAACGGGCCAGCACGCTCGCCTTGCCGTTCGCGTCCAGCAGCAACTGTTCCGGATACGACCTGGCCTCGGGGTTGGTGACCAGATCCTCTCCGAGCTGGGTGTTCACGTAGTAGACATTGGGGGAGAAGGAGATCGGGTCATGGCTCACGGCCACGCCGTTGGCCTGCTCGTCGGAGTAGTTGGGGTGCACCAGCACGCCCATGGCGACCGACTTGTGATCGACCCGGTAGTAGTCGCGTTCGAGGAAGGCGCGGTAGTTCCACAGGCTCGCCCAGACCGCCTTGATCGACTTGTCGATGCCGTCCGCGGCCGTCTCGTCCGGATCCTGGGTCTTTGAGCTGTACAGTCCTGCTCCGTTGAACGCGGGCAGATCCTCGTTGTTCGTGCTCGAGCGGTAACGCAAGGAGGTGCCGTCCGGATATGCGGCGTGCATCTCCTCCAGCGCCTTGATGATCCAGGCCGGCGTCGTCCCCTTCTTGATCTTCTTGCGCAGCGCCTTGAGCATCGACTCCTGCACGGCGTAGTCGGACTGGAAGTTCGGGTCGGCCAGCATCGTGTCGATGTCGTCGTAGAAGCCGTTGGCCTTCATGAACTCGTCGTAGAAGTAGAACGGCACCGCGTATCCGGTGGGCACGGTGCCGGCGGGCAGGTTCAGCTTGCTCAACTCGGCCATGTTGGCGGCCTTGACGCCGAACGCATCCCAGTCGGCGAACGCGACGTTGGCCAGGGACGTGATCGTGGTCACGCTCAGGTCGCGCGTCAGCGTCTGCGTCGTCGTCGGCCGCGCGCTCTGGTGATGGCGGTCGACCTCCGACTTGGTCGCCTCGCGCAGGGTGAAGCCATCGGCGGCCACGGCGAAGTAGACGTGCTTGCCGATCAGCTCCGCGTACTCCCTGGTCGTCAGGATGTCGCGCAGGAAGGCGTTGGGCACGCCGTTCTGGATCGCGCGCAGATTGACGTGCGAGAGCGGCGTCTGCGGCACGGTCGTGATCGTTCCGGCGACGCGCGGCAGATCGTTGGGCAGGGACTCGTAGATCGCAATGTCGCCCGGGCGCGGATCATCGCCCTCCGCCATCAGGCGCAGGCGCCCGTAGCCCTCGGCCTGGTTGAGCGGGATGTAGGCCACGTCGGGCAGGATGTCGTCCTGCAGGATGATGTTGACCCGCGAGGTGTCGTACTGAGCCTTTTCCCTCCCGTAGTACAAGAGCTCTCGCTCGGTTTGCGGGTAGTAGGCCAGGTTGTTCTCGAGAAACGGCATCGCCGAGGCCAGCAACTGGTGAAGGTTGACCGTCCTGGAGAAGCCGCCGGTGCCGATGTTGTAGGAGAAGCGGTACATGCCCAGCGACCCGTCGGGGGCGATCACGTTGGGGTGATAGACCAGGTTGCCCTTCATCGCCACCAGGAGATGGCCCTCTGGCTCGCCCAGTTCCCGCAACTCCCGGAGCAGCGCCAGATGCCATTTCGGGCTGGTTGAGTCGATGAAGTAGATGGAGGGGTTCGTACCGAACTCGCCCAGGATCATGAACTTGACGTGCTCAAGACCATCCAGCACCTCGAAGGCGTTCGTACCGAAGTCCTGCTGATCCGAAAACGCCTGGAACGTCTCGTGCGAGTCGAGGGCGGCCTTGACCTGCACGTTGGTCGTTGTTCTGGTCGGGTTGATCGGGTTCTGGTCGCCCAGATCATCAAGCTCGGTGATGTCGTCGACGCAGTCTCCGTCCAGGTCCCCCGGTTGGGCGACCTGGTACTTCTCGACCCGGTACTTGGTCGGGCTGAGCGCGGCCAGGTTGTCCTTGAGCGTCGTCGTGCCCGCCTGACCGCGGGTGACGGAGACTGGAATGTACTGACGAGGGTTGTCCCGGTTCGGGCGTTCCACGTAGAGCACGAAGTAGTCAGCCGTGGTCGAACTGACCACGATCGGCACCTCGCTGACCGCGACAACGACCGGCGTCGGCGCGACGTAGCCGGTCTCGCAGGGTCCTGGCGGCGGATCGCCGCCGCCAAGGATGCTCACCCGCGACGGCCGCGGCTTGCTGACGCCGTCCAGGCTGATCTTCAGTGACGATACGTTGGGGGTCCACGCGCCCGTCGAGGAAGCCGTTCTCGTCCCGGCGCCGTCGGCGATGCTCCAGCCGGCCAGGCCCCCGCTGTCCTCGGCGTCCGAACCCGTCAGGCGTACCCTCGAAGAACTCTGGCCGGCGTCCATGTCGATCACGAGGAAGTAGGTGGCGCTCCCCTCAAGGTCGATGCCCGCGCTGCTGGTGAAGGTCAGCGTCTGGTCCGAGGTGGAGGCGGGAAAGCTGGCGGGGTTGGTCAGGGTCCCCAGCGAGCTGCCCGGAGACCCGCCGGAGGCGGTGTGGATGCTGGCGGTCAGCGCCGAGGAACTGAAGGCGCTGTCGATGGTGGAGAACTCCACGTCAACGCTGTGCAGGGTGTAGCCGAAGCTGCTGCCGCCGGTGGTGAACGCCTGGTGGAAGTCATTGCCCAGAAATGAGGTGCCTCCGTCCGCCTGGCCGGTGTTGGCGACGAAGGTCTCCGTCGCGACCGTCTCGACGGCCGTGCCGTGGATGGTCATCTTGCGGGACTGGCTGAATGAGGTCCAGGCGCCCGAGGTGTTCCAGGTCCGGTAGTGGCCATCGTCGGCGATGGTCCAGCCGTCCGCGCCGCCGGCGTCCTCGGCGTCCGACGCGGTGTTCCGGATGGTGTTGGCGCCGGGCAACAGGACCAGGGTGACGTCCAGCACCGCCCAGTACGTGGTGTTCGCCGCGAGCGCCACGCCCGAGTGCGTGAAGCTGTTCGTGCCGGCGGCGATCGTGCCGGGCTTGGTCAGGGTGGCGACCACCGCGCCCGGCGCTCCGCTGCTGTCGCTTCTGATCTCGGCAGTCAGCTTCCCCGCCAGCGCGCCGTCGTTGATTTGCGGAAACGAGAAGTCGACGCCCGTCAGGGTGTACCCGCCGGCGTTGGCGCCCGTCGTGAACGCCTGCGCGTGGTCGTGCTGGACGAAATTGCCGGTGCCGCCGTTCGCCTGCCCGAAGTTGCTCACCAGGGAAGGCTTGCTGACGCCGCCGAGGCTGAGTTTCAGTGATGCCCCTTCGGTGGTCCATGTGCCTGTCGAGGCAAATCCTCTTCTCAAAGTGCTGTCGCCGATGCTCCAGCCGGCCAGGGCTCCGCTGTCCTCGCTGTCCGAAGCCGTCGCCCTTATACTCGCTTGAGCCTGATTGCTGCCCATGTCGAACATCACGAAGTACGTGGTGTTCGCCGCAAGGTCGATGCCCGCGCTGCTGGTGAAGGTCAGCGTCTGGTCCGAGCTGGAGACGGGAAAGCTAGCGGGGTTGGTCAGCGTCCCCAGCGAGTTGCCCGGAGACCCGCCGGAGTCGGCGTGGATGCTGGCGGTGAGGGATGAAGAGCTGAAGGTGCTGTCGATGACGGCGAATTCCACGTCGACGCTGCGCAGGCTGTAGCCCGCGGCGTTGCTGCCGGTGGTGAACGCCTGAGCGTAGTCGTTGCCCAAAAACGCATCCGTGCCGTCTGCCTGGCCGGTGTTGGCGACGAAGGTCTGCGTCGCCTGCTGCGCGCCGGCCGGCTGCGCCGGCGTCAGCGCGAACAGCGCCGCCGCCATCATTACGGCCAGGAGCAGCAGGGGCAGCGCCCACAGGGCGCGCCGCCGGGTCAGCACGACGCCCCCGGAAGTCGGGGGGGGGCTGACAGGGGTAGGTATGAAGCGTTGCCTGCTTTCCCCAGGGTCTTCGCTATGAGCTCGGCCACCATCGCTAATCACCTTCTCGCCGCCAGGGGCTGCGTCCCGTAAAGGTTGCCTAAAACTCGGACCTCGCCCAGTGTTTTCTTTAAGCAGCAATAACGATTATCCGCGAATTCGCCGCCCGCCGCAAGACGGCCGCCCGGCAGGTTCGGGCATTTTCGCCAGCCTGCCGGCGCCTGGCCGCCGCTGGTATAATGCCCCCAACCAGCCAGCCCATCGCCCACCGGGCCCCCAACGCCAGGCCCGCCCAACGCTAAATCAGCCGAGGTTCGCCGTGACCACCGCCAACACCAGCACGAGCAGCAAGACACCCAGGGCCCCGAAAGTCCGGCAACGCTTCCGCCTGCCCGACATACCCGACCGCGAGCCTGATGAAGTGACCCAGTTCGACCACATTGCGAAGACCGGCAACGCCCACTACCTGGCCCAGCACGTGGGCCACCCGGAGACCACCCTGGTGGAGGCCGACCGCTGGATCGCCCCGGACGCCGCTTTCGACAAGCGCCGCGCCCGGTACCCCGACCTGCTGGTGGCCTTCGGCGTGGACCCGGCGGCCTACCGGGCCAGCAACGGCTACGTAATAGAGGAGCAGGGGAAACCGCCGGACTTCGTGCTGGAGGTGGCGTCGGAGAGCACGGGGGAGCATGACGTGGGAGACAAGCGGGACTACTACGAGTCCCTGGGCATCCTGGAATACTGGCGCTTTGACGAGACGGGGGAGCATCACGGGGCGAGGCTGGCCGGGGACCGGCTGGCGGACGGCCGGTAAGAGCCGATAGATATAGAGGAACTGCCCGGCGGGGCGTTGCAGGGGTACAGCCGGGCGCTGGGGCTGAACCTGCGTTGGGAGGAGGGCCGGCTGGTGTTCCGCGACCCCGCCACGGGGGAGCCCATCGCCACCCTGGAGAGCGAGCAGGCCAGGGCTGACACCGAACGGGAATTGCGTGTCCAGGCCGAGGCCCGCGCCGAGGCCGCCGAAGCACGGAACCGGGAATTGGAAGAGGAACTGCGCCGGCTGCGGGAAGGCTGAGGAGGGTTCGCCATGACCATTTCCAATAGAGGGGAGTTGCGGGAGACCTACCGGCCTCCGGCGCCCCGGGCGGCGCAGAAGGTGCTGGACCGGCTGGACGAGCACTGCCGGAACTTCATCGCCCTGTCGCCCTTCTGCGTGCTGAGCACCAGCAACGCCGACGGCCAGCCCGACGCCTCGCCCCGGGGCGACCCGCCGGGGTTCGTGCGGGTGCTGGACGAAAGGACCCTGCTGCTGCCAGACCGGCCCGGCAACAACCAAGTGGACTCCCTGCAAAGCGTGGTGGAGAATCCCCGGGTGGGCCTGTTGTTCTTCGTGCCGGGGATGAACGAGACGCTGCGGGTGAAGGGTAGGGCGGAGATCGTGACCGGCCAGGGGCTGCTGGAACCCCTGGCCGTGGGCGGGCGGGCTCCGCTGTCGGGGTTGAGGGTGACGGTGGAGGAGGCCTTCCTGCACTGCGGGAGGGCGCTGCTGCGGGGCCGTCTCTGGGACCCGTCGGCGCGGATGGAGCGGTCGTGCTATCCCAGCTACGGGCAGGTGCTGGCGGACCAGATTGCCGGGGCCGACGCTGGGCGGATTGACGCCGAGGAAGCGGAGGCCAACCGGGAACGGCTCTACTGATCGGCTCTACTGATCGGCTCTACTGAGGGGAGGTTTACCTGTTCGGCCGATGTGGTGTGGCCGGATGTCAATGTTCAGGGGCCTTGGCATTCTGTGCCCCCGCTTTGACAAGGATAAGGAAGCGGGCTAACCGGTGTCCCGCTCGCCCTGCTTCAGCATGGCGGAGCAGCCCCGCTCGTCCACGACGTGGTTCACGGATACCCGCCCGTGGCGGTCATACCCGGTGGTGTAGGCGAATTCGACCTCGGCGCCCCAGGGCACCCGACCGCCGGTTCGGATGGTCCCGTCGCCGGGCTTGCCGCCGCTCAGCGGCCCGCCGGCGCCCTTGATCACCACGCCGCTCTTCCCGCCCTTCTTCCAGGCCATGACCTTCAGCTCCACCGGGGCCACCAGTTCCGCCGGAGAAGGCGCGAACAGCACCGCCTGCTGCCACCGGAGCAGGTCACCCGACGGGGTGCGTTTGCCGTTCATTACCTGGGAGAGCATCCCGGTGCTGATGCCCGCCCGCCGGGCCGTCTCGTTCTGAGACCAGCCGTGAGCGTCCATGCGCTCCCACAGGGCCTGCGGGTTGATGTCGGCAGGCTGGGCGGTCTCCACCTTCACCGGAGCGTCCAGCACCGTTTCCATCCGGGCCTGGGCGGCAGGACTCAGATTGCGCTGGCCCCGGCTGACCTGGACGACGTATCCATAGGTAAGTCCGGCCCGGTCCGCCACCTGTCGCAGGGTCATACCTCGTTCCCTGGCCCGCTCCCGGAGGTAGGTGCTCTGCCCGCCGTGGACCACGCCGTCCCGTCGGTGGACCACGCCCTGGGGAGGGACCACGCCCAGGACCGCCTCGATCTTACCGCGCATGTAGGGGGTGAGGTTCTTCTTGCCCCGGGCGACCTGGGACAGGTGGGAGGCACCGACGCCCATGAGGGCGGCCAGTTCCTTGATGTTGAGGCCGCGCTCCCTGGCGGCCAGGGACAGGTGGGACTCGGCCCGGCCGGTGGCGGTTTCGCCGGCGTCGTTGACGCGGCTGGCGTCGTCGTTGCCGTTGGTCTGGACGGCGGGTTCGGTGTTGTAGCTGACGGTGTTCGTGGTGTTGGCCTTCATGTCATTTCCTCCAAAACGCAGAAAGCGGGGCCGGCCCCGTTCCTTTCGGTTCAGGGCCGACCCCGCTTGGATTCAGGTATTCACTTGTGATCAGGTTCAGGAACCGCTCCGGCGGCTCCTTGGGTAATGGCCGCCACCGCCCGGCACGGAAGCGCCGGCGATGCTTGGACGGTTACGGTACGGTCATGGACGTTCCTCCGTAGTTGTCGTTATGGTTGAAGGGGTTGCGGCAGCAGTCGTCGCCTTCGTGGTGGCAACGATTCACGCCAGGGTTCGCCAGCCGCCCACGGCTTCCGGCGCCGGGTCAGTTGATGGCGTTCGCATTGCGCCGGAACAGATCGGACCCACGTCGCCCAGGGACAGACGTCGCCCAGGAGGCTGACGCGGCGCGGAAGGGAAAAGCAGGAGCAGGTGGGAAGGGGAGAGCGGTTGCACCGGGCGGCGACGGCAACGGGCCGAGCGCAACGAAGAATGCCGCCGGTTCCGACGGGACCGGCAGCGGCGACGGCGGCAAAAGGGTACGGCTACCCCAGGGCGTCGCGGTGGAGATCGGCGCCAGCGCAGACTTGGCGATAACCGTGGATGAGGAGGGAGATGGCCACGCGGTGGACGAACGCGACGTCAACGGCGACGGGACGTGACGACGCAGCCGGACGGCGAATCCGTTCCAGCCGCAGCGTGAGGGGCGAGCGCGGTGTCGTATGCGCTCGGCGAGTTGGACCGGCGTGATTCAGGTCCTGGGTTGCCGGATTGGTTCTGTTTTCACCCCCTGGACGATGTTGGCGATGCCGGCCACCGCTTTGCGAAACGGCGCCAGCGCGGTCTGGTGTCCCGCATCGACGTGGACGCCGGAGGAGCGGGGCTCGACTCCGTGATCCGCGCCACGCAGCGGGTGGCGTTGGTCTCCGTTGAAACCGACGCGGGGAGAGCGAGGCTCGATCCCAGTCAATCGGTCCGGGTCGGGGACGGACCCGCCAGCTTTCGTTCGGGAAAGGCTGGAAAAACCGTGAACTGCATTGATTATCGCCAGCACTCCCGTCGCAGGGAACGGATTTTGCAAGCGCCTGGTCCGTCCCGCCGGTGATCGCTTGCCCGGCGCTTGCTGGCCGCTCGCTAATGTCATCTCTAACGTAAGCTTGAGCCACCACCCCACGCGGTCAGCCCCGGCCCTGGCCCAGGGCAAATGGCCTATTTCCACCACGGGCACGTTGCCAGGTGCAGAAGAAATGCCCAGTCAACTAGCGGCGTTCCAACCGGTAGACTATCCGGCGCAGTATACTTATCACTCCAAAGAGACTGTGCGACGGCTGATGCTTCAGCTTCAGTCAAAAGCCCTCTGTCTGATACCATCAGCATTCTACCCGATGCGCGTCTTCGGGATTCTTCATCACCCGTCATTCCTCGCAGCAAGAACTGAATCACATTACGCAATTGTCCATCGTTCTCACGTGTTCGCACCGATGGCAAGTCTTCTGCTTGCAGAAACTCCCACGGGTCGGGAAAGCGACTGGGGATGGAGACCGAAAAGCTGTCAATGCCCACGATAGGAGTATTCAAGAGATCAACAGCTCGTGCGCTGCGCCGTGTCGATGGGAGAGCTTCCCAAGAACGCTGGAGTAAGTTCCCGACCGGCGTATGAAGCCAATGATCTCTTACAACTTCAACGTTCTTGTAGCACTGAATACCAATGTCAAGAAACGTCTCGGCTTGGTCAGGTGTTGCACGGAGTGCAAGACGGGATAGAACTTCTAGGGCAACACGCATTCGCGTTATCCAGAAAAGTGAGCGTTGGAGTCCACCATTAGTCTTCAGTCGAGGAACAGCATAGTTGATCACGTCGATACAGACTTTACTAAGCTTCCCTACCGAAGACTCCGATAAAGCAGCAGCTCTAGCCCGGGAGAGAATTCGATTGAGCGCACTGTCAGTCTCGCTATTGGACACCCGAAGGGCCAGGCGGATAGCTAGCTCGGGCTCGCTCGTCGCCAAAACCTCCGCAGCCAACTCAAGTGCGTGCGAAGCAACCCCTGTACCTAGAAGCTCCTCGTGCCTGGTGGCTGGAGGCAACCCGGCGACTTCAGCAAGAAGAACAGCCCTGTATGCGGCGATTTCCGCCCTGAAGGAGGAAAAGCGCACGCCTCCGACGCGCCTGACGTCCAGGTCAAAGGCTGGGGCTTCGCTCGATTCTTCATCATTGTTCATCTTCCGAACGACAATGTCTCTCTCCAACATAGCGTCGCACTTTAGCGCGGCAAGTTCATCCCACCGCTTGCGGAACTCTTGCCGGTTGTCCATTGTGAACGCAGACCATAGCGCCCAGCCCTCTCGCGACGCTCCTGCGGCACTGCCAGCTGCATCGGGGATAGCCCGTATGGCCTCTAGTGCGTGCTTGACCAATTCAGTTGCTTCGTCGTTCCGATTTGACTCCCAATGTAGGGCAGCCTTGCGGATACTCCAAATTGGGTCGCAATCTCTCACTATGCACTCTTCAAGAAGACGCTCCAACGTCTCGAAGTCCAGTGAGTAGACTGCCCTAAGACAACGTTCCTGGTGAATCCGATGGTAAACGTCAGGATCGTCATCAACGAAAGTTTCTAGCGCCTCGGTTCGTCTATCGAAAAGATCGTCATCAAAGCGGAATCGTGCAGCCCTCAGGAGAGCCAGTGCTATATTTCGCCACTCTTCTCTGCCGGCACTTCAATCAATGGTGGCATCGCTGACTCCCTCTATTGAACGATTTTGGAAATCTACTTGCTTCAAGACTTCCTCGGCTGCCGATTCTAGTCGAGCGGAGATTGGTTCAAGCAGTATCCCTCGTCGCCAAACCAATTCATGGACGGCGTTTATTCGTTCGATGACGGTAAGATCCGCGAGGCCGACTAAGATATGCTGCTCCCAACTGTCCGTGCCCAGCCTGAGAGTCTCTCGCTCCTCGCCCGCTGGGAGGAACAACCATCCGGGGTATAGCTGCCTGTTGTGTTTCCAAATGCTAAGAACCTCCCGTAACTTCTCCGGGAGGCTGCCTTCAGCGTTGTTTGGATCGGCAGCGGGTTCCCCCTTGGGTTGATTGGACGTTACTTCGACAACTGGATGAAGGTGTTCAGGGACCAACGAATACGGTTGTTTGATCGGTGAAGGCCAGTACGTCAGATCATAGGGGCGGCCTCGCTCGAGTGTGTGTAGCACCCAATCAATGGCAAATCGATGACGCTGATGCCCCGACCAGTCTTGCCCCAATGGGTGCTGTCTGAGATCAATAGGTACAACCCCTCGACTTTCCAGCATCCTACGTCGGTGATGCGACAAGTCTAACCATCCGGCCAAATATATCCTTGGCGCCGAATCCCCCAGGTTGTCGCGAACCCAGCCAGACCATTTCAGAAAGTTCGGGTCGTTCCCTGAGAATCCTATCAGACAGAAGACCGTTTCCATCATTGCTTGTTGGACAGTGTTCACGAACGGGGCGAACTTCGTTGGATAAGTTCGGTAGTCTTCCTCTGTGAGGACGAGAGGGAATTGGGCTGGGAGCGATCCGTGGAGCTTTACAATGCGCGGCCTGTTGGCTAGGGGGATCTCGTCCATGTCCCTTATAACGCTATAGGGGCGATTCGTTACTTGATGGAGAGTTCGCTCCAACAAGGTGTCCCAGTTTGTCGTAAAGACATCGCGCCAGGGGAGTTGCAGCAATCGGGAGTGGCTTTCTCCAGGCAATAGATCATCATCTCGGATGAGCTGCTGAAGAAGCTGATGCAGGTTTGCCGGTCCAAATGCGGTCTCATACTCTTGCGCTAGGCTCATTACGCGATCAGCCGCGGCCATCTTTGAGAGCCTTGGTTGCGGATCTACTCCGCTGCTTTCTGGATACAATCTCTTGTGAATCTCAATTGCCAAATCGGGTAGCAGCGGCGGGTCACCTATCCCTGGTCTCGCTTTCAGGGCGCATCTACTGAATCCGCTTCCAACCATGACCGACGCACCATTGCCGTAATTCCTCCAGAGGGCATCGCGAACTTGGTCCATGTGGCTTTGGTCAGGAAAGTGGAGTCTTGCATTCGACATTGCGCTATTTCCCTGACAGGACCGTGTCGGTAAGCAGCAGTATCGCCGCCATACGGTGCGCTGTGTCAGTGAAGTGTTGCACCTCCTCCGGTCGCAGCGCCCGGCCCAGCACGCCGTGCTCTCGATACGACAACCACTTCTTCAACACCTGGTACCCACCCAGCCGGTAGTTCCACACGTTCGCCGGCACATTCCGCCAGTACGCTTGATCGTTCAGATAAACGTCGTAGGTGCTCTCACCCAGGGTATCCAGGGCGGCGCCCAAGGCCGAGCGCTCGGACCCTGCGAACGCCCTCTCAACGGCGCGACCCTGCCCCGGCATCACGGCCTGACCTGACCCGAAGTGCCCCCAGCCGGCCGTCAGGCCAAAGTCGTCGTCAGACATGTTGTGGCCGTGCGTCGTGGCGGGTTCCGCGACGGTGGCGATCTCAGGGCGCAGCTGGCCGCTGGTGACGCCGGGAACCGGGGCTTTGGGATCGAGCAGGGCGGCCAGTTCACGTCCGCGAGCGACCGAGCTAGCTAGAGTCTCGGAAGCCTCTTCGACCTTGGCCGCCACGTCGATATCCGTTATCCCCGTCCGGGCCGAAAGTTCGGACCAGTACGGTAACGGAATCCGCGGCCACTCCATGCGCAGGGCGCCAGCGTTCGCTTGCCGGTAGTCAGGATCGTGCATCGCCGCCAGCACGTGGTGAAAGAGGTCCTCGACAGTACCGTTGACGTGTTCGAGGTAGCGGCGAGCAGGCGCTGAGAGGTTTGGGCGACGCGAGTGTGGTGGGTCGGTTCCGAGAGTTTCTTCTCTCAGCCAGGCAGGAACCATGCTGGCGCCCCGGTCCATCAAGTCGAGGCAGCCCAGATTCGAAATGACCTGCGGCGGCGACCATGCCCGACGCGGCTTCTGCTGGCTGACCAACCAAGCGTTTCCCGCGAACACATGTGGCTCGTATTCGGGGACCGGGCGTCCTAGTAAGCCGTGTCCCGATTCCCAATAGAGCCAGTGTGAGTCGAACGGTCGATACGCGTGGCGTACAAAGCCCGACCGATTGGGACCGCCGTGCGTCAGTAGCGCATCGCGGACCGCGCGACCGTCTCGCACCGCGAATCCTGACGAACTCTTGACTGCGGCGGGATACCGCCTTGCAATCTCGTCATGGCTCAGGCTGGCATCAAAGTAATGGCCAACGCGTGCTTTGAGCCGGGCCAGGTCAATGTCGACTAGAAACGAATCGCGCTTGGTTTGGACTCCAGGAAACCGCGTCGGAAACAGGTCCGGCAGCGCCGGCCAGTCGAACCACTCCAGGCTGACGGCTACCGGCGCAAACGGCAGCCCCAGCGGGAGCATCGGCTCCATCGTGTCGTAGAGCGCATCCGGCTTGGCCTCCGCGGTGTCTGTCAACAAATCCCGCTTGGCCTGACCCCACAAGTTGCGGAACGACACGCTCAACGCGGGCGTGTGCTCGGCCTTGCGTACCAGCGTGGCGATTGCGGTCCCCACCTGGATGCCGACCTGATCTTCGGGCGTGGAGAAAATGCTCGGATCCGGCGAGCCGTCGGGAGCCACCTTGCCGGTCCGGTACTTGTCGCCGTTGAGGTTGTCGATGCGAATGGCGTCGAATGCGTCCAGGTACCGCTCGCGCATGCCGGGACACGACAGGCTGTCCAGCCAGGAGTAGTTGGAGATGAAGCACACCACCCCCTGCCCCGTCTTCTCGGCAATCCGCCGTTCGGCCATGCGGAAAAAGCGCACGTACAGGTCGTTCAGCCCTTGGCCCTCGGGACGCCGCACCCGCCGGGTGGTGCGGTAGGCATCCGAGAGGTCCCGTTCCTCGTCCACCGCCATCCCCGCGAATCCGTTGTACGGCGGATTCCCCAGGATCACCAGGATCGGCGCGTCCTGCTTGACCTGTTCCGCTCGGTCGCGCTCCTCTTCCAGTTCGGGAAACGGCAGCGGTTTCTGCGCGTGCGGTTCCCAACCGGTCAGCGCGTTGGTCAGGAATATCCCCGCCCGTTCCGCGCCTTCCTCCGCCAGCGGCGCGTCCAGGTCCTGCATGGTCAGCCCCACCTGCAAGTGCGCCACCACGAACGGCGCGGGCATGATCTCGAACCCGAACACCCGCTCCATCGCCGCCTGCTTGACCCGCGCCCCGGTCAACGCGCCTAGACCCTGACCCTGTAGGTTCGCGGCAATCCGGCGCAGCACTTCCGCCAGGTAGGCCCCCGTGCCGCAGCACGGATCCAGCACAAAGACGTTCTCGGCCGCCAGCCCGTCCGCAATCCCCAGGTCATCCTTCAGCGCCCGGTCCACCCGCGCCACCATGTAGCGCACAACCTCCGGCGGCGTGTACCAGACGCCCAATTGCTTACGCAGCGCCGGGTCGAAGGCCTGCAGGAACGGCTCGTAGAAATAGGGAACCGCCTGCCCCTCGCTGAACCGAGCAAAGAAAGCGTCCCGCTCCACCCGGTTGAGCGCCGCCGCCGTCCAGTCCAGCACCTCCACCAGCCCCAACGGTTGCAGCCGCCCTGGATCCGAGAGCTGCTGGAACAGCGCCCGCAGCACCGGTGCCCGCAGGTGCCACACGGCCGTGCGCCAGTCGAACTCGCCCCTCGGTGCCGGCGTCTGCCGCGCCCACAACACCCACGCCGAAAACACGCCGTAGAACAGCGTTTGCACCAGCGTTGACCTGAAGAACCGCGCGCCTCGCGCGCCCTCAAACTGCACGCCCAGCGCTCCTTCCAGCGCCGCTCGCACCGCCCCCAGTGGCGCGGCGCCAGCGTCCGACTCGGCTTCGGCGGCCTCAACCCGCGCCAGCGCGTCCCGCGCGTGCGAGGCCAGCAGTTCGGCTAGGTCGCGCGGTTCCGCCAGGCGCGCTCGGTGCGACAGCACCCGCCGCAGGTACTCCCCCAACCCCACGCCGACCCGCCCCGCAAACGCCCGCGGCTTCTCCAACTGCCGCTCGAAATCCTCCGAGTCCGCCGCCAGCGGGAAGCTCTCCAGCCGAACCGGATTCCCGTTCGCGTCTTCGCCCACCAGCAGGAAGTCGCGGTAGTTCGTCACCAGCACCTGCCGGTACCGTCCCCAGTACTTGCTCACTTGTGCGCCCTCGGCCGTCAACCACGCATCGTCCTCAGCCGACTTCACCTCCACCACGCCATGCTCCGGCAGTTGATCGTCTCTCGGCTGCCCTCCGCGCTGCACCTGCTTGGCCGCGTACAGCCCAAAGTCGGGGTGCCCGGCCCCCTGGTCGGCCAACTCGCCGACGCAAAACACCTTGGGCCTCAGCCCGCCGCCGAACTCATTGAGCAGATTCGCCAGCGGTCCATACCCCGACCGTTCCCCGGTCGCCCCACCCGACGCCCGAGTCCGCCGCAGATCAGCGAAATAGGTCGCAACGGAGGTCGTGAGCTTCGTTGGGCTCATCCAGCATCCCAAGGATTGATCACGTCGACCTCACTCCACGCAACGTCATCCGCATCCTGAGTCGCCACGGACGCCTCTCGGCAGCGGGCGATGGCCGCGATCCGGCCGTCGGCGTGCGTGATGGGACGCCCGGCCTCGCTGATGGTGGAGAGGCATCGGCTTGGAGTACCGTACCCGGCTACCTCAGCCACAACGCTGGGCAGGGATCGGGCCGCATCAGTTCCGGGACAACGTTGGCGTCCAGGACGATCACTGCGGCCGCCTCTGTCGAATCGGAGTGGCGTGCGCATCGCGGAGCGGGCCGGGAGATCCGGTTTGACGCCGCCCAGGGGAGCGAGTCTGGCGCGAATAATGCTCGCCAGATTCGCCAGCGCTGCGGGCTGGCGGTTGAGCGCCGTCCGCAGGATGTCGCGGACTTCTTCCTCCATGGAACGACCGTTCGCCACCACCGGGATGCGCTGCCGATGCTTCAGCCCTGCGTCGAGGTTACGCACGATGATATTGACCATGCCAGCGCCTCCATCCACCATGCCACAGCACGTCGCGGCGGAGCATCTGGATTGCCGGGCTGTCGCGTGGGCTCGGCTGTTCCCCACGCGCCAACGCTTCCCACACCCGGTGCCTCGCATGCCCGAGGCCAGCATCCTGGGGTCGATCCTCAACACCCTCCCGGTTACCTGCGGCTCCCGCTTTCACACCAAGTCGTGGGGCAGCACCGTCAGCGGCGGTGGCGCCCGTCCACCACGCGCCACCCCTGCCATCACCGGCGCCTCCAACTCCCGTCGGTCTCCACTAACCGTTCAAACGTGTCGTTTTCACCGAGGCCATTGCTCGGCATCCCCATGTGCGTCGATTTCAAACTTGCTGTTCCCATAGAGTAGGCGTGTCCTCTGCCTTGCAACCGGGCCTAATGCCAAAGTGCTTGCTCCCATGCAGCAGGCTGCTGGCACACCTCCCGGTTGACACCTGATAACTCCCAGCCCACGACCCACATGCACATCTGCAACCACCCTGAATGCTCTGTACGCCCCCAGGACATCCCATCGCGTCCTCAAACGCGCAGGCCCGGTGAGGGGGCCTGTGCACGAGCCTAGTATCACCAACGAGGACTCAAGGACCTGCGAGGCCGTCATCCAAAGTAGGGCACTACCTAGAGCCGAAGGCAAATCCGAGCTCCAGATTGCGGCCTGGGATCGACGGCTGCGCGAGACGCTCCGATCTCGCGTGCTTGATCTCGGGGCGCCGCCGGACGGCGACACCCTTCACCTCACGACGCGCCGATACGTCACGCGCCTCGCACGTACGAGCGAGCCGTGTAGGGTGCAGGTATCGACCGTCACTCGGTGTCAAGAAGTCCTCCGGTGGCCGAGCCTGCTCGCACGCACCCCCGAGGTCCACTACCGACACCAGGGGGTCGGACGGTGCCAGCCTTTTGGGTCTACGACAGCTGAAGAGCCCACCGCACCCGGCTGCATCGCGGGGATTGCGGGTGTTGTAACGATGGCCAGTGGGATTCACGTGAGTCCCACTGGCCAATACGACCGATGGATTGGTCCTCACGCGACCGTTGGACGTGCGGCGGTAACGGTGCATGGGTCTCCAACGGAGGACCTGCGGGACCTGCGGGACCTGCGGGACCTGCGGGACCTGCGGGACCTGCGGGACCTGCGGGACCTGCGGATGATCCTACGGACGAGGACCGGACGTGCCTACGGCTGCTTGAGTTCGCCAAGCCGCTCAAACTCCACCCACCAGGCGACGTTGTCCGGAAGGTCCGAGATATGGACCACGATCTCACCGGGTGTGAATACGGCCATCCGCTCGCCCAGGACCTGCGCCCAATCGCTGTCGCCCGTAACGTAGATGCGATTCCACCAGTCCTCCGACCACGTGATGCCACCGGAACCGCTGACGTTGGTAATGCTCACGCTCAGGATCGTGTCAACATCCGGCGGCTCGTCCTCGGCGAAGCGAATCCTTACGAGCCACAACCCCTCGGACAACAGGTTGACGGGGGTCGTCGGCTCAGAGCCGACACTGTTGGCATAGAGGAACTTCTGTGGGGCGTCCGACGTCGGCTGCGACCCATGGACTGGTACTTCCCGAACGATCTCCGAGGTCACCATACGTCCAGACAAGTCTGCACGCATGGCGTTCGAGATGAAGGTATTCCATTCGGCAGTTCGGCGGTAGTCCAGCACGGCGATAGCCGCCGTCACGGATAGGGCTCCGGCGATCACGACAGCGGCCAGCGGAGTGAGAATGCGCGCCATACGATCTTCTGGTCTCATGGCTCTTTCACTTTCGTTGGCGCACGCCGGGCCGCTGGGCGGTCAACCCCAGCGGCCCGGTCGCATCAGCTCCTCGGACATCCGTCCCTCAGCCGCCTAGCAATACCACTTGGAGCCCTTCGACACCTGCGGGCTGTCCTTGGACCCGTTGCCATACTGCTTCTTCTGAATATAGCTGTTACTGACTTTGAATGACCAAGCAAGAGTCTTCCAACGCGGTAGATTCCCAGCTCGCCGGCAGGATTCCGATGCCCATCTCAATCACTCTTCGTCATTGTCGGCGATGGGCATTTCACTGGCATTCTTGCCTTGACTCGCTTGGGCCTTCTGCCGTTCTTTGCGCCGCTGATCAGATTTATCTCTGGTTTGCGTGACGGTCTGAATTTTTGCGTATCCCTCCGTCAATCTGTGGAAGTCTTGCCTCACGGCGCTCATGTGGTCGGCTATTTCTCTCAAGTGGTTGGGTTCGAAGAAAGTTCCTCTGAATTGAGAGAAATCCACAATGTAGATATCAGTTCTACGCTTGCCATATAAACTCTCGTATTGCGTGCGAAAAGTCCAGGGTGCTTCAGTGGCACGCTCATATTCGTCAGGAGACACCGTTCCCAGGGGAAATCTGTACGCTTGGTTAGGCTCCAGATAATCGAGGCCGTTCTTGATAATGGGTAGCTCGTCAATCACAGGTGGGTGGCCGTGCGCCCAACCGCTGCGGAAATAGCTCGGGTCTCCATCAAATTCAATTTGCACGTTCTTTGCCGCACCATGACCATTGTTCTCGATTACTAGCTCATACCCAGGATGACCGGTGTGATCTGTTTCTACCCGTATGCTGATTCTTGGGTTCGTTTGAACCTCCCGCAGCTTTCGTGTTTCTGATACGAGCCGCCAAGTCAGCAGCGCATAGACCGCTGTGGCCCCAGCGACAACTCCAGAGAATACTATGAGTAGGACTTCACCTAATTCCATACCCGCCTATCCGATTCTATGGTTGAAGGTACGCTCATAATTGCCCTCTACCGGCCAAGAACCCTCAGGTACTCGTCGTGTCGACCGATCCAAAACCAAATGAAGTCTCCGCTGTCCTGAATAGCCACCGCTCGGTAGGCAGCGCCCACCCGGGCAGACCAGTAGCGCCCAACATTCCTGAACCGCAACGAAGGATGTCTGGGATTGGCTTGCAGGAGCTCAAAGTTTCGTCGGGCCGTCTGTTGCACCGGCGCGGGCAACTCCTGGAAGCGCCGCCAGAAATGTGGAGCGGTCCTGTGCACCTAAAGGTCCTGCAGGTCCTTGAGTTCGCCCCTGGCCTTGGCCTCCAACGCCTCGGCCGCCAAGGCGTCCAGCTTGCCAGCCTTCACGTCCCCGTCGAACTCTCGCTCCCATCGCTCCCAGTCTTGGTCCAAGACCCAGCGACACAGCTTCGTGTAATCGGCCTCGGACAGATTCATAATGGCTTGCTGAATCTCCGGTATGGTCGTCATATCACCTTCCTTTCCTGTGTGTGGACCAGCCCTACCCCACCAGAGCCCCGTTCAGCTCCTCAAGAAGTGTGCCCACTTCATCGCCGAACAGCTCATACGCCTTGCCCAGGCCGCCCTGCTGGTTGAACGGGGAGTATTGGAAGTCGCCCATCTCCATGCTAACGCTGCCCGCGATGTGGTCCCGGATGGCCTCCAGCCACCGCACCTGCTCCTCCGTGAACGGGCGTCTGGCGATCTCCTGCAGGGCCATCCAGCCCTGGAACTACTCACGCACACCGTCGGCGAAGAGGACGAATTCGTCCACGCCGCCGATGGCGTAGCGCACCACGGACACGATGTCGGCCAAGGTGCGCGGACCCGAGCCGCGCAGCTTTGACCGGTTCAACCGCCGGTAAGCTTCCCACAGTCTCTCGGTCGTCCACGAGCGCGGCGGTGATTCTAGGGAGTCGGCCAAGGTCCTTGTCCATGGCGCAACCCCAGGGAGGCATCTCAGACTCACGTGCGGTGGACCTACCGCCACCACAGGCCCAGGGTGAGGACCCGGCGCACCCAGCGCAGCAATTCGCGCCGGGCCCGCTCCGTCTGCAGGTCCGCCAGCGCCCGCCGCCGCCAGCGGAGGTAGCCCTCGCGCTCGGACGGATGTAGCCGATCGGTGTCCGGCGGCAGGGTCAACTCGTACTCCCCGATCATCGCGATCTCCAACGCCATGATCCGCTCGCGGGTCCTCACCTGGTCGAGCTTCGTGCCAACCTCGCGCCGCTGGTTCAGGGCCCGCCACTCCACCACCGCCGGCATCCCTCGACCGTAGGAGGCTTCCTCGCCCGGGCGCGGGTCGTCGGTCACCACGCCGAGCCGGCTTGGGTCGTCGACCACCCATGGCGGCTCTGGCGCCGTGGCCTCGGCACCAGAGGCCGTCCGCGGGCTCTGGCCCCGCTCCAGCCGCGCCACCCGTCGGGTCAGCGTCTGCAGCGCCTGCGTGACGGCGTGCGCGCGGCGGACCACCGCGCGCACTTCAAGCTCCACCCCGTCGTCAGCATCCGGCGTGTGCGCCATCGCCGTCAGCCTTTGCTCGGCTCGCTCGATCCGCTGCGCCAAGGCCCGCATCTCATCCCACTGCTGGGCCGCCGTCGCCTCGCGGTCGGCCAGTTGCTGCCGCTCGAGAGCGTCGCGCATGCGCCCCGACAGCCGGCCCGACTCAACGACCTTGACCAGGGTGCGGTAGTTGACCCCCAGCGCCTGCGCCGCCTTTAGCCGGCCCTCGGCGTGCACTAGGTCGTCCAATAGGGCCAGGAGCTGCGCGTCCGCCTCGCGGCGGCCGCGCGCCTCGGTCGGGGCCAAGCCAGTCATTTCGTCGTCCTTCGTTCACGGCGCTGGCTCGGGTTTGCCGCTGGCCAGCGCCACCTCCGCCGGGAAACGCCCCCTGCATTTCTACAATTCGCGGTGCAACCGAGCCTTATGCCGAGATGCTTGCTGGCGTGCAGCCCGCCGCTTGCCTGATGCCCGGCTGAACCTGATTCACGACGCATGTGCACTTGTGCAACTTTCCTCGTTTATCTGTACACCCCCATGACATCACGTGGCGCCTGCCAACGTGCAGACCTTGTAGGGGGAGCCCGTGCGCAGGCCCTCCTCACACGCCATAGCTGAGCGGCAGCCAGGTCGTCAGACTCATGGGCAGCGCCGCTCGGTTTCAGCAGAACCCGGCCACCCGGACCACCCCGTGGCGCACAATAGGCGGGAGGTTCGGGAGCAGCGGCGACGGGCAATCTGGACGAGACTGGGACGTCGGGCGACCGGTCACCGACGAACGGCTGGCGGGCGAGATGAGCGAGAAGGGGGAGACATGCCCATGACGCGAGAACCTGACGACCGACTGGTGGCCCTCTATGCGCGGGGCTCCAGCGACCGCCAGGACGTGGACCTGTCCGTCGCCGCCCAGTTGCGGGCGCTCCGCGCGTATGCCGCGCAGCACGGCCACGTCGTCGCCCGCGAGTACTTGGACGAGGCCGAGAGCGGCCGTGTGGCCGACCGTCCGCAGTTCCGGCAACTGATCGACGAGGGCAGCCGGTACAATGCCCCCCCTTCCAGGAAGTCTGGGGCTGGAAGTTCTCCCGCTTCACCCGCAAGCGCGAGCATGCTGCAGCCGCCAACGTCAAGTTGCCGACCGAGCACGGCGCCAACCTGCCATATCCCTACTTTTCGGGCACTAAGGGTTCGCGCCACCGCGCGATGCGAGAGCTTTGAGTGAGCGCGGCGGAAGATCCAACCGGGTCTTCTACGCCTCCGAACTCAGGCGAACGTCCATCGTGCTCATCGGCCGCGGCAAGACGGGCAACGATCGGTTTTACGAGGGATACGTGTCTCTGGCTGACGCCCCCTACGACGAGCATACGAATGTACGGCGAATGAAGGGGCCGATCCCATGCGTGGACCGCCTCCGTTCAGCGAACTGACCAGGGAGTTCACGCCGGAGCGCCGTTAGTGCATTGACGGCATGAAAAAGGGGGGTGTTCGCCGAGAAACCATTGCATGTTATTGATAGAGTTGAACATCCACTGAACACCACATACGTTTTCGGAGGTTCGTAGTGGCCAGCTTCGAACACGACCGCTTGATCGAGTCTCTGGCTGCGGCTGAACGAGCTCCTGCCGACCCCACGGAGTTTTCCCTGTGGATCCGCGGGGTCAAGCATCTTGGTGTGCTTAAGGAGGACATCGAGGGAGACGAGCTCATCCTCGCCGTCCTTTCTCCCATCCAAACCTGCCTAAACTCGTATGTCGTACCATCGGAGCTTCCCGCTCTCGGCGAAGACCTTCTTGCCCTGACGAATTGGTCGCCCAATCCGCTTCACCACAATGCGGCAACGTACTCTTGGAGTTGGGGCAGGCAGGGGATCCACGCCATCCATCGAGATGACTCCACGTGGCGTTCACTGGACGACTTGCCTGTCGACGTGTCACCACTCGTGTTTTTTCGAGAAGCTGAGGGCCACGGAAGCGTTAGTCATGATGTCGCGCAGGACTTCGTTCATGCCGCAGGAATTCACTGGCGCCGAGAGCGGCGCGCGTTCTCCCGAATCGACTTCCGCGGAGACTGGGAGGACGTTATCTCGCAGTCGACGCGTGAGGCATCCGCCCGATCCGACCTAATATCGGTTCGCCGAAACGTTCTTGATCTGCATCTCCTTGCGTTGAATGCCGTGTTGGTTCGAGTGTTCGACTTTGTTCTGCGATCCCCGTCACTTCCATCGTTCTTTGATTTCAGTGATCACGTGAAGCGTATCGTGCGCGACGACTCGGCGCTCCAATACCATGAGCTTCTCAACGAAGGGAAATTCGGCATCATTCGCGGCGTGCAGATCGTGCGTCCACGTCTCAATGCGGAACAGGCCGAACAGTTGGTGAAGCACGGTCGAATTCTCGAGTCGACCGAGAGTGAGCCGATTGAGTTCCGCGTGCAGGATATTCGGAACGGTGGAATAACCACCGTCTCCACTGACCCGACAACAACGACCAACTACTTCGAGGCGCGGGGGAATGATTTGCCATTCGAGACGTCGCCTGCCTATTTCCGACCGGAGGTCTTGGCAAAGTACAAAGCCGATCAAGAGAAGTACACAGTGTTTGAGGACCACATCGTATGCCGAGGCGGATGGTTAGTAAAGCACTACAGCAGCAATGCGGCAGGTCAACTTGCCGTCTACATTTGCGATCTGCGCCACCTGCCACACGAGGAACAGCGATATTGGCAGACCTTCAATGAGGCGCCAAAAGCTGGCCTCTCCGCGCGTGCCATTCAGACTGACTTTCTGGGCGAATGGCCCGAGGAGATGACTCCGCGCGAGCGGTTGATCGAAGTCCTCGAGCGATGGCGGAATGAGGACGTCCGTTGGTGGAAGTGGCGCATGAAGGGCTCACCGAGCGACTTGGTGGTTCCGCGTATGGAGAGTAGAGACGAGTGGTTCGATGCGGTTCTATGGCTCTCCAATGCCATCGTGGAGGGCTTTAGTGTCAAAGAGCTACGGTGCACGTTGATTCACGAGACCATCACATTTGATAGGGACTGGAAGAGCATCAAGCTGCTCGAACAAATCCTCCCTGCGCGTGGGAGACCGTTGCCAGGAGGACGACTCTCGGCCTTGCGAGAGATAAACGAGATACGCGTCTATTCGGGCCTCCATGCGACCCCTGGTAGAAGTGAGGAAGTGGCGATACAGCGAGTGGAGCAACACGGATCACTCGTGCAACACTTTGAGTTTCTGTGCGATGAGGTGGCGAAGGAACTCTCGCTGATCGAGGCTGTCATGACCCCATAGGGCTACTCGACGTGTGCCGAGCGCATCATCGAAACGTCGGTCACCTCGACCAGCAAGACGCGTGGGGGGCACGTCTCGTCGCCACGGGTGGCCAGCCTAGCCGCCGCATTCAGCGGATCAGCACGATACGCCAGTCACGATCACGGGTCGCCGCCTGGGCACGCATCAGGTCCCGCCTCTGGAGTGGTCATGGGCGCCTCGGCATCTCCGATGCGTTGCCACGGGCACCGTGGGGACCGCACGATGCGACGCCTCGCACGCGTCGACGCTGGCCAGGTGCTCGGTATATCACCTGATACGGTCCGTCGCCGTCCACGCGAGGACACCTTGGCGGGCGAGCGCGAACCCACACCGCGTGGCGCAGGATGGTGGACGTCCCAGACGACGCACAGGCGGCCTGAGGCCCGGACCCGGGCGCACGAGTGGCCGAACTGGAAGCTGCCAAGGCGGGACTGGAGCCGAGCAGGCGGCCCTGCGCCGGGAACTGGCGACAGCCGAAGACACGCGCTCTCGCGTTCGGGGAGGTACGACGGTCGCACACGCACCGCCTACGCAGGGTGCGTCACGCCGAAATCGGCGACCCATGACGCCATGCCAGCGCACGGAACCTCGGGTGGTTCGCTCGGATGACCTGGGGTGTGCCCTGGAAGGATCAGGGGGTGTTCGAAGCACAGACGTGATGATGTCAGCCAACGGCTCGAAGCCGTGCGGCCCCGGCTGGTGGTGGACCTGCCGGCAACAGCCAGTACTCCTCGACCCGCTGAAACCGCGTCACCACCGAGATCTGGGGCCAGGTACGCTGGTACGGCAAGGGCTGGAGGGGGGCCGGCGCATGGCGCACGATTCCGACGCGCTTGGATCACGGTGCGCGAGGACATCCCACAACGCACCGACATCGTCACGCCTTTCAACTACCGCAAGCGCCGCCATGGACTGGTCGGGCAGCACGACGGGCGCTGCGGCGGGTGTCGGCATGAGTTCCCATTCCGCAACTTCACCGTGGACCACGTGATTTCACGGTCACGGGGCGGCACCGACCACCTCGGCAACCTGCAACTGCTGCGCGACGCCTGCAACAGCGTCAAGGGGGGACCGGACGCAGGAATACCTGTTGGCGCGACTGAGCGAGCGGGCGGCGTGAGTGTGAGCATCACGTGTGCAAGGGAGGACTGAGATGGGCCAAGTGATTGACTATCCCGACGCGCCGCAGGACGAGGTGCTTCGGTATGAGTGTGCCTTCTATGGCAGCGACTACGGTCAGGTACACATTAGTGAACAGGTTGGCTCGGCGACCTTAGATTCTGAAGGGCTAATACGTAGTGATAGAGTTATGTTTTGTTTCACGTATTTGGCGAGAATGATCCACAATCTTGGAAGGCACAACGCTGCACCAGGGCTCATTGGTCATGTGAGAGAGAAGGAGAGTTTAGCCCAAAGGCCTTTCTTTAGATTTGATGATGCGCGCGAATTTGATGATGTATTTACTGAGCTTGCGTCAATGCACGAAGCCGATATTGCAATGTATAAACAATCGTCAATTTATGAGTTAAGTGGGAGAGCAGGCAAGCCACGCAAGACTTGGAGTGCAATACTGACACGTCGAAAGGATGGTGCGCTAGTGTACCAGCCTAAAGCTTCATTGCTTGGTGATGTAGCGGCTATGTCGATTTCGTCAACACTTGTACTATTCAACCGAACATTTCGTCTTGCCAACCCAACTTGGCGTGCCATGTTCATGGTAGGTCTAGGAACTATGCTTTCTTCCTGTGAGAGATACGACCATAGTAAAGCTGAGTTTCTTTCAGTTGCACCAAGCGCAGCATGGGATGCCATTAATCCAGCGTTGGAGTCTTCTTCAGACAAGCATCATAGCCTGGTTAAAGGCCCGTGCTCAAGACGGTCGCGGGTACCAGACAGACATCAATGGAGCGCTCAGGGAACATGTCCACACGGCGGCCCATTCCGCAAGATAGCCTGATGGGGCAGTGGGAGATGGCAGAACCCAAGAGCGCACTGGTAGTCAATACCATTAGCCAGAAGACGCGAGTGTATATGACTGAAGACAGGAACATTTCGGTAGCCGACGTGCAGACATTGGCGACGCAAGACGGCGTGGTTGCCTTCTTCGCGGCCCTTGGCTATCGCACAGATAGCCGCCAAGCTCAAAGCGTCTCTGCGATGGGGATCACTGCTGCATCCTTGTCGCGGCAGATCAAGCATATTGAACGCATCGCCGTCCAGGACGACGGCGCAGAGCCCTTGGACTCGTATTTGGTAGAGCTCACGTCCGTGACCATCGCAGCGACGCAGGGATTGGCTAGTGCGCTGAGGAACCGCGCCGGAAACTATTTGCTTGTGCTGACTGACGACTATGAACGCTTGGACTTCGTGCTATTGCAGCGTTCTCTGCCCAAGACGCCGACGACACCTATGGCAGCGCGTCATGTGTCAGTACGGCCTCGCATCCTCACGGTGAACCGCCGCAATCCGTCCCCGGTCCAGCTTCGGGTGCTTCGCCGCTTCACGTACACCGAGGTGGACTCCGACGCCCAATATGACAAGCTGCTCTCCGCTTATGCCGTGGCCGAATGGTCGGAGCCACTCTTCAACAATCGCGCCCTGTTCTCCGACTACTACCTGAACGAGCGCCTGCCCGAGCTCGTCGAGTGGAGGGAGCGGCCGGAGGAGGCGTATCACCGAATGCGGGAGCTTCTCCCGCAGTTGCCGCAACAGACCAGCAATATGGGAGATGGCGCATCTGCTCGCCCCCCCGTGAAGTCAGCTCTCGAAACGTTGGGCTTCAAAGTGGTCGAGGCCGGTGGCGGAGACGAACCCGACTACCGGCTGTACGCCCCCGATAACCCAGAGAAGCCGGTCGCCGTGTGCCTAGCCTACTCCTGGAACCGCTACCTAGACGGCAGGGACGAGACCCGCGATGTGCAGACGCCCGACGAGAACCCCGGGGCACGTGTCGTCACCGTCCTAGAGTCTGGCGAAGCGCCGTGGGCCATCGTGACCAACGGCAAGCTGTGGCGTCTCTACTCCGCTAGGACCCACTCCCGGTCCACGAACTACTATGAGATCGACTTGCAGGAGACCCTGGCCACGGCCGACCCCAACGAGGCGTTCCGGTACTTTTGGCTCTTCTTCCGCCATAGGGCCTTCGTCAGCAGGGAAGTCCAAAGAGACGGTCAGACCAGGGAGTTGAGCTTCCTCGACAGGGTGCTGGACGAAAGCGAAAGCTACGCTAAGGCCCTTGGGGAGCGCCTGAAGGATCGAGTGTTCGAGCGAGTGTTCCCCCATTTCGCCGCCGGCTTCATTGCGCACCTGAAGGACCAGATGGGACTGGTAGGCCCCCGCCAGGCCTCACTGCTGCCGATCTCAGAGCAGCTAGCCCTGAAGCGGGAGCCGGACGAGGACTCCCGCCGCCAGGTATTCAACGGCACTCTGACCCTGCTGTATCGGCTGCTCTTTCTGCTGTATGCGGAGTCGCGGGACCTGTTGCCAGTGAAGGAGGTGCGCGGCTACTGGGAGCGGAGTCTCACCAAGCTGAAGGAGGACATCGCAGAGAGGGCGGGGCCTATAGGTGATGCTGCTCCTGACCAGCTGAGCAAAGCGTACCGCGCCTCGGCGGACGCCACAGAACTGTACGACCGCCTTTTGGACCTGTTCTCGGTCATCGATCTGGGTAGCCGCGACCTAAACGTGCCCTTTTACAACGGCGGGCTGTTCATCACGAAGCCTGACTCAGCCGACCGCACTCAGGAGGCCGAAACCGCTCGGTTCCTAGCGTCCCACAAGATACCCGACCGCTATTTGGCGCTGGGATTGGATCTGCTGGCCCGGGACCTCGACGACAAGCGCCAGGACCTGGTGTTCATCGACTACAAGTCCCTGGGCGTCCGGCAGCTGGGATCCATCTACGAGGGGCTTCTGGAGTTCAAAGTACGCATCGCCCAGGAGAAGATGGCGGTGATCAAAGGCAAGAAGACCGAGGAGGTCATCCCATATCAAGAAGCAGTCGATTCCAAGAAGAAGGTGCTGACCATAGGACGCGGACGCAACGCGCAGGAACGGACCTACCAACCCGGCGGCGTCTACCTGGAGAACGACCGCCGGGAGCGCAAGGCCTCCGGCTCCTATTACACGCCCGACCATATCGTGAAGTACATCGTCGAGAACACGGTGGGGCCTGTGCTGGTCGAGAAGTTCAACAAGCTGCGCCCCAAGTTCCGGGATGCCCAGCGGGACTACAGGACGGCTCTGGACAGGGCCGAGGCTTTCCGAAGGCAGGGGATGCAGCCCGACGACCCGGCCATGGTCGCCAACAGCTACGCGGGCCTAGTGGACGACCTGTTCGACCTGAAGGTGCTCGACCCGGCGATGGGATCGGGCCACTTCCTCGTAGAGGCGGTGGACTTCATCTGCGACCGTATCCTGGGGGAGCGAGAGGGTTTCCTGCGGGCCTTCCCTTGGAATCCGGTGACCAAGTTCCTGCAAGACACCCGCGAGGCCATCATTGCCGAGATGGAGCGACAGGGAGTCGCCGTCGACACAGGCCGTCTCACCGACATCAACCTCCTGAAGCGCCACGTGCTCAAGCGTTGTGTCTACGGCGTGGACCTAAATCCGATGGCAGTGGAACTGTCCAAGGTGTCCCTGTGGCTGGACTGCTTTACCATTGGCGCTCCGCTCTCCTTCCTGGACCACCATCTCAAGTGCGGCAACTCCCTCATCGGGACGACGGTGCAGGAGATAGAGTCTGAGCTTGCCAAGCAGACCAAGGGACATGCTGGCACCCTGTTCGGCGGTCCCTTCCAGGGCCTGCTCACGGCCACCGCATCCATCGAGCAGCTGCGTCGCATACCAGACGCCACGGTAGAGGAGGCCGAGCGCAGCCACAGTCTTTATGCAGAATTCGAGAATGCCCAGGCTCCCTACAAAGCCGCGCTGGACATCTGGGTGAGCCACCATTTCGGCAACGTGAAGGCCAAAGAATACCTGACGCTGGGCAGCGGCGATCTGGTGGAGCAGATTCGCTCCGGAGGAAAGGGGGAATCTGAGGACTACCGGGAGGCAATTGCACTGGGGAGCAGGCTCGGCGCCGAGAAGCGCTTTTTCCATTGGGACCTGGAGTTCCCGGAGGCTTTCGTCGACCTGGCACGGAGCGCCTGGAAGCCCAGGGACGACCAAGGCTTCGACGTCGTGGTGGGCAATCCACCGTATGTTTCAGCTTATTCTCATCACTCACAAAAGCACGCTGTAGGTGAAGAAACCTACTTCGTTCACAGATTCACCGATCGACTGGGAGGACGAGTGAACACATACCTCGTGTTTCTAGTTTCAACAACAGACCACCTACGTCATCGTGGCTTCTGGGCTATGGTTATCCCCGACACAATCATACACAACGAGTCATATGCGCTAACTCGACGGCATCTAGTAAGCCAATTCCACGTGTGCGAAGTCTTGAAGTGCACTTACGCCGTTTTTGAAGGTTCGACCGTCGGCTCGGCTGTGCCTGTAATTCAGCGCTCCAGTCCCAGTACCATTCGTATGGTAGAAGCACATGAGGCGAAGGAAGTGGAGCAAAAGCAGTACTCGGTCGACTCAGTTCTTGACCATAGTGAGGTCCTAGCGT
The DNA here is from genome assembly GCA_965208215.1 of Chloroflexota bacterium. Lineage (GTDB taxonomy): Bacteria > Chloroflexota > UBA11872 > UBA11872 > UBA11872 > UBA11872. The sequence continues at coordinate 1,083,807 of CBDBOH010000004.1, forward strand.
CCCCTTCAGTACGGCTCCCATTTGTAGGCAATGAAGAGATAAAATTCCTAAAACAAATGGAGTCAAGCACGATAGAACTCGGCTTATTATGCGAGGTAAGGGATGGCGTTAACCCAGGTCCTCGATTCTTTCGCGATGTCATCTTGGACCCTCCCGGACCACCGAAGCCGACATGGCGGCACCTCATAGAGGGAAGAAATGTCCATCGCTACTCAATTTCCGATTGTACTCGCATTATAGACTACGACCCTGATCTCCTTACCAACAATCTTAAGAAAAGAGGGGCGTCATTTAGGGAAGCTTGGATCTTTAATCCGAACAAAATCGTTAGCCGACAGACCTCGGATCAGCTTATAGCTGCTATCGACACTTCTGATTTGGTGGGTTTGAATTCTGTCCACTTTACGCGATTGAAGGAAGGCTCCAATTATTCGCTCTGGTTCATTCTTGCATGTTTGAACAGCCGCATGATGAATGAGTATTACCGAATGCGATTCCAAGAGACCCGCTCGACCTTCCCACAGGTGCATATTTCCACATTGCGGAAGCTGCCTATACCACGAATATCTCTTATCCCTCTTGGCGATGATCTAGAAGCGACTATCGTCCGAGCTAGCGAGCAAGTTGTGATATCTAACTCTGGATCGGATCCAAGACGGCTCATAGATGTCCCTAGTCTCCCTTTTGCTGTCAAACGTCGAGCACAGCATGACCTGATTTCGATACTTGCAGAATCCAGAAGTCGCGAAGTAGATTCCAACAGCCAGAATATTGCCAATACAATTGAAGTACTGCTTCATGAGCTCTACGGATTGGATGATATACCATTATAGGCAAGGTTGGATATAAATCTTGGTCCAAGGGTAGTCAATTGGGGCTAAGGGTCTATGCCGATACGATCCGAAGGCTCCGAAACCAAATGAGGTTTCCATCCCAAGATGGTACGTTTCCAAGCCTCGACCAGTGGATGCGAGAATTAGAGAGTGGTAACAGACCCATGAGGTATTCTCGTCCAGCTACAGTCATGTTACCAGACAAACAGATTCAACAGTGCACTCTGACGATTGCTACGCTTCCTCCGGTGAGTCCACAAGGCTATGTAACGGCTCCTAGGGGGTCGCCATTTGCGAACCTCGTTGTCGAGGAGTTGGGTGAAGACATCCATGCTGACTTCCAATCGGCTCCAAATGCAGAGACCATAATACTGCAACCTCCGCCGTTGGATACGGAGATTACAAAGCAGCGGCGATGGTCGGCGGGTGCCCTGCGGAAGCTATCGAAGCCATCTAGAATCGACTTGGTGGAACAGGGCATGTATTTTGAACATCTGGAGTATGAGAGGCGGAAAGCTGAACTAAGTGCTAATCTTGTGATCGACTGGCGTGCTCCTTACATCACTAGCAACTTGGCGAGGTTGAGAGAACAAGATATTTCCTGTGACATTGACGTGTGGGATTCACATGGCACACCTCGACTTTGCATCGAGGTCAAATCACTGTCAGGGTCCCCGTACAGCACGTTCATAATGACCCGAAGGGAGTTCGAATCTCGAAGAAAGTGTCGCGATCTAGGAATCCAATACGAGATAGTAGTATATGGATTCGCGAACTCTGGGATGGATCACAGCGGAGTGGGACCTAAGGTACGAAGGGTGATTAGAGCGACTGATACCCTCAATAGCGAGCCCAACAGTTTTGCTTGCTGGTGAAAGACCCATGTACGTCCCTTACGTCATAGACAACCAGAGCAATCGCATGGTCGATGTGCTCGCTGAGCTTCTGGCGAAGCACGGCGGCAAGTCGCTGGACATTGCCACCGCCTACTTCAACGTGCGAGGGTTCACCCTGCTTCAGCAGGGCCTGCAAGGGTTGGGTAGCTTCCGCCTTCTCCTAGGCGACGAGCCGCAGGACGGCGAATCGGTGGGCCTGCGGCCCAAGGCAGCCTCACGCCTAGCCCAGGAGTTGAACGCCGCCCCTTTCGACGAGGCGACCCTCCGAGCGGTTGAGGATCTGATTACCTTCCTGCGCCGGGACGTGGTGGGTGTTCGGGTCTATCAACAGGGGTTCCTCCACGCCAAGAGCTATATCTTCTACGGCGACTTTCCTACGGGCGGCGCAGACCGATTCCAGCCCGTGGCGGCCATCGTCGGCTCCAGCAACTTCACCGGCGCCGGACTCACCACCAACAGGGAGCTCAACCTCTCCCACAAGACGGCCCTAACCGAAGAGGAGATGTTGAGAATAGGCCCGGCTCCTGTAGATGGGCGAGAGGAGATGGAGCTTCGACGTGAGTTGATGAGCGGCGTGGGCGCTCAGGCCATTACCGAGCTGGACCGCTGGTTCCGGGAACGGTGGGAGGAGTCGCGGGACTTCAAGGAGGAGCTCATCGAGCTCTTGGACGCGTCCAAGTTCGGCCAAGTGGAGTACACCCCTTACCAAGTGTACATGAAGGCCCTCTTCGAGTACTTCAAGGACGACCTAGGGACGACCGAGGCTACGCCCGGGAAGTCGGCCGTGGAACTGTCTGAGTTCCAGGAGGACGCGGCCAAGAAGGCCCGCCGAATCCTTGCCCGCTACGACGGGGTTCTGATTGGAGACTCGGTGGGACTGGGAAAGACCTGGATCGGAAAGAAGCTCCTGGAAGACTACGCCTACCACCTGCGGCAGAAAGCACTGGTCATCTGCCCGGCGTCCCTCCGCCAGATGTGGACCGACGAACTTCGGGACGCCACCATGGCCGGAGCCATCGTATCCCAAGAGGAGCTGGGGCAAGCAGGGTTTGACACGGGCCCGGTCGGTGATGCCGACGTCATCCTTATCGACGAGTCCCACAACTTCCGTAATCGCACCACCCAACGCTACGAGAACCTTGAGCGCATCATGAGCGCCAACGGAGGCAGGGGGCGGGACGGCAGCCGTAAGAAGCTCATCCTGCTTACAGCGACGCCCATCAACAACACCATCTTCGACCTGTACAACCAGTTGACGCTGATAACCGGGGGTGACCGCAGCTACTTTGCCGGCGCCGGCATCGGCGACCTGTACCGCTTCTTCCTGAACGCCCGCCGCAACGTGGCCGACCACGAGACCGGCGTCGCGCTCTTCAACCTGCTGGAAGAGGTGGTCATCCGCCGTACCCGCGCCTTCGTGCGCAAGACTTACCCCGAGGCCATGATCCGGGGTGAGCGCATCAGCTGGCCGGAGCGCCGACTCAAGACGGTGCGGTACGACCTGGAATCCACCTATTCGGGAATCTACGACAAGGTTGTGGAAGCTGTTGAGGGCCTGCACCTCGCGCCCTATCGGCTTGAGACCTACAAGAAGGCCGGCGTGGAGCGGGACGAGTTTGAGCAAGGCCGGGAAGAAGCGCTAGCGGGCATCTTCAGGAGCCGCTATCTGAAGCGTTTCGAGTCCAGCGTGGATGCCTTCCGCATCACGGTGAGGCGTGCTCTGGAGTTCACCAAGACCTTCGAGAGCTACCTGCTGGACGGCAAGCTCCTGGACAGTGCTTCCTTCCAGAAGGCGATGCGATATCTCGCCCGAGAGGACGAGGACGACGAAAGCGCACCGGCGAGCCGCGCTGACGAGATGGATGCCAGCGACGAGGCCAGGGAGGCGTTGGAGCCCCTGGCCTTGCTGGACACCCGGCAATACGACCTCAGAAGGTTGCACGAAGACCTCCAGCATGACGTTGACTCCCTGGCCGAGCTTTGGAGGCTGGTCGGCGGTATCACCCCGAACCAGGACGCGAAGCTTCAGGCCCTCAAGCAACTGTTGTCGAAGGACCTGAAGAGCCAGAAGGTCATCGTGTTCACCTACTACCGAGACACGGCCCGATACCTGTATCGAGAGTTGGGCAGCGACCAGGGTGAAGACTTCCGAAAGCAGGCGGGAGAACCGTCGATTCGCCGTATGGACGGCGGCGCTTCGCCGGCGGAACGCTCTCGACTCATACAGGCCTTTGCGCCCCAGTCCAACAACCGGCCCGACCTGGTCGGCTCCGATAGCGAGGTGGACATCCTCATCTCGACCGATGTCCTATCCGAGGGGCAGAATCTCCAGAACTGTGGCGTCCTAGTCAACTACGACCTGCACTGGAACCCAACTCGCATGGTCCAGAGAGCCGGGCGCATCGACCGCATCGGGTCTACACACCCGCTGCTGTGGGTGCACAACATGTTCCCAGAAGAGGGGTTGGAACGGCTCCTGGGCTTGGTGGAGAGCCTGAGTCGCAAGATCACCGACATTGATCGCACCGGATTCCTCGACGCATCGGTGCTGGGCGAGACGGTCCACCCCAGGAACTTCAACACGCTTCGACGCATCATGGACGAGGACGGGACCGTGATAGAGGAACAGGAGCAGTTTGCCGAGCTCGCCAGCAACGAGTTCTTGCTTCAGCAGCTGCGGGGCCTGCTGGACACAGGGGCGCAGAAGATGCTCGAAGAGCTGCCGGACGGTATCCACTCCGGCTTGGCCCGTGACGGCGAGAAGGGAATGTTCTTCTACTTCACCGCGCCCGGGCCAAGAGGCGAGGGCCGGCGGCACTTCTGGCGCTACTACGATATGAGAAGCGACTGCGTGCTCGACAATAGGTTCCTCATCGCCAATCTGATCGCCTGCTCACCGGACACGCCGCGGGTGGTGGGCGATTGCGATGTCTTCGCCATCCAGGACAGGGTAATCAACGACATCCTCGGCTCCATGCGCGAACAGCAGGCGGTGGAAGCCGCCCCCCGAATCCTGGACCCGTTGCAACAGACGGTCATAACGCTGCTGCGGGGGTACCTGAACAGCCCATCGGTCAGGCGGGCCGAGGTCAGAGAGGCGATGCAACGCCTACGGTCCCCGATGACCCATACCGCCATCCGGGACCTGCGACGGGCCTACGAACAGTTCCAGCGAGACCAGAGCATTGAGCCTGTAATTGGCCATGTCCGTTTAATGGACGCTTTTGAGCCGGAAGCTGGCCCGGCTACCTCACACGCTCGACTGTCGCTCTCGCGCGAAGACCTGCACCTGATCTGCTTCGACTACATTTGGAGTTGATGTAGATTCCTTGGTAATTCCTACGTCTCAACCACGAACTGCGCCCCCGTCAAGAGCAGGTCGCCGGCCTGCCATGTCCGCACGGCGACAGACACCGAGCAAGTAACGCCGTAGCGTCGACAAGACTGCCGAGTGCAACCGCCACCGCCTCGTCTGCCACGGTCGGTAGACGCTTGAGAGATGCGAGCGACACATCTCCATCACCTTTCCGATATGCGTCATGGATGGGCGGCTCCCGTAACGCTCGAGGAACCAGCGCTCGCGTGGAAAAGGTGCGGGAATCGAGAGTTCCACGTCGCGCTTTGGAGTATCCCGTACCGCGAGCACTCTGCCGTGTGAGTCGTGTGGGCATCCACGATTGGCAAGTCAGTGCACGCCGAGGAGCCTGACCAGGAAAAAGCGACGCAGCCGCACGGGATGATCGAGATCCCGCAGGCAAGGAGCGGCCAGGCGCGTCCACTCCCCGGTTATCGGCGACCCGGCAGGATCGCGCCACGGCGGACGACGCGTGGTGTAGTAGCCCTGACACTCACGATCGGGCGTCATCGGCTCGCGGGAAATACAGAAATCCGTAATCGGGTCCGACTTCGTGCAAGCAAGTCCGTAGACCTCCGAGGCCCACCAACCAAAGCTGGCCAGCGTTCCTGCGCGAGTGTGAGCCTAGATGGTGCACTAGGTTTGGCAGCACACCGCGCGCGAGGGTCTAGTCTCCAAAGATGCAAAGACTCACCGAAGTACGCGAGGCTCGTCTCGCTGCCGCCTATTCTCGTACAGTTGTACAGCGTCCTCGGGGTGCTTCCGAACGCCGGCAACGCCGATGCTGCAATTTCAAGCGGCGAAGCCATGCCCTGCTTGACGAATCTCGTGGCGACTCTTCTAGCCAGTCTACGACCTCAGCCAGTCGGGTAATGAGACAGTGGTAGCGTCGGTCGATCTTGCCAACTTCATCGTTCATATTCATGCGGCGACAGTCTGTTGACCCGATGAACGCTTGGGCGACGAGTCCAACCCTGACGATGATGAACTAGATAAGCGTCAGCGCGCAGCCAACCTCGCCGATGGCCACGAGGGCGACCAGCACAACGAACGTCGCGCGTTGTTTCACCTTCGTTCGACAGACCCGCCGCTCGCACGCCACCGCCGAATTTTGCGACGCGTGCACAATTCGGCCAATTCTGCGCTAACACCTACGCCGCAGGACGATTTGGGATTCCCTGTTTCACCTATCAACTGCAATCTGAGCGCTCTCTCGAATCCCTCCGATTTTCACGTGGGAACTGGACATTAACCTTATAGGTTGTGCAAGTCTAGCGCTATCTCAGCATCAGCCCATCAGTTATGCGACCTCGGCTTTGACTTGGGGAACTCAGACAGTCAGCCCCGCGCGACTTAATGAATTACTCTGCATTCCCCGAATGGAAGCTCAAGGATTGACTCCGCCGTCCGACGAGGCCGTAGATTAAAGCACTGCCACGCGGTGTATTGTTTCACCAGCTATTTCAGCGAATTCGATCAAGGCGAGGACATCTATGTTGGACCTTCTCCGAGATACCGTCGCACGTCCTCCGGTGAAATGGCTCCGAGCTCGGCTAGGCCATCGAGAACATCACGTAACATTGTGTTGCCGCGCGTCACAGTCGTCAGGCGATCGAGCAAGGCTCGCACTTTGTCGCTGTCAAGCCAGAAATCATGGTGTAGTCGGTACCAGCCTACGCATCGGTCGAGGATTTCAAGCACAACGAGAGGTTCCTGTTCTGGATAGTGTTCTAGGTACTCGAATGTACAACGTACTTCGAACCCGTCAGTGGCCTGGGCCAACGACGCCTGAATTGATTCATTTATCTCACTAGGAGACAGCTGGACATCGCCTAACCATCTCAGATACGTTGCCAGTCTAGTACCGTCCTGACCCCCGACCCTCTCGACATGCTCGGTCCAGTATCTTTGAAACCAATAGCTAGCGTTCTCATGCAAGTGGCTGCTTGCCTCGTCACGTGTCTGTTGCACGCTTGAGCCAAGGGCGAATGCTATCGAACCACGAGTCTCCGCCGTGAAGTCTGAACCGAGCGTCTCCAACAGCATGTCGTCATACCCTGGAACCTCCCTAAGCACACCAATGACTATGTGGGAATAGAACCGATCCCTGAGGTCGCTCTCTAGCACGTCTTCCGTCTGAAATGCGGACAGATTCCTTCGATAGGCCTCTCGCAGACGTTCTAGCGCCTCGGTAGAAACCAACGGCGCCCACAGGTATCCCGCCCAAAATCCGATGGCAAAGACCGACGACTCTGACTGCGAAGAGCTGAGATATCTCGAAACGAAGTCAACGCTCTCAGGAGCCCGGGCGCAGATCAATCCGTAGAAGCGCCCGACACCGATCCATGCGTCAATACCGAGTAGCGTGGGATCTCGATCAAGTGGATCAAGTAGGGCGGATTTGAACCATTGCGGGATTCCGGCAAGAGGCTCCACACTTGACTCAAATTCGACGATCTCACGCCGCAAAAGCTCAAGGAGTGCTTGTACGGCATTGCCCGACGGCTGATTTAAGAAACCACCGAGAATGGTATCTTCTGTAAAGCTAGACTCCGCAATCGTGGATCGCTTCGTGCTCTCCATCACTCTCATCGCGAGTCCGTGAACGCGTTCACTGACACAAAGCGGCACTGTCTTTGAGGCAACGTCCAGTAGTCTGCCGATAGGCCAAAGCTGATCGGGCTCCAACTCAGATTCCATACCATCCGCCCAATCGAGGATATCCGTCCACTGTTCACTATCGCTCCCGGCAACTTCTGGCATCGCCTCAATTGCACGCCAGACTCGGTTGTTGCCGAGGTCTTGCTTACTAATGCTCAACAGAGGCTCGAGCAAGCCCTGGACTTTGGCGTATTGGGCGAGAAGTGACCACATCTCATCCTGATCGTGCCTGAAGCTCACGTTGACGCCTGCAGATGCCGGGTCGCGAACTAGAGCAATGAGTTCGTCCAGTGTCAGTTCTGCCGCTCGCTTGGAAAATCCATCAAAGTCGAGAGGTGCGCTGAGCGTGAAAGTTTCACTGTAGTAGATGCCCCGAAAGAGATGGCTCTCAGCATCTTCAGCGTCGCCCACTGGATGTGCGATCGGCTCCGGTAAGAGCTCAACCGGTAGAACTCGAGCCCAGAACTGATACTCGACTCGTTCAGCCTCACTCGTGCTGCTGTGAAGAGTACACGCAAATTCCTTGAGGATCCGAATTGATGCCTCAGACAAGTCGGCCACACTATCTGCGATTAATTTTGCAAGCTCATGGAATAGGTGCTGGTCAGCGAGGCGATCCGGAGTGATGATGCGTGCCTCATGGCTCGGCAAGTCTGAGCGCTTCAGGAAACAGTGTGCGATCCCGAGGCGGCGCTCAGTCGGCCATTGGGATGCTATCAGTCTCTCAACTGCCGATGCCCGAACTTCGCCATGCTCAGTGTGCAGCAGTGTATCTCGCAAAACGTCGATAAGAAGACTAATGGCGGAGTGATCCCTTCGGTTCATTCGGTGCGGTTCAATTGCAGGTCTCGAGTACCGTATGTCATCGTCGTCAGGTGAACCGCAACGCTGAAGAAGCGCAGCCTGCAATGATGTTTGTAAGTCGTCGAGATTAGACTCATATCGGCCCAGAATCGGCGCGACCGTCGCGCTGAAGTCAGTCGACGCCCCTTCGGAAACAGCGAGACCCGAATTCGCTAGTCCCCGGAGAGTGGCCTGTAGCAATGCAAGCGCCACTTTGGGCTTGCCCTCTGCGTCCAATTGACGCGATGACTCTGCGACTTGGTAAAGGAGCATAGGATCGATGGGTAGTGCTTGGATAATCCACTTGGCGAGGTGCGGCGCCGCAGTTGCACCCGAAGGTTCATCAAGGGCCTCGAGCACATCGAACGCTGCCCTCACCGCTGCCCAGTTGTCAGTGTCAATGGTCAGCAAGTAGTCTGCGACTTCAGCCGATGCTTCCGCAGCCACCCGCTTTAGAAACCCAGCGGCCTGCCATAGTGGCGCCCGCCGCTCGCCGCTGGGAGTAACAAAACTTGACCTCGGATCAAGGACACCGGCATCCCGCAATCGTCGAAACCAATCGGCTCCATCGACGCCATCCCAAAACGCCGCAGCGATCCTGGGCTGGCCATTAACAATAGCGAGAGCTTGTCTAACCTGACTCGCGGATGGCGAAGGCACTGATGCAAGCTCCTCAGCCGCAAGTAGACTCTCCACAAACGATTCGTCCTGCGCACTCACACTCAACTCCCTGCTGCGGTCTCTCAAGCGCTGGACTATTTCCAGCGCCGCTCGATACGGATCGGGAGATCCACCGTCTTGGTACCAAATCGTCCGAACGCCAAATTGTCTTAATTCTTCACTTCGTTCGCGCTTATCTTCCTTACGACGAAGCTCCTGTCGATTCGGTGCTATTTCTATACTGTACCATTTGAGTTCCGAAAACTCCTCAGCGACCTGATCGTTAGCGTCGATGACGCGTCGAAGTCGCGCAGCATGAGCCATCTCCGCAAGTGATGAGACTACAGCCGCGTCTTTCATCGAGAAGCCGAGAAAGACAACTGGGTAGGGCGCAAGCTGCCGCAGCTTATTCTTAGCAGATACACCTATCGAATCATCGTAAGCTAACTTGTATCCCTTGGTTCCCAATACTAAGTCATCGTGGATACTGTTTGCGGTTGAAGCGCGTCCATGCAAGTAGACAAAGCGAGCGTCCATTGGCATGTAGTCTGGGTAACTTGAAACAGCCTTTCCACTTGCGGCGGCAGATAGACATTCATCGACGTTCGTCGTGTAGTAGTATCGAAACGCCCTTGTCGAGAGCGCAGTTTTGAGCAAGGGGGGAATGGATGCGATCGGCCTCCCCAGTCTCCTCTTAACATAGGAAAGAAGTGCTGCGTGATCTCTATTGGCGATGAAGTCGATGTCCGTTGAAATAGAGTGACCAGTTCCAGCTTCGACTGACGGCATCGAAATGTCGAAGTGCTCCAACAGATTGCGGTGAAAGTCGATCCACGTAGGAAGACCTGCGGGAACCGACACACCTGCGCCGAAGAATGCTACTCCTCGATCACGAGCTTCATGAAGATCGTGCAAGAGATCGTTGAAGAGTTGCGCCGATTCCTTATCGTCGAATGGCCACGTGCTTCTTACGCTCATGAAGTTGCTATGCGTCGTCCGATACGTAACAGGCTAGCCCCTCGTTCCCAGCCCTCCGCGGAGCCGCCTCAAAGACCATCTGTGCAGCATCGTTCCAGCAAGTCGCTCCCGCCAAATATCCAGGGCTAGATGGCACTTCTATATCGATGACCTCTCGTCGCCGAGACTGACCATCCCAACTGATCCAACCTGTGACAACCCAGACAAACATCGGAACAAGCGCGGACCTCGGCACAGGAGTGAAAGCGGATTGTATCCTGTCGTCGACTAGGGACCTCCGCCAGGGCCGACCGGCTTCAGCCCCGATCACGGATCGGCAGTCGACCGTGGCGCGGCGACCGACGCGGAGCCCGCCAGCCCGGGGTTTAGTCACCACCACCCAGCCGAGCGGATCCTGCCACGAAGGCCCGCAGCCGATGGAGTCCAGCGGGCTCGGAATCTCGGCAGCGCCAACCCGCCGGGCGTTGCCGGCGCCCGGCCTCAGGACCGGGGGACTCGGTGCCGAGTGCTTCCAGCGGATTCGCCATGGCTTGAGTGCCGGGGATCCGACCCTGAGGCCGACTAGGGTCGACCTCAGGGATGTCGGCTTGAGATTGCAAAGGCACGGACTGCGCAGGAGACCGCATCGTAGGGTTGGGTGATTTCGCGGATCGCGGGCACGGGAAGGGCGCCGGACTTGCGTGCCGGGCATCTTGCCACGTCCATCATTCACTCTCATGACAGCCCCTCCTTCAACCAACGGGCCTCGAGTGTGATCAGCATGCGGACTGAACGGTTCTATCCTTGCCATAACGAAGAGGGGCTGGCTTTGTCCAGGGTCGTCAGAAGGCGCGCGACTAGGTTTCAGCCAGTCAGTTTCCCCAAGAGCTGTCAGGGAGACATGGATCAGAAAATACCTTGATTGACGCGACGTCGTAGGCGTCGATTGCCGTACTGATGAGGAGGTGGAGTTAGAGACAAGGTGGGTTCTGTAGGACAATGGCCTGCCATTGCGTCTGCCATCGGCGTTGACACTCGCACACAGGGTAAGGACGCACTTCTGACTTGAGCCTTGGCGGCCATCGGTCTAATGACGCTTGTCCTGCTAGCGGCTATTGGCATCGCTGCCGTGGTTTTCGCGATGGTGCGGCCGCAGCTTGCGACGCAGTTGATCAGCCAGATGCCGGCGTCAGGCTCGACTCCAACGCCAAGCCCGGCACCGGCCGCAATGCTGACTGCACAACCAACGCCCAGCCCAACATCAACGCGCGCACCGACGCCGACCGTGACGGCCACCCAAGCCACGACGCGCCTGCCGAATCTATCCCCGACCCCAAAGGAAGCTCGGACGCCAACGCCGCTCCGGACACCGACAGTGACCCCAGCGCCGACGTTCACGCCCGTTTCGACACCGACACCGACGCGGGCATCACAGCCTACGCAGACGACTTCCGCTGAGCTGTCGGTCACTGAACTCATGCAGCAGGCAGGATACGCCGTTCGATACATCCGCACGGCTGATGGTCGCATCGGCAGCGCCTTTGTTATGACAGAGGACGGATACGTCGTGACGAACAGCCACGTGCTTGGTGGGGCACGGGGCGCGCACATCGGAACACGGTACGGATCGGAAGAATATGCTCCAGTTGTGGCGGACAATCCGGGCCTCGACCTGGCGCTGCTCAAGCTTCCGGGCGACGGCCCCCATTCGTTCGTGAACTTCGGCCGCTCGGCGAATCTCGATTTGGGTGCTGACCTGATCATTCTTGGTTATCCGCTCGAAGGACAAACGCTCACAATCACACGCGGTGTGCTGTCAGCTCGCTATCCCGAGTGGCTTCAGACGGACGCCACGGCTAACCCGGGCAATAGCGGAGGCCCAGCCCTGAACGAACGCGGGCAGGTGATTGGCGTCGTGACCGCGAAGCTGGGCGGGGGCACCGTAGATCGCGTGGAGAATTCGAATTTCCTGATCGACGGCGACTTAGCACACCAAACTGTTGACTCCTGGATCGCGAGCCATCGAGTCAGCGATAGCACGAATGTGCGCCTTCCAGATTCAGCTGGCGGTGAGTTGGCCGTCATCAGTGCCGGTCACAGGCATTCATGTGAGGTGCAAGGTGATGGAACAGTCGCTTGCTGGGGACTAAACGACTCCGGCCAAGCGTCGCCTCCGCCAGGACGATTCATTTCTGTCAGTGCTGGCTACGACTACACGTGCGGATTACGCTCCGATGGAACCGTGGCCTGCTGGGGCAGGCAGTACCGCAACGAAGCAATCAAGCCACCGGCGGGCCAATTCCTAGCGGTCAGCAGCGATGGTGGGCATGAGTCCTGCGGTGTGCACGTCGATCAGAGTGTCACCTGTTGGACTGGCCACGACAGTCCGCCCGACTCGATCGAACTGGCAAGCCAGCTTCCGCTAGGAGCACTTCAGTCGGTCAGCGTTGGGTTTATCTTTGAAGCGTGCGGGATACGAATCGACGGCGCTGTGGCCTGTTGGGGCAGCAACTTACACGGCCAACTCGACCCGCCTTCCGGCTCCTTCAAGTCCGTTAGCCTCGGTGTACTCGCGGACACTTGGCGATCTGGTCACAATAAAATCGATTCCTGTGTCCTCGTCGCCGATTGATTCGACCTCGAGGCCGCTGGCGTCACCGTCGATCAGATCCAGAGCGGCATCAACCGTCCACAGATCCTGGTACCGGAACCCGAGCATGGCCGCTTGGCCTCCGCGGCTAGGCACAGTCGGGCACGCCTCGCTTGGGGCTGCTTGGATGTCGCCACAACCGCACGGTGCCGACCGCACAGAGTGGCAGCCGGCGACCTTGGCATTGGACACGACGATGCGCCGCAGCGGCCACTGCTGACGTGAGGTCCTTTGCAGTGCTGTGCTGCTGGATGCAACGAACCGGTGTCCATAGCCTAGCGCATCGCGCAGTCACTTCGACGACACCGGTGACATGCTCCGGGAGCTTACGGTGCCTGCGCGGGTTGTCCACCGGCCTGACCGGTGCCGTGCAGGCTTCGTGAAATGCACCATCTGGTCGCCTGTATGACCTAGGTCGTCCGCGGGATCGCGAATGTGCAAAGAAGTCATTGCTAGGCTGGGCCACCAACCGCTCGACGGTTCCTGGAGCAGCTTGATCGACGAACTTGGAGCCTATGCTCGCACGTGCGACCTGGATGCATTAATCCAGCGGCTGGCAAGGTGACCGGATAGGAGAATCGTGGACGCCGTCGCGGCTTCGGTCGTCGAGAACGAGAAGAGACGCCCTCCCTACAGGAGGGAGGGCGTCGGCCCAGCGATGCTCTCGACTGGGGTAGTGTCTTGACAATACGCGCAGCGACACAGCGCGTCAAGGGCATGCAGACGTAGCGCAGGCTTATGAGTGACCCGACCGCCCCAGAACACGATGCCGCGAGGATTGGTGGTCCATGCAGCGGGTAGCTGTGTACGTCGACGGCTTCAATCTCTACCACGGCCTTCGTGATAAGGGTTGGCGCCGCTATTACTGGCTCGATCTCCGCAAGCTGGCGACGAAGCTGCTGGCTCCGAACCAGCGGCTGGCCCGTGTACGTTATTTCACGGCCCGCGTCATGGCTGTACCTGCGGACCCGCGAAAGCCAGATCGTCAGGCAGCGTATCTTGAGGCCTTGGCGACGCTGCCGGATCTCCACATCCACTATGGCCGGTACGCCCGTCGATGGCGACACTGCGCGGCTTGTGGCACACGGTGGCTGACGTACGAGGAGAAGCTGACCGACGTCAATGTGGCCGTCGAACTGCTTGGCGACGCGCAGGCTAACGTCTTCGACACGGCAATCGTCGTCTCCGCCGACGGCGATCTGGCCGGCTTAGTCGGTGCGATCCCCATGCGTTTTCCAGCCAAGCGCATCGTTGTGGCGTTCCCACCCGGCCGACATTCTGGTGGCCTGCGCCAAGCGGCCGCCGCCAGTTTTTCGATCGGGCGTCAGGTGTTGAGAGACAGTCAGTTGCCGCAACGAGTGACGACGGCACACGGCTACATGGTCGCGCGGCCACGGGAGTGGCGCTGAGACGCACCCGGGTGTGCGCGTGGTGCCCCGGGCGCCCAAGACGAGACCATCGACGGTTCCTGACCAGTTCGCGGCGACGATCAGGGTTTGACGAAGGCTGGTGGACGGCGGGAATCGTAAAGGGCTACAAGCCTGTGTTTCCCGCCGCGTGGCCGGGTCAGCGTAGTGTGCACCTTCGAGACTCAGGCGAAGGGACTCCGATCTAGCGCGCTGCAGGCACCTGCGCGATACCCAATTGTGCTTGGCGTCCTCTCGCAAGATCCCGCGCTGCAAAGAAATCTGGTACACAGTGACAGTGCTGCGCAGCACTTTTTTGGGAGTGAGTCAATCCAAGGAGTTGTCTACTCTGAGTTCCTCCACCGCCTAACTGAACGGCATTCGATCATCGTTCTGTCAAACGCGGTGTGGGCGAGTGGGATGGGGACGGAGCGAACGATAAGGCAATTGTAAACGTTCGCCGATACGCAAACTGTCATTTTTTGGCATCACATCTACTAGACAATCTCGCCCAAGTCTCTGGACTTGTCCGTTTCGCCGGTCATGTGCCAGTGTTCCCATGCGCGACGAATAAGCAAGCAAGGATCAGGTTTTTTGGTGCGGTCGTGGACGAATTGAGACCGGTCGTGGGGTGTGAGGCGGTCGAGGTGGAAGGAGAAGGCGTCGAGTCAGGTGCGAGGTTGTCGAAGATACGCGGCATAGACGCTTTACTCGTTACTCTCGCCCATCGGCTGGTGAAGCCCTACCAATTCCCCAGGTTCTTGAGTCGCTCTCGCCTCCCGCTGCGACCCCTAAAAACCTACGTCTGACGGGACACACCGGAAGCTCCGACCCCGCGCACGTTGTAACGGTCCGGGGTGCAACGCAAAAGGACCGCATGCATGGACGTGCGGGGGAGGACACCTGGATTTGGGGTCTTCCCCCCATGTCTGCGAGCTAGCGTCCTGCGCCGACTGGATGGGGCTGGAAGGCGTTCGGCGCCTCCCAGCCCACGTCCGAGCTTGGGCCGTTGCCGCGTCCATGGCGCAACCCTAGGGACGTACCTCAGACTCACGCGCGGTGAACCTATCGCCACCACAGCCCCAGGGTGAGGACCCTGCGCACCCAGCGCAACAGCTCGCGCCGGGCCCGCTCCGTCTGCAGGTCTGCCAGCGCCCGCCGCCGCCAGCGCAGGTAGCCCCGCCGCTCGGACGGATGTATCGGATATGTGTCCGGCGGCAGGGTCAACTCGTACTCCCCGATCATGGCGATCTCCAACGCCATGATCCGCTCGCGGGTCTTCACCTGGTCGAGCTTCGTGCCCTTCTCGCGCTGCTGGTTCAGCCGCCGCCATTCCACCACCGCCGGCATGCCCGGACCGTAGGAGGCTTCCTCGCCCGGGTGCGGGTCGTCGGTCACCACGCCGGCACGGCTCGGATCGTCGACCGCCCATGGCGGCTCAGGTGCCGTGGCCTCGGTACCGGCGGCCGCCAGCGGGCCCTGGCCCCGCTCCAGCCGCGCCACCCGCCGGGTCAGCGTCTGCAGCGCCTGCGTGACGACGTGCGGTAGTTGACCCCCAGCGTCTGCGCCGCCTTGAGCCGGCCCTCGGCGAGCACCAAGTCGTCCAATAGGGCCAGGAGCTGCGCGTCCGCCTCGCGGCGGCCGCGCGCCTCGATCGGGAGCTGGCCCGTCATCCTGTCGTCCGTCTTTCAAGACACTGGCTCCCGTTCGCCGAGGGCCAGCGCCACGTCCGCCGCGAAACGTCCCCTGCACTTCTGCAATTCGCGATGCAACCGAGCCTTATGCCCCGGTACTTGCTCGCGTGCAGCCTGCCGCTCGCCTGGCGCCCGGCTGAACCTGATCCACGACGCATGTGCACTTGTGCAACTTTCCTTGATTATCTGTACACCCCCATGACATCACGCGGCGTCCGCCAATGTGCAGACCCTGTAGGGGGAGCCTGTGCGCAGGCCCCCCTCACACGCCATGGCTGAGCGGCAGCCGGATCGGCAGACTCACGGGCCGAGCCGCTCGGACCTACCGCAACCCTGCCCGAACAAAACCCTCACCCGGCCCTCTCGACCCAGCCCCCGTCCCCAGGGCTGGCTCCCGTGCCGCCCCCATGTCGCCGCCCTGACTACCCAGGCCGCCCCATGGCGCACAATAGGCGGGCGGTCCGGGAGCGGCAGCGACGGGCGAGCTGGACGAGACTGGGACGTCGGGCGACCGGTCACCGACGAACGGCTGGCGGGCGAGATGAGCGAGAAGGGGGAGACATGCCCATGACGCGAGAACCTGACGACCGACCGGTGGCCCTGTACGCGCGGGTCTCCAGCGACCGCCAGGACGTGGACCTGTCCATAACTGGCCAGTTCAGCGTGCCGCGCGACTTTGTCCAGAACGATAGGTGTTGAGCGGCAGGTCGGACTTATCCAACTGGGGACAGCCTCGTGTCTACGCATGCAAATCACTCAAAGGATTCGCGTCGGTTTAGGGATAGACGCTATCAGCGACTGCTGGATATCGTTCACCCATTTGAGTCCCGACCGTCATCGCATCACCTTCGGGATGCGATGGGGGCTATCGAACGGTTGAAAGACGAGGGGCGGCAATTCTGGCACGCTGATTCAGATGAATTGACTCGTTGGCGTGACGGATGCAATGAGCTATGGGTATTTCTTAACACCTTAGGTCAGCGATGTGACATCGACCAGCAACCACTGGAAACCGCATTTCGCGAGTTCGCTCAGGCATTTGAGCACACCGTATATCGGATGACAGAAATGCTGCACGGCGTTAGGGGACACGGTGAGTGCGATCCTCCCGAGGTTGATGCCGTATTCAGATGGATTGAGCTGGTCTATCGAATGGCTACATACGGGTTAGTCTCCTATTGGATTGATGATAAGACCGAGCAAATTATTATACGCATTAATGTGAATCTAGCCACAGGTGATCACTCAGCGGAGACCGAGGTGGCACAGGCCATGCGTATTCCCAAGAAGTATCGATCAAGCGCAAGGCTGGGTCAGCATAGGTAGGATATGAGGAGAATCAAGGAGGACAAGATGAAGACGCAGCAACTGGAGCCACCCACCCCAGTGGCCCTGTATGCCCGGGTCTCCAGCGACCGGCAGGATGTGGACCTGTCAGTGGCTGCTCAACTGCGGGCGCTCAGAGACTACGCCAGAGCCAAGCACTACGTCGTCGCCCGCGAGTACGTGGATGAGGCCGAGAGCGGCCGCGTGGCCGACCGTCCGCAGTTCAGGGAGATGATCGACGAGGGCAGCCAGCCCAACGCGCCCTTCGAGGTCATCCTCGTCTGGAAGTTCTCCCGCTTCACCCGCAAGCGCGAGCACGCCGTGGCCTTCAAGTCCATGCTGCGGCGCAAGGGCATCCGCGTGGTCTCCATCACCGAGCCCGCCGACGACTCGCCGACCGGCAAGCTGATGGAAGCGATCATCGAGAGCGTGGACGAGTTCTACAGCGAGAATCTGGCCCAAGAGGTCACGCGCGGCATGCGGGAGGCCGCATCCCGGGGCTACTTCCTGGGGTCCAGGGCACCCTTCGGCTACCGGCGAGTCAAGGTCCACGATGGGATGAAGGAACGCCCCACCTTGGAGGTGGATCCGGCCACGGCTCCGGTGGTGAAGGAGATCTTCGAGAGCTCGCTTCGAGGCAACGGTCTCAAGGAGATCTGCCGGGAGCTGAACGACCGGGGCCTCACCAACCGTGGCACACGCTGGTACAAGGGTGGTCTCCACTACCTGCTGACCAACGAGGCCTATACCGGCACCGCCGTGTGGGGACGGACGGTGAAGGGAGAGAAAAACCCCGATCCCGTGCGCGTGGAAGGCGCCTGGCCCGCGTTGGTGTCCCGGGAGCTGTTCGACGCCGTGCAGCAGGCCATGCGGGATCGCGCACCGAAGGTTCGCAGGCCGGCGAGCGTGGGCAGCAAGTTCCTGCTGAGCGGGCTGCTGCGGTGCGGCCTATGCGGCCGGCCCTACACCGGCCAGGGGGCCAAGAGCGGGCGGTTCGCCTACTACGTCTGCGGCACCCTGCACCGGGAAGGCGCAGGTACGTGCGAGGCACGCTACCTGAGCGCTCCCAGAGTGGAGGCGTTCGTCGTCGAGAAGATCAGGGAGCGGATTCTGACCGAAGCGACCATCGTCGAGTTGGTGACGCTGGTGGCCGAGGAGATCGACGCGATGGCCGGGGAGTTGGCCGGCCGGCTGGCCGCCGTCGACGCCGAACTCGCGGACGTGCGCCAGCGGCTGGCGCGGCTCTACGAGGCCCTGGAGACCAGCGCGCTCACCCTGGAGGCCCTATCGCCCCGCATCCTGGCGCTGCGGCATCGGGAAGAGCACTTGGAGGCGGCGCGGGAGAACGCCGCCGCTCAGTTGGAGCAGCGCCGGGTGGAGCTTCCGACCACCGAGGAGATCAAGGGGTATGTGGCGGACTTCCGGGCGTTCTTGCAGCAGGGGACGGTCCCGGAGCGCAAAGCCCTGATTCGCAACTTCGTGGAGAGCATCGAGGTGGCTGGAGACGAGGCCAGGCTCACGTACACCATCCCCATGCCCAACGACGGCGTGACCCGTGAGTCGACCTCGGTTCTCGATTTCGTCCAGTCCGGCCCACCGGGCTGGATAGGATTGGCGCCGCTGATGGAGAGGCCGGCACTCGACCTCAAGCAACGCCTCAACTGCGCGGTCGGGCGCAAGCGATCCGCGGGGCAAGCCCCGCGGGTCAGGGGCAGGTCGTCCAGCCTGCAGGCAGTTCAATTGAAGAGCGCGTACTTCCTCACGACCCAGCCCGGCTGGGCCTTCGCGACGCTGCGCGAACTCCGAGGGCTCGGTGTCGCGGCTCGCGTGGCCTTTCACCACCGCGACTCCACGCTCCTCGCGCCGGCCACGCCCAGACTCGAGTCCGCGCGACCTCTAACCGCCGCTTCCGTGCACGGCTCGCTGGCGGAGTTCGGCCGATCCGGGCGATCCGACGCCACCCGTGAGTTAGCTCGGCGTCTCGACAGCACCCGACTGAAGGCTTCGGTTCTGCGGTGGCTGCCTCTTGCCGAACGGACGGCCGCACGACGGTATTCGGTCACGACCGAGCTTTACGGGCGCACGTCGATACGTCGCGACGAACTGGACAGGATCTTGAACCGCGCGGCGGACGCCGCCTTTCCTCGATGGCGACGATCTCAGCGCGAGGGCGTTCGCCTGGTGTGCAAGGCCGACCCCGAGAAGGCCGTGCTTGGCCTACAGCTCTACAGCAATCTTGGCGGCGAGCAGGACGGCCGACCCGGCGCCCTGCGACGTCACCTGGCGTGCGGCCTGCTCACGGTCGCCGGGGTGGGCAGCGCCGACAGCGTGTTCGACCCGTTCATGGGGACCGGCACCATTCTGCGGACGGCGGCCGACAGGTTCGACGTGCAACTGGGGATCGGCCTCGAGGTGGATGCGGACGCTTACCGGCGCGCCTGCAACAGGCTCGCGGGCCAGCCAACGATGCTGGCCAACCTGGCGTTCGAGGACTTCGACTATGCGTCGCTGCCGGACCGTTGCCGGCTCGTTTCCAACCTGCCGTTCGGCGTGAGGTTTGCCCAGGTGCGGACCGCAGCGCTGCTGCGTCTGCTCGCGCGGCAGGAATTGAGTCGCTCACCGGGAGCGCTGCTGCTCTCTCGCGAGCAGGCCGACCGTCTGGCGGCCAAGAGCGGGTTGACGCGCAAGAACGTCCTGGTCCTGGGCCAGCCGGCCAGCATTCTTCACGGCAGCGCCGCCACGCCGCGTTCAAGAGGATGAGCGCCCGGGATTCTCCGCGCGCGCACGGACTTGGTCCCACGTTTGCTCGCAGGCCGGATTCCAACCCGAGTCGTCCAGGATGGCAGGCGCGCTGGTCTCCCAATCGAGTCGTTGCCGCAGGGACTTGAAGTGCTCGAGTAGCCCAGCGTTCTGGGCCGGCGCAACCGCAGCGGTCTCGGGCCAGCACCGTGCTACGGTGCCGGGGATGGCGTTGGTGGTGGTAAGACGATGGATCTGACGAAGGACGTTCCGCGGAGCGGGTACGAGAAACTGGGCGGAATTGGCTTCCTGCCGCGTTCGATCGACAAGGGACGGGCCCACCTGGCAGGCACGATGGGTGAATACGTGGTCCTCTGGGGACGCACCGAGACCATGCTGGAGTTCCTGGGGATCGAGGTCGACGACTTCATCGAGGCGCTGCGTACCCGCCCCACGGACGAGGAGGTGCTGGCGTGGGTGCAGGAGCAGATGCAGCCGCGGTCGGCCGAGGAGATTGACGACTTCAACCGTGAAATGGCCACGGACGAGCCTCGCGAGGGATCGAACTGGGACTGGCCTAGGTTTCAAGAGTTCCTGGAGGAGTGCGGGCAGGGGCACCGGACGGATATCCGGCGGCACTATGACCGCCTGGACCTGGATGAAGGGCGCGAGGTTCCGCAGGGTGGGCGGACGGACTGGTAGACGCTGCGGCGAACGGGGCTCTGCGAAGGACCTCGCGGGTTGCGCAGACGCTTAAGGTTAACGGCCCTATAGCTGCTTGTCGTCCGCTGCTCGAGCTCAGCTTTTTTCAGCGACCGGTCGACGATGTCGCGCGCGATTTGATTGGGTGCATTCTGCGGCGGCGGCTGGATGGGCTGTGGCTGGGCGTGCAGATCGTGGAGGCCGAGGCCTATGGGCTGGACGATCCGGCGAGCCATGCGTACCTCGGACGTACACCTAGCCGGGAGCCGATGTGGGCGCCGCCGGGGACGATTTACATGTATCACTCGCGGGCCGGGGCTTCGCTGAACGTGAGCTGCGGCACAGGGCCGGAGGCGGTGCTGATCAAGGCGGGCGTGCCGGTTGTCGACGCAATGTCGCCGAAGGCGGCGCTGGAGGCGATGCACCAGTTGAATCCGGCGCCGGATGGGCAGTCGCGGCGTGCAGACCGGCGGTTGTGTGCGGGGCAGACGCTGTTGTGCCGGTCATTGGGGCTGACGGTGGCCGAGTGGACGGGGCGGCAGTTCCATCCGGAGCGGTTCTACATCGAGGCGCGACGAGCTAGGCCGCAAATGGTTGCCACCTTGCGCCTGGGGATTCGACCGGAGCGGGACGACGGGCGGCGGTCGCGCTACGTTGATCGCGCGTTGGCTGGTTCGGCCACGAGCAATCCGTTGCGGCGCGGCTCTCGGGCCGGCCGCGACTACTGGGAGATCGAACCCGAGGAGGGTTGAGCCCCGGGCTGGCTAGGCCGGCGGGGCGACGGCGCGGAGGGTGGCGAGTTCGTCGTCGGAGAGCGTGAGGTCGGCGGCTTCGGCGTTGGCGCGGACCTGTTCGGGCGAGCGGGCGCCGGGGATGGCGCAAGTGTTCGCGGGGTGGGCGATGGCGAAGGCCAGGGCGATCTGGGCCATGCTGCGGCCCTCGCCGGACATTGGGCGCAGGGCTTCGGCGGCGGCTCGTCGTTCCTGGAAGCGCTGCTGCGCGTCGCCGGTGTTCCAACCGGTGCGCGTGGGGTCGGTGAACTGGTGGTCGGACGGGAACTTGCCGGCGAGCACGCCCTGGGCCAGGGGGCCGCGGACGAGGACGCCGATGTTGCGCTCCTGGCAGAGGGGCAGGGCGTCGGCCTCATAGGTGCGTTCGAGCACGCTGTAGGGGATCTGCGCGACTTGGCAGCGGCCGTGGCTGTCGAAGAACTCGATTTCGCCGGGAAAAAAGGAGGAGGTGCCGTAGGCGCGGATTTTGCCGGCCTCGACGAGGCGTTCGAACGCTTCCAGGAAGACGTCGTGGCGCGGGTGCTCGCGGATGTGGCATTGGTAGAGGTCGATGTAGTCGGTCTGCAGGCGGTGGAGGCTGGCGTCGCAGCAGGCGTAGATGTGCTCGGGGGTCGTGAAGCTGAGCGGGTGACCGTCGGGCCGTCCCAGGTTGCCGACCTTGGTGGCGACAAAGAGGTGCGGCCGCCGGCCGCCGGCGAGGGCCTTGCCGAGGATCTCCTCGCTGCGGCGCGGACCGTAGGCGTCGGCGCTATCGAAGAGGTTGATGCCGGCCTCGATGGCGGCATGCACGGTGGCGATGCCGTCGGCCTCGGAGACCGCGCCGAACTGTCCGCCAAGCTGCCAGCAGCCGAGGCCGATGGCCGAGACGCGCCAGCCGGTTCGTCCGAAAACACGGTATTGCATGCGAGTGTTCCTACGAGCGCGAATAGGGCTTGGAGTCAACCTTACCGCCCACGCAAGCCGACCGACGCAGTTTGGGCGCGGCCCTCAGGTTGGGGCATGATGCGCGCAGGTTCCAGCAACTGAGGTGCCTGTGCCAATCACCACGCCCCAGGTCGTGTTTCTCGAGGGCGGCGCCGTGGCGATCGAGGACATCGAGGTTCCCGACCCGGCGCCTAACCAGATCCTGGTGCGCTCGACGCGGTCGCTCATTAGCGCGGGGACGGAACTGAACATCCTGGAACTGTCCGCCACGGGACGTGGCGAGCCCGGCTACTCGATGGTCGGTGAGGTGGCCGATGTCGGCGGGGCCGTCGAGGGGTACGCGGAAGGCGACCGGGTGCTGACGTATCTGAAGCACCAGGGCGCCGGGCTTGTCACGATCGACCCGGATCTGCCGGACGAGGCCACGTACGCGGGGCACATTCCGGAGGACGTCAGCGACGAGGACGCGAGCTTCGTGGTGCTGGGCGACGTGGCGCTGCACGGGGTTCGCAGGGCAAAGCCCGGGCTGGGCGACTCGGTGGCGGTATTTGGCCAGGGCGGGCTGGGGCAGATGGTCACCCAGTTTGCGCGGACGGCCGGCGCCTACCCGGTGATCGCGGTGGATCTGCTGGACGAACGGCTGGAGCTGGCTCGATGGTCGGGGGCGACGCATACGGTCAATGCGCAGCGCGAGGACGCCGTTGAAGCGGTTCAGGACCTGACCGGCGGCGGGGCGCGGGTGGTGTTCATGGTCACGCGCACGCCCAAGATCCTGCCGGACTGCATGCGGGCGGCCGCGGCGGGCGGCACGGTGTCGATGACCGGCAGCCCGCCGGGCACGGTTGAAATCGGCCTGCAGGTGGAGCTGCTGCGCAAGGAACTGTCGATCATCGGCACGTATCAGTCGATGTATCCGCGTGAGCCGTATCACATGTTCCAGTGGACACGGGCGGCGAACCGGCAGTACATCCTGGACACGATGGCGCGCGGCGAGTTCCGGGTCGACCGCTTGATCTCGCACCGCGAGCCGTACACGAAGGCGGCGGACCTGTACGCCATGATCGAGCGCGGCCCGGCCGGGTGGCTGTCGATCATCCTGCAGTGGGACCCAGCCTAGGCAGGTTGGCGCGGGAACCGCCATAGTCCCCGAGCCTGCGTCTATGATGGTCGGGGTTAGTACGGACCAGAAGAATGACGGGCCATGGGACCAAATTCGGTAAACAAGCTGGAGGCGCTGGGGCTCGTTGTGGGCCCGGTGCTGGCCTTGATTTTCTTCGCGATCGAGCCGGGGGGAATGTTCATCCAGCCGGCGGACTCGACCGACCCCGCGGCGACCATCACGGCCGTGGCGTCAAATTCGGATATTGCTCGGGTCACGGCTCTGATGGTCCCGCTTGGCCTGATCCTGATGCTCTACGGGTTGTCCGGCATGAGTCGAGTCATGCGGCCAGACACCATGGCAGCCGCCTGGTCGCGGCTGGGCATCCTGTTTATGAACGTGGGCGCCTTTGGCTGGATTCTCACCTCCGGGCTGACCTTCATCCTGACCAGGACCCAGCTCGACGCGGCGCAGGGGCTTGAGTCCGCCATCCCCATCTATATGGTGGACTCGGGGATGGGCATGCTGTCGAGTCTGGCCGTCGCGTCTGGATTCCTGGCCTTCAACCTTGGCCTGTCAGCGATATTTCCTCCCGGAACCCTCAGGATCGCGGCGCTGGCAATTGCAGCCGTCTCGGTCGTCTGCCTGATCGCGGTCATCATCGGGAATACCGTCCCGGACCGGACCATGATCACGGTGTCCAGAATCTGCTACTTCCCCTGGGTGGCCTGGAGCGTGGTGCTTGGCGTGCGGTTTCTCAAGGGACGCAGTCTTTAGCGCAGGTCTCGGTTGGACGTCGCGAGAGCTGACACCCGGACGACGGATCCGAAGGACCCCGACCTGTGTGCCATGATTCGACGCGGCCCGGCCGGGTGGTTGTCGCTCATCCTGCCGTGGGATGACGTGTAAGGAGGAATCCGGTGGCGCTGCCGACGTTCTACTTCAAGAGCACCTGAACGAGTTGCCGGAAGGCCCGTGCGGCCTTGAACGCGACCGGGATGGACTATGAGCCGCGCGACTATGCGCGCAGGCCCTTGACCGAGGATGACATTCGGGCGATTGCCGGCCGGCATCCGCTGCGGGAGGTCATGAACCCGCGCAGCCCGTCGTTCCGCAAGCTGGACATCGAGCGCGACACGATCGATGACGCTCAGGCGCTGGCGCTAATGCTCGACAACCAGAACCTGGTGCGGCGTCCCACGCTGGCCGCGGGCGAGGTTCGGATCTTCGGATTCGACGCGGACGCGTACGAGGAGCTCGCCAGCGCGGAAGCGTAGACGTGCCGTCGGATATCCTCACGTTCCGTTATTTCTTATCTGGAGGTCGCCGTGGCCCTGACCCAGGCTCAGCTTGACGAACTTCGCGAGATCGACACGCCGACGATTCTGAACGCGATCGAGACGTTCGACGTCCGGCCCAACACGCTGGGGTTCACGGGAACCAACATCCGCTACCTGGCCCCGGACATGGGCGTGATGCTGGGCTACGCCGTCACGGCGCTGGGCGACACGATGAGCGAAGACGCGCCCAAGAGCCCGGACGGCATGTTCCAGATGTGGGAGGCCGTGGACGAATCGCCGAACCCGGTGGTGCTGGTGATCAAGGACTTCGGCGACGACCCGACGCACTCGGTGCACGCGGGCGATGGGATGGCCACGCTGGCGCACGTGCTGGGGGCGGACGGCATCGTGACCGACGCGGCGCTGCGCGACCTGGAGGGCGTGAAAGGCGCCGGGATCAAGCCATTTGCGCGTGGCCTGGCGCCGTCGCACGCAAATAACCGGATCATTCGCGCCCAGATCCCGGTCGCAATCGACGGCATGGACGTGAACCCCGGCGATTTGGTGCATGGCGACGAGAACGGCATCTGCACGATTCCGATGGAAATCGCCGATAAAGTCGCGGCAGCGGCGCACAAGATCCTGGAAGGCGAGGAAGCCACGCGGTTGAGCTACCTCGAGCCGGGCTTCAACCTGGACGACTACGCCAAGCAGCGAGGCCTTACGCGCAAGGACCCGTCGCGCGGGTTCTAGCTCACCTCAACCCGCTCACGGCAGCGCCCCGCGTTTTCCGCCTGGAAACGCGGGGCGCTGTGCAGCTCGACGAGAAATCCGTAAAACGGCAGAGGGTCAGGCTACCGGTGGGTTACCTGCGACCCGGGAAGTCGTCCCGGCCGACCACCGGGTAGGTCTTTTCCGCGGTGAGCGGCGTGGGATGCCTGGCCAGATCGCCGGAGGCGGTGCGGTTGCGCAGCAGGTGGACGGCCAGCAGGGTGTAGAGGCCGTCGTCCGAGCTCTTGCGGCCGCCCAGTTCGAAGTATTTGGGCGACATGATGGACATATCCTCCAACGGAATGTCGGTGGTCGTGCGCTCCTGCTGGCGGAAGCGGCCGGCGAAGACCTCGCAGATCATGGCGTTGCCGCTGGGCATGCGGGCGCGACCGTAGGCGCGGCACACAAAGGGGCGCACCGGGTAGACCTCGCAGCGGTTGTCGGGCCCCAGCATGGGACAGCGGGTGGACTCGGTGCGGAATCCCTGGCCGACGGCGCGCACGAAGGCCTTGGGATGTTTGTTGCGCATCTTGAGCCAGCGACCGAGCGGATTGCCGAAGCGTTCCATCTGGTCGGTGACGCGCTTGATGATGGCGAGCCGGTGATCCTTGGTCAGGTTCTCGCGCATCCAGTCGTGAATAAGGGCCCATTCCTGCTCGCCGACCAGAACCTGGTGCATGCAGCAGCGGGCGCAGCCCTTCTGGCACTCCAGGATCGGGTTGTCGCGGACCACGACTTCGGACCAGCCTTCCATGGCGTCGTATAGCGCGGGGAGGCTTCCGGCTGACTCCGCCATGCGTGAGTAGAACGCATGGAGGTCGACGGTCTGCGGCGATGGTTTCTCGGCCAAGGTTTTCCAGACTGGTGGCGTTCCGCCTGAAGTATGGCAACTCGGCGGCAGCTAGTTCGAGTGGTTGTGGTTCGTGGCGGGCGATTGGGACTCAGTTCACCGGCGAGTACGAGCCCCAGTCCGGTCGCCGGCCATCAACATCATCAATCTCGTACAGCTTGGCGAGATCCCAACTCGCGAGGGCCTGGCCGGCGAACCGGCCAACTCCGGGATCGGCCGCGAGTGACGCCACCACTCGACCAAGGAACCGGGGAGTCTCCGACACGGCGAAGTCTACGTCCTGGTCTATGGCATCGCGCCAATTCGATTCGGTGACCCCGAAGTGGTCCAGCATGGCTTCCGATCGCAGGTATCCGGGCGTGACAGCGAGGGCCGTGATGCGGGTGTCGTCGCTGTGCTGGCGCAACTCCTGGTCCAGTGCCAGCGCGAGACGGATAACGGAGGTCTTGACGAGATCGTAGTAGAGCTGGCCCCGGTAGTTCAGGGTGTTGCCGTCGGTGACCTCCACGATCAAGCCGGTGCCGCGCTCGAGCATGAGCGGCAGCGCGTAGCGGCTGGTGATGATGTGCGAGTGGATGGCCTGGCGAAGCATGAGTAACCCGTTCTCCAGCGACTGCTGCCAGAATCGGCGGCCCCAGGCGGTGAGGTCGTCACCGCCCCAGACGTCGTTGACCAGGATGTCCAGCCGGCCGGCCTGTTCTCTTCGGATGCGGGCCATGAGCGAGTCGACCTGGTCCGGCTCGGTGTGGTCGACTTGCACCGCGATTCCCGATCCCCCGGCGGCGTGGACCCGTTCGGCCGTTTCTTCGATGGTCTCGGGCCGGTTCATTGGCGATTGCTGAGTGCGGGTGGTGCGGCCGGTGCAGTAGACGGTGGCGCCGGCGGCGCCCAGCTCCACGGCGATGCCGCGTCCGCAGCCGCGGGTGGCGCCGGCGACGAGGGCAACCTGGCCGCGCAGCGGCTGAGCGTGATGGGACATCAGGCGAGACCTGGTGGGGATGGCCGCGAGGCGGCGTGCGACGCGCGGCCCAGGCGGCGACGGGAAAATGGAACGAGTGTGCGGACGCGCGGCCGGGTTTCCCGGCAACGGGCTATTTTCCCACCGGGTTGCCCCGGCAGTATTGTCGCTGCTGACGAGCTTAACGACTGTGTTCGGGATGGGAACAGGTGTGGCCTCATCGCATAGGTCACCGGGAAACCCCGCCGCGCGTCACGCAAAGCTGCAATGTTGCCGACCTAACAGCTATCAAGCCCTCGACCGTTAGTACGGCTCTGCTGAGCGGCTCACGCCGCTTACACATACCGCCTATCAACCAGCTCATCTCGCTGGGGTCTTACCTGGTTAGCCCAGTGGGAGGCCTAGTTTTGAGGCTGGCTTCGCGCTTAGATGCTTTCAGCGCTTATCCAAACCGGACATAGCTACCGAGCGATGCCGCAGGCGCGACAACTCGTGCACTAGCGGTCCGTCCATCCGGCTCCTCTCGTACTTCGGACAGACCCTCTCAAGCCTCCTACACCTGCGGCGGATAGAGTCCGAACTGTCTCACGACGTTCTGAACCCAGCTCGCGTGCCACTTTAATGGGCGGACAGCCCAACCCTTGGGACCTTCTTCAGCCCCAGGATGTGACGAGCCGACATCGAGGTGCCGAACTGCGCCGTCTATGTGAACTATTGGGCGCAACTAGCCTGTTATCCCCGGGGTAACTTTTATCCGCTGACCACGGCCCTTCCACTCGGAACCGCAGGGTCGCTAAGCCCGACTTTCGTCTCTGCTCGACGTGTATGTCTCGCAGTCAAGCTCCCTTGTACCTTTGCACTCTACGGCTGATTGCCATCCAGCCTGAGGGAACCTTTGGGCGCCTCCGTTACATTTTGGGAGGCGACCGCCCCAGTCAAACTGCCCACCTGAGACTGTTCCCGCGCCGGATCACGGTCACGGGTTAGGGCCGCAGCTGCACACGGGTGGTATCCCAAGGGTGACTCCACCGAAGCTAGCGCCCCGGATTCGCCGTCTCCCACCTATCCTTCACATGCGCAGACGCGACTCAATCCCAAGATGCAGTAAAGCTCCACGGGGTCTTTTTGTCCTGCCGCAGGACGCCCGCATCTTCACGGGCATTGCAATTTCGCCGGGTGGTCTGCCGAGACAGTGCTCAATTCGTTACACCATTCGTGCGGGTCGGAAGTTACCCGACAAGGAATTTCGCTACCTTAGGACCGTTAGAGTTACGGCCGCCGTTCACCGGGGCTTCGGTTCCGAGCGTTAACCCGTTGCCTTAACCTTCCGGCACTGGGCAGGTGTCAGCCCCTATACATCACCTTTCGGTTTCGCAGGGACCTGTGTTTTTGATAAACAGTCGATTGAGCCTGTGCACTGCGGCCTCCTCGGGCTCAGGTGCGCGTAGCACCATCACCCTACCGAGGCACCCCTTCTCCCTAAGTTACGGGGTTAATTTGCCGAGTTCCTTAGCAGACCGTGTCCCGATCCCCTTCCGGTTCTCGCCGGTGTCTACCAGTGTCGGTTTGCGGTACGGGCACCAGGCCAACTCGCTACGAGGCTTTTCTTGCCGGGTCGGGTTCATCGAGTTGCTCGCGGTTGCCCTTGAGCTTCCCATCACGCCTCGAAACTAACGCCGTGGATTTTCCTGCGGCGCCTTCCTACGCGCTTGGACGTGCATAGCCATCAGCACGCTCAACGTACCGTCCCGGGTCCCCCCTTCGCTGTTAACGTTGGCCAGGTGGTACAGGAATATAAACCTGTTGTCCATCGCCTACGCCTTTCGGCCTCGGCTTAGGCCCGACTAACCCTGAGCGGAGTATCCTTCCTCAGGAACCCTTAGACATTCGGGGTGCAGGATTCTCACCTGCATTGACGCTACTCATACCGGCATTCGCACTTGTACACGCTCCAGCCATGCTCACGCTTGACCTTCGCGGCCTGTACAACGCTCCCCTACCACTCGCGCGGTGCGCGAGTCCGTGGCTTCGGTGTCCTGCTTGAGCCCCGTTACATCTTCGGCGCGGGGTTCCTAAACCAGTGAGCAGTTACGCACTCTTTCAATGATGGCTGCTTCTAAGCCAACATCCTGGCTGTCTCTGCAACCCCACTTCCTTTCCCACTTAGCAGGAACTTCGGGACCTTAGCCGACGGTCTGGGTTGTTTCCCTCTTGACCATGGAGATTAGCCCCCACAGTCTGACTGCCGGGCGCGTGCCGTGGCATTCGGAGTTTGACAGAAATTGGTATCCGTTGGGACCCGCATTCAACCAGTGCTCTACCTCCACGACACCAAAGCCCGACGCTAGCCCGAGAGCTATTTCGGGGAGAACCAGCTATCTCCAGGTTCGTTTAGCATTTCACCTCTACCCGCAACTCATCCCCCAGAATTGCAACTCTGGTGGGTTCGGACCTCCACGGAATGTTACTTACGCTTCATCCTGGCCACGGGTAGCTCACCTGGTTTCGGGTCTACTCCACGCGACTGGTCGCCCTGTTCAGACTCGGTTTCCCTACGGCTCCGGACCAAAGACCCTTAGCCTTGCCGCGTAGCGTAACTCGCCGGTTCATACTCCAAAAGGCACGCCATCACGCATTCCGTCATGTTGAGACGCGCGCTCGCGCTTTGCTTCGCGGGCCGCGGTCCGAAGACCGCCGCCCACGCCTCGCCACGCAAGCTGCATCTCTAGTCGGCATAGCGCTCTGACTGTCTGTAGGCGCTTGGTTTCAGGTTCTATTTCACTCCCCTTCCGGGGTGCTTTTCGCCTTTCCCTCACGGTACTTGTTCACTATCGGTCGTCAGAAATACTTAGCCTTGGAGGGTGGGCCCCCCAGGTTCCCACAGGGTTACACGTGTCCCGTGGTACTCAGGAACACCGGTCGCAGGCCGCTTCACTTTCGCCTACCGGGCTCTCACCGTCTCTGGCGGGGTGTTCCAACCCCTTCGGCTAGTGAGCGGCTTGGTAACTGCGTGACACTCCCACGAGTGTCTACCGGGTCCTACAACCCCGTGTTTGCAACGGCGTGGGCCTTACACAAAGACGGTTTGGGCTGTTCCCCTTTCGCTCGCCACTACTCAGGGAATCTCGGTTGATTTCGTTTCCTCGGGGTACTTAGATGTTTCAGTTCCCCCGGTACCCTCCAGGGGCCTACTACGGCTCGAAAGCCTTCAGCCCGAGGTGACGGGGCATTACCCCCGCCGGGTTTCCCTATTCGGGTATCCACGGATCAAAGCCTGCTCGCGGCTCCCCGTGGCTTATCGCAGCCTGCTGCGCCCTTCTTCGGTTTCTGACGCCAAGGCATCCGCCAAGCGCCCGTTGTAGCTTGATCTCCGTTAGGCCGGCAAAACTGCAGCTTTACGCATTCGCGTAAATCTTCACTTGTCAAGGTTCGCAGCCGAAACGTGTGAGCGCCCGGCTGAAGGCCGCGCACGGATTGCTCCGTGGGGCAACGACCCATCATAGGCGAACGCCGACGCGCGGTCAATGAATTGCGTCCAACATTCCCTGGTTCGTAGAGGCGGTGCGGGGCTGGCCCCCACCGGTTTCGGGCCGTTTGGCGCAAGCGACACGCGACCGAACCCGGAGATGCACGAAGGCCCGGCGCACATGCGCCGGGCCTTCGTCTACCGCAACCGCCAGGCGGTCGCAGCCGAAGTCGGACCTAGATGGCCGAGAAGCCGAAGTGCGTGCGGGCGTCGTTGATCCCGTCGCGCTGCGACTCCAGGGTGCTGGAAACCCAGTTCTC
Source organism: Chloroflexota bacterium (assembly GCA_965208215.1). Lineage (GTDB taxonomy): Bacteria > Chloroflexota > UBA11872 > UBA11872 > UBA11872 > UBA11872. The sequence goes on from CBDBOH010000004.1 coordinate 1,114,988, forward strand.
AGCCTTCTCGATCGACGCGTCCACCGGCTCATCGCCGAGGAAGGCGGCCTGGATGAAGGCGTTGCGCCACTCGTTCATCTCCCACCAGTTGGGGAGCATCATCATCAGGTGGCGGCTCTCCGGCGCCTCGGCGTAGCTCTTGAGCCACTCCATGCCCTCAGGCGGCGGCTGCGTGGCTTCCGGGGTGTTAAGCGAGTCCTTATACATCGGCAAGTGCCCACGGTCGATCGCCACGCGGCCCTGGTAGGTCGGGCCGCCCAGGAAGAGCGTGAGGTCCACCGATTCCTCAATGTTGCCCAGGCGGATGGCACCGTTGGTGATGAGGTTCGGCTGGTCGTTCCAGGAGTGCCGCTCCTCGCCGATCGGCCCATAGGGCATCGGACCCAGCGACCAGCGGAAGCGGTCCTTGATCCGCGGAACATCGTAACCGGTCGTGTAGACGCGGCCGCCCAGCCAGGACCAGACATTGCCCGAGGCAAAGGCGTTGCCGAACTCGCCGGCGACGCGCTTGGCCTCGGCGCCGGGGAACGAGACCTTTTCGTCGTGGATCAGGCCCACGTCGAACTTCAGACCCCAGTCGCCGCCGTTGTCGAACACGGCCAGGCCGGTCTCGTCGGCGTTGCGGTACGCCAGGCCACCGGCTCCGAAGCACATGGGCGCCCACTGAAACTCGTAGTCGTTGCGCGACCAAGTTCCCCACTGGTCGGTGTCGGGGTCCGTGGCCTTCCGGGCGCCGTCCAGGAAGTCCTCGGCGTAGGTCCAGCCTTCGCTGGGAAACTCAATGCCGAGCTGCTCCGACAGGTCCAGGTTGATGACGATGCCGCCGGTACCGGCCTGGAAGGCCAGTCCGAATTGGGCGCCGTCGATGACGGTCGGAACAGAACCGCCCTCAGCGTGCGAGTGGTCGAAGTTGACCGTGTAGAGGTCGGGAATGAAGTAGTAGTTGTTCTTGTCGTAGTCGTCGCGCTTGTCCAGCGCGTCGTTGATCTGGGTAAAGCCGCCGTCGGCGACAAAGGCGCCCAGCATACCGCCGTCCAACATCGCCACTTCACCCTGCGTGCCAGCCGCCATTTGCAAGGGGAAGAGCTCGCGGTAGTCCGCCGGCTGCGGCTCGAAGCGAACGTTGATGTTCGGACGCAACTTGGCGTATTCCCGCAGACCCCACTGCATGGCCGCGCCACGCGGGCCGGAGGTGTGGTCGCTGACGTAGCGGATTGTTACCGACTCCTTCGCCGGCATGGACTCCGCCATGGCCGGGGTTGGAGCCGCGGTGGCCACGGGGGCCGGGGTTGCCGCGACTGCGGCCGGTGTGGCCGGTGCGGGTTCCGGTTCCGACTCACCGCAAGCCGCCAGGACGGCCGCCGCGCCGACGCCCATTGCGCCGGCGCCTGCCGCGCGAAGTGCCGCACGACGGCTCAGTGTCTTTCGCATTGATGCCTCCTCGCGCCCCAAATGCACAACTTCAAGACTTCAGCGGGGGGCGCCATTAGCTGCGCGGAGAGAATAGTCCGATTGCGTGGCATCGTGCAACGCTTTCCGGCGACGGGCGGCCGCGTCGCCCGGGAAGGGCACGCGGCCCACGAGGCCCGGCGCGTGGCGGTCGGGAACTGAGGAAGTTCTGGTCGCGCTGCCGCCGATTCTGGCGCTCAACGCCGGCTGAACCCGGCTCATGGGCTGGCTGCTACGGGGAACCCAAGCTCTGCGGCGCCGCCGCTGGCGGCCGGCCCACGGAATCGCAGCTTCCGGCGCCTGCCCGTAGACTGCCCGCGTATCGCGGGCCCCGCGGCTGCTGAATGGTTGATTTCGATGCACCTGACTCCGACCGAGGCGCTGCGCAAGCGTGACGAACTGGTGGATGACGGCTATACCGTCATCTCGGGAGTCGTCGCCGAGCCAATGCTGGATGAATTGCGGGCGTGGACGGAGGCCTACTTCGCTACCCACGACGTTGACCCCAAGTACCGATACCAAGGAAGTGACATCCAGGTGATTCCGCCCGACCGCTGGGACGACCGGCCGCGTGAACTGTCGGAGCGCGTGTTTCCGGATCCCATCGCCGAGCGCTTCCTGGCCTACCCGGACCTTCGCGCCGCGTGTGAGGCCGTCCAGTTGGAGGATTTAGCGGCCTCCGGCGGCATCATCATCCTCTCCAAGCCGGCACATGGACCGCCACTCTACTGGCACCAGGACTTTATGAACTGGGAGAGTCCGGTGGCCGCCACGCCCTGGCCGACGAAGATTTTTCTCTCGGTGTATCTGACCGACACAACGCTCGCGAACGGCTGCCTGCAGGTAATACCTGGGACGCACCTGAAACGGATTGAGCTGCACGACACCCTGCCGGATGCGCACCAAGCCGAGATTCAGGCGGTTGACGATCACGACGACCACCCGGCCTTCGCGGAGCATCCGGACGCGGTCGATCTTCCGGTGAAGGCCGGCGACCTGGTGATCGCCGACGCCCGGGTCATGCACGCCGCGCGCGCCAATACGACCGACGCCCGTCGAACGCTGGTGCTGGCCTGGCACGACGTCTTTCCGTTCCCGAATCCGCCAACCTGGTGGACGCGCCCGATTCCCAGGGTGATCCGCGAGGCGGATCTGACCGCCACCTACGAGAGCCGACGCACACCGACGGCGTACATCCGCTAGCCCGGTATGACCGTCGGCGGCGGGCGGGGCTGGTGTGCGTGCGCAGCGTCCGTTCGGAGCGCCGAATTCGCGGAACGGCGCGACCGCGGATGCCGGCGACGGTAGTCGGGAGCCGACGGTCAGACTCGAACTGACGACCTGAGCTTTACGAAAGCCCTGCTCTACCAACTGAGCTACGTCGGCGCAATCAGCCGAATCGTAGCACCGGGCATCCGTACCGCCGCGGGCGGCCAGCGGCACGCACGGGGCGCGAAAAATGCCGGGTCAGCGGCTGGCAAACGACACAATCTCTTCGAATGCGGGGCGGTATCCAGCGCTGGTATCGACGACCAGGGTCGGTACGTCCAGACGGATCGGCTGATACGGCGGCGATTCGACCTCGCGGCGCCGGATGGACGCCAACCGGCGTGAGTCGGGATCGGCGTGGAAACGCCTGCGCCACGGCTCGTTGTGCCAGCGCAACGTATGGCGCTCATGTACAACCGTTGTATTGGCGACGCAGTTTATGACGCGGATGCGGGCCGTATCGGTGAGCGCCGAAAGCCGGGGCTCCCAACGGTGGTGCTGAAATGCCGCTTCCGCCACCAGGGCCACGCCACGCCGGATCAGGAGTTCGACGACATCAAAGAACGCCGCGGTGGCCGCCTGGTTCGCCACGTCGCCCCGCTGAGGCGCGAATGACGGGGACGCGCTGCCCGTGACGAATCCCTCCTTGATCTCGTCGCGGCAGACCGCCGGACAGTGCAGCGCCTGGGCCAGCGCATGCGCGAGGGTGGTCTTGCCCGACGCCGGTGGGCCGCTGACGACCAGAAGGGTTGGAGGCATGGGCCCCATCGTAAGTGGACACCGGTCGATGGCCGCTGGCTGGGATGCGGCCCCGAGAGTCGCTCAGGCGCCGCGGATTCCCTCTAGCAGGCGCCGCAGGCTGTGCTGGTCACTTGCAATAACGCCGTCGGCCACCCTCACCAGCGCGGCGGGAGAGTGTTCCATGGCCAGCCCTCGCCCCGCCCAGTCGAGCATTTCAAGGTCGTTCAGGTCATCGCCGACGGCCACGGTGTGGGCGGCGGGGATGCCGAGCCGGTCCGCAAGTTGCGCCACGACCGCTCCCTTGGTGACGCCGGGCGGCAGCACTTCCAGTCCGACCGACTTCAGTCGCCGGCTGCGCCAGACGACAATCGAAGCGCGGTCGCCCAGCGTCGATCGCAGCTTGTCCTCCAGGACCAGTCCCAGCTCGCCGGGCGCCAGCCCGAAAATCTGGGCCGGGGGCGGCGCGAGTTCAGGATTCGGCAGGCGAACAACACGCGCGCCTTTCGGGTCCAGATAGCTGACGTAGGCCGGAACGGCACGCCAGTCGCCGTCGACCAGGTAGCGGTTGCCGGACGTGGCCGATTCGATCCAGATGGCAGGTAAACCTGCCGCGCGAAAGATCTGCCGCGCGTGATCGGCTGCCTGGTGCGGAATCTCATGCGCGTCCAACAGCCGCCCGTCGGCTGCCACGCGAGTGCTGGAGCCGTTGTTGAGCACCAGGTAGGCCGAGGGCGGCAAGTCACGGGACATTTCGCGCATGGTGAGCCAGCCGCGGCCGGTCGCGATGACTATCTGGATGCCGCTCTCCGAAACTTCGCGCAGGACGCGCAGGAGCGCGGAATCGATCGAGGAGCCGGCCTGCGCCAGCGTCCCGTCTACGTCCAGCGCAATGAGTCGCGTACTAATAGTCGTCCGAGTCCACGACGTCCCCATCGTCGGGTTCGATGGCATCGAATTCTTCGTCGGCGGGCATCTCGCCGGCTTCCATGCGGTTGAGGACGCCCTCGTACTCCTGGGGAATGTCTTCGCCCATTTCCTCGGACATGCGGCGGGTCATGCGGGCCAGGCTGCGTGGGTCGCCCGACTCGAGGCCCGGCATCATTTCGGCCAGCGCGGCATCGTCCATGCCAAAGTCGTCGCCGCCGAAGTCCTCGGAATCGGTACGGCCGCCGCGCAGCAGCGTTGGCCGGGAGAACTGACGCTGCAGGGTGGACTGCCCACAGTGCGGACAATCGGGATGCACCACGGCGGCCAGAGTCTTGAAGAGGCGTGACGAGCGGCGACCACAGGCCATGCAACGGTATTCGTAAACCGGCATCCGGCGCCTTCCATTCCGACGAGACTCGCGATTGTAGGCTCGCCCGGTCAATTCAATTGGAATCCAGGCGGAAATACGTTGCCGGAAGCGGCGTCTCGTTCGGATCGATGAACATCCCACGGTTTCGTCCGCATGGTCCGTTCCGAGGCGACTGGCGGCGGCGCACCGGACCGCGCGCTGCCGGCATCACAGCCCTCTGCTGGCTCGCGCAACTGGGCATTCGGCCCAGTCCGCCCGAAGGACGGCCATTACCACCGAACCCACGGATGTCGGCGCTGGTGATCAAGCCGCTGGCGCTCGGGGACGTGCTGCGCGCCACGAGCTTCACGGCGATCCTGCGGCGCGAGGTGCCCGGGGCACGCATCACGTTTGCCGTTGGGGACTACGCCGCGCCCGCCCTCGCGAACAACCCGGATATCGATGAAGTCCTGCCCATGGGAATGCTGGGAACACCGCGACGCTACGACGCGGCGCAGTACATGGCCTTTGTCCGACGCATCCGCCAGCGGGCCTTTGACGCGGCCTTCGTGCTCGATCGTTCGCCGGCGATGGCCCTGTTGCCGTACTTCGCTCGGATTCCGTACCGCATCGGGCTCGACAGCCGGCGGCGCGGATTCCCGCACACCACGCGGGTTCCGGTGGGAATGGAAGACAACGAAATCGATAGCTACCGCCGCATTGCCCGACTGTCGGGACTGAAAACGTCGGAGGCGACCGGCGTGTTCCGGCCGACCGGGGACGACGTAGCGGCGGCGCGCCGGCTGGCCGAAGAGTTTGATCTGGACTCGGGGGGGCTGCGGGTCGTCATGGCGGCCGGCGGCGGAGTCAATCCCGGCGCCGTGGACGTCACCAAGCGCTGGCCGGCGGATCGATTTGCAGCCGTGGCCGACTGGCTGACAGAGGATCTTGGCGCCCGGGTGTGCCTGGTTGGTACCGCCTCCGACAGCCCGTCGATTTCCGCCATGACCCGCGCCATGCGTACGCCAGTCACCAACCTGGAGGGTCGTACCACGTTTGGGCAGTTGGGCGCCCTGATTGCGGGCAGCGATCTGTTTGTTGGCAACGACTCGGCGAGCGCCCAGTTGGCGCTGGGCGTCGATACACCCAGCGTGACGATCTACACGGCCACCGAGCCGTGGATTTACAGCACAACGTCGCCAAGGGCCGTTTCCGTGTTTACGGGTAGCAAGGAACTGGGGCTGGGCGACCCGCCGGCGGTGGACATGGTGACTACCGCGATCCGTCGTGTGCTTTCACAGCGGCCCGGCCCGGACGGCTCAAGCCAGTGTCCAGACCCGCCGAGCCCTTCGCCGACGGATTGACCGCGGCCCGGGATCCCACCCGGTAGCCGACGGTTCGCTCGGCCGCCATGACGACTCCGTGCTCGTGCCAGACGGCAACCGGCGGACCGCCGGTCAGGGCCCGGCACGTGCGCCGCAGCGGACAGCGGTCGCAGCGTGGCGCACGGGCTAGACAAACGGTTGCGCCCAGGTCCATCAGACCCTGGTGATAGTCGTAATGACGGCGTGCCGGAACCAGCTGCTCAGCCAGATCGCGCAGTCGTCGATCGTCACGGTAGACGGACCCGTCAAGCGGCAGACCCACGGCGCGCGTAAGCACGCGCGCGACGTTGGTGTCCAGCAAAGCCGCACGGCGGCGCAGGCCAAAGACGTAGACGGCCGCCGCCGCGTAGGGCCCAAGACCCGGTAGTTCACGAAGAGCCTCCAGTGAGTCCGGCATTCGCCCACCGTGTCGCTCAACGACGATTCGAGCCATTTCCTTCAGCCAGGTCCCACGGATGTGATATCCCAGCGGGTCGGTGAGCTTCTTCACGTCCGGCAGCGGCGCCGCATGCAAATCGTGAACGCGGGGCCAGCGCGCCACAAACTCCTGGAACACGGGCATGACCCGAACTACCTGGGTCTGCTGCAGCAGGATTTCGGATACGGCAACCTGATACGCCGAGGAGGTCGAGCGCCAGGGCAGATCGCGACCCTCGCTTCGATACCAACGCACGATTCTGTCCTGGAAGCCGCGTCGGAAGGCCGGATCGATATCCACCGGCGAGTCCGCAGGGACGTATCGCGTCACGCGGGGCAGGCCCGGGGCGATGGATGACACGAAGAGGCCCAGTCGTCCGTGATACTTGAGGGCAGCCGGAATTCGTTCAAGCGCTCGGCCAACGTCATGGAATGATGCATTGAAGCGCAGCCTACGCCAGGCATGCCTGATGCTGATCGGGGCCCTTGCGCTATGGGCGTGCGGCGACCCTGCTCCGGAGACGGCCCGGCCTGCCGCAACCTCGGCGCCGTCGGCTCCGCCCAGCATCATCGCCGCTCCCAGGATGTCCAACCAGCCGACGGCGCAGGCTACTGGAACAACCGTTCCGGCACCCTCCCCAACAGCGGCTGTCGAGACGACGGCACTTGCGCCACCACCGGCACCACCGGCACCACCGGCCACACCGGCCACACCGACGCCACAACCCTACGCGGTGGCGCCGGCGCCCGAACCGGCCGAGCGAATCAACCTGCTCGTGCTCGGCGTGGATCAGGCGCAGAGCTTTGTCGGCAATACCGATGTGATCATGATTGTCAGCATCGACCAGGCCTCGGGGTCGATCTTTGTGCTGTCGCTTCCTCGCGATCTCTGCCTGGGCGCCTGCGACGGACATTCCTCGCGAATCAACGAGGTGTTCAAGCGGCGGGGGATGGACGACCTCAAGCAGACCTTGCGCTACGTGACTGGCCTGCGCATTGACCATTGGGTGCTGGTCAACTTTCACGGTGTCGAGTCGATCATCGACCAGCTCGGCGGGGTACGCGTTTGGTCCAATCGCGAGTTTGATGAGCGCTTTGTCTATCTGGAGACCGGTGAGGAATTCCGTCTGACCCTGGATGAGGGCTGGAACGCCCTTGACGGCCGTGAATCCGTGGCCTACGCACGCTCCCGCAAGTACGACGCCGGAGGAGACTTCGCTCGCATTTGCCGACAGCAACAGGTAGTTCGGGGGCTCCGCGAACAGTCGCTATCTCCGGCCCTGCTGGCCAATGCCCCTGGCCTGATCGCGAGCCTTAGCGGGGCATTCAAAACGGACTTCCCGATTGGAAGCGTGCCCGCGCTCGGTAACCTGCTGCTGTCTATTCTCCCTGAACGGATCAACTCGTGGGCCGTCCATGCCCGTGGCCACGATCTGATGGTTCCCGAAGAGGGATTGGACGGTGCAATCCTGCTGAGGCCGGACCTGCATGCCATTCGCGACTTCGTGCAGGACAGCCTGATCGAGTCCACGCGCATCCATCTGGACGACCAGGGAAACCCGACATTCGTGCGCGACAACTGCGAGGAGTACTTTCCCTAGGGGCGTAAGTCCGGGATGCCGATCGACTGGCCCTTTTCGACCGGCGCCCGATCTGTGAACACGGCCAAACTCTCCCAGGCCGGGTACAGGCGATCCCGGAGTTTTTGGCCAATCAGGCGCAGGCGGACCGGTTGCGGGCGGTCAGGCGCCAGCTCGAACACGGCGTTCTGAAAGTACTGGCGAATCACCCCGCGCGGCGCGTCGTCCGTAAACAGGGTGCCGGCGGCTCCGGTGTCCGGTCGGGCCTCGGTGCGGGGCGCTCCGAACTGCGACTCGCCACCGTAGGTGTTGAAGAAGTCGAGAAACCCGGTCTCCGTGCCATCAATGGCGAAGTTGGACACACGATGCCCCCACGTTCCAATGAGGTCGCCGGGCTGGTCGGACAACACGTGAGCCTCGACCCCAAGATCAGGAGCTCCGCCGCGCCCGCCCCCCAGGAAGTCCCACGCAGCGCGCGGCGTTACCGCTTGTCGGCCGACGGCGTCGGCCGTCCAGTCCATCACGCCACGCTGGAAGTACTGCGTGACTGTGCCGTCGCTCTCGAGCAACGGTTCCGAGATTGGCCATCCCCAGCGGTCGATTCCGCCGGTGGTTGTGAAATAGGCCGCGAAGGGCGTGACCTGGACTCGGCCGCTACGGCGGACGAGCCAGTTCGTCAGGTTGTGCGCCGTCGGGGAAGTCAGCGGCGCCCGCGTCGCCACACCAACCGCGAGGTCGGTCGCCTCCACGGGCGGCGCGAACTGCTGCAGACCTGTCCGGAGAGACTGCACGCGGTGGTTGAGCGAGTCGGCCGCATACACACGACCGGCTTCGTCAACCGCCACGCCGCGCGGGAACTGAAACTCGCCCGCCAGGCGACCCTCCGACCCGACCGATCCGACCGTGGTGCCGTTGCTCTCGATGATGCTGAGCCGCTGATCGACATCATCAGTTATGTAAAGACGATCCGCCGAGTCCACGTCCAGACCGACCGGAGTCCTGATCACGGGGGCTTCCGCGACGACCCGCACGAACGACCCATCGAGTTCGAAGGCTTGCACACGATCTCGAAAGGTATCGGCGACGTAGACCACCTGCGACGCCCCTACGGCGATACCGGTCGGCGTACCGAACTGGCCGGGCGCTCGGCCACGCGTTCCCCAGGCAAGAAGAAACTCGCCATCCCGATCGAATTTCTGGACGCGGTCGTTGAACCCATCGGCCACGTAGACATCACCAAATGCATCCAGGGCGATGCCGCGCGGCGAACTGAACTCGCCGGGATCGGATCCACGACGGCCCCACGCACGCAGGAATCCGCCTTCCCGGTCAAACACCTGCACGCGACGGTTTCCGCCGTCGACGACAAATACCTCGCCTTCGGGCGAGACCGTCACGCTTTGCGGACGCCGGAGCTCACCCGGCCTGGAGCCCGCCGAAGCCAGCACGCGCACAATGCCGCCGCCGGGCGCCTGTGCTGCTAGCTGGTGCAGCCGCGAGTCGGTCACGTAGACCAGACCGTCCGGGCCAACCGCCACACCCCACGGCGCGCTGCCGGCGCCCTGTTCCAGGTTGGGCAGGAACTCTGCGGCAATGTCGGCGCCAGCCACCGTGGAGCCTGCGGCCAGGCCCAAGGCTCCAGTCAAGCCGGCGCGGATGACGCGACGACGCGAAACGCGGTTCATCGATGGGGAGAGGACTGCTGCATCGTTCCTCAACCATAGGAGTCTAGCGCCGGGCAGTGCCTGGCTCTTGACGACGACGGACCTTCTCGTAGAACGCATCAGACCGTCGCCCGTAACGCCGTGGCCCGGCGCGCCGCTGCCGGATCTGATCGTCGGCGCTAGAATCCACGCGAATTCACCCCTTGAGGTCCCGCCCGTGATTCGCCTGGCGCTCATCGGGTGCGGTCGCAACGCTGCGGCGCTTGCCGCCGCGGCCGCAGATTCCGATCACTGCGAACTGAGTGTCGCCGCGGACATCGATTCCGCGGCGGCCGAAGCCGTGGCACGGACGGCCGATGCGCAGTCGCACCCGGGCGACCTCGAATCGCTTCTCGCCGCGGCTGGCGACGGATTTGACGCGGTAATCGTCAACACGCCGAACGACTCTCACGCCGCGATCGCATTGACCGCTATTTCGGCAGGCCGCCACGTGTTGGTCGAAAAACCGCTGGCGCTTTCGGCGGATGAGGCCGTGGCCGTCCAGCAAGCCGCCACCCGTGCCGATGTACGCCTGATGGCGGCGCATACGCTGCGCTTCATGCCCGCCAACGTGCAGGTGCAGCGTGCCCTGGCGGCGGGCGAATTGGGGCGACCCGGGATGCTGCGCAGCCACCGCTGGCTGCGACGCTTCCCCGGACCTCCGGGCGGCTGGAAACACGATCACGCGCGTACCGGCGGCCTTGCCGTACATGAAGGCGTGCACGAGATCGACCAGGCGCTCTGGCTCATCGACGAGCGTCCGACGCACGTCCACGCGCTGGCCAAACCTGAACTGCTGCAAATCCACCTCGGGTACGCATCGGGCGCCATGGCGATTTGCGGCATTGCTACCGGCCTGCCGCTGGGCAGTGGCTATTACTCCCTGGCGCTGATCGGATCGCTGGGCGCGGCCTACGCCGACGACCACCACAACGTTCAGCTGGTATACCGGGGCGGACGTCCGCAAGCGACGTTAACCGACCTGCGGGCTACGGCCGTCCGCGCGCAACTCGACGAGTTCGCCCAGGCCATCGCGGACGAGCGCGATCCATCCGTCGCCGGCACCGACGCCGTGGCAGCGCTGCAGATTGCGGAAGCCGCGGCGGCCTCCAGCGCGTCGGGACAGACCGCCCATCTCACGGAGACCGGCTATGTCCTCGCCTGAGCGCTACCGCGTGCTGGCGTTGAGCGCCGCCAAGCACGACTACGTGCCGCTGGCGTTCAAGGACCACCCGCGCTTCCAGGTCACGGGCGCATCCGACGAGCTTTCGGCGGACGACTGGGTGCATGAGGCCAACGAACGGCTGGCCGCCGACCTGGGCGTCCCGTATGAACCCGGCATCGACACGGCCATCGCTCGGCATCGACCACACGTCGCCGTCGTTTCATCCGAGGCGGGCCGCCACGCCCGGCTGAGCGTCCGCGCTGCGCGGGCGGGCCTGCACGTGGTTCAGGACAAGCCGATGGCTCCGACGGTTGCCGACTGCGATGCGATCGTCGACGCCGTCGAGCGGGCGGGCGTGCAGTTCCTGCTCTGGAACCGGAACACCCTGCCATCGATCGAAGAAGCGCGGCGGATCGTATTCGCCGGCGAGATCGGCGAGCCGCGAGCCATCCACGTCGACTTCTTCTTCTGCAAGGACGCAGGCGTCTTGCTGGGCTCCGACGAGCCGGAGGAGGTGCCTGACTCCTGGCTTAGCGAAGGCGAACTCACCGTCGAGGGCATCTATCCCCTGGCCTACATTCGCCACATCCTGGGCCTGGACGCGCTGCGGGCCTTTGGACGCACCTCCGCTCACTTCTTCCGACGCCACGCCGAACGCGGGGTCGAGGACATCGCCACCGTCTCCCTGGAGATGGAGCGCGGCGTCATTGGCTCGCTCTGCAGTGGCCGAATCGGCCGACCCAGCCATCCCAATATCGGCGAACTTCGGGTGCATGTGATTGGATCTGCGGGTGCGCTCGTGGTCGCCGAACCACGCCCGGAAGTCGCCGTCTACACCCGTGGTCTGGCCCCCGACGACTATCGCAACCGCGGTGCGGACGAGGAGCGCGACCGGAGACAGGTCGATCGGTTTGTGGTCGCCCTTGATACCGGCAGCTCCACGCTACTCACGGCTCGCCAGGGCCGGCATATCGTCGCCGTCGTGGGTGCGGCGCTCAAGTCGGCACGTACCGGACGGCCCTGCAAGGTGTCGCGCCCGAGCTAGTCGCCGAATCAATGGTTAGAGGGATTCGGCATGAGCGTCGAAACGGTGGGCGCTAGTCGTCTCGCTGCTGGCTCAACAGGATCAGGCGAAGCTCGCGCACATCTTCGCGAACCTGATCAATGCTGGCCTGGAGCCGGTCGTCGGCTTTCCGAAGCTCGCTGATTGCCTCTTCGACTCTGCCCCAGCGGTAGAACGCACCGCCTGCAGCAACCAGTGCCGCAACCGCCGCGGCAGCGGTAACAATCGACTCGGTCATTGTCGCGTCCTGCGTGTCGCTTGCCGTTACAGCCGACAAGCGGATGCGCCCAATTGTCCGCGCCTTAAGGTCGTCCGCCCGCCTCCGCAAGCGCTTAACGTGGAGCGTACCACTGGCATCTCCGGAAACAATCCGGCGGCCTCCTTGGCGGTCGCACAACCAGACGCCGAGCGCGCGGCGCCCCCGGGCTGCTCAGCGCGCCGGCACGGGCTCGGCGGTGGGTGTCAACAATGCGCGTAGCCGGACATTCAAGGCGGACCGGGCGTGGCTGGCCAATTCGCCAAAGTCGGTGAAGTTGCGGGCCTCAACCAGGTAAGCGCCGCATCCGGGCTGCAAGCCCGCCGGACATTGCTCCTCGTTCTTGGCAATCAGGGTGTAGAACGGCGCCCGCAGCGGTTCGTTGACAGTTGCCACATCCGCGATGCCCGGATCGACCAGGGGCGCCAGCTCGTCCGGGGTCATGTTGACCGCGATCAACACCGTTCCCCGCTCGAACTCCGAACGCACGGCATTGAAGTCCACCTCGGCTCGCGCGTCGCCGTGGATCATGAGCGTGGTCGGCTGGCGCGACGCGGCGGCTTCGAACGACGCAACGGTGCGAATCGCAAACTCCGGACTCTCACGCCCTTCCATCGGAAGCCGGCGGTCCTCCTGTAAGTCCGCCGGCTCGAAGTACACGATGAAGTCAAGGCCGAACCGCCCGAGCATCCGCTCGAACAACAGAAACAGCACGAAGACGCCCACAGCCACCATCAGCGCCCACACAAGTCGCTGCGTCGGTGGCGAAAGGCTCTGCATCATGCGGGAATACGTGGAGTTGGATGCTGAATTGTATTGGTGCGGCCCGGTCGCCGGCGGGACTCAGGCGTCGTCGCTGAAGTCCAGGATGCCGCCCATCGTGGCGCCGGACCCGCCGGCGGTTCCCGTGACCGCTCAGGTCGTGCTGTAGGTCAGATAGGCGTCGCGCAGATAGGAGAACAGGCTGCGACGGCGTTTGCGACTGCGGCTGCCGCAGCTCGGACAGCCGCGATCGGTGGGGCCCCGCCCGGTCTCGAAGAACCGTAGCGGCACCTCGTATCGCCGGCCGCAGTCCAGGCAGTCGTAGGCTTTGGTGGTCAGCGAGGGCATCGTGAGGTTCAGGGTAGCCCAACTGCGGAGCACAGAAAGAAACCGGCCGGGGCCCGTCACACTATTGGGCATGGCGCCGATAGATCTAGTGGCGGGCCTGTGGCCATGACGGTGGTCCTGCTCCTGGCCCGGGCCCGCCCCCTCCCCTCCGCCTATGCTTGAAGCCGGCCTGGGTCCGGCACTGATCGCGGTCGGCTCCGTCATTGCCGCGCTGGCTGCGGCATACCTGGTTGCCTTGAGCAGCCGGTCTGTCGCCCCGCCGTCCTCCCGTACCGAAGCGGCGGCGCGCGGTCGCTTCACGCGCAACGCCCTCACACCGCTGGTGGCCAGCGGGTTCGATCGCGCCGTGTTCTGGATCTTCTGGATTGTGGCGCTGCGCATCCTCGGCCCCGAACGCAACGGCGAGTACGCCTTTGCGGTGAATCTCCTCACCTATTTCGCGGCGCTGACCGACTTTGGCCTGGCCACGGTACTCACGCGCGACATCGCCCGACGCAACGCCGACCTGCGCCCGCTCTTCGGCGCCGGTCTGGTCATCCGCCTGCGCCTGGTCGTCCTCAGCGCGCCGCTCATGTTTGGGCTGGCGCTGATCTACTTCGCGACGGGCTCGGTGTCCGGCGCCACGGTCCTCACCGCGGCCATCCTGGCTGCGGGATTGCTACCGACGGCTCTGGGCCAGGCCTACGCCTCCGTGTACGGCGCGTGGGAACGTATGGATCGGCGCGGCCTGGTGGCCGCGGGCACCTCGGCTTTGACGGTGGGACTTGGCCTGTTGCTGCTGGGCGCCGGCGCTGGCGTTGTCGGACTGGCCGTCGCCGGCACGGTCTCGGGTTCGGCGTCGTTGCTGGCGCTGGCGCGGCCGGTGGGATTCCACCTACTGACGACCGGCGCACAGGGAGCCAGCCACCGGATCGAACTGTTTACGTCGGGATTCCCGCTGATGCTCAACGGCCTGCTGGCCACCGCGTTCGTGCAACTGGACATTCTGATCCTGCAAGCGATCGAGGGCACCACGGTGGTCGGTCACTACAACGCGGCCTACAAGTTCATTAACGCGCTGAATGCCGTCCCGGCCGCCGTGGTGCTGGCGGCGTTTCCCCTGATGGCGCGCGCGGCGGAGAACCCGGAAGCCCTGAGTCGCTGGGCGGCACGCTCGTGGCGCATCCTCGTCTCGCTGGCGGCGCCGGCGGCCGTACTTCTCTTCGCGTTTGCTGAGGGACTCGTCGGGGCCTTGCTGGGCGACGAGTTTCTGCCCTTCACCGCCCAGGCGCTGGCGATCCTGATCTGGTTCCTGCCGTTCAGCTATCTCAACGGCACACTCCAGTACGTGGTCATTTCCCTTGACCGCCAGTGGTGGCTCACGCCGGCCTTTCTGATCACTACGCTCTTCAACGTCGCCGCTAACCTGGCACTCGTGCCTGTCTTCGGATTCCAGGCGGCGGCCGCCACAACTATCGCCAGCGAAGCGGTGCTGCTGGCCATGCTGGTCTGGATCCTGCGGCGCGCCGGGGTGCTGCAACGTCTCCTGGAACCCGCGCTTCGGCCCGTGCTGGCAGCCGGCTGCCTGGCATTCACGGCGTGGTTGATGCGCGACCTGCCCTGGATCCCGGCCGCCGCGGCTGGGGTGGCGGTGTATGCGGCCGTGCTGGCGCTCAGCGGCGGAATCGATCGATCGATGCTCAGCACCCGCAAGGCTTAGCGAATCGGTCCACCGTTCGCCTGGCGCAGCTCAGCCTCATTGGCTAGAGGAATTGACGGGGGCACGATTTCCACCGGACCCAGCCAGAGATAGTCGACGCCTGGGTGGGAGATTCGGGCCAGCTGTCCGAACGCCGTCAGGGGCCGGTCGTCCGGCCGTAGAAACGCAATGAATGCCTCGTACGTCCCTGCCTCGGCCTCGGCCGGTACCCAGAGCGCCGTGCGCACTTGCTGCTCCTCGCGGCGCTGCCACTCCGAGGTGCGACGCAGCGACTCATCCTGGGCGTACAGGTCCTTGGCGTAGATCACGCCACTCGGCGACCGCAGCCAAACGCGGAGCCGCACGTCATAGTCAACGGAGCGAATGGCGCGTAGAGACACGGTAAAGCGCACGCCGTCGCCCGCTTCGCGCGGTCCCTGGTCGGCACGCGCACCACTGAACTGGATCAGTCTGGTGTCAAAATCGTTGGCAAGCCTGACGTAGCCGCTCCGATTGACGAGATCGAGCACGTTGGTCATATAGAGCTGGAGCACGCCGTTGCGGTAGACCTCCGAGCGCGCCTGCCATTGCCCGGAGAGCCAGGCCTCCACGTGTCCGTCCGGATCGGCCTGCTGGAGCCCGGCCAGCACCACCCAGAGGCGCCGGTGACTATCCACGGCACGCTGGAGCTTGCGATTGACTTCAGCGGCCGTCACCGCTGGCGGCACTTCCTCGGGTAAGAACCAGACATCCACCTTGTCCAGGAAATTCGGGAAGTAGTGCCTCCAGTACCAGCCCTGCCAGGGACCGGCCAGTACCACGGCATCCCTGAACTTGCCTTCGTCGCGATCAGGCCGGCGCGGGCGAGCCAGGCCCTCAATCGTCGACGTAATCGCGCGGTAGTCCCCTCGCCGGTAGTCGTCGAAGTAGGCCCGCGACGCGTAAACGGGGCCGGCCAGAGCAACGATCGCGACCGCGGCTACCGGTGCCGCAATCCAGGCCCGCCGCGGCGCCAGGCTCAGCGGAACGGCGGCCAGGATGGCCAGCGCCGGAATCGCGGGCAGCAGGTAGCGCGACTGGTATTCCTTGTCGAAGATGAGCAAGAGCGCCAGAAACCCGAGCACCGCTCCGCACTTGGCCAGCAACAGACCGGCCGTGCGACGCATCAACGCGGCGGCGGCGCCGGCCGCGGCCAGCGCGCTCAGGACTGCGGCCGTCACGGCGCCGGCGCGTCCTCCACCGCGCACCGCCGCGTCGCCCACGAACACGTCCAGCCACGCGCTCGCGGCAACCTCGCGCAGAAGCCCCAGGCCCAGCCCGCCCGTTCCGAACGCCGGCAGGCTGTCCTGGATTCCGCGCGCCAGCAGGATCCACGGCAGCACGGCCGCCAGGCATGCGAGTTCAATCGCTACGAAGACCACCACCCGACGGCGCTGCCGGCCGAATCGCCAGGGCAGCGACAGGTTCATGGCCACTACCGCCAGCGCGGCCGTGTAGTCCACGTAGGCTCCGACGACAATGGTCAGCGTCAGCCACAGCCAGTCACGCGGCCGGCCACGGCGCATGGCGCGCTCAAACAGCCAGAGCGCCAGCGTGCCGAAGAGCGCCGCCGCGGCATACATTCGCGCCTCGCGGCTGAAGAAGATCAGCAGCGGTGAGGCGGCAACCACCCCGGCCGCGAACACCGCCGGCCATGCGCGCAGGTACATTCGCGCCAGTAGGTATGTCGCCGGAATCAGGAGCACGCCGAAGGGAACCGAAAGCCAGCGCGCCACCGGTTCCTGTTCGCCAAACCAGGTAATCCAGTAGTGCAGCGCGATGTAGTACAGCGGCGGGTGCTCGAACGGGGCGCCGGCAATCGCGGCGATGATGTCCAGTGGTAGCGAGCGGGCGTACCAGACCGACGCGACTTCATCGAAGTCGAAATCACCCAACTCCTGGAGCCGGATGCTACGTAGGACCGCGCCGAGCACCACGACGAGCAGCAGTCCCGTCATTGGCGGAACGAGGCGCGTCAACCATTCCCCACGTCCGCGCCAATCCGCGCGGCCCGCGCTAATCACGGCGGTCATAGGCGATCAGGGTGCGACGCGCGATTTCCGACCAGGAATGGCGCCCCGCGATGGCTCGCGAACCCTGCGCCAGCCGCCGGCGGCGCGCCGCGCAGTCGCGAATCTCAGCCAACGCGGCGGCCAGCGCCGCCGCCTCACCGCAAGGCACAAACGCCGCTTCGTCCGCGTGCGCGTCTACGCTTCCTCCCACCGGCGGATGCGTCGTGACCACCGGGATTCCGTGCGCCACGGCATTCATGAACGACCCGCGGCGAGCGGACAGACCGTCGAGAAACGGCAGGGCAATGGCGTCGCAGGCCACCAGCCACCGTGAGATCGTGCGGGGCGCCTGCGCGCCGGTATCCACCAGACGTAATCCTTCAAAGGTGCTCGGTTGGATCGGCGGCTCCGAGCGCCGCGGACTGGTTGGCGGCGCCGCCGCCCCGATCAACGCAAGCAACGTCCGCGGTCCGGCCAGCTCAGGACGTCGGAGCGCCTCGGCCAGGACCTGTACGCCCTTGCTGCGTTGCCGAAAGCCGAAGAAGCCGACGATAAAGTCCTCCGCATCCAGCCCCAGGAATTCGCGTACCGCGCTTCGGTCGCCGACATCCGCGGCCGGTTCAATGGTTGGACCGGCTGGAATCCAGTGGCTGTGCGCTTCGCCGTACCCCGCGTCAATGGCCTGCCGCCGGTCCAACTCATCAACGTAGATCGCCGCGTGCGAGGACCGAGCCAGGTCACGAACCACGTGCGCGCGAAGCGCGCCAGCCTTAGGAAACAGGTACGGCTGCAGCAGGTCGTGAAACGTCACGGCCAGGCGTCGGGTGCCGGTCAACCGGGGCAGGAGTCGCGCCAGCCCGGCCATTTCGCCGGGCCGTGCAAACGCGCCGGCCTGGTAGTGCACGTGAGTCACGTCCGGTCGCACGTGCCTGGCTACGCGAATAGTGTCGGCGAGCGCTTGCAGCGGATACCGGCTGCCGACTCCAAAGATGCCTGCGGCCGAATCGTCGGCCGATCGAGACTCCGTGGCTACGTAACAGGTCGCTCCAAGCGCCTCCAGGGCTTCCGCCAGCCTGACCACGTGGCCGCCGACGCCGCCGATTCGCGGCGGAAACTCGCCGGTGACGAAGAGCACGCGTCGGGTCGGCTGCCCACCTCCCTCGCTGTCTATCGTCGCCACCCGGTCCATTGCCAGAGAGTGACGGCGGCGATCTGGCGCAATTCGCGGCGCGCCTGGACACGCGCGGCCGGTCGCAGCATGCGAACCGCCTGCTCCAGAAGACGCAGTACACCTGTGATCGCCACGAACAAGCGCAGAAGCGCGGCCATCGGCCATCCCCAGGTCTTGGTCACGTAGCGGTAGCGGCTGTGAAAGAAGCGCCGTTCGCGCGCCACCGTGTCCTGCGCCGCACTGGCCCCGCCTCGGTGATAAACGCTAGCCCCCCTCGTGACGCCGCATCGCCATCCGTTCCGTCCCAGCTCGCGCAGCAGGTCAACTTCCTCGGCATACATCTCGTATCCGACGTCGAAGCCTCCGGTCCCCATCAGGGCGGCCCGGCGGAAGCACAGGCAGGCGCCAGTCAGCCACTCCGGCTCGTCGTCCGTCACGTCCCGCATGTAGTACCGCCGCAGCGCGGGCAAATCCGGAAAAAACCGCTGCACAATCGTCCCGTCCGTCACCGCCGCGCCCAGCGTCGGCAGCCGGCGGGCGGGCGAGACCGGCGGCGATCCCTCGGCCCGGTGCATCGGCGCCACGCAGCCAAGGGTCGGCTCGCCGCGCAGGTGCGTCAGCATCGCTCCCAGGGCGCACGGATCCAGATGCGCGTCGGGATTCAGCAGCAGCACCGCGTCGCCGGCGGCCTCGGCGATTCCGATATTGGCGGCCGCGCCGAAGCCCAGATTGCGATGAGCTTGCACCAGCCTGACGCTCGGAAACCGCTGTCGGACAATCGTTACGGTCCTATCCGCCGAGTCGTTGTCGATCACAATTATGTCAAGAGGGCCCGGAATCTCAGCGCCCGCCGCGACCAGCGCCGACAGGCACGGCTCGATGTCCGCAGCGGAGTTCCAGGTCACGACGACCGCCGAGACCGACTGGATCGGCGCCGCGTTCACAAGGACGCCTTCTCGCCGGCAGCTCGCCAACGCGCCCGGAGGGCTCGCTGGACCTGCCATTCGTGCTCGGCCATCAGCGCCGCCAGCAGCAGGCCGACGCCTCCGTCCAGATAGCCGCGTTGCCTGATGAGCCGCCGCCAGAACTCCCGCATGGGCTGCAGCAACACCGCCGTGGGACGCCGCCGCATGCCCGACCGGTACAGCATGTCGGCCACCGTCCCGGCGTATGCCATCTGGCGCCGGCGGAACTCGTCCACGCTCGTATAACTGAAGTGCTTGAGCGGATGCGCCATCCGCCCAACCGTCCCGTTCACATCCACCAGCTCATGAACCGGGCGATCGGGCTTGTACGCGGCCTTGTGACGGTTCATGACGCGCAGCTGGTAGTCGGGCCACCATCCAGCCCCACGCATCCACCGGCCAAAGATCAGGTTGCGCCGCGGAACCCAATAGCCGGCGCAGGTTTCCGCGCCCACGCGCGACTGGATTTCCTGTCGCAGGTCTGCTGAGACCCGTTCATCCGCATCCACGAAGAACACCCAGTCATGAACGGCCAGGCGCAGGCCCGCGTTGCGCTGATCGGCAAAGTCTGTCCAACTGCGCTCGATCAGGCGAACGTCGGTCGGCAGCCCCTGGGTGGTCCCATCCGTACTAAAGGCGTCGATCACGAGCCGTTCGTCGGCCCATGCCAGGGACGAAAGGCAGTCGCCGAGATTCGCCTCTTCATTGCGGGCGATAACGATCGCGCTGATCGCCGTCATCGCCGTCAGCCCGCATTCAGCGCGGCCTGCGCCGCGGCGTAGGCCTGGCGCCGCGGACCCGGAAGACGAGCGCGGACGCCCAGCGCCAGCCACATCAAGCCGATGGCCGCGCGCGCTATGGGCGCGGCGCGATGTTGTCGATACCAGCGTGCCCGGCTCCGATAGAGGTGCGGGAGCATGTCGATGTCGCGCCCGGACGTTGTGGCGGACCGGATGTGCGTCACCTGCGCGGTTGGCACAAAGCGCACCCGCCAGCCGTCGTCCCAGAAGCGCCGGCAGAGGTCCACTTCCTCGGCGTACATCCAGTATGCGGACGAGAATCCACCCACAAGCTCGAACGCCCGGCGCCGCATGAGCATGAACGCACCCAGCACGTAGTCCACGTCACGCACAGCAGCCTTCGACCACAGGCGTCCGTTCAAACGGGAACCACGCAGCCGGGCCGGCAGCGGGAGGAGATCGAACGCCGCCTGCCCCAATCCGGGGAACGCGAATGCCGAATCCTGGGGCGTGCCGTCGGCATTCAGCAGCAGCGGCCCGGCGCAGGCGGCGTCCGGCGCACGATTCAGCGCCTGAGCAAGCTCGTCCAGAGCGCCGGCATGCATCCAGACGTCGGCGTTGGCCACCAGCAGCAGCGGCGCGCGCCCCCGGTTGAGCGCGGCGTTCGCTGCCGCGCCGTAGCCTGGATTGTCGGGCCGGGTCAGGACCGTCGCGTCAAGCGTGGCATCCTTCGCCAGCTCGGCAAGCGCCGGATCGCCCGCCGTGTCCACAACGGTCAGTGATCGCACAACGGTGCCCGACGCACGGATGCTGCGAGCCGCGCGGCTCGCAACGTCCGCCTGCCCATGAGCCACGATGACGGCGTCGATCATGCCCGGCCAACCACATTTCTTGCGGAACGTCGGCGGCGCCCCGCCGTCCCACGCCCCGGGTCGGGCGTTACTTGACCTCGACGGTCGCGCCCACCTCTTCCAGCTTCGCAACCATGGCGTCGGCCTCTTCGCGTGAGAGGCCGTCCTTGATGGTGCCCGGCGCCGCGTCCACGACCGCCTTGGCTTCGCGGAGTCCAAGTCCCGTGATCTCGCGAACCGCCTTGATGACCTGAATCTTGCGCTGTCCGGCGCTGCTGATCTCCACGGAGAACTCGGTCTGCTCCACCTCCACGGGCGCCGCGCCGTTGTCGGCCGGCATCGCCGCCACGGCCATGGGGGCGCCGGAAACGTTGTACTTCTCTTTCAACGCCTCCACCAGCTCCGAGAGCTCCAGCACGGTCATCGAGTCCAACGACTCCAGAATGTCGTCCTTGGTTACCTTGGCCATCACGCGCCTCCTTCGGCGGCGGCCTGGAGTTGGTCAACGCGCTCCTGCAGTGCGTATACCAGGCCTGAGATCAATCCATCCAATGTGTGCACCAGGTTCGAAATAGGCGAGCCAATCGCCCACACCACTTCGGCGTTGAGTTGGTCGCGTCCGGGGATAGACGCCAACTTCAGCACCCGTTCGCCGTCCAGCACTTCGCCGTTCAGCGCCCCTCCGCGAATCTCAACGGTCGGGTGCTGCAGCGAGAAGTCGCGCAGTACGCGCGCCGCGGCCGGCAGGTCCTCGCCGCTGAACGTGAACGCCGACTGCCCGTTGAGCAGCGCCTCCATGCCCTGGATTCCGGCCCGCTCGGCCGCCAGGGCGGCCAGGTTGTTCTTGACCACGCGAAGCGTCGCGCCCGACGCCCGCATCTGCGTGCGTAACGCCTGCTGATCGGCGACCGACAGGTTGGTAAACCCCGACACGATACTGAGCGACGTCGAGGTCAACTGGTCGGTGAGCGCATCCACCACGGCGGCCTTTTCCGCACGTGTCGCCACTGGCAACTCCTCCTTTGCGTAGGACAAAACGAAAAACGAGCGGCGCGCCGGATCGGCTTACCGCTCGATCATCCGTTCGCGCCTCGGCGGGCTCTCTCGACGCGAGAGATTGCTTGGCCCGCTGTCTTCGGCTATGCAGTTGTGTGGGCTATGGGCGAGTCTCGACTCCTGCGTTATTCCATCGCCCCGGCCGCCTCGGCCAGTACGGACTGGGTGTCCAGGCGGATGCCCGGACCCATGCTGGAACAGATGCTCATTGTACGGATGTACGACCCCTTGGCGGCGCTCGGACGCGCCCGGATCACGGCGTCGATAAGAATGCGTAGGTTTTCGAGCAGCGCTTGGCGCCCCATCGAGGCACGGCCCGCCACCACGTGCAGGTTGGCCAGCCGGTCCACGCGAAACTCCACGCGGCCGGCCTTGAGCTCCCGAACGACCCGGCCAACGTCGTTGGTCACGGTTCCCGCACGTGCATTCGGCATCAGCCCACGCGGTCCGAGAATCCGGCCCAGCGGTCCAATGATGCGCATGTTGTCGGGAGTGGCGACGGCGGCGTCGAAGTCAAGCCAGCCGCCGCGAATGCGCTCGGCCAGCTCGTCCGTGCCCACCTCGTCCGCGCCGGCGTCGCGTGCTTCCTGCGCGCGGTCGCCGCTGGCGAACACGATCACGCGCTGCTCCTTGCCGGTTCCGTTCGGCAGCGTCACCGTGCTGCGCACCTGCTGATCCGCATGCGTCGGATCGACGCTCAAGTGGGCGTGAAACTCCACCGACTCATCGAATTTCGCCGGTGGCAACCCCAGCAGCACGTCCACGGCATCCCCAAGGGTGTGTTGGGCGTGGCGATCCACGCCTGCCCGGGCCTGTTGATATCGCCTGCTATGTCGCGCCATGCCTAGTCCCTGACCTCAATGCCCATGCTGCGGGCCGTGCCAGCCACGATCTTCATTGCCGCCTCGACCTCATAGGCGTTGAGATCCGGCATTTTAATCTCGGCGATCTCGCGAACCTGCGCCTCGCTCACCTCACCAACCTTGTCGCGGTTCGGCTCTCCCGAGCCCTTCTCCACGCCGGCCGCTTTCCGCAGCAGGTCGGCCGCCGGCGGCGTCTTCGTAATGAAGGTGAACGAGCGGTCTTCGTAGATCGTGATCTCGGCCGGTATCACGGACCCCATCTGCTCGCGCGTGCGCTCGTTGTAGGTCTTGGTGAACTCGATGATGTTCACGCCGTATCCGCCCAGGGCCGGGCCGACCGGCGGAGCCGGCGTGGCCTGCCCGGCCTCCAGTTGCAGCGTGATCTTGGCGAGTACGCGTCGTGCCATGGTTCGTCAGCCGCCTGTTTAGATAATCGACCCGCCGCCGGATTTTTCAACCTGGAGGAAGTCCAGTTCGACCGGCGTGTCGCGTCCAAAGAATGACACCAGCACCCGCAGGCGCTCCTTGTCTTCCATCACCTCGTCAACCGTGCCAAAAAAGTCGGTGAACGGTCCGTCGATGATCTTGACCCGCTCGCCGATCTGAATCCGCACTTCAGGCCGCTGACCTTCGCCTTCCATCTGCTTGAAGATCGTGTCGGCCTCGTCTGGCGGCAACGGAATCGGCTTGTGACCGGACCCCGCGTCCGCGCCCACGAAATTCACCACCCCGGGCGTGTTGCGCACGACCATCCAGGAGTCGTCGGCCATGATCATCTGGACCAGCACGTACCCGGGATACATCTTGCGCTTGACTGTCCGGCGCTGCCCGTGTCGCGACTCTTCGACCTCTTCCTCCGGCACCACGATCTTGAAGACCTTGTCCTTGGCCTCCATGGAGTTCACCCGCTGCTGCATGTTGTGCTTCACCTTGGCTTCGTAACCCGAGTACGTGTTCACCACGTACCACTCGGCCTCGGTGGGCACCGTCTGTTCGTCAACATCGGAGGACGGCATGGGTGCACGGCTGGCTTCGGCCATCATCCTCCAGCGCCTTCCGTTAGCGGGTGATAAAACCGAACAGGCGATCGAAGCCCAGATCGGCCAGGCCAAGAATGATCGCCATCAGCACGCTGATCGCCAGCACCAGCGCCGTCAGCCGTACGGTCTGCTCCGGCGTCGGCCACTGGCACTTGCGCAACTCCTGGTACGCGCTGCGCACAAAACGCGTAAGCGGCGCCCGGCGAACGTTCCGGCGCAGCTCCCGTGTGGACATCATGGGCGATCACCCGCTAGCGCGTCTCGCGATGCGCCGTGTGCGAACGACAGGCGCGACAGTATTTTTGAAGTTCCAGCCGGTCCGGGTTGTTCCGGCGATTCTTGCTGCTCACGTAGCCGCGTGAACCGCAATCCCGGCACTCAAGCGTGACCACGAGCCGATCACCTCGGCGAGGCATTTCCAACTCCGCGGCCGCTGGGCGGCCGTCCATTCAGGGGCGCGCTTCGTGTTTGCGACAGCCACACGCGCCCGCCAAGCACAATAAAACCCCGGCGGAACCCGCACGGGATAGCTAAGTATACGACGAGTTGGGCGATTAGTCGCCCAAGCGGCCGCCTAGCCCACGAAGCGGTCCACAGCGGTTGCGATTGCCACCGCCGCCGTTATCGAACCCAGCATCAACCCAATCATCCATTTGGTCAGCCGGGACTCCAACGCGTGCAACTCGCCTTTGAACTCGGCCTTCAGCTCGGCCAGGTCCGCTTTCGTCGCGAGACTGTCGTACTTGGCTTCCAAGCGAGTAATTCGATCTCGCTCTTCCATCGAGATGGCGGTCATGGTCTGCCCTCCGTAAAGGTAGGTCTGACTTCATCCGCCCGCCTGAAGCCTACAGGTTCGGAGCGTACGGTCCCTCGCGCGCCTGACAGCACGCGGGCTAGTCGCCCGCCTGCCTCGCACCGAACGCGCTCGATGACTCCACCGCAGACACAGTCCTCTTTGGCAACCACGCCCCCGCACCGCAGAATCGGGCACCGCACGGCTGGAGACTCGACCTATGTCCACCCATGGACTCACCTACGCCGGGCGTTTGAGCGAATTCGCCGCCGGGACCTGCCACCGAGTGCGCGCGGGCGACCGCACCCTGGTGCTCATCCGGAACGGCGACGGCGTTTACGCCCTGGACAACCGCTGCCCACACATGGGATTTCCCCTCGATCGCGGCAGTGTCGACGACGGCATCCTCACCTGCCACTGGCACCACGCGCGTTTTGACTTGACGACCGGCGGCACCTTTGACCTGTGGGCCGACGACGTACCCGCGTTCCCGACGACAGTGGTCGACGGCGACGTCTGGGTCGATCTGCGCAACGGCCGCGACGAGCAGGCGCACCACCGCCGCCGCCTCCGTGCCGGCCTTGAGCAGAACCTGTCGCTGGTCATTGCCAAGGCCGCGGTTTCGCTCGTCGAAGGCGGCTCCGATCCGCGCGAGCCCTTCCGCATCGGGCTGGAGTTCGGCACGCGCTACCAGCGCGACGGCTGGGGCCCCGGCCTCACCGTCCTGACCTGCATGATGAACCTGCTCCCCCATCTGCCGCGGGAGCAGCACGCGCGCGCCCTGTTTCACGGGCTGTCGAACGTGGCCGGCGACTCATCCGGTTCGCCGCCCAAGTTTGAGGTCGGGCCTCTGCCCGACGCTCCCTCCGACCCGGCCACGCTCAAGCGCTGGTTCCGGCGCTTCGTCGACGTTCGCGACGCCACCGGCGCGGAACGCTGCCTGCTCACCGCCGTACAAGCCGGGCTGGACCAGGCCGCCATTGCCGACATGCTCTTCGCCGCGGCCACCGACCATCGCTATCTGTCCAACGGCCACGTGCTCGACTTCACCAACAAGGCCTTGGAAGCCCTGGATATCGCCGGCTGGGACCTGGCCGAGACCGTGATCGGATCCCTGGCCCGCGGCTACGCCGATGCCGGCCGCATGGAAGAGTCCAACGCCTGGCGACGGCCGATCGATCTCGTTGAGATTCTGGAAGCAACGTTCGAGCAACTCCCCGACATCCTCGCGGCCGACATCAAGCCAACTCAGTGGGACGGCCGCGCCGCCCTCATCGAGACTGTGCTCGGCGAGGATCCCCAGGCCATTGCCGACTCTCTGACGGACGCCCTCCGCCAGGGCGCCGATCCTGTTGAGCTCGCCGACGCCGTCACCCAGGCTGCCATTACCCGCGTGGCCCAGTTTCACGTCACCAACGAGTTCGGCGACTGGGATCGCGCCCTGCACACCCTCTCGTTCGCCAACGCCGTGCGCGGCGGCCTGGCCCGGTCCGGTTCGCGCGAGTTGGTGCGCGGCATCTACGACGCGGCCATGAGCGTCTACCTGGACCGATTCCTCAACGTCCCGCCCGCCCGCCTGCCCAGGGCCAACGGCCACACCTCGGGCGAGGAGTTGCTGGACGTGCTACCAGACTTGCTGGACCGCCAGCAACAGGTCGACGAAGCCGCCGGCCTGGTCGTGGACTACCGCGCCACCGGAGCGCCGGTCGCGGCGCTCCTCGAGTCGCTGGGCGGCAACCTCTTGCGCGAGGACCGCAACTTCCACACCATCCAGGCGGTCGAGGCCAGCATTCACCACGCCAACCTGAGCGACGATCCCGCCGACGCCACCCTGGCGCTGGTGGCCGGCGCCCGCTATCTGGCCGCGCACGCGCCCACCGTCCGCTCCCAGGGCCAGACGTTCCAGATCGCCCAGCGCCTGCAGCGCGGCGAACGCTTGTTTGAGGAGGCGTCCGCCTGACCACGAACGGCTCGGAAGGTGTCGTGGCCGTATTCCACGGAATCAAGCAGCCCTTCACCTTCCTGAGCTACCCGATTCCCGATCCCGCCCCCGGCGCCGTGGTCCTCAAGATTCGCCTCGCCAACATCTGCGGGTCGGACCTGCACTACTGGCGCGGCGACGCGGACCTCGTCGGCCGCGGCTTCGAAATGCCCTACGCCCTCGGCCACGAGGGCGTCGGCGAGATCTTCCGCCTCGGCAAGGGTGTGACCACCGACTCGGCCGGCCAGCCGGTCCGCGAGGGCGACCGCGTCGTCTTCCGCTACTTCGACCCCTGCGGCCGCTGCGGCGTCTGCCTGCGCGACCACCCCTACGCCTGCCCCTACCGCCAGCGCGAACGCCTGCGCGGCGTGCGCCACTGGCCCCACTTCCGCGGCACCTTCGCGCAGTACTACTACCTGTATCCGGGCCACACCATGTTTCGCGTTCCGGCCGGACTGACCGACGCGTCCGTCGCAGGCGTGAATTGCGCGCTGACCCAGGTGGTCTCCGGCCTCGATCGGGCCAAACTCCGCCCCGGCGAAAGCGTGGCCATCCAGGGCGCCGGCGGCCTCGGGCTCTACGCCGCCGCCATCGCCAAGTCCCGCGGCGCCGGCCCGATCATCGCCATTGACGGCATTCCCTCACGCCTCGAGCTGGCCCAGGCTTTCGGCGCCGATGCAACCGTCGACATCACCCAGGCCGACACGCCTGAAGCCCGCGTGCAAGCCGTCCGCGACCTCACCGGTGGTCTCGGCGCCGACGTGACGCTTGAACTCGTGGGCCACCCGGGCGTCGTCGCCGAGGGCGTCTACATGACCGCGCCCGGCGGCCGCTTCGTCGAAATCGGCAACATCAACGTGGGCTGGGCCGGCTCATTTGATCCTTCGGACGCCGTGCTGCGCAGCGTCACCCTGATCGGCGTCGCCCACTACCGGGCGCGCGATCTCGCCGCCGCCCTGGCCTTCGTCGCCCGCGAGAGCGGGCGCCTGCCCTTCGACGAAATGCTGGCCAGCCGATTCGACCTGGCCGATATCAACGACGCCTTCGTCCAGCAGGACGCCGGCCAGGTCACCCGCAGCGCCCTCGCACCCCACCCGGCCGAGGCGGCTTAGTACAAGCGACCGCAATCGACGGGAGGCCGGCGAATGCCCGCCGACCTTCCGGTGCCAGCTAGCGAATCTTGGCTGTCGGCTCCGAGTCGGAAACTCTGACCGGCACGGGTGCGGGCGTTGTCCCAATCCGCGACGGCCACCAGTTCCAGCGCCGCAGCAGCATCACGATGCTCGGCACAAACAGCGCCCGCACGATGAACGTGTCTATCAGCACTCCCAACGCCACCGCGAACCCCAGCTGGAAGATGTCCCGCAGCGGAAAAGTCGTCAGAACTGCGAAGGTGCCGGCCAGGATCAGGCCCGCCGACGTGATAACGCCTCCCGTGCGCGCCACGGCAGCGCGCACCCCTCCCGTAAGTCCGCGCGTCCGAATCTCCTCTCGCACCCGCGAGATGATCAGGATGTTGTAGTCCGCGCCCAGTGCCGCCAGGAATATGAACATCCACACCACGTTCTGATAGCCCAGCCCCGGATGTCCCAACGCGTATTGGAAGATCACCACTGACAGCCCCACGGCCGACACAAAGCTCAGCAGCACGCTGCCCAGCAGGTACGTGGCTGCCACCAGGCTGCGCAGGAGCAGCAGCAGGATCACCCAGATCAGCACCACCACGACCGGCCCCACCACCGCCATGTCGCGGTTCACCGCATCGCGCGCGTCGGCCTGCATGGCCGTTGGACCGCCCACCAGGACTTCCGCGTCCGACAGCGAACCGGTGGCCGCTGCCCGCGCGACGTCGCGAATCTCGGAGACTCGGTCGATCGCCGACGCCTCGTACGGATCGTCCGCCATCACCACGTCCAGCCGTGCCGTCGTTCCGTCCGGCGAGACGTAGCGTCGCCCCGCCTGGTAGGTCGCCACCACGGCTCGCGTCAATGCGTCGGCATCGGCCAGCCCTGCGCCCGGCGGGCCGCTCGGCAGCCCGGCGCGCAGGTCGGCCGGCAGGCGCGGAATGGCCGCCTGCAGCGTCGCCGCGTCCACGGCCGGCGGGTCGCCGCTGGGGCGCGTGGGACCAGTCACCCGGGCAACGCCCGGCACGCTGGCCACCGCCTGCGCCAGCCGGTCCAGGTCAACCAGGCTGGCATCGACACTCGTCGTACGTACCACGATGCTGGACGGGGCCAGCTCCCCGGCGCCGAAGCGGTCGTCCAGAATGCCGGCCCCGATCTTGGCCTCGGCGCTGTCCGGGAATCCATCGATGAAGTTGAAGCTGGGCGTGGTGCGTGCCGCCCCGCCCGCGAACGCCGCCAGCAGCACCAGCGTGACCGCGAACGTAATGACCGGTCGACGCGCCACGAAGTCCGCCACCCGCGACCAGACCTTCGAACGCTCGGTACCGCTCACGTGCATCCGGCCCGGCCAGAATGTCGCGCGCCCCAGCAATACCGTCAGCGCCGGAATCAGCGTCAGGCCGCTCACCAGCATCAGGAGCATCGCCAGGGCCAGCATCGGCCCCATCGCCTGGAACGACCCGAACGTCGCCAGCAGCAGCGCCAGCATCGCCACGATCGTGGTACCCCCGCTTGACGCAATCGACGGACCGACGCGCTGCACCGCCACCCGCATGGCCTGCCAGCGGTCGGGCTGTCGCCGCAGTTCCTCCCGGTAGCGGGAAACGACAAAGAGTGTGAAGTCGGTGCCGGCCCCGAACATCAACGCCGACATCAGCGCCATCACCTGCCCGTTCAGCATCAGCCCAAAGTTCTGGGTCAGCAGGGCGGCGACGGCCTGCGCCGTCAGCAGCGTCCAGCCCACCCCGACCAGCGGCAGCGCCGCCAGCGCTGGCGAGCGGTAGATCGCCAGCAAGAGCGCCAGCACCACCAGGATCGTGACTGCGGTGATACGGAAGTCCGACGCCTCAAACACCTCCGTGGTGTACGCCGCGATCCCGGCCGGTCCGGTCACCGCCACCGTAAGGTCTGTTCGAGTACGCGCCTGCTCGCCAATCCAGTCCACGACGTCCAGAAACCGCGGCTCCGCTGGCGAGCCCGTTATCGTGACGATCGTCATCACCGTCGTTCGATCGGACGCCAGCAGCGACCCGGCCAGTTGCGGCGTCGTGCTCAGCGCCACCACCGACTCGATGTCCGGCGGCGCGCCATCGGCGCGCAGGGCCGCACTCGCCTCGGCAACCGTCGCCAGGTCCGCGTCCGACAAACCGTCGGGACGGTAAAAAACGACGATCGCCGGAGTCCCTCGGCTGCGCGGGAACTTCTCCGCAACCAGTTCCAGCGCCCGCTGGGACTCGGAGTTACTCGGGAGAAAGTCCTCCGGGCTGTTTGTCGTCACGTCGGCGAGCGGCGGCGCCGTCAGGGAGATGACGAGGCCGGCGATGCCCCAGGCCAGTACGACGCCTGCGGCCCGTCGCCAACTGGCAAATGCACCCGCCACCAGCCTCATCTCGTCGCCATTCCCCGGCTCGCACCACGTACGCCCTGTCACCTATCACGGTGCGTGAGGACCTACGGTCGGGTTGTGATGTTCCCCACAGTCAGCCGGCAATCGGAGGCCGCGACCCGGGGACGTCGCTGTCAGGCTCGTCTCGTCGCCGGCTCGATTCGCGACGGCCACCAGTTCCAGCGCCGCAGCATCATCACGATGCTCGGCACGAACAGCGCCCGCACGATAAACGTGTCCATCAACACCCCCAGCGCCACCGCGAAGCCAAGCTGGTAGATGTCCCGCAGCGGGAACGTGGTCAGAATCGAAAACGTCCCCGCCAGGATCAGACCGGCCGACGTGATTACGCCCCCCGTCCGCGCCACGGCCATGCGAACGCCTTCAACCAGACCTCGCGCCTGCACCTCCTCGCGTACCCGCGAGATGATCAGGATGTTGTAGTCGGCCCCCAGCGCCGCCAGGAAGATGAACATCCACACCGGGTTCTGATAGCCGACCCCCGGGTGGCCCATGAAATTCTGGAAGATCACCACCGAGAGACCGACCGCCGACAGGAAGCTCAGCACCACGCTGCCCAGCAGATAGGTCGCCGCCACCACGCTGCGAAGCAGCGCCAGCAGGATGACCCAGATCAGCACGATCACGATGGGGCCGATAAGCGCCGTGTCGCGATTCACGGATGCGCGCGCATCGGTCTGCAGCGCCGTCGGTCCGCCAACCACGATCTCGGCACTCGCCAGCGAGGTCCCGACAACGACCGAGCGCGCAAGATCGCGGATGTCCTCGATGCGGTCGATCGCGGGCACCTCGTACGGATGGTCGTCCATCACCACGTCCAGCCGCGCGGTCGTGCCGTCGGGCGAAACGAAACGGCGTCCGGCGAAGTAGGTCTGCAGGACGGCCTGCTGCTGCGGATCCACGTTGGCCGGCGGGCCGGCAGCCGGCGCACCGCCCGGCGGGCCGCTTGGCGGGCCTTCAAGCAGCGCGGGCGGCAGTTGCAGAATCGCCGCCTGCAGCGCCGCCGCGTCCACCGCCGGCGCGTCGCCGGTCGGTCGCGTCGGTCCGCTCACCCGTGCCACGCCCGGCACCGCCGCCACGGCCTGCGTCAGCTGATCCAGGTCAACCAGGCTGCCGTCCACATTGGTCGTGTTGACGTAGATATTCGTGGGCGCAAGCTCGCCGGCCCCAAAGCTGTCGTCCATGATCTGCGCGCCGATCTTCGACTCGGCGCTGTCCGGGAATCCGTCGATGAAGCTGAAATTCGGCTTCATGCTCGGGGTCCCGGCCGCAAATACCACCAGCAGCGCCAGCGTGATCACGAACGTGACCACCGGACGTCGCGTCACCAGGTTGGCCACGCGCGACCAGAGGCGTGAATGCTCCGTCCCGCTCACGTTCATCCGGCCCGGCCAGAACGCCGCCCGGCCCAGCAGCACCGTCAATGCCGGCACCAGCGTCAGGCCGCTGAACAGCATCAGGGCAATGGCCATCGCCAGCACCGGACCCATCGCCTGGAACGATCCGAAGCTGGCCAGCAACAGCGCCAGCATGGCCGCAATCGTGGTTCCCGCGCTCGACGCGATCGCCGGCCCGATCCGCTGCAGCGAGACCTCCATTGCCCGCCAGCGATCCGGCTGCCGGCGTAGCTCCTCGCGGTACCGCGCCACGATGAATAACGTGAAATCGGTACCCGCGCCGAACATCAGCACCGACATCAAGGCGGTGACCTGCCCATTCAGCGACAACCCGAAGTTTTCAGCCAGCAACGCCGCCACAGACTGCGCCACCAGCAGCGTCCAGCCCACCCCCGCCAGCGGCAACAGCGCCAGCGCCGGCGAGCGATAGATCGCCAGCAGCAGCACCAGCACCAGCAGGACCGTGAACATCGTCACCCGGAAGTCGAAGGTTCCAAACACTTCAACGGCGTCGGAAACGATGCCGGCCGGACCGGTGACCGCCACGGTCAGGCCGATGTCCTCGACTTCAGCCTTCGCCTGATCGCGAACCCATCGCACCGTCTCGCCGAACGTCACGGTGTTCTGCGAGCCCGAGAGCGTGACGATCGTGGTCACGGTCTTGCCGTCGGGCGCCCGCAGCGCCCCCGCGGCATCGGGTGACCCGCTCAATGAGAGCACTGACTGGACTTCATCGGGCGCGCTGTCCGACTGCAAGACCGCGTCAACACCCGCGACCGCCGCCAGGTCGGCGTCCGAAAGGCCCTCGGGGCGATGAAAGACGATGATGGCCGGGACACCCTGGCCGCGCGGGAACTTCTCCGTCACCAGCTCCAGGGCCCGCCGCGATTCCGAGTCGCTCGGCAGGAAGTCCTCCTGGTTGTTCGTCGTCACGTCGCCAAGCGGCGGCGCCGCAACGATCACGACCACGCCCACCACGATCCACGCGACGATCACGGCCGCCGCCCGGCGCCAGCTGGCGGCCAGGCTGGCCAGCAACCCAAACATCGACACCTTGTTCCGGTTCACGCGTATGGCTTCAGACTGTGGTACGAGCTACGTCTAGATTGTGAAAAACTTCACGAAGTCATCGCAAGCGCTGCATCGGCGGTGAGCCGCGCCGTCTGAAGCATTCTGGCGCGACCATTCCTACAGCAACCCAAGCTGCTGCCGAAACCCCAGCGAATCGAACATTGCCCAGCTCTCAGCAATCCTCTCCCCCTCGAAGCGGTAAATGTAAATCGCCGACGCCTCGAACGTGTTGCCACTCGGCTGGATTCCGAGCCCCTGCCCCGTATGCGTGCCGCGCCACGTGACACGCGCAATGATCTTGCCGGGCGCCATGATCCACTCGTCCGCCGTGATGCTCAGGTCGGGAAACGAGCTGCGCAGCTCCGGGATCTCGATCTTGAAGCCATCCCGCCCGATGGTCCGCCCGTCTTGCATGTGGAGCACGTAGTCCGTCGTGAACAGCTCGTCGATCAGGCTGATGTCGCCGTTATTCCACGACTCCTCGTAAAAGCGCTCGATCAACGCCCGCTCCGCCGCCCCAGCCACGCCCTCCGGCTCACTGCCCCCCAGCGCCACCGACGCGACCGCCCCCACCAGCGCCCCAACCACCGCCGCCAGCAAGGCAGCCACCAGCACGGTGCGCACGACGAGCCGGCCTGACGTCTTCTGGCCCTTCAACCGGCTCTCCTCGGCGCGGACTCGGTCCGCGCTCAGTCTAAAGCGTGTCCCGCGACAGCTCCCGCCGCTCCGACTGTCACTCCGTGACCGGCCGAGACGCCCAACGGCGTCGGCCCGATCGCGGGCCGCTATCCCCCGGAGTCGCATGTCGGAACGATGCGAAACGCAAAGCTGCGCGCCGCAAGCTCGGCCAGCACCGTCTCGAGCGCCGCTACCGTCTGAGTCCGGCTGCCCCCGCCGTCATGCATCAGGACGATCGCGCCCGGAAAGACGTTCTCCAAAATGTGCTGCGCAATCTGATCGGCGTCGGGCTGCCGCCAGTCCTGTGGGTCGATGTTCCACATCACGACTGACTTACCCAATTCGGCCGCGATAGCCGTCGTGTCGGCGCCGATGGCGCCGAACGGCGGACGCACGCAGCGAGTCGGCCGTGCCGCGTCGCCCGCGGCCGAGCGGATCGCCGCGTCCGTCGCCGCAATCTCCGCCCGGTAGGTGTCGCGCGAAATCTCATCGAGCGCCACATGGTGGTACGTATGGTTCGCCAGTTGATGTCCGGCGGCCGCCAACGCCGCTGCCAGCTTTGGAAACCGCTCAACCTCGGTCCCCAGCACAAAAAACGTCGCCTGGGCGCCGTAGCGCGCCAGGATCTCCATAATCGCCGGCGTGAAGTCCGGGTGAGGACCGTCGTCAAAGGTCAGGTAGACCACGGACTGGCCGGCTTCGGCGTGCGCGGGTCGGCGAGCCGAAACGACCGGCATCGCAGCTTCCGCGCCAACGTCCCGCGGCGCCCGGCGAGCTGCTTCCAGCGCTTCCCAGGTCGCGGCATCCACGACACCGCTTCGCGTCAGGCCCCGATTCAGCTGGAATTTCACAACCGCCCGCCGGGTTGCTTCGTGATACGCGTCGAAATACCGCCCAGGGTCTTCGAACCTCAGCGTCGGAATGCCTGCGAGTCTTTGGTGGATTGCCTTGACATAGCGACCCCGGTCGCCACTACCCAGCACCTGGCCTTCGGCGAAGAACGAGGCCGGTGGTCCTGCCTCCAGCGCAGCCGGACTGGCCGGTTCCAGCGTCGCGCCGGGGGCCCGGTCCACGCTCTCCAGGAAGTCGCGACTAGCCCGCAGGAACACATCGGCTGGCGCTCGCGCGATTGCGTCTGCCATCGCTGACGTCGCTCCGCTCAGGTCGTCCGGCGACGCCAGCGCCAGGCCCAGCGCGCGAACCGCATGAATGTCGGCGCGGTCCGGCGCCACCGCCAGCGCGCGCGCCGTGAAGTCCAGCAAGTGCACCGCCATCGTCGACAGGTCTTCCTCTGCCGCCGTCCCCGCGATCAGCGGCCCGTCCAGGGCGAAGGCCTCGGCCGGTTCCAGCGCCCGCATCAGGTCGACCGCCGCGGCGTATTCGCCCGCGAACACCTGCGTCAGCAGCGGCTGCCCTGGAGTACCGGCGTGCGCCAGCCGCACGGCGGCCATCCGGTTCGTCAGAATCGAGAACCAGCGGCTGCCCTGGCTGAGTGGTGATTGCTCCGACAGCGCGGTCGCGCCGGAAGCGGCCTCTCGCCACAGGTCCGCCTCCGCCAGCGACACAATTCGCTGCACACCCTCTCCCAGCTGGTCGCGGGGTGCCCCTGGCGCCGCACCCAAGTCCACGCGAACAAGCCCCGTGCCGATCCAGCGAAACACCGCCTCCTGCTTCAGCTCGGTGGCACAGGCGTAGCAGAAGATGTAGGGATCTGATTCGTCCAGCACGACTTCCAACAACCCGTCGCCGTCCAGGTCCACGATTTCACCGGCGTTCGCGCGCGCGCTGACCCAGGACAGCGCGGTGCTGAGTGACTGGCCGTCGAACCCAATCACGTCCAGCGTTCCCGCATGGGCGCCGGTTCCGCCGCGCACCGCAAGCCACGCCCAGGGCTCGCCGCCCGGCGCCTCCCACCCCGTAGTCAGCGCCTCCACCTGCGTTCGCTGCGGCGCGCTCTCAATCTCCAGCCGGCCCACCTCACGCCACTCGCCGCTCGGCATCCGCTGGTACACCGCTGCGAAGTGAAAGAAGTTCACAACCTCGTCCCACAAGGTGACCTTGAAGGGCTGCGCACCGTCCGTGATTACCCACCAGTAGGCCCCGGTTACCTCGGGCGAACCCAGCGGAACCACGTGCACCGGCTGGTTCGCGGCTCCCGGAAACTCGGGAAACTCCTCCCTGATTTCGTCCTGGACGATTCCCCGAAGTTCCTCGCCCAACTCCTTGGGGGTCGGCGCCGGAGTCGCAACGGGCGTCGGCGAGTGTCTCGGCGTCGCCGTCGCGGTCTTTTTCGGCGCAGGCAAAGGACCTGCTGCCGCCGTCTGCGCCGGAGTCGGCGATGGAGATCGACTTGGCATTGGCGTCTCGGCCGGCGTCGGCGTGCGCGCTGGCCGGCGTGTTGCGATTGCAGCCGTCGCCGCAATCGTCGGCCGGACCGTGGCGACCCGCCGCGCCACGTCCGCTGGCGTCAGTTCCGCCGCCGTCTCGGTGACTGTGGGTGTCGAGGCCGCCGCGTCCGATCCGGGCAAGTTGCAAGCGGTCGCCCCGGCCAGCACTACGGTCGCCGCCAGCAGCAGCCAGCGGATCTGCGCGGACCGCCGCGCAGCCATCACGCGGCTCGAATCGTGCACCAACGCCAACCGCCCGTTGCTTCTCCGCGAGACTAATGCCCGGCTTGGATTCAGCAGCCGAACCTTTTCGGCTCCGACGACGAAGCGCTTTTAGTCGTTCAGCTATTCAGCCTGCTCAGGGAAGGAACATGAGACTCACGAAGAGCCATTTCCATCATCGGCCGCACGTGCCTCTCGTATGGCCGAAATCAGAATCTTGGCCGCCGAATCCAGACCCCGAAAGTAGTACGCACGAAATGTCGCATTTGAGGCGCCAAAATAAAAGTTGCTCGGCGAATACTGAACACTCGAGAAGGCCCTGGCCTGGCTCGAGTCCCTCCCCAATTCAGCGGCTATCGACTCGACGGCATCTTCGCGCCACTGCTGAAACTCCCGCGATCCAACCACCCGCTCAGGTGATCTTTGCGCCAATTCCTTCAGTCGCGGCACCGCCTCCAACGCATTGGTTAAGTGTTCAATCGCCTCACCATCGGCAGACATCGTCACGTCCCGCCCTCGACGCAACCGCCGCTCACCTCGTAGCGCCGCCTGTCACCAGAGCCCGACCAGCCCCTACACCCAGGGATTCGTCGGATCCTCCAGCGGCAACGCCACCGGCCGCCCTTCCAGGTGCGACCGGTACGCCCCCACCAGCATCTCCACGCCGATCAGCGCGTCCTGCCCCGTGCACGTCGTCGGGCGTACCTCGCCCCCGTGAATCAGCCGCACCAGTTCGCAGCCGTGCAGGTGGTTGCTCCACGTCATGGTCTCCACGCCCTCCGGCGCCCACGGCTCGTCGGCCACGACCTCTTCCCAGCCCAGGTCGCCGCCCGCCGGGAACACGTCACCGCGCGGCAGCAGGTGAAACAGCCCGCGCGGCTGATTCCGCAAGGTCACCAGCGCATCCTGGTAATAGCAGTCCACCCCCAGCCGGTCCGAGCCGTACGACCCGTCGCCCACCGGCACCGACTCGAACGTCCCGATCACCCCGCTGGGAAACAAGTACGTCGCCGACACCCGGTCCCCCGCGATAGGCCCGGCCCCGTTCTCGGTGCGCCCCACCGCGTCCGCCTGCGTCGCCGGCCGCCCGTCCTGCAGCACCAACCCCGACACCTGCACCGGCGCCTCGCCCACCAGGTAGAGCATCGCGTCGAACACGTGCGGCGCGTGGATCATCGACTCTTCGACCCCCACGCGATGATCGCCCTTGTCCATCGCCCGAATGCGCGTCATCGGGCCCCACTCGCCGGCCTCGCCGCGCCCCCGGATCGCCTGCATCCCCGGATGCTCCCGGCTGCGGTGCGCCAAGATCACGTGCGTTCCCGCCGCCTCGGCCGCGTCCATCACCGCCCGCGCCTGGTCCGCCCACGGCGCCAGCGGCTTCTCCACGTACAAGCCCTTCGCGCCGGCTTCGATGGCCGCCAGCGTCTCCTCGACCCGCCCGTCGTCGTACCAGTGCCGTGCAATCGCCACGATGTCGGGCCGCTCCCGCTCCAGCATCTCCCGGTAGTCGGCATACGTCCGCTCCGCCCCGCAGGCCGCCGCCAGTTCCTCGCGACCCGTATCCACCGGATCCGCCAGGGCCACCATCCGCACGTCCGGGTTGGCCTGCCACGCCCGATGCAGCCCATGCCCGGCCCCGCCCAGGTCGCTATTCGCAATCGTCACGGCACGCAACGCAGACATCGGCGCTCCCCACGATCGTCGGAACCCGGCGAGTCTAGTGGACGTCGTCACTCCTGGCCGTCGATCACCAATTGGCACGCGAATGACCGACGCCACCCCTTGCCTTCGCTGACCTCTCCACCATCCCTCGTACACCAACCAGGCGCCAGCCGCCAATCACGCCTCACCGGGGACCATGGCAGACCATCCTGCTTCTCGAAGGTGCGTAGACCCTTGCTCCCTCTCCCTGTGGCGAGTGTCTGCGTGAGAGTCCTCGCTGCTCAGTCGTCACACTTGCCGTCCACTCCAAATGCCACGAGCGCGGATGCGAAGTCTGCAGAGGACACTCCGGAGGTAGCGATACGTGACATACTCTCGATACGTCAGGTCAAGTCCTGGGGACAGACCAACCCACATCTTCGCCTCCACCGACTTGATGGCGCGAAGTGGATGATCCCTCGGAATCCCGCTCCTTCAAGTCTATGGTGGTTCAGATCGATGACCATGAGTTGTGCTTGCCTCGCATAATTGGGTGACGAAGTCCCGCTGTGGTAGTGTCCGCTCTGACGTGCTAATTCTCCGTAGCCAGATCTACCGCCTCGTGCTTGGGATCTGACCAATGAATGATCGTTGGCCGTCGGGCTGTGTCGTTCACTCCTGCGTAGGAGGCGGTCACTTCTGTTGCGCGGGCCTCCAGGAACCGACGGCGGCCCTGCTGCTCGCTGCAATCCAATCCCAGCTGCGTGCGAAGGCGGGAGCGTCGGTCTGAAGCTCGAGAGTGACCCAAGTGCGGAACAGGTCGGGAATACCTGCGACGTGGTAAGCCCTGACGAAATCCTATTGGGGAGTATGATACAGGAATACGCCATTATTGGAAGCATTCTAAGACGATGAGAATCTGGCCATAGAGATTCAATGAACATAGACCAGCGTATTGACGAAGTCTTGCGTCCGGTAGCTGATCTCCTTTCGGGAATCATATTCTTTACGATCCCCATCCTGGGCGTTGATTTTCCACTGATTGTGGCCTGGTTGGTAGTGGGAGGGGTGTTCTTTACTTTCTATTTCCGGTTTATCAACATTCGGGGTTTTCTCCACGCCTTGGCCATCGTTCGGGGCAAGTATGCCAACCCGGATGACCCCGGAGAGCTTACCCAGCTGCGCGCCCTGACCACCGCCATCGCCGGTACCGTGGGCATCGGCAACATGGCCGGCGTGGCCATCGCCATTTCGGTGGGCGGGCCGGGTGCGGCCTTCTGGATGGCCTTCGCCGGCCTGTTCGGGATGTCAACCAAGTTCGCCGAATGCACCCTGGGCGTGATGTTTCGCCGCGCCAACCCCGACGGGTCCGTCTCCGGCGGCCCCATGTACTACCTGGAAGTGGGCTTGCAACGGCTCGGCTGGCCTGCAACGGGCCGCCTACTGGGCGTTTTCTACGCAGCCGCCATGGTGATGGGATGCTTGGGTATCGGAAATATGTTTCAGTCCAACCAGGCGGCCGAGATGCTCATCATCATCACTGGGCGTGAAGGCAGCTTCTTCGCGGACAAGGCCTGGCTCGTCGGACTGATCCTGGCTCTTATGGTCGCCCTGGTCATCGTCGGTGGCATCAAGTCGATCGGCAGCGCCACCGTTCGACTCGTGCCAGCCATGGCGCTGCTGTACATGCTCCTGGCCCTGCTGTTCGTAGCGATCAATGTCGACAAGGTCCCTGGTGCCGTAACTGCAATATTAACCGGTGCCTTTGATCCTGAAGGACTGACTGGCGGCATACTCGGAACTCTCATCATCGGGTTCCGGCGGGCCACGTTCTCTAATGAAGCGGGGTTGGGCAGCGCCTCCATCGCCCATGCTGCCGCCCGCACGCCTCTACCCGCCAGCGAAGGCTATGTTGCCCTACTCGGCCCCTTCATCGATACCCTGGTGATCAGCATGATGTCAGCCATCGTCATTATCATCTACAACCCGGTTCTCACGGGCGACATCGCCGGAATTCAGCTGACCATCAGCGCTTTCCAATCTACCCTGCCTTGGGCCGATGTTCCCATAGCCGTTGCCGCTGTCCTCTTCGCTTTTTCCACGATGCTGGGATGGTCCTACTACGGCCTCAAGTCCTTCACCTATCTGACCGGCGAGGGCCGGATTCGGGATCTGGGGTTCAAGCTGCTCTTCTGCGCCTTCGTAGTCATCGGGGCCAGCCTTGAGCTCAGCTCACTCATAGACTTATCCGATGCCCTGGTGTTCATCGTAGCCATCCCCAACCTGATTGGCTTGTACATCATGGCCCCGGTGGTCAAGCGCGAAATCGAGCGCTATCGTGCCGCTCGGCTTAGCCTGCGGCTGTCGTAGCCGTCGCAAGCCACATTCCGGACTGCGGCCGACACTACCGGCCTGCGACGCAGCCCCGGTCAGTCGTCCCTGGATCGGCTGAGGCGGCGGTCCGTCAGTCTGATCGAACGCCCCGGAGGGTGGGTGACCGCCCTCGGGTAACCCGAGAGTCTCCTATTGGATCGACCGGTATCGCCACACCGCCAGCGGCACGAACACCGCCATGATCCCCGCCATCCAGGCCAGTGCCTTCACCAGCGGCTCCCAGAAATCCGTGCCCAGCGCCAGCCCCCGCATCGCGTTCACCGTCTGCGTCACCGGGCTGTTCTCGGCCACCGCCTCCAACCAGTCGGGCATGGTCTCGACCGGCACGAACACCGAGCTCACGAACACCAGCGGAAACAACCATACGAACGACGCCACCTGCGCCGTCTCCGCCCGCCTGACGCTGGTGCCAATCGCCGCCGAAATCCAGCAGAACGTCTGCCCGAACAGCACCGCCACGAACGGCATGGCAATCGCCCCGGCCACCGTCCCGTGGTACCGGAACCCAATCAGGAACCCCACGCCCAGCATCAGCCCGACTACAAACACGTTCCGCGTCGTATCGGCCAGGATCCGCCCCGCCACCACCGCCGACCGCGCCATCGGCAGCGTCCGATACCGATCGATCATCCCGCTCGTCACGTCCACCGCCAGCCCCACGCCCGTCTGCGTCGACCCGAACAGCACCGACTGCGCCAGGATCCCCGGCAGCAGAAAGTCGATGTACTCCACCGGCCCCGTAGGAATCGCCCCGCCGAACACGAACGCGAACAACAGCACGAACATCACCGGCTGGATCGTGGAAAAGACCATCAGCTCCGGCTGGCGCCGGTACGCCAGCATGTTGCGCTTCCACAGTTGCAGGATGTCGCCCGGCGCATAGCGCGCCTCCACCCGCAACGCGTCCATCGAGACCACCATCAGCCCACTCCCGCCGATGCGTCGTCCGGCTCGCTCTCGGCCCGATGCCCGGTCAATGACAGAAATACCTCGTCCAGCGTCGGCTGCCGTAGCCCAATGTCCGCAATCGCCACCTTGGATTCGTCCAGCCGCCGCACCACCCCGGCCAGCCGTGCCGGCCCGTTGGACACCGCCACCGACACCGTCCCCGTGGCGTCATCAACGGTCGGCGGCCCGTCCCCCTCGGCCTCCAGCACCTGCCGCACCTCTTCCAGTGCCGCCAAGTCGCTCACCCGTACCGTCAGATGCTCCCCGCCCGACCGCGCCTTCAGCTCCGACGCCGTGCCCTGGGCGATGATGCGCCCGTGGTCGATCACCACGATCTCGTCGGCCAGCTGATCGGCTTCCTCCAGGTACTGCGTCGTCAGCAGCACCGTCGTCCCGGTCGCCACCAGCTCGCGGATCACCGCCCACAGCTCCAGCCGCGCCTGCGGGTCCAGCCCTGTCGTCGGCTCGTCCAGGAACAGCACCTCCGGATCGGCAACCAGGCTCGCCGCCAGGTCCAGCCGCCGCCGCATCCCGCCCGAGTACGTCCTGGCCGGGCGTTCGGCCGCCTCCACCAGGTCGAACCGCGCCAGCAACTCGTCCGCGCGCGCCGCGGCCGTCGCTCGACCCATGTGGTAAAGGTTCGCCACCATCTCCAGGTTCTCTCGCCCGGTCAGCGTGTCGTCCACGGCCGCCGACTGCCCCGCCAGCCCGATCAGCGGCCGCACCCGCGTCCGTTCACGCCGCACGTCATAACCGGCCACCGTCGCCGACCCCTCGTCCGGATCCAGCAACGTCGTCAGCACCCGCACCAGCGTCGTCTTGCCCGCCCCGTTGGGCCCCAGCAAACCCAGCACTGTCCCCCGCTCGATCTCCA
The DNA here is from genome assembly GCA_965208215.1 of Chloroflexota bacterium. Taxonomy (GTDB): domain Bacteria; phylum Chloroflexota; class UBA11872; order UBA11872; family UBA11872; genus UBA11872. The sequence continues at coordinate 1,156,737 of CBDBOH010000004.1, forward strand.
GGCTTACCCCAGCCAGCGCATGCACGTCCCCAAACGACTTGTGAACGTCCCGCACGACCACTATCGGTGAGCTGCCGTTAGAACGGTCGGCCATTGGCTCCGCATCTCCAGTCCCGCCTGCTACGCCGGCTCTCCGACGCAACCCGGCAATCGTCGCACGCATAGACACGCCACTTGGGTTGGTTTCTTACGATCCGCGAACGACGAGGAATGCGCGCCCTGGGCTAACGCCGCCTGTTCCGCACCCGCACCACCACCTGCCCGTCCCGCACCTCCACCGGAAACGTCCGCGCCCGCACCCGCTCGTCGTACAGCGCCTCGCCGGTTCTTATGTCAAATTCCCAATTGTGAAACGGGCACCGCAGGATCTCCCCCTCCCGCTCGAACTCCCAGTACCCCACCTGATCCGACACCGGATGCGGCCGTATCCGCCCCCGGCACAACGGCCCGCCCCGGTGCGGACAGTGATTCAGCATCGCGTACAAATCCCCGCCCACATTGAACACCGTCACCCCATACCCCAGCGCCCCCCGCACCTCCCACCGCTCCCCCACCGGCAATTCGGCAACCGGGCAGACAACAACCTCGTCTGAAGTCGCAGGCGTCACGCCATGCGATCCAGCAGGCTCGTCCGCGGTCTGGGCAACGTCAGTCGGCCGCTACAGCCTGAACGCCGCGCGCGCCGTTTCCCCAAAGATGTTCGCCCGCATCTCCGACGGGAAATCCGGCGCCACCGAGGTCGGCGAATCCCAGTCCCAGTGCGGAAAATCGCTCGCGTACACCAGCGTCTCGTCCGCCCGCGCCTGCTCCAGGAACCAGTGCAGGTCCTCGCGCGACCCCGGCTGCTCCATCGGCTGCGTACCCACCCGGATGTGATCGCGGAAATACTCGCTCGGCAGGCGTTTCACCCACGGCGTGTAGTCCCGCACGGCCTTCCAATCGGCGTCAAAGTGATTCAGCAGCCCCGGAATCCACCATGTGTCCACTTCCACGAACACCCAGGTCAGCGTCGGGAACTTCTCGAACACCCCCTCGCAGATCAGGCTGGCCGTATGCGCCTGCGCAATCTGCGGACGCGCCATCCGCATCTCCAGGTAATAGGTCGGGTACCCGGCCGCCGTCGGCGGGTTCGTCTGCCCCCGCCCCTCGCCCCCGAAATGCGTCACGATCGTCAGCCCGTACCGCTCCGCCGCCTCATAAATCGGGTGATAGATCCGGTTCCCGTACGGGTGACGCCCGCCCGCCGGCAGCATCACCCCAACCACCGCCGGGTGATCGCCCAGCCGCTCGATCTCCTCAACCGCCAGCACCGGGTCATTCGGCCCCACCGCCAGCGTCGCGCGGAACCGCGGGTCCTTCGCCACCCAGTGCTCCATCGTCCAGTCGTTATGCGCCCGGCAGATCGCCGCCGCGTAATCCAGGTTCGTCATCCCCACCGTCGGGTAGACCATCTGTCCCGTCAGAATCGCCACGTCGAACCCATACGGGTCCAGGTGCTCCTTGACCGTGAACTCCGCGAAGTCCGTGTTCTCGTCCACGTCGTGGTCGGTCCGGTAGCCGTGCGAGTTCGGCATGTTCGTCCAGCCGCCGTTCGGAAACATGGACCCGAAGTCCTTGATTTCCTGCACGTACTGGCGCGGCAAATACGGAAAGATCTCGTCGATCTTGTGCCACAGGTGGTGGCAATCGCAGTCCACCAGGTACGGCGCGACTTTGCGGAACGTGGGCGCCTGTTCGACGGGTCGGGTCAGGGAGTCAACGGCCGTCATCACGCGACTCCAGCGCAATCCTCAACGCAACTCCGATGGTATCCCACCCGCCATCAAGCGCAGTCACTCTTTAGTGGTCGGACCCGCGCGCCTTGCCTGTACGGCGTTGCCTCACCCGCGCTTTCGCAGCATGTACCCCACCCCGGGCTTCGTCACCAGGTGCCGCGGAGCCCCGGGATCCCGCTCGATCTTCTCCCGCACCCGCCGCACGTACACCCGCGCCAGGTGACGGTCTCCCGCGTACTCCGGCCCCCAGACCTCCTCCACCAGCTGAGCCGGCCTGAACACCCGGTCCCGGTTCCGCGCCAGGAACCGCAACAACCGGAACTCCGGGGCGCTCAACGCCACCCGCCGTCCCCCCACCGTCACCTCCGCCCCCGCAAAATCCACCGTCAACCCGTCGGATTCGAACGGCGGCGGCGCTCCAACCTCCGCCCCCGGCACCCGCCACAGCACCGCCCGCAGCCGCGCCAGCAGCTGATCCAGGTCAAACGGCTTCGGCAGATAGTCGTCAATGCCCGCCTCCAGTGCCTCGGCGATCCCGCCATCGTCCTCCCGCGCGCTCATCGCAATCACCGGCGCATCGCAGCTACCACGCAACTGCGCGAACACCGACAGCGCCTCCATATCCAGCAAACCCAGGTCAAGCAACACCACCTGAGGCGTCTCCGCAGCGGCCTCGGACAGACCCTGCGCGCCCGTTCCCGCAAACACCGCCGCGAAGCCGCCCACCGCCAGGTCCCCGCGCAACTGCCGCACATACCGCAGATCGTCCTCGATCGCCAGCGCCAGCGGACGCCCTCCGCTACCCGTCATTTCGCGTCCCCTCGTACGCGCGCGGCACGTCGTCGCACGGCCAGCGCATGGTGCGACACCGCCCACAACCCCGCACGCCAAACCACTCGCCCGTTCGCCAAAGTACGAGCCCGAAGCATAGGATTATGTCCACTAGCCGCTATCGGGATCCCAAGCCCATGGCCAGCAACCAATCCGATTACCCCGTCCAATTCTCCGTTGACTACCCCGACCGCCCCCTCAACCGCCTCACCACCCTCTTCCGGCTCATCATGGTCATCCCCATCCTCATCGTGGCCGCCCTCATCCCCGGCTTCGTCAACAGCGGGCAGGCCAGCGGCTCCGATCAGGCGGCCATCTCCATCCCACTCCTCTGGCTTCCCCTCGTCCTGATGCTGGTCTTCCGCCACAAATACCCGCGCTGGTGGTTCGACTGGAACCTCGAACTCAGCCGCTTCGTCTACCGCATCGAGGTCTACGTCCTGGCCCTGCGCGACGAGTACCCCTCCACCGACGAACACCAGGCCGTCCACCTCGACATCGAGTACCCCAACGCCGAAGCCGACCTCAACCGCTGGCTCCCCCTCGTCAAGTGGTTCTTGGCCATCCCGCACTACGTCGTGCTGGTCATCCTCGGGATCCTGGCCTTCATCGCCGTCGTCCTCGGCTGGATCATGGTCGTCATCACCGCCGAATACCCGCGCGCCCTCTTCGACTTCATCGTCGGCGTCATCCGCTACAGCGCCCGCGTCCAGGCCTACGCCTTCATCCTCACCACCGACCGCTACCCCCCCTTCCGCCTCGACCCCTAGCCATCAGGGGCGCCGTCGCCCATCACCGTTCGTGGTGAGCCGGCCCGGCGTCCGCGCAGAGCCTGCCGTGAGCCTGCCGAAGGGGCCGAGTCAAACCACTCTCCGCCCCCTGCCGCCTCGACCCCTAACCATCCGAGGCGCCGTCACTCAGCACCGTTCGTGGTGAGCCGGCCCGGCGTCCGCGGAGGGCCGAGTCGAACCACCCTCCGCCTCCCGCCCCGGAATCTCCAGGTCAACCCCGCCCAGCGATCCAAACAGCTCATGCATCGCCGTTCCAAGATTGTGGACGGGCCCTTCCGAGCGAATTCCGCGTGCAGCCTCAGCCTCGTCATCCGACGATCGGTGGCCTCTCGGCGGCGGCCTCGGTGGCGGCGGGTTTGGCTTAGGTCGTGGAGCCGTGCCGCTGCCCGTTGCGGAGTCGTCGTGACTCTCGCCCGTCACGCAGCCGGCACGCTGTACTCCGCCCTGACAATGGCAATAGCCCGGTCGTGACACGCGTTATTCAGCTTGTCGTCAACGGCAACCGGCACTTCCGGCCCTGACATCGTTCGCACGTCCAGCATCCGGGCCTTCGCTTCCGCATCGCCCTCGTACTGGTGCCACCACAGGTACTTCCACTCGTCGCTGATCGACCTGAAATGCTGCTTGGCGCTCTCGGCCTTCGCCGACTTCATGGAGGGATCAATCGTGATCAGGGCCAGCGCAAGCAGCGACGCCAGCATGGCCAGCACCGCGCTCGTCCACGGCGGCAATACATCAATGACAAAGCTGGAGCCGGCCAGAAAAGAAGTCACGGCAACCGCCGAAATCAGCCACTGGTGCTGCCGCCGGTAGCGGTCGCTCAACGCCGCGTAGTACAGGCAATTGCGCTCAGCGTCGAGCCGCCCATCCCACGCCATCTGCGCAATCCCCGCCTGGGAGATTGCCTCAGCCACTCAAGCCCCACCGGCTTGCAAGGGATAGCCCATTCTAGCCAGCGCTTTGATAGCTCGGCGCCGACGACCTCCTAATGGCTGCGGCGTCACGCGGCAGAGGCGGCATCCCAACAACCAGCATCGAGCACAAGACTCCCAACCAGCTCCTCCTCGAGCCACTCAACCCGCCAGTGAACGAACAGCAGGCTCTCCAAGTCAATCGTCTGCTCGACGGCGCCCAAAGTGGAAACCAAAGGCGCTTGCGACGCATCAGCTTGCGGGAGTCTGCAGCGCGGCCCTCCAGCTTATGTCCGGACCGCGACACTCTCGACGGTGCTAGCCGGCTAGCCCGGACACCCTTTCGTAAACAAGGATCAGGCCGACCAGTAGGACCAGGAGGACCACAAACCAACGAATACCAGACACGCCATAGTCGCGCTGCTGCGGCCGAGGGGTTCTCCGAGTACCCGCGCCCGAGCCACGCGACGGTCGCCGTCCGTCGTGGTACTGACCATCAGCGGTGCGGTTGTAATGCGGGTTGCGCCCAACGTAATCGCGGTAGTTGGCGAGACGCCGTGCTTCCCACGTTTCGGCATAGTCGCGAGACATCGGCCGCGTCTCGACATTCAGATGGTCGAATCGCTTGCCATTCAGCCTGTGTTCGGCCTCTCGCGCTCGCGGGTTATTCGTGATCCCGATGTACAGCACACGGTTGCGTTGACACCGCAACGTGTAGCCGACCACGTTCCACGTCCGTCGCCGCGTATACCGAGTCGGTCGCCGCCTGTTCCGAGAACCTGACCGCAGCGCATACCTAAAGACCCACATAGTCAGATCGACCCCGCCCACGACGCGCCAGCAACCAAAGCGACCGCGATTGCGGCCGCGACGGTGATGGCTTCAATCTCGAGGCCCAGATGCTAGCGAATCCCCGTCACTCAACCACCACGGCCCAAAAGAGCCGCCCCGTTGAAGTTCGGCCACGACTGCGAGTCGTTGCGAACCGCCGCCGGCTGGATCAGCACGGTGGCGCTGGCCCGCCAGTAATTCAGGCTCTACTGCCCGCGCGATGGCGTGAAGAAACCCCCAGGCCGCGCGGCACGCCGCCCGCTCATCCGCCCGACCACGGACTAATCACCTCAATCCCACAACTCCCAAACACATCCACATCCCCCGTCGCCACCGCCATCCCGCGCGACTTCGCAATCGCCGCAATCTGGCAGTCCGCCTGGTTGATCGGCCGGCGCGCAGCTCGGCGCTTGGCCGCGACCTCCGCATACGCCTGCGCGGCAGCCGCGTCAAAGGCCAGCACCCGCCCGTCGAAAACCTCCCCAAACAGCCGGTCCGCCGCCGTCGCTAACCCATCGCGACGCCATCCGCTCAGCAACAGCGCGATCCCCGTGCGCATCTCAGCCTCGGTCACCGACGTCACGAACAGCCGCCCGCCGTCCTGCTGGTCCAGCCAGGCCAGCACCCCGGGTGCCGGGCGTGCCCTCGTGAGTTCCGAAACAACGTTGGTATCGAGGACGATCATCTTTTGTTGTCTCGGTCGAACCGCGGCGGGTCGCGCATGGGCTCCTGCGGCGGAACGAACGGGTCCACGCCAACGAACGGCTTGAACAACTCATGCATGGCGGTTCCGGGGTTGCCGACCTGCGTGTCGACCTCACACAGCGCAGCTCGCAGAATCTCCCGCACCTCCCGCTCCATCGAGCGCCCGCTCGCCGCCGTCCGAACCCGCAGCCGCCGCCTCAGGTCCTCGTCCAGGTTCCGCACCGTGATGCTCGCCATCAATTGCCCCTCCGCCTACCGTGCTGCTGCTGCACGCATTGACCGCAATGCATGCAACCGTGCTGTTTCAAGCATTGATTGCAGTGCAATCAATGCTGCGCCTCGCAGCAATCCCTCTGTCCCCTCCTTGACCTGAGCATGTCGAAGACCGACCTGAGCCTGCTGAAGGAGAGTCAACCGCCCCCATGCCCCGGCGAGCAAAGATCCAAAGCCAATAGCCATCACCCCACCCTCTCCGGATCGTGATAAAACCGCTCCGCCGTCACCACCGCCCGCCAGTCCTCCGGCCGGAACGCCCGTTCGCCCGTCCTTCGGGCTGCCTGCACCAGTTCGCCGACGTGGTGCAGCGCCGCCAGCTTGCGGTTGTGATTGCGGTCGCGGTCGGCTCGTAAATCGTCCAGTTCGCGGCTTGTCGCCATGTCCAGTCCTTTCAAGATCCAGTCGGCGTAGCGGTAGCCCTCGGCCCGGAACTTTCCGCGCGAGGCCCGCCCCGTGTTGTAGTCCGCCAGCGCCTCGCGGTAGTCCCCGCCGCGGTGGGCGATGTGCGACGCCATCAGGTTCGCCGCGTATTCCAGCGAGGCGAACGGATCGAACGTCCGCCCCCGCATCGACGGATGCCAGCGCGGAATGATCTGCGCGATTCCCTCCGCCCCCGCGTGGCTCACCGCCGTCGGGTTCCAGCCCGACTCCATCGCGATCTGCCGGCGGAACACCTGCGTGTCGTACCCCACCGCCCGCGCATAGCCGTCCGCGAACAACTCCAGCGGATTCACCCGCTCACCCGTCACCCCAAACGTCTCCGGATCGATCCGCCCGCCCGGCGTCGCGTCCAGGTGCAGGTGGTGCCCCGTGCTGTTCCCCGTCGAATCGCACAACCCCAGCGTCTGCCCCGGCTCGACTGCATGGCCCACCGCCAGGCTCGGCGGCTCGTCAAAGTGCAGAAACCGCCACAGCACCCCTTCCGCATCCCGCAGTGCCACCGCGTTCCCGTAAGGAAACCCGTCCCGCACCGCCGCATCCCGTGTACTCGGCCGCTCCGTGGACCAAACGGCCACCACCTCACCCCCCGCCGGCGCCCTCACCGGCCGCCGATACACCGACCCCGCCGCCAGCGCCAGGTCCAACCCCCCATGCCGATAACTCCCCCGGTCCTCCCCAAACCCACTCGTAACCCGAACCGTCCCGTCCAGCGGCGGCGTCAGCGCTCCCAGCATGGGCGCCGGCTCGGGTGTCGGCGCCGGCGCCGCCCGCCCCACCGGCAACGCCATCGCCCTCGCCAGGTCGCGCTCGAGCTCGGCGTGGGCCGCCGGCGCAAAGTCATGCCAGTCGCCGCCGCGCGCCTGGCCCACGAACCAGCACAGCGCCCGCGCTTGCGGCAGTGCCTGGGCCACCACGGGGGCCGCGTCCTGCAGCCAGCCCTCGCGATAGTTGACCGCGGGCCGGTGCGGCCGGTCCGTTCCGCGCGCCGCCGTGTTGAATTCGGTAATCCAGACCGGCAGGTGATCCAGGCCAAGCGCGGCGTGGTTTTCGGCCCAGGTCTCCGCCACATTCAGCCCGAATCGCCAGCCCCTCTGGTGGCGGGTCCGCATGTCGGCAGCCACGGAGAGGCGCGGATTGCCGTACACGTGCACGCTCAGCACATCGGGCGGACCCGCAATGCGCTTCCACGCATCCAGCAGCTTGTAGTCCAGATCGGCCCAGGGCGAGCCTTCCGGCGATTGCCCGGCCGGAGCGCCCAATCGGCCGGGGTGGAACGCCGCCACCGGAATGCTCGCCAGCCGCGCGCCAGGAAGTGCCAGCAGGCACTTCGCGATGAAGTCCCGTATCGCGTCCTCGACCAGCAGCCAGTCCCGCGCGCCCTCCAACTGCGGCTCGTTGCCCGGCTGCAGAATCAGCCGCCCACCCAGGTGACCCAGCCGGCTCAGCTCCCCGAGCGCGGCGCGATATGCCGCGCGCTCGTCGTCCGTCCGGGCATACGCCTGCCCCGGCCGCCAGTCCACCCGCAGAAGCACCTCGCTCGCCGGATGCCGCGCCGCCAGCGCCTCGATCCGCCGCATGGCCTGGCCCAGGTGATGCGGATCATCCGCAGCCACACCCTCCAGGTACACCAACTCCACGAACGGCGTCCCGTCCGGGTACCGCCGCCCCGCATCCGGCCAATGCACCCCAACCCGCATCATCGCCCCACCACCCCCAACGCCGCCCCCACCACGCCGGCAAGCGCCCGTCCCACGGCCCCAAACACGCTGCAAACCCAGATCGTCCCGTCAAGCGGTGAACCAAGCATGAGTACTCCTCAGTAGCCGAACTGGACCCGCCGCCCACCGCCCTGTCGAAGTCCAGCCCGTTGCAATCCGTATTCCTACAGTGTACACTAAATCGTACACAGCTCGCAACCACTCGCAGTCTCACCAATGCCCAGCCTGACCCGCCGCCCCCTGCAACCAGCACGGCTCGCCACGCACCGACCCTCGCGTCGCGTCCGCTGCGTGGTCGCTCATGGCGCCCGCCAAGCCCGCCCTCAAGCGCCAAAATGCGCCCCGCCGCGCCTCAAGAGTTTTTAGAAAAAACTCTTACCGCGCACGCGAGGCCCCATTCCAGCCCCCCGCACCGCCTACACTCGCTGCTCACACGCACCATGCCGCACCCGGCGGAGGCGCTGCCCGCATGAACCTCGTCGGCTACACCGACCGCCTCACCGCCGCCCCCGGCGACACCGTCCGCTTCATGGTCAGCAGCCAGCACCCCCGCTTCCGCGCCGACCTCGTCCAGCTCATCCACGGCGACGAGTCCCCCGCCGGCCCCGGTTTCAAGGAGCGCCAGGTCCCCTCCGCCATCAACGGCCACTACCCCGGCCGCTCCAAGCCCATCCACAGCGGCTCCTACATCCACATCCCCGCCCACCCCGCCCTCGACTCCCTCACCAGCTTCACCGTCACCGCCTGGATCTACCCCACCACCCCCGCCAACGGCCTCCAGGGCCTCATCACCCGCTGGATCGGCGACCCCGCCCGCCACGGCTTCGCCCTCGTCATCGGACCCAACGGCGACCTTGCCCTCCACCTCGCCGACGGCCAGACCTCACCGGTCAACATCGCCACCGGCGCCCCCCTCACCGAGCGCGTCTGGACTTTCGTCGGCGCCAGCTACCACGCCCCCACCGGCCGCGTCATCCTCATCCAGCAACCCCTCCGCCGCTGGCCCATCGCCCCCGACCGTGCCCTCGTCACCCACGACACCGCCGCCGCCAACATCCGCGCACCCTCAGACGCCCCCCTCCTCTTCGCCTCCCTCACCGCCGGTCCACCCGAACGCACCGGCCCCATCGCCGCCCCCTACAACGGCAAGCTCGACAGCCCCCGCCTCTACAACTGCGCCCTCTCCGCCGACCAGCTCACCGCCTTGGCCGCCAGCATCGCCGTTCGTGGTGAGCCGGCCCGCAGTCCTTCGGAGGGCCGAGTCGAACCACAACCGGCTGGCGTCGGCCCGCTCGCCGCCTGGGACTTCAGCCTCGACATCGGCAACTACCAGATCACCGACACCGGCCCCCACGGTCTCCACGGCGTGGCCGTCAACATGCCCACCCGCGGCATCACCGGCCACAACTTCACCGGCGCCCAAACCAGCTTCCGCCTCGCCCGCCACGAGTACGGCGCCATCTACTTTCACGACGACGACGTGGAGGACGTCGGCTGGGACTCCGACTTCCAACTCATCGTTCCGCCCGATCTGCCCAGCGGCGTCTACGCGGCCCGCCTCCGCGCCGGCGACGACGAGGACTACCTCCCCTTCTGCATCCGCCCGCCGCGCGGTACCGCCACCTCCCGTATCGCCGTCCTCATGCCCACGCTCACCTACGTCGTCTACGCCAACTTCCGCGACATCGACGGCGCCTTCGTGGACCACGAGCGGATTCCCAACGCCGACCCATCACTGCACGAGTCGGTGTTCGCCTACATCCGCGCCAACGGCATCCCCGGCCTCTACGAACGCCACTCCGACGGATCGGGTACCACCCACGTCTCCCACCTGCGACCCATCCTCAACATGCGCCCCAAGTTCCGCTACCGCGTCTGGGCCGCCCCCTCCCGCTTCCCCGCCGACCTCTATCTCATCGACTGGCTGGAAGCCAGCGGCCACCAGTTCGACGTCATCACCGACCACGATCTGCACGCCGAAGGCGTCGACCTGCTTGAGCCCTATCGCGTCGTCCTCACCGGCTCCCACCCCGAGTACTGGACCGCCGAAATGCTCGCCGGCATGCGCTCATACCTGGACCAGGGCGGTCGGCTGATGTACCTGGGCGGTAACGGCTTCTTCGGCATCACCACCATCGACGCCGAGCGACCCCACATCGCCGAGGTCCGCCGCTGGGGCACCAGCTGGCCCTTCGAGATGCCGCCCGCCGAGCGCGTCCACAGCACCACCGGTGAGCCCGGCGGCATCTGGCGCAACCGCGGCGTCGCGCCCAATGGCCTCATCGGCGTCGGCTCGAGTGCCGCCGGCTTTGACCGCGGCTCGCACTACGTCCGCCAGCCCGACAGCTTCGATCCCCGCGCCGCCTTCATCTTTGAAGGCATTGGCGACGACGAACCGATCGGCGACGTCCCCTCCCTCGTCGTCCGCCACGGCGCAGCCGGCTACGAGATGGACCGCCTCGACTTCAGCCTCGGCACCCCGCCCCACGCCCTCCTGCTGGCTTCGTCCGTCGGCCACTCCGAACGCTACGCCGCCTTCAACGACGAGCGCCTGGACTTCACCCAGGGCAAGGACGGCATGCTGCCCGACTCCCCGCCCCCAGCTGACGGACCTCACGCGTTCGTCCGCGCCGACATGGTCTACTTCGAAACCCCCAATGGCGGCGGCGTCTTCTCCGCCGGCTCCATCGCCTGGCGCGGCTGCCTCTCCCACAACAATTACGACAACACGGTCTCCCGCGTCACCGGCAATGTTCTCCGCCGCTTCGCCGCAGACCAATGACCCAGTCAACCCTCTACAACGGCGTCCAACCGCCTGCCGAGTGGCCGCCCCGAACCATTGAGCCCGGAGGCGACCCGCTGCCGGTGCCCTATCTCGCCAATCCGCCGCGCGTCATCCCCATCGACGTCGGCCGCCAACTGTTCGTCGACGACTTCCTGATCGAGCACACCACCCTGCGCCGCGTCTACCACGCCGCCAAGGTCCACGACGCCGCGCCGGTTCTGTCGCCCGAAACCGATCTGGAACTGAACCAGAACCATTGCCCGGTCGCCGCACCCTTCAACGATGGCGCCTGGTACGACCCCGCCGATCAGACCTTCAAGCTCTGGTACCACGCCGGCTGGTTCGACGGAACGGCGCTCGCGACCAGCAGCGACGGGATCAACTGGGAACGACCGTCACTTGACGTGGTCCCCGGCACCAACGCCGTCATCGCGCACCCGCCCGGCTGGCGGCGCGACGGCGCGCTGGTCTGGCTCGACGCCGATGCCCAACCGAGCGAGCGATTCAAGATGTTCATCTTCTGGCGCCACCCCGAACGTCACGAAGGCCTCGTTTACACCTCGCCCGACGGCATCCACTGGAACGAACGCGGTCCGACCTCCCAGTGCGGCGACAACTCCAGCTTCTTCTACAACCCGTTTCGCCAGCGCTTCGTCTTCAGCATCCGCTTGAGCTGGAACCGCCGCGCCCGCCTGTATTTCGAGCACCCGGACTTCCTGCAGGCCGCTCGCTGGGATCCCGATCAAGCAGTCCCCTGGGCGCGCGCCGATCGCCTCGACCGCCCCGATCCATTCCTCGGGCTTCGCCCACAGCTCTACGACGTCAGTGCCGTCCCCTACGAGAGCATCATGCTCGGCGCGTTTGCGATCTTTCACGGGCCCGAGAACCCCGACGCTGCCAGCATCAGCCGGCCCAAGATCAACGACCTGCAACTTGCCTACAGCCGCGACGGATTCCACTGGCATCGCCCGCATCGCCAGGCCTTCATCGGCGCCAGCCGGCGCTGGGGCGACTGGAACTACGGCTACATCCACGCCGCGGGCGGAATCTGCCTGGTGGTCGGCGACGAACTCTGGTTCTACTACGGCGCCTTCTCCGGCCAAGGCTCCGTGCTGAAGCCGGGTGAGTTCGGCGGCGACTACGAGCAGGACAACGCCATGTACGCCGGCGGCCACACCGGCCTGGCCACGCTCCGTCGCGACGGCTTCGCGTCGATGCAGGCCAACGGCCGACGCGGTGTGCTGGCCACCCGCCTGGTCACGTTCAGCGGCTCCCACCTGTTCGTCAACCTGGACTCCCCGCAGGGCGAGTTGCGAGTCGAAATCCTCGATGAGCGAGGCGACGTCATCCACCCGTTCTCCCTCGCCAACTGCCGGCCGCTCGCCACCGACTCCACTCGCATCCGCGTCGACTGGAACGGCGCCGGCGATCTGTCGTCGCTCGCCGGCCGTCCAATCCAGTTCCGCTTCCACCTGCGCAATGGCAACCTCTACGCCTTCTGGGTCAGCCCGTCCGCCTCAGGCGCCAGCAACGGCTACCTCGCCGCCGGCGGCCCCGGCCTCTCCGGACCCGTCGATGTCTAGTCAACCGCCAACCGGCTGAAGGAAAGGAAGCGACCAGTGGCTCGAGAATTCGATCGAACCGAAAAACGACACCCGGTTCCCATGCCGCCGCCGCTCGACTTCCCGGAGCACGGCACCCCTGAAGCCGACGTGCTGGCCGAGGTCAAAGCCCGTTTCGCCAAGGACCCGTATCGCGTCGAACGGAATTTCGGCGTCAGCTACGTTGGTCCGCCCCACCAGATCGCCGAACAGATCCGGCCCCTCGCCGCCGGCTCCTTCTTCGTCGAGTGGGCGCGCGACATGAACCCCGGCGCCGACCTCTTCGAGAAGGAAGCCGTGCGCATGCTCGGCTCGCTGTTGGGGCATCGCGAAGCCGTCGGCTTCATCACCAGCGGCGGCACCGAATCCAACCTTCTCGCCCTGCGGCTGGCCCGCAACCTCGGATCCAAGTCGGAACCCGAGGTCGTCCTTCCAACCACTGCCCACTACAGCTTCCGCCTGGGCGCCGAGCTTCTCGGCCTGCGGTTGCGCGAGGTGTACGTGAACGACGCCATGCGCCCCGACATGCGACAGGTTGAGCGGTTACTCAACGGCAACACCGTGGCGCTGGTCTGCTCGGCGCCGGAAGGCAATTTCGGCCAGCTCGATCCCGTCGAGGAGTTCGCGGCCCTTGCGCAGCGCAAGGGCCTGTACCTGCACGTCGACGCCGCCTTCGGCGGCTTTGCCCTGCCCTTCCTGCGAGAGCTCGGCTACCCCATCCCGCCATTCGACTTCAGCCTCCCCGGCGTCTCGTCGATGATGACCGACGGCCACAAGCTTGGTCTGCTACCGGTCGCGACCGGCTTCTTCCTCATCCGCGATGAGGCCATGCTGGACGCGATCCCCGCCGAGTTCACCGGCATCCACACCATCACCGCCACCAAGCCCGGCGATCACGCCGTGGCCGCCTGGACCGTGATGCGCCGTCTCGGCCGCGAGGGCTATCGCGAATCGGCCCGACGCCTCATGGAAGTCGTGGACATCGTCAGCAAGGGCATCGAGAGCATCGACGGCCTCCGCCTGCTCGTCCGCCCTCTCCTCGCCGTCGTCAATTTCACGTCCGATCGCGACAACGTTGAACGCATCTACCTTGAGCTACGTCGCCGCGGCTGGGGCGCCACCTACGGCCACGACGGAACCCATGGCCGCATCCGCCTCTCCATACACCCGCACCGAGATGTCGCACACGCGCACGGCTGGGTCGCCGCGCTCGAGGATTCCGTCCAGGCCGTGCGGTCCAGCGCCTGACCCGTATCGCGCCAGCGGGGCGTACACGACCGGTCGTGTACGCCCCGCGGCGTGAACCGACAGCTAGCGGCTGTAGCCCGACTGAGCGGCCGGCGGCGCCTGCGCCCGCGCCCGCTCAGCCATGTACGCCAGCAAGGACTTGAAGTCCTGGTAGGCGGTCAGTCGGCCCAGGCCACCGTCCAGCGATCGCAGCTGGTCCTCAAGCATCGTCAAGTCGCGGGAGATCTCGGCGACGTATTCGCCGTCGTGCATTCCGCCATACCGGTCAGCGGCAAGAGCCACGATGGCTCCCAGCTGCAGCAGCGGATTGCCCGCAGACCCGAGACTGGTGTCCGGTCGACCGCGCACCTCGGTTCGCTGCGACCGTGATTGTCCGGTTTCAGCGACCACCCAGCGAAGTTCGACGCTTGCGAGCGTTATTTCCTGCCCGGCGCGCGCCCGCGCCTGGTCATGCAGCTCCAGCTCGTAGAACACGGTGGTCGCCGCGCCCGACGGGATCTCCGCAAACTCCTTGCGGTCCTCGGCGAAGCTCTGGTCGGACGTCACCCGGTTCTCGTAGCCGATGATCCGCCACGACCGCACCAGGTCCGGATCCCAGGACACCTGGGCCCGCGTCTGGTCGGCGAACGGCGACGAGATGGCAAGCCAATTGTCGCGACTAAAGGTTGCTCGCGCCTGACCGGGGTCGTTGAGGTATCGATACCAGCCATTCCCGTGCTGCGCCAGCTGCTCCAACAAGACGTCGTTGTAATTGCCGATGCCGACCCCGATGGTGATCAGCCGTAGCGGGTTCAGCGCGTTGCGGTCATACGCCGATTCCAGGATCGCGAACGGGTTCGTCGCGTCCACGTTTGCCACGCCGTCGGACATCAAAATGATGTAGTTATAGGCCTCGGGCCGCTCCTGCCGAATCCGGTCCGCCAGGCGCACCCCCTGGTTCAGCCCGGCCTGCACGTTGGTGCCGCCACGCGGCCTCAACTGCTGGATCGACTGCTGGACCGATCCGGCATCGGGCGATGAGTGCGCAACCGTGAGGTCGCCCACCACCTCGTCGGTGAAGTGAACCACGGCCAGCCGGTCCTGTGGGCGCAGGCTCTGGCGGATGGCTTCGGCCGCCGACCGCGCGATGTCCACGCGATTGCCGTCACCCATAGAGCCGGACGCGTCGAGCACGAGCGTGACATTGAGGGGCCGCTCATTGGACACTTCAGCGGCCTGGAAGCCGATGCGTACCAGGTGTCTGGTCCCATCCAGCGGATGAACGGCCACGTTGCTGGCGATCGCGAATCCCCAGTCGTCGGCGGGCGCCGGGTACTGGTAACTAAACGCGTTGATCCACTCCTCGGCTCGCACGGAGTCGGGCTCGACGTCATAGCCCTCTCGTAGCCACGACAACGCCAACTGGTACGAGGTCCGGTCGGTGTCCAGGCTGAAGGTGGACACCGCGTCCTCGGCGGTGGCGACGAAGGGCTGGCGTCCGTAGTCCTGGAAGGTAGTGGCCGACGGGCGAACGGGTGCGGGCGAAACGGGCCTGCTCGGTGCTGACGACTGCGGCGCGGCCTGCGCGGCGGCCGGAGCCCTCGTGACAAGCTTCTCGACGGGGACTTCCTTGATCACGGACTTCTCGACCGGAACTTCCTTCTCGACGATCCTCTCAACCTCGACGACCTGGGTTTCGCCGCAAGCGGTCGCAGCAAGGAGCGTCATGACTGCCATCCCCCCGATGGCCATGGCGGATATTCTGCGGCGGGCCGCCGCGACTGAGACCTTGCGCTGAACCCAGGAAGTGGGCTGGCCGTCGTGCTGGGAGCCATCAATGGTCTGCCGAGCCACGTTTGCTGCCGTTTGACCGGACTCCCTTGTCGGCGTCTTGCTACAGGCTGTCACTGCCTTCGCGGATTGGTTCTGTTCGACACGTCGGTTAGCCAAGCGCTGCACCGCCGTGCAATCAACCCTTGGTCGCCGCAGAACAGCCGGTTCAACGTCAAGAGTCCCAAACATGATCAGATCTCCTGGAGCCTTGTCTTGACTAATACGCGTGATGGAGTCAAATCGTTCCATTGAAATTGCCCAACGTGCGACTAGGCGTCAATTCGCTCGTCGCGCACGCTCGACGGCCAGATCCGAAAGGCGCCGGCGGGGCGTCCACGACTCGGTCGTGGACGCCCCGCGGCGAGAGCGATCAGCTAGCGGCTGTAGCCAGTCGGCGCCGCCGGCTGCGCTTGCGCGCGCGCCCGCTCCGCCATGTGCTCCAGCATGAACCGGAAGTCTTGGAAGGCGTCCAGTCCACCCAAGTTGCTGCTCAGCGAATGCAACTGGCGCTCCAGAGCTGTTAGATCACGGGAGATCTCGGCAACGTACTCACTGTCGTGTAACTCGCCGTAACGGTCAGCGGACAGAGCCACGATAGCCCCCAGCTGCAACCGCGCATCGCCGGACGTGTACAGTCCGGTGTCCAGCCGTCCGCGCACTTCGGTGCGCTGCGACCGCGACTGCCCGGCCTCCGCCACCACCCAGCGCAACTCGACGTTGGCCAGGGTTACCTCCTGCCCAGCGCGCGCCCGCGCCCGGTCGTGCAACTCGATCTCGTAGAACACGGTGGTCGCCGCGCCCGACGGGATCTCCGCAAACTCCTTGCGGTCCTCCGCGAAGCTCTGGTCGGACGTCACGCGGTTCTCGTAACCGATGATCCGCCATGACCGCACCAGATCCGGATCCCAGGTCACCTGGGCCCGCGTCTGGTCCGCGAACGGCGTCGACAGCGCCAGCCAGTTGTCCCGGCTGAACGTCGCCCGCGCCTGGCCGGTGTTGTCCAGGTAGCGGTACCAGCCATTGCCGTGCTGCGCCAGCTGCTCCAACAACACGTCGTTGTAATTGTTGATGCCGACCCCAATCGTGATCAGCCGCAGCGGGTTCAGCGCATTCCGGTCGTATGCCGACTCCAGGATCGCGAACGGGTTGGTCGCGTCCACGTTGGCCACGCCATCCGACATCAGGATGACGTAGTTGTATGCCTCGGGCCGCTCCTGCCGAATCCGATCCGCCAACCGCACGCCCTGGTTGAGTCCGGCCTGTACGTTGGTGCTGCCGTGCGGCGCCAGCCGTTGGATCGACCGTTGCACCGCCGAGGCATCGGGGGACGTGTGCTCCACCGTGAGCTCGTGAATGACCCCTTCGGTGAAGTGCACCACGGCCAGCCGGTCCTGCGGTCGCAGGCTCTGCCGAATCGCCTCCGCCGCCGACCGCGCAATGTCCACGCGGTTGCCATCACCCATGGAGCCGGACGCGTCCAGCACCAGCGTCACGTTCAGCGGCCGGTCGTCCGCCACTTCGGCGGCCTGGAAGCCGATACGCACCAGGTGCTTGCTGCCATCCAGCGGGTGCATCGCCACGTCGCTGGTGATCGCAAAGCCCCAGTCGTCCGCCGGCGGCGCGTACTGGTAGTCGAAGGCGTTGATCCACTCTTCGGCCCGAACTGAGTCAGGCTCGATCTCGTAGCCCTCCTGCAGCCACGACAACGCCAACTGGTACGACGTCCGGTCCGTGTCAAGACTGAACGTCGACACCGCGTCCTCGGCGGTGGCAACGAATGGCTGGCGTCCGTAGTCCTGGAACGTCGTGGCCGGGGGCCGCGCCGGCGCCGGCGTAGCCACCCCGGGCGGGGAAGCTGCCTGGGGAGCAGCCGTCGCGGCAGGCGGCACGCCGCGGTCGGCTTGAACCTGAACCTCGACGACCTTCTCGACGACCACTTCTCGGGTGACAACCTTCTCGACGACAGCCGTCGGTCTCGGCAATGTGGCAGGCGGCTGAGTCATTGAACGGGCGGGCATCGCCGGTGCCGCAGCCGCCGCTGGCGCCCGCGTAGCAACTCTCTCGACCTGCTTTGCAACGACTCTCTCGACCGGAACTTCCTTTACAACCACCCTCTCTACCGGAGCTGCGGTTGCGGCCGCAGCCGGCGCCGCCTCTGCATAGGACTCCGAGATGCCGAATTCATCCTGAGTCGCGCGCGACGCAAGAAATACGGCCGAAGCCGCCACGGCCACGGCGCCACCGGTCGCCATCATCGGAAACCAGTTCTGCTTCAGCGCGCCCAGAATCTTGCGACGCACTTGCGTCACCGGATGCCGCGTGGGCTGCAGGTCCATCCGGCCTTCAATGGATTCCCACAGGTTCTGAGGCGCGCGAAGGTCCTCCGCCTCCGCTTCAAAGTGCTCGCGCAGCGCGCGTTCCATCTCCTGATCCGATCCGTAGTTACTGGCCATGGCTGTACGCCTCTCGGGCACCGCCCGATGCGAGTTGTTCCCGAAGCTGGCTAAGGGCTCGACTGAGCCGCGATTTGACCGTGCCCTCCCGCACGCCAATGGCTTCCGCCAGCTCGGGAACCGTCAGGTCCGCGAAATAACGCAGGACGACCACCTGCCGGTGGTCCCGACTCAGCCCACCGAGCGCCTCTCGGATCGCCTGGCGGTCGAGGTTGGCCTCCACCGTCTCTCCGGGACTGGGGCGGTCGTCTGCGTGGCTGTACGTCTCCAGCGGTACGGTGTCTACCGCGCGACGTCGACGCTGGGACACCACCGCGTTCACCAGAATCCGGACAAGCCAGGGCTTCACCGGCCGTCCACTCTGAAAGCCCGATATTCCCCGCCAGGCGGCGAGGAGGGCTTCCTGAACCTGCTCTTCGGCCAACGCGCGGTTCCCGGTCATGAGAACCGCCGTGCCAAAGAGCACGTCCTTGTAGCGTTCAACCAGATGGCGAAACGCTTCGTGCTCGCCGTTTTGACAACGCAGCACGGCTTGTTCATCGGTCATAGGCCGCCCTCATCATCCAATCTCCTGGCGCCTTCCACTAATGACTACGCGCGGATTGGGCAAACCGTTCCACGCCCGCGGAAAACGCGCTGGAGACCCCGGGTTGTGTGAAGCGAAGGTCCCCGGACTCAAGTGACTCATGGTGACTCGAAACCCAGGCGTCCCCGGTCAATGCACTAAATCGCCGGAACGATTGTTGCCTTCACGCACTCCATCGCCATTGCGCTGCGAATGGCCTCGGCCACGCCAGCCTCTGATAGCGGAAACGTGCGTTGCATGAGCGACCAGTCGTAGTCGTCCTGAATGGCGTAGAGGTTTCCCATTGCCTGATTGACTTCATCGGGCGTGAATGCCCAGCTGGCCAGCACCTGGAGTTCCTTGACGCAGATCCGGTGCCAGTTGGTATCGATGCTTCCCGCGTCCGTGAACTGGCCCATTTCCACGAAGGTGCCGCCGTCGCGCAACATCTCGATTCCTTCGGGCCCGGCCGGCGGGGCTCCGCTGCAGTCCACGACCAGATCGGCTCCGTAGCCGCCGACGGCTTCGCGAACCGCGGCAATCCTCGCACCGGACGTGCCATGTTCTTCGATCGATACAGTCGCATCCGCGCCGTACGCGCGACATAGCGCCAGGCGCGGCTCTTCGGGCGCGCCCACCACGACCACCCTGCCCGCCGCCCATTGTCGAGCCGAAATGAGTGCGAGCACACCGATGGGCCCCGAGCCCTGAATAACGACCGAGTCCCCGGCCTTGAAGCCCTCCAGCCCCAGCGAGGCCGCTCGATTGAAGGCTCGGGTTACCGAGGCATAGGGCTCAACCAGCGTTCCAACCATGCTGGGCATGTCGTCGGGCAGGCGAAAGATCTTGGTGGCAGGAAATGACTCCAAGTCGACATACACCATCTCCGCCCACCCGCCCCAGAGGTGCGGTGGACGTTCGAACCCGATCTTGCGCCCGTAGTAGGTCGGGTTCAGGCAGCGGTTCGCGCGCGTCGGATAGTGGATGCAGTAGTGACATGACCCGCAGGCCATCAGCGGCGGGATCATTACCTTGTCACCCTCGCGCAGTGGACGTCCCATATAGTCGACGTCCAGACCCGGCCCGATGTCATCGAGCACGCCGGCCAATTCATGGCCAAGCGTGAATGGCCATGGAAGTTCGTCTGGCCAGTGGCCACGCAGGATGTGCAGGTCGGTGCCACACACCCCGCAGGCGTGGACCCGGATCAACGCACCGCGGTCGGGCACGGATGGCCGCGGCACTGCACGCAGATCTGGAGACGCCCCAGGGCCGTCAAACGTGATGACCTGGACCGAAGCGTGCCTAGTTGGGTTCAGAGCCACCGCGAATCACTCGCAGGAGGTCATCCGCTAGGGCTGATCGGTCCAGTCGAACAGCACTCCGAGCCAGCCCTCGGGGCCGCTGGCGATCATTTCGTACATCTCCGGCGCGCGTGTGTAGGGGACATCGTGTGTCACGAGTTGATCCACATCCAGTTCACCCCGAGCAATCAGGTCAAAGACATACGCACGATTGGCCGGGCGCGTCCAGAGGAAACGGTGGTATGGCTCGGCCGGATAGTCAAGCGAATAGTTGCCCAGGATGTCCAATTCGTGCCGCAGCACCTCGGGCTGAAGCGCGATTTCCACGGTGCCAGGAGGGCTGCCCGACAGGCAGACCGTGCCGCCGCGGGCCGCCGCCTTCAGGCAGTCCGCAAAGACTGCAGGGTTTCGCGCAACCATGAATACGACACGGGCTCCGCCACCAGTCAGGTCGCGCACCGCCTGAACGGCGTCCTCGCGAGTTGCGTTGACCGTGTGGGTAGCGCCGCTTCGTCGACTGTGCTCAAGTCGCTCGTCCAGCAGGTCAATGGCGATCACGGGGTAGGCGCCGGCCCTTGCAGCAAAGTAGGTGGTCAGCTGTCCAACCAAGCCCTGCGCGAACACGGCGACCGACTCGCCAAGATAAGGTTTGGCGCGCCGCACCCCGTGCAGCGCAACGTCGCCCAAGACCGCAAAGGTCGCCTGGGCGTCCGTAACGCCGTCAGGTATTTGGCCGGCGTAGCCACCCCAATTTGAAGGGCTGCTGACATCGACCAGGTCAGCGCCCTGGTGCGGCGAAATGATGAGCACGCGATCGCCAGACGTGTAGTTGGCGACGGATGCTCCGGTCTCCTCCACCACGCCGACGGCGGTATAGCCGATTTTGGCGACGCTTGACCGAGACATCTCGTAGGCGTTGCGTTCGGAGCCGGCGCTGACCTGCGTTTTGCGGATCCGTACCAGGATTTCATCGGGCGCGGGCTTGGCCACCTCGATCGAACCAAGGGCAGCCTTGCCTTCCGGCGTTAGAACGACTCTGGGGACGGTACGCATGGCCAGCCTTCCCTTCACGCTCGACGGCCCGGAGCTGTCTCCGCAGGACAGACAGAGACCGCTGCGCTTCCGACGTTCAATTTAGTCGAATTCGCGCCCTGCTGCCTGCGATGGTCCGAGTATCGAATGGGCCAATCTGGTTCCAGCCGTCGGCAGTCGAGCGCCGAAATTCAGTCGCGTACACTCGCTCAAGTTATTTCTTCCTGAAACTATCCGCGTGTTGTTGCAATTCAAGAGGCGAACGCGGTATAACCTCAGTGAAGAGCGTCGGGGGTAGAGTCCATGAGTTCCATTTCAGCTAAACGAATTGTCGCGATTGCCCTGATAGCCGTCTTTGCGTTGGCGGCTGTGGGGTGTGGAGAAGAAGAAAAAGGACCATTTCGCATAGGCGTTATGGAGTCCGTCACCGGGGCTGGCGAGACCTACGGCACCGTGGCTGTACAGGCCAAGCAGTTGGCCGTGGACGAAATCAACGCGGCCGGCGGCATCAACGGGCGGATGCTGGAACTCATTGTCGAAGATTCCAAATGCAATGCGCAGGACGCGATCACTGCGTACAACAAGCTGACCGACGTCGACGAGGTCAAGATCATTCTCGGTACGTCGTGCAGCGGAGCGATGCTGGGGGCCGCGCCACTGGCCGAGAAGGAAGGCGTGGTGATGTTCTCCGGTCTGGCCACAAACCCGGACATCGCCGAGGCCGGGGACTACATCTTCCGAACGTCGCTAAGCGACGCCACGGTAGGCGTGGACACGGGCAACGTGCTTTGGGCCGACGGGGTTCGCAACCTGGCGACCATCAACGAATCCACTGACTACGCCGAGGGCGTGCGGCGAACCACGACGGCGCAGTTCGAGAAGCTGGGCGGTCAAATCGTGGCCGCCGAGAGCTATCCGTCCGACACCACCGACTTCAGAACGCAATTGACCAAGATCCTTAGCGCGAACCCCGACGCTCTGCACATCGCAGCGCAGGCCGAAGCCAGCGGCGGCACCATCATCAAGCAGGTTCGCGAACTAGGCTATGACGGCCCGATCTACGCAGATGTTGTGCCGATCGGTACGACGGCCCTTGAAATTGCGGGCGAGGCCGCAACCGGGGTCAAGGCGATTACACCGGACCTAGACCCGGCCAACGCCAAGGCTCAGGAAGTGCTGGCAGCCTTCAGAGCGGAGTACGACTACGTCACGCTGCCCTGGTTCCTGGGCTCGGCCTACGACAACGTCTACATCACCGCCGAGTGCCTGAAGAAGACCGGTGACGACCAGGACGCCGACGGGTTCCGCGACTGTCTCTACGACATCACGTGGAGCGGCACGATCGGCGTGGATTACAGCTTCGACGAAAAGGGCGAAGTGGTCGGTCTGTCCAATGCGGTGCTGGAGGTGCTGCCAGTGGCCGAGCGAACCGAGGAGAACGGGGGTTACCGAGTCCTGGGCGCCGCGCCGACCAACTGAGTCAGATCACGTGATCCATATGGCCGTGGGGTTGGTCCGAAGTCCATGGACCGGCCCCACGGTCTCGATATCAAGATTGATCGAGCCGGCGACTAGCCAAGCTGACTGCAACTCTCGATGAGTCTCGCGCAGCTTCGTGACGTCTCGCTCGTCAACTTTCTGAAGATTCGCGAGCAGCAAAGCCGGCTGCTGGCCGTGGGTCTCACGGCCGCCATCGTGGGGTATATCGGCTGGAAGATCGTCCAGTCGCCGGACCAGGCCCTTCAGTTCGCGTTCAACGGACTGGCCGTGGGCGCGGTGTACGCGTTGCTGGCCATGGGCTTTACGCTCGTGTACAGCACGGTCTGGTTCTTTGACCTGTATTACGGTGCGGCCGCCGCCATTGGCGCTTACGGCGTCTTCTACTTGCGATCGCATGATGTCCTGGCCGGCCAGTACGCAGTCAATAGCGGTCCCGTCAACGTGCTGTTCGCGGCCGTCACGGCGGGCGTTGCGGCGTGGGCGCTCCACGTCTTGCTGTATCGCCGACTACACACGCGAGTTCAGCCGAGGACCCTGCTGGTCGTCGGCGGCCTGTTGGCGACGGCGTTCGGGATCTATACGGGTTTGGTATTGGCTAACCCTGCGAACCTGCACGTGCTGCTTAGTCCCCTGGTCGCGGTTCTTATAGCCGGAGAGACCATCTGGATCCTGAACCGAGCGTACCCCCGTTTCGCTCTCCAAACGAACCGAGGGACGTTCGCGGCGATGGTCGCGGTTGCGATCGCGTTGGGTGTGCTGGTAGCGATTTTCGTCGCCAGCACACCAAGCCTTGGACTCTACTTGAGCTGGTTCGTCGCCTGCCTGCTGTCTGGGGCCGTGAGCCTGGCCCTATATCGCGGCCTGTACGTGACCATGCGAGAGCGAGCCAACTCACCGCTAATCATGCTAGTGGCTTCGCTGGGCATCCTGCTGGCGATTACGGCGTTCATCACCATCGTGTTTCGTGCCGCGCCACGGCCATTGCCGGACACCTTTGGCAGTGAGCCCTGGACCATCGGCGGCGCCAACATCAAAGGGTTCAACGTCTTCGCTATCGGGCTGGCGCTAGCCGGCTTTGGCGTTCTGCTATTCGTGGTCAAGAAGACGGCCTTCGGCAAGGCAGTGCGTGCCATCGGCGACGACGAGGAAGTGGCGAAGGTCGTCGGCATCAATACCACGGTCGTCATTGCCATCGTGTTCTTCATCGGCGCGATTTACGCGGCGCTGGCCGGGCTCGTGAGCGGTCACGACACGGCGATTCAGCCACGCATGGGTCTGCTGTTGCTGTTGAAGGGCTGGATCGCTTCGGTCGTTGGCGGCATCGGAAGTCTGTATGGCGCGATAGTCGGGGGCTTTGCGCTCGGGATGCTGGAGCAGTTTGGGATCTGGGACCTGGCCGGCGAATGGCGGGACGTGATCTCGTTCATCGTGCTGATCGTGTTCCTGTCGTTCTGGCCGCAGGGCCTGTTACCCAGGAAGTGACCGGGTGAGCATCGCCACCGGAGCGCTCCGCAACCTCCAGGACGTCGCGCGCGATCCCCAATCGTGGTGGCAGCGCTCCAAGGGCAACATCAAGCTGTGGGCCAACCTGATCGTCATCGGCTGGGCGCTGGTATTCATGCTGTGGCGAGGCGGCGGTTTCGCGATAACCGTCGGCAGCGTCTTCGCCATCTGGGCGATTCTGGCCGTGAGCCTCAACCTGGTTGTCGGTTACACCGGTCTGTTGTCCGTCGGCCACATCGGATTCTTCGGCATCGGCGCCTACGCGATGGCAGTGCTCTCCTCGAACGCCTCCTACGAGCAGTTACGCACGGAGGCAATTCCTACCTTCGGTTGGCCATTCTTCGCCGCGCTGCCTTTCAGCGTGATTCTCGCCGGTCTCGTGGCTCTTGTCGTGGGTGTCGCGTTCAACCGCTTCCGTGACGACATCTACGTGCTGGTCTCGTTTGGATTCGCGGTTATTGCCTTTACCACCTTCTTGAGCTGGCGAAACCTGACCAGGGGCGCGTTTGGGATTCACGAAATCGCCCGCCCGGCTATCGGTCCTTTGGTCTTTGAAGGCGAATTGGAGTTTCTGGCTCTGCTGCTCGTCTTCCTGGGGCTGGTTGTGCTGATTGCCTGGCTGATCGTCACCTCGTCGTTTGGACGGGTGCTCACGGCTATCCGCGAGGACGAACAGGCCATCCAAGTCTTCGGCTACCACACGACCCACTACAAGCTGGCCATCTGGGTTATCTCAGCGATGATGGCCGGATTGGCCGGGGCGCTGCTTGCGAGCTGGAGCACGTTTATCGACCCCAACTCCTTCGTTCTGCTGGAGTCCGTTCTCCTCGTCTCGATTGTCATCCTGGGCGGGTTGGCCAGCATCTGGGGGTCGCTGCTTGGAGCCCTGGCATTCGTGATGCTGGAAGAGGGCATGCGCTTCGTGCCGTTTCTGCCTTCCGAGTTCATCGGTCAGATTCGACAGGTGATCTTGGGAGTCCTCCTGGTCCTGCTGATGCTGTTCAGGCCGCAGGGACTGGTCGGGAGGTTCAAGCTGTGAGCACCCAGGTCGATCCCCGCGTCTACGTGCTGGAAACGCGCGAAATCTCGAAGAACTTCGGCGCGGTCAAGGCCATCGATCAGCTGACGATGTCCATCTTGCGCGAATGGCTCACCTGCATCGTGGGGCCAAACGGATCCGGCAAGTCGACCCTGATTAACCTGCTGAGCGGCATGCTTCCGCTGGATGGCGGAATCGTCGTCATCGACAACGTCGGACTCCGCGTCGTGAAGGCGCATGATTCGCCGGACCACGGCATCACACGCACGTTTCAGGAGGTGAGGCTGTTCGACCAGATCAGCGTTTGGGACAACATCATGGTGGTCTTGACGGAACGCCGCGTGTGCCCGTCGCTCTTCGAACGGACAAAACCGCGCCACCGGGAAGAGGCTGAGAGAATCCTGAAGAGCGTCGGCCTGTGGGAGAAGCGTGACGCCATGGCTCAGGACCTGTCCTACGGCCAGCGGAAACTGCTGGAAATCGGGCGCGCTTTAGCAATGGACGTGCAGATTTACCTGTTCGACGAGCCCTTCGCCGGCCTCTTTCCAAGGATGCTTGAGCAGGTCAAGTCGATATTGAAAGACATGCGGGAGCAAGATCGCAGCATCGTCTTTGTCTCTCACAACATGGACATCGTGCGCGAGTTGGCCGATCACCTTTTTGTACTGGACAGCGGCGCTCTGCTCGCCGTGGGAGAGACCGACGAAGTACTGAGCAGATCGAGCGTCATTGATGCATATCTGGGCAACTAGCATGAGCGCTAGCCAGAGATGATGATCCTCGAACTGGTCGATATCTCGGTTCGCTACGGCCAGGTGCGCGCCCTTACCGAGGTATCGCTTGGCGTCGGCGAGGGCGAGATCGTGGCTGTAATGGGTCCGAATGGGGCCGGCAAATCCACGGTGCTGAAGGCGGTGATGGGACTGGCACCGGTCGTGGACGGCCACGTCAATTGGCGTCAGAGCCGGCTCACGGCGCCGACGCACGAGATCGTGAGAGAGGGCATTGCGTTTGTGCCGCAAGGCCGGCGCGTGTTCACTCATTTGACGATTGAAGAAAACCTGGAGATGGGTTGCCTCTATCTAGGTGACGCGGCCGAGAAGCAGCGACGCCTGGACACCGTGCTGGACCTCTTCCCGGTCCTCTACGAGAAGCGCCGCGACCTGGCCAGTCAGATGTCCGGCGGACAGCAGCAGATGCTGGCGCTGGGCCGCGGCCTGATGGCCGGTCCGGACGTGCTGCTGCTGGACGAGCCGACGCTGGGGCTGGCTCCGATTGTGGTGAAGGAAGTATTTCAGAAGGTGGCGGAGATCAGCGAGAAGCTGAAGACCACGATTATGGTCGTGGAGCACAACATCAAGGGTGTGCTGGACATCGTGGACCGCGCATACGTGCTGGACATGGGACGCGTGGTGCACGACGGTACGCCGGAGTCGATTCAGGAAACCGACATCCTGACACAGGTGTTTCTCGGGAAGATCGACACGGGCGCGGACGAGGAGTAGCGATCGCGCACTGGTATTGGCCGCTAGAGTTTCAGGTTCCTCAGGTGCTGTTCATGGGCTCAGGTGGGACTTGAGGTTTTCAAAGAACTCCGGCCAGCCGGACTCGGCGCCTTCCAAGTAGCCATCCCACTCGTCGGTGTCCGCGACCAGCTGGTGCTGGACGCGGACGTCGCAGGTTTCGTTGCTGGCTTCGAGTATGTTCCATTTGGTAGTCACCGGTGGTCCGCCCGGTATGAAGTCTGAACTTTCAACGGCGAAGCTGTGCGGCGGGTTCCAGGCGGTGACGGTGACCGCGTCGATGCTGGCTGGTCCGAAGTTGAAGGTGATTCGCCGAGGGGCTCCATCGGATCCGAGTTCGAAGCTGGTCGGTGCAAACCAGGCTGAGATGCCCTTGGCAGTTGCGACAGCGCTCCAGACCCGGGCGATCGGGCCCGGAACCCGGACCTCCTCCGCTACCCAACGGCGACCGGATGGGTCGACGCGGACGGTCAAACTGCTATTTCAGGCCCTTTGGCGCCAGGTCTCCGATTGAACTCTCCACTTCATCGAAGTCCTTGAGTTGGACGCGTCCGGCGGTGGCGGGGAGTGGCGTGTCGTACTGGTAGTCGGGGTCGGTCTGCTGGCGTTCCCAGGTGTCCAGCATTTCGCGCCAGGCGCTGCGCAGGGTGCGCGGCTCCGGCATGTCGTGGGCGACCTCCTGGTGGAGCTCTTTGAGGTTGTAACAGGGGACGCCGGCGTACATGTGGTGTTCCAGGTGCCAGTTCATGCGCCAGTAGAGGAACTCGAGGATCGGAATCAGCGTGTTCGAGCGCACGCATTTACGGAAGTCGGGGACGTTGTCCCTCAGGCCGCAGTGCTGGGGCAATCCCACCATGTACACGGCCCAGCCGGCGGTGAACGCGAAGAGTGTAAGCAGAAAGATCCAGATCCACTGGCCCGTCACGATTGAGACGATGACCACCGCTGCGTGAAACGCCAGCTGTGCCCGAGCGAACCAGATCGCCCGCCGATGCTGATCCGGCTGATCCTCGTGCAGCGAGTTCACCCACTCCGAACCGCCCCTGGTGGACGAACCTGAACTTCCCATGGCCGTCCGAATCGTGCTCAAAATCAGCGGAATCAGGCCGCCTCGTCCAAACGTGCGTCCTTTCTGCGTCCAGATGTTCATGGTGAACATCTGGAGCAGAAATGTCCTGCCGGTCCTCGGCTGGATCGGAAGCAAGACTTCGCGATCACCCTCGGGATGCAGGGTGTAGCGGTGATGGTAGGTGTGGCTGCTGGCGTAGTCGAATACATCCCACCAGCTGAGCAGGCTGAACAGGTAGAGGAAGATCTTGTTGAGGATCTTGGTGCGGAAGACGGAGCCGTGGGCCAGTTCATGCGCGGCGATGCCGCGGAAGAAGGTCCCAACGGTGCCGTGGAGGAAGAGCCCCACGACAACGCCCACCCAGATCTGCTGCAACCAGAAGAAGTAGGTAAGTGCGCCGGTCAAAAGGAAGAGCGCCAGGTGGCCGCCGGCCTGGTACCAACCCTGGAGGTCGCTGCGCCGGGAAAGCTCGCGCAGCTTTGAGCCCTCGATCGGGCAGCGGTACCACTCGACCCGGAGGTCCTTGCGTACTTCAGCCAGCGGCCGGTAGCTCATGGCCTCTCCTCCCAGCGCCTTTGAACCAGCGGATTCGTGGTGCTCGGCACGGCTATTTCAGACCTTTCGGCGCGAGGTCGCCGATGGAGCTCTCCAGCGCGTCGGCCTCATCCTCGCGGATGCGCTGCGCGGTTGCTGGGAGCGGGGTGTCGTACTGGTAGTCCGGGTCAGTTTGCTGGCGTTCCCAGATGTCCAGCATTTCGCGCCAGGCGCTGCGGAGGGTGCGGGGTTCGGGCATGTCGTGGGCGACTTCGTGGTAGAGCTTCTTGAGGTTGTAGCAGGGGACGCCGGCGTACATGTGGTGCTCGAGGTGCCAGTTCATGCGCCAGTAGAGGAACTCGAGGATCGGAATCAGCGTGTTCGAGCGCACGCACTTGCGGAAGTCGGCGACGTTGTCCCTCAGGCCGCAGTGCTGGGGCATGCTGACCAGGTAGGAAGCCAGATTGGCGATGAACGGAAAGACGCTCACCAGGAAGATCCAGATCCACTGGCCGGTCAGGATCGATACCACCCAGACTGTTGCGTGGTAGGCCAGCTGCGCGCGCGACCACCAGAGTGAGCGGCGGTACTGGTCCGGCTGGTCGTAATTCAAGGCGTTCCACCACTCCGATTTGGACGTGTCCGGGGAGCCGGGCGTCGATATGGCCGATCGGAAGGTGCCAATGATCGTGGGAAAGAGGCCGCCGGCTCGGCCGAAGGTACGGCCTTTCTGCGTCCAGAGGTTGATCGTGCAGATCTGGAGCAGGAAGGTCTTGCCGACGGTCGGTTTGAGGGGCAGCAGAACCTCGCGGTCGCCCTCGGGGTGGAGGGTGTAGCGGTGGTGATAGGTGTGGCTGCTGGCGTAGTCAAAGGAATCGAACCAGCCCAAGAGGCCGAAAAAGTACAAGAAGAACTTGTTCAGGAACTTGGTCCGGAAGACCGAGCCGTGGACAAGCTCGTGGCTCGCAACACCGCGCAGGAACGATCCCACCGTCCCGTGGAAGTAGAGCCCGATGACAACGCCCACCCAGAATTGCTGGAGCCAGAAGAAGTAGGTAATGGCGCCGGTCAGGAGAAACAGCGCCAGGTGGCCGCCTGCCTGGAACCAGCCCTGAAGGTCGCTGCGACGGGAGAGCTCGCGCAGTTTCGAGCCTTCGATGGGGCAGCGGTACCACTCGACCCGGAGGTCTTTGCGAACGTCAGCCAGCGGCCGGTAGCTCATGGCCGTTTCTCCCTGCGTTGCCTGTCCTGCAAACCCGTCATGCTTCGGCGCCGAACGAGGCTAGCACCGTGGTTGAGGGCCGTCGATTTTGGCGTCTGTAACACGTTGGGCATTACGTCCCGGAGATCGACCACTGCGATTGCTCCGAAGGGGCTTCAGGGACGTAGGCGGCGAGTTCGGACTGGTGGGTTTGGATCTTCTCGATGGCGGTGAGGATCTGGTCCATGCCGTCACGGGTGTCGAGGGTTACGCGGGTGGGGAGGGTGACCATTTCGTCGGCGCAGGCGCGTTCGGCGTTGGGGCAACTCATGGCGGCGTAGTCGACGTCGGGAGCGCCGTTGGCGCGGGGCCAGACGCGGCTGAGTTCGCCGTCGACGTCCGCGAAGAGGTCGGCGCGGTGCATGGGGCGGTGGTATTCGGTCTGGCAGGGGATGCCCTCGGCGTTGAGGGCTTTGACGAAGAGGTCGCGGGAGAGGCCGCCGAAGGCCTGGGCGTTGTAGCGCAGGACGAAGAGGTGGTTGGCGGCGCGGGTGGCGAAGGTGTCCTGGCGGCGGGGGGAGACGCCGTCGACGTCGTCGAGCAGCGAGGCGAGGTAGCGGCCGTTGGCGTCGCGGCGCGCGGTCTGCTCGTCAAGGCGCTGGAGTTGCGGCAGGCCGAGGACGGCGTGGACGGGGTGGAGGCGGCGGTTGCCTGATGAGTAGGGGAAGAACTCCTGGGTGGCGGGGCGGGTTTCGCGGGCGCGGGTGAGTTCGCGGCGGCGCTGGCGGCGGGGGTGGTTGAGTTCGCCGTAGCCGCTGGCGCGTTCGTGGATTACTGGGTCGTTGGTGATCAGGACGCCGCCACCGCCGGCGGAGAGGTTCTTGCCACTGCCGCAGCTGAAGCAGCCGGCGTCGCCGATGGAGCCGAGGCCGCGGTGGTTCCAGGTGCCGCCGTGGGCATGGGAGACGTCCTCGATGACGGCGAGGCTGTGGCGCTGGGCGATGGCGAGGATCGCCTCCATGTCACAGCTGACGCCGCCGAAATGGACGGTCATGATCGCGCCGGTACGGGGGGTGATGGCGGCCTGGATGGCGGTGGGGGCGATGTTGTAGGTGTCGGGATCGATGTCGGCAAAGATCGGGACGAGGCCAGCGTTGAGGATGGCGGAGATGCTGGCGAAGAAGGTGATGGGGGAGACGATGACCTCGGCACCGCGGTCGAGGCGGAGGGCCTGAAGGGCGAGCTCAAGGGCGCTGGTGCCGCTGTTGACGCCGATGCCGTAGCGGGCGCCGTGGGTGGCGGCGAAGGCCTGCTCGAATTCGATGACGGGGTCGTCGTCGGAGCGGTCGCCGGCGCGGAGGCGGTCGGCGAGGGCGGCGATGTCCGGCTCGGGGAAGACGGGCCAGGCGGGGAAGGGCTGGGTGCGGACGGGGGCGCCGCCGGTGAGCGCGAGAGCTGGCATGTCAGGACCGACTTTCGGGGGTGGATGTCGAAGTCCTGAGGGAGAGGGTACATCGGCGGTGGCGACTGGGCTTGAAATGGGGGCCTCGCGCGCAGTAAGAGTTTTTTCCAAAAAACTCTTGAGGCGCGGTGGGGTGTGTTTTGGCGGGGTTTGGGGCCTGTCTGGGGCCGGGGAAGGTGGGGTGGCGCCGGGTTGGAGGGCCAGGCCGGCGTTTGGCGGGCCGGTGGGGACGAGTCGTGTTTCGGCCCCGGCAGGCGGGGAGCGCAGGGCGGTGGGAGGGCGGTTCGACGGTTGTTTGCCCAATCGCCTGGGTCGGGACGGTCGAGACGGCGAGGTGGGGCTGGGTGCGAACGGGAGGGAGGGGAGCGCTAGCAGCAAGAGTCGAAGCAGGAGTGGGGGGAGGTGCAGGGCGAAGCGGGCGAGGGGCATTGGGAGCCGGGGATCAGGTTGCGAGGTTTACTCAGACAGTGTACACTCTTTGGGGGCAGGTGGCAAGTGGGTGGAGAAGGAGTGAGTTGCGAGTGACGAGGGGTACGTGCGCTCGGGATGCGCGGGTGAATGGAGTGGCGGGGTGTGCCGGGATTGTTGGCTGCTGGACCCCGGCTGAAGACGCCGGGATGACGGAGACCGAGACGGAGAGGGGGCAGGTGTGCTCGGGATGCGTGGGTGGACGGGGTGTGGTTCGAGAGGCTCACCATGAACGGGGGTTGCGCTGGGATTGATCATGTTGCTGGGTTCTCTCCTTCGGCAGGCTCAGGGCAGGCTCTCTGAGGACGCCGGGATGACGGGGCTGGGGACGAGGGGCGCCTGGGTGTATCGATGCCGAGCGGGATGTGGAGGGTGAGGCGATTGGGTAGGCTCGAAGGGACGCGGAGCCCGCGCTAAGCCTTGCGGATGCAGGCTTGGGGCCAGCGTCCGGGCCGGGACGGTCTTGCTCACCTCCGTTCTCAAGGGACCCAGGGGTATTCGGTCTGTCCCGGCCCGCTTGTTGTGACCTCTACCAGGCTCCGGGTAGCTTCAAGACGAGAGAAGAAAAGCCCGTGTCACGTTGGGTTGCTGGTGGGTTGGCGTGGGTGGTGGGGGTGGCAGCGGGAGCGGAAGACCCCTCACCGCATTCCGGCGGGGACGCCGGAGGCTGCCTCTCCCCCAGGAGAGGGTGACGAGCGACGCGATCCCTGAGGACAGTGTCGCTGCTGGTGAGATGGTTGCCCGGCGGACCCCTCACCGGTTTCGGCCGAAGACGCCCGAACCTGCCTCTCCCTTAGGAGAGGGTGAAGAGCCGCCGCGCTTTCCAGGACGAGGGAGCCTTACGCAAGGGTCTCCTCAAGGGCGAAGGAGCAAGAGCGGCGGTCAGTTCCGTTTCGGATTAGGTGGTGAATTGGTGGGTTCTGGCATTAGCCGCCATCGCGGGAGAAAAGGTTCGCGGAGTGGCGTGGGTATGATGGATGCACGGACTCGTTGGGGCGGCACGAGGTTTCTTCAGCGGGCGCGATGGTCGCGCCACGACAGGGGAGATGACCAGATGGCCGGCTCGAACGCACATGGCGCGCCAGTAACGCGGGTGGAGTTGCGCGAGGAGCTCGATCGGTTCCGCGAGGAGGTGCACCGCGAGTTGCGCCACTACGCGACGAAGGCCGACGTTGCGAACCTCAAGACGTGGATGGTCGGTCTGTTGCTGGCGGTCGTGCTGAACATGGTTGGGACGGCTGGCGCGATCGCCGCTGCCTTGCTGACTCGATAGGCTTTCGGGGTCGGGTACCGCTTCGATCGTTCGCGATTTACGGCTCTCGCAAATCTCAGGACTGTCAGCCGACTTCGTAACGACCAGTCACCGCGGACAGACACGCAATTCAGGCGCTGTGCTAGTGGCTGTGCGACCGGTTCGGGGCGGTGTATCGGCGGGAGCCGCGGAAGCGGATTCCGTCAGCAGCGGCCATCGACCATTGGCGGAGCGCATCTCTTGGGTTCCACAGCGCGATCCAGTAGCCCGAGTCAGCCAAGACGACGCTCACTCTTCTTCTTTCCTGGGATGGCCGTAGAGGTCGTGCTTCTTGTTCTTGGCGAGGTCCGTGGGGAGGTCGTCCTACGTTTCCGGGGGAACGGATTCCCTGAGCCTCTCGAACATTTGCGGGATGGACTCCACGTTCTCGCCCGAGGACGGCGCGTCGTTGGCCGCATCCTGGGTGTCCTCAATCGACACCATGACCTCTTTGCCTTCGTCCAGGTCGAGCGGCTCGAGGGGCGTGAGCACGCCGTCGGCGTACCTGGCTTTGACGTTGACAATCATCGCGGGTCGTCACCTGCCAGCGCGTGACCCGCGGTCAGCGCTGTGTGCGGCGTGCCTTCCGCCCCACGGTCGACGCTCGGCTTCTGCGCCCGATCCACCGACGCCGCTTGGTCGCTGCGCTCGGCGGTCAATCGCACGGTCTCAGTCTATCGCTCAGAGGAAGAAGTGAGCTGAGAGGAGTGAGCGACGAGAGCGGACGGGAAGGGGGAGAGGGAAATTAAGAAGGGCAGAGGAGTGACTAGGAGTGGGCTCAGAGTGACTGGAGCGGCGGGCGCGATGAAGGCGGCGCGTGAGGGGAAGTGCGATGACGAGAGTTCCGGTGCGAGAGCCGCCTTTGAGCAGATTGGATCTGCGGGAGGAGCTGGAATGGACGCTGAAGCATTACGCCACGAAGGATGACTTTGCCGAGCTGAAGCTGTGGCTCGTTGGGTTGTTGGTTGTGGTGCTGAATGTGGTGGGAACAGTGGGGGCCATCGTGGCGGCTTTGCTACCTCGCTAGGCCGGGGCATCTGACGCCCCTCCTAGAGACACTTATCGAGTCTTACCACATCCTTCTCCAAGTTCCACTGCGGGAGTGTCGGCACCGCGCACATTGCTAGAGGAAGCGAAGCACGGTCCCCTTCGGATACGTTCTTGACCTGCGTCGTGTACTTGGATCGACCTCGATTTTCCCGTCAGCTTCCATAGGTTTCAAAGTCTTGGTCCTGAGATGGCCCAAGTGAAAGTCCGTTGCGTCAGATTTCACAAAGTCTTCCACTTTCTCTATTCTCTGCCATCCTTTCGATCTGAAATGCCTGCGAAGGTCTCTCTCTAGCGGGCTAAAATCTATGGCTTCCAAACCTAGGGTCAACTGGCCGACACGGCCACTTCGGAACTGAGAGTCACCGAACGGATTGACTTTCCACATTGCCTTCTTCATCTTGTCGCAACCGTCCAAGTGATTGGTTCCGAAGAAGATCGTATACACATGTCTATTCCCCTTATACATGTCAATGTGCAAAACGTACTTTGCGCCATTGTTCTTGAGCTGTGATTTGTACAAGTTGCAGAAGAATTTCCTCGTCCTATCGCTGCCCGCAAGATCCAACCCGTTACGCCAATCTGGGCATCCGAACAGATTATCCAAGTGTCTTTCGAAATTAGGATGACCCTTGAATCTGTTTATCCATTCGTACATAAAGGATATATAGACTTCCGATTGTGGGTTGCCTAAGATTCTCGCAACGGTCTTCATTGGAGTTTCAGAAACACCAAATGGATCGATCATGACAAATGCTGGAGCAAGACTGGAACGCTGATCCTCAATATATTGGAGAACATCTGTAAGCGTTTCATCAAAGGTAGAGTTAATAACGTCGTAGTCACATCCCTTAGGCAACTTGCTGTCGTACGCTCTAAGGACTTGTTTGAGGTGCCTGCTTCGATCTTCCTCCTTCTCGATAAACAAGAAGTACACCTGACCACTAATCTTGTTCAGATAACGATGCTCAATCAGGGACCGTAGCGCAATGACGGGTGATCCCGGCTCGCCGCTTGAGTATTCACCCGGACCGGCAAATGCATCAATAAACAACACCCGACCGCTCCAACTGGTCATGATAGGTAGCCACGCCTGCATATAGTGTTCGAGCATCTTGTGCTTTCCCAATGTATGTGGGTCGAGGTCCCATCTAGTCGTTTTAGGCGGCATATTAGATCCCTCTCATTGTAGTGTCGGGTGCTCGTGCCAAAGACGACCGTCAAGAGTTGCTTCTTCTCCTGACCGCTTGCCGCGTCGTCCCCCTAACTGTTTGAGGAAGAAAGCTACACCGGTCTCAAGTGATTGATCACGTAGTCCCCTTGCCCAGTCCAAGTCCATAGGCCGTGCGGCTCGCCCGCTTTCGCCCCCAGCGATAACCCATTGAATGTCGCCACGACTTAGCCATCGCCGGAGGTCTACGGGACCGAGCAACGGCTCGGCGGACACAAAGCGCACCGCCGCCGGCAACCGCGCCAGCACGCTGACCCTGGGTGCGTACTTCTGGTTTTCCACCGACGTACCAATCCATACCCCTTTGGGCCACTTCCCGCCGTAGCGGGCCTGGCTGCGGTCCCACCACCCAACGGCCCGTCCCGGCCGCTTCGTCAAGACTTGAAATATGTGCCCACGCCGTGCCGCCGCCGCGCACATGACATCGAACATCTCGGTGACAAATTCGTATGGCACGAGCGGATGGAACACATCTGACATGCTGTTGACGAAAACCCGGCGTGGCGTTGCCCAGCGGAAAGGGGCGTCCAGCCGCTCAGGCAGCAGTTGTACTTCCTGTGGACCCAACTCATACCCTCGCACGCCCATGGCCGTCAGGCGCGGGTACATGGCGAACATGTAGCAGTGATCGCATCCGGGCGACACGCGCGTACAGCCCGTAACCGGGTTCCACGTCTCGTCCGTCCATTCAATCGTAGACGGCATGGACTACCACCTTGCACGAACGGAAACCGAACGCATCAATTGTAAACGCCTCTGTCAAGCCGCCGGGCCCTGTTTCACTGCAGGGGCTCAAGCTTCTCCAGCACTTGCTGGGGGTAGGCGAGCGGGACGGCGTTTTCGGTGAAGTCGGCGAAGACGTAGAAGTCTAAGGACGCTTTGGCCACGCGGCCAGACAGGACGGCATGGTTGACGCCGATGCACTACCTCCAGCGCTGATGCTTGCCTAAGAGCGGACGGGCGACTTCAACGTTGACGGTCTGTTCGGCGATGTGGGTTATGCAGGCAATGGCAGGAGTGGAAGGGACAGCTTCCTTGGGGACAGGTTGGGATGCGCCGATGTCAGTAGGCAGGGGCTCAATGGCTCGACACCACGATCCGCCTCGTGCGCACCGGCCTACCACGAACACGGGCGCAACGGCAGCAAAGGTGCGAGGGCCTCGGATCACCAAGTACTCTGGCCACCCTTGGTCCCACATGGTCGCCACGTGAGCCGATCTGTCCTTCTCGAGTGAGCCCACTGAACGCGACATTGATCTCATGAGCCTTTACCGAATCGATGACAGGGAGTTGAAGGCCGTCCCGACAACGACTTTCCAGGAACAGGGGCTACTAGAGCGTCGGGATCTACAGCAGCTCATCATCAATCAGCCAAGCGCGCTTGGCAGCGACATGTTCATCGTCGACGAGGAGTTCGGGAACTGGTCGGACAGCTCACGCCGGATTGATCTGCTTGCGATCGATAGCGACGGGACTCTCGCCGTGATTGAGCTCAAGCGCAACGAGGATCCGGGACACATGGACCTCCAGGCGCTCCGATATGCGGCAATGGTCGCCAACACCACCTTCGAGCAGCTCACTGAGGCGCATCAGGCATTCATAGTGAGTCAAGGGCTTGATGGCAACGCGGCCAGCAGGCTGGACGAATTCTTGAACGAAAAGGAGATCCAGCGCGACGATCTTCAAACCGCGAAGCCACGAATCATCCTCGTGGCCCCCGGTTTTCCACCCGAACTGGCAACCAGCGTCCTGTGGCTGAACGATTCCGGCCTGGACATCCGCTGCGTTCGGCTACTTCTCTATGAGTCCGAAGAGAAGCTGTTTATTGACGCAAGCCAGTTGATCCCGCTTCCCGAGGCGGACGACTACTTCGTGCAAGTCCGAAAGAGGGCGGAGGAGGTCGAGTCGGTCACCGGACAGCGCCGACCGCCTACTCCAAACGTCCTATTCAATCACGGGCGGATTAAGGGCGGTGAAGAGATCAAGCTCTACTCTCCCTACTTTTCGGACTCCGATGACTTTGACTTCGACGACTCGAAGTGGCGCGCCCACTTTGGATCAGAGCCGAGCGCACGTCGCAACGTGAACTGGAATGGAACGGCGTTCTCACTGACCAGTCTCAGCGTGCTCCTCCGCGACAAGCACTCGGTTCCGTTTCCTGATGTCGGATTCAGCGCGTACCGCTGGTGGTGTCTAGTTGACGAGCCTGACAAGTCGCTTGCTGAACTCGCGGATTCACTACATGCCGGACTGTCCAGAACGAAGCCGGGATAGCGAACCGCGGCACGCGGGCAGGTTCGACGCGGCCAGCCTAAGACTCCGGGTCCGGTGGCAGCGAGCAGGTAGGGGTTTGTTGTTGCTCGGAGGACGGGCGGGTCGGGGATCCGCGCCTACGAGAGCGGTGGTTGGGGGTGGTCCCAGGGAAGAAGAGTCCCAGGCTGCGCGCAGCCTGGGCCACAAGGGGGCGGTTTAGAGTCTGGGGGACGGGGAGTGGTGAGGATGGAGATGGAAGGGAGTGGGGGTGATGGGTGAGGGGCGGGCGAATGTGTTATTGGTGGTGACGGATCAGCAGCGGGGGGATGCCCTGGGGTTGGATGGGCATGCGGTGCTGGAGACGCCGGCGATGGATTGGATCGGGGCTTCGGGGACACATTTTAGGCGCGGGTATACGGAGTATCCGTCGTGCGCTCCGGCGCGCCGGGTGCTGATGTCGGGGCACGCGCCGTCGGCGAACGGGATGGTGGGGATGACCCGGCACCCGGAATGGGAGCCGCCGGCGACGCTGGCGGGCGAGTTGCGCGACGCGGGCTATGAAACACACATGAGCGGCAAGCTGGGCCTGCAACCGACGCGGCGGCGCTTTGGGTTTGAGGCGATGGACGTGGCGAACAGCTCGCGCACCCTGGACAACGATTACCTGACGTGGCTGCGCGGCGAGGCGCCGCCGCACCGCTGGGCCATGGCCCATGGGGCGCCCTCGAACGGATGGATCGGACGCCCGACGCATCTGCCGGAGGAAAAGACGCAGACGTTCTGGACGGTGTCGCGAGCGATCGACTTCCTGGAAACGCGCGATCCGACGGCGCCGTTTTTCCTGAACGTGTCGTTCATGGATCCGCATCCGCCGTTTACGCCGCCGGCGTTCTTCTTTGACCGGTACGAACGCATGGACCTGCCGGAGCCGGTGATTGGGGACTGGGTGCCCGAGTTCCCGGGGCCGCGGCGGGGGATGGATCCGGAACTTTCCGAGCACACGGAGCGCTGGAGCCGTCGACTGCGCCTGGACCCGGCGCCGATGCACCACTGCCGGGCGGGCTACTACGGGCTGGTGAATCACGTGGACATGCAGCTGAACCGGCTGTTCCAGTACATGCGGGACAAGGGCCTGCTGTATGACACGTTCATCATGTTCGTGTCGGACCACGGGGAGATGCTGGGGGATCACCACCTGTTCGCGAAGACGTGGCCGTACGAGGCGTCGGTGCGGGTTCCGTTCCTGGCGCGGGCGCCGCGGTCGATGGGACTCCCCAGGCAGGTGGAGGTGGCGGCGCCGGTGGGTCTGCAGGACGTGATGCCGACGCTGCTGGATGCGGCGGGCTGCGAGATTCCGGCATCGGTGACGGGTCGCAGCCTGCTGCCGTGGATGCGTGGGGAGTCGCCGGCGTGGCGGGACGTGCTGCACGGGGAGCACGCGGGGCAGTATCGGGAGGCGGACGGCAATCACTGGATTGTGAACGAGCGGCATAAGTACATCTGGTTCAGCCAGACGGGGGAGGAGCATTTGTTTGACGTGGTGGAAGATCCGAATGAGGAGCGGGATCTGGCACCAGAGGCCGACCTTGGGCCGTGGCGACAGCGACTAGCGGAGGAGCTGGCGGATCGGCCGGAGGGGTTTAGCCGGGATGGTGGGCTGGTGGTTGGGCGGCCGCATGAGAGGTATGTGCCGGGGAAGGGGAGAGGTTAGAGGGGAGCAAGACTGGATCCCGGCTGCGGACGCCGGGATGACGGAGGGAGATTGGCGGGGTGGGTTGGGTGGTTGGGGGTGTGGTTCGACACGGTTCTCCGACGGACTCCGAACCGGCTCACCACGAACGGGGGTGAGGAAGGAGTGAGCTGAGAGAAGTGAGGAGTGAGAAAGAGTGAAGAGCAGCGAAGAGGAGGAAGGAGGGCAATGGTGGGCCGGGAACGGCGCTTGGCGCCGTGGGGCGGTTGCCTGGTGAGTCGGTGCCCTAGGTACCCACAAGGGGCACCCCTACAGCGGACGGGAAGCCTGTGGCGTGACGGTTTAGAGTCCGGGGGATGGGGTGTGGTGAAGACTGGGATGGAAGGGAGTGGGGGTGATGGGTGAGGGGCGGCCGAATGTTGTGTTGGTGGTGACGGATCAGCAGCGGGGGGATGCGCTGGGGTTGGATGGGCACGGGGTGCTGGAGACGCCGGCGATGGATTGGATTGGGGCTTCGGGGACGCATTTCCGGCGGGGGTATACGGAGTGTCCGTCGTGCGTTCCGGCTCGGCGGGTGCTGATGTCGGGGCAGGCGCCATCGGCGAACGGGATGGTGGGGATGACCGGGCACCCGGAATGGGATCCGCCGGCGACGCTGGCGGGCGAGTTGCGCGACGCGGGCTACGAGACGCACCTGTGCGGCAAGCTGCATCTGCAGCCGACGCGGCGCCGCTTTGGCTTTGAGGCGATGGACCTGGCCGAAAGCTCGCGCGGCCGGGACAACGATTACCTGACGTGGCTGCGCGGCGAGGCGCCGCCGCACCGCTGGGCCATGGCCAACGGAGCGCCCTCGAACGGATGGATCGGACGTCCGACGCATCTGCCCGAGGAGAAGACCCTGGCGTTCTGGACGGTGTCGCGGGCGATCGATTTCCTGGAAACGCGCGATCCCACGGCGCCGTTTTTCTTGAATGTTTCGTTCATGGATCCGCATCCGCCGTTTACGCCGCCAGCGTTTTTCTATGACCGGTACGAGCGCATGGACCTGCCGGAACCGGTGGTTGGCGACTGGGTTCCGCCCTTTCCGGGACCGCGGCGGGGGATGGATCCGGAGCTTTCCGAGGACATGGAGCGATGGAGCCGTCGACTGCACCTGGACCCGGCGCCGATGCACCACTGCCGGGCGGGCTACTACGGCCTGGTGAATCACGTGGACATGCAGCTGAACCGGTTGTTCCAGTACATGCGGGACAAGGGCTTGCTGTACGACACGTTCATCATGTTCGTGTCGGATCACGGCGAGATGCTGGGCGATCATCACCTGTTCGCCAAGACGTGGCCGTATGAGGCGTCGGTGCGGGTGCCGTTCCTGGCGCGGGCGCCGCGGTCGATGGGGTTCCCCAGCCAGGTGGAGGTGGCGGCGCCGGTGGGTCTGCAGGATGTGATGCCGACGCTGCTGGATGCGGCAGGCTGCGAGATTCCGGCATCGGTGACGGGCCGGAGCCTGCTGCCGTGGATGCGCGGAGAAACGCCGGCGTGGCGGGACGTGCTGCACGGGGAGCACGCGGGGCAGTACCGGGAGGCGGACGGCAATCACTGGATTGTGAATGAGCGGCATAAGTACATCTGGTTCAGCCAGACGGGGGAGGAGCATTTGTTTGACGTGGTGGAAGATCCGAATGAGGAGCGGGATTTGGCAGCGAAGAGCGTTTTAGGTGACTCGGGGGTTGGTGCGC
This sequence comes from Chloroflexota bacterium, assembly GCA_965208215.1. Taxonomy (GTDB): domain Bacteria; phylum Chloroflexota; class UBA11872; order UBA11872; family UBA11872; genus UBA11872. The sequence goes on from CBDBOH010000004.1 coordinate 1,197,363, forward strand.
GGAAGACCCCTCACCGATTTCCGCCGGGGACGGCGGAATCTGCCTCTCCCCCAGGAGAGGGTGAAGAGCCGGCGGACCTGGGAGAGATGGGAGGACTACGGAATACCGAGGGCTCTCCAGAGGTCGATCTTGGGTGGTGGCGGGGGCGGCTGGCGGAGGAGCTGGCGGATCGGCCGGAGGGGTTTAGCCGGGGCGGTGGGCTGGTGGTTGGGCAGCCGCATGGGATGTTTGTGCCGGGGAAGGGGAGAGGTTAGAGGGGAGTAAGACTGGATCCCCCTTCGGCAAGCTCAGGGCAGGCTCTCTGCGGACGCCGGGATGACGGAGGGGGATTGGCGGGGTGGGTTGGGTGGTGCGGGGGGTGGTTCGACACGCCCCTGCGAAAGACTTCGGGGCGGCTCACCACGAATGGGGCGTCCCTTTGGCGGGGTCAGGGTGGCCCCACGGGCGGGTCCCAGGCTGCGCGCAGCCTGGGCCACAAGGCGGGGGATTAGTCGGTGGGTTGGAGGAGGCGGGTGGTGGGGAGGGTGGCCATTTGGCGGTCGAGGGTGAGGGTTTCGAGGCCGGATTGTGCGTAGTCGTCGGCGATGAGGCGGTCGAAGAGGCCGGGGCCGGTGGTGGCGGCGAGGGCGTCGAGCACGGTCCCCCCGCTCAGCGGGGCGATGAGGCCGCTGGTGAGCGTTTCTAGTAGCCCGGCGCGGGCTTCGGCGCTGGAAAAGTCGTAGTGGTGGATGAGTGCGGCGTAGGCCTCGCCAAGGGCCTGGTTGGACGCGACTATCTCGCATCCCCGCTCTTCTACCAGGACGACAAGCCGGCTCGCACAGCGCTCGAAGTCCCCCAGCGGCTCTCTCGCGACCAATCTGACCAGGATTGACGTGTCAGCGCCGTAGCGCAGGGCCACGCCCTTGCTCCCGTTCATCCCGGAACTTGCGGATGTCGAACGGTGGAGTGCCGGGTTTGATCTTGTCGCCGAGGGTTCCGAGCTTGGAATAGTCGATCCGCTTGGGGCGTAGGAGGTAGCCGTCGGGTCCTTCCAACAGCTCCAGCCGGTCGCCTGGTCCGACGCCCAGCTCGTCGAGGACGCGCTTGGGGAAGGTGACCTGGCGCTTAGAGGTGATCTTGACGTGCATGGTTGCCTCCTTACGTTGATGGTACGCGGGTAAGGCGGGCGGGGCAATTGGGGTAAGGAAGGAGTGAGCTGAGAGGAGGGAGGAGGGAGGAGTGAGAAGGACGGTAGAGCGTGGGTTGCAGCATTTGGAGGGTGGTTCGACGCGGTGCTCCGAAAGACTCCGCACCGGCTCACCACGAACGGGGCAGCAGGCTCGTTTGTGACTGGCTAGGTAGATGCGATTTCGCTGGCGAAGACCTGAGTTAGGGGGTCGTCGGTTTCGTGGAGCCAGTGGAGGATGCGTTCGCCTAGTTCGCGCCTGGTGGCCTGGTGGTGGGGGTGGTCGATGAGGTTGGTGAGTTCGTGGGTGTCGGTGGCGAGGTGGTAGAGCTCGGAGCGGTCGTTGAGGTAGAGGTTGAGTTTCCAGTCGGGGGTTCGGATGGACTTGATGGCCATGAGGCCGCGTTCGGCTTCGGAGCCCTGGCCGTAGAACTCGGCGTAGATGGCGTCGCGGGGGCCGGGCTGGCCTTCGGTTAGCAGGGTGGACTGGTCGAGGCCGGCGCCGGCATCGACGGGGACGCCGGTGAGGGCGCCGAGGGTGGCCGCGAAGTCGACGGTGGAGAAGAGGTCGGGGTGGGTGCGGCCGCCTTGGATGTGGCCGGGCCAGTGGGCGATGAAGGGGATGGCGTAGACGTCTTCGTACATGTAGGGGCCCTTGTGGGCCATGTGGTGGGAGCCCATCATTTCGCCGTGGTCGGAGAGGAAGATGACGAGGGTGTTGCCGGTGAGGCCGCGCTGGTCGAGGCCTTGCAATAGCCGGCCGAATTCGGTGTCGATGTGGGCGTTGAGGCCGTGGTAGTGGGCGATGTACTGGCGCCACTGGTCGTCGGTCATGTAGGAGGTCCAGCGGACGCTGGCGGAATCGCGCTGGAGGGCGGGTTTGTCCGAGAGATCGTCGACCCAGGACGGGACGAATTGGACGTCGTCGGGCGAGACGAGGTCGGCGAACTCGGGGGGCGGGAGCACGGGGGGATGGGGATCCTTGATGGAGCAGCAGAACAGCCAGGGGCGGGTGTCGGCGCTGTCGAGGAACTCGAGGGTCTGACTGACGGCCCAGGCGGTGCGGGTGTGCTCCGTTGGGATCGCGGTGGCCATGGAGGGCTGGGCGTGGTCGGTGCGGGCGGCGCGGGCCATGTTGGCGCGCTGGTGCTCGTCGTGAAATAGCTGGTCCAGGCCGAGCTCTTCCAGGTACTGGACGTAGTAGTCGCGGCCGTCTTGCCAGTAGCGATAGGTTCGCCAGAAGTCGGTGAAGCCGTGCTGGGGGGTTTCGTCGTTGCCCATGTGCCAGGGGCCGGTGTAGCCGAGGCGGTAGCCGGCGGCCTGGAAGGCCTGGCCGAGGGAGGGGACGGATTCGGGCAGGGCGGGGCGGTTGGCGAGGGGGCCGACGGGGGTCTGCCAGGTGATCGCGGCGTTGTTCATCATCAGCTGATGCTGATGGGGATAGCGGCCGGTGAACATGGAGGCGCGCGCCGGGGCGCACTGGGGCTTGGGCACGTAGGCGTGCGCGAGCTTGACGCCGCGGGCGGCCAGACAGTCGATGTTGGGGGTGTGGGCGAGGGGATGGCCGTAGGCGCCGACGAAGTCGCGTTGGAGCTGGTCGCAGAGGACGATGAGGACGTTGGGGCGGCGCGCGTTTCGCGGTTGGGCGCTCACGGCATGGCTCTCCCTAGGGGCCCGCGCGCCCGATCAGGGGGCGCGGGCCTGACGACTGGGTTGAGAGTGTAGGTGTCTCAGACGTTGTCGGTCTTGGGAAAGCGGGTTCCGGCGGCCAGGACGCTGTCGCCGGCCTCGACGGCCATGTCGAGCGCCTCGCCTGGATCCGGCTCGTCGCGGAAGGGCAACTGGGTGTTGAGAATCGAATTCGTGAGCCTGCTCACTATTCAGCTGGGGCAGCCACACACCGAAGGCAGCGACCGATTGCGCGGATCGTGCGGCACGCTCCGCCGGTCTGCAGCGCCTGGAACGGGCCCGCCCTTGAGCCAAGTCCTGGACTGATAGCGCCCGAACGGGTCACATCCGTGGCCGCGATGCAATCAAGTTTGTCACCGGATAGTGTCATCCCATATACTTCGTGATATAACTAACGACTGGCAACAGCGGGTCAGGGGCGCAGCCGATACGGTGACGTCCTCCGCTGTGGTCGCTGGGGGGCTGCGATGGAACAGTCGCGAAGCAAGATGAAAATCTCTCGACGTCGGGCGCTCGCAGCGTTCGGAGGTGGAGCGGCCGCCGCTGTGCTGGCCGCGTGTGGCGAAACGCAGGTCGTCGAGGTCGAGCGCCTGGTGACCCAGGAAGTGACCGTCGAAAAGGTCGTCACGCAGGAAGTCCCGGTCGAGCGAGTCGTTGAAAGAGTCGTCACCCAACAGGTCGCGGTCGAGGTCCAAAAGGTCGTCGAGGTCGAGAAGATCGTCGAGCGGGTCGTGGAGGCGGCGCCGCAGGCGCAACTTCAGCGGGTCGAGATCATGACGCCGTACGTGGGCATTCCACGGCGTCAGCCGCACCGGGCATGGATGCTCTACGTGTCAGAGCGACTGGCCGAGCATCACCCGAACATCATCATGGATCATAAGCCGACGACGAACACGACGGATACATTCTTCATTCGGGTTGCGGCCGGGGATCCTCCGAACATCAAGGACACGGCAGGCTGGACGATCCTCAAAGCGCAGGAGATCTGGACGGATCTCACGCCCTTCATCGAGAAGGATGGCGTTGATCTCGGCATTTACTATCCGCTCGCTTCGGGACTCAAGCAAGGCGCCGCCATTTACGGGCTGCCATTCCTGGAAGTCGCTCAAATGGGCTTCTACAACATCACCATGCTGGATCGCAAAGGCGTACCCGCGCCCTCGGCCGACTGGACGTGGGACGAGTACCTGGAACGCGCGATGCAGCTTCGGGATCAGGAAACCAACGAGTGGGGACATCACGCGCCGCCGAATTGGGAGTCGCATTATCTTTCGTTCGTGCGGGGCGCGGGCGGCGACTACCTAAGCGACGACGGACTTCACACAACGCTCGACACGGAAGAGGCGCGAGCCGGGCTGCAGTTCCTCACGGACATGTATACGAAGCATGACGTCGCGTTCCCGGTCGGCGATCAGAGTCTTGGCAACCAGGACGCGGTGTTCGCGACCGGCACTGTTGGGCTCTTCTATCGCCACGCCGGCTACATTCCGTTTGGACGCACACAGATCGGCGACAAGTTCGACTGGGACCTTTTCTTACGGCCTACGAATGCCCAGACCGGCATTCGCAGCCACATCTATAACCAGGTGGCATGGTCGGGTGTCACCCAAGCGGGCGAAGTTGAGGCAACGTGGACGGTGATCAAGTTCCTGACGGATCAAGATGCGGCTGAGTTTGTCGCCGACAACCAGATATATCCGCCGGGAACGCGCGAGGCGCTCTTGAACAACTACTTGGCCGGCGATCCTCCGCCGGCATCGCTCGACCTGGTACCAGTTGCGCGTGATGAAGCCACGGACTTGAAGTACGTGACATCCAATTGGTTGGAGTGGTTCCGAGAGATCGGCAATCACATCACGCCCGCACTGACCGGTGAATTGACGCTGGACCAGGCCATCGAGAACATGATCACGAACGGAGATCAGATCCTGTCGCAGTAGACGGTCTGGCGCGGCCCGCCGAGAGAGCCCCACCGTGGGTAACGGTCGCCGGGCCGCGCCAATCCAGACGCTTGTGACGACCGTTCAACTGAACGAGGTGCTTGATGCGGCCTCCGCGCGTGCGATGGCGTGACGTAGAGCCATACGTCTTCATTTCGCCGTTCATGATCGGCCTCGTGCTGTTCATTGTTGGCCCGACATTCGCATCGCTGGCGCTCAGTTTCACGCGTTTTGAATTTGTGGCGCCCCCGGAGTTCATCGGTTTCGAAAACTACGATGAGATGTTTGCGGGTGATCCGAAAGTCTGGAGGTCCCTCTGGAACACGGTGTACTACATGGCCGGGCACATACCGCTCGGCATGGCGATGGCCTTTGGCGTGGCGCTGATGCTAAACCAGAAGGTCTGGGGCCAGGCGCTCTTTCGAACGATGTATTACCTGCCTTCAGTCACGGCCAGCGTGGCGACGGCCATTGTGTGGTCGTGGGTATTCAATTCACGGTTTGGGCTGCTGAATAACTTTCTCGCGTTATTCGGTCTGGAGGGACCACAGTGGCTGGCGGATACGCGCTTCGCCATGCCAGCGCTGATAATCATTAGTCTCTGGGGTATGGGGAGCACGATTGTAATCTTCCTGGCCGCCTTACAGGGTATCCCCGAGAGTCTCTATGAATCCGCGTCCATCGATGGCGCGGGTCGCGCGCGGCGCCTGTGGCACATCACAATTCCAATGATGACGCCGGCAATCTTCTTCGTCCTAATAATCCAGATCGTTGGATCGTTCCAAGTCTTCACTAACGCGTTTATCATCACTGCGGGAGGACCGGGCGATGCCACGTTATTCTTCGTCCTGCATCTCTATAACAAAGCGTTTGTGGCCTTACGACTCGGCTATGCGTCGGCACTGGCGTGGCTCCTATTCGTTATCGTGCTGGTCTTCACGATCGCCCAGGTTCTGATGGCCCGACGCTGGGTCTACTACGAAGGCGAGATACGGTGAGCATGCAGGCACGTGCGGAGCATTCTCCAGGTGTCGATGCCCGGAATCAAGAGTCGGTACGCATCAGACCAAAGTACTACCGGACCTGGCGCGCTGTTCAATATACGATCATATACGCAGTCCTCATCGGTGGCAGCGCATTCTTTGTGATCCCGTTTCTGTGGATGGTACGTTCATCGCTGATGCGGCCCCAGGATATTTTCTCAGTTCCAGCCATCATATTTCCCTGGCCGATTCACTGGGTGAACTATCCCGACTTCTGGAATGCGTTGCCGTTTGGTCGATTCTTCTTGAATACGGCCATCGTCACGTTCACAGCAACCATAGGACTCACGTTCAGTTCAGCCCTGGTTGCGTTTGGGTTCGCGAGATTCAGATTTCGCGGGCGTGGCTTCTTGTTTCTGCTCGTACTAGCGACGATGATGCTTCCCAAACATGTGACGCTGCTACCAACATTCCTGCTATTTCGGAGCATCGGCTGGATAGACACTCTCTTCCCACTGATCGTTCCAAGCCTGTTTGGAAGCGCCTTCTCGGTCTTCCTGCTTCGCCAGTTCTTCTTGACCCTGCCACTTGAGCTGGACGAAGCGGCGCGAATCGACGGAGCGAACTCGTTTCGGATTTTCTGGCAGATTGCGATTCCGCTCTCGAAGCCGGCGGTTGCTACTGTTGCCCTGTTTGCGTTCATTGCGCATTGGAACGAATTTCTCGATCCGCTGATCTACCTGAGTTCGATGGAGAACTTCACGGTAGCGTTAGGACTGCGATTCTTCGTGTCGCAATACAGCGGCACTTTTTGGGAGTTGATGATGGCCGCATCAACGGCGGCCATGTTGCCGATTGTGATCGTGTTTTTCTTTACGCAGCGCACGTTCATCAGGGGCGTTGCGCTAACCGGAATCAAGGGGTAGCTGTATGGCGCCGTTTCGAGTCGGAATCGCGGGCTGCGGCCACATGGCGGGGAATCATGCGGAGGCCCTGCGGTTGGCGGATGGCATGGACCTCGTTGCGGTGGCCGACATACGTCCGGAGGCGGCCGAGGCGTTCAGTGCGCGCTACGGACCCTTTGATCGCTATGCCAGCTGCGGCGAGATGTGCCGTCGAGCCAACCTGGACATGGCGATCGTAGCCACGCAGGGACCGCATCATGTCGAGCCAACGCTTGAGGCGGCCGACGCCGGCGTGCACGTGCTGTGCGAGAAGCCCATGGCCCTGACCCTCAGTGACTGCGACCGCATGGTTGAGACGTGCAACGACGCGGGCGTCAAGCTGGCGATCAATCACCAACGGCGCGTCAGCCCATTCAACGCCGTGGCCAAGACCCTCATGCAGGAAAGCTGGGGGTTTGGAGAGCTGGTGGCCATCGAGATTCACTTCACCAGCGGACGGACCGCCGCCTACGAGCTGATGGAAGTCGGTACGCACTTTTTCGACTGGGCACGCATATTCGTTGGAGACGTTGAATGGTGCACGGCCGACTTCACGGCCGGCGGCCGGCTGGCCGGCCTGGATGATGTACACCTCAGCAGCGACGAAGGTCGCCCGGACCAACGCGAGGAAGGACCGCTCCTCGGCGATCGAGCGGACATTCGTTTTGGGGCTGCCAATGGCGTGCTGATTCGATCCCTGCTGGGTCAGTGGCCGCATCTGCCGTTCAAGGGGCTTGGCTCCGGTATCGATCTGATCGGCAGCGAGGGTCGAGTGATCATCCGCGGAGAGATTCCGTACTCGATCTGGAGATTCCGGGGGCCGTACATGACCCCGGCCCTGGGGCACAGCTACGAGCGGATTGCGGTACCCGCCGAGGAGTTTGGCGCCGATGGACACCCAATCGATCGACGCGAGGCTCTGCTCCGTCCGCTGGTGGGCATGTATGCGGAGATGTTCGAGGCCATCCGGGAGGATCGGGACCACGCCTCAAGCGGCAGGCACGGGCGGGCGGCTCAAGAGATGGTGTTTGCCGCCTGGGAATCGCATGTGACCGGCCGTCGGGTTCACCTTCCGCAGGAATACCGCGGCCATCCGCTGGTCCGTTGGCAGCGCGACGCCGGACGCGATCCGGTGGGCGGTTGGGTGGAAGCTTGAAACCGGTCGCGGTTGCTCTCGTCGTTGAGCCAACGGCGTGGCACGTGTCGGGATGGATGTCACGGCTCGCCGCCCGCGACGATGTGGCGAAGGTCTACCTGAGCGACCCGTCCGGCGAAAGCGAGGCGCAAGCGCGTGCGCTGTTCGGCGATCGGCTCGCGGCCGTATTGCCTTCGCCGGAGGCGCTATTCGAGAAGTCTCAACCAGAGGTCGCCGTGATCACGCTGGAACCGCAGCGGACGCCCGACGCCTGCGCGGTAGCCCTGGAGGCCGGAAGCCACGTCCTGTACGAGAAGCCAGGCGCCGTGGCTGCGAGCGATCTCGCAAGGCTCGCCGCGACTGCCCGATCGCGCGGCCTGCAATTCGTCTGCGCGTTCGCCAACCGCATGTCGCCGCACCTTCGGTATGCCGGGGACCTTGTTCGGAGCGGGCGGATCGGCGAGGTGCGGGCGGTGAATGCGGTATTCGTGGCCCGTGACCGTCTTGTCAAGGGCTGGCGGACGGTTGGCGGCGGCTGGTTGTTCTCGCGTGCTCGGGGCGGCGGCTGGCTCAATTTCCTGGGCTGCCACACGGTGGATCTGATTCGCGCAGTGACCGGCCAGGAATTCACCGAAGTGACGGCCTTCGCCGGGAAGGTGCATAGCGAACCGTTCGACGTGGATGACACGGATGCCGTGTCGTTCCGGCTCAGCGGAGGGGGTTTCGGGACGCTTTTGACGGGATACACCCTGCCGGAGCATCCGGGGCTCGGGACTTTTTCGGTGTACGGCAGCGAGGGCTGGCTGACAACCGAGCCGCTTGCCATCGGGTCTTCGGCCGTCACGTGCCACGCCGCGAATCCGCCCCTGACGGAGAGCCGGGACTGGACCGTGGATTTCAGCAGCGGTGCGGTGGTGGACGCCTATGCCCTGCTTGCCGACGCGTTCATCCGCGCGGCGCACGGCGGCGCGCCTACGCCCTGCGAGCCGGAGGCCGGCGCGCGCATGCTTGAGTTCACGGCTGCCGTTCGGACGGCGACCGAGACTCGCCAAACGCAGCCAGTAAGGGATCCGGGAGAGGGCGACGACCGGGCGCGGTCGCCGCAGCGCGCCTCGCAACCAAGACGCCCATGCCAATGAGCGGAGGCAGAGATGAGCCGTATCGACGGCATTAACCAAATCGTCGACGATCGCATCGAGGCCGAGCGCGATGCCTTATTCGCGCTCGGGGAGGAGATCCTGCACGAGCCCGAGCTGGGGTTCAAAGAGCATGCAACGTCAGCCAGAGTTCAGGATTGGTTTAGGCGACTGGACTTGCCGCACCGCGCGGGCCTGGCCGTAACCGGGGTGAAGGCAGTCCTGGATACCGGGCGGCCAGGGCCGACGGTCTGCCTGATGGGCGAGCTTGACGCAATCGTCGTCCCCGGGCACCCGCACGCGGACTCCGCGTCTCATGCCGCCCATGCCTGCGGCCACAATGCACAGATTGCCGGCCTGATGGCCGCCGCCACAGGACTGACGGACGATCGTGTCCTATCCGAACTGTCCGGCCGAATAGTCTTTTTTGCCGTGCCGGCGGAGGAGTTCGTGGAGCTGGCCTTTCGCAAGCAGCTCATCGATGACGGTGTCATCGAGTTCATCGGGGGTAAACCGGAACTCATCAGACTTGGCGAGTTCGACGATATCGACCTCGCGATGATGATCCACACCAGCGCTCCCAAGGACGACGAAAAGGCGGTCGAGATTTGGGAGTCGATGAACGGTCTGATCGCGAAGACGGTCGAGTTTCATGGCAAGGCGGCGCATGTGGGCAATCCATGGGATGGCGTAAACGCTTTGAAGGCCGCGACGCTAGCCATGGACGCCATTGACGCCCAACGCGAGATCTTCCGCGAGGACGACGGCGTGCGCGTCCATCACATCATTTCGCGGGGCGGCGACCTGGTAAACGTGGTTCCCTCGGAGGTGGTGCTTGAGATGAACGTCCGAGGAAAGACGGCGGACGCGATTCAGAAGGCCAGCGAGGTAGTGGACCGCTGCGTCAGCGCCGGCGCGATGGCGATCGGCGCACGCGCCGTCGTGGACACGAATCCCGGCTATCTGCCGCTACGCAACCACCAATCCCTAGTGGATCTCATGATCCCCAACGTCGAGCGGTTTTTTGGAGAAGGGTGCCTGGGATACCGGGGCCACAGTGGGGCCTGCACCGATACAGGCGACGTGAGTCATCTTGTTCCCACGGTGCAGCCGTCGATGGCGGGAGCATCGGGTCAAGGGCACGGCCGGGACTGGACGATTGCGGATCCTGTGGCGGCCTATCTGAATCCGGGCAAGACGCTGGCGATGACGGCCATCGACCTGCTGCGCGGCGATGCCGACCAGGCGCAGGGGATCCTGGCATCGTGGGAAGCACCGATGACCAAGGACGAGTACCTGGCGTTTCAGCGGGGTATTCGAGCCAAGGCGAGTTTTGGCGGCTAGCAAGGCAAGACCGCCCGCGGCCTAACACGCGTCAAGGCCCAATGTCGACGGAGGCGGGCCGGACGATTGTCGCCAGGAATGAAACGCGCAGCGGGCGAGGGGGTTAGCCCTCGCCCGCTGCTTGTGTCTCGCCGGGGTTGACCGCCTGGTGGGCGGGCCCTAGTGAGGACGTTGGGTCCTACATCCGGCTAGACGGGGTCCGGACGGGCGTTCACGTAGGCCTGGAGTTCGGCGTAGCGCTCGGCGTTTTCGGCCAGGATGGCGTCGCCGGCCTCGTACATCAAGGGGATAGCCTCGTCGACCGTCAGCTCGCCGATCCAGATCTTGTTGGCGATGGCGGAGCTGTGGCTGTTGACGTGCCACTCGATGTAGCTGGGGAACATGAACTGGGGATGGATGGCCGATTCGACGTTGAGCCACTTGTTGAACTGCGCGTGATTTTCGGGTGGTCCCGCCGCCATTTCGGGGGACGCGGCGGCGTCTTTGCGGACGACCGTCGAGCCGCGGTCGATGGCGATGCGCGTCTGGACCTCGGAGCCTGAGAGGAGCGCGAGCCACTCCACGGCGCCTTCAGTGTTGCCACGGGTTTCGGCGGTGGCGGAGATCACGTGCGGCTGATCGCTGAACTGTTGCACCACGGGCTGGCCGTCCGGTCCCTCCGGAAGCGGTGACAGGGACCACTTGAAGCGGTCCTTGATGCGCCCCACCTGCGACCGGAACGGGCCGCCGCCCTGCCGGAACAGGTTCTTGCCGGCGGAAAACGGGTCGCCGAATTCGCCGGACAGTTCCTTGTTCATCTCGCGCGGCTGGATGACCTGGTCCACCAGAATCCAATCCGCCAGCGTGCGCTGCCTCAACGGTCTAGTTTCGGAACTCACAAAGGACGCGCTGGATGAAGGGGGCCTTGGATTGTTGGTAGGCGCCGGGGTGGGCGGCTAGCTGGCGTTTGAGGGTGGCGTATTGGGTGGCGGTGGTGGGGTGGGTGCGGAGGTAGTTGCGGAAGGCGAGCATGTCGGCGTAGGCGGTGGAGGTGAGTTCGAGCATGTGGAGGTGGTGGGTGCGGCTGCCGTCGGGGAGGCGTATGACGAAGTAGTGGCGGCGGGGAATGCCGCGGGGGCCGCGGAACTCCCAGCCGATGCGTTGGAGGGGAGCGACGGTGACACGGGCTTCGTTCCAGTCGTGGACGCCGACGAGGATGTCGATGATCGGCTTGGCGGCGAGACCGGGGACGGAGGTGCTGCCGACGTGGTGGACGGTTTGGACGTGGGGGCCGACGGCCTGGAGGATTCGGGCTTTGGCGGATTGGAAGGCCTGAGGCCACGAGGGGTCGTAGGCGACGACTAGAGGTGCTCGAGGAGGATTGGGAAGAGACGGATCGTTGGAGTCGCCGGTCACAGTTAGGCGCAGGCCCGGGGTGCGTGCCCTGCCACGCTAGCAAGCGGGGCGCAGGGGGCGACGGGCACGGGCCGAGGGGAGGCCATCCTTTCAGATTCGGGACTGGTGCGGGATAGACTTTGAGCCTCGGAATCGCGGGGGCTGAGCGATGTACGACCCTGATCTCCACCTGCTGGTGGACGACGACGAGATCGATGCCCGGTGGCACTTGCGCCGGGTCCTGGCGCGGCCCGAGCGGCGCACTCATGACCCGGTGATTCGTCCGGACCGGCCGTGGGAAGGGCGTGCGGCGGGGCTCTGGTCGTCGGTTCTCTTTGACCGAGACGAGGGCATTTACAAGTGCTGGTACCGCAGCGCGGACGACGACGTTGAGGCGGCATCTGACCGGAACGTCTTCAACTATGCGGTGTCCGATGACGGGCTCAGGTGGGAGAAGCCCGAACTGCACGCGGTGGAGTGGCGAGGTTCGCGTCGCAACAACATCGTGTACTGGCCCCACGACTTTGCCGACCTTCGGGCCTTTGAGACCCACGGGGTGATCGTGGACGAGGTGGGCGCTCCGGAGCGGCGTTACAAGCTGCTTTGCTTCCACGCGTTCGAATCCAACCAGGGCAACGGGATCTACGGCTTGTTCAGCCCGGACGGGATCCACTGGACTCGAACGAGTAGCCCGATCATGCCGCGGGCGGGCGACCGGCACTCGGCGATGAAGGATCCGGTTTCGGGCCGCTATCTCGCGTACACGCGGCGTCCGTTCGTGACCGGCGCGGTGTCCAAACCGCAATACCCGGAAGCCGAGGTCCCGAACGAGCCGCTTGGTTCGCGGATGCCGTACAAGCGCCTGATTACGCGCGCCAGCAGCGCCGATTTTCTGTCCTGGTCGGACTTTGAAAACGTGCTGCGGATGGACGAATGGGATACGCCAGGGACGCAGTTCTATTCGATTAGCCCGTTCGCGTACGGGAATCGATACCTGGCGTTTGTCGACCTGTATGACACGGAGGTGGAGAAGATCTGGGTGACGCTGGCCTCCAGCCCGGACGGGGTGCGCTGGCTGCGGCCGAGGCGCGAGGCGTTCCTGGATCTTGGGCCCGACGGGCAGTGGGACGATACGTGGATCAACGTGACCAATAATCCGCCGATCCGCCAGGGGCGGCATCTGCGGTTCTGGTACATGGGACGGCAGTCGGCCCACGGCCGCGCTCACCGGATCGCGGCTATCGGGTCGTTCCTGCTTGGCGTCGACCGTTTCGCCGGACTGGTGGCGGGACGGCAGACGGGCCAATTGGTGACGGAGCCAGTCGACGCCCGGCAGCCGCGGCTATTCGTCAACGCCCGGTTGAATCAGCCCGGCACGATTCGGGTGGGGCTGCGCAGCGCGGAGGCCGCGCCGATTGCCGGTCGATCGCTGGAGGACTGCGATCCGATCCGGGGGGACGAGATCGATCATCCAGTGAGCTGGCGCGGCGAGACCGGGCTGGGTCGAATTCAGGGCGAACGCGTGCGCCTGCACATCGAGGTCACATACGGCACGCTTTTCGCGTTCAGATTCGGGACGGCGCCGCGGGACGTGAGTTAAGGCGCGAGACAGTTGCGGTTAAACGACCGGGAGGCCGCTCGGGTGAGCGGCCTCCCGTTGGTCGGGTTCGAATCGAGTCGAAGGCTCAGGCGTTCGCGATGTACGTCTTCAGATCCTGATAGGCCTCAGCGTTGTCTTCCAGGACTCGGTCAGCCCTTGCAAGACTTCGCTCCATCAGATCATCGATCGACAGGTCGCCCGCGTGCGCGGCGTCCACGTTGCGCCAGGAGTTGATCCACTCCAACCAGGCCGGATAGGCCATCTGGCGGTGGCGAGCGTCCGGCTGGTCCAGGTACTCCTTCCACATGTTGTGACGTTCCGGCGGCCCGGCGGCCATCTCGGCCGATGCATGCACCTCCTTGCGCAAGGGCATCGATCCGCGGTCGATCGCGATCCGGCCCTGAACCTCGGGTCCGGCCATGAAAAGCACGAATTGCGCGGAGGACTCGACGGTGTCCCGCAAGGCGGCCGTGTTGGAGATCATGTGCGGCTGCTCGGTGATCTCGTGCGGCACGGGGCCGCGCGGACCCTCGGGCATGGGCGCCATTGACCACGGGAAGCGACCGGCGACACGGCCGATCGTGCTGCCGACGGCTCCGCCGTTGCGTGCGGTGAGCAGCTTGCCGGCCGAGAACAGGTCGCGGAACTCACCGGCCAATTCGCGACTTTCGCCCAGCTTCGGCGACACCCCATGGACGGCGATCATGTCTACTGCCAGCCGCACGCCCCGATCGGCGCCGGAGTCCCAGCAGGTTGTGCGCGTGCCGTCGGCGCTGCGGTACATGATGCTCGGATCGTCGGCCAACGCCCAGCCCCAGGGGTTCCACTGCGTCCAGGAGCCCCCGTTGCCGCCGCCAACCTCGATGCCAAAGGTTCCGGCTTCGGGATCGGTGGCCTTGATCAGGTCGTCCAGGAATCCCTGCTCGAGATGCCAGCTACCGGGCGTCGGCCATTGGATCCCCGCTTCTTCCATGAGCTGCAGGTTGATGTGCTGACCGTTGGTGTTCCCCTGGTAGGGCATGCCGTACTGCTTGCCACGCAGACCGCCGAGGTGGCCGTAGGGCACGGTGTCGGCGAAATCCACGCCGGAAGAATCGCCGGGGTAGTACCAGTCCTCGGGGTTGTAGTCGTCCTGCTTGGCCAGAAAGTCGTCGATGTTCACAAAGGCGTCGGCCGTGTACCACTGCGCCGCGAACCAGCCACTCATCAGGGCGGCTTCCGGCGTGGAACCGGCCGCGACCATGGCGCCGTATACGATTTCAACCTGGGTCGGCGCGGGGACGTAGCGAACAACGATGTGTGGGAACTGCGTGGAGAACCGCTCCAGGGCCCAATCGACCGCCGCCCCACGCGGACCGGACGTATGGTCGGTCTGGAACAGCAAGTTCTGGGTCATTGGCGCCGGTTGAGCCTCCACGACTTTCTCGACGACCTTCTCCACGACCTTTTCGACCTCGACCGTCTGCGTTACGACCTTCTCGACCTCGACGACCTTCTCGACCTCGACCGTCTTTGTGACGACGCGATCGACTTGCTGGGTCACGATCTTCTCGACCGGGACTTCCTTAACCTCGGTCTCACGGACAATCTTCTCGATTGGAACTTCCTTGATCACGGTCTTCTCGACCGGGACTTCCTTGGTGACGACCTGGGTCTCGCCACAGGCCGCCAAGGCAACGGCAGCCGCGCTGCCGCCGAGCATGACCATCGCCCGGCGTCGCGAGACTGGGTGCCTGAGCTGCTTGAATGCCATCGGCCTACCTCCCGTGGGCTGCTGTGCAAGGGCGGCCGCCGATCGGCCGCGATACCGCGAACAGCCTCTACGCTTGATGCTGCAAGGTCGAAATATTGGGTGTCAAATGCAGCCGGAGGCCCTGGGTACGGGTTTGTCGTGTCGCGGACGGGCATTGTGTTGGGCCGGCAGGTGGCGCTTGCGCGGTACCGGCAAACGCTGGGCAGCAGGTGGCGGCGGCTCAAGTCCCGGCGGCCCGAACCCTCGGTCAGGGCGTTCCAAACGCAAGATCGCAATGACGCCGTTTCGGCCCTGCAACCGCCAGGAACAGACGTGGGCGGCCATTCTCGTTGACCTGGCATGACGGGAGCCCGGTCGGGACTATATGGTGATGCCCGGCGGGCTGTGGCGAGGCAAGTGCGTTGAACGCGCAAGACCAGCCGATGGCAACGAGCAGAGAGGACGCTCACGTGCCAGACAGCAAGGCGCGTCTCCTGGCGCCAGAGTCGCGGCTGGTGTTTTTGGACCTGGATGACGTGCAGTCGCTGCATGGGGTGGTGCAGGCGGTGTGCCTGGCGGAGAAGCATGCGGATAACCCGGCGCTGCCGTTGGGCGACATGCACGAGTGGGACGGGATGCAGGCGCGGCCGTGGGAAGGCCGAACGATCCTGTACGACGAGGAAGAGCGGCTATTCAAGTGCTGGTACGCGGGCAGCGACTTGAGCATGGCGCGCTGGTGGTGGACGGGGTACGCGATCAGCGACGACGGGGTGCACTGGGAGAAGCCGAAGCTGGGGCTGCACGAATACCGGGGGCGCAGCGACAACAACGTTTGCCGGCAGGGCTGGGGACCGCTGGTCAAGGACCTGGACGACGTGCCGAGCCGGCGCTACAAGATGATCGTCAAGAGCAACGAGCGGCCGGACGACTGCTGGATCAGCGTTTCGCCGGACGGGGTGCACTGGACCGACGAGGCGTCGATCCTGCTGCCGGAGTGGTACGTGCCGGATCCGGACATCGTGGTGCTGATCAAGGACGACCAGGATCCGGATCCCGACCGCCGATTCAAGATGGTGTGGCAGGGGCTGGGTCCGAGCAACAAGCCGGGGCCGCCAATGGTGCGGACCAAGTACCTGGCCTGCGGGCCGGACGTGGAGAAGCTGACGGCAATAGCGGATAACCCGATCCTGGATCCGATCGACGGGATGGAGCAGGAGAACCACTACCTGGCGCTGGCGCCGTACGCGGGGCAGTACGTGATGCCGTACGAGTACGGGTGGTATGCACCGAACCGGACGGGCGTGCACGGGATGTTCTGCTCCGACATCCGGCTGGCGGTGAGCCGAGACGGGGACCACTACACACGGATACAGCCGCACCAGCCGCTGATCGCGCGGGGCCCCAGGGGAACCTGGGACGCGGGGGCGCTGATGCTGAGCGACAAGGTAGTGGAGCACGACGACCGGCTGTGGTTCTTCTACGTGGGCAACGGCGAGGAATGGACGCAGTGGCCCGCCGGCAACGTTCCGGAGCACTCGCACTGGATTGGCACGGGGGAGGTCGGGTCGAACCGGGTGTCGCGGATGGGGCTGGCGACGCTGCCGAAGGACCGGTTGACGTGCCTGGAAACGGCGGACCGGGAGACTCCGGGCTGGGTGGTGACGGCGCCGCTGCGGATCGACGAGCGGGACGGGCGGCTGGCGCTGAACGTGAGCGACGTGCAGCAGATGCGGAGTTTTGCGGACGTGGAGGTGCTGCCGGCGGAGGGGGATGAGGCGCTGGCGGGGTTCACGAGGGACGACTGTCTGCCGTTGCATCGGGACGGGCTGCGGGAACCGGTGAGATGGCGGGAGCGGCGACTGTCCGATTTGGATCGGGACACGGTGCGGCTCCGGGTGAACCTGTATGGGTCGGCGCGGTTGCATGGGATCAGCTTGCTATGACGACGATGCGTGAGCGGCGCGTGGTGTTCCTGGACCTGGCGGATGTGGAGTCTCGGCACAACGTGGTGCAGGCGGTGTGCGAGGCGGAGAAGCATCCGAACAACCCGGTGTTGCCGCTGGGGGATCACCACGAGTGGGACTCGCTGCAAGCGCGGCCGTGGGAGGGGCGGACGGTGCTCTATGACGAGGAGGAGCGCCTGTTCAAGTGCTGGTACGCGGGCAAGGACGTGGGCGTGGAGCGCTGGTGGAACACGGGGTATGCGGTCAGCGATGACGGCGTGCACTGGGAGAAGCCGAAGCTGGGCCTGCACGAGTACCGGGGCCGCAGCGACAACAACATCTGCCTGCGGGGATGGGGTCCGGTGGTGAAGGACCTGGATGACGACGACCCGGCGCGGCGCTACAAGATGATCGTGAAGGGGCCGCCACGGGAACGGATGATCCGGGCCGGGTACTCGGCGGACGGGATTCACTGGACCGAAGAAGCGCAGATCGACCTGCCGGAGTGGGACGGGGGCGCGCCGGACATCGTGGCGCTGATCAAGGACGAGCAAGAGGCCGATGCCAGCCGGCGCTGGAAGATGATCTGGCAGGCGGTGTTGCCGAATAACAAGCACGGGCCGGAGCGGGTGCGGGTGAAGCACATTGCTTTTGGGCCGGATTTGGAGCACCTGACGGCGAGCGCGGACAACCCGGTGCTGCATCCGAACGACAGCACGGAGCAGGAGAACCACTACCTGATGCTGGCGCCCTACGCGGGGCAGTACGTGATGCCCTACGAATACGGCTGGTACGTACCCAACGGCACCGGACGGTTCGGCATGTACTGCGCCGACATCCGGCTGGCGGTGAGCCGGGACGGGGAGCACTTCAGCCGGGTGCAGACGCACCAGCCGCTGATCCGGCGGGGCGTGCGCGGGGACTGGGACAGCGGGTCGCTGGTGATCGCGGACAAGCTGGTGGAGCACAACGACCGGCTGTACCTGTACTACTGCGGCAATGGCGAGGACTGGACCAGCTGGCCGGGCGGGAATATTCCGGATGACTCGCACTGGCCGAACACCGGGGCGTTGCGGCTGTCGCAGATGGGGCTGGCGACGCTGGGGCGGGACCGGTTTACGTGCCTGGAGACGGTGGACCGGGAGACGCCGGGGTACGCGGTGACGCGGGCGTTTACGGCCGAGGAGCGGGGGGCGCGGCTCTCGCTGAACGTCAGCGACGGGCAGCCGCTGCGGAGCTGGGTGGAGGTGGAGGTGCTGGCGGCGGAGGGCGACGAACCGCTGGCGGGATTCAGCCGCGACGACTGCCGGCCGGTCAGCCGTGACGGGCTGCGAGAAGCGGTGACATGGCGTGAGCGGCGGTGGGACGAACTGGATATGGATGCCGTGCGGCTACGGATTCACTTCTGCGGGGCGGCGCGACTACACGCGGTGAACTTCGGCGGCTGAGAGGCTGGTCCGCGATGACCATGATGAGCGGCGGGGAGGCGCTGGTTCATTCCCTGGTGCGGGAAGGGGTGGACGTGGTATTCGGGATTCCGGGCATCCACATGTCCGGGATCATCGCGGCGATGCGGGACCATCCGGACATCCGGATGATAACGACGCGGCATGAGCAGGCGGCGGCGCACATGGCCGACGGCTATGCGCGGGTGAGCGGCAAGCCCGGGGTGGTGCTGGTGGTGCCGGGCGCGGGGGTGTACAACGCGGCCAGCGGCCTGTCCACCGCGTACGCCCGCTCGTCGCCGGTGCTGGCGATTGCGGGACAGATTCCGCGGGGGCAGATCGGCAGCGGCCTGGGCACGTATCACGAGGTGCTGGGTCAGGCGGACATCGTGGGGGCCGTGACCAAGTGGCGGCACGCCGCCAACACGCCGCTGGAGATTCCACCGGTCGTGACGGAGGCCTTTCGCCAGATGCGGAGCGGCCGCCCCTATCCCGTGCTGATCGAGATCCCGCCCGAGGCCGGGGTGGAGCGCGACGAGGTGACGTTGCCAGACCCGGCACCGGTCCCGCGGATCGTCCCGAGCCACGAACAGCTGCGTGAAGCGGCGCGGCTGATCGCGGAGTCGCGGCTCCCCGTCATCTACGCGGGCGGCGGCGTGGCTCGTTCGGACGCCGAAGCGGCGCTGGTTCGCCTGGCCGAAGCCACGAATATCCCGGTCGTCACCTCGTGCGGCGGCAAGGGCGCCATTCCGGATCGACATCCGCTGGCGTACGGCTCGTGCTTCGCGCACCACGGCGAGTTCGACCAGATGAACCAGCTTTTCGAAGTGATGGAGGCGGCCGACCTGGTGATCGGCATCGGGACGCGCTTCTCCCTGGGCAATCCGGCTGGGGAGGCCGCCACGCTGATCAATATCAACATCGAGGAATCGGAAGTCACGCGAGTTCAGGCCAACACCCACCCGCTGCACGGCGACGCCAAAGCCACGATCGAGGCCCTGCTTCCGCTGCTCGAGGCAGCCGGCGCCGGGAACCGCCCATCACCCGTCGAGGCCGTCGTGGCCGCGCGACGGCTGATCGCCTACCGGGACATCCACCTCAAAGAGCCGCACTACCCGATCCTGGAGACCATGCAACGCAGCGTTCCGGAGGACACCCACATCGTCTGGGACGTCACGCAGTTCGGCTACTACGCCCGAACGCACTACCAGGTGCACGAGCCGAAGACGTTTATCGACTCGGGCTATTCGTTCAACCTCGGTTTCGGATTTCCCACGGCGCTGGGGGCAAAGGTGGCGCATCCCGATCGGCCGGTGATATCCGTCAATGGGGACGGTGGATTCCTGTTCAACGCGGTTGAACTGGCCACGGCGGTGAGGTACGGCATCAACGTCACCAGCATCGTCTTCCGGGACGACGCTTATGGGAACGTGGCGCGCGACCTGGAGGAGTTTTTCGACGGCGACTACGAGACCGGCCTGCATAACCCCGACTTCGTCACATTTACCGAGTCGTTCGGGGCGATCGGCATGCGGGCGGACGATCCGCAGGACTTGAAAGACCTGCTTCCGCGCGCGCTCGAGTGCGAGGCGCCAGTCGTGATCGACGTGCCAGTCGGCGATCTGCAACTTCCGCGCGCCGAGTTCATGGCCGTCCTGCCGAAGCTTCCGTGGGTGCGTCCGCAGGAAGGGCTCATCGGCTCGTAGGCCCTCGGATACCCGGCCTCGGTCGTGGGGCCGGTAGCATCCTTGCCGTCAATCTGCCGAGTTGTGGATTCACGCTAGGGCCGAAACGCCCGCTATTCGCAGACGCGACTGGAGATCGCCATCCGATGGTGAGTCGAACCAAACGAACCCGACGATGCCGATCTGCCGATGAGTAGCAACCCAGCGGTGCAGGCGGCGCTGCCGCGGCGGCAGGTGGTGTTGACGATGGGCGGGTTGATGCTGGCGTTGTTCCTGGCGTCGCTGGATCAGACGGTGGTGAGTACGGCGATGCCGCGGATCATTGCGGACCTGGGCGGGTTCGACCGGTTTACGTGGGTGACGACGGCCTACCTGGTGGCGTCGACGACGACAGTGCCGATCGTGGGGCGGTTGTCGGACCTCTATGGGCGGAAGGCGTTTTTCCTGGGCGGGATCGCGGTGTTCCTGGTGGGGTCGGTGCTGGCGGGGGTGAGCCAGTCGATGGATCAGCTGATTGCCTTCAGGGCCATCCAGGGCATCGGCGGGGGCAGCATGATGGCGCTGTCGTTCACGACCGTGGGCGACCTGTTTCCGCCGGCGGAGCGCGGGAAGTACCAGGGCATTGTTGCCGCCGTGTTCGGCCTGTCGTCGGTGATCGGTCCGACGCTGGGCGGGTTCATCACCGACACACTGTCGTGGAACTGGGTGTTCTACGTAAACGTGCCGCTGGGTCTGCCGGTGATCGCGCTCTTCATCCGGTTTTTCCCGAACACGCGGCCGGAGAAGCGAACGTTCCAGCTGGATTACGCGGGGATGGGGCTGCTGGTGCTGGTGGTGGTGCCGTTGCTGATCGGGCTGTCGCTGGCCGGGGTGCAATTCGAATGGCTGTCGCTGCAGATCGTGGGGATCCTGGTTTTCGCGGCTGTGATGACGGTGATATTCGTGCTGGTGGAGCGGCGGGCGGAGGATCCGATCATGCCGCTGGGCATCTACGCGAACCCTGTCGTCAGCGTCTCCCTGGTGGCCGTGTTCATCACGGGGTTCGCAATGTTTGGGTCGATCATCTTCATCCCGCTGTTCTTCCAGGGTGTGCTGGGGGCCAGCGCCACGAGCAGCGGCTCGTTCATGACGCCAATGATGATGAGCATGGTGGTGGCGGCGGCGCTATCGGGACAGGCGCTGTCGCGGCTGGGCGGGCATTACCGGCTGCAGGGTCTGATAGGGATCGGGATCATGACCGGCGGGATGGTGATGACCTCGCGGATGACCGCCGATACGTCGTTCGGGCAGGCGGTGGCCAGCATCATGTTGACGGGGTTGGGGCTGGGAATGACGTTTCCGAGCTTCACGATCGCCGTGCAGAACGCCGCACCGATGGGCCAGCTGGGGGCGGTGACGTCGGCGACGCAGTTCTACCGGTCGGTCGGCGGCGCGCTGGGGCTGGCGGTGCTGGGGTCGTTCATGGCAAACCGGTTTGCGGCGGGCTTGCAGGAGTCGCTGCCGCCGGAGATCCGGCAGGCGGTGCCGGCGGAGCAGCTGGCGCGGATGGAGGAGAATCCGCAGGCGCTGGTGAATCCGCAGGCGCTGGAGACGCTGCGGGCGGGCTTCGCGGAACGCGGGCCGCAGGGCGCTGCGATCCTGGATCAGTTGCTTGCGGCGCTGCGGGAGACGCTGGCGTCGGCCATCGGTTCGGTGTTTATCGTGGTGGCGGTGGCGCTGGCGATTGCGTTTGTGGTGACGATTTTCTTGCGGGAGGTGCCGCTGCGGGGGCGGCGGGCAGGGCCTGGACCGTCATAGCATCAGGCCACGGAGTCCCGAATGAACGCTGAGCCCGCCGACCAGAGAACCTACGCACGGCGGAACCTTTGACTTCAGCGAAGCCGCGCCGGAAGCGGCGGAGCCTGGTAGGGCTGACAGCCGCCCTGGAGCGGGCGACGACGCGAGGCGGGCAGGCTCGAGCGCACTATGAGCTTGGCCTGTTTCATGACAACAATGGGCGGGAAGCGCAGGCGATTCCGCACTACCGAGAGGCTCTGGCGCTCGGCATCGATCCCGCCGTGGTGCCTGAAGCGCTGGCGTGGCTGGCCAGCAGCCTGTTCAAGACCGGGCAGACGGAGGAAGCCTCGCGAAGAGCCGGCCAAGCCCTTCGGCTTACTAAGAACCAGTCGCTTGAGGGATTCCTGCGCCGTCTTCTGCGACGCATCGACCAAGTCGTTGACCAGTCGCAATCTCACCAGGCGGACAGCCCGTAGGGCACGATGCCGCCAGAGGTCCTGAGGCTGAGTGGGAGCATGGACTGCGAAGCTTCTGTTCCGGAGGTCCAGAACCTGGTGAGTAGTCGATGTGCTGTCATTCGAGAGTTGGCTTGCATGATCCACGCGATTGAATGCCAGCATCCAACCCGGGTCGCGATCGACGGTATCGACGGGGCCGGCAAGACGTGGTTGGCAGACGAACTAGTGGAACCGCTTCGGGCACTGGGGCGTCCCGTGATTCGAGCGTCAATTGATGGCTTCCACAGGCCGCGATCGGAACGGTACCGCCGTGGCGAGGCGTCACCCGAGGGTTACTACCGCGACTCCTTCGACAATGCCGCGCTGACCTCGGGTCTCTTGAAGCCGCTGGGACCGAATGGAGATCGTCGATTCCGCTCGGCCACTTTCGACTACCGCTCTGATGTGTCAGTTCGTCAATGCGTACGGACCGCCGACCGACGCTCTGCCCTGCTGTTCGATGGCGTCTT
This sequence comes from Chloroflexota bacterium, assembly GCA_965208215.1. Classification (GTDB taxonomy): domain Bacteria; phylum Chloroflexota; class UBA11872; order UBA11872; family UBA11872; genus UBA11872. The sequence goes on from CBDBOH010000004.1 coordinate 1,220,221, forward strand.
CCTGCTTCGGCCCGAACTCGAACAATTCTGGGATTTCAAAGTCTTTGTCAAGACTTCCTTCGCCAGCGCGCTCGAGCGCGTGACGATCCGCGACGCCTCAATGTTTGGTTCCAGGAATGCCACGCGAGATCGCTACCTGACCCGCTATCAACCTGGACAGCGTCTCTACCTTGCCGAAGCCAGGCCCGAGCAATCCGCTGATGTCGTGATCATCAATGACGATCTTGCGAGACCCAGACTGACTTGCAGAAGAAACGATCTCCCTTAGGCGGCGGAAGCTCGTAGTTCAGCTGGCACGAAAGCAGCAAGCTCAACTCGAAGGTCGCGGGCTCGCCATCGGTCGAGCGAATTGAACGAGCACCCGACCGCCCAGCTAGACGTTCGCACTGGTGACCTGCAAAGCGAAGAGGCGGGCGCTGCGGAGGGCGAGGCGGAGGCGGATGGGGGTGTTGGGGGGAACGCCGAGGTTTGAATCGCCGCCCCAGGTGACGGGGTGGCGGAGGTAGTTGCCGAGGATGCGGTCGCAGTCGGCGAGGGTGCGTCCCGGGATTGGGCGGCCGTGTGCGTCCTGGATTTCGACGCGGCCTTCGCCGGACGCCGAGGCGTCGACGTTGAGGATCAGTTTGGACCCATCGAAGGTGATTGGCCGGGTGACGAGTTCGCCGCCGGTGTAGGCGAAGTTGGCGCTAACGAAGCCATCCAGGCGCTGTTCGGTCCAGCGAATGACGCCGCCGGGGTTGTTCTGGCGCTTGTGGCCGTGGGACTGGTCGTAGGCGGTGTGGTACTGAAGGACGGTGTCGCCGCGGACCAGGATGCCCTGGACGGCGTAGCACATGCGCTGGCCAGGGCCTTCGGCGTCGATGCCGACGTAGGGGCGGCGGTCGGGGCGGTCCCAGGAGATGCCGTCTCGGCTGACGGCAAGCTGTATGTCCATGAGGCCGTCGTTGCGGGGCGGGACCGTGTCGTCCATCTCGTCGGGCGTGAAGTGGTGGTACATGGACATGGTGGCGAGGTAGACGTCGTCGGCCGCCGGGTACTTGACGACGGACGGGGTGTAGATGTCCATGTCAGGCGGGTCGTCCTCGTCGCAGGCGATCACGATGGGCAGCTGGTCGATGATGTGGCGGTCGCTCTCCTCGTTCGACAGGTCCCAGCCGTCGCGGCTGGTGAGGTCGTCGGTTTCCCAGCGCGCGACCGCGCGGCGGCGGCGGCCGTCGGGATGGTGGGAGAAGCCCCGGAGGTAGGCGACGTAGCGTCCGATGCGGTCGTCCCAGAAGGCCATGTTCTGGGTATCGCCGGCGCGCCGGATGCCGTTGCAGCCGAGCTCATGAAATACGTAGCCGTCGGGGGAAGCGAAGACGCCGTAGCCGTCGCCTCCGGGATCGCCATCGAGGCTGAGGCCGAAGGTCTTGTAGCGTTCGGAGGGCGGGGCGGTCGGGTCGATGAAGACGTTGGAGCGCTTGGGTTTGGGCGGGATGAGGTTCATGTCGCGCCGGCCGTTGAGCTCGACCAAGCCGAGGTTGGGTTTGCGCCAGTTACGGCCGTCCTCGGACTCCGCGTAGCCAAACCGAGCGGACTCCAGTCCGTTGCGGATGATCGACGCGAGGTACCAGCAGCGGCCAAGGCCGTTGTCGTCCACGACGGTGTTCTGGAAATGGATGTGGTGTTCCCAGGCGCGGTCGCGGCCGATGGCGATGCCGCCCGGGCGCGGGGGATTGACGCCGAGGGCAACGTTGGACGTGCGGTCGGCCAGAGAGAGGTCGATGAAGAGGTGCTTGCGTGAGGCGAGGTCAACTACATCAGTTTTCATTTGGCCACCTCCAGTCGAGTGCGGACGGTCCGCCGGTGCAGTCCCGACGATGCGCAGGCCCTGGTTCGCACTCAGTTTCCGGCAACTTCATGCGCCTCGCTCCTGGCAAAGGTGAGCCGAGGCCGCGCGCATGCGACAATTGCAGCGTACGCCTCAACTACCACCCGCACGAGGGAGCGCACCATGGGACGCGGCGCCCGGGTTTCGATCGAATACTGCAGCCAATGAAACTATCTCCCTAAAGCCGTCCGTGCGACGGAAGAGATCCTGGGAGAGCATGGCACCGACGTGGGCGAAATGACGCTGATGCCGTCGGGCGGCGGCGTGTTCGAAGTGGTCGTCGACGGCGACCTGGTGTTCTCGAAGAAGGCGCTGGGGCGTCATGCGGAGGACGGCGAGGTGCTGCCGCTGGTGAGCGCGGCGCTGGCGTAAGCCGAGCGGGTTTCGCGAATAGAGTCTGATTCGGCCGGGAGCCTGATTCAGGCTGTCGACGAATCTCGACGACACTGCGCTTGACGCACCGCTAGGGACCGTCGGTTGATGCGGAGGTCAGCGAGATTGCCCGCAGGGTCTTCGCGACACTCGCCACCGAGGCCTCCCAGAGCTTGGCGCCAAGCGCGGCGCTGGCGTGGGTTGGGTTGCCAATGACTCCAGTGGGCGAGTAGCGCGCAAAGTCCAGATTCGGATCCTGCCAGTCAACGGGCCGATGAGCGGGATCCCTGATCTCGTTCACCCGGACGGTCGCGGGGCGCAGATGGAGCGATATCGAGGTTGAGAAGCTGTCGGCATGACCGCCTGGCACATCCGGGTCGCCGAGACGGCACCAGATGTCGTGGAATGGGTGCTCAGGCAGGAAGGCCTGGGCTTCGGGAGGGCTTGCCTGGTTGAACTCCCGGACGGCGCCGCGCAGGTCGTGGCCGCCGCAGCCGCGCCAGACGACGATGCGCCGAAAGCCCTGCTCGGCGAGAGAAACCAGGGTTGCGGAGACCAGATCGCTGTGGAGCTGAGCAGGGACATCGACGTAGCCCGCCCCGTAGTTGCGATGCTCCGGCGTTGGACCGAAAGGGATCGCCGGTAGCACGAGCGATTGAACGCGGTATTTGCCGGCAGCCCTCCGGGACGCCGCCAGGCAGAGGCGCTCGGCGAACCAGGTGTCGAAGTCGACGGGGAGGTGCGGACCCTGTTGCTCGGTGCAGCCGGTGGGAAGGATCGCCAGGCAGCCGGACTCTGCCTGGCGACGGATTTCGATGAAGGTGAGATCGCCGAAGCGCATGGGAGCGCCAACGTAGCACCCGCTTCGAGCAGGGTAGGACGGTGACGAGGGGTCACTTCGCGCGGATGTCGTGCGATAAAATCTTGCAGGCTCTCTTGCTGGGCGGTGCGGCGGGCCACCATCGTCCGGATGACAGGAATCCGGGACCCCGGCAAACGGAGGAGCCGATGACGGCCGAGCTACACGCTCTCGACATTGAGCGTCGGCTGATCAATATCGAAGCCACGCTCGAGGCGAAATTGCCGACGTTTGCGACCAAGGCGGATTTGCACGCCCTGGAGACGCGCCTGATCAAGTGGATGGTTGGGTCGGTGCTGGCCGCCGTAGTGGCCACAGGCGCCATCGTGTCGGTGATTAGCCGGTTTTGGACTTAGACGCGAGGACGGGCTAGCCACCGAAGCAGAGGCAGGGTCCGCCTCGCTCAGTCTGCGGAGGCGGGTGACTCGCCGGCGGCGGAGAGGCGGCGTTTGGCTTCGGCGTAGGTGTCCGGGGGAAGGGCTCCGCGGTGGGCGGTGGCGACGTTCTCGGCGAGGTGGGCGGGGTTGAGGGTGCCGGCGATGATGGTGTGGACATGGGGGTGGGCGAGGGTGTAGCGGAGCATGAAGGCGGTGGGAGATTCGCCTTCTTCGCGGAGATCGTCGAGGCCGGCCTTCTCGTAGGCAGCCCAGCGGTCGGCGGAGGCGAGGCCGACGCCGGGCTGGCCCTTGCCGACGCCGCCGCGGATGACGGTGCCGATGCCGGCCTGGGCGGCCTTGCTGATCCACTCCTCGTGCTCGCGCAGAACGGCAGCGTAGGGAATCTGAAAGACGTCGAAGACGCCCCACTGGATGTAGGTGGACAGGTGCGGGAGGGTGGTTGAGGCGCCGATCCAACGGACTTTGCCCTGGGCACGCATGTCCTGGAGGGTGTCGACGACGCCCTCGGATTCGCACTGCTCGACGGTTGCGTTGTGGAGCTGCATGACGTCGACGTAGTCGGTCTTGAGGCGACGCAGGCTTTGCTCGAGGCCGCGGAACATGTTTTCTCGAGTCCAGACGTGTTCGCCGCCGCCGGGGATGCAGCCGCACTTGGTGGCGAGGATGTACTCGTCGCGGCGGGAGCCGATGTAGCGGCCCATTAGCTCTTCGCTGCGGCCGTAGTCGTTGGACGTGTCGATGTAGGTGATGCCGGAGTCGAGAACGGCGGTGAGGATGCGGCGGGCATCGTCGTCGCTGATGTCGCGGCCGCGGGGGGCGCCGCGGATTTCCATGGCGCCGTGGCCGAGGCGGGTTATGTCAAGTCCTGTGCGGCCGAGGGTTGCGGTGGGGAGGTCGGTTGGCATTGGTTGGTCCTCCGTGGCAGATGGCCGGCGCGCTAGGCGCTGCCTGAACTGTTGACGGCCTCCAGCACGCGCACCGGCGAGGCGGGGAGGTGGCGGATGCGGCCGCCGGTGGCGTTGTGGATGGCGTTGGCGAGGGCGGCCAGGGGCGGGACGATGGGCAATTCGCCGACGCCGCGCACGCCGTAGGGGTGGCCGGGATTTGGGTACTCGACCATGACGATCTCGAGGTTGGGGACGTCCAGCGCGGTGGGCATGCGGTAGTCGAGGAACGAGGTGTTGGTCATGCGGCCGGCGTCGTCGTAGGTGTAGCCCTCGGTGATGGCCCAGCCGATGCCCTGGGCAATGCCGCCTTCGATCTGGCCGCTGGCGTAGGGCGGATAGACGGCCTTGCCCACGTCCTGGACGGCGGTGTAGCGGAGGACGTCGACCTTGCCGGTTTCGGGATCGACGGCTACGTCGACGATGTGGGTGGCGAAGGAAGGGCCGGGGAGGGTTGGCGTGGTGGTGGCGACGCCCACGGGGGCCTCGCCCTCGCGGACGATCAGGCGGGCGGCCTCCGCGAAGTCCACGGCATAGCCGTTGGCGGCAAAGCCGTCCAGCGACACGTCGATCGTCGATTCGGCCACGTCCCAGATGTCGGCCAGGGCGTCGCGCATCTTGCTCTGGAGATCGCGGGCAGCCTCGATGGCGGCCCAGCCGGTGGCGAAGGTGGTGCGGCTGCCGGCGGCGTTACCGCCCTCGGCGATGGCATCGGTGTCGGGAATACGGGGATGGACGCGGTCGGCGCCGATGCCGAGGGTCTCGGCGAGTTGCATGGCGATGGACGTACGGGTGCCGCCGATGTCGGGGGAGGACTCCAGGAGGGTGACGGAGCCGTCGCCGTTGAGGCGGGCGGTGGCGGATGAGGTTCCTCCGCCGTTGCCCCAGAAGCCGCTGGCGACGCCGCGTCCGCAGAGGCGGCCGTTTTGCCGCGCGACCGGCGACTGCCAGTGGTCGGTGGTGCGGGCGACGCGGAGTTGCTCGCTGTTGCCGATGTCGTTGAAGCGGGTGCCGTTGGGGCGCAGGTCGCCTTCGCCGGAAGCGTTTCGGAGGCGGAAGTCGAGGGGATCCATGCCCAGGGTTTCGGCGAGTTCGTCGATCACGCCCTCGACGGCGAAGGCGGCCTGGGGGGCGCCGGGGGCGCGGAAGGCCTGGGACTTGGGCTTGTTGACGACGACGTCGTAGCCGTCGACGCGGAAGTTCTCGAGCCGGTAGGGGGCGAAGCCGCAGTTGGCGGCGCCGCCGACGGAGGAGCCCGGGAAGGCGCCGGCTTCGAAGTGCATATCGAGCTGCGCGGCGGTGAGGTCGCCTTCGGAAGTTGCGCCGATTCTGCAGCGGATAAAGGCGGCGGGGGCGGGGCCGGTGCCAAGCAGAGTCTCGGTGCGGTCCATGGTGATCTTGACGGGCCGGCCGGATTTGCGGGCCAGGACCACCGCGATCGGCGCGACGTAATTGGTGAGCTTGCCGCCGAAGCCGCCGCCGATTTCGGCGGGGACGACGCGGATGTTGGAGATCGGGATGCCGAGCATCTGGCTGATCTCGTTGCGGACGCCGAAGTGGCCCTGGGTGCTGCAGTGGACTTCGAGGGTGCCGTCGGCGCGCCAGAAGGCGGTGGCGTTGTGGGGCTCGATGTAGCCCTGGTGGATGGTGGAGGTGCTGAAGTCGCGTTCGAGGATCAGGTCGGCAGCGGCGAAGCCGGCGTCGATGTCGCCTTCTTCAAGAACGATGTGCTTGGCGATGTTGCCGGGCGTGTCGGCGAACGCGCCGGCGGTTTCCATGCGTAGGTGGGGGTGCAGGATGGGCGCGCCGGGGGCGCTGGCGGATTTGGCGTCGAGGACGGGGTCGAGGACCTCGTATTCGACGTCGATCAGGCGGAGGGCCTCGGCGGCGACGTGGAGTGAGGTGGCGGCCACGGCGGCCACAGCGTGACCGTGGTAAAGGGCCTTATCGCGCGCCATGGCGTTCATGGCCTTGAGGTGGATGGCGTTGCCGAAGGCGTGGGGACCGTCCAGCGGCGGCAATGGAATGTCGGCCGACGTCATGGTGGCCAGGACGCCGGGGAGCGCCTCGGCGCGCGAGGTGTCGATGCGGATGATGCGGGCGTGGGCGTGGGGGCTGCGGAGGACCTGGGCATGGAGCATGCCGGGGATGCTGACGTCGACGCCGAAGACCGCGTGCCCGGTGACCTTATCGACGCCGTCGTGGCGGATAGGGCTGGTTCCAACGACGTTGAGCTCAGGTGCCATAAGGGTCATTCGGGATTCATCCGGGCGCTGGTTCACTGACGATCTTCGCATGCGGCCGCGGCACTTGCGCTCGATGGGTCAGAAGGAGACGCAGCGGTAGCTCCGTGCCGCCCGTGCTAGGTTCACGCAAGCAGCACACACTGCGGAACGAACGATCAATGACTGGCTATCGCTCGACACGCTGGAGCCGCCGGCGCGTGAGCCTGGCGATTGCCGCGGTGCTGCTTGGACTGGCTATCGCGGCCTGCGGCGGCGACGAGAAGCTGGTGCGGCAGGACTATTACTCGGTCATCGCGCCTGAACGGTGCGGTGGCGTGAGTTCCGTGAGTTGCGCCGGATATCAGGCCACGCCCACGCCCACCGGATCCCAATAGGCGGTTGCCGGGAACCTGAACGACAAGGAGATCAGGTCGGATGGACAAGCACCTGTTTTTTGACCTGGACGAAGTTGCGGCTACGCATAACGTGGAGCAGCGGGTGTGCGAGGCGACGAAGCATCCGGCGAACCCGGTGCTACCGGTGGGGCGGCTGGACGAGTGGGACGCGGTGCGGGCGAGCGTGTGGTCGGTGCGGACGGTGCTGTACGACCCGGACGACCGTCTGTTCAAGTGCTGGTACACCGGCGCGGACCAGGAGCGCCTGCGCTGGCGGCGCATGGGCTACGCCTACAGCGAGGACGGCATCCACTGGATCAAGCCGAAGCTGGGGCTCTTCGAGTTCAACGGGTCCAAGGACAACAACATCTGCCTGGACATGCTGGGCGCGGTAATTCGCGATCCGACGGAGCCCGACCCGGCCCGCCGGTTCAAGATGGTCACGAAAGATCTGGTAGGGAGTGGGCCGGCGCGTGCCGCGTACTCACCCAATGGGATTAACTGGACGGTGGGTCCGGCCGTCGACCTGCCGGCGCTGGCGCACGGACCGGACATTGTGGTCCTGGCGCTGGACGAGGAGGCCACGGACCCGGATCGTCGATACATCCTGATCTGGCAAGAACGTGTGCCGGCCGCCAAGCCAGGGCCGGCAACGGTCCGCGGCAAGTTCATCGCCTACGGGCCGAGCGTCGAGAAGTTTACGGCCAGTCCCGACAATCCGTTCCTCGATCCCAAGGATGGGCTGGAGCAGGAGAATCACTTCCTGACGCTGGACCGTTATGGCACGGGCTGGATTTCGGTGTACGAGTTCGGCTGGTACGTGCCCAACGGGCTCGGGGTGTTCGGACAGTACGCGGCGGACTTGCGGCTGGCCGTGAGCAAGGACGGCGAGCACTTCTCGCGCATCTGCCTGACTGACAAGGTGATTCCGCGGGGCGAGCGGGGCGCGTGGGACGCCGGATTCCTTGTGATTGGCGACCGCATCATCGTCAAAGACGACACCATCTACATCTACTACAGCGGGCAGGGCGAGGACTGGAGTCTCTGGCCGCCGGGGAACTATCCCAAGGAGTTCGGGGGCGGGAAGAGTGGGTCCGTTCGACTGACGCAGCTGGGCCTGGCGACGCTGCGGCTGGACGGGTTCACGTGCATGCAGACGGTGGACCGGGAGATCTCGGGGTCGCTGGATACGACGCCGCTGGCGATAGCGCCGGACACGCGGTTGAACGCGAACGTGGCGGACGTGATTGCGCGGCGGAGCTGGGTGGACGTGGATGTGCTGGACGCGGAGACGGGCGAGGTGATTCCGGGATTCAGTCGCGAGGAGTGCGTGCCTCTGGCGGTCGATAACGTGCGGGCTGCGGCTAGCTGGCAGGGCGCGGAACTGGGCGCCTGCGGTCGGCGGCAGGTTCGCCTGAGGTTCCACATCCACGGCGCCGCGCGGCTGCACGCCTATACGCTGACCTAGCGCGTTCGACCGTCGCGGATTGCGTCCGTGCGGCAGTTGCCGCGACGATGCACGCACCTGGAACCAGCAGGAGCACGCTCATGGAGCGTCAGTGCATATCGTCAGGCAAGCCGACCGAGGCCGTTATCGGCTATTCGCGTGCCGTGCGGGTGGGTCCGCACATCTGGGTGGCGGGGACCACCGGTCCGCTGCCGCCCGAGCATCCGGACTCGCCAGGGGACGCCTATGCGCAGGCGAAGCACGCAATCGGGATTATCGAGAAGGGGTTGGCGGAGGCCGGCGCCACGCTAGACGACGTCGTGCGGACGCGGGTCTTCCTGACCGACATCGATCGGGACACGGACGCGGTGGGGCGGGCGCACCTGGAGGCATTTGGGAACGCGATGCCGGCGTCGGCGTTCATTGGTTGTACGAGCCTGGTTGGCGGCGAGTCGGTGCTGGAGATCGAGGCGGACGCGTACGTGGACGACGGTTGCTGTTAGCTGCGGTCGGTCCGTCCGGCGCCCGCCGGGTGTGCAGTCCGTACGGCTAGAGTTGCAACGCCTCGCTATCGGGATCGCGGCCTCGCTCGGCGCAGACCTTGAGGTACTCGTCGACCGAGTCCTCAAAAGCCCCGCCCAATTCCGCAGCCGAAGCGCTCTGGAAGGTGATGACGTCTCGCGTGTCCATCACCTCGCCATGGAAAACACCAGCTTCAGCGTCGTACTTGATTGCGGCTCGATATCCGCCGTGATTCATCATGGTCCAGTCTATTCCAGGACCCAGCAGAATGGGTCTAGGGCGCGCGCAGGATTACGTTCTCGGCGTCCAGCGCCCAGGTTTCGTGGTAGACGTGGGGGCGGGGGCGCTGAAGTACGAGGGGCTCGGGCGGTGGGTTGTCGGGGTCCCAGAGTTCGAGGCGGTCGCGGCCGCGGACCTGGTGGAACCACTCCTTTTCGCTCTCAGCCGGCTCGATTTCGCGGCGGAGGATGAACTCGACGTAGTTGAACTGGCTCAAGGCAACCTCGGCCAGGAAGACGCGATCCACGCCCTCGCCGTCCCAGGTGGCCATGTCCGGGACGATGACCGGTCCGCAGCAGAGCTGGAACTTGCCGGAGTCGGGGTGCAGGTTCATCAGTCGAATCGGGAACTCGACTCGAATTTCGAGTCCGGTGGCCTTGTCGCGGTAGGTGGTCTGGCCGTTGATGACCGCGCTGGCCTGGGTTGCTTCGTTGACGGCGTGGCCGTCCAGGAGATGTTCGGCGCCGGGGATCGTGACGGGGCGATAATCCATGTCCGCGTAGCGCTCGGGCCACGGCCGGCGGGCGACGGGTTCGGGGACGTCCGACGGACCCCGCGCGATCGGCACGCCGTGCTCGCGGGTAAAGACCGCCCGCCACTCGCCGCTGGGGATCATGAAGAACTGCTCGGTCGCGATGGTGAGCTCGGCGCGGCAGGGGTAGTTGAGGTAGTGGGTGATCGACGATCCAGAAGGAGTGACGATGTCCATGGTCGAGTCGACCTGCATGCGCACGCGGTAGACGTCGCCAAGGTCGCCGACGAAACCGCCATCCCAGCGGTAATACGGATGGGGTTTCCTGGGAAAGGTGGTCCAGGTGATGAAGGAGCGGGTGAAGTCGAGCATTGGGGGCCCAGCGGTGAGGGTATTTCCGGTGCGGAACTCTACACCCAAACTTGATTCGAGGGGCTTCGGCCGATTGCCGCGAAGTCCTGGCCTACCATCGGCTCAGCCCACTCCCGAAAGCCGGGTGCGCTTGCCACCCATTCCTTGCCGAATCGATGGCCAAACTCCCAGATGAGCAGGCAGTCGCGCAGCATGTACAGCCGAAGGCGCATTGCCGCGTCCTCGCGCAACGGCCTGCGGCTTACGTGGGCGCGCAGGAAGTCTCGCGCCAGCCCGGGCTGGCGCGAGTTGTAGTTGAACAGCGCTCGTACAAGGTCCTCCTCGGGGTCTCCGACATAGGCCTCCATCAGATCGAAGACGCCGCCAAGGGTCCAAGGCGTTGTACTGCTGTTGACGACGACGTTGGACGTGGTGAAGTCGTGGTGAACGAAGGTTGGCTGGAAGGGCACGTCGAGGGCTGACTGGTTGTGTTTGCGGAGCCGGCGGAGCCAATGCATATCTGAGTCCGTCAGAGAGTTAAGGCAGCCGCACTGGACCACCAATTCGTCGATCTCGCCCAGAACGCGCTCTCGGTGGCCGACTGCGAAGGGCACAACGTCGTCCGCTTTGAGCGCGTATGCGCCCGCATGGGTCCAGGTCAGCTCGTGCAGCACTGTGAGACCGGTGCCGAGCGCTTGAGCGATTGCCTCTTGGTCGGCCGGGGTGAGTCGCGCACGGACGGCTGGATCCGAGAGTTGAAGGCCGGGTAGGTACGGCATCAGCGCGAAACTCCAGCCGAAGATCTCGCGGCTGGGTTCGATGAGGTAAGGCCAGGGGGCGCGAATACGCGAGCGCGTGGCGATTTGGCGCGCAAAGAACCGTTCTTTCGGAAACTGCCAGTCGTAGTGCGGGCAGCCGCGCAGGATCCACTCGCCGGATTCGGTTGTGACGCGAACGTTCTGACCGAATTGCCCGCCCGGGATCGGCGCGGCGCCACGTAGGCGGCCGAGGTCGAACTGATCGACGGCGGCCTGCAACTGGGCGCCGGTCAAGCGGCCCAGGCGGTGACCGTAGTCGCCGGTTAGCGCATCAAGGTTAGGGCGTGTCACGTGCCGATTCGGAGCTTCGCTCTACGCCAGAGGAGCTTAGCCATGGCTGCGCGCGACCGGCCCTCGGGCGTGTAGCTTGGGCACCAGGGTTCGGCCCAGCACGGAGACGGTTATGACTGACTTGCGCGACAAGATCATGGGGTGCCTGCTCGGCGGCCTGCTGGGCGATGCGATGGGCGGGCCGGTCGAGGGGCTGCACTACGAGTTCATCGCGGAGCGCTTTGGTGAGGTCACCACGCTCAAGGAGCACCGGGGGCTGCAGCCGGGCGCGGGCACCGACGACTCCGCCCTGAAGCACATGCTGTGCGAGGCGATCAGGCGAACGAACGGCAACGTCAACGCGGCGGCCTGGGCGCAGGTGTGGCGGGAGCGCATGAACCCGTTCAAGTTCTATCCACCGGTGGCCAGTTCCTTCTACAAGATCTCGATCGGCGGGGTGAGAGCCCGCGAGGCTGGCATCGGCAACATGATTTCCAATAGCACGGCGATGTGTATCTCGCCGATCGGGATCATCAACGCGGGCGACCCGCGCCGGGCGATGCTGGAAGCGTATGAAGTGACCAGCCTGATCCATCGCGGCTCGCCGCAAGACGGCGCCCTGGCCATGGCCGCCGCCACGGCCGCGGCCTTCGATCCGAACGCCGATGCCGAGTCGGTTATCGAGGCGGCGGTCAGCAACCTGGATTCCGAAAGCGACGTGCCGGCAGCCATCGATACGGCGGTGAGCCTGGCCCGGAAGACGGGCGACTTTGCCGCGTTCCGAGCCGCCTACTACGCCGACCATCTGTGGGACTGGCCGCAGCAACCAGAAGAGGGACACAGCAACGCGGTGGACCCGCGCGAGTCGGCGTCCGTGGCGCTGGCGTTGTTATTGCTGGCCGACGGCGATCCGAACGAGGTTGCGCTGATGTCGGCGAACTTCGGACGGGACGCCGACTCGATCGGCGCCATGGGAGGCCCGGTGGCCGGGGCAATGGCAGGAGCCGCCGGAATTCGGACCGAATGGGCCGCGCAGGTGCAGGCTGCGACGCCGGTCGATCAAAACGAGCTAGCGGACTCGCTGCTGGAGGTCCTGACGGCGCGGCTGACCGCCGACCGTGAACGGAGCGAGACGCTGCTGGCGTAATTCGGGGATGCGGACGGCGCGCGCCGCGAGAAGCCGTCCCGAACTCACTTCCTCTTGTTCTGCCGGCCAGGCAATTGACGTGAGCGTGACCGAGGGATTGAGGGCGATCGGCGGCCAGCGTTCGCGGTTGCCAACCAGCACAGCTTCGTGATCGGCGCTGCCAACGCGCCACGGCCGACGCGCGGGAGGCGGCAACACTCCGATTCAGGTCAGCTTCAGGGGCTCTTGACGGGGCGGGCCTAATTAGTTCAAAGTTCGACTATACGGACACTAAATATCTGGATCCCTAGTGTCTGGTTATGACCGAGGGGAGAGGCCCATGAATTCGAGAAATCTGATCAGCCGCCGCCGTCTGCTCGCCGTCACGGGCGGCGCGGCCGGCGCCGTATTGCTGGCCGCCTGTGGCGAAGGCGAGGCGGCGGAACCCGCCCCCGAGCCGGTCGCTGAGGCCCCGGCTCCGGCACCCGCCCCGGCGGCAACCCCGGCCATGGAGGCGGCGCCGCAGCAGGGATTCGTCACGATCAACTACTCCACCGACCATACGAGCGGCCCGCGCGGGGCGGCCACGCAGTGGGGCGTGGATAAGTTTGCCGAGCTCGAGCCCAACATCGGCGTCAAGGTCGTGCATCGGCCGGGCGGCGAGCAGCCGATTCTGCTGGCGTCCGGGGTCGCGCCAGAGGTCTTGCTGGGCAACCAGTTCGTCTTCTCGAACTTCCAGCCTGACGGAGCGTTCGTCAACATCACGGACGTCGCGCAGCAGCACGCCGAGAAGTTCCGGGTGGACTTTGACGCGATTTACTTCTTGCCGGACCTCTATACCGACAACGATTGGGACCACCGATTCCCGGCGCCGGACCGCGTTTACGGCGACATGTTCGGGCTGTCGTTCCAGCCGGGCGTCAGCGGCTGGTACTACAACGTCACCCTGGCGGAAGCAAACGGCGTTGCCGCGCCGACCGCCGACTGGACGTGGGACGACGTGCTGGACAACGCACGGCGTCTGACCACGGGCGATGACAAGCAATTCGGCATGAATCCGCCCACCAGCTCGGAGTTTGCCTATCTGCCGCTCTGCTACTCCAACGGGCTGGACAAATACGTCAACGACGATCTCACGCACACGCCGTTTGACGAGGCCTCGGCTGTCGAGGCCATGGCCTGGGCCGTGAACAGCATCCACGAAGAGAAAGTGGCCTACGTCCGCGACCTTCGCACGACGCTGGCCGGCGAGTTCGGCGATCCGTTTTCGGCCGGACTGGTTGGGTTCGTGCCGGGCGGCGTTTACGCCACCGGGTATGCGGCGTCGCGCATTCGCGATCGCTTCACCTGGAGCCTGATGCCCTCGCCCAAGTCGCCGCGCACCGGCAAGGCGGGCCATGGCTGGAACGACCAGCCGTATCTCGTCACTCGCTCGTCGGAGCGCCTGGGCGTGGTGGAACAGGCCACCAAGCTCGTGTTGTTCCTGGGCGGGCAGTACTACGCCGAGCGAGTGTCGATCGATCGAGGCCACGCGCCCAACAACCGCCACACCTACAAGGACTACGCGGCCGCGCACTCACCGCCGCCGGAAAACATGGAGGTGCTGGGGCAAAACATGGACATGTGCGACAACCGCCACCTGTACCCCTTCTACGCCTTACAGGAATGGCAGGGGGCCTGGGGCAGCGCCGCGCAAAAGGGCTTCACGGGAGAACTGGCGGCCGATGAGGTCGGTCCCGCCATGGCCGAGGCCGGGAATGTAATTCTGCGCCAGATGGAGGACAGGCGGGTACCGGGACTGACCGGGGCCGCAATTGAGTGCGCATAGCCAAAGCATGACCGGCGAACCGCGCGCAAGCCGCCGCTTGCGAGGCGGTCGCGGTGTTGGCTCGGGAGGCGGAGACGATGATCCGCCTTCCGAGCCGGAGACCCTCTATGGCCAACCTTCATCTGCCTTTTGTGGCAGCCTTACAAGCTGGCGAGTTTGTGATGTGCGCGCCAGGGTCGGTTGAGTGACTACGCTACTTGTGGTTGCGGCCCCACGGGCAGTTTTCGCCAGCCGTGACGCCGGTGACCGACAATGAGTGCCTCGCAAGCGCCTACATACCGAGTTGGCGTGATTGGCGACAGCACCCACCCGCGCTCATATGGACATGACATCCACCTGGCCTGGGTCGGGCTGCCGCAGGCCGAGATTGTTGCGCTGTCTGATCCCGACCCCGGGGCGCACGCGCCGCGAGCGGCCGAGTGCGGCGCGCGGCGAACGTACACTGACCATGCCGCAATGCTGGCGGCCGAAGACCTGGACTTTGTCAGCATCTGTCCGCACTACTACGCCCGCCACGCCGAGTGGCTGCACGACTGCATCGCCGCCGGCGTCAAGGGCATTTACGTCGAGAAGCCGATGACGCGCACGCTGGCCGAGGCCGACGCCGTGATCGCCGCCGCCGAGGCCGAGGGCGTCAGGATCGCTGTGGCCCACCAGTGGGGACGCTACCTGCCGAGCATGGACGCCCTGCGGGCCCTGGTGCGCGAGGGCGGCATCGGCGATCTGCGGGTTATGCGCGGCCACGGCAAATGCGACGCGCGCGGGGGTGCGCACGACACGTTTGTGTTGGGCACGCACGTGTTCGACCTGATGCGATCCATCGCGGGTGACGTGGCCTGGGTGACCGGGCAGGTTCGCCAGAACGGGCGCGCACTCTGCGCGGCGGACATTGCGGAGGGGCCCGAGGGGATCGGTCTGCTAGCCGGAGACGAGCTGTTTGGCGCGTTCGGATTCCAAAGCGGCGTCACGGCCACGTTTCACTCGTTCGCCGATCCGGAGGCGGCGACGCAGACCGTGGGCCTTGAGGTCTGGGGAACCCGCGGCGGCGCGTCGGTCCGCAATGGCGGCGCTGAGGTGGCGGTATATCCGTTGCCCGCCGTCCGCCCCTGCGAGTCCGGCGCGCGGTGGGAGCCGCTCAACGCGCCGGCGCATGACCGCCAGGGACACGAGCTTTCCGGTGACGCCATCGGCCAGCGCACGAACCAGCGCGTCGTTGAAGACCTGATGGCTGCCTGCGCGGAAGGCCGTGACCCGGTCTCCAGCGCCCGCAGCGCCACCGCCGCGCTGGAGATGGCGATGGCGATCTTCGAGTCGGAGCGGGTCCAACGTCGCGTCGAACTGCCCCTGGCAACACGCGAGAACCCTTTCGAGGTATGGAAGTCGCGCGGACGAGCGTAGGGCCGCCGCGCTCTTACGTCGTGGGCCACTTCGAGCAGCGTGTATGGAAATTCCACGGCATTACGGGTGGTCGGGCGGTCCATTGCGAATGTGAATCCGGGCGCCCCCACGACGGGGCGCACCCGCGCTAGCTCGCGAGGAGTCGCGGGCGGCCCTAAAGTACGGAGCCATGGCGACATCCCGCGTTCCGACGGTCACCCGCTTTTTTCCGGCGCATGCCGAGTTGCAGGCGCGGTTCGACCGCGAGGCGCGGCGGATGCCGGCGGACGTCAGCAGTGCAGCAGGCTTTGAGGCGTGGCGCGAGGCGACGCGACAGCACTTGTCGTCAATTACGGGGATCGACAGCTTGCGGCCTGCCGATCCCCAGCCCGTCGTAACCGAGACGGTGCAGTGCGACGGCTATGTGCGGCAGCGGATGGAGATGCATACCGAGCCCGGCGTCGTGATGACCCTATACGCGCTGCTGCCGGACGACCTGCAGGCCGGCGAGAGGCGGCCGGTGGTCATCGCACCACACGGGCACGGCAGCGGGGGCAAGAACATGACGGCAGGGCGACGCGATATCCCTGCCGTGGCCGACACCATCGAGAAACACAACGGCGCCTATGCGGAGCGCTATGCGCAAGCCGGACTGATCGTGTTTGCGCCCGACGCGCGGGCGTTTGGCGAGCGACGCGAACCGGTGGGGCAGGCGAACGACGAAGACTCGTTCATGCGGTCGACCTGCACGCCGCTGAATTTCGCGGCAATCTCGCTGGGGCAGACCGTTACGGGCATGTGGACCTGGGACCTGATGCGGCTGGTGGACAACGTGGTGACCCGGGACGATTGCGATCCGGAGCGCATTGGGTGCGCGGGTCTGAGCGGTGGGGGGTTGCAGACGCTGTGGCTGGCGGCGATGGACGACCGGATTCGCGCGGCGGTGGTGAGCGGCTACTTTTACGGCTACCGCGACTCGCTGCTGGACCTGAACAGCAACTGCGGTTGCAACTATGTCCCCGGGTTGTGGCAGGCGGTGGACATGGGCGACCTGGGCGCGCTGGTCGCGCCGCGTCCGCTGCTGATCGAAACCGGCGATGAGGACCCGCTGAACGGGGCGCGGGGGATGGCCAACGTGTACGAGCAGGTGTCGATCACGCGCGGCGCCTACGAGTTACTGGACGCCGGCGGACTGTTAGTGCACGACGTGCAGCCGGGCGAGCACCAGTGGTTTGGGGTGACGGCGGAGCCGTGGCTGGTGCAGCAGCTGACGCAGGGGTGACGGGGAGCGCGGAGCAGTCGCCGAGAGGCGTGGTTGATAGCGCTGGAGGCAAGGGACAACCTCGGTGACGGGACTTGACTCCACCGAACTGATCATTGGCGAGCGGCCGCAGTATTTCTTTGACAGCGGGTTGATCGAAGAGATTCAGAACATCAGGCGGACGGTGCATTTGCCCATTCAGCTTGAGCGGAACCCGGTGCTGGAACTGGATCGGCCGTGGGAGCACTTCACCAACTTCGGGGCCGACGACTGGGCGCTGTGGCGGGACGACGACGGTGACTTCCACTGCCTGTACACCGACATGGCGCTGGACCGGGAGAAGCTGGCGCGCGAGGGCGGGACGCTGATCGACTGGCAGATCAGCCGCTTTCGGGTGATGTACGCACGGTCGCCGGACGGGATGAACTGGGAGAAGCCCGCCATGGGCATCGTGCATGAAGGCGGGCACGACACGAACATCGTCTTTGGCAGCGAGACGTATGGGAACGTCTGGGGTCCGGCCGTCCTGGATGATCCGTTGGAGGAGGATCCGGCGCGCCGCTACAAGATGCTGTACGAGCTGGGCCCGCCCGGCTTCCGGGTGGCCGATGAAACGCCGGGCGCCCACATCCGGATGGCCTATTCGCCGGACGGGGTTCACTGGACGCCAGCGGACGAGGTGCCCAGGTTCGGGTCGCTGGGCGACCGGTTGGGCGACACGATCTTTCCGACGTTCGATCCCGAAAGCGGTGTTTATCGAATCGTCACGCGCCATCCGTTGATGGAACTGGCGCCGCGCACGCGTCCGACTCACGCGCCGATGGTGGGCGCGGCGCCCAGCTTCGACGCGGTGATGGCTACGCCCAATCGGCGGGTCGTCCGCCGTATCTTCATGTGCGAGAGCCGCGACTTCCTGAACTGGAGCGAGCCGCGGCTGATCCTGACCCCGGACCCCGATCTGGACAACCTGGACGTGGCGTTTTACGGCATGCGGCCGTTTCGGCTGGGCGGGGGTTGGATCGGCTTTCTCGGCGTGTTTCACCAGGTGTCCAGCACGTCAACGGTGGAACTGGTGCACAGCCGGGACGGACGGCATTGGGAACGGCTGGCGCCCACCCATAACTGGATTGGCCTGGGGGAGCCAGGGAGCTGGTGCGCCAACCAGATCGGGATTCCCCGCATCGTGGACGTTGGCGAAGATGAGACCTGGGTGTACTTCGGCGGCGCTACTTCGCAGCATGACCTCTGGTACGCAGAGGATCAGAATGAGCCTAAAACCCCTTCAGCGGGGGCCGCGAGCAATCCCCGGTACGCGCTGGGCATCGGCAAGCTGCGGCGTAATGGGTTTGTGTCCGTCGGGGCCGACGGAACGCGCGAGGGCATGGTGGCCACGCAGCCGTTCGTGTCGGAGGGGGACCGGCTGGTCATCAACGCCGTCTGCGGTACCGGCGGCTATCTCAAGGTCGAGGTTCGCGATGCAACCGACGGGGTGCTACCCGGTCTGGGACTTGAGGATTCCGATACCTTCAGCGGCGACAGCGTCCGTCACACCGTCACCTGGCAAGGTGACGCCAGTCTGCCGCTCCCCCAGAACGCCGACTCAGGGACGGTCTATACCCGCTTCATCCCGCACCGGCGGCTGCGGTTCGTGATGAAGAACGCGGAGTTGTATTCCTTTGCGATTGTGCGGTCGGGCGGCTGATCGTCAGCCCACTCCGACGAACTGCTTACGCAGCCGGGCCCTTTCAGGGGCCAACGAACCGGACGATTAGCGCGGTGATCGTCGCGGCGGCTGTAACCGACCCAATCACAGTAACGACCATCCAGCGGGTCAGGCTGTGGAGGTCGGCCTTCCACTCGGCTCGCATAGCCTGAAGGTCGGCCTTGGTGGCCAGCGTCGGCAGCGTGGTCTCAATGGCGGTCAGGCGCCGCTCGATCTCGATGGCGGTCAGGTCAACCGTCATTCCGGTTTTTTCCTTTCCCGCCCATGATTGCTTCACAAGCAGTTTAGCGTCTGGTGTGGCGCCACGGCCTTCTACGGGCCGCAGCGCGCCTTTTCAAGTTCCGACGAACCGAACGATCAGTCCGGTGATGGTGGCCGCGGCGGTTACCGAGCCCAGCACGGCAATCACCACCCAGCGGGTCAGGCTGTGGAGGTCGGACTTCCACTCGGCGCGCGAGGCCTGGATTTCGGTCCTTAGAGATTGGATGTCGGCCTTTGTTGCGAAGGTCGGCAACATGGTCTCGATGGCCGTCAGGCGCCGCTCGATCTCAATGGCGGTAAGGTCCACGGTCACTCCGGTTTTTCCCTCTACCGCCCATGGTCGTCCGTTTCACAGTCTATCGCCCGGCGTGGGGACGGTTCGTAGCAGCAACACACTGCGCCAACGCCGCTGCCGCTTACACTCGCTTCACTCGTGACCGGAGGCTGTGGTTCGTAGTGCGAAACTTCGAGACCTTCCCCTTCGGCGCTCAGGCTGCGGTCGGCGGCTAGCGCACATGTCATCGGCATTCGCTGAGGCCCTGGAGGCCGGGGACAACACAGCCATCCGAAGCGCGGCGAAGGCTGACCTGCACTCGCATCTCTACTTTGCCGCCCCGATTGCCGCTGTCGAACGATGGCTGGGCCGCGCCATTGCCCGTCCGCCGGCAAAGATGGATGGACTGGACGGCATGCGGACTTACGCGCGCCAGGCAATCGACCCCTTGATTGACAACTGGACGGCCTTCGAATTTGTGGCCGGCGCCGCCCTGCGACACGCACGAAGCGATGGCGTCGCTCTGCTTGAAGCGAGCTTCGACATCTGGGCCGTCCTACACCATCCGGATGGTCTGCGCGGCCTCACGGCGTTTGCAGCGTCGCTGGCATCGCGGCTCCATGGCCAGGTCGACTTCCGGCCGGAAGTGGGATTCTCGCGCTCATTCGTGTCAAAGGACCACCTGATGGCTTCTCTTTCCGAAGCGACTGAGGCCGGCGTCTTTCGGTCGATTGACATGTACTCGTACGAAGACGGCTGTGATCCCGAGGCGGTGCGATGGGTCTACGAGAAGGCTCGTGCGCAAGGCATGAAGCTGAAGGCGCACGTCGGCGAATTCGGGGGCGCCGACGAGGTGAAGCGGACCGTCGAGATTCTTGAGCTTGACGAGGTACAGCACGGGATTGCCGCGGCGGAATCCACGGCCGTAATGAACTGGCTGGCGGACCATCGAATTCGGCTGAATGTCTGCCCCACGAGCAACGTGATGCTGGGGGCGGTGGCAGACCTGGAGTCCCACCCGATTCGCGCGCTATACGACCACGGGGTGGACGTCACGATTAACACCGACGACCTGATGATCTTTGGGCAGAGCGTCTCGGACGAGTACCGGAATCTGTACCGCGCGGGTGTGTTGACGGCGGACGAGCTGGAGGAGATTCGGCTGGGATCTCTCCGGTGACGGTCGCAGTTTCAGACGCGGGCAGTTCTGGCGTTGAACTCGAGTTGCTCCGCCCGCGCTCAGGCAGCCGTTAGCCCTCCACCGGCTCCAGTCGATCGCCGGAGATCCGGCGGTAGTAGCAGCTGTGGCGGGCAACGCCGTCCTGGACGGTGTGGCATACGCCCTCATTGCGCAGCCTGACCAGATAGAGGAGCGAGTTCTGCTCGCAGTTCACGCGGACTTCGACGAGGTCCAGGAAGTTGCCCGAGGTCTCGCCCTTTATCCACAGGCGGTCTCGCGACAGACTCCAGAACGCTGCAACGCCATTCTGCAAGGTGTAGTCCAGTGCCTCTCGGTTGGCGTGCGCGAGCACCAGGACGTCGCGCGATTCGACCTCTTGCGCGACCACGGGGATCACCCCGTCACCGCTCGCGGAGAAAAAGCGCCCGAAGTCGAGCGCGATGTCGCTACCTTCCTCAAGCTCGATGGTCGACAGCGCTGCAGGATCTCGCCAAGCCATAGATAGTCCCCGTACCACGATTTCAGGTGTAGCGGCTGAACGAAGACTACGCCGCGTTCAGGTCTAGCTGCTACTTACGCGTGGTGCCGGCGCCTGCTACGTCTCCCGCCAGGGAAGGCGCCAGAGGCCCAGGCCCATGGCGACCAGTGCATACGCGGCCAGGACAGCCAATTCGAGCCACACGTCGACCCGGCCGCCAAGCGAGGCGGCGATGGCGTCGGCCGCGTAGCGGAGCGGCGAAACGTAGCCGAACCACTGCAAGAGGAGCGGCGCCGACTCCATGGTGAAGTAGACCGGGGACACGATGACAAGGACGATGGCGATAAGGCTGGCGATGATGTTTCCCACGGGTAGCGAGGGCGCGAAGCTCATCACGAATAGAACGATGCCAGCCAGCGCCAGAACCGTCAGCAGCAACGCGGGGGCCAGCGCCCAGGTCGGAGAGATCTCCACGCCGGCGATGAGGGCGAAGCCGAGCAGAAACAGTGCGGAAAGAGTGCCCGACACTGCGGTGTACAAGAGCGTTCCGACAACGTAGGCGGCCTTGGAGACGGGCATGGTGATGACGAGCTTCAGGTGGCCCATGAAGCGCTGCGCGACGATCTGCTGCCCGACCAGCATGGCGGTGCTGAAGGAAACGCCGAAGATCAGCGTTCCGGCCAGCAGGCGCTGCCAGACGGCCGCGTCGTCGGGCGCGATGGAACGAAAGACGTAGAACATCGGGATCGGAAACACCAGGGTTCCCAGGACGATCAGATACCACTGACGGATCATGGGGAGCGCATGGATCTCAAGGACGGCCAGCGAATCGCTCACGAACTTGCGGGGTCCGGGTGTGCTGAGGCGGTCAGTCCGCGCCATCGGCCTCGCCTTCGTTGCGTGCGTGCTGCGTCAGGGCCAGATACACGTCCTCCAGGCTCGTGCGCATCACCGCGTACTCGTCGATGCCCTGGGCACGTAGCTGGGCGGCCAGGTCCAGGTGGTCGTCGCCGAAGACCGTCTGGCGCCCCTCGGGCGTCTCGTAGACCAGCTTGTACTCGTGGCCGATGGAGGAACGCAGGTTCGCGATGGTGTCGAGCGAGATCAGGCGCCCGTCCTGGATGATGCCGATGCGGTCGCAGAGCGTCTCGGCCTCTTCCATGTAGTGCGTTGTCAGGAGCACGGCGGCGTCGCGTTGCCGGTAGCTCTGCAGGACCTCCCAGAGCCGTTGGCGGGACTCGACGTCGAGGCCGACCGTGGGTTCGTCCAGGATTAGGACATCCGGCTGCGCCAGCATGGCGATGCCGACCAGCAGCCGGCGCCGCAAGCCGCCCGACAGCCGTTCGCTGTTGAAGTCGCGGTGAGCCGTTAGGTCGAGTTCCTCGATTAGCTCGTCCGCCCGCTCCCGCGCATCCCGCCGAGACAGCCCGCGCAGCACGCCGAAGATGCGCAGGTGCCGGTACACCGAAAGCCCCTGGAACAGCCGGGCTTCTTGCGGAACCACCCCGATGCGCGCCTTGGCGTCGTCCGGATTCGCCACCGCGTCAATGCCGCCCACGCGCACGTCACCCGAGGTCGGTATGAGTTCCGTGGTTATCTGCCGGACGAGGGTGGTCTTGCCGGCACCGTTTGGACCCAACACACCCAGCGCCTCGCCCCAATTGACGGTCAGCGAGATGTCCTGGTTGGCGTGCGGGCCGTCCTTGTATCGCTTGTTGAGGCTGCGGACCTCGATGGGTGGGGGACGATCGGGCGGAGTCATGGACCGGGGCCCGTGTGTCGACTCAGCCTTGCCTGCCTGCCGGCCATGCGTGGCGCCCCAGCGCGATGTTCCTGACTGGCTGCCAATCTAACGCGCCACCCCACGCGAGCCGCCGTTTCGGAGCATGATGGGACGCTCAGGAGTGCCGAGAACGCGACCGCGATGGCCCAAGCTCCAAGACGACTGAGACTGCCACACCCAAGTCTCGCTGACCGCATCGTCAAACTAAGAGCCAACGTCTCTGGCGAGCGCACCTGCGAGGTTGATGGAACCGAGGTCCGCTACCTCGTGTGTGATCCCTGGCCAGATGAGGCCGACCTGGCGATGTACGACGAGGACGGCAGAATCTACCTCCCTGAGCGGTTCGCCGACGACCACCCGGAGCGAGCCGATCTGGTGGTGTTGCACGAGTATGTCGAGATCTCGCACAAGCTGGCGGGCCGGAGCCACGCCTACGCGCACCGGCGAGCGATTCTGATGGAACTGTTGGCTGCGAAGGCACTCTTCGGCACACCTGAGCACCTGCGCGAGTACCTGCAGTGGCGGATTGGTGCGTATCCGGACTGGAATGTGCCGGACAAGCCGGGTGTCATTGGGCGAATCAACGACCTGCTGCAGGCATCCCGACCCTTGCGAGGTCGGATCCTGGAGATAGCGAAGGAAGCGCGGCTCTAGCTCGGACCTGGGTGCCGGCGACGGGCACTGAGACGTCCAATCGAGCGGCTAGAGTCGAGCCGCTGTCCAGTCTGGCCCGGTTCACTTGAATAGACTTGCCGTACGCGGCCTGATCCCTGCCGGAGTCGAGACATGAAGCTCACTCGTCAGCAGCGCTCGTTCTTCGAGACATTTGGCTACCTGGGATTCCCAGGACTGTTCGCAGAGGAGGCCGAGGCGATCACCGCGGAATTCGAGCGCCTCTGGGCCGAGCGAGGCGGCGGGCATCACGGCCGGGCCCACGACCATCAGCAGCGTTCGGCGCTGGTGCCGTTCATTGACCAGAGCGAGTACCTGAGCGCCCTGCTGGACGATCCGCGGATCGACGACGTGGCCAGCGAGGTGGTGGGTGAGGACTACAACTACGCGGGAAGCGACGGAAATTTCTACGTCGGCGACACCCGCTGGCACTCCGACGGCTACGCGCGCAGCAAGTACCGCAACGTCAAGTTTGCGTTCTACCTGGATCCGGTGGAGCGCGATTCCGGATGCCTGCGAGTGATTCCCGGCAGCCACCACAGGGGCGACGACTACGCTGAAGGCCTGCAAGGCATTATGTCAAGTCAGCGGACCTGGACGATGGAGGAGCACCTAGGCGTTCCGGGCGCGGAGATGCCGGCCGTGGCGCTGGAAACCCAGCCTGGCGACCTACTGATGTTCAACCAGGATCTCAAGCACGCGTCCTTCGGCGGCGGAACCCGCCGGCGCATGTTCACCATCAATGTGACCGAACGCTTTGCCGAGGAGGATCTGGACGAACTGCGCCAGGACATCGGGCACGCGGCCCGCTTCTGGATCGAGCGCGCCTACGGCGACGCCATGATCCGAACGGCCGGCCCAAAGCGCATGCGTCACCTGGAACAGCGCCTGGCGAACGATGGCCACTTGCCGGAACTGGTGCGCAAGGCGCGCCAGGAGATGAGCGAGCCGTCGCGAGGGTAAGCAACCGTAGCGACCGGACCGACCGTTTGCGTGGGCAGGGCGTGTGGACGGTATGGTTTGTGCCAGGGCGCTGTGGCTCATACTTGAGGTGCTCGTCGTGATGAGGCGTTGATCCACATGAGGGTCAGACCGAGTGTCACGCGGCGCAGCGTGCTGCAAATGCTGGGCAGCGGAACTCTGGCCGCAATCGGCGTTGCCTGCGGCGAGGATGCGCCGGAGCCACCCACCCCGCCAGCCACGACCGGCCGCAGCGACCTGGACGCCGCGCTGCAGCGTGCGCGTACAGTCGCGGCCACTGTGACCGAGCGGGCGCCCGCGCCCGGGCCTTCGCTTCCGAAGCCCGGGGAGCGGCGCGAAGTGCCCGTAGCCGTCATGTCGTTGGAAGTCGCGGGCCCCAGGATTTTCGGGCTGTTCGCCAATGGGTTGCTGGATGCCGGACGCCGGTCCGAGGGCCGCTACAAATTCGACGACGTGCCTCTCGATTTCTCTTTGACGAGCGATTGGAGCATGAGCCGCACGCTGGCGGCAGCGGAAGCTTCGGCCCCGGAACTCGTTGCCTACTTCGACATCGATCTCGCTGACCTGGTCGCCCACGATCAACTCATGCCGCTGGGCGACTTTCTGGCCGCCGATCCGGACTTCGATCCCGGAGCCTTCTGGCCCGGCGTCCTGGAGAGCGGTCGCCACGACGGCGAGCAATTCGGGCTGCCGTTTGCCGTCTCGCCCACGTTCACGCTGGTCAACGGTGAACTGGCAGCCGAGCGCGACATCGAGCTGCCGGAGCCGACGCTGCAGGACTTCACCGCCGAGGCCTTCCTGCAAACCGCGCAAGCATTCCACGAGCCTGATCCACCGGACGGTGGCCTCGGCACCCGGGGCATCCTGGGCGTCGTCCTCTCCGAGCCCACGTCGAGCGGCGACTACCTTGTGTTTCCACCAGTGACGGCCGCATTGCTCGCCGCGCTGGGCAGTTTTCGCGATTCCAGTGGCGGACTTACGCCGCTTCAGAGCGACAAAGCTCGCGAGGTCCTGGAGTTTTACGGTGATCTCATTCACCGGCACGAGCTGCTCAAGATTGGCGACTTTGACTTTGTCCCGTATCTGCAGGCCGGCACCTGGGGCATCGGATTCGGAACCATCGCCTTCTCGGACATCGGCGAGTTCCGCGCCGACAATCGCGTCTACCCCTTTCCCGCGTTTGGATCGGGGCGAAACCCCACCAATACGTTCAACCTAGGCATCGTGAAGCCGGCCAGGGATCCCGAGGTTGCCTACGACGCGCTGCGGCACCTGTATTCGGCCATCGCGCCTGCCTCGGCTCTGCCGCCGTTTCGCGTGGATGCGGCAGGCATTCGGGAGCTCATGCCCGAACTGAACGGCGACGACGAAAACGTTTTGGTGCACATGCTTGAGAATGCGGCATTCGACGGCTCCTCGCGGTCCGAGGCTGAAGCGCTCAGGGACACGATCGTTCGCGACGTACTCCTGGGCGACACGGACCCTGCCGAGGGGCTGCGTAGAGCGATTCAGGCGATGCAAGAGCTGCAAGCTGGCGGCTGACGCGCGAAGAGCCCTACACCAACGTCCCGTACTCTGAAGGCCTCGCCCATTTGGCGTCCCGCTCAGGAGGCGAACGTGAATAGTCCACAGGTCGAATACGCTGATGTCTTCTTCCCCGGACAGGGTGACACGCTGACTCAGGCGCCGGCCTATCACTGGGACCGGACAGAGGCGCCGGCGGAGGTTTCGGCGAAGGAAGGCCTCTCGGAGCAGAACGAGCCGGACGCGAATGCGATTCACACGTACGGGGTGACCGCGAACTTCTATACCAGTACTCGAAACCCGAACGAGCTCCTGATTGCGGTCATCAGCACCGACCGGCCGATGCGCAAGCAGATGGCCCAGGCCAAGGTGACCGTCGATTTTACGAACCTGCAATACCACAACTACGACGGCTTCGGCGTCGGCATGCCCGGCCTGATCGTCACGGGCGCCGGGAACGTGGTTGCCGTGTGTTGCCGGCGCCACGACTCGATGAGCGACGGTGGCCACGAAAACGACCTTCTGTCAGCGCGCAGCGAGGACAGCGGCAAGACCTGGTCGCGACAGCAGGTCATCCACGCCGAACCAGGCCAGTACACGTTCCTTGGGGCGATTGTTGAAGACCGGATGACGCGAACGATTTTCGTGACCTTTTGGAACATCCCCGCCGATGTCCGGGATGACCTTGGGTACTTCAGCACTTACGCCGAGCAGGGCGGCGGGTTTGGGCTGGTCAAGAGCACCGACGACGGCCGGACCTGGTCGGAAGCCGTGCGCGTCGATCCCAGCCCAAACGCCGAGGGCTGGACCGGGTGGCCCAACAACAACGAGCACGGGATTCAACTCATGGCCGGGCCACACCGCGGTCGGCTGGTGATTCCTGGCTTCCTGTATAAGGAAGGCGAGACCGGACAAGTTCCGGGCGTGCGCGGCGGTCTGCTCTACAGCGACGACCACGGAACTTCGTGGACGGTCGGCGCAGTCCTACCCAATGGATCCGACGAGGCGTCGCTGGTGGAAACCAGCGGCGGCGAGATCTACGTCAGCTATCGCCGAAACACCCAGCGCCGTGACGGCCGAACCTATGCACGCAGCCGCGACGGCGGACGGAGCTTCTACGAACTCGGCGAGCATCCCGAACTCAGCGGCCGGCCGGTCAACGTGGGCCTCGCCCGTCATGGGTCGGGCGACGACAACCGACCGGAGACTCTGCTGTTCTCCCATCCGATCGGCGTCAACCGCCGCATCCCCGGCGGTACCGAAATGACCCTCTATGCGAGCACGGACGACGGGCGCACGTGGCCGATCTCGAAAACCATTGACCCCCGTCCCTGCCGCTACTCCGACCTTGCCGTTACCCCCGAGGGCACCGTGCTCTGCCTGTATAGCGTGGGCAAGGTCCGTGACCTCGAGAAGATTGCCGTCGCTCGTCTCGGAATCGAACACTTGCTCGGTTAGCTCGATCCGCCACGACTCAGCCGCCAACACAAGAAGTGTTGGGTCAGTTTCTGGACAGGCTGGCAGGGACGAATTCAACCGTCGCCGTGCATCCAGGCACGTTCCGCAGCGCGGCGTCGCAGGAGATCAGAGGGGCACCGAGAGCCCCCGCCAGGGCCAGATAAATGCCGTCATACACCGTGACGTTTGCCCGAAGCACAAAGGCCCTGGAGAGCAAGGCCGTAGGCGGAAACGGGCGAAGCGGAAGGTCGGCCAGGTCGTCAAGAGAGGCCTGGGCTCGAGCGAATGACATCTCTCGTCGTAGGACAAACCGCCGAAGAGCTTGACCGACTTCCGCGTCCGGGACGTGCGGCGCACAGACGACCTCCTGATCACCGAGATGCCGGGCCAGCATGCTCCCCGCGGGACTTCCGGGGCCCAGCAGCAATTCAACGACCACCTACGCGTCGGCGACGATCACCGCTGCTCGCGTTCACGCCGGATGACTTGAGCCGGGGACTCGGACAGATGTGGACGTTCCCTGGCGGCGATCCGCGCAAGCACCTCCTCGACCGGCGGGACCGACAGCGCTCGCTCCAACTCTCGAAGCAGAAAGTCCGAGAGACTCAGCCCGGCGCGGGCCGCTCTCGCCTTGGCCTCGCGATGCACCTCTTCGGGAACGTTGCGGATCTGGATCGTTCTCGACATGCCTTACACAGTGGCACATGTTCACTGCTTGAGGCTTTTGATTCCCCAAGCCTGGCGAGCTGTCCTGCGCGACTCCCCGCTTGACAGGCGCCAGTGGCGCGGCAACACTTCCGCCCAACCGAACACAGTTACGCATCGTTCGTTCAGGTGCCCGCCCTTGGGAGAATAGGGAAGGCGGTGAAAATCCGCCGCGGTAGCGCCACTGTAAGCGGGATTTCGGGGCCGGGGCCCACTGTCGAGGGATCGATGGGAAGGGACCGGCGACAAACCTAAGCCCGTAAGCCAGGAGACCTGCCTGAACGAGAGGTGACCGCTCTCCGCTTTAAGAGAGGGTTCCTCGGGGTCAGGCCATAGGGCCAGGCTCACGGAAGCCTTGGACTTCAGCGGAGACCCGCTGGAGGTGGGGCTTGCGAGAGGCCGTTCGACTGCCCTCGGTGCGTGGATTCCGCCAAGCTGGTATTTCCGCTCGCCTTGCCGTTGGCGGCGTGCTGCTCGGCGGGCTGGTGCTGCTGACATCGTTGATCTCGCTGAGCCTTGGGCCAGTTGAGATACCGACGGGGCATGTGGCGGCGGTCGTGCTGTCCTTCGTCGGCATGGACATTGCCGAGGTCGGCCGCACCGAGCACCTGGTGATCGAGCAGATCAGGCTGCCGCGCATCCTGGTCGGCGCCTTTGTCGGAATGGCACTGGCGGTGGCGGGAGCCACGATGCAGGGCCTGTTCCGCAACCCGATGGCCGATCCGGGAATCATCGGGGTCTCGGCGGGCGGGGCGCTGGGCGCGGTCGTTGCAATTGCGACGGGGTTGACGGGACTCTTCTTCCTGGCGCTGCCGTCGTTTGCGTTCGTGGGGGCGGTGGCGGCGACATTGCTGGTCTACGGCATTGCGGCGGTTGGCGGGCACTTCTCGATGGCGACGCTGCTGCTGGCGGGCGTGGCGGTGAACGCGTTCCTGGGGGCGGTGATCTCCGCGTTCATCATTCTGCTGCCCGACAACGAGGCGCTGCGCGAGATCCTGTTCTGGCTGGCCGGCGGCCTGGATTCGAGATCCTGGGAGCACGTGCACATTTCGGCGCCGCTGATCGTGGGCGCCGCGGTCGTGATCCTGGTGCGCGCGCGCGACCTGAACCTGCTGATGCTGGGCGACGACGAGGCGCGGGCGCTCGGCGTGCGCGTGGGCGTCACGCGCGTCGTGCTGCTGGCGGCCGCCGCCCTGGCCACGGGGGCAGCCGTGGCGGTGAGTGGGACGATCGCCTTCGTGGGACTAGTCACGCCGCACATCCTGCGGCTGGTGCTGGGGCCGGATCACCGGGTGCTGATCCCGCTGAGCGCGCTTGCCGGGGCCGTGTTCGTGATCGTGGCCGACACGTTTGCGCGGACGATTATTCAACCGGCGGAGTTTCGGGTTGGCGTTCTCACGGCTTTCGTGGGGGCGCCTTTCTTCGTTGTGCTGCTGATTCGCAATAAGCGTCAGGCCTACGCGCTGTGAGCCACACCTCAGCGCTTCAAGCAACCGCGGCACAGCCCGACCAAGGCTCACGAGGCACTTGCGGACCCCAGGCCTTCACTCAGGAAGGGACGGGCACGTTGCCCGGTACCGGGACGGAAGTCGGACTCGGTTTCGAACGTCAATCAGGTGAGTCCGAGGATTTGCGCGGCCTCGTGGTCGTCAATACCGGACTGGGCAAGGGCAAAACGACGGCGGCGCTCGGGGTCATGCTTCGGGCCTGGGGCTGCAACTTGCGCAGCCGAATGTTCCAGTTCATCAAAAGCACGAACGCCAGCTTTGGGGAACACCGCGCGGCGCGAAAGCTCGATATTCCTATTGAAGCCCGCGGCAACGGTTGCACCCGCCGATCGAAGGACCTCGATCAGGCTCGCGCGTTGGCCGTGAGCCAGTGGCAGCGCTGTAAGGCCACGCTGGAAAACGGTGACGACGACATTGTTGTACTGGATGAGTTCACCTACCCGCTGCACTTCGGGTGGATATCGGTTGCGGACGTCACGAACACGCTGAAGCGTCGACGGCCGGGCATGCACGTCATCATCACCGGCCGATATGCCCCGCAAGACCTGATTGATTTCGCCAACGTTGTCACCGAGATGGAGGTGGTCAAACACCCACATCGGGACCAGGGCATTAAGGCCCAACCAGGGATTGAACTGTAATGAAGCTCGGCAGTCGCGAAATGCACAGGTCCTCCCGGTCAGACCCGCCAGGGCCTGCGGGCTATCTCAGGCTTGGGCGTCGACTGCGGCTTCGAAGTCCCGACGCCCTTCGGATCCTGAATCCTGGAGCGGACACCCTGCCCTGGAACTCGGAATCTCTCCGGATCAATCGACCAGACCCGCCTCGGGCGCAGCGCATGCCGACCCGCGGGCACCTGAAAGGCCCCGCAGTGTCGTAGCGCCAATTCTCAAATCAGCAGCCGTGAATCAGCCACTCGCTCTTGCGATTTTCGGGCCGATACGCGTAGTCGCGCGGCCCACGGAAAGGATTTCTAGTTTCAATGCAGCGTCTTCGCAGTTTGGCCCTTCTACCCCTGGTCATCGCAGTCTTCGCCCTCGTGTTCGCGGCCTGCGGACCGGAAGACGACGTCCCACCGCCTGCGCCGCCGCCGGCCGCAACGCCGGAGGTCGTGCGCGCGGAGTCGACGCCCGCGGCGACCGCGACGGCACGGCCGACACCGGAGGCTACGGTCGAGCCAACGCCGGCTGCGACCGCACAGCCCACAGCCAGCCCGACGGCGACTCCGGAGCCCACGCCGCCGCCTGAGCCAACCGCCGAGGCCACGCCCGCGGCGACAGCGACGGCAACGCCGGAAGCTACGCCCAAGCCGGCCCCGACTGAGGAAGCCACTCCTGCCGCCCCGGCCTTCGCCGAGGCGTTTCAAGACGTGCGGGGGATTGTCGACCCGAGCAACTTCGGGTGGCCACGTGAGGTGGAGGGGCTGAACGGCGTCGTCAGCATTCCGGCCAAGCCGCTCAGCATCATTACGGCGTCGGTGGGCCACGACGAAATGACGCTGGCCATCGTGCCGATCGATCGACTCGTCGCGGTTGGCAGTTCGTCGAAGAACACCACCTACTCCAACGTCGCGGACCTGCTGCAAGAGAAGGCCGAGATCACCCGCGACCCGGAGACGATCATTTCGCAGGAGCCGGACATCATGGTCACCAGTCCATTCTTCTCGGCGGACGAGATTGCGGCTCTGACCAAGGCCGGGATTCCGGTGATCCAGACCGAGCTTAAGCAGGGTCCGGAGTCCCGGATCAACAACATCCTGTTGATGGGCTACATCTACGGGGAAGAGGAGCGGGCGGTTGAGTTCGCCGCCGAGGTTCGAGAGCGATACGAGAGCCTGATCGGCGTGACCGGCGCGGTTGAGGAACAGCCTCGCGTGCTTGCGCTCACGCAGTACGGCGACAAGATCTGGACGGCCGGCAAGGACTCCACGGAAGGCGGAGTCATTACGGCGGCCGGCGGCCTGAACGTCGCGGCCGAGGCCGGGATCGAAGGCAATCAGACCACCAGCCTGGAGGGCGTGATTGCCATGAACCCGGAGGTGATCGTGATCGCGCAGCCCATCGAGTTCGGGGCCAACGAGTTCAGGCAGAGCCTGCTGGACAATGAGGCGCTGGCTGAGCTACCGGCGGTCAAGAACGAGGCCATTTACGTGGTTGAGAGCAAGCACTTCACCACGCTGTCCTATTGGAACATCCGCGGGGCCGAAGACCTGGCCCGGATTCTGTGGCCGGACGAGTTGGGCGACTCCGAGAGTCCGCCCTTCAGCCTGGCGGAGTAGTTGACGATGCAGACCGAACGAACAGCGTCTATCCGGGCGGACGAACTCGGCTTTCGGGTCGAGGCGAAGGCGCTGCTCGAGCGCGTGCGGCTGCACGCGGACCAGGGTCAACTGGTCGGTCTGATCGGTCCGAATGGCGCGGGGAAGTCAACACTTCTCCGCGCCATTGCGGGCGTGCTGCGACCGCAGGAAGGCGCCGTCTGGCTGGAGGGTGAGGAGCTTGAGTCCATGCCGGCCAGGGACGTAGCGGCCAGGATGGCCCTGGTGCCGCAGATCGCGCCGTATACGCACGGGTTCACGGCGCGTGAACTGGTGCTGATGGGGCGGTATCCGCACCTAGGGCGCTTTGAGATCGAGGGAGCGGCCGACGAGGCGATTGCCCGCGAGGCAATGGAGCTCACGGAGACCGAGGAGTTCGCCGAGCGGACCCTCGACACGTTGTCGGGGGGCGAGCGCCAGCGGGTCTTCGTCTCACGCGCCCTCGCCCAGCAGCCGCGCGTGCTGCTGCTGGACGAGCCGACAGCCAACCTGGACGTGCTGCACAAGCTGCGGGTGCTGGATCTCGTGCGCCAATTAGTGGACGAGGGACTGACAGCCGTGGCCGCCATACATGATCTCGGTATGGCGGCGCGCTACTGCGATCGCCTGGTGCTGCTTTGTGAAGGTCGGGTGCTTGCCGAAGGCACGCCCGACCAGGTGTTGGCGCCGGACATCATCGAGACGGCCTTCGGCGTCCGATCGGCGGTTTACCCCGACCCCGTGACCGGTTCGCTGGTGGTCAGCCTTATTGCCCCGGCCGACGAGAACGGTTCAGCGCCGGCGGCTGGCGCTAACGGCCGCAGTCCACACCACAACCGGCGAGCGGCAGCCAGCCCGGCAACCCCCAGAGCGGCTACGACATGAGCGCCAGGGATCCACAAACAGAACCCGCCGACGTTCCCAAGCGCCCTCGTCGCCGGCACGGCCTGGTGATCGTGAATACCGGCGAAGGAAAGGGAAAGACGACGGCCGCGCTGGGGGTGATCTTTCGGGCCTGGGGCCGCGACTTCAAGATTCGGATGTTCCAATTCATCAAGCACACCACCGCCACCTTCGGAGAACACCGGGCGGCCATGCGGCTTGAAATCCCGATCGAGGCACTGGGCGACGGGTTTACATGGCTCTCGAAGGACATGGACCGGACAGCGGCGCTGGCGGTGGAGCAGTGGGGTCACTGTAAGAAAGCGATTCTCAAGGGCGAGGAAGACATCATCGTGCTGGACGAGTTCACCTACGCCATGCACTACGGATGGGTGCCGGTTGAGGACGTGGTGGAGACGCTGCAGGCGCGGCCGGCGCCGCTGCACGTGATCATCACCGGCCGCTATGCGCCGCAGGAACTGATCGACTGCGCGGACCTGGTGACCGAAATGAAGCTGATCAAGCACCCGTATCGCGAGCAGGGCATCCGCGCGCAACGGGGGATTGAGTTCTAGCGGTGACGCTTGACGAGGTTGTCGCCGGTATCCGTCCGGCTGACGCCGACGCAAGTCGGGCGGCGATGCGGCGTCAACGGCACTTGACTAAGCCGCCGGGCAGCCTGGGCCGACTGGAAGAGATAGCGATTCAGTTGGCCGGGATCTGCGGAACCGAGCGTCCAATTGCTCGAAACACCACCTTAGTCATTGTGGCCGCCGATCACGGGGTGGTCGCGCAAGGGGTGACCGGATATCCCCAGGCGGTCACCGCCCAGATGGTGCTGAACTTCCTGTCGGGCGGGGCCGCGATCAGCGTGATGGCACGCGCCCACGGCGCGAGTCTGATCATCGTTGACGCCGGCGTAGCCACGCCGCTGCCCCTGCATCCGGATCTGCGCGTCGTGTCGGCCGGACGTGGCACCGGCGACATCACGCAAGGCCCGGCCATGACGCGTGAACAGGCCGAAGCCTGCATATCGGCCGGAGTCGATATCGCCCAGGACGCCGCCGAAACCGGAGCGCACATCATCGCGACGGGCGACATGGGCATCGGAAACACGACGTCCGCCAGCGCCATTACGGCCGCGCTGACCGAGACGCCGCCGCGGCTGACGACCGGGCGGGGCACGGGTCGATCCGACCCTGAACTCCAGCACAAGATCGCCTGCGTGGAACGCGCGCTGAATGTGAATCAGCCGGACGCCGATGACGGGGTGGACGTATTGCGCACGGTTGGCGGCTTCGAGATCGGGGTGCTGGCGGGCGTGGTCCTGGGTGGGGCGCTGGCTCGGCGGGCCGTGGTGCTCGACGGCTTCGTATCCGGAGCAGCGGGACTGATCGCGCACAGCCTTTGTCCAACGGTCCTGGACTACCTGATCGCTGGCCACCTGTCGGCCGAACCGGGTCACCGGGTCGCACTGCGGCACCTGGGTCTGCAGCCCCTGCTGGATCTGGACATGCGGCTGGGCGAAGGCACGGGCGCCCTGCTGGCGACGGGCCTGGTTGAAGTCGCCGCGGCCTGCCTGTCCGACATGGCCACCTTCGAAGAGGCCGGAGTCTCGGACCGGCCGCCTTCGGATCTCGCCGAAGCGTCCATGTGAAGAGCTTGCGGCTGGCCATCAGTTTCCTGACGGTGTTGCCGGTGGCGCCGGATCACTCCGGGCCAATGGCTCCCACCAGGGCCTATTTTCCGCTGGTCGGTCTCGGGCTTGGCGGGATCCTGGCCGGGCTTGATCTTGCAGCCAGCCTGGTTCTACCGCAGCCCGTGGTCGGTGCGCTGCTCGTCGCGGCGCTACTCCTGCTCACCCGCGCCCTTCACACCGAAGGATTCCTGGACGCTTGCGACGGCCTCCTGGGCGGCCGCGACCGCGAGTCGCGCCTCGCCATTCTTCGGGATTCGCACGTCGGGGCCTTCGCCGTGATCGGCGGCGCATGCCTCTTGCTGCTGAAGTGGACGCTGCTGGCGGGCATCCCTGAAGCCGAACGACTAGGCCTTCTGGTGCTCTTTCCGAGCCTTTCGCGCTTTGCCATGGTCGTTACGATGGCCTTTTTCCCATACGCGCGATCGCAGGGACTCGGAACGGCGTTTCAGGTCTGGGCCAGCTGGCGACAACTCGCCTTCGCCTTCCTGACGGCCGCCGTCGCCGGCGGACTGTTGCTCGGGATCGCCGGGTTGCTGTTACTTGGAGTCGCAACAG
Source organism: Chloroflexota bacterium (assembly GCA_965208215.1). Classification (GTDB taxonomy): domain Bacteria; phylum Chloroflexota; class UBA11872; order UBA11872; family UBA11872; genus UBA11872. Next base: position 1,255,014 of record CBDBOH010000004.1, read on the forward strand.
TCGTCGCCCTGGGGATCGGACTCTGGTTCCTGCGATTGCTCGGCGGCATGACCGGGGACACCTACGGCGCTACCAACGAGGTTGCCGAGGTAACGGTCCTGCTGGCCGGACTTATTCTGATTCAGCTGTCGCCGGGGCTTGCCGGCGCACCGTTCTGGTAGGCGCGCAAACATGGGCACCTGGTATCTCGTGCGACACGGCGAAACCGAGTGGAATCGAACGGGCCGGATGCAAGGGCACCTGGGTGTGCCGCTGAACGCCGAAGGCCGCCACCAGGCAACCCGGTTGGCCGGACGGCTGCGGAGTGTCGAGTTCTCGGCCATCTACTCCAGCGACCTGGCGCGTGCGGCGGAAACCGCTCGGATCATCGCCGACGGCCGCGACCTCGCGGTCACCCCCGATACGGACCTTCGCGAATTCTCGGGCGGCGAATGGGAAGGGCTGACGCTGGAGGAAGTCGAGACGCGCTATCCGGGAGTGCTCGCCGAGCGGATCGAGGCCGGAGGCAACATGGGATGGTCAGCACCCGGTGGCGAGAGCGCCATCGATGCGCTCCGCCGGGTGCGCCGCTTCAGCACGCGCGCGAATGCCAGGCTTGACGCTGGGGAGAACATTCTGGTCGTGGCGCACGGCGGCACCCTGCGCGCCCTTGTGGTCTGCCTGCTGGACCTGGCCGACACCGAATTCTGGAAGTTCCAAGTCGACAACACCGCGCTCGCGATCATCAGCGACCATGACGGCAGCCGGGTGCTTGAGTCATGGAACGACACGCACCACCTTGCGAACGCCGACAGCTTCGACTGCGCATGAGCCGGCGTCTGAACCTTGTCCTGGGCGGCGTTCGTGCCGGGAAGAGCCGCTACGCCCAGGAGTTAGCCGGCGACAGCGACCGCGTGCTGTTCGTGGCGACGGCCGAGGCCGGCGACGAGGAGATGGCCGCTCGCATCCAGGCCCACCGAGCGGAGCGGCCCGCGGCGTGGTCGACACTCGAAGAACCCATCGACCTTGTGACAGCCCTTACGCCGCTCGTGCCGGACTTTGACACCGTGCTGATCGACTGCCTGACGCTGTGGGTGAGCAACCTGCTGCTCCAGGACCCTGATCACGAGGCGACGCCGGCACACATCCAGTCGCAGGCCCGTGGCCTCATCGACCTCTACGAGCGGGGCGATGCCTCCTGGATTGTCGTCAGCAACGAAGTAGGGCTTGGCGTCATACCGCCAACCAGGCTGGGACGCGACTACGCCGATGCCCTGGGGCGGATCAACCAGCAGTTCGCCGCCGCGGCGGATGAGGTGATCGTGATGGTCGCGGGCCTGCCGCTAGATCTAAAGGCGCGCGGCCTCGAGAGCCGATGAAACGTCGGCGGGTGGCCGCGAGGAGCCGGTGCGAGTTTGGCGGCCCTCGGCTACGTAGCCACGAATTGCAGGGCGTATAACCGCGCACCGCGCATGGCAATCCGCAGGCGCCCGGGCTGGCCGTTGGTTGCCGGCAGCCGTTCGTTGCCAGCCCAGGTCACCACGTGCCGTATGTGGTTGCCAAGCACCCGGTCGCATCTGTCCAGGGTGTATCCCTCGATGCCTCGGCCCTCTGAGTCCTGCAACTCAATCCGCACGTCGCCGCTGGCGGATGCATCGACATTGAGCTCCAGGCGAGTGCCCGAGAAAACGAGCGGCTTCGTGATCAACTGGCCGCCAGCGTAGGCCGCCTCGGCGCTGACGAAGCCGTCCAGGCGCTGCCGGGTCCAAATGACCTGGCCAGCCGGGTTGTTCCTGCGTTTGAGCCCATGCGACTGGTCGTACGCGGTCGCGTACTGGTAGATCGAGCGGTCCCGAATGACCATCCCGAGCGCCGAATAGATCATTTTCGATCGGGGTCCGTCGGGATCGATACGGATATAGGGTCGACGGTCCGGGCGGTCCCAGGTGATCCCGTCGCGGCTGACGGCCAGTTGAATCTCCATCAAGCCGTCGTTCCGGCGCGTCTCCGCGTCGAGGATTTCGGCCTCGGTGAAGTGCCGGTAGACCGAGAAGGTCGAGATGTAGACGTCATCGCCCCCCGGGTACTTGACGACCGAGGGCGTGTAGATGTCCATGTCAGGCGGGTCCCGCTCATCGAGCGCGAGCACCGTGGGAAGCTCGCCGGTGAGTCGCGGGCCACGAATATCAACCGGCGAATCGGTGAGCTGCCACCCATCCCGCGATGTCAGGTCATCGGTTTCCCATCGCGCGACCGCACGCCGCCACGGCCCGTTGCCGCTCAGCGACTGCCCGTCGCGCTCGGCAGGGACCCAGCTGCGGAAATACGCCACGTAACGTCCGATCCGCTCATCCCAGAAGACCTGGTTCTGCGAGTCGCCGTGCAGCGCGACGCCGTTTCCGCCCTTCCAGGCGAATCGAAGGCCGTCGGGCGACGCGGAATAGCCGAATCCGAGTGGACCGAGGTCCGGATCCCAGTTAAGCCAATACCCCTTGTAGCGCTCCTCCGGAGGCGCCGTGGGGTCCTTCAAGACGCTCCCCGGCACCCCGAGAAGGAGGTTGTTTGAGCGGACGCCGTTGAGTTCAACGAGTCCGAGGTCCGGCTTTCTCCAATGCACGCCATCCAGCGACTCGGCATATCCCCAGCGGTACGAATGGAGATTGCCGGCACCCATGTTGCTGGACGCGTACCACATTCGGGCCAGACCGTTGTCGTCAATCACGGAATTCATGAAGTGAATATGGTGCTCCCAGGCCCGATCCCGGTGAACGGCCACCCCACCGAAAATCGGCGGACTCACTCGCAGCGACACATCGTCCGCTTGATCGATAAGCGAGAAGTCGATAAAGAGGTGCTTTCGAGTGCCGAGATCGATTGGCTCGCTCGCGTGGCCTGTCACATTCCTGCCTCGACTTCTATTGCCGTCTGGGCCCTGGCCTGTGCGCCGCGGTGATCCGGACGCGCGAAGTGCCTGCCAGATCGTGCCGCGAGCCAAACCCTAATACAACGTTCGAGGCCGAATCCGCGGCCCGACGATTCCGCGTGTCTGGACGCTTCCCCGAGGTCTTTTTCGAGCGAATCCAGCGGCGCTACACCCGGCGATTCCCAGTGACAGATTCGAGTCCGCCACGCCGGGCTGCGGTCAGGCGATGGTAGCCGCCGCCCGTCGCGTGCCTGGATGCACAACGGCGCCACCGCCGATCATTCGGCAGTCGTGAATCGCCACGGTTTCCGGCAAACGCTGTCGTGCGGAGTGCGCGGCCCACGCGATTCGCTCGGCGTCGGCCTCGAAGAGCAGCCCGATGACCGTGCCGCTGTGCGCCACGTTGACGCCGAGCGCGCCGGCGTCGCTTGCCAGCTTGATTGCATCAGGCAGACGCGGCTTGGGGAGCAACAATTGATTCGCCCGGCTGCTGAGCGTGGCGCCTTTGCCGATTTGCCGGGGATCTCCGTTCGCCAGTCCGGCGGCGATGAGATCAAGCGCCTCTTGGAAGCGGACGTCGTCCTGGTAGACGCCGTTGGCTCGGGTTCCCGCGTTGAAAGCCTCGGTGTCGACCTCGCCGGCAAACTCGAGCACCAGCACGCGCATCGGCGGCGGCGGCCCCAGCGTTCGGGCGATCCGGCCGCCGAGATGATCGAAGAGCGCGATGCCAGGCAGCATGACGCCGTCGCTTGGCTCGATCGCCAAGGCCAGATCTGCCTGGTGTCGCGGCGAGAGCGTCGCTCCCAGGGCGGTTGCGGTCGCGACGATGGCCGAAGTCACGTCGGCGGTGCTGCTGGCCATGCCCTTCGAGCGCGGCAGGGAACTTTCCAGCCGCAGGCAGGCGTCCAGATCCGGTTGCTCCAGCGCGGCGAGCGCTAGCTCGACCGCTCGGCGGGCTTTGCGAGCGCCGGCCGGTGCATGGACGCGACCCGTGCCGATCACGACGTCAACGGTCGCGGTGGCTCCGAGGTCAATTGGGCAGGTCACCATCGCGGCGGTGCCATCCAGGTGCCCCTGGGCCAGCTCCCCGCAGGTCCCGGGCGCCCAGGCCGAGCCGCGTCCGACGAGATTCGCGATTCCGCACGGTTCCGCCGGCGTCTTCACCGCGTCAGTCCCATCGAGCGATAGACGAGATCCATATCCAGGTGCCACCGCACCAGCGCCGCGAGCTTGTCGTACTCCGCGCTTGGATCGATGTCGTCTTCGGTCGACACGACACTGAGTCCACGCCTGGCCGCGGCGCAAGCCAGGATCGAGCGGCGCACGTCTCGGTTGTGGAAGAGACCGTGGAGGTAGGTGCCCAGGGTGAGCCCTTCGGCGTCGAGGGCACCGTCCGGCAGCTCGACCTCCTTCTGCGAGCGGGAATGAAGGACGAATGGACTCGCCACGTCGGCCCCCGAGGTTTCCCCCATGTGGATCTCGTAGGCCACAACCTCGGCGCCACGACACTCGCCGAGCAGACCCTCGCCGCGCGCCACCCGTCCGCGGACCTGGTGGGTGGCCTTGTTTCGTCGAAAGGCGGTGATCGTGGGCAGCAGACCAAGGCCGCGCGTCCGGCTGGCCGAGGACTCCACGCCGTCCGGATCCAGGAGCTCTTTACCCAGAATCTGGTAGCCCGCGCAAATGCCGATGACCGGCGTGCCGCGACGGCGTGCGGCCATGACTTGACCATCCAGCCCCTGCGTCCGCAGCCACTCGAGATCCGCCACGGTGGTCTTGCTGCCGGGAATCACCACGAGATCCGGATCGCCAAACTCCGACGCCCGGCCGACGTAGCGCACCCGTACATCCGCCTCGTGGCGCAAGGGGTCGAAGTCGTCGAAGTTGGCGATGTGCGGCAGGCGCATGACCGCTACGTCAATTGCGTCAACACCTTCCGTTTCCGTGTCCGACCCGAGACCAACGGAGTCTTCTTCAGGAATGTGGATGTCATTGAAATAGGGCACGACGCCGGCGACCGGTACGCCGGTGCGTTCGTGCAGGAAGTCAAGCCCCGAGGTCAGTAGTGACGGATCGCCCCGGAACTTGTTGATCACGTGCCCGCAGACCAGCGCCCGTTCCTCCGGCTCCAGCAGCACCATCGTTCCCACGAGCTGCGCGAAGATTCCGCCGCGGTCGATGTCGCCGACCAGCAACACCGGTGCGTTGGCGTGCAGGGCCACTCGCATGTTGACGATGTCGTGATCCTTGAGATTGACCTCCGCCGGGCTCCCGGCGCCTTCCAATACCACCACGTCGAACTCCGCACGCAGCCGATCGAGCGCCGACGTGATCTGACGCCAGATTCCGGGCTTCAACTCGTGATACTCGCGGGCCGAGGCCACGGCTCGGGGCCGCCCCATCAGCACAATCTGCGAACGGCGGTCGCCCTCGGGCTTGAGCAGCACCGGATTCATCTCAACGCGCGGCGCAACCAGCGCGGCCGCCGCCTGCACCGCCTGCGAGCGGCCAATCTCGCCGCCGTCCGGCGTCGCGTAGGAGTTGAGCGACATGTTCTGCGCCTTGAACGGCGCCACCTGGTAGCCGTCCCGCGCGAAGATGCGGCAGAGCGCCGTGGCAATGACCGATTTGCCGGCGTGCGACGAGGTGCCCTGCACCATCAGAACCCTGGCGCGATCCCGGCTAGTCATGCGCCAGCACATCTCGCAGGGCCGCGATCAGCCGCTTGCACTCGTCGGGCCGTCGCATGGCGATGCGGATATACGCGGGCAGGCCAAAAGACGTGCAGTCGCGTACGGCGATTCCTCGGCGCAGCAACTTGTGCCGCAGTTTGGCCGCATCGCCCACCCGTACGAGCATAAAATTGGCGGCCGAATCCACCACCGGATAGCCCAGGGCGTTCAACCGGGCGCACAGATACGCCTTGGCCTCCGCCACGACGCTGCGGGCGACCTCCAAGTAAGCGTCGTCTGCCAGCGCCGCAAGTCCAGCGGCCTGAGCAACCGCACTCACGCTCCACGCCGGCTGGAGCACACGCAGCGCCGCGACAGTAGGCGCGCCGGCCACCAGGTAGCCAAGTCGAACGCCCGCCAGGGCGTGGTCTTTGGTCATCGAGCGAAGTAGAACGACATTTCCGCACATTCGGAGCGCGCGCTCGTCCCATGGCGCCTCGGCAAACGGGACGTACGACGTATCCAGCACAAGCAGTCCGTCTCCGCCAATCGCCGCGGTCAGGCGTTGCACGAAACCTCGATCGACATAGACACCGGTGGGATTGTTCGGATTGCACAAGAAGGTCAGCGCCGGCCGCAGCGTCGCGATGGCTCGGGTGGCCGCGTCGGCCGACCAGGCAAAACCATGCGCGGCGGTAGCCTCGACGAAGTGCATCTCAGCGCCCGCCAGAGCTGCGGCCGCTTCATACTCCCCGAACGTCGGACCCAGGATCAGGCATCGACGCCGGGGACCGAGGCAGGCTCGAGCCAGCAGATGAATCAGCTCCGTGGAACCGTTCCCGACCAGGACTTCGTCGACGCATACGTCAAGCCGTGACGACAGGGCTTCACTCAGAACCAGGCTCCGTCGATCCGGATAGGCCGAAAGATCAGCCTTTGCGGCGGCACTCCTTACGCGCCGCGACGTGCCCAACGGGTTGACGTTGGAACTGAAGTCCAGCACGTCGCCGCGGCTGAGCCCATGGACACGCAGCTCTTCGTCGTCCAGTCCGCCATGAACAGTGGGCACACCGTCCCGCATCGAACGTTCAGCCACCGATGGCGTGCCTGAGCGCCAGCAAGCCGAGCGATACCAGGGCAACGAGCACCGCGGTTCTATTGAGAACCGCCACGGCACGATCGATGTCGCCTGGAGTGGGATCCCGCAGACCCTCGCCCAGTCGGTAGTGCCCGGACTTCTCCAACTGAACACCCAATAATCCGGCCATTGCACTCATCGTCCAGCCTGCATTCGGGCTGGCAGTCTTGTTTCGGTCCCGCCGCATCACACGCCAGCCCTGTCCAACCGGAAGACCGGCGGCAAGTCCACTCGAAAGCAGCATCAGCGCGCACACCCTGGCCGGAATCAGATTGACGACGTCGTCAAGTCGGGCTGCGGCTCTTCCCAGGTACTCGTAGGCGCCGCGGTAGCCGACAACGCTGTCCATGGTGTTGACGGCTCGATAGGCAACGGCGCCGGGAACGCCAAAGAGCGCGAATGCCAGCCACGGACCTGCAACACTGTCGGTTGTGTTTTCGGCAACTGACTCAATCGCCGCGGCCGCAACCAACGGTCTACTGAGCGTCGAAGCGTCGCGGCTGACCAGGCTTCGCAGGCTCTTGCGTGCGGCATCCAGACGACCGTCGGCAAGTTCATGCTTGGTTCCGTCCGCCGCCGACTTAAGCCCGGCCACGGTAAAGGTCGTTCGAAGCAATCCCGCGCCGCCAACTACGTAGGCCGCAGGATGAATCAAGAACAGAAGATTCATAACAAACCATGCCATCACCGTGGCGGTTCCCACCACGGCGGCCACCATGCCAAGTCCAAACGCAACGGCGGCAACTGATCCCGGGGGCGAAAGGCGCGTCAGTCCCGAAGTCGACCGGCCAATCCAAACCACGGGATGGATGGCACTTGGAGGTTCAGGAAGCAGAAGATCCAGCACCACGGCAACCACGAGAATTGCCGCATGCAAGGCGAGTCCTTCGAACCACGTCATTTGCGTATGGAGGCAGGATTGGTACAGTCACATCTCGAGGCTAGCTATTGTACTAACATCCGGTTTCGACCGAATCACAGTCGCCACCACGTCGCCCAACGCAGCACAACTCATCACATAGGTCAGTCGTTTCCCAGCCGTCGTCGCACGCGGCTTCGACAGCCGCCGATACGGTTGCGTCGCGGGTGCGGCTTCGGCCAGCGATTCGCTCCCACTCGCACACGGGCACATTCACGTCGCACAGGATCTGGCCGAGAACTCTGAGGCCGCTGTCGAAACGGTCCGAGCAAGATCCGTTTGGAGTCCGGTCTTTCGAGACTGCGTACCTGTAGGTATCAACGGACGACGGAACCTGGGAGGCGACCAAGTCACGGCCATCGACGCAGCCTCGAAGTCAACATGCGTTCCCGATTTACCGTCTGATAGGATAGCCGCCGGCTCGACCTCACGACGTTCGATGTAGCTCACTGCGTCCGCACCGGCGGCCTTCGGCCCGCCATCCCCCGCCACCGCGAATGCCACCCAACCAAGCCCTGCACACGGTTCTCGAGTCGATTCGTCGAATTACGTCAGCGCCGGCATTCGATGCCGCGATCATAGGCATCATCATTGTCAATGCCTTGTTACTGGGCCTTGAAACATCGCACTCGATCGATGAGGGCTTTGGACAGTGGATCGACCTCGGTCACCAGATCACGCTTATCATATTTATCGTCGAAGCTGTTCTAAAGATAACGGTATCTTCTCCTCGTATCTTCGGGTACTTCCGCGATGGCTGGAATGTCTTCGACTTTCTAATCATCGTGTTCGCGCTCATACCCGCAACCGGTCAGTTCGCCATGATTGCCCGGCTGGCCCGCCTGCTTCGGGTGCTTCGATTGGTATCGACGATCAAGGACCTGCGCCTGATCGTCTCGGCGCTTGTTCGATCGATCCCAAGCGTCGGACACGTCATGCTTCTGATAGGAATCATGGTCTATATCTATGCCATCATCGGCTATCACTTATTCAGTGATCATGATCCCGAAAACTGGGGTGATCTTGGAACTTCATTGCTTACACTATTCAACATCATCACGCTTGAAGGATGGACGGACGTCATGTTCAAGGCGATGGAGTTGAATGCCCTGTCCTGGATCTACTTCGTTAGTTTCGTTGTAATCGGCACCTTCGTGGTAATTAACCTCTTTATTGCGATCATCCTAAACAACCTTGACGAAGCCAAACTGGAAACTCTTCGCGATCTTGAGAAACCTGTGTCCCGCGAAGAGCTTCTGCGAGAAATCCGCGCTACGCAAGATCAACTTCAGAGACTCGAACGACGTATTGACGACAACTAGCGCTGGGCATTCGGCTGCATCGACTAACATTCTTGCGGGGATCAGCCGGAGCGGTCGTCGCAAGCAGCGCGCTACCGGCGGTGCCTAACCGTCGACGTCCATAGCCTTCATCAGACCCTTGATGTAGCCCAGGGCAAAGGCAACCGCTTGTTCTTGCCGCTCGGAATCGCCCACCATCTCCGGTACGTGGTTATAGACGAACGGTCCGTCGTAGCCGACCTCCTTGAAGAGCCGCGTCGCCTTCAGCATGACGATGTCGCCGGCAATCTGGGGTTGTGGCCCGCTCGGACTGCGATCGACTCAACAGCCTCGCGAGGGCATCATCCCTCCTCGGGCAGCAGCACCACTCGCACGTAGCGGTCCTCGGTCAGGTACCGCTTGGCCGCAGCGACGACGACGTCGAGGGTCAGAGCATCCAGGCGATCCTCGAAGTCGAGGGTTCCGTTAAAGTCCTGACCGCGTTGCAGTGAACTCTGGATCTGGCCCAGCCAGAAGCCGTTATCTCGGAGCTGCTCTTCCCTGGGGTTGCGGAGCAGCTCTTTCGCCGTATCCAGGTAGTCTTGTTCGCCGCCGTCGCGCAGCCAGGCCAGTTCGTCAAACACTTCCATCAAGAGCTCGTCCGCACGCGCCGGATCACTGCCGAATCCGATGGAGATTCGGTACTCGGCGTCCGGTAGCAGACTTGCTCGAGCGCCTGCGCCCACGCTATAGGTGCCGCCCAACTGCTCGCGCAATCGTTCCCGCAGTCGGATCGTGAGCATTTCCGCCATCACCGTCAGGGTCAGCGCCTCCTGGCGACTCCACTCCAGGTCTCCGGCGAAGTACACGCGCGTCCGGCTGCGAGGTTCGATGCCGATGTGCACTGCGTGGTCTTCCAGCCCGGTCGGCGGGTCGATCCCCACGTCCTTCCAATGCTCCACGCGCCCGGTGGTTGGCAGGCTGGCCAGGTAGGTCTCCGTCAAGGACCGCAGGCTTTCCCATTCGAACGCGCCCACGAAGACGAACGTCGCGTCGCCCAGGTCGGCAAACCGGTCGGCATACACCGCTTCCGCTCGCTCGATGCTGAGTTCGTCCAACAGTTCCAGCGTGAGCGGTCGCTGGCGGAAGTGGTTCTGGCTCAGCACCGTGTTCACGGTGTCGGAGAATACGGCATCCGGCTGGTCGGCTCGCGTTTCGGCCAGGGTCCGCAGGCTCGTCTCATACGTCGCGAAGTAGACGGGATCCAGCCTCGGCGCCGTCGCGTACAGCGTGACGAGCTGAAACATCGTCTCGATATCTTCCGGCGAGGTTTGGCCGCTAAAGCCCTCGAACAGCTCACCGATGAAGGGAGACACCGAAACCCGTTTGCCGGCCAGCAGCTTGTCAAGGGCCACGTTGTCGTGCTGGCCAACGCCGCTGCCTGCAACCAGCTGGCCGGCATACACGGCGGACACGTGGTCGGCATCGTCAACCAGCGAATGCCCGCCCGGACTGAAGGCCCCAAACACAATCTCGTCATTCTTGAAATCGGTCTGCTTGGCGATCACGGTGATTCCGTTGGAAAGGGTCCACCTGACCGCGTCGATGGACTCAATCGGCTCTTCATCGAGAATGCTTCCCGGCGTTGGCACCTCAGCAAGCAGCGGAACATCGGCGAACTCATCCTCGTACGGCTCGACAGCCAGTGAGTCGGCTTTCGCGAGTTGCGCCTGCAAGACCGAAGCCAACTCTTCGTCATCCAGCTCCTCGCCGCCTTCGGGACGCATGACCAGGAGCACCGTATTGCCGGGTTCTGCCCAACTGGCGGCAACGTCATCCACGTCCGTTAGCGAGATCTCGGGAAGCAACGCCTGGTACAACTCCCACTCAGCCTCAATGCCGGGTGCCGGAATCCCGCTGAGGAAGTGGTCTGCGTACTCCTGGGCAAAGTCAGCCGACTCTCGCTGCTCCCGTTCCTTGTAGATCCGTTCAATAGCACTCAGAAGGTTGGTCTTCTCGCGAGCGAGTTCACTTTCGGTGAATCCGTGCTGCCGAGCGCGCTGCGTCTCCTCGAGCAAGGCCGCGAACCCGGGCTGGACGCCGTCCTGCTCCACCCATGCCCAGAACTGGACGAGGTCAATTGGATCGACAAAACGACCCCTTGCCCCCCCGGCCCCGAGGTAGGGGGGATCCTCTACTTGGCCACGCTCAAATAGCCGTGCGTTCAGCATCAGGAACGCAAGCCGATTCACGATGATTCGTCGCAGGGCCGCCATGTCTTGGCCAGCCTCCGGAGGCAGCTTTCGAAGCAGATAGACCTGGGTGCCCGGCGCCTCCGGATCGCTGAACACATTGACCCGAGGTGCTTCGTGCTCGGGCAGATCAAAGCGCGGCCGTGTGCTTGGCTCTGCCGCAGCGGCGCTCGCCTGGCCGGCTTCGCCCTCGGGCGGCGGGGCAAAGTGCTGTCGGATCTTGGCTTCGATTTCCTCGGTGTCGATGTCACCGACGGCGATGACGGCCATCAGGTCAGGCCGGTACCAGCGCTCGTAGAACCCGCGCAGACGGTCCGGCGGCGCGTTTTCGATGACCTCCAGCAGTCCAATCGGGCTTCGTTCGTTATATCGAGAGTCGCCAAAGATCAGCGGAAACCAGTTTTCCTGAAAGCGGGCGCCGAATCCTCGAAATAGACGCCACTCTTCCACGACGACCCCGCGCTCCAGCTCAACTTCTTCCGGATCGAACGCAATCGCGTAGGCCCAGTCGCTAAGAATCTGGAATGCCGTCTCGAGAACTTCGGGATCGTCAGTTGGGATTTCCAGGAAGTAATTCGTGCTGTCGAAACCCGTTGATGCGTTCACGTCGGGCCCAAAGTTGCTGCCGATGGACTCCAGGTACTCCACGATCTCCTGCTTCGCGAAGCGCTCCGTGCCGTTGAAGGCCATGTGCTCGACAAAGTGTGCGAGACCTCGCTCGTCCTCTTCCTCCAGGATCGACCCGGCCTTGACGATCAGCCACAGCTGCACCCGCTCGCGCGGCTCCTGGTTCTGCCGGATGTAATAGACCATGCCGTTGCTGAGCGTGCCGCGAGTGACCAGCGGATCGAATGCCAGCGGAGCGTCGGGCTGCGGCGTCGGTGTAGCGGTGGCGGTGGGTTCCGGACTTGCCGTGGGCGTGACGACCGGAGTGGGGGTGGCGGTGGCCGTTGGCTCCGGACTTGCCGTTGGCGTCACAGCTGCGGGAGTGGCGGTAGGCGTGGTCGCCGGAGTTGCCGTGGGCGTCACTGCTTCCACGGTGGGAGTTCGCGTGACCGGGGCCGCAGTTGCGGCGACGGCAAGCGGCGCCGGCGTAGGCGTGGCTTCCGGAACTGCCGTGGGCGCCGCTACCACGGGTGCCGCGGTGGCCGTGGGTTCGGGAGGTACAGGCTGAGCAACGACAGGTGCGGCGGTGGCCGTGGGCACCGGGTCCGCCGCCGGTGGGCTGGGATCGCAGCCTGCCAACATCGCCGTGGCGGAGAGCACCACACAGGCGACAGCTATCGATGTCTTGAGCCTCGTAATCACTATGCTTGTCATTCGATTCTCAATCTTCCGTCCCACTGCCACCGCTAGAGCTTAGGGACGTGTCGACCGTGCGGTCGTTACGAATCCTACCAAGAGTTCACTAAAACTTATCGGACCTATGTTGCGATCAATCGAGGCAGCGCGCCGGCATCGCGCCCATTCGAGAGTGCCTGCAAACCGATTCCAAACTTTGCTTTTGCACGTACGAGTATTGCCGACCCGAAGCTTCGTCTGATCCTTGGCCCTGGAGGTCTCTGTCCTGCGAACGCGGGGCACCGGAGAAACGACGACAACGACCTCGGCAAGCTCGACCTGGTCGTGGGCGCTCGCCCCCTGCTGCCGCCGAGCCGGCCTTGGACGAACGGCGCGCCGAACTGCGGAATCGGACTCCTGCCAGGTGCCACGTGTCCCACCCATGCTCCCGTCCAGATCGACACGCGAAGGCTCTCGCCAAGCCGGATTCCCGGCGACGGAGTATCAGGCGCGTTTTGACGTCATTGAACTCATGAGCGAGGGTCGCGTTGCGTCCACACGTCGCCGAGATCCTCGAATGGCCACGAGGTCTGACTCTCTTCACGTCAGACCGTATCGCCGGAAGTTTGTGTAAGTTCCTTAACAAGGAAAACTAGGCTCTTGCGAGGCGATGGGGTATCGTGTCCGGCAGTAAAAGTCTCCTTTGCGTGCCGCCCCGGTCAGGCAGAACGCTTCGCCCGGAATGACAATCGACCCAGTTGCAACTCGTATAGTCTGGTCATTCGGAACGGAGTGGGCACGGTGGAGAGAATTGAAAACCAACCCGAGCGAGGGCCGCAAGAGGCCGTCATCCGCAGCCACCGGGTTTCGGTCGCCGCAAGTTGTCGTCCCATCGTGGCCCAAGCTGTGGCGCGGTGAGTTGACCAGTGTGTAGGGAATCTCGTCCGTGGTACATCGCGCCGATCATCAGCCGGGCGCCCCTGTTCAATCCCGGAAGTCGGACCTGGCGATCACGTGAGATGGATCACTCCACGACTTGCGGCGCTGACTCAGCCACGCACCGGACTCCTTATGTAAACTGTCCGACCGTCACGTTAAGCGTGAGTGCCCGGCTTGTCGAGATTGTTGAGCCGTCTCCCGAATACGGATCTTTTGCAAACGGGCACGGATCGGCTGGACTAGCCATCCGTGAGTCACGTTGATGAGCCTTGGGCCCTTGCGCCGTGTCCGGCATATGACGCGGTTGGTGCACGGACTGAGCCGGTCGTGCGGCTATCCCCGCCGGTGGCAATGCCCCGCAACGTATGCTGTGAGGCATCGTGACTTGCCGCCACCACGCCGCCTGCGCGGCGAGCCACAGTAGGGACCCCTAGCCTTGGCGATCTCGAATGCCGACTCTCGGTCGTCCGACGATGAGAGTCCCGGGAGCAGGCGCTCAGCGTCGAACCTGATCAGGTGCGTGGCGAGCCTGGTAAACGCCGTGGATAAGGGTCTGTCGGACGAGGTCTCGCCGTACGGCCTCATCCCCTCGGAATTCAACCTGCTGAGGACGTGCGCTGACAACGGACCGTGCACGGCAACGCAGCTGGCGGAGACCCTACCCGTCGATGCGTCCCGGATCAGCCGAATGGTGACCCGGTTGGTCAACCTGGGCCTGTTGCGCCGGCAACGATTGCGCAGCGACCGCCGGGTGGTCCTGCTGCACCTGACCGACAAGGGGAGTGACTTGACGTCTCGCGTGGATGAGCGCGTGAAGGTGCACGTCTCCAGGCTCCTCGAGGGTGTGAGTGAGGACGAGATGGGCGTCTTCACGTTGCTTACGTCCAAGATCACCGCGAACTACGGCGCGCTGAGAGAGTCCCGGTAGCCGAGAGCCAGCGGTCATCCCGGAGATCCTGACCCAGGCTTTCGGGGTGAGCGCTCGGGCCTGCCAGCCCCGGCCGTGACGAAAACCCCGGATCCGCCGCCGGCCGATGGCGCCGTGGCGCATGAGTGTGATCTCTTGGTCAATCGTCTCTGTGCACGTCCGACTTGCGAAAGGCGGGCTGCGGCGTCAACTCTCCGGCTTGTAAGCCAGGCACTCGCCGTATGCGATGGCGCTAAAGGCGCCCGGGTGACGACTCCACTGATCAAACGCGCGCTCCACGCTGTCGAGGTGCCGGTGGGATATCACGCCGTAGTCCGTTGCCGCCTCGCGAACGGCGGAGGATAGAAACCAGTCCCGGATGACGGCCCAAAAGAACGCAACCTCTTCGGCCGTCGTGTGGGACGTGAACGAAGCAGTCGGCCGGAGGTCAGCGAATCCGGCTTCATGCAGATGGCGCTTGAGGTCCCGTCCGATATGGGGATGGCCGTCGTCGGCCGTAATGAGCTCCGCGAACGTGATCCAGGCGTCGCCGAGAAGTTCGAAATCCGGAGCGACGAACGAGGAGCCAATGATCCCTTCGCGCACGGAAATGAGCCCGCCGGGCTTCAACACTCGCTTGACCTCGGCCAGCACGGCCTGCGTGTCGGGAACGTACGTAAGGATGGAATGGCCGTGCGCGAGGTCGAAATAGTCGTCGTCGAACGGCAGATCGGTGACGTCGCCAACGCGAAAGGTCGCGTTGGTGTGTCCACCCGCGTCGGCCACCGAACGTGCCAGGTCGATCTGCGCTTTCTTGATGTCGATACCGTGCAGCTCCCCTGGCTCAATCGCCCTGGCGATGCCGGCTGAAATGGTGCCCGCACCACACCCAAAGTCGAGAGCTCGCTGACCGGGCTGGAGATATGGAAGGAGATGCGCGCCGTGGGAATGCACCGTATGCCCTCTGAGGAGGCGCAGCGTGGCCTCGCTGAAGCCGCACGTGTACAAGGGCGTGGCCAGCGTCGGCTCAGCCACGGCCCCGCCTCCGGCGACATTGCCGGAGACTCCAGTCGCAACAGCGGGGAGCCAGGGGCTCCTCCGCCCCCGGCGCCATGCGGCGGCTGTTGGTCAGGACCCCGGCCTCCACGCTAGCAGTTCGCCGTGGGCGACGGCCGCAAAGGCGCCGGGATGGTCCTTCCACCTGGCGTAGGCGACGCCGATCTGTTCGCAGAGCTCCCGAGTGGAGGCCCCGTACTTGATGGCAGCTTCCGTAATTTCGGGCGACAAGAACCACTGCAAGGCGAGTCCATAGATGAAGGTGACGTCTTCAGGCGTGCTGTAGGTATCGAACGAAGCGTCCATTCGAACGTCCGCAAACCCGGCCTCAACGAAATGGGTCTTCATGTCCTTACCCATCTGCGGGTGGCCTTCGTCGGCCGCGAGCAGGTCTTCGAACATGTCCCAGGCCTTCCGGATGACGCCGAAATCGGGATGGGTGAAGCAGGACTCGGAGATCATTTCACGGCTGGCGATCAGACCGCCCGGCTTCAGGACCCGCTTGACCTCACGCAGGACCGCCTGGGTATCAGGAACATGCATGAGAACGTTGCAGCAGTGGGCGACATCAAAGACGTCGTCTTCGAACGGAAGATCCAGCACGTCGGCCACGTGCCACGTCATGTTGTCGCGCCCATCCCTGGCGGCAAAGAGCTTGGCCAGATCGATTTGCGACGGCTCCATGTCGACGCCGTGGAACTCGCCGGGAGCTACGGCCTCGGCCAGACCGATTGAAATCGTGCCCGGCCCGCAGCCGAAGTCGAGAATGCGAAGGCCGGGTTTGAGATGGGGGAGGAGGTAGGCGGCGTGGGTCCTGGCCGTGTAACGCAGGAGCGCCTCAAGGAACTCTTCGCTATATCCCATGGTGTAGTCGGGCGTCCCCGACAACTCGTCAGTCACAGTACATTCCAATGCCCCTCAATCGCTCACCGGGGCTGCCCGCAGTTTGCGCGCGCAGGGCCGGCGCGCGCACCGGCCCTGGCCGCCAGTCAACGTGACGCCATTTTCATTTGTTCCGGTTTGATGGTCAAGGATGATGATGTGGCCACAGCGACCACGACTGGCTGCGAACAGTCTGTCGCGGACGTCGATCCGGGCTGATAGTCCGTTCCGCCAGGCGATCAGTGTCCAATCCAGCGTGTCATCGTCCCAGGTTTCGTTTCCTCCGACCGCGTTTCGCGCGCGGCCGCGTCATCTGCTCGGAGCCTGGCCCGACGCCAGCTTGCTGACGGGCAGCTGCGGTGCGAACGCTGCGCTCTCGCGACGCGAGTGCGGCACGCCACCCGAGGTGCGGAGCCTCGCGCGCTGTAGCCCTTTACGCGGCAGGCGGGTGGGACGCCCCCACTGGTTCCCGAGACTTGAACGGCATACGCGGCGCGCAGTTCGCGCGGGTGCTCACGGATTGGAGGCGAGAGGCGTCGCCCAGCCCGCCGTGTCCGCCCGTGCCAGACCTGGACCGGCGATGGCGTCGAACATGCCGACGACGCATGCCAGTCACAATAGATGGGATCGCATTGAATGCAAACGCAGAAAATGCTCTTGACAGCTAATGTGAAGGCATTGTATGTTCCCGCGATGGATGCCTGTGTGAATGGTTGTCCATCCAACAAATCGCCCCCAGCGGGAGCGGTCGAACGAGGAATGACGGCTAGTGTCTGAACCGAAACGCGGGGATCGCGACGAACCGAACGTCGACCTGCGAGTCCTCTGTACCAGCGTGATTCGCGGGTACGTCGCATTGGCGACCGGGCCGGTCGACGAAGCAGGCCTGACGCTCCCGCAATGGGGCGTCCTGGAACGGTGCGCCAAGGGTCAGGCCAACACCATCACAGAGCTGACCGAGATCGTGCCGGTTGATCAAGCATCCATCAGCCGCGCCGCGGACAAGCTGGTTCGGCTGGGCCTCCTCAAGCGACGACGCCAATCGCGCGACCGGCGCGTGGTGCGCTTGGAGGCAACCGCCAAGGGCCAAGCGTTAGTACGCCACCTCTCGCCTGAAATAGCGGCGGTCTACGCCGTTCTCTTGGAAGGAATCCAAGACGACGAGCTTGAAGTCTTTACTCAGGTCGCTCGGAAGATATCGGCCAACGCCCGTGGCCGACCAATCATGGAAAGGAGGAAGGTGACAACGGCGCTGCGTCACAGTAGGGCCCGCCCCGACCAAGAGTTGGGCCCCACCGTGACGGCCAAAGCCTTGGTGAGTAATCCAAGGCTGCGACGCCTTAAGCCTATCGTCAGGCCCGCCTGAACGCAATTTAGTCCCGTAGGCGAGTCCATCTCGAAGGCTTGAGACGCCCTCGTGACCGTGGAGTCAACGCTCCACTGTGCGCGAGCGGAATTGGCCTGGCGCCCTTGTTCGCCGACACGCGTTATGCGTACGTTCCGCAAGAACAAGGTCGATGTCCGAAGACAATCGCGGTTTACCCGGGTCTCCGCCCGTGCGATTGCTCTGGCCCTCTTGGCCGCATTTGTCATGGTCGCCGCGCTCGCCGGCGACGCTTCAGCACATTCGTCGTCAACGAACGACGACGGCGCGCCGAAAACCTTGTCCACGCCGGACCCCACGCCCACCGCGGCTCCGACCCCCGAGCCAACCCCTGAACCGACGCCGACTCCAGCCCCCACGCCGGAGCCCACGCCGGAGCCCACGCCGGAACCAACCCCCGAGCCCACGCCGGAGCCAACTCCAGAACCCACGCCGGAGCCCACCCCCGAGCCCACGCCGGAACCAACCCCCGAGCCCACGCCGGAGCCAACCCCCGAGCCCACGCCGGAGCCCACACCTGAGCCGACGCCCGAACCCACACCCGAGCCGACGCCCGAACCCACACCCGAGCCGACGCCCGAACCCACACCTGAGCCGACGCCCGAACCCACACCTGAGCCGACTCCGGCGCCTACCCCGGAGCCGACGCCCGAGCCTACCCCCGAACCTACCCCCACGCCGACGCCGGAGACCAACCTCGTACCGGTCTTCTCCCTCGCGATCAGCGGCCTGTCTTTCCAGGAAGGCGAGGACGCCGACGAAACCACGCTGCCCGAGGCCGAGGGCGGTGACGGCGAGCTGACCTACAGCCTGACGGGCCTGCCGGAGGGGATGTCCTTCGACGCGGAGACCCGAGCCCTTGGCGGGACGCCGTCCGAGGCGGGCGAATTCACCATGACCTACACCGCCACCGACGAGAACGGCGACGAGGCTTCGTTTGACTTCACCATTGTCGTGGAGCCGGCCCTGCGCACTGCAAAATTTGTTTCCAGCCCGATACCGGGCACGCCAACCGTAACTCGCATCAAGTACGACAAGAAGACGAAGCCGGCGTTGAAGGTGAGCTGGACGGCTCCGGAATGGACGGTCGGCCTCGACAAATACGAGGTGCGATACCGCAAGGAGGGCGAGACGGGAGTGCCGACGAATTACGGCCAACTGGGTCGCGGCGTAACCAGCTTCGAGTGGAAGGACCGGGAGCCCGGCGTCACCTACCACGTGCAGGTGAGGGCCTACTTCGACTACCAGGTCAGTGGCAATCGTATCCGGTTCTGGTCGGATTGGTCGGCCACCGGTACGGGCAAGGCCAACAGCCCGCCGCGCCTCACCAGCGTGTTCCTGGCCGATGTGAATATCGGGTGGGGCGGTGTCGGCGTGAGAAGTAATGTCACGAGCATCTTTTCTGATGCGGATAGCGACACGTTGACCTACTCGGTCTCAGCGCAATACCCCGGCCTCATCAACGCTTTTCTCCATGAAGACATTAACGTGTGGACAAAGGCCCGCAACCCTGGCAGGTCAACAGTCACCTACGGCGCCCGCGACGAATACGGCGGGTACGTGTCTCGCACCTATGTGGCAACGGGCATCGCCAACGAGACTCGGAGAGTCGCCGAGAACTCTTCCGCGGGCACGAAGGTCGGACGGACTGTGCAGGGAGTGTCCTACGACGACGGCGACGACCAGACCGATGACACGCTGACCCACACGCTGCATGGCGAGGCCACGAACGCCTTCGTCATAGACTCGTCCAGCGCCCAGATCAGCGTGAAGCAGGGCGCCACCCTGGACTACGAGACCAAGTCCTCCTATACCGGTCAGGTGAAATGGACCGTACAGGGACAGACCGCGACCGCCAACCTCACCATCAACGTCGTCGACCTCGAGGCCGGCAAGCCTGACGCCCCGACGGTGACGCGGACCGAGTTCATCGAGCCTACTGCCCCGGCGCTGGACGTGTCCTGGACGGCGCCCACCGTCAACGGCGACCTGGTCACCTGGTATCAGGCGCAGTACCGCAAGAAGGCCGCTCAAGGTGAGGACCCCGCGGAGTGGACGCTCTACAGCGGCACGCTGCAGAGGAAAGACACCAGCCTGAGATTGTCCAACCTGGAGGCAGGAGCGACCTACGAGTTCCGGGTGCGGGGCCAGACCAATACAGAGGGCCCCGGCCCCTGGTCGGACATCGGGGAGGGCACGGCGAACCGGCCCCCTGCGGCCACCAGCGCGCTCTTCAATGACGGCACGTTCGAGGTCGGCAAACAGGTCGACTACCGCGAGACCGGAGCGGGCGCGCTTGGGGTCATGTTCGCCGACGCCGATGGCGACACCTTGACCTACTCAGCCTCCGCCCAACATCCCGCCCTGCTCGGCGTCAGCCTCTCCGGCGACCCCGGCGAGGCCCACCTGCGGGCCACCCTGCTCAACCAGGGCTCGTCGCAGCTGACCTTCACCGCCACCGACGCCTACGGCGGGTCTGTGACTCGCACTGCGACCATCGGCATCACCGCCAAGGAGAGCCGGAGCGTCGCCGAGAACTCCGCCGCGGGCACGGCGGTGGGCGACCCGGTGACTGGAACCCCCTACGACGGCGAGGCTCTGACCTACACACTGAAGGGCAAAGCGAAGGCCTCCGGGCTGTTCGTCATAGACTCGGCCAGCGGCCAGATCAGCGTGGCGCAAGGCGCGACGCTGGACTACGAGACCGACGATTCCAATCGGGAAACGGAAACCGCTGACGGCCAGGTCATCGCCAAGTTCTATCGCGGCGAGGTGCATTACACCGTCGATGGCCACGCGGCCGTCATCAACGTCATCATCAAGGTCACGGACCTAGAACCGGACCAGCCCGCCGCGCCCACCCTGACGCGTACGACCTTCAGCGAGCCGTCCAACCCGGCCCTGGATGTGTCCTGGACGCCGCCGGCGGCTAACGGGCTGACCATTACCGGCTACGAAGTCCGGTACCGCAAGCAAGTCGCCGGGAGCGAAACGCCCAACGCCTGGACGACCTACACCTACACCGACTCCGAAGAGACCGTCACCAGCAAGCTGCCGGCAACCGCCCGAAGCCTGAATCTGCCTGACCTGGACGCCGGCGCCACCTACGAGGCGCAGGTCCGCGCGCTCACCAGCGAGGAGGACGAAGGCCCCTGGTCGAGCACCGGCTCCGGCCGGGCCAACCGCCCGCCGCGCCGCACATCCATCACCTACCACGACCGGGAGTTTGTTTTCGGCGCCAGGATCTCCGTCCACAATGGGCAGCTCGCCAGGCACTTCACCGACGCCGACGGTGATGCGCTCACCTATTCGACCTCGTCACCGTACCCCGGCCTGGTGAAGACCTGGTTTGTCGATGCCAACGGAGACCACCGGGTCGTGCAGGGCATCAACCCGACCCCGGCCTCAGGCATCAACATCGAATACCGCGGCCGTGACGCGTACGGCGGAGTTGCTGTTGGCTATTGGAAGGTCACGATCGTGGCCAACCCAACCCGCAGCGTCCCCGAGAATTCCCCCGCCGGGACGAACGTGGGACGGGCCGTGCAGGGAACTCGCTACGACGACGGCAACGAAGAGACCGACGACGCGCTGACCCACACGCTGACCGGCGAGGCGGCCACCTCCGGGCTATTCGTGATCGACGCTGCCACCGGCCAGATCAGCGTTAAGGAAGGCGCCAGCCTCGACTTCGAGACCAAGAACTCCTACACCGGCAAGGTGCACTGGACCGTGCAGGACCAGGCCGTCTTTGCCAGCCTCACCATCAAGGTGACTGACGTCGAGGCCGGCCAGCCCGGCACGCCCGCGGTTACGCGCACGACCTTCAGCGCAGCGTCGAACCCGGCCCTGGACGTCACCTGGACCGCCGCCGCCGCCAACGGCCTCACCATCACCGGCTACGAGGCCCAGTACCGCAAGCAAGTCGCCTCAGGTGAAACACCCAACGCCTGGACGACGTACACCTACACCGACTCCGAAGAGACCGTCACCAGCAAGCTGCCGGCCACCGCCCGAAGCCTGAATCTGCCTGACCTGGACGCCGGCGCCACCTACGAATTCCAGGTGCGCGCGGTCACCAGCGAGGAAGGCGAGGGCCCCTGGTCGGCCACCGGCTCCGGCCGGGCCAACCGTGCGCCGACCGCCACCAGCGCGCTCTTCAATGACGGCACGTTCGAGGTCGGCAATCAGGTCGACTACCGCGAGACCGGCGCGGGCGCCCTCGGGGTCATGTTCGCCGACGCCGATGGCGACACCTTGACCTACACGGCCGCCGCCCAGCATCCCGCCCTGCTCGGCGTCAGCCTCTCCGGTGACGCCGGCCAGGCCCACCTGCAGGCCAGCCTGCGCAACCAGGGCTCGTCGCAGCTGACCTACACCGCCACCGACGCCTACGGCGGGTCCGTGACGCGCACCGCCACCATCACGATCACCGCGGAGGAAAGCCGGGCCATCGCCGAAAACGCCGCCGCCGGCACCGCCGTCGGCGCCCCCGTCACGGGCACGCCCTACAACGGCGTGGCGCTGAGCTACACCCTGCAGGGGAAGGCGAAGGCCTCCGGCAAGTTCGTCATCGACGCCACCAGCGGCCAGATCAGCGTGGCGCAAGGCGCGACGCTGGACTACGAGACCGACGATTCCAATCGGGAAACGGAAACCGCTGACGGCGAGGTCATCGCCAAGTTCTATCGCGGCGAGGTGCATTACACCGTCGATGGCCACGCGGCCGTCATCAACGTCATCATCAAGGTGACGGACCTGGTGACCGGCCAGCCGGACGCCCCCACGCTGACGCGCACCACCTTCAGCGAGCCGTCCAACCCGGCCCTCGACGTCACCTGGACCGCGCCCGCGGCGGTCAGCGGCGTCACCCTCAGCGGCTACCAGGTCCAGTACCGGAAGCAAGTCGCCGAGGGCGAAACGCCCAACGCCTGGACGACCTACACCACCACCGACCCCAACGACGAATCCCAGACCACCAGCACGCTGGCAGCGACAACGACCAGCCTGACGCTGCCGGACCTGGACGCCGGCGCCACCTACGAGGCACAGGTCCGCGCGCTCAGCAACGAGGGCAGCGGCCCCTGGTCGGACACCGGCTCCGGCCGGGCCAACCGCCCGCCGCGCCGCACATCCATCACCTACCACGACCGGGAGTTTGTTTTCGGCGCCAGGATCTCCGTCCACAATGGGCAGCTCGCCAGGCACTTCACCGACGCCGACGGTGATGCGCTCACCTATTCGACCTCGTCACCGTACCCCGGCCTGGTGAAGACCTGGTTTGTCGATGCCAACGGAGACCACCGGGTCGTGCAGGGCATCAACCCGACCCCGGCCTCAGGCATCAACATCGAATACCGCGGCCGTGACGCGTACGGCGGAGTTGCTGTTGGCTATTGGAAGGTCACGATCGTGGCCAACCCAACCCGCAGCGTCCCCGAGAATTCCCCCGCCGGGACGAACGTGGGACGGGCCGTGCAGGGAACTCGCTACGACGACGGCAACGAAGAGACCGACGACGCGCTGACCCACACGCTGACCGGCGAGGCGGCCACCTCCGGGCTATTCGTGATCGACGCTGCCACCGGCCAGATCAGCGTTAAGGAAGGCGCCAGCCTCGACTTCGAGACCAAGAACTCCTACACCGGCAAGGTGCACTGGACCGTGCAGGACCAGGCCGTCTTTGCCAGCCTCACCATCAAGGTGACTGACGTCGAGGCCGGCCAGCCCGGCACGCCCGCGGTTACGCGCACGACCTTCAGCGCAGCGTCGAACCCGGCCCTGGACGTCACCTGGACCGCCGCCGCCGCCAACGGCCTCACCATCACCGGCTACGAGGCCCAGTACCGCAAGCAAGTCGCCTCAGGTGAAACACCCAACGCCTGGACGACGTACACCTACACCGACTCCGAAGAGACCGTCACCAGCAAGCTGCCGGCCACCGCCCGAAGCCTGAATCTGCCTGACCTGGACGCCGGCGCCACCTACGAATTCCAGGTGCGCGCGGTCACCAGCGAGGAAGGCGAGGGCCCCTGGTCGGCCACCGGCTCCGGCCGGGCCAACCGTGCGCCGACCGCCACCAGCGCGCTCTTCAATGACGGCACGTTCGAGGTCGGCAATCAGGTCGACTACCGCGAGACCGGCGCGGGCGCCCTCGGGGTCATGTTCGCCGACGCCGATGGCGACACCTTGACCTACACGGCCGCCGCCCAGCATCCCGCCCTGCTCGGCGTCAGCCTCTCCGGTGACGCCGGCCAGGCCCACCTGCAGGCCAGCCTGCGCAACCAGGGCTCGTCGCAGCTGACCTACACCGCCACCGACGCCTACGGCGGGTCCGTGACGCGCACCGCCACCATCACGATCACCGCGGAGGAAAGCCGGGCCATCGCCGAAAACGCCGCCGCCGGCACCGCCGTCGGCGCCCCCGTCACGGGCACGCCCTACAACGGCGTGGCGCTGAGCTACACCCTGCAGGGGAAGGCGAAGGCCTCCGGCAAGTTCGTCATCGACGCCACCAGCGGCCAGATCAGCGTGGCGCAAGGCGCGACGCTGGACTACGAGACCGACGATTCCAATCGGGAAACGGAAACCGCTGACGGCGAGGTCATCGCCAAGTTCTATCGCGGCGAGGTGCATTACACCGTCGATGGCCACGCCGCCGTCATCAACGTCATCATCAAGGTGACGGACCTGGTGACCGGCCAGCCGGACGCCCCCACGCTGACGCGCACCACCTTCAGCGAGCCGTCCAACCCGGCCCTCGACGTCACCTGGACCGCGCCCGCGGCGGTCACCGGCGTCACGCTCGGTGGCTACGAGGCCCAGTACCGCAAGCAAGTCGGCGAGGGCGAGACCCCCGAAGCCTGGACGACCTACACCTACGTCGACCCCGTCACCAACACCGCCACCAGTCAGTTGGCGGCCGCGTCCACCAGCCTCACCCTGCCGGACCTGGACGCCGGCGCCGCGTACGAGATTCAGATTCGCGCCGTCAGCAGCGGCGGTGAGCGAGGCCCCTGGTCCGCCACCGGCGCCGGGCAGGCCAATCGGCCGCCGACGACGACGGCCCTCGCTCTGCAGGACCGCGAACTTGCGCGGGGCGAATTCTTCAACGAATCAATCGGGACAAGCTACTTCAAGGATCCCGAAGGCGACGACTTGAGCTTCTCGGCTTCCGCCGAACATCCCGGGATTCTCAGGGCCAGGATGACGGGCGAATTCGAGACGTCGCTCACCGTCGAAGGCCTCAATCCCAGTTCGTCCACGGTCACCTACGGCGCCCACGACGGGTATGGCGGCTACGTATCTCGCAGCTTCGTCGTCACGGTGACCGACAGCGCGACACGGAGCGTGCGCGAGGACGTACCCGCCGCCACCCTGGTCGGCGACCCGGTGACCGGGACGGCCTTTCAGGGTGAAGCGATGAGCTACACGTTGACGGGCGAAGCGGCCGACTCGGGCGCCTTCGCGATCGACGCCGACAGCGGCCAGATCAGCGTGGCGGAAGACGCGAATCTCGACTACAACGACAAGAGTTCCTACACCGGTACGGTGGAGTACACCGTGCAGGACCAGCCGGCGACGATTGCGCTGACCATCGAAGTCACGCGCAAACCCACGGTCTCGAACGACCCGCCGCAGAGACCCACCAAGGTTTCACCGCGGGCGCCGGATCGGCCGGCGGTATCGCGGTCGGCCGCCCAGCCCGCCACCGCGCTGGACGTGGCCTGGACGGCACCGGACACCCGCGGCGGTCCGGCCATCACCGACTACGACGTGGAGTATCGGAAGAAGAACGGCGGCCACTGGCTGAATCACCCCTTCACCGGCGCGGCTACCAAGACGACGCTCACCGGCCTGTCGCCGGAGACGACGTATGAGGTCCGCGTCCGGGCGCGCAACGCCGACGGTCGCAGCGGGTGGTCGTCGCCGGGTGAAGGCGCCACGGCGCGACAAAACCTTCCGCCGCGGTTCGCCGCGTCGGCCACGGCGCGCTCCGTGCCCGAAAACTCGCCGGCCGGCACCCGGCTGGGCGACCCGGTCACGGCCAGCGACCCCGACGGTCACTCGCTGACCTACGCGCTGCGAGAAGCGTCGTCCCTCTTCGATCTGGATTCGGCCACCGGTCAGCTCAGCGTGGCCGCGGGCGCGTCCCTGGACTACGAGGCCGGGGCGTCCTACACCCTGGTTGTCCAGGTCAGCGACGGCCTCGACAGCGGGTGGGCCGGCGACAGCCAAGTCGTTGACGCCGAAATCACGGTGACCGTGAGCGTGACCGACGTGGCCGAGGCGCCGGCTCAGCCGGACGCGCCGGCGGTGAGGACGCCGGCCGGTGGGTCGACGACCTCGCTGGACGTGAATTGGACGGCGCCGGACATGACCGGCAAGCCCGCCATCTCGGACTACGACGTGCAGTACCGGCCGGTAGGCACGGCGGCCTGGACCGACCATGACTTCGCCGGCGCGGGGACCTCCACCACCCTTACAGGTCTCGACTTCGGGACCATGTACCAGGTGCAGGTGCTGGCCCGAAACGACGAAGGGGACAGCCCCTGGTCGCAGTCCGGCGCCGGCGTGACCGGACCCACCCGGCTGAACGCGACGCGGCAGGTGTCCGAGGACGCGCCGTCCGGCGCGCCGGTGGGCGCTCCGGTAACCGCAACCAGCCCGCAGGGGCACACGCTCGCCTATGCCATTGTGGATGGCGCGGTGAGCGGATCGAGCGGTGGGCGCAACCCGTTCACCATCGACCGCCGCACCGGCCAGATCCGCGTGGCCCAGGACGCGAACCTGGACCGCCAGGCGGCCAATCGTCACACCCTGACGGTGCGAGCCAGTCACACGGCGTCCGGGTCGGCCGACAATCAAATCGTGAACGCCGTCATCAGCGTGGTTATCAACGTCACCGCAGTTCCAGCGCAACCCGGCGATGGCAACAGCCCGCCGGGATTCGGGGACCAGCCCGGCAGCCCGGGGACGGTTCGCCGCTATGTGGCCGAGAACTCGGCCGGCGGGACCCGCGTAGGAGACCCGGTGACCGCCACGGATGCCGACGGTGACACGTTGACGTACGCGCTGTCCGGCTCGAACGCCTTCGTCATCGACGCCGCCAGCGGCCAGATTCGCGTGGCGTCCGGCGCCGTGCTGGACTACGAGACCGCCAACTCCTACTCGGTCACGGTCAGCGTTAGCGACGGCAAGGACGCCCAGGGCAACCCGGACGCCAGCGTGGATGCCACGGCGGACGTGACCATCCGGCTGCTGGACCAGCTGCCGCCGAATCGACCTGACGCGCCGACCGTTACGCCGTCGGCCGCCGATTCAACGGCGCTGCACGTGACCTGGACGGCTCCGGCCAACCAGGACCGGCCGGCGATCACCGACTACGACCTGCGCTACCGGCAGGTGGGCGCGGCCTCGTGGACCGCGCACGACTTCGTCGGCGCGGGGACGATCACCTGGATTGCCGGTCTGGACCCCGACACCGCCTACGAGGTGCAGGTAGCCGCGGCCAGCGTGGAGGGTCTCGGGCCCTGGTCCGAGGCCGGCGCAGGTCGCACGCCGCCGCCAGGCGGCAATCCGGGCGGCCCCAACGATCCGGATGATCCGAATGGCCCCGTTGGCCCGAACGACCCGAATACCCCGAACGGGACCAACGGCCCCGGCGACTCGGTCAACCCCGGCGGTGACTCCGGCAATCCGGCGTCGACAAACCCGCCTGGCGGTTCCTCCGACGGTCCCTCCGTAACCAATCTGCAGGTTCGCGCCGCGGATCGTCCGGTCTTGGCCCCGGCCACAGCGCCGGAACAGACCGAGGCCGGCTACGGCGCATTCTCACGGGAGCAGGCCGGGCCGACGTTGGCGAATGCCGCGTTCGACAATCCGCTCACGGCATTCATGTCCGGCTTCGGAGCGTGGACGCCTGAAAAGGCCCTGCTCTTCAGCTTCGTGTGGCCTGCGCTCCTCGCCGCTGCGGCCCTGCTGTCGCAGGTGCTGCAATGGAAATACCAGGTGTCCATTTGGACGGCAGTACTCGCCGGCCTGGCGGCCATCTTCCTCTTCTTCTGGCGACGCCGGAAGAGAGAGGAGGACGAAGGGCAGGCCGGACAGGCGCCGACGCTTCGACCGGCGACCTGATGCTCACCAGCGAATCCGAAGCTCTGGTGAGCCCGGAATCGTCTTGATTCAACCCAGGGCCGCGGGAGAACTCCCGCGGCCCTGGGTTCAAGTACGGGGTGCCGCGCCCGCACGGCCGCCTCCGGGCTCAGGCAAGTCCATTCGGGCCCGTCGCTCCCGTCCCGGTGGCCTGGACTGCGACCCGACGCTCGGAAGTCTCTCTCGCGCTGAGCGTCGCGCGTCGGGGATAGGCGCGGGTGCCTCACGTTGCCCCGGACCCGGCGAATTACGCTTCCGAAGTGCCGAGACCGTGTGGGCGCCGCCGCCAGGCGGTGCGCCAGCCCGCTACGGCTTCGGGAGCCGGTAGCCGATTCCAGACTCGGTGAAGATGTAGCTGGGGTTTCTGGCGTCATCCCCTAGCTTGCTGCGCAGCCCCTTTACGAAGGACCGAAGCAACTGCGGGTCCGCCGAGTGCTCCCGTCCCCACACCTTCTCCAGCAATTCCTCATGGGTCACAACTCGACCGGCATTGATAGCTAGCTCGACGAGCAGCTTTAGCTGCGTCGGCGTGAGCTTGACCGGTCGGCCCGCCAGCGTGACCGTACGATCCAGGTAGTCGATCGTGAGTTCGCGCAGGCGGAAGGGCTCAACTGCCTTGGCTTGCCGGTAGACGGTCCGCTTATGCAGCGCCGCCCGGATCCTTGCAACCAGCTCGGTCGCCGCAAATGGTTTGACGACATAGTCCGCCGCGCCCATCTCGAAGGCCGTGGCGAAGTCCTGCTCCCGCCCTCGACCTGTCAGGAAGATAACCGGGACTTCGTAAACGTTCGGAATGCGCTTGATCAACTCGAAACCGGACGTGCCGGGCAATACCAGGTTCAGCAGAACGAGATGAGGCCGCTCAACCTTGATCAGGTGGTCCATATCGTCCGGTTCGCTGGTGACAGTGACCGCGTAGCCGGCTTCCGTAAGAATGCTCCGCACGTAGCGCAAGACCTGTGGATCGTCGTCGACGACGAGAAGTCGCTCCGACGCGACCATCCCGGCCTGCCGGCGCGCGGCAACCGCAGCGGCGTCCGGGCTCGCGATTTCGTCAGCCAGATCAACCGCCGGCAGCGTGAAGGTGAAGCGCGTGCCGTGGCCCTCGCCGTCGCTCTCGGCCCAGATGCGGCCGCCGTGCGCCTCGACGATGCCGCGACAAATCGCCAGACCCAGGCCGTATCCCTCGACCTCTGCACCGTTGTCGTAGTTAATCCTGGAAAACTTGCTGAACAGGCGAGGCAGTTGCTCGGCCGAGATTCCCCGACCCTCGTCGATCACGGTAACGGTCACATACAGGTCTTCCGACATGGCGGAAATCCGTATCGTCGACCATTCGCGCGAGTACTTGGACGCATTGGAAAACAGGTTGTAGAGGACCTGGCCAATTCGTTTACGGTCCAGCGGAATCCGCGGCAGGCCGGGAGCGACCGACACTTCGACGCTGTTTCGGTAGCCGCCACTGAGGAAGGCATTCCGCGCCTGGTCGATGACGTTGGCCAGGTTCGTCGGTTCAGGTGCAACCGAAAGGGTGCCGGCCTCGATCCGGGCCAAATCGAGGAGATTGTTGATCAGATCCCGCATGTGATCGGCCTGCTCTTCGATGATGCGGAAGAACTGCCGCGTCTCGGCGGGATCGAGCGGGTAGGGAGCGCTCCGGGCAGTCGCGGCGGATCCCTTGATGGATGTCAGGGGCGTGCGCAGTTCGTGGCTCACCATGCCTAGGAATTCGGCACGCAGGCGTTCCAGCTCTTCCAGCGGCGTGATGTCCTGAAACGTCGAAACCACCGACACAATGTCCCCGTCCTCCGATTCGATCGGGGTTGCATTGACGAGTGTCGTCACGGTCTGACCATCCTGCCGTTCGATGGAGATCTGTTCGGCGCGGATGGTCTGTCCACTTCTAAGAGCGCGCTCAATCGGCATGTCATCTGGGGGGATTTCCCGCCCATCGATTCGCCGGAACGTAAACAGCGATAGCACGTGATCGAGCGATCGGTCCTCGCCACGCAAGCCGCCGGCGATGCGGCGTGCTTCCTCGTTGAACTGCACCAGCTCTCGCGTTTTCGCATCGACGACCAACACCGCCACCGGCGAGGTATTGACCAGGGCGGCTTGATCCGCCTTGGCCCGCTGTTCGTCCCCGTAGCGCCGCGCGTTGGTGACGGCATTCGCCGCCTGGGCGGCGAACATCTGCAGTGTCTCCTCGTCCTCCCGGGTGAAGTCCAGGCCGTGCTGCTTCTCACCAACGTAGATGGTGCCAACCTGGCCAGACCGATCGTGAATCTGAGCGCCCAGGAAGGTGCTGATCGGCAGGCTGAAGTCTTTAAACCCGGCCATGCTCAAGTAGGCAACAAAATCTCGCGTGCGCAGCGGCCCTGGCAGATTGCTGAGGTGCTCAAACAGCTCAAGGCCCTGTGGAACGGCCAGCGTGCGCTCGATTTCGTCAGGAGTCAGACCCGAGAAGACCAGATCTTGGAGATCGCCGGAGTCGTCCTGCGTCGTAATCGCGGCGTAGCTTGCATCCGTGAGCGTGCGTGCGCTGTCGACAACCTCTTGAAGTACGGTTTCAAGCTCCAGGTTCTGACTGATGCGGAGTATTGCCTCGGTAAGCCGGGCGAGCCGGGATTGCAAGCGCGCGTTCTCGGTCCGCAGGTCATCCCTGTCGGCCAACTTCGAGCCTCCGGACGCGGTTCGATCTGATGCAGTAGTTTGCCATGCCGCCCCACCTCTTGGTTTCAGTCGCGTGCCGGTCGCCAGGGCGGCGCAGATCGATCGCATTGACAGGAACTGTCCCATTGTTCCCGTGCAACCGAGCGTGAGTCATTGAATCCGCCGAAGACTTGCGGCGCTGACTGGCGCGTCGCCTTCGGGCCGCCGGATGCCGCAACGGGGAAGCGCCAACAGCTATCGACCAGGCTCCGGACCGCTCGCTGTTGACCGAAATCGTGGACTGGACGCCTCCGCGAGGTGCCTGCCCTTTCGTCGCGCCTCTACGGCATCAGCGTGCCGCTGCCTCGTTCAGACCATCGCAGCGCGGCCGGATCGGTGGCGCCAGGCAGCGCTGCAGGTCACGCCTTCGGCGACGCTTGCACGCCCTGATCGGCGAATCACTGGTTAATAAAAACCATACATCACTCTCCGTCTTGGACAGTTAGTGCACCATCCTTCATAATTGCTTCTCCACCTCGTACCCGAGGTGGGGCGCTCGGGCTTTGCGCGGGTAGCGACCAGCGCCGGAAATGAAGTCACAGCATCACGCCCGAAGCTGCGCAGCCCGCGCAAAGCCCGAGCGTCCCACCTGTCTTCCGGAAAGCAGCCTGGAATTCCCACGCGAACAATTCCGGTTGTGACTTGGCGAGACCCGCCGCGGAAGATTGCCGGCCATGCACGAAGGGCCGCGCCACCATTGAACTGAAGTAGCCGCTGCCGTCCTTACCCACCTTCCGCAGCAGTTGATCGGGCGCAAAAGAATTCACACCTGGTACTCAGATTCTGGATGAGTGAGCTCAGATTCACCGAAAACTATGACCTGGCGCAGGCGGGTGGCGCCGTGCGACGGAGCGATTCTCCCCGTTTTACAGCGGCCGAGGCGCTGATTTGCTAGCGACGTCACGGCCGTCCGTTTGTCACCCTCATCGCGCGTGGGTGACCGCACGCGGGGCGTACATGCTCGGAGCCGCTCCGCGCGGCGCCATCAGCAGATCAATCGTACCGATGCCTCCCTTACGCGTGCTCGCTCGCTCGCAGGCGATTTAGCAGCCGCGCATGTGACTCGGCGATACACGCCCGAAACACCTGCTCCGCCTGCTCAGCGTCGCGGCTCCGCAACGCCCCAACCATCTGTCGGTGCCGGCGAACGGTCGCCCGCATCCCCCGACTCTTGTCGTAGTCATTCCCGTCAGGCGTGACGCGGACCGCATGGCTAACGATCTGCTGGGAGCGGTAGGCAACGTATTCGAGCTGTTCGGCCAGCAGCGTGTTGTCACACGCTTCGGCGATTCGACTGTGAAAGGCCACATCGGCACGCCTGAACCCACCAAAGTCATTCAGACGAGCGAGGTCCGACTGTCGCGCGATGTGCTGGTCGAGATCCTCCAGGTCATCAGCACTCAGCCGGCGACATGCGAGACGCGCCGCCTCGGCCTCCAGCAGGGCGCGATACTCGGCAACCTCGCGAGCGGTTTCGATCGACACCGGCTGCACGAAGGTCCGATGACTTCGGCTGTCGACGATCAGACCGCGCCGCCGCAACAGTTGGAGCGCGTCGCGGACGGCGATGCGAGATACATCGAACTGCCTGGCGAGCTCAAGCTGCGTGATCGGTGCGCCGGGCTCAAAGTCCCCATAGACGATCGCGTCCGTCAAGATCTCGGCAATGGACTCGGCCACCGTCGGGCGGCGGCGAATCAGGGACAGGTGCGCGCTCTCCAGTCCGGACACGCTGCCGCCCGAAACCTGTGGCCGGTCGATTTCTACGGTGGACGAACCAACGGACTTCACGGCGACTCCAGGTGAAACGGAATCAATGACAGTCGCCCGACGGAACCGAGGGGCTTTTGTATACTGTATGACATTATCGCGAGTTGCCGATGCATCGGGCTGACGCCTGAGCCATGAACCTCTGCGTCCGATCAGCCGGCGCCGGGCATCGCATGAACTCTCAGACCTGTCCGGCAGCTGATCGAGTGAGAACCGGCAGAACCCATCTGGGACGCGTCCGCCCCTCGCGATTGACTCGTGACTGCTCGGCCCCGCATTGGGAGGCGCGTGCGCTTCCCGGGACCCGGCGCGCGCGGATGACCATCACGCTTCGGCGACACGACGGACGTCACTGATGCCGGCCGCCTACCCGGAGTCGGTCCGCCTGGCGAGTACGGCAGGCCGCAGCGTCCTCTTCGCCGACCTGCTTGAGGTGGCCGAGATGCACAACGCGCGCCTCGTGGTATC
Source organism: Chloroflexota bacterium (assembly GCA_965208215.1). Taxonomy (GTDB): domain Bacteria; phylum Chloroflexota; class UBA11872; order UBA11872; family UBA11872; genus UBA11872. The sequence continues at coordinate 1,287,731 of CBDBOH010000004.1, forward strand.
CAGTGCCACAAAACACCCCGCCAATCCCGTCCTCCCGGCCGGGCTGATCGGACGCTGGGACTCAATGCAGGCGTCGCCTTGGCAGGGAACCGTCCTCTGGGACGCCGAAGATGGCGTGTTCAAGTGTTGGTACATGGGCATTGACGCCGAGGAGGCCGGCATCCAGCGACCGCGCACGGGCTACGCCACCAGCGTGGATGGCATCGCCTGGGAGCGCCCGGACCTTGGCATCTGCGAGTACAAGGGCTCGCGCGCGAACAACCTGCTCGTGGACAACACGCCGCGCCGGACAAATGGCCCCTGCCTGAAAGACGTGGCTGATCCGAATCCCGATCGTCGCTACAAGCTCGTCCTTCCGGACGAAAACGAGAACAAGGAGATCTGGAACTCACCCGACGGCATTCACTTCACGCGCGAGGGAAAGCCGTGTCTGACATCCGCTCGCACGCCGGACGGCGCCTATCGCTGGCTGCCGGATCCTGAAGCGTGGTTCGATGTTCACCAGGTGTTGTACGACCCTCAGGACCCCGATCCGCAGCGCCGCTACAAGTGCTACGGCCAGATCTCTGCGCCTAAGCGCCGGATCGAGGCGGCTGGACGAGCCGCAAGGGCGGCCTGGCGTACGGCCCGGACCCGTGGACGTGGACTCGCTCAATCCACAACCCCATCATCGACCCGGACGACGGCGAGGAGTTTCAAATCCACTTCATCTCGGTCTTCCCGTGGAAGGGCTACTACTTCATGCTCTACGAATTCGGGTGGATCGAGCCGCTGCTTGGTTCGTACGTCGGAGACGTGCGGCTCGCCGTAAGCCGGGATGGCGAGGTATTCAGACGGGTGAACGCTCATGAGCCCGTAATTCGTCGCGGCGGCAAGCACGAGTGGGACAGCGGATTCATCGTGACCTCCAGCGACGTGGTCGTATACGGCTCTGAGCTCCGTCTCTATTACTCCGGTCAAGCCGAAACCTGGACGATGTGGCCGCTGGGCGACCGGGTGACCAGGAAGGTCGGATGGCCGCAGAGCGTGGGAAGCATCTACCCTGCCCAGATGGGGCTCGCAACACTCCCGCTCGACGGTTTCACCGGCCTGGAGTCGCGCGATCACGAGATGCCGGCAATCGTTACGACGATTCCGATCGAGCCCTCGGCTGCGGCAGTTGGGCTTTCCGCAAGCGTGAGCCGGACGCTCGCGGGCCGCAGCTGGATCGACGTCGCCGTGCTCGGTTCGAACGGCGAGGAGATCGAAGGATTCGGGCGCGCCGACTGCCATCACCTCGGCACCGCTGGCGCCGATCAACCGGTCCGCTGGGCCGAGTCCGGGCACTTGCCGTCAGCCGCCGAGCCTGTGCAGCTGCGATTCTGGATCTACGGCCAGGCTCAGCTGCACGGATTCACCTTCGCGGATCGTTCAGAATGACCCCTGATCGAACGCGTCGACCGGCACTGAGCCGAGGATGGAACAGGAGGAGACCGCTGTGCTAATGACCCGCACACTCAATCGCTTGACCGCATCACAAGTCGGGATGTTCCACGACCAGGGATTCCTGGTCCTCGAGGACGCCATCGCGCCAGACGATCTCGACGTCCTGCGCGCGTCGGTCGAAGTGCTCGAGGCCTGGGCCCAGCACCATCAACACCCCCACTTCGATATCGAGAAGACGAGCACGGCCGACAACCTGGCGGTGCGCAAGATCCAGGCAATCCACCACCACGGCGGCGCGCCCTGGCGTGCGCTCATGACGCATCCGTACACGCTGGATGTCTTCGAGGACCTGCTGGGTCCGGACCTCCGGTTCCATCACTCCAAGCTGATGATGAAGCCGCCGTTCGAGGGATCGGCCAAGCACTGGCACCAGGACCTATCGGAGGGCTTTGTCGCGCCGGCGGAGGTCGCCCGGCTCATCGAGCAGGGCACGGACCTCACGCCGGAACGCGCGCCGGTGGTGGCGATTCAGTACTACCTGGACGACTCGTCGGCCGCGAACGGCTGTATCGAGGTCGTGCCCGGCAGTCACCGGCGTGGTCTGCACACCAACCCGCTGGCCCCGGAGTTATTCAGTCGCGACGAAGTCGTTCAGGCCGAGGTGCCGGCGGGTGGCGCGCTCCTCTTCCACTGCCTCACCTATCACTACTCCGCGCCCAATACCTCACCGCACAAGCGCCGCGGGCCCGTCTATGAGTACTTCGCCCCGACCGACGACGTGGCGTTGCTCCCGCGACAGCAGGACTACGGGCTGCCCGTTCGCACAGGCTGAGGATTAGACTGACCAACACCCAGTCTTTGTAACCAGGACTGGTGCACGTCAGGCGACGGACACCGGCTTGGCTTGGGTGGTGTTGACCGGCACGGTCTCGGCGGATTCAGTCACCTTCAAGGCGCCGCTGGGACATCCTCCTCGCGTGTATGCGAGACCACACCGGGCCCGGCCGCTAGCTGGCCGCCTCCCGTTTCAGTTCCTCCATCATGTGGCGATGCCGGCGCAGCATCTCGGCGTCCTGCCCGGCCAGGTAGGTGCGCTCCATCTAGTTCGCCAGGGCCGGCGCCGGCCACGCCGGAATCTCGATGTGCGCCGTGGTGATCCGATCTACGCCCCACGTATACGCCACGACCTCACCCTTGCTGATGATCAGATTTACGCCCACGGCCGCCTCGACCACCGGCACACCGTTTTCCCGCGCCCGCGCCAGGACGGCCTCGTTCTGGGCGCGTTTTCGCGATCCGAACGTCGGAATAAGCAGGACTTGCGCGCCGTCCATGACCTGGGTCTCCGGGCGATGTGGGCGTTCCACCGGTCATTGCAGATCAGCACGCCCACCCGCCCAATGGGGGTATCGATGCCTCGCAATTGCCGCCCGACGCGATTGAAATCCCACGACGGATGCGTGCCTTCGGACAACTGCGTCTTGCGATACGTGCCGCACAGCTCCCCGTCCGACCCGATGAATGCGGCGCAGTTGTAAATCCCGTCATCGCGACGCTCGGCGAAGCCGAAACAGACATTCCGCTTCAGACCACGCGCTACCGATTGAAAGCGCTGGATATACGGCCCGTCGAGAGGCTCGGCCAGCGCGTGCATCGCTTCGGCCTTGGAGGGGTCGCGGACGACTTCCATGACCACATAGCCCTCCAGAAACCCCTCCGGCGCCACGATGACGTCGGGACGCTCGCGCGCAGCCTCGCGAATGAACGCCTCGAGCTTGTCGGCGTTCTGGGCCTTGTCCCACTTGGTGGGCTTGATCGAGAGAGCGCTCGCGACAATCGAGCGGTACATCAGCCTTAGCTGCCCGGTGCTGACCGGTGTCCGGTCACGCCTGTGAAGTTTCCGGTGAGGCCGAATCGCCGCCTGGCACGTCCATCAGTCGCGCTGCGGTTCCGCCGAGGATCGCGTCGCGGTCCTCATCCGTGAGGAATTCGCAGTGTCGGCCTATGAAGTCGACGTTCTGCCTGTACGTCCAGAATCGCATGACCATCGGCATATCCGTGCCCCAGATCAGGCGCCGGGCCCCGATTCGACAAACGCACTTCTCGATGACCGGCTGCACTTCTCCCATCGGATAGTCCCAGACGTTGCCCAATGAAATTGGAAACAGCAGCTGGAGATGCAGCCGCCGGTTTGCAAACGGTTCCCAGACGTAGTCCGGCAGCGCAACGTGATCGCCCTCGATGTACATCCGCCAGGGGAATCCGTGCGTGTGCACGACGGTGGTGTCCGGGTATCGCTCCATCCAGCGTTCCAGGGTTCGCAGTTCGTTGCGATAGCTCTCGATCACCGGATCCCGTCGACCTAGCAGCGTGAAGTAGACGGGAACGCCCAGATCCGCAACGGCATCCCAGAACGGTCGATACTCGGGCCCATCCCACGCCTCGTGGTGCCCGTACAGGTCCATCTGATACGGCATGAATTGCAGACCGCTGAGCTTGAGCTCGGTGATCGCGCGCGTCACTTCGGTAATCGCTGCATCCGGGTCGTCGGCAACGCGCCATTCGGCGACATGCGCGAGAGCGCGGAGTCGCTGTGGGAATCCCCGAACACAGGCGGCCATGTAGTCGTTCGTCGTTCCCTGGAACTTGTGCAGCAAGGCCCATTCGACATTTGCGTAGTCCATCTCGGCCACCAGCCGCTCCGGCGGGTAGGCCATGTCCTGCATGGACGGGGGCTGATACTGCTTGGCGATAACCTCGCCGCCGCTCCGCCACTCGAAGCGCCCGAACCCGGCAGCGCGAAAGTCGGCCTCCTTGAGCGAGTCGAGAGTCGCCCAGCTCCCGAGATCGATCAGCGCATCGACACCCGCGGGCGCACGGTCGCGCGTCCGCCAGGCAGGCTGATGGTGCTTGCCCATTTCGCGCTGGAGGTGTCGCAGCGGGTCCTCGTCGCTGGGTGGATCCAGCCGTTCGTTCGGACTCGGAAAGCAGTACGCATGGCCGTCGACAATCATCGCTGTCCCCCAGTCCGGTCGTTGGTCTTCATCGATCCCGCCGCCGTGGCGGACCCGGATCGGCCGCCATCGCCGTGGCATCGAAGCTCCGCGCAATAAGATCCGCCTTCACGTCCCGAAAGTCGGGATCGTTCCAGCGATTGACGAACTCCCAGGGATCGTCGTCCAGGTCGTAAAGCTCGCCCGTGCCGTGGTTGTGGTACACGACCAGCTTCCAGCGTCGATCGCGGTACATCGTGGCGAAGCTCCGGCCCGCTGGCCGTCCGCGCGCTCCGTAATACTCCGTGCGAACGAAGTCCCGATGCGCCTCGCCGTCGTCGTCACCACGTTCAATAAGGGGTACGAGCGACCGGCCCTGCATGAGCGATGGGATCGGCTGTCCGGCGAACTCCAGCAGCGTCGGGGCAATATCGGTTAGCTCGACCAGCGAATCGCAGCGACGCCCCGCCGGAATGCGGCCCGGCCACGCCATCAGGAGCGGAACGCGCACCATCCCCTCGTAGAACCGGCAGCCTTTTTCCAGCAGCCCGTGATCGCCCAGCATCTCGCCGTGATCGCTCATGAAGATAATCAAGGTATCGCGGCGTTGTCCGGTGGATTCCAGGTGCTGGACGATGCGTCCGAATTCTGCATCGATGAGCTCGATCATCGCGTAGTAGGCGGCCCGGACGCGCCTGGCGTCCATGTCGGACGGACGGGTGGGCACCGGCCGCCGCGCCCTCCACTCGATGTCCGCGAGACGTTCCTGCTGGTCGAGGTCGCTCTCCCGGTAGTAGGGATCGGACAGCGAGTCGGAGTCGTAGCGTCGGTAGTACTCCCGCGGCGGATCGAACGGCGGATGCGGATCATTCACGTTCACGCACAGGAGCCACGGCTCTCGCGCCTGCTCGATAAACGCGATCGCCCGCTCGCTGCACCACGTCGATTGGTGCAGTTCGGCCGGGATGTTGTCGCGATCCGGCGTCGGCGCATAGAGCCGATTCGGCGTGGTTCGGGGGCGCGCGAAGACAGCTGACGGCTCGTGGCCCTTCGCCCGAATCCAGTCGGCGTAGCCATGCACGCCCGGCGCCCAATCGTCGTGCGGACCCAGGCTCCAATCGAACCACCCAAACCCATCGTTCACGCTAGGCTCGGTGGCCTGGGGATCGCCGTGCCCGTCGGCCAGGTGGAGCTTTCCAACCAGCCCGCAGTCGTAGCCCGCGTTCGCCAGCAATCGGCTGACCAGCGTGGACTCTGCGGCCGGCGGAAAGTAATCGAGCGCGTTGTAGTTGACGTGGATGGCGCTCGGATAGCGGCCGGTCATAAAGCTCGCTCGGCTCGGACAGCACAACGGGCTCTGACAGTACGCATGCGTAAACGCGGCGCCCTCCCGGACCAGTGCGTCAAGGTGCGGCGTCCGAATCTCGGGGTTTCCCAGGGCCGCCACCGTGTCGAACCGCTGATGGTCGGTGCAGTACCAGAGGATGTTTGGCGGCCTGCGCGGAGCGGCGGTCAAAGGATCGTCTGACATGCAGCTATCTCAGGCCTGTCGACGGAGTCCGCGCGGACGCCATCGGAAACCTGGTAGTCCAGGATCATCCATCCGGACCAGCTTATTCGCTGCCGCAACCGCGCGACCACTGCAGCGGCTCACGTCACGCCCGTTGCACAACGACCGGAACTGGGCGTCCGTCGACCTGGGCTAGCCAAACTCCCCGGGCTTGATCGGGTTCGGGCGCTCCTGCCACCAGTTCCGGGGTTTCTGCCACGACTCGTGGGACTGTTCGAGGGCGCGATCTGCCGATTTCAGCGTCTGCTCGATGCCATCGTCAATGCTGAACTCGCCGAGCAGGATTGCCGACAGATTCTGGATGCGCGGACTTCCGCCGCGCTGCCAGTCCCGCCACGCGGGATGCGCCATCTGCGCCGAGCGCGCGTCCGGCTGCTCGAAGAAGTCCTTCATCATGCCGTGGTTCTCCGGCGGCCCTGCCGCGTATTCCGGCGATGCGAGGACGTCCCTCCTGATGGGCACCGATCCCCGATCGATGGCGACCCGCCCCTGGACCTCCCGGCCCGCAAAGAACAAGCAAACCTCAACGCACGCTTCGATGTTGCCGCGCGTCTCGGCGGAATTCGTCACGAGGTGCGGTTGCATGGTCATAGCGTATGGCGCGGATCCGCGCGGACCTTCGACCGTTGGCATTCGCGACCACCGAAACCGGTCCTTGATCCGCGTTGCAAAGGCGCCAACCGATCCCGCCGACCTGACCATCACACGTCCGGCGGAAAACGGATCGCCAAACTCACCCGCCAGCTCCGGCGTCTCGGAAACCGGTGGCGCCACGCCATGTGTATGAATCATGTCATTGACAAGGCGGATCCCGGCGTTAGCGCCGCTGTCCCACATCGTCGTCCGCAAGCCGTCCGCTGATCGGTAATGCAGGTTGGGATCGTCGGCCAGCGCCCATCCCCACGAGTTCCACATCCCGTACCAGCTCCCGTTCGCGAGGAGCCCCCACTGCTGCGCTTCGGGGTCGGTCGCCTTTCCGAGTGCCTCCAGGAATTCTGTCTGGATGCCCCACCGACCCGCTGTCGGCCACTCGATTCCGGCCTGCTCCATGATGTCAAGGTTGATGATCTGGGTATTCAAATTGCCCTGGTAGGGCAGCCCGAACATGGGGCCCCGAAGGCCATCCAGGTGCCCGATCGGCAGGGTATCGGTAAACGTCAGATCGTTCGTATCCGGGTAGAAGTAGTAGTCGTGTGGATTGAACGTGTCGAACTTGCGAACGACGTCATCGATCTGCATGAAGCCGCCTGACGCCTGGAAGCGCGACTTGAACCATCCGGACAAGAGCGCCAATTCACCCGCCGTACCCGCGACCATCTGAATGCTGAAGGACTCCTCGTAGGTGTGAGGCTGAGGCACGAACTTGATATTGATGTGGGGCACCGTCTGCGCGAATCGATCCAGGCCCCATCCCATCGCGGCGCCGCGTGGACCCGACGTGTGGTCGTGCACGAATACGACGGTGACGGGCGGACGCTGCGCCTCGACCTCGACGACTTTCTCGACGACTTTTTGTACTTCTTTGGTGACGACCTTTTCGACAACCCTTTCGACCGGGACCTCGACGACCTGTTTGACCTCAACCACCTTCTCGACTGGAACTTCCTGACGGACGACGTTCACGACCTCGCGGGTCACGACTCTCTCGACCTGCTGAGTGACGATCTTCTCGACCTGCGCTTCCTTGAGAACGACCTAATCGACCGGGACCTCTTTGGTCACGACCTGGGTCTCGCCGCAGGCCGCCCAGAGCGTGGCGCCAGCGGCTCCCAGGGCGCCGGTGCCCATCATTCGAACAAGAGCACGTCTACTCACGCCGTTCATCCTGCGCCTCCGCTTTCACGCGCCCCGTCCGGTCGTCCCGGCCGGCAGAGGAGGAGTCGATGCCCATCCCTGCGGGACGGCCGATCTGCCAGTGCTGCGCGTGCTACCCCTGACCCTGGAGTCCCGCTGGTGCCCATAGGCTCGCGGCACCACCTCCGTCCCCGAATAGTATACAGTAGGCCGTCTATCAATCAGCCGGGTTTTTCGTCACCTAATCTTCGGCGGTTTGGCCAGATCATGATGAAGCCCGCTGGGCGCCGCACGACTACCCAGCCCTGGGCGCCTTGGCAGACCGCCGAAAGTGTGCTCCCCCGAAGTCACGAATGCGCCGCCGCGCGGTTTGGGGCGTCGATTGTTGCCGCCGCCAGACCAGGGCGGACGAGTCCTCGTTCGAATCCCCGTCCGCCGGCAGCGATTCCCGGCGCGGGCAATAGAGTATGAGGCCGAGTCGCGGCCTAACCCTAACGGCGGATTCGCGTTGGGTTTGGGCGAACGCTGCGCCGGGAGCGGTCACCATTGCCGGTTAGTCGCATCAGCACATCGTTCTCGACCATTAGAACCCGCAGTCAACGACTCGGACCTGTGGTCCATGCCCGTCAACGAACGCTTCTGGGAGACTCGTCCGGCTAGACGCATCCGGTTGCAACGCCCATCAGCGTCCGGTGAATTGCGAGTACTCCCGTTTGCCTGGCAAGGATTCCGTATTCGCTGAGGCCATGCGCCCAAATGACCCGTGGGTCACGTCGGAGTAAGCACTTCGATTCCGGGGTTCCTACGGCCATGGGGCATCCGTTGCTACGAAGTGGGGGAAATGGCTCTCACGGGAAGAATTGACTCTCCAGGATCCCCACCTGCTTCAGAAACCTCCGCACGGCCAGCGCACACACCTGCGGTTTTTCGAGTTGCAGGAAATGTGTCGTGTCGGGAACGAACTCATGGTCCACGTCAGCGTCCCCGTAGTCGAACGACGGGTCGCTCGGGTCCTGTGTGGCGGGGTCTGGGGCTACGGTCTTGACAGGACACCTCATGGCGCCGAAATCGACGGTCACCGCATACGTTGAGGCATGGTCCCAGATCTGCGCCTCGAATTCGGCGGGACACCTGAGCTCGAACCCCTGGCCGGTCGCCGACGCTCTGAGGGTCGTTCTCGCCACAAGTTCGAGGACTCCCGGTACGGCCCGCTGAAAGTACGGCAAATAGGTATGAAGTTCCGCCAGCTCTTCCCTGGACCGGAACCACTGTGTCCTCCGCCTGAGCATGTCGGCTGTGCCCTTAGCCCGCGCTTCGAACGCCCGGTACGTGGAACCGCTGTTGCAGAGGGGCGGCGCGAAGAGCACCAAGCCGGAGTAGCCGTCTCCCCGCGACGGCGCATGGAGGCATGCCAGGGCTGAAATGGAGTGAAACACGCCAACGGTCGGTTTCTCGCCATAGCGACGGCCGATCGCCTCACGAATTCGGTCGTGGTCTCGTGCAAAGGTGTCGACGCGGTGGTCCGTCTGGGCGCCGACCTTGTTCCAACCGTGATTCCGGAGGTCGTGGACAAGCAAGTCGAAATCGCGGCCCAGGAGCGACCAGAACGCATAGTAGAGGTCAATGGCAAGGCCGTTCCCGTGGCTCAGCACCAGCCTGGGGCCCTCCGGGTTTCCGTGGCGTCGCAGCATGATCACGGTGTCGTCGTCCACCTGGACTGGGTGAACCGACAACGGCCTTGGAATCTCCCAGATGGCTGCGAGAGATCCATTCACGGTGCGCACCCTCCTGGTCGAGCGATCATGGACGCCAGGCTCAATGGGCGGATTCAGCTATGGACGAACCAGATCCCTAGCGTCGCGTTGGCGTAGACGAGCCGGCGTGGTCTGCGGAGACATCGGAGATTCACCGTCAGGACAACCTCAATCGAGGTCGCCGAAACCACTTTTAGCACAGACCGGTCGCGCGACAAGCCGTCGCAGAGTGCACTGAACAGGTACTGCGACACAGAGATCGCTGAGTAGTCCGGCACCGCGCCGCCAAGCCATCGCGAAGCGCCGCAACCTGGCCGCTTCGGCCGATCCACTTCTGTTAGGAGCGGGGGACGGGATTCGAACCCGCGACATCCAGCTTGGAAGGCTAGCGCTCTACCATCTGAGCTACCCCCGCCGACAGGACAGATTCCGGCATGCCGCGTCCGCCGAAGGCGACGCCCGGGCGGACCACTGCCCTGATCGCCTCGATCGTACCGAACCAGGCGCCGGAGATTTCCCCGCCACGCAAGGCCGCCGTTTCCGCTAACATGCTGGCCGCGAGATACGCCAGCGCCGCCTTTGGGGCGCGAAGCCCCGCGAACCGGTTGGACAACCATGCCTTCAGATCCTCGAATCCGGCATACCACGGTGAAACTGTGCGCGTGAGTGACCTTCACTTCGGCCACTTTTCGGCTATACCCGAGTACCGCCAAGTCAATCGCGACCTCGTCGCTCGGCTGCTTGAGCGCGTGCCAAACCCCTTTGTGCACCTGGACGTTGCCACCGGTGCCGGTCTGATACCGCAACTCATCATGGACGTGGCTACCACTCGCGGCTACCGCGGACGCGTCATCGCTCTCGACCGAAACAAGCGCGCCCTCGAAATCGCCCGCCAGTCGGTACCCGGCAACGATCACGTCAGCGTCAGCTTCGTCCACGGTGACGCCCGCGACGTGCGTACCGCGGTGCAGGACCTGCTGCCGCCGGACGGTGTCGATTCGGTCAGCATTCATGATGCGATTCACGAGATTGAAGGCGAGGACAACCAGCGCCGAGTCTTCAACTCGCTGTCAGACGTCGCCCGCAACGGCGCCTTCCTATCCATCAATAGCTCATTTACTGCGACATCGATGGCCGTTGGCCACTCCATGCGCGGCCACGGCGAGTGGAAACTGCACTTCGTCCGACTGACCGGGGCCAAGCGCGAGCGCAAGATCGAGACGCTGGCCTATCGGTCGCACGAGGACTACAAGAAGATGATTCGCGACGCCGGCTTTCGTGTCGTGCACGAGGAAGACCGCGAAGTCATCCTCACCAGGACGGCCCTCAAGGCCATCGCCCGCTACCCCGAATTCGTGCGCGGCATGGCCAAGGACCTGACCTTTCCGCGTGACGTGAGCCTGGCCGAGTTGAGCGACGCCATGAGTGCGGCCGTGGACAAGATTCGCTTCGACTTCCTGCCGCGCCTCTGGTACGGCGTGATTGCCCAGAAAGTGGCCTCGGAACCCGCCTAGTTGATGCCGGGCCCTTACGCCGCTTCCGCCAGGTAGCGCCACCAGGAGCGCCAGGCCTGCCCCATGGCCACGAACTGGTCGCCGGCCCAGGGGTACTTGCGATTCGAGTCGTTGAAAAACGCCTCGATCTCCGCCTGGTCCAGTCCGTCCGCGTTAAACAGCCCGCGCTGCGCGACGCGCGGCAGGTAGCGAATCTTGAACATGAACCGCCATTGGTCGGTCTGGTTAGGCTGCGCGCAGTGCCAGAGCGACTCGTGAATGAACGCGATCCGGCCTCCCGGTCCGGTCAACTGCCGCTGTCCCAGGAAGTTCTTGTAGCGCGTCACGTCGTGATAGCTCACCCGGCGAACGTGCGAGCCGGGAAGCACCAGCGTCGGCCCCATCTCAGCCGGCGCGTCATGCGGGAAATAGCAGACCAGGATGTCGAACTGCCGCGGATGATCCAGCGCCAGGCTCGAGTCCACGTGCCAGCGCTGCGCCTCGCGCCTTCCGGGAGCCACCGTGTGCAGGAACGAGTGGTCGTGGATGGCGTCAGGACCCACCAGGCTCTCCACCACGCCCCGCACGGCCGGCAGATCAAACACGTCGCGCACGGCGTTTGAATAGTCCCAGAACTCGTTCGGCTTGTTCGGGTTGTAGCCCCGGTTCTTCGGGTATGCCAGGGCGTCGCGGTGGACCTGAGCGTTGAGGTCGTCGGGCACCAGGTCTCCATACTCAACAAAGCCGTCCACGACAAACCGCGCCATATCGAGCGCCCCAAGTCGGTGGCTCGTCTGAGTCTCAGTCGTCATCGGCCGGCTCCAGGGAAACGAATCGTTCCAGCACATACTCCCACGGCAGTGGCCCCGTCTCGTGTTCAGCTCCCTGCGGGTAGGTGGGCAACTGCGGCAACTGCACCACCCGCCAGCCGTTGTGCATGGCGTCCACCACCGATTCGTAGGGCGGTTCAGGCTGGTCGCCGGCCTGCATCTGCTGATCGCCGGCAGGCCGAGTCCCGTCAAAAAGCGCCCACGCCACCGTCTGCGCACCCAGATCGGGTTCGGCTAAATGCAGGATCAGGATCTGCTGTCGCGTTTCCGACATTGCCGGTCGAAGCCCCGTGCGCTTTGGCAGCGCCATGGTAGAACTCGCGTCGCGCCTCCATCTCCGTCGTTCAGCGAAGGCACGACCGAAGGAAGCGTGGGATGCTGGGCCGCTGACGCGGTGCGGCTAGGAGATGACATGCAGTTGGTTCGGTTCACCAAATTCTGGGAAGACTTGGGCGTTCGCCAACTGGGCGAACGCGCGAGTGCACTCGGCTACGACGGCCTGGATCTCGCTGTTCGCGACGGTCACGCCATCAGCGCCGACAACGTGACCGCCGGACTACCGGGCGCCGTACGAGCCTGGCGGGAACTCGGTGTCGACTGCCCAATGATCTCCTCGTCCACGGACCTCATCGACCCCGACGCCGCCGACGCCGTGACGCTGTTCGAGGCGGCCGCCGCGGCCGGCGTGCCCCGCATCAAGATCGGCTACTTCAAGTTCACTCCCGGGGACGCCTTCGAGGAGCTTTGGACGCTTGCCCGTCGTCGCCTGGAAGGCTTCCAGCGCCTCAGCCGCCGAACCGGCGTGCAGACCCTGTATCACACGCACAGCGGCCAATGCCTCGGATCCAACTGCGCCGGCCTGCGCCACCTGCTCCAGGACTACGACCCCGAACACGTGGGGGCCTACGTGGATCTAGGCCACCTGGCGATCAACGGCGAAGACGTGCAAATGGGCCTGGCCATGCTGCGCGACCGCCTCTCGGCCATCGGTGGCAAGGATGCCCGTCATTTCCCGGACCAGCGTCCCGGCCGCCGGGCCAGCTTCGCGGATGGGTTCGTGCTGCTTGGCCAGGGCGCTGCCGAGTGGCCCGAAGCCATGGCGCTGCTCAAGGCCTGGGGCTTCAACGGCCCCATCACCATCCACACCGAATACACCTCCGACCAGGACGTCATCTCCACCGTCGGCGCCGGCGAGTACACCCCGGAAGCGATTGCGCTTCGCGCTCGTGGCGAGGTGGAGGATCTGGCCTATCTGCGGGGGCTCCAGAACTCCGTCTGAACCGCGCACGCTCTGTTCGAAGTCGCTGCGGCCGGCAGCTTCCGGTTCAGGCCGGCAGCGTATGAACCCCGTACCGCGGAATGTTTGCGTCCCGCGTCACCAGGATCAGTCCCTCAGCCTGCGCCTGCGCCACCAGCATCCGGTCAAAGGGGTCGGCGTGGTGCGGCGGCAGACTGCCCGCCCGCTCGGCGTGAAAGGCGGTGATGGGAAGCTCCCTGAAACCGATGGCCCCTATGGTCCGCGTCAGACTCCACGGCGCGTCGAGCTTTCCCAGCGCACGCTTGATGGCGATTTCCCAGATGCTCGCCACGCTTACGAATACTTCGTTGCCCGGATCGACAACTGCGTCGTGCGCGGCGGCACTTATCTCAGGACGGCCACTATTTCGCCACCAAATGAGGACGTGAGTGTCGATCAGCAGCCGTTGCCCGACATCGCTAGCGAGGATCGATACTCCCCTTACCCTCGAAAGCATCGATGACTTCCTGCGGCGTCTCATCGAAGTCCGGAGCCATCCAGATTTGGCCCTCTAGGTCGCCAGGTCGGCGCGGCTTGGCGACCCCTCGGTACGGCAGGAGATAAAGATACGGCTCCCCGTCTCGCGCGATGACCACTTCCTCCCCCTGCCAGGCCAATTCGCCCAGCTTGGACAGCTGCGTCTTCGCCTCATGCATATTAACCTTCACGGCATTCCTCCGCGTGATTAGCTAGCCTTAGCTAAGCCTATCAATCCCACCACCCGCTTCGGCAAGGACGGAAAGCAAAGATCGAGTGCCGGTATACGGTGGGCGCAATCATGGACAAGGGGCGATAGCCTTCCCAATGGACTTCCCGAGCCTCAACCTCCCAAACCGATTCATCCCCAGCCGCGTCCTGACCCACCAGAACCTCCCACGCGGCGGGCCAATGACGCTGGCGAATCTGGAAGGCGCCGGCTGCATCCGCCGCATCTTCGTCGCCACCGTCCGGCGACCATCACCCGGCAATCAGCGCCAGACCGTCTTGCGAATGTTCTGGGACGGCTCGGACACGCCCGCCGTGGAAGCGCCCCTCGGCGACTTTTTCGGCCAGCTCCACGGCCTCCCGCCCTACCCCCTCAACTCGCGCTACCTCATCTCGCAGGCCCATGCCGGTTACACAGCCACCTTCCCCATGCCTTTCGCACGCGGCGCGCGGATCGAGGCCGAGGCGGGGCCGGACGTCGACCCGCCGCGAATCATCCTCTTCGTCGACTGGCACGCCTACCCCGAGGACGCGCTGCACGAGCCGCTCCGCTTCCACGCCCAGTTCCGACGCGAATACCCCTGCCAGGCCTTCGGTCGCAACTACCTCCTCTTGGACGCCGTCGGCCGCGGCTACTTTCTCGGCTTCAACTACGGCGTGGCGGTACGCGACGACCGCGCTCGCTGGTCGCACGCCGGGGCCGAGAACATCTACGTCGCCAACGCGACCGATGCAACCGAAGGAACCTTCGCCTATCTCCGCGGCGGCGGCGGCGAGGACACCTTCGGCGCGTCCTACGGCGGCGTCCTGCATCAGCCCTCGTCGCACCTGGACCAGGGCGTGCCCTATTACGCCCAGGAAGACCTGGGCCCGGCCTTTGCCCGGCACACCCTGGCCGCCTACCGCTTCTTTGCGTCCGACGCCATCCCCTTCAGCCGCGCCATCCACGTTCGCTTCGGCTCGATGGCCAACGACATCTGCAGCACCGCCTACTGGTACCAGGAACCTCCGCACCGCCCCTTCGCCAAGCTGCCCGACTGGGACCAGCTGCTGCTCGGCACGGAACTGCCCTACACCGGCACCGGAGCGCCGGACGCCACGCCGCGCTGGATGGTCCACGGCCCGTTTCACCCCAACGCGAAATCGGCGCTGAACGCTGCCGCCGACCGGGGCGGTCCAGGCGCGGCCGTCGAGGACACCGGCTATCCGCTCGATTCTCCCTGGCGGCATGAAGACCGGCATGTCGCGCGCTGGGCGCCGGCCGAGAACATTCAGGGCTTCGTTGACTTCGGACTCTCGTTTCGCCCGTCCGATCCCGGCAACTCGGTTACCTGGCCGGCCGTCGGGCTGGCACAGACCTGGCTCTACGCCGAGGCCGACGGCGATGCCACCTTGCACATCGGCTGGGCCCACGACTTACGGCTTCGAATCGGCAACGGCCAGTGGCAGACCCTGGGCCGAAACGCCTATTTCAAGAACGGAACCCGGGAGGTCCGTCTACGCGCAGGCTGGAATCGACTGCAAGTCACACTCGATAGCCCGGAGGCCGGCATCGAAGGCGCAACCTGGGGCGCCTGGACCTTCGGACTGCGCGCCGTTGACGCCAGTGGGCGCGAGATCAAGCCAAGGCTCGAACCGTCCACCTAGGGCGAGCGCGCGCCGGGTCATTCGTTCCACCTGGGCAACGCCGGATCGAGTCCGCGTTACGCCTCTCGACGCTCGCAGTCCGGTCGGGGAGGCGAGATTTGAACTCGCGACCTCGGCGTCCCAAACGCCGCGCGCTGCCAGGCTGCGCCACTCCCCGTATGCGCCCATCGTATCGCCACCGGGAGGAAGAGAGTCAGGGATCCGGCGCGAGTCTCTGAACCGAGAGCGCCGCGCCCCGATTGAGCGGGCGCTTCCCCTCCGTCGCGAGCCCTAACCTGACGGCGCGTCCGGATCCGACGGCACGCCCGGCACCTTGGTCGCGCCCCAGCGCGCCGCCTCTTCCTGGTTGACGTCTACCCATTTGTTGAACGCCACGGGAAACCGCTCCCTGGCCTCGTCGATTCCCACGATGTAGCGATTGGGCCAGGCCTCGTAGGTGGAAAGGAACGTTCCGGTCCGAGTTTCACCATCCGCCAGGACGATGGTGCGAGTGATGGAGGCCTTTACGCCCTTCTTGGCAAATTCCAACTGCTCTTCAAAGTCCGGCTCTTCCTCGCTATCCACAATGCCTTCATCCGGCGGTGGGTCTTCCCAGTCCCAGAGGCGCGGCTCGTTCAGGGTGACCTTCCGGCCGTCGGCGGCGCCCCAGATTTCAAAATCCAGGGTCGCAAGTCGCCGGTCGATCAGCACACGCAACATGACCGGGGTCTCGAAGTCGTTCTTGAACTTGAGGTCGATTCCAGGTGAGAAGATCGTCGAGTCGTAGCCGATGTGCGATCCGCCCATTTCGTAGTAGCGCACCCGATAGAGGTGCGGCCACCGCTCTTCGATGGGCAGCCCGGCAGCCAGGGCAGCGCGAAACAGCGTGGTGGACACCTGGCAGATGCCGCCGCCAATCCCTTGCTCGGTCCGGTCCTCCACGATCACACTGCCCTCAACCCAGCCTTCGGCCTTCGTAAAGGCGCCGATACGCTCGTTGAACGAAAACGTCTCGCCGGGACGCACGATCATGCCGTCCAGCTTGGCCGCCCCCACCGCGATGTTGTGGTCCCGGTAGTCCGGCGATCCCTTGTAGATCGACGAACCCACCCCTAGCAGATCCTTGATGCCCAGGGGGTTCGCAAACGTATCGAACTCCTTGTTTTGCAGGATCAGGGGAATATCCACGCGCCGCTCGCCCGGTTGTCGTACCGCGTCCAGGATGGCGCGCTCCAGTTCCGGCCGATCAAGCCGCTGACCCGGGTGGCCCGGCTGAAAGGCCAGCACTCGATCCCGCGCCTCGTCGAAGTCGAACACGCCATGTCGGGGCTCGGCACTCAGCGTGTCTTCGATCTCTTGAAAGACATCGTTGAAACGCGTGATCTCGATACGCGGCGCAAGTCCGGCGTCATCGCGATCGAGGACCACTGCGTCCCGCAACTGGGCCGGTTCGATTATCCAGCCCCCGGATTCGTGCACCAGCCAGATGGGCTGCCCGATCATCTGGCGCACCGCCTCCAACGCAGCCTCCGCGTCGGACGTAGCAACGGCCGGCTGGTCCTGGCGATAGCCCAGATCGACCACGTGGCCCACCGTACGCTGCGCCAGGCCGACCTCCAGGTCGGCCAGCGCCTGCTCCACGTCCACCACGCGCCCCGGCTGACCCGGCGTCAGGTTCATCCGCCCGTCGTTGCGCAGCTCCAATGCCGCGCTCACTGACGGCTGATCGAAGCCGGCGGCAAGCGATTGCAGATATCGTCGAGCAACGTCGCGGTCGTACGAAACGACCGGCAGTGCGGTGTTCGCTGCCGCGGGCAGTCCCGCCATCCGGTCAAGCACGCCCCCGGTCGCTCGGGAGGCCACGATTTCGCGTAGCGGAGTTTGAAAGTCTGCCCGCAGACCGATGTCGAAGCCCGATGGCCGCCAGATCCGACCATCCAGCCGAAACACCGCCGGACTGTCCAGAAACGGACGCCAGGCTGTCTCCACTCGCTCGAGAGCTTCCTGCGGGCCGAGTCCTCCAACGTCAACGCCGCCAACGTTCGCACCTTGAGGCAAGCCGTCCGTCCGACTGGCAAGCAGGATGGCCACCAGGGCCGCGGGCGCGGCAGCGACCGCACTGCCAAGCCCGGCGAAGACCAGCGTGCGACGCTTCATTTGGAGAGTCGCACGTGCCGAGTGACTCCCAACGGCAGACCAACCACAAGCATGGATTCCAGTGTAGCTACTGGAAGTTCGAAGGCTGCGTCACATCGAAGGTTCGCGTCGCGGAGGGCCGCGGACACCGCGCCCGCGGAAGATGCTGCGGAAGCGCCGTTAGGGAACCGTAGGGCCGCTGCGGGCGCCGAACTGCGCCGTGTCCTTCTGGCCCGCGCCCACGGCCGGAAACGCGAACGGCGTGACCTCGGACGGTGGAGGCTTTTCGACGCAGGCCGCCAAAGCGACTGCAAGCAGCACGCCCGGCGCCATTAGCAGAATGCTTCGCCGACCGACAGCCCGTCCCGCCGCGTCGCCGTGCCAGAACTTCGGCGGTAACCCCGGCAAATACGAATCCCGCTCGCCCACGGTGCGTCGCATCTCACGTCGAGCCGTCATCTCGTACGCCCCTCATTGGCCGACAGGCTGACATTCGCCGTTGAGATCAAGCGCCGGTCTCCCTTCTTGGTCGCCCGCTCCTCTGCGCTAAGAAACGTCGCCGCGATACTCGCCCGGCCCCGCGGGAAGGTTCGTGTTTCGACTGGATCGCCGGCAAACGGTTCCAGTCAAGATAGGCCACTTGACGCGTACTTCCAAATGGAACAAGCTGCCCGTGCGAAGCACGGTGCTCTGAGGCAAGCGTCATCCGGCGGCGTGTGCTCCAGCCCGGGTTGGAGCGTCGTCCGGGGATCGCGATAGACAACTGTCGCGAGTGAGGCGTCCGCCTCCAGGGAGGGAACGCATGATCAATCGCCCATCGAGGCGCACACTTCTGCGCGCTGCAGGTGCCGGCGCCATTGGTGTCAGTGGCATGGCCATCCTGGCCGCCTGCGGTGAGTCGGAGCCCGAGCCCGCACCGGCCGAAGCTATGGCACCGGCCGCGACCGCCGCTCCCGCCATGACGGAGGCGCCCGCTCCGGCAGCCGCGCCACCGCAGCCCGAGACCGTCACGCTCAGCTACGTCGGTGACCACACCTCCGGTCCTCGCGGCGCGGCCATGCAGTGGGGCCTCAAGCAGTACGCCGCCTTGCGGCCGAACATCTTCGTCAAGTTCATCCCCCAGCCCGCCGACTACGCCACCAGCGTCTTCCCGCTGCAGATGGCCGCCGGCACCCAGGCTGAAGTCGCCATGCTGGACGGCGGCATGCTCGGCGCCTTCGTCAACGACGGTGGCTTCACCGAGATCAATGACACGCTGGCCAAGCGCGACGACTACATCGCCGAGGACTACTACTTCATCCCCGACCTGTACACCGTCAATCATGATCACGCCCACGGCGAGGGTTCCAACCCTTCGAACGTGATCGAGGGCGCGCAGTTTGGCATCCCGTTCCAGGGCGCCCTCGGCGGCATCGTGATGAACACGACGATGGGCGAGGCGGCCGGAGTGGAGTTCCCGAGCGAGGGCTGGACGTACGAGAACGAGTTCCTCGAGTCCTGCAAGAAAGTCACCGATCCCGACACCGACCAGTGGGGCACCTGGGCCCACAACGGCTACGAGTTCCACTGGAGCCCGATGGCGTTCATGTCGGGCGCCAAGGCCATGCGCAATGCGGACGAGACCGAGTTGGCCGTCTTCGATGACGGCGGCGACTTCGGGCTGAACTTCTCCGTGGGCCTGATCCACAACGAGAAGGTTTCCTTCCCGCTCGCCGACAACAAGCGCTTGGCCGGTGAATTCGGCAACCCGTTTGCCGCCGGCAAGGTCTGGTCCTGGCTGAGCTCCGTGGTTTACACCACCGGCTACCACGTGCCGCGCATCAAGGACCGCTTCCAGTGGTCGCTTGGGCCCATGCCGCTGGCCTCGCTGGGCGAGGAAATCCACGAGTGGAACGACCAGCCGCACCTCGTCACCAACGGTGCCGAGCGCTTCGGCACCATCGAGGAAGCGGTCGACCTCATCCTCTTCCTCGGCGGTGAAACGTATCAGGGCCGCGTGGCCATTGACCGTGGCCACCTGCCCATGCACCGCGGCGTCTTCGATTCGGACGAGGCCAAGGCGCCGCCGCCCGAGGGCATGACTTGGCTCAAGCACTACGCCGATGTTGACAACGTCAACCGCCACCTGATGATGGCGCTCCCCGCCTGGTGGGAGATGTACGAGTGGCGTAAGACGCCCGACGCCGCCTACCTCGGCGACAAGTCCGTCAGCCAGGTCATTGACGAGGCCAAGCAACTGGTGCGTACGACGCTTGCCAGTCAGCGCGACCAGCTCAACGAGGGTCGTCAGAAGTTCGGCTTCCCGCCGCTCTAAGTCTGGCGAGCGCCCCGACCAGGGACGCTCACAAGCTCAAGGCCCGGCGCTTCGGCGCCGGGCCTTGGTCATTCGTCGCTCGCACCCCGTCGACGTGCGCCTTGCGACTTCAAGTCAGGTGCCACCGAACGCAAGCTGCGTGGACGCGCAATTTCAAGACCCACGACGCAGCGGCAGCCACGCCCCCGGCTACATGCGCGTGCGCAGCCGGGCGGTTCGCTCTTCGCTATACGGGAATGGGTTGTCGCGGGTTCCGGCGCCTTCGTCTTCCGGAGCGCAGGCCGCCGCCCCAACCGTCGCTACAGCGGCGGCGCCTAATGCCAGCAGCCGGCGCCGGTTGACTCGTCCGCCAGCCAAGGATGCAGTCTGGACTCGTCGGTCTGTGTCGTTGGCCATGAGATCCTCGCGAGTGCGGAAGCAGCCTTAACTATCACCGCAAAGTATATCCGCCCGCCGGGAACTGCCGCTGCCCTCCGCATGTGATCCGTCGGCGGGTGCCGCGTGTCAGGCGCCGCCTGTGCCGCGTCTACGAATTACCGCTTGACTTGTACTCCTGGCGCAGCCGCTCGCGCTCCTGCGGGTCGTACTCGTACTCTCCCCGCGCGCGTGTGCGGGCGAACTTGTAATACCCGTCCTCATCCCGCGACGGGTCGCCCAGGCACGCGCTCAGCGCACCTCCGACAACCACGAAGGACGACACCGACACAGCGCCCAACAGCCGCCGTCGTGTCATCAGTTTGGGTGGTGTCTCGCAGCGAGCCATCGCTCGGATCCCGACTCAGCCTTGAACGCCCCCGATTCTACGTGAGCGTCCGCTCGACTGTCGGGCACGATCTGCCCGATCGTCCCGCTAACTCTGGTCGTCTTGGCTACTAAGGGAAAGTCGCTGACGTGGACAGCTACGAAACCCGCACCGAGGCCTGCCCTAAGCTGGTACGCAACGGAGCGCTGGGGCAACTCCCGTCCTGGCTTGCCGCCGGCCTACTCCACCTGGCCGGCGCTGCCTGCGGCCGCAACGTCCTTGACGTTGGCTATGGCGAAGGCCACCTGGCTCGACTCTTCGCAAAACACGGGGCCAATGTCGTCGGAGTCGACATTGCACCGCGCCTGATTCGGGCCGCACGCGGCCGCCCGAATTACTCCCACGCCATCACCGTCCTTGAGCCCGATCTAACGCGTGGCCTTCCCACCTACCGCGGACACTTAGATCTGGTCGCTGCAAATTCTGTGCTCGACGGGGCGGCCGACCTCATCGGCTTCCTGCGCACCGTCCGGCAATCGCTCGCACCTGGCGGTCGATTTCATCTGCCCCTCGACAACTCCTATTCGGCGGTGCCCAGGGGCAAGGTGGAAGCCTATGTCGCGTCCGGCTCGGTTGGCCGCGTCTTTGGCCGCGAGCGCGTCGGGTTTGAGGCCCCCTACGACCACCGTACGCTCCAGGACCGCATAGCAGCATTCAGGAAGGGTGGATTCCTCACACGTAGCCTCAGGGACGCTGGCAAGGAGCCAGACGTACCAGGTTCTCCAGCCACACTGGTTCCATCGCTGCTGATCCTCGAACTGGTGCAGTCATACTCGGCGCCCGGGAAGCGCCGCCGAAACCAGAAGCGCCGGCGCCATCACAACCAGAATGAGCGCGATCGATAGCTCGGCAGTAGCCAGAAGGCGGCTCCAACTTGATGCCAACGCGATCGAAAAGGCCCGCAGTTTGCTTAGCGTCGGTTCCCCCGCGCTATAAAGTACGAATTCCAGGTCCTGGTCCGGCCAGGTCGCTTCGCCGTTGACCCACAATCCACCCTCGGGGTACGGATTGGTTTTCGATGCGCTGACCAACAAATCTACCGACGGATCCATGTCCGCCACGACCCACATGGCCAGCCGCTCTCCTTTTCGCTCCGCGAGCGGCGGCACCAGATCAATGCTCAGCCACTCCGCACCGTCGCCCTTCGGAACCCTTCGCCCGCCTCCCGAAAGCTCCGGCGCGGATGCACCTGGCCGCGTGAATCGCACGTCCGCTGTGCCTGCGCGGTCGCCTTGGTCCGGTGAAGCTAGGCGCAGACTGACGCGAGAGATGGGTGCCTCCGGCATCTGAATCTCCTGCACTGCGGCGTCTTGACCTCGAAGCCTCACGGCAAAGGCGTCGATATGCGTTGTGGGACCGCGGGCTTCGACCAAGGGCACGCGGATGACCCACACCGCAAGGACTCCGGCGATAACAGCCATCGCAGCGGCCCACGCCAATAGCGCTCGCTTGCGCGGTCTGCCGAACGACGAGCTTCCCCGCCCCTTCGCGGGCCGCAGGACCGTCGCCGCGCCCATCGATAGTGCCAGTGAGCCGCTGAACTCCAGCGTCTCTTCCAGCAGCGATCCCAGGTTTTCGGACTGAGCCACGCGAAGTAGCAGAACCGGAGTGCTGATTTCGAGCGCCAGGACGAGAGTCCAGGCGGCCAGCCCCAGAACGAACCAGGTTCGTACCTCTCGCCCAGCCAGACCCTTGGAAACGAAGAGCGTCATCGCCAGCAGGAATGCTGCAATTAGCGGGCTGAGCAGCAGCACCCACAAGAAGCGTCCAAAGGCATCGAACAGCTCGGCGCCGAACACCGACCGTTCGATGTCGGTCAGGCCGGTAACGTGGAAGTCCGACAGCTCATCCCAGGCCAGCAGCGTCGCCGTCAACGCCAGCACCAGCCAGCCTGCGATCGCAATGAAGCCCCCGGCCCGGCGCTGGCTGACCACCGCGCTGGCCAGCGCCAGAAGCGCGAGGACTGCCAGCGCTACAGCTGAAACGGCGTTCGCCAGTGACCCATCGACTTCAGGGTCAAGGGTGCGCGGCAAGTCCTGCAGGGGAAGAAGCGACGCGGACGAAAGTCCGACGAGTCGGGGAAAGACAATGCCGCCCCACCAGAACACCACGGCGCCCAGCAGCAGCCAACGCCCGGTCCACCCGGCGAGTCTCCATCGCTCCAGTCCGGGACGTCGCACCTCAGGCCTCATGCGTCAACGGTACGACCGCAGCGTCACGGAGGCTTCGCAATGTCTCAAGATGCCGTCCCGCACGTGCATTCACCTGAGTCATCGTCGGCCTTCGGGACTCGCGCGCGTTGAGGGTGGCATGTCGCACCCTGAAACACGAGTCAGCAGACGCCCTGCCGCCGTGGCGGCCGGACGCCCCACGGCACGCTCCGCGTGCACCACCTTTCGACGTCCGCCGCTGGCGCGAGTCCACGGCCGCCCGTCGCACCCGCGCTGCCGAAATCATCGGCCGCCTGCGCGAGCGCCACCCAGGAGCCGTCGCCAAATTGAACTACCGCAATCCGTCCCGGTCAGCCAATCGCCTGCCGCCGATCCCTACGTGAAATCGAGCCCGTGGACTGCTGCGTGCGATAGGGCCTGAGCTAGCTGAATGGAGTGCGAATCGTGCTCATGGATACACCGGCTCACGCACAAACGGCTTCGGACCCTCGTATCCCGAAAAGCACTCCGCACCCCACGCCTGTCACGCCTCCAGCGCCGCCGGCGGCGACTGCTCGCCTATCCAGCCTGTTCGACCTAGCTCCCGGTGCCGAACCCACCAGTCCCTCCAGGTATTGAACGGAAAGAGGCTGCGGTTGTCCGGACTATCGGCGTACACCTTCAGCCACTTCATGCCCTCGGGAGGGGGCGCAACTGAATCCGGCGCACCAATGGCCGCCTTATGCACCGGCATATGCCCGCGCTCAATGCCAACGTGGCCCTGGTACTCCTCGCCCGCCAGGAAAACCGCCAGGGCCGTGGACTGCTCTTCCAGGCCATCGGTCTCGGCGCTTACCGTCACCAGGTTTGGCTGCTCTGACCACCCGTGCGCCGGCGGGCCGCCGCGACCGGCGACCACCGAGGGAAGCAGTGTCCACTTAAATCGATCTTTGATGATCGGCAAGGTGTATCCCGTTGTGTAGACACGGCCCGACGGCCAGATGCCGATCTTGCCGGCGGCGAACGGCTCATAGAAGTCGGCGCCCGAGATCGCTTCGATTTGGTCGTCCGCTGGCGATGTTCCGTGCACGTAGATCTTGTTGATCAGGTACTCCCAGGCCTCCAGCGCTTCAGGCAGATCGAACATCGTCCTCGTCAGACCGTCATCGAATGGTTTCTTCAATCCGTTGGAGTACATCTGGGGCATGTACTGGAACTCGTAATCGTCGCGGGCCCACGTCCCGTACGTGCCGGCGTCCGGGTCGGTGAACCTGGCATCCCACTCCGTCCAATCGTCCCACGTCCACGAACCCTCGCTGTCGGGCAGCGTGACTCCCACGCTCTCAGCCAGCGAAATGTTGGCCACGAACCCACTGATTGCAATCTGAAACGGCATCCCGAACTGAGGACCTGTCATGAGCCCTGGTTGCGGCAGCGAGTGGTCGATGCCGTTCAGCGTGTAACTATCGGGAATGAAGTAATAGTCCGCTTTGATCACGTCGAACTTGGGCAGCAGCTTGGTGATCTCCGTAAACGCGCCGAGTTCGTCGAAGTAGAGAAAGTCGGACTGATGAAGCAGCGCCACGTGCGGAGCCGTGCCCTCAATCAGATGCTCCGTGAACGCGTCGAGCATGCTGTCGGTCGGCTCCAGGCTTACAAAGATCTCCGGCCGTAGTTCGGCGAAGCGGTTCAGCCCCCATTGCATGACGGCCCCGCGAGGTCCCGAGGTGTGGTCCGTGACGAATCGGAGTTCCGCAGGCTCCCGTGCCGGAGCTGGTTCGGCAGCTGCTACGGGAACTTCCTTCACAACAGTCTTCTCGACGATCTTCTCGACCGGAACTTCAACGATTTTCTCTACTTCAACGGTGACAATCTTCTCGACGACTCGCTCAACTTCCACCGTCACAATCTTCTCCACCGGAACTGTGACGATCTTCTCTACGGGAACCGTAATTGTCTTTTCGACTACCCGCTCGACTTCGACCGTCACGATCTTCTCAACGGGAACGGTGACCATCTTTTCGATCGTTTGGGTCACGATCTTCTCGACGATCTGGGGCTCGCCGCAGGCCGCCAGCGCGGCCGCGCCCACGGTGCCAAGGCCGACCGTGCCCGCGAGGCCAAGCGCCCGACGCCTGGTCACGGGTCGTTTCGCTTGCATTGTCAGCCCCTTCCAAGGGTCCCGTACGGCACAGCTGTTCAGTCCTGGAGGTTCGCGGCAAGGTGAATTGACTGCAGTCTCATTGGGCGCGACCGCCCGAACCTGAGCAGTGCCGCCTTCAGTGTAGGCGGCGTCAGAGTGCCCGCCGGCCAACGGCTGTAGGCGGCGCGTAGCCGCCTCGCCACCGAGCCGGATATCCTGCCGCCATGGCAACCCGACGCCGATCCCCGCGCGCCAGGAAGAGATCCTTCGCCATCCGCCGCTGGCGAGAGTCCAAAGCCGTCCGCCGCGCCCGCGCCGCCGAAATCGTCCGCCGCCTCCGCGAGCTCTACCCCGAAGCCGCCGCCGAACTGAACTACCGCAATCCCTTTCAGTTCCTCATCGCCGTCATCCTCTCGGCCCAGACCACCGACGTCACCGTCAACCGCGTCACCCCCGAACTCTTCCGCCGCTACCCCACACCCCACGCCCTGGCCGCCGCCCCCCAGCTCGATGTCGAGGAAGTGATCCGCCAGACCGGCTTTTTCCGCAGCAAGGCTCGTGCCGTCCGCGAAACCGCCGCCCAGCTCATCCATGACTTTGACGGCGAAGTCCCCCGCACCATGCCCGAGCTTCTGCGTCTCCGCGGCGTCGCCCGCAAGACCGCCAACGTCGTCCTCGGCGAGGCCTTCGGCATCCCCAGCGGCGTCGTCGTCGACACCCACGTCAAGCGCCTGTCCCAGCGCCTCGGCCTCAGCCGCGCCACCGACCCCGTCAAAATCGAGCGCGACCTCACCGACACGCTCGACCAGGACGACTGGATATTCGCCGGCATCGCCGTCATCTGGCACGGCCGCCGCGTCTGCGACGCCCGCAAGCCCGACTGCGAAGGCTGCGTTCTCAACGACATCTGCCCCTCGTCCGCCGCGCCGGTCCGGCCGGCCAAATCACCCTTCCAGGCGGTCCGCGCATGAAAATCACCGGCATCGACGTCGTCATCAAGTTCGTCCGCTGGCGCGAGTGGCTGTTCGTCCGCGTCTCGACCGACGAGGGCCTCGTCGGCTGGGGCGAAGGTTCCACCTCCGACCGCGGCCCCGCCGTCGCCGCCGTCATTCAGCAGTTCACGCCCCGCCTGCTCGGCCGCGACTCCTCCGCTATCGAGTTCATCTGGCGCGACCTCTACACCGGCTGGCGCGGCGGTCCCATAGTCAACAGCGCCATCTCCGCCATCGACGGCGCCCTCTGGGACCTGCAAGGGAAACGTTACGGCGTGCCGGTCTGGAAACTCCTCGGCGGACCCGTCCGCCGCAAGGTCCGCGTCTACGCCGGCGGCGTCTCCCGCTGGATGGACTCCGTCGCCGACCACGTCGAAGGAGCAATCCGCGCCCAGAACGAGGGCTACCGCGGCGTCAAGGTCACGCCCTTCGGATCGCCCGGCCAGCGCACCGACGTTGCCGCCATCCGCTTCGCCGCCGAGCTCGTGGAGGGCATCCGCGAAGCCACCGGCCCCGACTTCGAAATCCACATCGAGTGCGCCGAACGCCTCACCCCGCGCCTCGCCATCGAGGCCTCCCAGGCCTTGGCGCCCTCCCGTCCCGTCTGGCTGGAAGAACCCATCCCCGCCGAAAACGTCAAGGCCATGTGCGCGCTGGCTCCGCGCATGGCCACGCCCATCGCCTGCGGCGAAAAGCTCTTCAGCCGCCAGGACTATCGCGAACTGCTCGAAGGCCAGGGCGCCGCCTTCATCCAGCCCGACCTCACCCACGCCGGCGGCATCACCGAAGTCCGCAAGATCGCCGCCGCCGCCGAGACCTACTACATCCAGGTCGCCCCCCATAACTCCGGCGGCCCGATCTCCGCGGCCATGGCCATGCAGATCGCCGCCGTCACCCCCAACTTCCAGGTGCTCGAAACCGCCTACCCCGAGGCCGAACTCCGCCGCCGCGTCGCCGGCGAGTCCATGGAAGTTCACGACGGCTACATGCACCTCAGCGACAAGCCCGGCCTCGGCATCGACGACCTCAACCTCGACGCCCTCGACGACGAACCCGACGGCCCCGAACCCTCCTACCCCTGGCGCACCTTCATCGAGTAGCGCCAGCTCCATTCACAGCCAGCACCCGTTCGTGGTGAGCCGGCCCGGAGTCTTCGGAGTGCCGCGTCGAACCACATCCCATGCGCGTTAAGGTCACTCATCCACCCGCACACGCTCTAGGGGCGTACACTCTCCCTAAATCTGCAGGCCGCCCCCGGAGGCCGCCATGTTCGACGCCGTCCACCACATCGCCTACGTCGTGCCCGACCGCGAAGCCGCCCTGGCCCTGTTCCAGGAAAAGCTCGGCATGACCCCATTCAAGATCTGGGAGTCCGAGGAGGAAGGCAACGCCTACGCCGCCCTCCAGATTGGCGACACCGACAGCTACCTCGAAATCATCTGCCCCACCAACGACGAGGTCAGCAACTTCGCCGCCCACCTGCATGAGCACGGCCCCAGCGTTCACCACGTCGCCTTTCGTGACGACGCCATGGACGACACGCTGGCAACCCTCAGCGGCGAGCACGGCATCGGCGGCACCGCCCCCATCGTCAGTTCCTCCGACTGGCGCATTTCATTCCTCGACACCGACAAAACCCTGGGCGTGGGACTGCAACTGGTTGACGGGAGGCATCTCTAATGGCTGGCATGACAATCACGGCTGACGGCGTCGAGACCGACGTGGGCCCGGTAACCCAGGCGCGACTCACCGAACGCGGCCCCGCCATCTGGCTGGCCGGCGACCCGGAAGACCTCAAGGTCTGGCTGCCCCGCGGCGGCTACGGCATCGTCACCAACACCGTCGTCCTCGACGACATGACCCAGAAGTACGGACAGCTCACCGAGGTCGTCCGCCGCTACCTCGACATCACCGACAAGCAGGTCGTCGTCGAGATCGACGGCCACACCACGGCCGAGCTTCTGGACGTCGCCCACGTCTTCACCAAGATGTCCGACCAGATCATCATCAAGATTCCCTGCGCCACCCAGGGCCTGGAAGCCTTTTCGACCCTGGCCGCCGAGGGCGTCGAGACCTTCTGCACCACCACCTTCAACCTCACCCAGGCCGCCGTCGTGGCCCAGGCCGGCGCCACCCACATCCTGCCCTTCTGCGAGCCCTACAAGGGCGTCGGCGTGGACCCCGTCTGGCACGTGCGCGAGTGCGTCGACATGTTCGCCGGCTGGGAACAGCGGCCCTACATCACCGCCGCCCTGGTGCGCTCGGTCGACGTCGCCAACGCCGCCCTCCAGGCCGGCGCCGACGGCATCATCGTCTTCTGGGAAGTCTTCCGCGACATGCTCCACAACCCCCTCACCGACGAGTGGAACGCCACCTTCCTCACCGCCTGGGAAAAAATGCACGAAGCGGGCCTCCTCGAAGGCGTCCCCGTCGCCGAGGCATCCCACTAGAAGCGCGAGTCGAATCTCGTAGCATCGGCGTGTGCTGCGGCGGATCGCCAGAGTTGTCGCAGCGGAGGCGCAATTGAAGGCGTGCCCGCTTGGCGCCGAGGTACTCCATTGATCGGATTCCATTCGAGACGTGCCGGCCCACCCGTCACCGCCCCCGACGGCATCGTCGTCTACCCCATCGACCTCACCCCCTGCGCCCACCTCGCCCTGGCCGAAGGCGACATCCAGCCCGGCCACACCTACGGCATCCACGCCCACCTCACCCTCGAACAGGTCACCTACGTCCTCTCCGGCCGCATCCGCGCCATCACCCACGACCCGCAATCCGGCCATACCCACGAAATCCAGGCCGCCGCCGGCGAATCCGTCATCACCCTCCCCGGCCACTCCCTCCAGTTCGCCGCGGACGGCGACACGCCCGCCCGCGTCCTCTTCATCACCAGCCCGCCCTACCCCGTCGACCACAGCGACACCGTCACCCTCGACACCCACCGCCCGCTGACCGAAGCCGAGCGCTGACCGCGAACTCCGGACCTCGCCGACCTCCGGCGCCACCCTCGAAAGACCCTCCAAGTGATCAGACACCTCGCCGGCATCGCGGAAATCGTGGACGACCTCGAAGCCGCCGTCAGCTTCTACCGCGATGACCTCGGCCTCGAAGTCGACGACTCCGCATCAGCCGACTACGCATCCGTCCAGATCCCCGGCGTCATCCACTTCGGCCTCTGGAGCCGCGAGGCCGCCGCCGAAGCCACGTTCGGCGACAGGTTGGCCGTTGACCGGGTCACCCCGGGCCTGACCATCGAGTTTGAAGTCGATGAAGTCCCGGCGGCCTCTCAGGCTATGGAAGACCGGGGCGTCAAGCTGCTCCACGGGCCCAAAACGGAGCCCTGGGGCCAAACCACGGCTCGCTTCGCATTGCCCAGCGGAGCCCTCGGCGGCATCGCCGAAACACCCTGGGCCCGGCAAATTGACGACTAGCGGCCCATCGGACTTCCGCCAGGCAAGATCGTCCGCCACGCAAGCGACGGTCTAGCTCAAGCTCACCGTCTGCGGCTTCGCCTTCGTCGGCGGCCCGTACGTCACGTGCAGCCGCCCCGCCAGCGGCTCAGTCACGATCGCCGCGTTCGTCAGAATGCCGTCCACCTCCGTCGTCTCCCGGCAGATCGACATGGGGTGGTCTCGTTGGTCGGAGAGGATGGCAAAGCCCGCCGCCACGTCGAACCCACCGCGACGTTCCGCCAGCGCTTCATTCACTCGCCGGTGACGCGCCCCGGCGCTGGGACAACGCGTGGGGTAGCAATCCATCGCCCGGTCCGCCGGCTCCGGCGAAGCAATCATATTCGCGTGCCCAATCGAGTCGCACCCGCCGTTCAGCCAGACCTGCCGCCCCGGCAGCCGTTCCAGCACCCCCATATTCCCGTCGGCATCGCTAAACCCGAACGCGCCGCTGTTGTCGTCCGATAAAGCCCCGGCCAGTTCGCGCATCGCGGCTACGCTGTCGCACTCCAGCAGCATCCGTTTGAGCAACGGGCCGTCGCCTCCGCCGGGTCTGTCGATATAGAGCGACATCCCCCACAGCGACACGCCGGTGGAGCTGATGCCAATCTGCGCCAGGTGACCCGCGTAGCTGAAACTCAGAATCGCCGGTCGACCGTCAGGCCGAACCTTCAACACGATCGACCGCTCGTTCGCCCCCGGCCCCGTGTCCTTCGTCTGCCCCGCATACACCGTTCCATCGCCCGTAAACTCCGGCCCCACCGCAAACGCCGTACACCCCTCAGGCCGTACATCCGGCGCCGCCATCCCCCACTGCAACCACAGCGCCGCCCGCGCATCGATCCCCGATCCGTCCGCAATCCCACGCACCTCATCCAGCAAATGCGGCGCCCAGCCCTTCACAAACGCTTCCACGTCCCCCACGTGCCGAAACGCCGCATCCCGATCCATCCCGCCCAGCCGAACCTCAACCTCCGCCCGAACCATCCCCGCCACCGCCGCCCCATGCACCCGCCCCACCTCATACGGCGACCCGGCGGCATCAACAACTGGAAATGCAGGCATCGGCTTCCCACTCGGCGCTACTGACAAGTCGGAACACAGTGAGCCTAGGCCCTTACCTCACGGAACGCTAAGTTCGGACCCTACCCACCCCGACTGGCGTGCGCTGCGGACACGAGTTCACCGGCTCTCCGGCTGAGAAGCGATCAGCGGCAAAGTGTCCCGGCAGTCAGAACCTGTCGTCCCGCTCCTCGACAACAATCTCGCTGGCGCTCAAACCCTCGCCAATCTGCGGGAGGGGCCTGGCTAGAAATCTATCCACGTCGAGTCTGGTTCTCGGTGGACGAACAACACCTCGCCTCACCAGCGCCGCGGCCGCCTCGTCATCCGCCAAACCCGACACCTCGTACGGCTCGAGCCGCGCCACTGGATTGCCGCCTTCAGTGATCACCACGGTCTCTCCGCGCCGAACCTCATCAAGCAGCGCAGTCAGGCCGCTCTTCGCCTCGCTCACGCTGACCCTTTTCATACGGCAACTCTAGCCGGAAACCGTGAGCCAAGGACGAATTCCAATCCGAAGGCGCAAATAACTTCTCACCCCCTCGTCAGTCCACAGATCGCCAACGCAGGCCGCTCGTGCATAATGACCGCCCTTTTGACTAGGCAGGATGCGATGCCCGACGAAGACGACCCTAGCGGCTGGACGGCCTTCGCCGCCGAATACATCCGCTTCGTCGACGAAGGCGACTCCAGCCGCACCATGCTTCTTGACGACCTCATGCTGGAGGAATGCGGAAACGTAGAAGGACAGCTCATCCTCGACGTTGGCGCCGGCGAAGGCCGCTTCAGCCGCATGCTCGCCGCACGCGGCGCCCGCACCATCGCGCTCGACCTCTTCTGGCCCATGGTCCAGGCAGCCAGCCACCGCTCCGCCGGACAGGGCGCCATCGTCAGGTCCCCCGCCACCGCGCTACCCATCGCCTCGTCCACCGTCGATACGGTCGTCAGCTACGTCGTCTGGGTGGATGTGCCCGACTTTCGCTCCGCCATCGCCGAAGCCGCCCGCGTCCTCAAACCCGGCGGAAACCTCGTCGCCGCCAACCTCGGCTTCATCACCGCCTCCCCGGGCTGGCAGCGCTCGCCCGACGGCCGCCGCCTCTTCCGCCCCGTCGATCAGTACGTCGACGAGCGCCCCATCACCCTCAACTGGCGCGGCCACCAGGTCGTCAACTGGCACCGCCCCCTCGGCGCCTACATGCAGGCCTACCTCGGCGCCAACCTCATCCTCCGTAACTTCCTCGAACCAGTCCCACCCCACGACACCCTCCGCCACAACCCCCGCTTCGAAGACTGGTACCGCATCCCCGAATTCACGCTCATGCGCTGGCAAAAACCCTAACCCCGCCGCGCAAATCACCGATCCGGTGAGGGAGCCCTTGCGGGCACCTTATTCCGCCCCGCGCATTGCCGCACACTCGAACCCACTCGCCCGAACGACCGACGTATCATGCCCCCGCAAACATTGCGGGCGGACACAATGGCCAGACGGGCGGGTTGCGAGTCGGTATACGACGCCGCCCAACGCTGGGTCGACGCAGCCTTACGCAACGACGACTCCCTCTTCACTCCCGGCCATCCAATCTGGTCACTTCACAACCTCTACGATTTCCGCAAGCGAATACTCAATGACCCCAATCCAGCCAGTGGCGGGTTCTATCGGCGATTCGAGCACCAACTCGCAGGTGCGGCACGAGACACGATCCAACTTGCCGCAGAAATCCTCTACGTCTATTTCCTCATCGCCGACCAGCGTGCCATACGAGGTGACACGAAAAGGCAACGGATCCGGCAAGTTATTGGCTGGGCAAAGACTGCCCTGGAAGTCCCTGACAAACTAATTGAAGCCGACATCGCTTTCGATTCCGGCATAATGAATCCAGGTGCCGCGTCGCAGACGACTATTCACGCTCAAGTACATATGATCGCTGAATTCGTACTGCACTGGAAGCACCTTCCTGAAAGTGATCGTGAAGACTCTCTTTCTGACCCATGGAGTTTCTTACAGACTGTCCGATCCATCCAGGTTCCTGGAGCCCATCCACAATCGGAAGCGTTGCTGCATCTCGTCCATCCTGATTCATTCGAACCAAGTATGAGGACTGATAAGGGACAGATTAGATCAGCGTTTAAAGACTCGGTGGTTTCTGAGGCCGATGACGTTGATAGAGACATATTCGCAATCCGTGAGCAACTGACCGGAATTTCAAGCATTTACGTAGAGGGTTTCGACTTTTACTCGCCCGAGATACGGTTCGTTTGGAGTTCAGGATGGACCAAATTAGAACAATTTATTCGCTGGGGAAGTCGTTTCGTGGAGCATCCCAGCTTTGTTGAACTCGAGATTGACATCAAGCTCAGTCCTGCAAACCGCCTCAGACAGGCTAGATCTGCACTGGAATCTGGCGCAGACAACTGGCTTGCCCTGCTAGCGGAAGCCTTCAAGAATCACGCTCTCGTGAGGTTTGACTCTCGTGACGCATTTATCGAGTGGTGTGAGGAGAATGAGTCTGACGCAAAGTCCGCTCTTCGGGAATTATGGAACGATCAATCCGGCATCGAAGAATCGATTCGAGTTTTCTCTTCGCGGTTTCCAACGAGCGTCGTTCGCGGCGTAGGCACACGTACAAGGTTGATTTCGTTTCTAGCGATGGCTATTGATCCACGCCGATTCCCTATGTACGGGTACTCGCTCTTCCAGAATGCATACAACCTGGTCGGACACAATCCACCGGACGATAGTGCTGACGAAGCTGCCGTCTACTCCCATGCTCTGAGCTTTCTGGATGCCGTGCAGGACGAAGCAAAGAAGCATGAGTTTCACTTACCGGATCGTCTGCACGCTCAGTCGGTGCTCTGGTCAATCACACGACTCGAGAGGTACAAGACGATCCTCCACAAGGCTGAGCACGAAGCGTTTCGTCGATACCGTGGCGACGTTACAACCCCCAGCCTCACGTTTGAGGAAACTGTCGAAGATCAAGGGTACGTGCAAAACCGCGAAGTGACAGCGATTGGCCTACCCACCGCCGGCGACGGAAGCGGGGATACGTCCTACACGCTCTCTCCACCACCCCCCTCCGGACTCACATTCGATCCCAACGCCCGCACCCTGAGCGGCACCCCAACGGCCGCGCAGCCGGCCACGACCTACACCTACACGGCAATTGACGAGGACGGCGCCACCGCCGCGCAGACCTTCTCGATCATAGTGACTGCCGAGACGCTCGATGACCTCGCCACCCGGCTCCTCTGGGACGCCGAGTACCTCCAAGACATCCGGCGCCTGCTTGAGGACAAGCGTCAAATAGTCTTCTACGGCCCGCCGGGAACCGGCAAGACCTTCGTCGCACTCGAGCTCGCCCGCCACTTCGCCAGCGAAGGCGGGTCAGTTGACATCGTCCAGTTTCACCCGTCCTACGCCTACGAGGACTTCGTGGAGGGATATCGCCCGGCGGATAAGGCTGGTCAGCCAGGCTTCGACCTCAGACCAGGGCCGCTAAAGGCCATCGCCGAAACGGCATTCGATAATCCTGGCACAAAGCACGTTCTGGTCATCGACGAAATAAACCGCGGCAACGTAGCCCGCGTTTTCGGCGAACTCTACTTCCTGCTCGAATACCGAAACCGCGAAATGTCTCTCCAGTACTCCGAAACACGGTTTGCACTCCCCGAGAACCTCTGGTTCATCGCAACCATGAACACTGCCGACCGCTCCATCGCCCTCGTGGACGCCGCCCTGCGCCGCCGTTTCCACTTCGTCGAGTTCTCACCCCACACACCGCCCGTGCAGGGCCTGCTAACCCGTTGGCTCGAAGCCAGTAAGCCCGATCTTCTATGGGTCGACAAGCTGCTGGAGTTGGCCAACGCAAAACTGGACGACCGCCACCTGGCTATCGGTCCCAGCCACTTCATGCGCAAAGACCTCGATGAAGCGTGGGTGAAGCTGATCTGGAACCACTCGATCTACCCCTACGTCGAAGAACAACTCTTCGGAGACCAGGACCACCTCCGGGAGTTCGAATTCGAGAGTCTCGAGCGTGCCGCCCGGCAGCAAGATCGGAATCCGGACAACGGCGATGACACGCCTGACGCTGACTGAGCACAAGCCGAGCCCGGAGACCTACCTCTCAGCCGAGCAACTTGACGCACTCCGGCAGGTCGTGCGCTTGATCGACGTGTCGCCAACGTCCAAAAGCAACACCTGGATTCTCAGACCCGGATCCGAGATAGGCGTCATCCGCCTCCCCGACCTGACCATCGAAATCAGGCCAAAGCTCCCCATCGAGCGCGTCCTTTTCCTCATCTCATACACGCTTGATCGACTGGATTTTTCCGGCGAGGTCGTGGACCTCGCCCAGCCCCCCGATCTCGTCGAGGCCATGGTTCGCATATTCCACGACGCCGTCCGCCAGGCCACCGGCCGCGGCCTCCTCCAGGGCTATCAGACCCGCGAAGAAACCCTGAACGTCGTCCGCGGACGCATCCGCATCGAGGAGCAACTGCGCCGCCGCTTTGGCATCGCCGTCCCCATTGAGGTCAGGTACGACGAATTCACGCCCGACATCGAAGCCAACCGCCTGCTCAAGGCCGCCGTCAGGCGTCTCTCCTGGCTGCCGCAGCGCTCTCGCGACAGCCGCCGGCTGCTCAGTGCCATGCGGGCCGTCTTCGCCAACGTATCCACTGTCGAATACCGGCCAACCCACCTTCCCGAAGTGCCGGCCACCCCGCTCAACGCCCACTACCAGCCCGCCCTGGCCCTGGCCCGGCTCGTTCTCAGGTCGGGCACCGTCGAACTGGCGGCCGGCCAGGTCCAGTCCGCCTCGTTCCTCATCGACATGAACAAGGTCTTCGAAGACTTCGTAGTCGTCGCCCTCCGCGATGCCCTCAGGCTGACCGAATACACCTTTCCCCAGGAAGCGCGCGGTCACGACCTCTGGCTGGATGAAGGCCGGGACGTACGGCTGAAGCCGGACCTCTCCTGGTGGCAAGCCAGCCGCTGCGTCTTCGTCGGCGACGCCAAGTACAAGCCCACCACCGTCCACGGCGCCCAAACCCACGATATCTACCAGGCCCTCGCATACGCCCTCGCCGCCGATCTCCCCGGCGCCCTCCTCATCTACGCCCACGACGACCAGGACCGAATCGACCCGGTGACCTACCACATCCCGGCTCTCGACAAGCACATCAAGATCGAAGTCGACGTTCTCAACCTGCAAGGCCAGCCAAAGGAAATCCTCAAGCGCGTTGACCGCCTCGCCTGCAAGGTCCGCCAGCAAAAGGTAGAAGCCCCCACCGCCCGCATTGCCGCCTAAGACCGCCTGAAGCCGTTAGTCCACCAGCCCCACATCCCTCGCCTTCCAGCCTCGAGACACGTGGTTGAGTCACGATCAGCTTCAGCACTCTCTCTCACGCTGCAAACCGCCTGGGATCGACGCCCGTTAAGCGGCCGCCACCGAAATTGTGCGCCGAGGCAACGGCTAAGGATTCCTTAGGAGTTCCAAACAACGGCGAAGGCTCAGTGAGTCAGCAGACTCATAACCCAGTTCACCCGCAACGGCTTCCGGAGAGTCCCTGGGCAACTCGTGCAGAATCTGCACGAGTTCCAACCCGGACATCGCGGCAAGTACTTGGCATTTGCAGCCACGCCGAGGGTCGCGCCAGGGTGCGGATGTATCGTACAGGCGCCCACCGCGCAGCCACCGACCCCATGAGCGCCGTAGCTCCACCAACATCCCCGGGCGGCCACATCGTCGTCTATGAGACCGAGGACGGCGAGGCGCGCGTTGATGTCCGATTCGACCGGGACACCGCCTGGCTGACCCAGCGGCAGATGGCTGACCTGTTTGAGACCTCAACCGACAACATCAGCGTCCATCTGAGTAACATCTTCAGCACCGAGGAGTTGGAGCGTAAAGCAACTACCGAGGATTCCTCGGTAGTTCGAACAGAGGGCAGCCGTCAAGTCCGGCGAACCCTAACGCACTACAACCTCGACGCCATCATCTCCGTCGGCTACCGGGTCAACTCCCGTCGCGGCGTGCGCTTTCGCCAGTGGGCCACCCGCACCCTGCGAGAGCACCTGGTCCGTGGCTTCACCCTCAACCAGCAACGACTCG
Organism: Chloroflexota bacterium; assembly: GCA_965208215.1. Classification (GTDB taxonomy): domain Bacteria; phylum Chloroflexota; class UBA11872; order UBA11872; family UBA11872; genus UBA11872. The sequence continues at coordinate 1,324,382 of CBDBOH010000004.1, forward strand.
CCGAACGCGGGCTGCAGGAAGCCCGCGACACCCTGGACCTGCTGGCCAGCACGTTGCGCAACCAGGCCCTGGTGGATAGCACCGGGCAGGAAGTGCTGGACCTCATCGGCGGCTACGCCGACACCTGGCGCCTGCTGCTGGAGTACGACGAACACCAACTCGCCGCGCCGCCCGGGGTCCAGCCAGCGCGCGGAGTGCTGCGCCAAGAGCGCGCCGTCGGGGCCATCGCCGAGTTCAAGCGCGAACTAACAACGCGCGGTGAGGCGTCAGCTCTGTTCGGGAACCCGCGCGGCGATGCCTTGGAAGCCATCCTCGGCAACATAGAACAGACCATGTTCGGCCAGCCGCTCTATCAGTCCCGCGAGGCCAAGGCGGCGCATCTGCTCTACTTCGTCGTCAAGGACCATCCCTTCACCGACGGCAACAAGCGCATCGGTTCCCTCCTGTTCCTGCTATATCTCAAGCAAGAGGGCGCGGAACACCGGCTCAACCCCCAGGCGCTCACCGCGCTGACGCTGCTCATCGCAGAAAGTGCAGTGACCAGCAAGGATCTGATGATCCGCCTGATCATCAACCTGCTGGCCGAACCCGCTGCCTGACTGTTCGCACTGCAATACCCTCACCAACCGCCTCTCCGGCGCTAAGCTCTCACCATGGCCAGCCGCGAATCCCATTTCGCGGCCGACCGCTTACCTGCGCCCTTGGGGCGCACGCCGGAAGACCTGGCCGCGTGGGTGGCGCTGAGTTCGGTTCCCGGGCTTGGGTCGGCCACGTTGTGGAACCTCATCCGCGCCTTCGGCGACCTCAGCCTGGCGTGGACCGCCAGCGCCGCCCGGCTCCAGGCCGCCGGCGCCTCGCCCGCCGTCGCCAGGGGTGTTGAGACCGCCCGCCGCAAGACATCGGCCGACCATGCCCTGGAACTCCTGGCCAAACACAACGGCCGCGCCATCGCCTGGCACGACCCGGCCTACCCCGCGCAACTGCGCGAGATCCCCGATCCGCCGCCCTTGATTTATGTCAAGGGAGACCTGGCCTGCGCCGACTTCCAGCGCACCGTCGCCATCGTCGGCACCCGCCGCATGACCGCCTACGGCAAACAGGTCACCGCCCAACTGGCCGGCACCCTGGCGCGTGCCGGCCTCTGCGTCGTCAGCGGCATGGCCACCGGCATCGACGGCGAAGCCCACCGCGCCGTGCTCAACGCCGGCGGCGCCACCGTCGCCGTCTGGGGCACCGGCCTGCACGAAATCTACCCCCGCGCCAACCGCCGCCTCGTCCCCCGCATTCTCGAGCGCGGCGCCATCGTCACCGAGTATCCCGTCGGCGTCCGCGGCCTCCCCGAAAACTTTCCCCAGCGCAACCGCATCATCAGCGGCCTGTCCCTCGCCAGCATCGTCATCGAGGCCCCGCTCGAAAGCGGTGCCCTCCACACCGCGCGCTACGCCATCGAGCAGAACCGCGAGATCCTGGCTGTCCCCGGCAGCGTCTTCGCCGCCGCCAGCCGCGGAACCAACCGACTCATCAACCGCGGCGAGGCCCGCGCCGTCACCTCCGCCGAGGACGTCCTTGAAGCCCTTCAGATCGCCGTCAGCCCTGAGCAGCTGGAAATGCCCCAACTCGTCAAACCCACTGCCGAGGAACGCGCCGTCCTGCGCCACCTCACCACCGACCCCATGCACATCGACGAACTCGTGCGCCTGGCCGCCCTCCCCGCCTTCCGCGTCTCCGCCCTGCTCGCCGTCATGGAAGTCAAAGGCCTCGTCCGCAACCTCGGCAGCGCCCACTACGTCACCGCCCAACCCCAGGTTCAATGACGCCCGTGGGACTTTGCTCTGACACCAGGCCAGCTCCGGAAGCAGCCCTCGCCAGACCAGGCCAACTGAACACATTGGCCCGTCAACTGAACACATTGCCGCCCAAACTGAACACATTCGCGTCAAAACTGAACACATCGGCGGCCAAACTGAACACATTGCCGGCCAGAGTGGACACATCGCCGGTCAAAGTGGACACATTGGCCGCCAAACTGGACACATTGGCCGCCAAACTGGACACATTGGCCGCCAAACTGGACACATTGGCCGCCAAACTGGACACATTCGCAGTGAAACTGGACACATTGGCGCATCAGGGTTGACACATTCACGCCCATCCGCAACGCCTGGGCTCAATCGGCGCCGGCGCGCGATTTCACATCAACATCCGCCGGCGCCGCCCGTCGCCGTCCTCGGCCGCCGCCTCCGAATCGGCGCACCGCTTGCCCGTCGTGCACGTTTTGCGTACAATAGGGGCGTCATCCTATCCGTTCGAGTTCCAATGCCCTGCTCCGCCCCATGCCGCCGCCGTCGCATCTCGCCAGGCCGTCCACGCCACCTATCGCCGTCGGCAGCGATTGTGATCCCACCATTCCAGCTTCTCTGCCTCCTTCCTCGCCCCGACTCCGGTCCCAAGAACTCGCCCGTCCACGCAAAAAATCCGCGCCAAACTGTCTCTCGCCAGGCCGATCCCCTATGGGGATCGGCCTGGCGAGAGACAGTTCCCCCTTCACCCCCATCGCTCTGCCCACCGCGCCTCCTCCCCGGCGGCCCGGGCCGGCGGAGCAAACCCCACGGCGTATGATCAGCGCTGGTTTCCGGGGAGGTTGCTAAGTCCGTGCGTAGACGCCAGTGGGTCACCGTGGCCTTCATCGCCGTCATCTTCGGCTTCGCCTTGTACGTCTCGCTGCCCGGCACGCCCGGCCTGCCGGGCGAAATAGCCGGACGTGACCTGTCCGATCTCCGCTTCCGCCAGGGCCTGGATCTGCAGGGCGGCCTGCACGTGCGCTTCCAGGCCAGCCCCCCGCCTGACCAGCAGTTGCAGGACGGTGACATGGACGCCGTCAAGCGCATCATCGAAAACCGCGTCAATGCCCTCGGCGTGGCCGAACCGCTCATCCAGATCGAGGGCGATAACCGCCTGATCGTCGAACTGCCAGGCGTCGAGGATCCGGAAGAAGCCATCCGCGTCTTCCGCCAGACCGGCCAGCTCCTGGTCATCAACACCGGCTTCGAGTTCATCGACGAGGGAACCATCCTCCCCGCCGACCCCTCCCAGACCGTCCTCCGCGGCCGCGACCTGCGCGACGCCCGCGTCGGCTTCGACACGCTCGGCGCCCCCATGATCGAATTCGACCTCCAACCCGACGCCGCCAATCGATTCCAGACCTACACCGCCAGCCACCTCAACGAAGTCCTCACCATCACGGTTGATGACGTCGTCATCAGTTCGGCGCGAATCGAAGCCGCCATCCGCGACAGCGGCGTCATCCGCGGCTCCTTCACCGCCGACGAAGCCCGCAACGTCGCCATCCAGCTTCGCTACGGTGCGCTCCCGGTCCCGTTGGAAGTCGTCGAGACCCTCAGCGTCCGTCCCACCCTCGGTCAGGAGTCCCTGCAGGCCAGCCTCCGGGCCGGCATCGTCGGCGCCCTCCTCGTGTTGGTCTTCATGGTCGCCTTCTACCGCGTGCCTGGCCTGGTGGCCGCACTCGCGCTCATCGTCTACGCCTCGGTCGTCTTCGCCGTCTTCAAGCTCATTCCGGTCACGCTCACCCTGTCGGGTCTGGCCGGCTTCATCCTCTCTGTCGGCGTGGCGGTGGACGCCAACATCCTGATTTTCGAGCGCACGCGCGAGGAATTGCGTTCCGGCAGAGCCATCCGCGGCGCCGTCGAATCGGGCTTCAACCGCGCCTGGCCGTCAATCCGTGACTCCAACATCTCAACCCTCATCATCTGCGCCGTGCTCTTCGGCTTTGGCAGCGGCGGCGTGCGCGGCTTCGCCGTCACCCTCGCCATCGGCGTGGCCGTCAGCATGTTCAGCGCCATCACCGTCAGCCGGAATCTGCTCCGCCTGGCCATCACCTTGCCGGTCCTCACCCAGCCTCGGCTGTTTGGCGCCGGCGCCTCCGGGAGTTCCGAAACCTGATGTTCGCCATCACGTCCCGCCGCGGTTGGTGGTACCTGCTCTCGCTGTCGCTGCTGCTTCCGGGTGTCGTCGCACTGCTCACTGGCGGCCTGAAACCCGGCATTGACTTCACCGGCGGCTCGCTTATCCAGCTGCGCTTCGACCAGGAGATCACCCAGCAGGCCGTACAAGCCGTCGCCGTTGACCGCGGATATCCGGGCGCGACCGTCCAACTGGCCGACAACCGCGGAGCCCTGGTACGCACCCCGCCCCTGGACGTCGAAGCCAAGAATGCGCTGGTCGCCGCCATCTTCGAGCGCGTCGGGCCCGGCCAGGAACTCGGATTCTCCACCATCGGACCGGTGGTTGGCGCCGAACTCACTCGTGCGGCGGCTATCGGTGTGGCCGTGGCCTCCGCACTCATCCTGCTCTACGTCATGTGGGCCTTTCGCCGCATGGAACGTCCGGTCGTCCTTGGTTTGGCCGCCATTGGGGCGCTCCTGCATGACGCGCTATTCCTGCTCGGACTCTTTGCCCTCCTGGGCCATGTCGTCGGCGTTCAGGTCGACGCGCTCTTCGTTACCGCCATCCTCACGGTCATCGGGTTTTCGGTGAACGACACCATCGTCGTGTTCGACCGCATTCGCGAGAACCGGCAACGCCACCTGCGGTTGGCCGACGCGCAGCGCCCAACCTTCGAGCAGACCGTGAACTTCAGCGCCAACCAGAGCCTCACGCGATCGCTCAACACCTCGCTAACTGCGCTGCTGGTGTTGCTCGCGCTGATCGTCCTTGGCGGTCCCACAATCCGCCTGTTCGTGATCGCCCTGGCTGCCGGATTCCTGATCGGCACTTACTCGTCAATCTTCGCCGCCGCGTCGGCCCTGGTTTCCTGGGACCGGCGCGACGTGCCCCGTATCTGGGAGCGGTTTCGAAGCCGGCTCACGCTGGTCCGCTAGTCCGAACTCCGGCGCACCTCGGCCAGCGGCTGTCCGTACTCCACAATCTCGCCATCGTGCACCAGCAACCGCTCGACCACGCCGTCCGCGGGCGCACACACGTCGTGCGCCACGCCCAAAACGTCCACGAAACCAATCGTCTGGCCCTCATCCACCGCGTCGCCGACGCGCACCAGCGGCGGCACGCCGGGTTCGGTTAGCGACATATAGACCCCGACCTGCTCCGAAGTAATGGGTACCAGATCTGCGACCGCCGATTCAGCGTCGTCGGCTGCGGCCGCCTCAGTTGCGGTCACGCCCAGCGAACTTGACCGTCGCATCCGAATGGTGCGGGAGGCGTCGCCGACCTCGATCTCCTCGGCGCCTGTCTCCTGCAGCAGCCGGGCCAGGCGCGGAACGGCCTCGTCGAGCGCTGCTTCCCAGTCTGAGTCCGTGGTCATGGACACCAACCCTGGCCGTCAGACGCGCGTCTGGTACTCGCCGCTACGCGAGTCGATGCGCAACACGTCGCCTGTCTCCACGAACAGCGGCACTTGCACTTCCAGCCCGGTCGCCACCCGCGCCATCTTCGTCGCGCCCGTCGCCGTATCGCCGCGAACGCCCGGCTCCGTCTCGATGACCTCAATGTCCACATTGATCGGCAGTTCAACACCCAGCGGCGCGCCTTCAAACGAAGTGATCTCAAGGTCGAGCCCGTCGGTCAAATAGTTGGCGGCGTCCCCTACCGAGTCCGCGGAGAGGGTCATGTCCTCGTACGTTTCCATGTCCATAAAGTGGAAGCCGGCGGCGTCCCGATACAGATACTGCACCTTGTGCGTATCCAGAATCACGCGCTCGAAACGCTTGGAGGCTTGAAACGAGCGATCCGTCGTCGACCCGCTGCGCACATCGCGCACCCGCAGCCGCACGTTGGCCGATCCGCGGCCGATCTTCTGGTGCTGAAAGTCGATGATCTGGCAGAGGGCGCCATCCATTCGCAGCACCCATCCCCGCCTGAGTTCGCCTGCGTCAATCACCTACTGGCCTCCCAACCTGTCGGTCTCGATGAGGGCGCCTATTGTCGTCGCAAGTCACTTCCGAGCCTGCGTCAGCACGTCCAAGCCCTCGGATTGGACCGCAACCAGATCCTCGATCCGCACCCCGCCCCAGCCCGGGAGATATATGCCCGGCTCTACGGACACCACCGCGCCGGCTTTCAGCACGTTGGTACCTCGAGGCGACAGCGTGGGCGCCTCATGAATCTCAAGCCCCACGCCGTGGCCCGTCCCGTGACCGAAGTTTCCGCCGTAGCCCGCGTCCGAAATCACCTGGCGAGCCAGCGCATCCGCCTCGCGACCCGTCATCCCGGCCCGCGTCCCATTCTCCGTGGCCGCTTGAGCCTTCAAGACAATCCCGTAGATCTCATCGAACTGGCTATCCGCCGATCCCGCCGAGAAGGTGCGCGTGATGTCCGAGCAATACCCGTCCAACTGGACGCCCAGGTCAACAATCACCGGCTCGCCCGCGCCGATCGGGCGCACCCCTGGCGAATGGTGGGCCATCGCGGCATTGGGCCCGCCCGCCACGATCGTCGGGAATGCTGGTCCGTCTCCCGACTCCCGTATCAGTCGCTCGAGCTCCAGCGCAAGCTCGCGCTCGGTCATCCCGGCCGCCAGAGTCTCGCCCGCGGCCGTCATCACATCGTCCGCCAGCCGCACGGCCTCGCGCAGCACCGCCAGCTCCGCCGCGTCCTTTACGACGCGCTGCTCTTCCACCAGGCCGTCTTGCGGCTTCACCTCTGCCGCCTGCGACTCCTTCGCCAGGCGATCAACCAGATCGCGATGCTGCTTCAGCGACGTGTGCTCGGATTCCACGCCCAGCCGACCGATTCCGCGCTCGCCAATCCAAGCCGCCACCACGCCCAGAGCGTCGACGTCTTCGATCACGTCGTAGCTTGTCGCCTGCCGCTGCGCCTGCTCGGTGTACCGGGAATCCGTCACCAGTCGCCGGTCATGTGAGGAGATCAGGAGCGTCGCCGCCGTGCCGGTGAATCCGCTCAGGTAGCGGCGGTTGGCCTCGCCGGTCACCAGCATGGCGTCGATGCCAAGCTCGTCCAACTGAGCCGCCAAGCGTTCGGACCGGGCGGCCGTCAGTTCAGATAGCGCTCGATGTTGCGTGTGTGTTCCTCCAGCGTTTCCGAGAACGCGTGCGAGCCGTCGCCGCGAGCGACAAAGAACAGATACGGCGTGGACTCAGGTCTGGCGGCCGCAATGATCGAGGCCAACCCGGGTGCGGCTATCGGCCCCGGCGGCAGCCCGTTGACCACGTACGTATTGTACGGAGACTGTGTCCGAAGGTCCTCGCCCGTGATATCCGGCTTCCACCACCGGGACCCGGTCCCCGTTTGACCGATCGCGTACTGCGCTGTCGGGTCCGCTTGCAACGGGATGCCTCGTGCCAACCGGTTGTGGAAGACCCCCGAAATCACAGCCCGCTCCTCGTCCAGCACGGCCTCCCGCTCGATGATGGATGCCAGGGTCAGCATCTCGTGCACCGTCAGCCCGTTATCCGCCGCATCCTCGCGAATCTGCGGCGTCACCACCTCGTCGAACCGCCGCAGCATGCGCTGAATCAGATTCCGTGCATTCGAGGACCCATCGATCTGGTACGTGTCCGGAAACAGATAGCCTTCCAACGATTGACCCGCCGGCACTCCCGCCAGGAAATCGAATTCCCCGGCATACGTGGCCGCCCCTTCCCGGGCCAGCCGCAGGAACTCCAGGTCGTCGATCTCGGTCTGCTCCGCCAGCCGCTCCGCAATCTCCTCCAGCCTCCAGCCCTCGGGAAACGTCACCGTCTGCTCCACGGCGTTGGCGGAACTCAGGGTGCGCACGATCTCATCCAGCGTCATGTCCGACCGCAGTAGAAACGTCCCCTGGCGAAAGGCCCCATCCAGGCCGCGACGCTCCACCAGGACTTGAAATAGCAGGTCGCTCCGAATCAGGCTCGCGTCGCGCAGTCCTTGCGCAATATCCGAAGCCGTCGCTCCCACCGGAATCGTGAAGGGCACGGTCCGTGCCGCCACCGCCGCGGGCGAGTCGGCAAATCGGGCCGCCGCCGAGTAGCCCAGCAGCAGCACGCCGGCCAGCGTCAGCAACGCAATGCCAAACGCCTGCGTGATTGCGCTGACACGGCTCAGCACGGCCCCTGGCTCCTCAGGTAGTCAAGCAGCAGCAGCTCGGCTGCCCGTGCATCGACATCCACATCTCCTGCTCCGTCCCGCCGGGCGGCCTGCGTGGTCAAGTGCTCGTCCTTCCAGATGACAGGCTCGGTGCGGCCTTCCAGCAGCTGGGCGGCCCAGCGCCGGCTGCGGGCGGCCTGTGCACTCTCGGTTCCGTCCGTATTCAACGGCAGTCCGAGCACTAATGTTGCGCCGGGAAATGCGTCCAGGATTGCGCCTAGGGCTGTCGCGTCACTGCGTCCGCCACGTCGGGCCAGGACCCGCCGCATCGTCACAAACGCTCCGCCCGCGTCCGTCATGGCCACGCCAATCCGGCGTTCGCCGAGATCCAGCGCCCCCACCCGCCGCCCGAGAGCCGCGGGCGGCCGCTCCGGCTCATGGGGCCGAGATTGGCTGCGGCGCTTCGACCTGGACATTGATTCGAAACCCGATTCTTGGGAAGTTGCCTGTATCCGGCGGATCGTGCCTAACGCTCACGCGGTCCACGCCCGGAAGCGCCCGTAACGCCTGCAACCCCTCACCAAGCGAACGGCCGGCCGCCGTGTTACGCACCGCAATGTGGTCGATCGTATCCACCGCTTCCGCAATGGCCTGTACACGCAAGTCCAGCACCCCTTGTCGCTCGCCAAGAACTTCGGTTTCAACAACCCGAACCGAGTCGATCTCGAAGGCCTGCCCTTCCAGCGAGTCCTGCAGACGCTTCCGCAGCACAGCCTCAAGATCCTCCGTAGCGAAGGCCGAACCCAGAGCTCGGATTTCCATTGAAAGGGAAAGTTCCGCAGCGTGCTCATCGGGCCTGTCGCTGAACTCGCGACGCAGAATCTGGGGATTCCCGCTCGCTGGCGACCATACAATCAGCGTCTGATTGGACGGACGATCCCGGCGCAGCCGCTCGATGGCGGCGCTTTGCAATCGCTCGGTCAGCAGAGCGTCCAGTTCGGTGAGGTCACGCTGGGCCACCAGCGCCACTTCCCGCTCCGAGCCACCTTCAAGTGGCTGCGGGTTGAAGGCCTCCAGCGCTCCGCCAAACGGACCGCCGACCGACGTGATCGCGAGTGCCGGCGCGTTCCCTGCGAGGCCCGGCGACTCAGCCGTTACCGCCACGACGGCCTCCCCTGGCACATCGCGTCCACCGACCTGGAGCGTGGGTGGCACCAGGGATTCCGCATCAGTAAGGAAGCCTGTTCCGTCGGCCGTCATCACCCGCGTACCAACGGGCAGCACTACGGCCTGGCGTGTTCGATTGCGGATCGTGACAGAGCCCTTGGAAACCCCTTGAGCTTCACGCCGTCGTCCCGTCGTCGGTTTGGTAAGCGATTCTTGAACGGTGGCGTCCATGACCGTCGCCGGTACGATGCCCCGCTCGACGTCGAGCGAGCCGGCGTCCGGGTCAATTCGCACCGTCGCGTCAATCGGCAGTCGCGTAGCCTGCGGCACCACGACGATCGTGCTTGAGGGGGCCACGAAGAACTGAAAGGCGACGACCACAAGCAGCACCGCAGCCAGTCCACCCGCACACGCCGCCATCCGCTGTCGCGACATTGCCTCCCGCCAGAAGCGAAGTGGCGCGACATCCGAGCGTGGGTGGCGCCACGTCGGCGACTTCGGTGTGGGGGCATCCGGTGTAATCCGCTCGAACACAACGCTGCGTCCGGCACCGGCGGGCCTTTGGAAACTCGGCTGCGGCGGGCTCTGGACGCGCGGCCGATTGATCCCGGCCTCGGGAATGTAGACGCGCCGCACCACGTCGGGGCGCCGCTCCCGTATCGCCCTCATGTCAAGGCCACCGCATTTGCCACGTAGGCGCGCCCGGCCTGCAGCGCGGCTGGGATCAGCGAGGCATCTCTACCGCCGGCCATAGCCAGCTCCGGCCGCCCGCCGCCACCGCCGCCCGCGGTCGTCGCCATCGCTCGGGCCAGGGCTCCTGAATTCACGCCCAACGCCACCGCTTCCTCCGACGCCGCCGCAACGAATGCTGGACGTCCGTCGATCCTGGCCGCCAGCACGATTACCCAGGGCGAAGCAAGCCGTTGGCGCAGATCATCGCTCAGTCCCCGCAGCGCGTCGCGGTCGGTCACTGACGTGTCGGCCGCGACCAGCAATACCGGACCCACCGCTTCGGATTCCGCCGCCAGGCGTTCGGCCTGTCGCCGGGCGTCGGCCCGCTCGGCAGCCTGCAGTCGCCGCCGCAGGTCGGACTGTTGGGTAAGCAGCCGTTGCACACGCGCCGGCGCCTCCGCCGGCGCCGCTTCCAGTTGGCGGGCAATCCCGGCCAACAAGTCCTGATTGCGCTCCATCAACGTCACGGCCCCGGCGCCGGTTACAGCTTCGATGCGGCGAACGCCCGCCGCGATTCCGCCCTCCTGCACGATCGCGAACAACCCAATCTGGTTGCTGGAGACACAGTGCGTGCCGCCGCAGAGTTCACGGCTCACGGCACCCAGTCTCACCATGCGCACGATTTCGCCGTACTTTTCGCCGAACAGGGCCATGGCCCCCGCTTGCACCGCGGCCTGAACTTCAGTCAACTCGGTGACCAACCGATGGTCCTTGAGAATCTGCGAATTCACCCACTGTTGGATTTGCCGCAGTTCGTCTTCCGACACCGGCGTCGGGTTCGTGAAGTCAAAACGCAGCCTGTCCGGCGCCACCAGCGAGCCCGCCTGTCGAACGTGATCGCCCAGCGTGCGCCGCAGCCCCGCGTGCAGAAGATGCGTCGCCGTGTGGTTGCGCATGATGTTGAAGCGACGCTCGCGGTCCACGCGCGCCTGAACGCGCTCCCCCACCACCAACCGCCCTCGCGTTACATCAGCCACCATCACCACGGTGCCTTCGGGATTCCTGAGCGTGTCCAGCACCCGTGCGCTACCGGTGGGGCCCCGGAGAGTCCCCGTATCACCAACCTGACCGCCGGCCTCCCCGTAGAACGGCGTCTGGTCCATCACAACCATCACCTGACCGTCAGGCATGGCAGCATCCAGCAGCTCGCCGTCGCGAGCCAGGGCCACGATCGTGCCCTCCTCCTCCGTCACGAAGTCGTAGCCCAGGAACATCGACTCCCCGAAGCCGGAGGGCAGATCGCGCGCCTGTGCGTTCGACTGGGCCGCCCGGCTGCGCGCCCGCTGCTCCGCCAGCGCGGCGTCGAAACCAGCATCGTCGACGCCCACGTTGTGTGCTGCCGCAATGTCCTTCGTGATGTCCGGAGGAAACCCAAACGTGTCATACAGCTCAAACATGCGTGCGCCGTCCACCCGACCGCCCGGCGGTATACCGGCCAGGAGGTCGTCGAGCCGCGCCACCCCGGCGTCCAGGGTCCGGCGGAAGCGCTGCTCCTCGTCGCTGACCACGCTGCGGATGAAGTCAGCCCGCGGCAGCAGGTCCTCGTAGCCCTCCTCTGACATCACGTCAATGGCCGTCTCAACCACCGGTGCCAGGGCATCCGACTCAATACCCAGCTGGCGCGCGTGGCGCACACCCTGACGGATGCTGCGCCGCAGGATGTAGCCGCGACCTTCGTTACCCGGCATTACCCCGTCGCCAATCAGAAACGCCGCCGCTCGGCTGTGCTGGGCGATTACCCGCAACGACCGTCCGCTCTCGCGTTCAGCCTCGTAGGCCGTTCTCGCGCGATCCGCCGCCACGCGCACCAACGGCCACCACGTATCGGTCTCGTAAATCGAGTTGACGCCCTGCAGCACCACCGCCCAGCGCTCCAGGCCGGCCCCCGTGTCCACCCCATGCTGCTCCAGCGGCGTCAGTTCGCCGTCTGCCGACCTGAAGTACTGGTTGAACACCAGGTTCCAGATCTCCAGATACCGTTCCGGCGCTTCCAGCGGCCCCACATCGGGCAAGTCTGGTTGCAGGTTGATGTGAATCTCGGTCGTCGGCCCGCACGGACCGCTGTCACCCGTCGGACCCCAGAAGTTGTCCTCGCCCGCATAGGCAATGCGCTCACGCGGATGGCCAAGGTCCGCCCAGATATCCGCCGCTTCCTCGTCCCGCGGCACCCCGGGGCTGCCCTCGTATACCGTGGCCCAGACTCGATCCGGCTCAATCCCAACCACGTCCTGAACCAGTTCTCGAGCCCAGGCAATCGCCTCAATCTTGAAGTAGTCGCCAAAACTGAAATTGCCCAGCATTTCGAAGAACGTCAGGTGGCTCAGGTCGCCCACCTCGTCCAGATCGGTCGTGCGGAAACATTTCTGCACCGTGGCGATTCGCGAATACGGCGAGGGCCGCTCGCCGCTGAAGTACTGTTTGAACTGCTGCATGCCGGCCGAGGTCAGCAGCACGCTGGGATCGCCAACCGGTACCAGAGAAGCACTGGGCAGCACACGATGCCCGCGCTCGGCAAAGAACTTCAGGTAATGATCGCGGATTTGGGCGGTGTTCATCGGGTGGTCCCCAGGCGGGCCAGTCCCGCAAAACAAAGAAAGACCGACGGAAGCTGCCTCCCGATCAGCCTTAAATCGCCTGCGAGCCCTGGTCTATGCCTGCGCTATCGGAACTCCTCCGTCGTTTGATCTGCCGCCGCTTCCGGGCGCATCACGTTCAGCGCGTAGCCCGCGGCCAGGCCGATCAGAAATCCGAGCGTCAGCTTGGCAAGTCGGACAACCATCGTCCGACCACCTAAAACGCATCGTGCTTGAGAAAGCTAGCACAGTTTTCCGGCTACGACCGCCTTATTTTCGATCGTGTGGCTGCGCCACACCGGGTGTCGCTGGGGTCACGTCAGCACCAGATGCGCGACAAGTAAGCCCACCACGCACCCCACGAATGCTCCCAGAATCGGCAATCCACCGATCGCCATGTATGTGGCTCCAATCGCGCCCGCGGCCAGCGCGCCTCCCGCGAATCCTGCAACACCGAACGGCCAGTAGAAGAACCCCGAATTCTGTCGCCGACCGATCACCGCATGGAACGTAAAGCTGATGAACGTGGCCAGCAGCAGTCCCAAATAAACCGACGGCGGAATCACAAAGAGGACATCCATCGTTATACGGCTCCTGGTTGTACGGAGGCTACGGCTTGCAGTGCTCGTACGTGCCGCACGATCGCGTCACCGGCCCGGGCGATTTCATCGGCCGTGGTACTTCGCCCAACCGTGCAGCGGAGCGCACCTCGTCGAAATCGCTCCGGCAGCCCAAGGGCCTCGATCACGTGCGACGGCTCAAGTGATCCGGACGTACAAGCCGCGCCCGTGGATACCGCAATCCCCTCCAGGTCCAGACGAATCAACAGCGACTCGGCGTCGATGTCGGCAAAGGCAAACGGCGCAAAGGCGGCCAGCCGCTGGTCCGGCGCGCCCATCACGCGGACCGCAGGACAATGGGACGTCACGTGCTTGATCAGGGTTGTGCTTAACGCACGCATATGCGCGGTTCGCCGCTGGCGCGCGGCCTCTGCGCGCACCAGGGCTTCGCCCAACCCAACGATTCCAGGCACGTTCTCGGTGCCCGCCCGCCGGTCGCGTTCCTGCGCGCCGCCTAAGGCCCGCCGCTCCACGCTCACGCCCTCGCGTACGTACAACGCGCCGACCCCTTTGGGGCCGTAAATCTTGTGCGCGGACAAACTTAGCAATTCCACGTCGAGTCGATCAACACTTATGTCGAGTTGCCCAGCTGCCTGGATGGCGTCGGTGTGCATCCGGGCGCCAGCGCGCCGAGCTATCCGCGCAAGGGACGGAATGTCCTGGATGGTGCCGATTTCGTTGTTCGCCAACCCTGCACTCACCAGCACTGTGTCTGGACGCATCGCAGATTCCAGGTCGGCCGGATCGAGCCGGCCCACCTGATCGACCGTCAGCTCGGTCACTCCGAACCCACGCGCGCGCAGCGATCGAGCCGCAAAGAGCACCGCGTGGTGTTCGATCGCGCTGGTCACGACGTGGCGGCCGCTATCGGAGCTGGCCAGAGCTCCGCCAATCACCGCCAGGTTGTCCGCCTCGGTACCACCGCTCGTGAAGATGATCTCACCGGGTTTACAGCCAAGCACGCCGGCAACTTGCTCGCGCGCGGTGTCCACGGCCTCCCGGGCCTGTCGACCCGCCGCATGCACGCTCGACGGATTACCTGCCTCGGCCCAAAAGTACGGTCGCATGACCTCGAACACCCCTGGGTCCAGCGGCGTCGTGGCGGCGTGGTCGAGATAGATGCGCGAACCCGTCGGCGCCGTCACGTCGTCAGAGTCCCGACGTTTGATCGGGCGACTCGGGGAGCGGCACTACCGCTACTGCGGGGAACCGTTCGAGGCGACACACCAAGTCTCATCAGTGATGAATGTAACCCAAGACCAGTCACGCACCCGTTACCCTTGTCCCCCTATGTCTCGACAGCTTTCGCGACGAAGCCTTGGACGCGCAGCGGCGCTTGGCACCGCCGGTCTGGCGGCAGTACCGGTCGGCCGCGTGCTGGCCAGCGTGGTCGCGGCGACGGACGCGGCCGTCGACCCGCTCTTTCGTGACTACGTAGCGCAGGCCGGCGGCCCCGATATCATCGGCGCCCCGCTGACCGAACGCTTCGAGCGCAGCGGACGCCACGCGCAGCTATTTGCCAATTTCCTGCTGGAACATTGGCCAGAAAACTCCGGCACGTCCTACGAGGTGCAGCCCTCGTTGCTCGGCGAGCTGATATCGGGTAACCGCTACTTTCAGCAGGTTGCCCCGTTCCGCAGCGAGCCCACCGTCGAGTACGTCTGGCAGACCCGCCATTCGGTTCGCTTCGGCTTTCTTGAGCTTTGGAATCTGCTTGGCCGAGCCGACCTGCTCGGACTGCCGATCTCCGAGGAGGTACCCGAATCCGGCGGCGTCACCGCCCAGTTTTTCCAGCGCGGCAAGCTCAGCTACCAGGCGACGCGCGAGGTTCCAATTCAGATCGAACCGCTCGGGCGGGACTTTCTGGCTGCGCTCACCGACGGCATTGATGCTGGATACAGCGTCCAGCCCATTGCCCCGCAAGATCCCGGCGGCACAACCGCGCTCAGGGTCACGGTCCAGAACTCGGGCAGCGACACCTGGTCGGCCACGGGGGACAATGCCGTGCAGGTTGGCGCGCGCTGGGCCGACTCGAATAACCCACGGACACGAGCCGAGCCGGCTTCGGCGTCGCTGCCGGCCGACGTTGCGCCCGGCGGATCGGCCACACTCGACCTCGCGGTGCAAGTACCCGCGGTACCCGGCCCCTTCCGGCTCCAACCCGATCTGCAAATCGGGGGCGAGTGGTTTAGCGCCTTGGCTGTCCGTGCGCCGATCGTGGATGCCCCGGCTCAGCTGGCGATGCCGGACATTCGAGTCGGCCTTCTTGACATTAGCGACGACAACCCGGGCGTACACCAGGCCACCTTCTTCTCCACGTCGGGGCTGGGAGTGAGCGACGAGGGCGGCGCGGTGCTGGCGCGAGTGGGC
Source organism: Chloroflexota bacterium (assembly GCA_965208215.1). Classification (GTDB taxonomy): domain Bacteria; phylum Chloroflexota; class UBA11872; order UBA11872; family UBA11872; genus UBA11872. Next base: position 1,339,902 of record CBDBOH010000004.1, read on the forward strand.
GCCGGCGAGCGTGTGACCGTTCGCCGCGACATTCCCAACGAAAGGCATGTGATCGATCTCCCGGACGGCACGCAGCTTCGAACCGTGGGCAAAGTTCACATTGATCCGGCCGAGGACTCGCGGCTCCGGCTGGAGGAAACCGCTCCGCAGCGAACCTATCGCGGCTCCATGGAATTCGCCTGGCTTCCCCGCTATCGAAGCGCCTGGGTGGTAAATACCCTGCCGATGGACGACTACCTCTCCGGTCTTGTCGAGCAGAACGACACCATTCCCTGGGAAGCCTTGCGGGCCTCGGCCATCACCTTCCGCACCTACGCCTACACTGTCCGCGCCGAGCGTCGGGCGCGCGGCAACCTCTTCGATGTCGCCGCGTCCACTCGCCACACCCCCACCCTCTACACCCGTGATCAGGTCTACCACGGCTACGCGCGCGAAATCTCCGGAACCCGCCTCCGCGACGCCGTCCACGACACCCGAGGCTGTGTCATGACCTACGAGGGCAGTACCATCCACGCTGTGTACTTTTCGCGTGCCGATGGACGCACCCGCAGCTGGCATACGGAGTGGGGTGGGCCGCTCAAGCCCTGGGCCGTGGCCGTTGACGATCCCTACAGCCAGGGCCAGACCCTGCTGGGACACGGCATCGGTCTTCCCTTGCGCAGCGCCAACGCCATGGCCGCCGCCGGCGCCAACGGCGAGCAGATCCTGGCGTCCTACTACACCGGCATTGACTTCGAGCACGTCTATTGATTACCCGCGACACCGCCACTGACCTGCGCGGGCAGGACTTTCTGACCCTGGCCGACCTCGCGCCCGACCAGTTGCGCTGCCTGCTGGATCGCGCCGCCCAACTCAAGCGCCTGCAGGCGAGCGGTCAGCCGCACCCACTCCTGGCCGGCCGAAGCCTCGCAATGCTCTTCGAGAAGGCCTCGCTACGCACCCGGACCACCTTTATGGTCGGCATGTCACAGTTGGGCGGCTTCGCCGTCGACCTGATGAACGAACACACCCAGCTTGGCGTGCGCGAGTCGATTCCCGACATCGCCCATAACCTGGAGCGCTGGGTCGACGCGCTGATGGCGCGGGTTTACGAGCACCGCACGCTCGAGCAACTGGCCGCCTCGGCCAGCATTCCCGTGATCAACGGCCTCAGCGACCTCGCGCACCCGTGCCAGGCCCTGGCGGACCTGCTGACGATCCGCGAACACCTGGGCGGCCTAGCCGGACGCCGGCTGGCCTACGTAGGGGATGGCTTTAACGTCTGCAACTCGCTGCTGTTTGCCGGCGCCCTGGCAGGCATGAACGTCTCTATCGCTTCACCCGTTGGCTACGAGCCCGACGAAGACATGCTGGAGCGGGCCCAGGAGATCGCCGAAGACGGCGGCGGCCGCATTGAAATAGGCAACAATCCCCGAGACGCCGTGGCCGATACGGAAGTCGTCTATACCGATGCCTGGGTCAGCATGGGTCTCGAAGCCGAAGCCGCCGAGCGCCGCGAGATCTTCGCCCCCTTCCGTGTCGACGACGACCTCATGAACCTGGCGGGCGCGGACGCCGTGTTCATGCACTGCCTGCCCGCCCATCGTGGCGATGAGGTCACCGACGCCGTGCTTGACGGACCCCGCTCGGTAGTCTTCGATCAGGCCGAAAACCGCCTGCACACCCAGAAGGCGCTGCTGGTGGCGATCATGCGCGGCGACCGCGCATTCGACGAACTTGAATCACAGGTAGACTGAATAACTGTCGGCGCCGACGATAAGCGGCTTCCGTGGAACAGCTTGAATACCTCGCAAGCGAATTCGACTTCGCCGCCGCCGTACAGATCCTGCTGGTCGCCTTTCTCTTTAACGCCGTCCTCACGCTAATCCGCGGAACCCAGGCCGACCAGTTGCTACGCGGCCTGCTGGTCGTATCCGTGGCCGTATTTGTCATCGGCAACGTACTTCAGCTCGAATTCATCAACTCGATCCTGGAACAGGGAGTGTTGGTGGTCGCGTTTGGACTCATCGTCGTCTTTCAGCCCGAGCTTCGGCGCATGTTGGAGCGCGTCGGCCGCACCGGCACACTCGTGGCGCATCCGTTCGGCTTGGTCACTCCCGAGCAGACCCAGCAGATGATTGGCGCCGTGGTTGACTCAGCCGACGAACTCTCAGCCCGTCTCTGGGGCGCCCTCATCGTAGTGCAGCGCCAGGGTGGACTGGATGAGTTCGCCAGCACGGGCACCCGCCTCGAAGCCAGCTTGTCACGCAACCTCCTGGTCACGGTCTTTCATCCTGGCTCGGAGCTCCACGACGGAGCAATCCTGGTCAACGGAACGGAAGTCGTGGCCGCGCACGTAATGCTCCCGCTCAGCGACGAACTGGGACCCCAGGACCATGTGGGCACCAGGCACCGTGCCGGTCTCGGCATTACCGAAGCCACGGACGCGATTGCGGTGATCATTTCCGAGGAGACGGGGGGCATCTCGATGGCCGTGGATGGACGCCTCGAACGCCATCTCACTCCGGACCAACTGCGTCGCCGGCTCGAGACCGCCTTTCGCGTACAGACGCGGGGCGCCGGCCTCCAGGGTCTTCCTGCCTGGATCTCGCGCAGTAGGTGAACGCCTCCCGCCGCCGGCGCGCGCGTCGCATCATCCTGGCGCGCCGGTTCTTTTCGCGCACGCTCGGCGTGCGCTTTGTTGTGGCACTCGTCCTGTCGGCGTTGGTTTGGGTGGTATGGACACTCGCGCAGAACCCCGACGAGCAGACTCCATTCAGCGACGACATCCTTGTCGACGAAGTCAACCTCGGCCCCAGCCTGGTGCTGGCCAGCCCGATCGAGCCCGTGCGCGTGACGGTGGAAGGACCCAAGGCAAACCTCGGCCTCTTGACGGTGCGGTCCTTCTCGGCGCGCGTGAACCTGGCCGGCATCGGCTCGGGTGTTCACCAGCTTCCCGTGGAAGTTGCCGTGGCGGACCCTGCAATGGAGGTCGTCCGGGTCACACCGGAAACCGTGACCGTGCAGATCGACCCGTTCGAGATCCGAGCCTTTGAAGTCACCGCCCGCCTCGAGAGCGCCCCGGCCATTGGCTACCGCGCCGATCTCAACAACGTCGAATCCAGTCCCGCCAGCGTCCAGGTCAGCGGCGGCGCCTCAGATGTCGACGAAGTTGCCTCAGTTATTGTGAATCTCACCCTGGAAGGCGCCACCAGCGACGTCGCCACCCAGGCCCTGCTCGTGCCTACCGATCGCAGCGGCAATGAAGTGCCAAACGTCCGTCTTGAGCCGCAGACCGCTCAGGTTCGCGTGCCCATCACGCGTATCACGAGTCGCAAGCGGGTACCGGTCCTCGCCGAACTTGCCGGCAGCGTCGCCCCCGGCTTCTTCGTCCGCGAGATCAGCGTGGTTCCCACCACGGTCGAAATCCAGGGTCAGCCCGAGGACATCGAGCGGGTAAGGGCCGTGAGCACGGTCGCGCTCGACATTAACGGCGCACGCGGCGATGTCGAGGGCGATGTAGCGTTTGACAGCCCGGTTGGCGTCCTGGTGCTGAGCGATGAACCGACGGCGGCGATCGTCGTCGTGGTGGAGCCGCTCGCGGACACCACCACCATTCAGGCCGCCGTCGTGGCCATAAACGCCGAACCGAGTCTCGCCGTGGCTGTGTCGCAGCCCTCGGTCCAGGTGGTCGTCGGTGGTTCGGTCGAGACCTTGCAGGCCTTACGCGCCGGCGATGTGGTGGCCGAACTCGACCTTGCGAATCTAAGCCCCGGTCGTCACCAGCTTCGACCCGTCATCACGGTTCCCCCCGGCATTGAGATTACCCAGGTCACACCTCCGGTCCTCGCCGTGGAATTGCAGCCTGGGAGCAGCAATGTGCCGTCGCCTCAGGGTCAGGCCCTTATCGGACCGGGCGGCGCGGTCGCCACGCCCGCGCCAACGGTGGAGCCCACGCCCACCGCCACGCCCATTCCCGGCCCGGCGTCTCCGATTAGCTGATCAGGCGCGCCGCCGAGCCGCGCGCGCAACCGCAGCTTCGTAGAGACCGGTCAATGGCGCCGCCAGCCGCTCCCACGAGAGCTCGTGAACGGCGCGGGCCCGCGCCCTCCGGCGCACATCCTCCGTCCCCTCGGCAGCCAGCGCGCGCCACGCGGCTTCCGCCACCGCATTCGGGGACGCGTCGGCTGCCACGAAGCCTGTCTCCCCGTCGCTGATGAACGTAAGCGCCTCGCCCACTGGCGTCGTCACCACCGGAACCCCCGCGTACATCAGGTCGATGTAGCGCGGCGAGCACTTGGCTCGATTCGCAAGCGTGTCCGCCAGCGGCATCAGCGCCACATCCGCCGCCGCCAGCGCGGACGGGATGTCGGCAAACGGTAGCCACCCCAGGAACGACATGCGGTCGGCCAGTCCGGAGACTCGCATGTCGGCTGCCAAGTCGCGCTCTTGCCCGAACTTCCCGGCCCCCAACACCAGGAAACGTACCGTCGGCAACCGCTGCGCGACCTGCCGAATGACCTGTGTCCACGCTTCCAGGCCGTAGTCGAAGAACCGGGTGTAGATCAGGATCAGGCGCTCGTCGCCCCGAATGCCCAGCGAGCGCCGGAACGCGCTGCCAATCCGATCGGCCTCCCAACTCTCATAGGCCGCCGGATCAAACCCGTTTGGAATGTGCAGCGTCGGACAGGCGGCCGCGGCGTCTGCCGCTCGCTCGGCCAGCAACCGGCTGGCCGCCGTAAACGCGTCGCAGCGTCGCATTCCGAGATGCTCTTGAATCTCGAAAACCTCCACCAGCGGCCGCCCGTAGTCTTCGTTTCGGCTCCAGCCGTCGCGCCCTTCCCAGTCGTCCACGTCCAGCACAATGGCTGGTCGGTCGCGCCGCCGGGCAATCAGTACTTGCGCCAGGCCGGACACCGCCTTGGGCTTGAATACGTGAACCAGATCCGGCTCCCATTCGGCCACCAGGTCCGCCGCGCAGCGGGCCAGCCGCCACTGAGTCCAGGCCGTCCCAATCAGAACGGTGCCATCAAATCGCGGGCGCGGCAGGCATACAACCTCCACCCCGTCGTCCTCCCACTCGCGTCCGTAGGTTGCCGGGTCGTCATAGGGCGGCACGATCACGCGCACTCGATGTCCAACCGCCGCGGCCGCCCGCGCCATCGGCATTAACCGGCGGCCCGTTGTGTTCTTCGGCGCGAATCCAAACGGCGCCACGTAGACGGCGTACATCCCTTATCGATGCCGGCGGCGGAACCACAGCGTGGCCGCCCCAAGGCAAAGCGCCCCCAGGCTGACCAGCGAGACAACGCGGCCCACTTCAAACGGGAGCGACCGGTACATAAACTCCACCCGATGCTCCCCCGCCTCCTTGATCAGCACCGCGCGGTGCCCGATGTTCGCCTGCCACACCGGTTGCCCCACCCCATTCACCTGCGCGCGCCACCCCGGGTACGGCGCGTCCGGCAGCACCAGGACCCGCGGGCCCGAAGTCCGTACCCGCAGGACGACCCGCTCCGGCAACTCCTCCAACGACTCCACGGAATCCTCGCGCGCAACGCCGGTCGGCTCGGCGGATAGCAGCGATCGCAACTCGTCGGCAAACTCCGCCTCCACCCGGCCCTCGGAATCCGCCGACCTCAGCAGCCCCACGGCTCGCGCCGCCCCATTGAGCGCACCCCAGCGAGGTTCGACCGCGGCCGCGAGGGTCAGCACCGCAGTCTCGCTCGGAGCGAGACCGGAATCGCCCACCAGGCTACGCGCCTCCATCTCGCTGCCTGCCAGACGCACGTCAGTCACCAGCCACGCACGTGGCACCGGCGTGCCCCGACGCGTCACCAGCACCTCCCCGGCTCGTTGGCTCACCCCCGCCGCCTCGGACCGCAGCGCCAACGGCGTCGACCCGCCGTCCGCGCCCAGCAGTGCCAGCGCCCGCAGGTCGAACGGTCGTCCATCGGCCGCAACCACGACCCGCGATACGTCAATTGGCGTGGCAAACGTCGCACGGCTCACGAACGCTGGCCGGTCAAGACCTCGCCGAACCGAAACCAGATGCCCCGGCCCAAGCACTATTCGTTCTGGGCGCTCCGCCCGGCGCGTCAATGGCAACGTCACCTCTGCTCCGCCGGTGCCGTGAAGCTCGACGCGACCCGCACGTCCGGCCGGCTCGTCGGGCGCAGCGTCGATCACGACGACCACGCCTATGACGTCATCAACGCGCACCGCATCGGCTCGGCCGGCCGCGTCGATGGTCCGCCAATACCCCAGGTCCAGGGAGGCGCCCCCTACCTCGAATACGGTGTCGGGGCTGCGAATGACTGACCGCACGCCCAGCCCATCCAGGATCCGGTCCGCGGGTATCTCCGTGGTCGCCTGCTGAATGAGCAGGTCGGGCGTCGCGGCCGTGCCGGGCAGCAGGAGGTCGCGAAACTCCACGTAACTGCGGAGCGGCAACACGCCACCGTCGTATCCGTCGGCGGTTGCCAGGCCATACGCCATCCCCAGGTTTGGGTTCATGATTGCCGAATTCTTCAGCGTCACCAGCATTTCGCGAAACGAGCGCTCTCCCAGCCGGTTGAACCACGTCTCCGCCAGGCGTGCGCGAACCGGCTGACTGATCTCGAACGACGGTCTGGCCAAACTCAGGACACGCCCGGTCCAGCCGTTGGCGTTCAGTGCCGCCTTCACGCTCGGGTCGGCGGCGAACGCATCGGCCGGCACCCCGTGCCGCACCGGCCCGGGCCCCGAAGCCACCACCAGTTCCGCAACCACCAACCCCACCACCACCCAGCGCACCCGCGCCCAGGCCGACACGTAGGCCGCTGTCAGCGCGGCGAGCGCGAGCAGCCCGCCCAGCACCCACGGCCCAGACACGTCCTCGCTCACCGGATGCGCCACGCCCACCAATGCCAGTGCGAGCCCCACGGCACCCAGTCCCAGCACTACGCCGGCGCCATGCCGCCAGCCGCGTCCATTCAAACTGGCACGACCGAGGGATTCGGTCCCCTGCGCCGCCAGCAGCGCCGCCGCCAGGATCGCCAGCAATAGCCAACGCGGCGGAACCCGAAACAGGTCAAACCCGGGAACCAATCGATGCGCCGCCGCAAACAGCGGCGTGGCCGGCCCAACCGCCAGGATGAACGTAACGATCAGCGTCGCAACCAACAGCACGGTTCGCGCCCGTCGCGGCCGCGCCGCCACGCCCAGCACCACCAGGATGATCCCGCTCATCCCAATGTGCGCAACAAACTCCGTGCTCGACGGCAACGCGGTAAACGTGGGCAGCACCGCACGCAGAAACTCTTGCCCCGGCAGCGAAAAAGACGCGGCCTCATGCACCGGCAGCCCACCCGACCGGATCCCGTGACGCGAGAGCTCCAGCGTTGGCAGCAGCTGCACCGCCGCCAGCAACACCCCACCAGCCACGGCCCCGCCCCATGCCAGCAGCCCACGCGTTGCGCCCAGAGCACGTCCGCGCCACCCGGACTCACCGGCGGACCCGAACACGGTGAGCGCATACGCCAGCCCGAACAGAAGGCTCATGTACGCCACCTGCGGATGCCCGGCCAGCAACATCAGGGCGGTCACGGGCGGCAGCGCCAGCCAGGCTCCACGCCTGCCCGCCAGCGCGCGGTCCAGCGCCAACAGCAACCACGGCAGCCAGGCAGCGGCGGAGACCTGGTTTACGTGGCCCGACTGCGCCACAAAGTAGCCGCCAAACGCGAACACCGCGCCCCCGGTCGCCGCCGCCGGCCATCCCAGGCGCAACGCCGCTCGAGCCAGCACCGCCGTGCCTGCGGCCGCCCATGCCACGTGCAGCATCAGCGCCACGCTCATGGCCCGCTCGGGACTTATGCCCAGCAGCAGCCAGTTCGGCAGATAAAACACCGCCGCCTGCGGATTCGCCAGGAAGGGAGCGCCCATGAATAAGTCCGGGTTCCATAGCGGGATCCGCCCTGAGCGCAGCGCCTCGAACGCCACCGTCCAATACGGGTAGAAATACGTCTGCGTGTCGTAGCCGGCCACGACGAGTCCCTCAAAGACCAGCCGGCTATACGTCAGCAGCAATCCGACCGACAGTAGGGCTCCAGCCAGCAGCGGCGCTCCAAGCGAGTGGAGGACTCGCTGCGGCAGTCCCCGGTCTAGGTCGACCCGCATGGGGGTCGGGCGAGCCTCCCCCTAGATCTCTTCGGCCAGGATGATCGCTTCGGCGATCTCGCGCATCGAGCGACGCCGGTCCATGCTCAGTTTCTGGATCCGTTTGAACGCGTCCGGTTCCGAGAGCCCCAGGCGGGTCATCAGCAGCCCCTTGGCTCGCTCAACCGCCTTGCGCGTCTCCAACTGCTCCGTGAGAGTCTGCACGTCGCGGCTTACCGCCTCGAACTCCCCGTAGCGGGAAATCGCCACCGCAATGGCCGACTCCAGGTCCCGATCCCGAAGGGGCTTCAGCACGTAACCGATCACCCCCACATCGCTGGCACGTTCCACCAGATCGCGCTCACCGTGCGCGGTCACCAGCACCACCGGCGCGATGTGCTCGGCCGTCATCGCACGCGCGGCCTCAATCCCGTCCACCCCGGGCATTTTGATGTCCATCACCACGAGGTCCGGGCGAAGTTCGCGCGCCATCCGCACCGCGCTCTCGCCGTCGCCCGCCTCTCCGACCACCTGGTGACCCGATGCCTCTAAACGCTCCTTGAGGTCGAGCCGGATAATTGTTTCGTCTTCGGCGACGATGACTCGCAAGCTCAAGCGAGATCCTTTCCGCTGCGTCCGTGCCCGCGCGCCCGGCGGGTGCATCAGTCAAGCCTACCAGTGGCGCTCGTCGTCTCCGTCAGTCCAGAATCCGGGGCGTGGATTGACCGCCGATTGGCACTACATCTAGTATCCGGCCACTGCGGCGCCCCACATGTGCGACACCAGTCGCCGGTTGGGCCTGCGCTACGAGTTTCGCCGCCACGACTTCGGAGAACGCCGCGTGAACGTCACCTGCCTGCAAGAGAACCTGAACCGCGGGTTAAACCTCGTCAGCCGGGCCGTCGCGGCCCGCAGCCCGCTCCCTGTGCTCAGCAACGTCCTCCTCGCGACGGAAGACGGCGGTCTCAAGCTCGCCGCAATGGACCAACAGATGGCCATTTCCGTCTGGACCGGTGCCAGCATTCAGTCCGAGGGTGCCATCACCGTACCCGCCCGGTTGCTCTCCGACTTCATCGGCCAGCTACCCGAAGGCGTTGTCGCCCTCGAACTCGACACCGAAACCGACACGCTCGAGGTTTCCTCGGGTCGTTTCCGCGCCAAGATGAAAGGCATCGACGCCACGGAATTCCCGCCCATCCCGGAAGGCGACGCCGAACGCGAACTCGAGATGCCGACCGGGGTGTGGACGTCCATCATCGAGCAGGTGGTTGTGGCTGCCGCGCAGGATGACAGCCGCCCCGTCCTTGCCGGCGTCAGCCTTACCTTCGGTTCGGACTACGTCGAGCTTGCCGCGGCGGACGGATACCGCTTGGCCGTCCGCCGTGCGGCCGCTGAGACCGGGCTCGCGGAGCCGGCCCAGATTGTCGTGCCGCGTGCGGCCATGATCGAGCTCGCGCGCATCCTCAGCGACGACCCGGGCGCCGTCACCATCGGTCTCACCGCCAACGAATCGTCGGTCCGCTTCAGCACCAGGGCCGTCTCCCTGGTCTCACAGCTCATCGACGGCCAGTTCCCCGCCTATCAGCAGTTGATTCCCGACACCGCCAACATGGAAACGCGCGTCGTTGCCGACACCGCGGCCGTCACTCAGGCCACCCGCATCGCCGCCCTTTTCGCCCGCGACGGCCAGAACGTGATTCGAGCCACCATCGAAGGCACGGACGAGGGCGGCCGTCTCGTCCTCTCCGCAAATTCCGCCGAACTCGGCGAAAACCAGGGCGAGGTTGAAGCCGAAGTCACGGGCACCAGCACCAGCGCCCAGATAGCCTTCAACTACCGCTTCCTCTCCGACTGCCTGGGCACGGTCACCTCAGAGCGCGTCTCGCTCTCGCTGGCCGGTCCCACCAGTCCCGGCCTGGTCCGCCAGGTGGACAGTGACGGCCAGGACATGCCCTCCTTCAGCCACGTCATCATGCCCATGCACACGGTGTCGTAGGTCGGCCCGATTCCCCACCTCGCACGCCATCCACATCCCGCAAGCCTGAAGCCCTCGGCATGACCGCCGATCCCCGCTGGACCACGCAGCGTCCGCCTGTCATCGGCGCCCGCGCCATGATTTCCAGTGGCCACCCCCTCGCCACGGAAGCCGGCCTTCGGACTCTTCGCAACGGCGGCAACGCCTTCGACGCGGTAGTCACGGCAGCCGCCGTCATTGCTGTCGCCGAACCCGGAACCAATCACGTCGGCGGTGATGTCTTCGCCCTCTGTTTGCCGGCCGGCGCCGCCGACCCCGACGCAATCAATGCCAGCGGCCCGTCTCCCGCCGGCCTTACCGCCGACGCCTTTGATGACGAGATTCCGCCGCACGGCATCAACGCCGCCACCGTCCCCGGCGCGGTCAGTGCCTGGCAGGCGATCCTTGATCGCTACGGCTCCATCAGCATGGCGGATGCCCTGGCCCCCGCAATTGAGTACGCCCACGGCGGCGTTGCCGTCGACCCTGACACCGCCCAGGCCATCGCCAACGCTGGGCCCGCGTTGGCCCAGCACCCCGCCAGTGTCCGCAGCTTTCTGCCCGGTGGCGCCCCGCCCCCACCGGGGTCACTTCTGTATCAGCCTGATCTGGCCCAGACGCTCCGCCAGATCGCCCACGGCGGGGCCGACGCCTTCTACCGGGGACCCTTTGCCGAAGCGCTCGTGCGAGCATCCGCCCGTCGCGGCGGCGCCTTCACCCCCCACGACCTTGCGGCCTACCAGTGCGAGGTGCTCCCGCCCTTGCGCACCTACTACCGCGGCCTCGAAATCCTCGAACAGCCCCTCCCCTCGCAAGGCTTCCTCGTGCTCGAGCAGCTCAACATCGCCGAAGGCTTCGAGCTGTCGGCGCTCGACTTCGGCAGTGCCGACGTTATCCACCTCATGGCCGAGTGCAAGAAAGCCGCCTTTGCCGATCGTCTCGCCCATGTCGGCGATCCCAACTGGAATGACATCCCCATCGACCGGCTGCTCGGCAAAGAGTTCGCCGCCCAACGCCGCATGTCTATCGACCCGGTCCGCGCTACCCGGCACGCGTCGGCCGGCGATCCCAGCGCCGTCGGCGGCGACACCACCGCCATCTCCGCCGTCGACGAGGCCGGCAACGCCATCACCTTCATCCAGAGCGTCTTTACCAGCTTTGGCTCCTGCTTTGTCGTGCCCGGCACTGGCGTGCTCCTCAATAACCGCATGCTCGGCTTTTCGCTCGATCCCGACAGTCCCAACGTCCTCCGCGGCGGCAAGCGACCAATTCACACCCTCAATACCTACATGGTCCGGCGCGAAGACCAGGTCGTGCTGCTTGGCTCGTCGCCCGGCGGTCAATACCAGGTCCAGACCAACTTTCAGGTCATTTCCAACGTCTTCGACCACGGCATGCACTGGCAAGCCGCCATCGACGCCCCCCGCTGGTACCACAACGAGGACACCGGCGACCTCATGCTCGAAGATCGCTTCGAACCCGCCGTCCTCACCGATCTCGAAAACCGCGGCCATGCCGTCCGTCGCGAGGCGCCCTTTAGCGTCTATTCGCGAGCGCAGGGCGTTATGCTCGACCCCCAAACGGGCGCCCGCATTGGCGCCACCGACCCCCGGTGGCACGGGCAGGTGCTCGGGTTCTAGGGGCGTCGCGTACGTAACAATGCGCCGCCGGAATGGGCGCCCGACGCGCCCCAACTGAGCTGAGGAATCGCGTGTCCAGTACTCCCACACCGCCAGGCGAACAGCCGCTTGGGACGGCTCGCGTCTGGCTCGTGCTCACGATCGCCTTCTTTTCCGGAATGTCCGTCCTGGCCGTTGAGATCAGCGCTTCCCGGCTTCTGGCGCCGTTCTTTGGCACCAGCATCATTATCTGGGCCGTCGTCATCGGCCTCACGCTGCTCTACCTGTCGATTGGCTACTGGATCGGCGGTCGCCTCGCCGACCGGCGACCCTTCGAAGACACCATGTTTCACATTGTTGGCATTGCATCGTTCCTCGTCGGCCTGGTGCCGTTCTTTTCGAAACCGGTGCTCTCCGTGTCCTCACAGGCCATTGCCTCGCTCAACGGCGGCCTGTTCTTCGGCTCCCTCGTCGGGGTACTGCTCCTGCTGGCCGTCCCGCTCACCATGCTCGGCATGGTCTCGCCTTACGCAATTCGCCTGGTCACCAGCGACGTCCAGCAGGCGGGCAAGCGCGCCGGCCAGGTCTTTGCCGTCAGCACCGTCGGCAGCATCTGTGGCGCCTTCCTTCCCGTCCTGCTGCTCATCCCCACGGTCGGTACCCGTTCGACCTTTTTGATCTTTGCCGTCCTGCTGCTGGGACTGTCGATCATCGCCACCAGCCGCCTGCCTCGTCGCCTCCTCTACGCGGCGCTTATGGCCATCCTCATCGTGCTCTGGGTCGCCGTCGACCCCGGGCCCGTCCGACCGGCCGACGGGCTGATCGTGGAGGGCGAATCCGCGATTCAGTTCTTTCAGGTCATCGACAGCCCGAACATCGGCCGCCGCCTCGTCCTGAACGAGGGCATCGGCACCCACTCCATCTATCACCCCGACCGCCTGCTCACCAACGGCCCCTGGGACTACTTCCTGCTCGCCCCCCTGATCGGTGGACAGAAGCCGGATGACGTCGACTCGCTCCTCATCATCGGCCTCGGCGGCGGCACGGTTTCCAAGCAGTACACCACGATCTTCGGCGACGACGTAGCCATCGACGGCGTCGAAATCGACGACCGGGTGATCGACCTCGGCCGCAAATACTTCGACATGAACGAACCCAACCTCAGAACCTACGCCGAGGACGGCCGCACCTTCCTCCAACGCGTGGACCGGCGCTACGACGTCATCGCGGTGGACGCCTATCGCCAGCCGTACATCCCGTTTCACCTGGTCACGCAGGAATTCTTCATTGCCGCCCGCGATCACCTCAACGACCAGGGCGTCGTGGCCCTCAACGCCGGACGAACCGCCAACGATTTCCGGCTCGTGGACGTGCTCTCCGAGACCATGCGCTCGGTCTTCCCGCACGTCTACGTCATCGACCTGCCGTCCGGATTCAACAACAGCCTTGTGTACGGATCGCTGACACCAATAACCGCTGACCAGGTGCGCGCCGCAACCGCCGGCATGCCCTTGCTGGCCGAAATTGCGGCGCGTCCCTGGGAACTACGTGAAGTCAACCGCACCGACACCGTCTACACCGACGACCTGGCGCCGGTCGAGCGCCTGATCGACGACATTGTCGTCCGCGAAGCGCTCCACGGCGCGACCGGCCGCGATCGTTAGTCCGAGTTCATGAACACCGAACGGCAACAGACCACGCCAGGGCCCTGAGCCTGGGAGAGCCACCGTCATGCCGTCCTTGATCCCCGCGCTCCACCCAGCCACCGTCGCTCAGGTCGACGACCTCGGCACCTACCTGGACGCGGCCGCCGCTGCCGGCTTCGGGGCCGCGGACTTCAGCATGCCCGCTGCACGCACGCTGGAGGCCGGCGCCGGGCGCGACGCCGTGATCGAGGCCTTTCAGTCCCGTGGCATTCAACCCGGCGCCTGGGGCGCCGGTGCACAAGTCATCGGCACCCACGCCGACTTTGACGCCAGCCTGGATGAGGTGGCCGACAATGCCGCGCTCGGCGCGGCTCTGGGGGCTCGCGTCGCTGCCGTGGTCGTGCCTAACCGCGTCGACAGGCCGCCCGACGAGATGCTGGACCTGCTCGCCCTGCGCATCGGCGACGTGGCCGACACCGCCGCTGGCGAAGGCGTCGCCCTCAGCCTTGAGTTCATTGGACCCAACATCTGGCCCGAGCAGCCCTACGAACTCTTCTCGGGCATCAAGGGAACCCTTGATCTGATCGATCGCATCGGCCGCGTCAATGTCGGCATCCTCTTCGACACATACCACTTCCACTGCGGTGACAGCGAACTTGCCGACATCGCGACTGCCGGACGCGCCATCAACCATGTCCACCTCAACGACGCCCCGCCCGGCGACCCAACCACCTTCGACGACTCGGTCCGCCGCCTGCCCGGCGAAGGCGTCATGGACCTTGCGGCTATTGCGGCTGCTCTCGAAGACGCTGGCTATCGAGGTCCCGGTGGCGTCGAGATATTCAACGACGAAATGCGCGCCCTACCGATCGCCCAGGGCGCGGCCCGTGTCGCTGCCGCCTGCCGCCGCGTGTTTGGCCGGCCCTGACGACGGCAGGCAGGGCGGCGACGTCAAGAAGATCGCGCTCCTCAGCCACCGACTGCGGGACCCAGCAGCCGTTGGACCACAACCAGAACGCCGGTGGCACCACTGACGACCAACTCCGTCCACTGCGTCGCGCGAGTCTGAATCTGGCCGATGGCTGCCGTGAGCCGAATCTCCAGATCCTTGATGTCGGCCTTTGTCGCAGTCCCGATTCCTGGTTCGAGCCGGTGAGCGCGAACGACAGATCGCCGCGCGCCACATACCCTCGTGCCACACCGGCAAGGCCCGCGCATTTCCCTCGCCGACATGCCAAACTGCGCGGAACGGCTCACATTTCCATTGAAGCGTCCACGGCGTTCACCGCATCCTGTGACCATCCTCAGCAGCCCGGCGCAATAACGCGCGCGTCACGCATGCCAAGATTCGCGAACATCTCACGACGCCGTCTCGTCGCCCTTCTGGCCGGCGGATCCGCGCTTCTGATTGCCGGCTGTGGCGAGTCTGAGGCGCCAGCTCCAACTCCCACGGCGGCGACGCCTGCCCAGACGTCACCGCCACCGCCTGCCGCAACACCCACAGCGACTACCCCGACGCTGTCGACTCCAGCGCCCGCAGCCGTCGCGGTAACCCAGCCAGCCACTGCACCCCCCGCCTCGCCCACAGCAGCGCCCGTGACTCCGGTTGCCACCGTTGCCGCCCCACGCCCCACGCTCGCGCCGGCGCCGACCGAGGCGCCCACGGCAACCCCGACTCCGGAACCGACAACGCCGCCACCCACGCCTGATCCAACCCCCACGCCAACCCCGCCGTTGATCCGTTCACCGCTGACGGGCCTCGCAATCAGCCCGGAGGCCAAATCCTGGCGCGTCGTCGCCGTCAAGATTGACAACTCTATCGGCGCCCGTCCGCAAAGCGGCCTCAGCACCGCCGCCGTCGTCTACGAGCACCTCACCGAAGGCACAGTCACCCGCTATACCGCCTTCTTCCTGGACAGTGACCTCGAACGTGTCGGCCCCATCCGCAGTTCCCGCTTCGTCGACCGTGATCTCGTCCAGCAATTTGATGCGCTCTTCGCCCACGTCGGCGCCAGTCCGCCCGTGATGCGGGACTTGCGAAACTCGGCGGCGGCCGATGTCGATCAATTCTTCTACGACGAGACGCGTCCCTACTACCGCATTGCCAGCCGCCCGGCCCCGTTCAACATGTACGCCAGCTTGCCCGCCCTGCGCGAGGTTGGCGCCCGGCGCCATCCCAACCGCCGCGAGATTCAGGGCTTCCGCTTCTACGAGGCCGAGCCCGCAGTCGGCTCCGTGACCCAGCTCACCGTTCCCGCCGGGTCTCGTGGTCCGTTTCAGGCCGAGTACGAATTCGATTCCGCCGCGCGCCGCTGGCGTCGCTCGCTCGGCGGCGCGCTCGACATTGACGCCTCCACGGGCGAGGCCCTCGCCGTGGAAAACGTCGTCGCCCAATGGGTTCCCGCACGTGTCACGCAGTACGACGAAGACCACCTCGGCAATAAGTCCGTCTGGATCGGCACCACCGGCGAGGGGCCCGTGTCCGTCTTTCGCGATGGCGCGCGCCTGGACGGAACCTGGCGCCGGCCCTCGGAAACCGACGTGACCGAGTTCCTCGATCCCGATGGCTCGCCGCTCGAACTCCGCCCCGGACGAACCTGGATTCACCTCCTGTCCGGCTCCGCCACCGTCGACGCCCGATGACCGACGTCGGTGTGTTACCGACCACCCGCCCGGGAGAATCGCCCAATGCCTGATCGGCCCACCGTCTTCGTGCCCCTGGCGCACGCCCATCGTTTTCTCCCGCACGTCGGCATCGTCGAGCAAGCCGGAGGCCAGGTCGAGTTTGTCGACATCAACGACTCCCAAAAGCGCCGGGCCGCGCTGGCGCGCGCCACGGCCGGCGCCGTGGGCCTAGACTCATTTGGCGCCGAGGATTTCGCCATCGCTCCACACCTGCGCGCCGTCATTACCTGCACGACGGGCGTCGACCCAATCGACCTGGAGGCCGCCACCGAGCACGGCGTCATGGTCGGCAACACGCCCGACCTCTGCATTGAGGAAGTCGCCGACCACACCCTCATGCTCCTGCTGTCCTGCTATCGGCGCCTGCCGCGCACGGTCTATGAGACTCGCTCGCAGGCGCCAACCCGCGATGGCGCCATCGACACCTCGGACCACTGGCCGCGCCTGCGCGGCCAGGTGGCTGGCCTGCTCGGATTCGGCAACATCGCGCGTGCCGTCGCAACCCGCTGCCAGGCGTTCGGCCTTCGCGTCATCGCCTGCGACCCCTACGTCGATCCCTCGCTTGCCCGAGAACTCGACGTCGAACTGCTCGACTTTGACCAGGTGCTCGCGACCGCCGACTTCCTCTGCGTGCACCTCCCACTCAATCCTGAAACTCGCCACTGTCTCAACGCCGAGGCCTTCGCACGCATGAAGCCCACCGCCTTCGTCATCAACACCGCCCGCGGTCCCATCATCGACGAACCGGCCCTCGTCGCCGCGCTGCAAACCGGGCAAATCGCCGGAGCCGGGCTGGACGTGACCGAAATCGAGCCGATCACCGAGGACAATCCCTTGCTTCAAATCCCAGACGCCCTTCTCACGCCACACTCCGCCGGCTACTCCCAGGAGGCGTCCCGCTGGGGCCCCGAGAGCGCCCTGCGCTGTGCCGCCGAGGTTATTCGTGGCGGCCGCCCTCGCTCGATCCAGAATCCCGCCGTGCTCGACCGCCTCAAGGCCTGATCTCCACGCCCGTGACCTCCTGATGCCGGTGCGCTTCACCGCCTACGGCGGCGCCGGCGAAATCGGTGGGAACAAGCTCCTGCTCGAAGATGGCGACTGGCAGATCCTCTTCGACTTCGGCATGTCCTTCGGCGCCCTTGGCACCTACTTCGAGGAGTTCCTCCGGCCCCGCACCGTCCGCGGACTTTCCGACTACCTCCTCACCGGTCTCGTTCCTCCTCTGGAAGGCCTGTATCGAGACGACCTCAACGCGCTCCCGGAACACGCCGGGATTTGGAATCGCCTGCGCGGCCACCCGGGATACCGCAACAACGTCCGGCCGCGCGCCGTTCTCCTCAGCCATGCGCACGCCGACCACGTCGGCTACATCTCGCTCCTCCGGCCCCAGATCCCCGTCGTCACCGGCGGCCTGACCGCCGTCATCGCCAAGGCCATGCAGGACGGGGGCCAGAGCACCGATGACAACCAGACCGTCTTTCTGCGTCCCCGCACACCGCGGGACGGACTTCTAGTCACCGATTCCAGGACTGCGTTTCAGCAGCGTTCCTGGTCGCTCGTGGATGGCGCCCACTGGTCGCCCGACTCGGCCGCCTACTGGACCCACCGTTACGCCAAGTCAGGCCCGGAGCCGGTCACATCCCCCATGACCACGGACGTGTCCGAGATCGACGGACACCAGGTCCGCGCCTATCCCGTGGACCACTCCATCCCCGGCGCTCACGGCTTTGCTGTCGAGACGTCCGCCGGCTGGATCGGCTACACCGGGGACATCCGCATGCACGGACGCCATGCCGACCAAACCTGGGCCTTTGCCCACGCACTGGCCGATCTCGATCTCGTCGCCCTCGTCTGCGAGGGCACCCAGGCCGCCAGAACTCGCGGCGCCTCGGAAGCCGACGTTCGAACCCGCGCCGTCAACCGTGTCGCTCAGACCCACGGCCTTGTGGTCGCTGATTTCGGCCCCCGCAACATCGAGCGCCTCGAAACCTTCCTCGCAGCCGCTCGCAGCGCCGGCCGCCAACTCGTCGTCCTGATGAAGGACGCGCTCCTCCTCAAGGCCATGCACACGGTGGATCCCGCCACACCACGACCGTCGGCCCGGGACGGGCTTCTGATCTACGACGACCGACGAGCCACCTCCACGGCCTGGCAGGACGAACTGACCGACGAGTTCGCCGGCGCCTTGGTGCCCGCGTCAACCGTTCGCGCCAATCCGGGCGCATACGTCCTCTGCCTCAGTTTCTTCGACATCACTCGCCTCTTGGATTTCGGTGAACTGCCCTCCGGCGCCTGGATCTACTCCTCCAGCGAGCCCTACGACGAGGAATCGCACCTGGACATGCGGCGACTCCGCAACTGGGCGAGCTTGTTGGCCCTGGACTTTGTCGGCGGCGCGTCCGAATCCGAGGCCGAAGCAGCCGGATTTCACGCCTCCGGCCACGCCAGCGGCCCCGACCTCCAGCGTTTCATCGAGATTGTCAACCCGCGCACCCTCATCCCGATTCACCTGCAGGCCGACGGCCTCAACTTCTACCGCCAGACCTTCGGCAGAACCGCCATTCGCCTCGCCGAACCGGGCTGGGGCCGGGCCCTCAGCATCCAATAGGCTGGTCAGCTATTGACGGGGCACGCTCTCGCGCCCCACCATCGCCCAAACCACCACCCATCCTGGAGCTGATGTCACGCCGCGTCGTTGATTGCACCAAGGTTCTCCGCCATGGCGCCGCCCACGGTTTCTCCGCCCACGAGTTCGAACGTGCGGGTCATCCCCAGGCGCTTGCCCACCGCATCGAAATGGACGCTGACGTCGGCACCCACGTGCTTGCCCCGCGTCGCTACGTCCGCTGGGGCTCCGACCTGGCCGGGCTCGCCCCTGAGAACTTCTTCGGCGAGGGCCTGGTTGCCCATATCGAGGTTACGGCGGATGCCCCCGACATCGATTCGAACCGCCTCGAAGACGCCTTTGCCCGCAATCTGCGCCACCGCGATATCGTCGTCATCGCGGCCCGCGGCAACGGCGTTGCACCTTCCTTGACCGCCCAGGCCGCCCAGTGGCTCTTCGTCCGCGGCGCCAAGCTCGTTGCCTTGGCCGACGGCGTCACGATCGGCCGCGCACGGGAAGCCGACGACGAACGCGTCATCCTCAGCACCCTCCTCGAAAACGACGTCCCCGTAGTCCGCGGCCTCATCAACACCGAAACGCTGAGCACCGAGCGCATGGCCTTCATGGCCCTGCCCGCGCCAGCCGCCGACGTCACCGCCTGGCCAGTTCGCTTCATTGCCCTCGACCCCGGCCTCGACCCCACGCAGGAATTCCTCGAGGACGAGGCACCGGTCGACCAGCCCGAATTGGACGTGGAACCCTCCGAAGCCGACACCGTCGCCGAATCCGGCTCCGATTCCAGTGCAGAGTCGGACAGTCCCGACCCCGAAGACTCAATGGAAGACGACCGGCCGGACCAAGCTGACGACGCCTCGACAGATGATGATCCGGCCGAAGCCGACGCCGCCCAGCGAGGCGCCGAGGCCTAGCGCCGCGCTACACGCACGCGCAACTACCGATTTGGAAACAGCAACTCATCGCCGATGTGGATCACGTACGGCTCGTCGATTCCATTCAACTCCGCAATCTCTTCAAAGCTGTACCCGTACCGGCTGGCGATTGCCGCCAGCGTGTCCCCGCTTTGCACCGTGACCAGGAAGTACCGTGCAGGTGCCTCGGTATGCACCGGTACCACGGTTGGAGTCGGCAGTTGCTCGAATGGCCCCTCGCGAATCTCCAGATCAATCACGATCGGTTCGGGTGTCACGGGTGTAACGGCCGGCGCCTGCCGCGTTGGAACCACGATGGTTGTCGACGCAGTCGGGCGCAGCACCTCCGGGATTTCCGGCGGTCGCCGCAAGCTCCGGTCCACCAGCAATACGAAAACCACGCTCGCAGTTATGAGCGCGGCGACCGCGAGAGCTGCGTGCGTGCCTGCGGCGGGGCGCTGGAAGGAGTCGCCCGGCGGCGGGGCGCTGGTCCCGCCCCCGGCCTGTGAGTGTTGGTCGGCCACCGCCGGTCAAGGTATCAGACGATGACACCCCTTGGCCCCACCCGCATCCACGGCCCCTGGGACCTCGGCGTCACCGACTCGCCCGACCGGCGCGACGTTGCCTTCGAAGCCCAAATCGAACCGCCGATCTACCCCCAGCTCGTCCTCGACAATCCACCCTCCGGCCCCGCCTTCTACTGGTACCGCCGCCAGCTAGACGTCCCCACGCCTCCGCCCGGCCACCAGGCCGTCATCATCTTCGGCGCCGCCGACTGGCTCGCCGACGTCTGGGTCGACGACCGGCGCATCGCTACCAGTCGAAGCGGCTATCTCCCGTTCGAAGCCATCCTTCCCCCGGAAACCCACGGCCAAACCGTCAGCCTCATCGTTCGCGTCTGGGATACGCCCGTCCGAGCCCCCGGCTTCCTCACGCCCCCCGGCAGCCCCCAAACGCGCGCCGCCTGGATCCCCCGTGGCAAGCAGCACTGGTATGGCGAATGCTCCGGCCTCTGGCAACCCGTCTGGCTTGATCAGCGCCCGCCCAACCACGTCACCGGCCTCCGAACCGACCTCGCCGACGACCTCCAGACTGCCCGCCTGTCCGTCCTCGGCAGCCCCAACACCCACGGCCGAGTCCATGTAACCGTCCGCGAAGCCAGCAGCCCCAGCCCCCTGTGGACCGCGGAAGCCACCGGCGATCTCGCCTCCGGCCTCGAACTCCTCCACGACTGGCCCGACGTCCAGCGCTGGGCGCCCGACGCCCCCGCTCTCTACGACGTCGACGTCACCCTCGACTCCGACGGCCTCACCCACACCCGCCGCTTCACCACAGGCTTTCGGCGCCTCGAGTCGGACGACCACGAACTCCGCCTCAACGGCCAGCCCCTCTACCTCCGCGGCGCGCTCGATCAGGACTACAGCCCCGAAACCGGCTACGCCTACCCCGGCGACGACGTCCTCGCTCGCCGCTTCCAGGTCGCCCAGGACGCCGGCCTCAACCTCGTCCGCTGCCACGTCAAGCTCCCCGATCCCCGCTATCTTGCCCTCGCCGATCGCCTGGGCCTCCTCGTCTGGTACGACCTCCCGAGCTGGGGCCACCCCCAACAAGCGGACGCCCCCTTCCCCAGCTGGCTCGACGACGACGTCACCGCCATGCTGCGCGGCTCAGCCGTTCGCGACGCCCACCACCCCTCGCACATTGCCCGTTCCGTCATCAACGAGGGCTGGGGCCTCGACCTTGCCGCAGACGCCGGTCACCGGCGGCGTCTGCGTAACTGGGTCAAAGTCGCCCGCAAAGCCGATCCCACCCGCCTCGTTGTCGACAACTCCGCCATGCTCGGCGCCCTGCATCTCGATACCGACCTCGCCGACATGCACACCTACGCCGCCCACCCCCAGGGCGCGCGTGACTTTGGCGCCTTCGTCGACTGGCTTGCCTCCCGTCCCCCCGACCTCTGGGAACGCGCCGACGCCGACGCTCCAGCCAACCGACCCGTCGCCCTCTCCGAATTCGGTCTCTGGGGCCTCCCCGGGGATTGGAAACCCTCGGCCCCCTGGCTCCTCACCGACCGCACCTGGACCCCCGACCTCGCCTTCGATCAGTCCGGCTTCGGCGCCCGCTTTCAGAACTCCGTTGCCCGCCAGGCCTTCGACTCCCTCGACGATCTAACCGCCGCCACCCGCCAGGTCCAGGCCGAAGGCTTCCGGCAACAGATCGCCCGCCTCCGCGCCACCGCTGGCCTTTCCGGCTTCGTCCTGACCGAACTCATGGACCAGGGCTGGGAAGTAAACGGCCTCGCCGATTTCCAGGCCCGCCCCAAGCCCGTCGTCCAGGCCATGCGGCCCGTGGCTGATGAGACCGTCGCCCTGATCGATGACCTCCCCGGCTCCGCCTGGGCCGGCAGTCCCGTCACCGTCCGCGCCCTCATTTCCGGCCCTCGCGCCGCCGGTGACGCCGAAATCGTCTGGTCCGTCTCCGGCGAATCCCGCCGACGCGAGACGATCCCCATCCCCGCCGGCGTCGAACCCGTCGCAATCGACGAGTTCGAATTCACCGCGCCCCTGATCGAGGCCGCCCGCGACCTCGTTATCGAACTCTCAATCCGCAGCCCGGGCCTCGCACTCGAACAGCAAGAGCAAGTCCTCGTCGTCCCCACTGACGCCGCCACCATCGACGGCAAACTTCGCATCTACCTCACCGGCGTCGACCACACCAACCGCGTCGCCACCCTGGCCAACGCCCTGGCCGAGGCCGGCTGCACCACCCTCACCCAGCCCGTCCGCACCCAGGCCGTCGTCGTCGCCGGCGGCGGCGGCGCTGACGCCCTTGAAATGGTCGCCGGCGGCCTGCCCGCCCTCATCGTGGCCGACCTCGCCGATACCCCGTTCCTGCCATCCGTTCCCCGCACCGGCCGCTTCGCCTCGCACTGGTCCACCGGCTTCGACTGGATCGTGCCCCAACTCCGCGAGGGCCTGCTTTCCGAACCCCTCATGAGCACGCCCTTCGTCCCCAGCGCCGCCCGCCGCGTCATCCCCGCCATCGACGGCCTCGACCCGCGAGATGTCCTCATGGGCACGTTCCGCGGCTGGCTCGGCAACGAAGCCGCCATCACCGCCCAGGCCAACTACGGCAAGGGCAGAGTCGTCGTCACGACCCTGGGCCTCAGCCACGCCGGACGCAACGACCCCCTGGCCCGCGCCCTTCTCGTCCGTCTCATCCAGTACACCGCGTCCAAGTCCTGCAACCCCGTCTCTCGAATCAACCGCTAACTCGTCTCCTGCTCCTCCGCTCTCTCTTCTCTTATCTCTCTCTTCTCACCTCTCACTACTCGTACCTCATCACCTTCTTCAAGGGGGTGAGCGAGGGGACTTGAACCCCCAGCCTTCTGGGCCACAACCAGACGCTCTAACCGTTTGAGCTACGCCCACCACAGGCCGAAAGACAGCATCCACCGGCCGCCCGTCATTCTATCTATCGAACGGCGCCTCAGACGTGCTCGATGCGCCGTCTGCCGCGCTAAACCGCTCCCACCAGCGCCACAATTACCCCGGCAACGGCCGCCGCTGCGGCCACCGATCCCAGTATCGCGCCCACCATCCAGCGCCTTAAGCGCGATTCCAATGCGTGAAAATCGCCTCGTAGTTCCGCGACATCGGCCTTCGTGGCCAAGTGCTCGAACCCGCCCTCGAGACTACTCACGCGCTCTTCCAGAGTCGCAGTCGCCATCCGGGTTCTCCTTGCCGGAAGCGTCCAGCGCTCCCACGGCGCCCCATTCTACCGGCGCTCCATTCGACACCCCGGCAAACGCGGCCCTCCAACCACCAGCTTCAGCCCTTCTTTACAGCTCAATGTCCAGCAAGGCCGTCGGAGACGGTGTAGCATGTCTTCACGATGAGGAGAGGTGACCGACGTCGCCGGCGGGTGTCTCCAGCACCCTGCCCCGACCGCGCGCCGCCCACCCGCGTCGCGACCCCGGCCCAAGTGGCGCGGGGTCTTTTTCGTTATTCGGGGTCACCCCAAGTCGCAGGGAGGCGCTTGCGTGTCGCTTGATCCAAACCCGGTTCGCATCGAAGAGCAGTCCGTAACCTCCACCCGCAGCATCGTCGAAGGCCTCACCTACGACGACGTGCTCCTCGTCCCCGGCCGCTCCGACGTGCTCCCCACCCAGGTCGACACCCGCACCCGCATCACGCCCCGCCTCGCCCTCAATGTGCCCCTCGTGTCCTCCGCCATGGACACGGTCACCGAGGGCACCATGGCCGTCGCCATGGCCCGCGCCGGCGGCATTGGCGTCATTCACCGCAACCTCTCCATCGACGACCAGGTCGGCGAAATCGACAAAGTCAAGCGCTCCCAGTCCGGCATGATCGTCGACCCCGTCACCCTGCCGCCCTCCGCCACCCTTGCCGAAGCCAACGCCGTCATGGCCCGCTACCGCATCTCCGGCGTTCCCATAACCGCCGAAGACGGTCGTCTCGTCGGCATCCTCACCAACCGCGACATGCGCTTCACCCACGACCAGGCCCGTACCGTCTCCGACCTGATGACCAGCAAGAACCTCGTCACCGCCCCCGTCGGCACCACCCTCCGGCAGGCCCAGCACCGCCTTCACGAACACCGCATCGAGAAACTCCCCGTCGTTGACTCCGATGGAATCCTCTGCGGCCTCATCACCGTCAAGGACATCGCCAAGCGACAGCAATTCCCCAACGCCGTCTACGACGATAAGGGCCGCCTCGTCGTCGCCGCCGCCGTCGGCGTCCAGGACGAAGCCTTCGACCGTGCCCGTGAACTCACCGACGCCGGAGTCGACGCCCTCGTCGTCGACTCCGCCCACGGCCACCACTCCGCCGTCCTGGATATGGTCCGCCGCGTCAAGGACAACCTCGATATCGAAGTCATCGCCGGCAACGTCGTCACCGCCGCTGGCGCCAGCGACCTCATCCAGGCCGGCGCTGACGCCATCAAGGTCGGCGTCGGACCCGCCGCCATTTGCACAACCCGCGTCGTGGCCGGCGTTGGCGTCCCCCAGCTCACCGCCATCCTCGACTGCGCCGACCCCTGCGCCGAACACGGCGTCCAACTCGTCGCCGACGGTGGCATCCGCTATTCGGGCGACGTCGCCAAGGCCATCGCCGCCGGCGCCTCCGCCGTCATGATCGGCAACCTGCTGGCCGGTACCGACGCCAGCCCCGGCGAAATCGTCTACCGCCAGGGCGAACGCTTCAAGGAATACCGCGGTATGGGCTCCATCGGCGCCATGGTCGACCGGCGCGTCGCCACCCGCGACCGTTACGGTCAGCACGAAGTCGAAGACGCCGCCAAGCTCGTCGCCGAAGGCGTCGAAGCCCAGACCCCCTACCGCGGCCCCACCGCCGGCCTTATCGACCAGCTCGTCGGCGGCCTCTGCTCATCCATGGGCTACGTCGGCGCCCCCGACATCCACGCCATGCAGACCAAGGCCCGCTTCGTCCGCGTCACCAACGCCGGCACCGACGAAAGCCACCCCCACGACGTCGTCCTCGTCAAGGAATCCCCCAACTACCACCACCGCCCCCGCTAACCGCTTGGTAGCGTCGAGCGGGTCCCTCTCTCAATAGGAGAGCGGACGATGCAAAGGAGCCTCCCATGTTCGTCATCATCGCCCCCATCCAGATCAAGGACGGCTACAAGGACCGCTTCATCGAAGAAATGATTGGCGACGCCCGCGGCTCGGTGAACGACGAACCCGGCTGCCTCCAATTCGACGTCATCCAGGACGCCAACGACCCCAACCGCATCTGGCTCTACGAGATCTATGTCGACGAAGACGCCTTCAAGGCCCACACCCAGGCTCCCCACTTCATCAAGTGGCGCGACGCCACCGCCGACTGGACCGAGGACTCCGGCCTCCAGGGCGCCGGCCTCGGTGCCACCAACATCTGGCCCCCCGACGACGAGTGGAAGTAACCCCCCGCTAGCGACCGGCGAAACGGGCGGGGGAAACAGACGTCCTACTAGCCGTCATATGTCGAAGCGGGCACCCGCTTACCAGTCAACAGACGGGAAGCACCTTGACATCATATCTCGATGATGCTTTGATGCCTCCATGCGAACCACCCTCACCCTCGACGACGACCTTGCCGACGCCCTCAAGCAGCAGGCGAAGCTGCTGGACGTCCCGTTCAAGCAGGTTGTCAACGACACCCTGCGCCGCGGCCTCGCGCCGGAAGCCCCCGAGGACCGGCCGGTCTTTCGCGTCCGCCCGTTCCGTGGCGGATTCCGGCCGGGGATCGACCCCCTCAAACTCAACCAGCTCAACGACCAGCTTGAGGTCGAGGCCTTCCTCGAAAAGCACCGGAAGATCATCGACGAGCACCGGGAGTGATCGTTCCCGACGTCAACCTGCTGCTCTACGCCCATGACGAAACGGCGCCCCTGCACCCGGCGGCCCGGCGCTGGTGGGAAGCTCTGGTCAACGGCACCGAGCGTGTCGGCGTTCCCTGGGTCGTAGCGATTGGATTCGTGCGTCTGGCGACTCACCCCTCGGTGCTCGCGCATCCGCTAGCCACGGCGCGGGCCGTCGACTACGTGGAAACATGGTTCCGGCATCCCAACATCACGCCCTTGAGCCCCGGCCGGCAGCACCTCACCCTCGTGCGCCACGCTCTTCAGGCCGCCGGCGTTGGCGGCAACCTTGCCACCGACGCCCACATCGCGGCCCTCGCCATCGAATACCAGGCCGAACTTCACACCAACGACACCGACTTCAGCCGCTTCCCCGGCCTCCGCTGGCGCAACCCCCTCTGACCGCAGCCAACAGTCCCCGTCCGGCCCCGAAACCGATCGAACGCGGGTTCCCTCACCGCGGCATCCGTAGCCGACCCACGCGGTGCTACGCTGCCGGCTCGCTAGAAACACCCCCAATATCAGAAAAGGCCCGTCGCGTGCCACCCATCGGCTGGATCCGCGAAACGCTGGCCGACCACCAGGAACGCCAGGAAGAAAAGCGCCTGGCTCGAGAGCAGGACAAGCAGCGAAGACTGGCCGTCCAACAGCGCCAGCGCGAAGCCGAACAGCGCGCCCTACGTCTGGAAAACCAACGCCGCGACAACATCATCGCCATCCTGGACGACAACAAACTGCCTCAGGTCGACTGGTCCCATTACCTGCCGCTCCCGTTCAAATTCCTCAAGAGCGAACACCTCATCTACGTCTTTCCCAACGTCGGCTACGCCGAACAGCGCATCAAGCGTGAGATCGTCGGCCGCTCCGCCGGCACCAGCGTCCGCATAGCCAGGGGCGTTTCCGTCCGCGTTGGCCAATCCCGCGGCACGCCCGTGGAACGCGACGAAGTCGTGCACCGTGGCATCGGCACCATGGCCGTCACCACCAAGCACCTCTACTTCGCGGGCGAGCGCACCTTCCGCATTCGCTTCAGTCGCATCGTCTCGGTGCAAGCCATGCGCGACGCCGTGGAAGTCACCCGCGACCGCGTCAGCGGCCTCTCCGAATACTTCATCCTCGACGACGCCGACATCCAATTCGCGGCCGACCTCATGCAATCCATCCCCGCCCTCGAACTCCCCCGACGCCCCGAAACCCACGACCCCACCGACTACCATCTCCTCGTCTTTGACCTCGACGCCGACGACCAGGCCTGAGTCGCCCCTGTCACCGTAGGGGCGGCCCTTGTGGCCGCGCTCTTCATCAAGACCACCCCGAATCGCGGTCCCAATCTCGCCTACGGCCAGCGTCTCAGACCCACCAGTCTTCTCGTCGTGGCACATCGCCCAGCCGCCCACACTCGCCGCCAGCACTAAGTCGCGACCCAACGACTCGACCAACAGCCACGTCCCGTCTTCCCTCCCGCCTCATGGTCGCCCGCGCTCCCCCCGTCCGCCAGCTCCTCACCTTCGTTGTCCATTGCCCTTAGTTCTCAGGAAGTGTACACTAGAACCCATGACACCGCAACTCACAGTCCGCATCCCACTCCACCGGCCGCCGCACCGGGCGTCGCCGGCCGCCATGCCCCCATCCGCGCCCAGCCGCCGCCTCACGCGAACCCACCGCTCGGCCCCATCGCCGCCCGCCCCCGCCATGCCCACCAAGACCCCGGAAACCGCCCCGCCGCAAGTCAAGAGTTTTTTGGAAAAAACTCTTATGCGCGCAAAGGACCGCTCCACCAGCCCCGCCCCCCGCTCGCCCCAACGTGCACTATCCGCCAATCCGCGCGACTATCGCCCCATGCTCCTCATCCCCGGCATGGATACCCGCGGCACCCACACCGACGCCGAAACGATCGGTCGGTCACGGCCACCCGCCTACGACCCTGGACGCTTCCAGGAACAGGGAACACTCGGGAGACGCCGATGACACCTGCGCGCAACACCGAGCCTGGCCACGAGGAAGCCAGGCGCCAGCTCCTGGCCGCACTGCGCGGCGGTGACGCGACGGAAACGCAAGCGCTGTTGGCCTCGAATCCGTGGTTGCGCGAGCGAATTGACGAGCCGTGGGGCTACTTCGACGCGCCCGCGCTTGTTGAGGCCAGCTCGCGTGGCGA
This sequence comes from Chloroflexota bacterium, assembly GCA_965208215.1. Classification (GTDB taxonomy): domain Bacteria; phylum Chloroflexota; class UBA11872; order UBA11872; family UBA11872; genus UBA11872. The sequence goes on from CBDBOH010000004.1 coordinate 1,368,060, forward strand.
TGCGGCGACGATGCGGGTCCTGGTCGAGGCCGGGGCCGACGTCAACGCGCGGTCGGGCTGGGAGCCGGGCGGTTCGGGCGTGCTGGATAGTGAGCACATCGATCTGTGGGTAAAGCAGCGTCGGGCCGACGGTTCGCCGGTGATGACGGAGCTATTCGAGGACTTTCGGCGCCGCGGCCTGACGGTTGATGCCCATGCGGCCGCGAACCTCGGCGATGTCGCCACGCTGCGTCGGCATATCCACGAACGGCCCGGTTGCGTGAGTGAGCGAGGACGCGACGGGGCTTCACCGCTGCACATGGCACGAACGACGGCGATCGTGGACCTGCTGGTGGAGAACGGCGCCGACATTGACATGCGGGACATTGACCACGGCGCGACCCCGGTCCAGTGGGCGATTGATGACCCGGCCGTGTGTCGGCGACTCGTCGAGCACAGGGCCACGCCGGACATTTACGTCGCCTGCGCACTGGCCGACATCAGCATCGCGGATCAGGTGCTGGCGGCTCATCCGGACTCCCTCCGATCCCGCAGTAACCACGGGCCTCACATGACGAACCGGCCGCCAGGTGGTCACCTGTACATCTATCGCATGGGTGTGGGAATGCGACCGCTGCCGTTCGCCAGCATGAAGGGCCATGACGGATTTGTTCGGAAGCTCCTGACGCGTGCCGGTCCGCAGGAGCAACTCATCCACGCGGCCTGGACCGGCGATCGTTCGCGAGCGCTGGCCATCGCGGACACGAACCCTGGACTCGTTGCATCGCTTGCCCCGGACGAGTCGCGTGCAATTAGCGACGCAGCCTGGAACAACGCTTGCAACGGCGTCGCACTGATGCTCGAGATAGGCTTTCCGGTCGATGCCCGAGGCGACGACAACGGCACACCGCTGGACCGCGCGGCTGTGCGGGGCTATGCGGACATCGTGGAGGTGCTCCTTGGTTACGACCCGTCGCTGGGCGCCACAAACGACTTCGGCGGTACGCCGCTGGGTGGTGCAATCTGGGGCGCGGGCAACTTTCGCGATCCCAAGGGCGACTATCCGAGAACCATAGATCTATTGGCAGCCGTCGATACCAGCCTCAACCGGGTTGGTGACGATGACCAGACGCACCTTGACCGGGCCCTGGCGAGCGGACTCGAGGATGTGGCCGGGATCTTGAGGCGTCACGGCGCGCGAGATGCGGCAGGACGCGATGACGGTTAGCAACTTGAACATTCCCAACGTCGTCGCTTCATTCAAGGTTTCGGACGAACGCGGCAGCGTGACATCAATGCTGTGCCGGCCACCTGCGGCGCATGCGTTGCTTGTGCTTGGCCATGGAGCTGGAACCAACGCTCGGCACCCATTCATGGAACAAGTGGCCCGCGCGCTGGCGGTCACCGGCGTTGCGACCTTCCGCTACAACTACCCCTACTCGGAGTCGGGCCGCGGCGGCATGGACGGAGAAGGCGTGCGCCTGACGACCGTGCAAGCAGCGGTCGCCGCGGCCACCGAGGTCGCGCCCGACCTCCCCTGGTTTGCCGGCGGGCATTCGATGAGCGGCCGGATGACCACGCTGGCCGCTTCGCGGGCAATGATGGACGGCCTGTCCGGAATAGTCGCCTATGCGTTTCCGCTGCACCAGCCTGGGCGGCCGAATACTGATCGGGCCCAGCACCTGGCCCACATGGATGTACCACTGCTGTTTCTTTCAGGCGATCGCGACCGCATGGCTCGGCTGGATCTGCTGCGCGGAGCCGCAGACGACTCTTCCGCCAATGCACGCCTGCATGTCCTGAAGGGTGCGGATCACAGCTTCAATGTGTTGAAGCGCTCGGGGCGCACCCTGGACGACGTCCTGGCCGAGGCCGCGCGCGTCACAGCGGACTGGATGGCCGAGCAAGTCGCCGGTCAGCCAGGAGACGCGAGACTTCGTCGCTTCGCCGGCAGCCCTGATCTTGAACGCGAGCGGCGCCGGACAATGACCTAGAGTCACGATTGAAACCGTAGCCGAGGCGCGTCTACAAGCCCTGCAACGGAAGGATCACGAGCGATGGCAACGGATCAACCAAACGTCGTCCTGTTCATCAGCGATCAACAACACGCCGACACCATTGGCGCGGGCGGCGTGGAGGGCATTCGCACACCCCACCTGGACTGGATTGCCAGCGACGGGGCGCTCTTTGACCGCGCGTACTGTCCCTATCCCATCTGCTCGCCGTCACGCATGGCCACACTATCGGGGCTGTATCCGCACACCAACGGCATGGTGGCTAACCATCAAATGCGGCCAGGGTGCGATCTGATGCGCTACCCCGAAAGCGTGCGGAACTTGGGCGACTACCTGGGGGACCTTGGCTACTTGCGCGGCTACGCCGGCAAGTGGCACCTGGGCAGCGGGGCGGCGCGGCCGGGATTCCCCGACTTCTGCTCGCGTTCGGGCGACATCGACGTGGACAGGCGTGCGCAGAACCAGGTCTTGCGGCTGACGCAGCAGATCGGCGTTGGAATCGGCGGCAAAGAGCACGGATTCGAGCCGGATCCCGACTTCTACAACCGGAAGACAAGCGTTGGACCCTCGCTGTTGCCTCTTGCGCAACACCCGTCGTTCTTTCACGTGGACCATGCAACCGATTGGGTTCGGAGTCTTAAGGGCGACGACCGGCCGCTCTGCCTGGTCTATTCGTGCCACGAGCCCCATCCGCCGTATACCTCACCCGAGCCGTTTCACTCCATGTACAGCCCTGGCGAAATGGACCTGCCGGAAAACCGGAACGACCCGGCCGGGCCGGCACTGGTCGCCCATCGCAATGCCGAGCAACTAAAGGTCATTTCCGACTGGACAGACGAGGAGATTCGCTCCATGCGGGCGGCGTACTGGGGAGCGGTTGGGTATGTGGACCACCTGGTTGGGCGATTGGTTACGGCGCTGCTGGACGCGGACAAGTGGGATAACACGCTGTTCATCTTCTTCTCGGATCACGGCGAGATGCTGGGACATCACGGGCTGGCCGCCAAGGGGGCGGTGATGTACGAGGATCTGATGCGCATTCCGCTAATCATGCGGCCGCCTGGCGGACTGGGCTTCGCCCACCAGACCGCGCGGGTGGTTTCGCTGGTGGACCTTGTACCGACCATCGTGCGGATGTGTGGCGGTCAGCCGGCAGACGTGCTGCAGGGCGTGGACTTCAGCGACTTGGTTCTAGGCGGCGACACACCGGTCAACCAGGGGGTGGCCGCCGAGTTTCACTCAGTGAACTGGACGGATCCCCTGCATCCGCTGCGAATGTGGGTCGATGAACGCTGGAAGTATGTGGAGTCGCAAGATGACAGCGACGAGTTGTACGACCTCCGCGACGACCCGTTGGAACTGCATAACCAGGTCCGACACCCGGCTTACCAGAACCAGCTCGATCGCTCGCGGCGGGCGTTGCGGCGCTGGTGTCAAGAAACGGGCGACACCTGGCCCAAAATCGTGCAGCCGCCGCCGCGTCCCGCCACGCTGGCTCGGCCCATTGTCTAGGGCGTCGAGCTTGCGGTGCGGCGAATCGGTTCGACACAAAATCGCCGACTGATATAGAGTCCGCTGGGTTCCGCACGGCTTGGGAGACTCGAGGCTCTCAAGTCTGAATCAGGGAGGGATAGATGCGAAAGTTGATTTCACGCAGGCACATGCTGCGTGGTGCGGCCGTAGGCGCCACGGGGGTGGCGGGTTTGGCTGCCCTAGCGGCCTGCGGTGAAGCGCAGGTTGTGACGGTTGAGAAGATTGTCGAAAAGGAAGTCCCGGTCGAACGGATCGTCGAGAAGGAAGTCCCGGTCGAGCGGGTCGTCGAGAAGGTCGTCAAAGAGGAAGTTGCGGTCGAGACGGTAGTCGAAAAGGTCGTCACGCGCGAAGTCCAAGTGATGATGGAAGCGCAGCCCGAGGCTCGCACCGTCAAGATCGAGCACGCGACCGACCACACGTCCGGTCCGCGCGGCGCGGCCATGTCGTGGGCCATCGAGCGCTTTGCTGTGCAGCGTCCGGACATCAAGGTGAAATTCATCCCGCAGGACCACATCTACTACGAGAAGATCGCCGTCGAAGCCGTGGCGGGCACACTCTCGGAGACAAACCTGCTGAACGGCGTCTCGTTCCAGCAGTTCGTCGGTGCGGGCATCTGGCTGCAGATCGACGACATCCTGGCGAAGAAGGACGGCTACGACCCGTCGAACTACTGGTTCCAGCCCGACATCTACTCGGACAACATGGACCAGAGTTATCCGTACGACGCCACTCGCTTACAAGGCCCGTTGTACGGGATGCCCTACCAGGGCGCCCTTGGCGGTCTGATGTACAACATCAACCTGTTCGAGGGAGCCGGCGCCAACCAGCCGACGGAAGGCATGCGCTACAGCGACCTGCTTGAGGAGATGAAGAAGATCCGCGACCCCGACAACGACGTATGGGGAATCCGCGCGACCCGCTCCGAGCAGTTCCAGGTGTTCCCGCAGATGTACGGGTACAACAACGGCCAGGCGCGAGTAGATGGACCAAACGGTCATCAGATTTGGGGACCGCCGCTGGACGATGGTTGGCGGGGTTGGCAGGACATCGTGGATTACATCCACGTTGAGAACGTGTCGTACACGCCCGAACAGCGGAGCGGGCTTTCCGGGGAGTTCGGAAGCCCGTTTTCCGCCGGAAAGCAGGCGGTGGAAATCGGCGGGTCGGTCTATGGCACCGGCGGTCGGATTCCAACGATTCGTGACCGATTCCAGTGGTCGCTCGGTCCTATGCCCTGGGGCGAGAACACCGATCACGCCAATTTCGAGTGGAACGACCAGCCGCACATTGTGGCCGGTACAGCTACCGTGACGGGCGTGGAAGAGCAGGCGGTGGATTGGGTCTACTTCCTGTCCGGTCCCGAGGTGCAGGGCCGCGTGTCAATCGACCGCGGTCACCTGCCGACGTGGAAAGACGTTGCGAACTTCCCTGAAGCCGTCGCAGCGCCGCCGGAAGGGATGCATCACCTGTACGATTACATCGCAAACCCGAATCTCCGGGCTATGCAGTGGTACGTGCCGGGCGGCTTCTACTCCGAGATTCGCGCGTTGTGGCGGCCGGTTATGGATGGCGCGCTGGTGGGCGAGATCTCGGCGCAGGAATCCACGGACACGGCCAGCGAGAAGGTCAACAACCTGCTGGCTAAGTTCCAGGAGCAGTTGAACAACGGCGACGTCAAGCGCTAGCGCCTGACCCGTCGTTGAGACGAGGCCCCCGCTTCAGCAGCGGGGGCCTCGTTGCTAATCGGCGCTCGGGAGCCAGAGCGGACACTGCGGGGTAGTGTTTGCGAATGACGATTTCCCCGCCGGTGGCTGAGGGCGGCGTCAGGCAATGGCGCAGCCTGACCCTGCTGACGGTTGCGGTGTTGCTGGCGTTGGCGCCCTGGTTTAGCGCCGCGGCGGTTGCGCCGCTGATCCAGGCGGAGTGGCAGCTGACGGCCGGAGCGGCCGCGTGGCTGACGCTGGCCGTGCAGTTGGGGTTCGTGGCTGGGACGCTGGTGAGCGGCGTTCTTAACATTCCCGATCGCTTCGACGCGTCGCGGCTCTTCGCCCTCAGTGCCGCCGGCGCAGCCCTGACGACTGCCAGTCTTGCCGTGATTGCCACTGGCCCGCTTGACGGAGCCGTCCTGCGCTTTCTGACTGGAGCGTTTCTGGCGGGCGTGTATCCGCCAGGTCTGAAGCTGGCCGCCACCTGGACTCGACGTAGTCGGGGGCTAGCGCTGAGTCTGATCGTGGGCGCGCTGACCGTGGGGTCGGCCAGTCCGCACTTGGTGCGGGCGTTGCTGGATGCTTCCTGGCGGCCGGTGGTGTTGGTGACCGCGGGGCTGGCGCTGGCCGCCGGATTGCTGGTGTCGGGCGGGGTTCGCCAGGGGCCGTTTGCGGCGCCGCCGGCTCGATTCAATCCACGGTTCGCGATGGAGATCGTGCGAGCGCCGGGGCTTCGGCTGGCCACGCTGGGGTACCTGGGGCATCAGTGGGAGTTGTATGCCATGTGGGCGTGGGTTCCACTTTTCCTGGCACAGGTGGTGGCGCGGGAAGGCGGGTCGGCTGGAGTAGCGGCGGGTCTTGGGTTTGGGGTGATTGCGGTTGGTGGGGTTGGGGCGGTTGTGGGAGGCCTAGTGGCCGATCGCGTGGGGCGGTCGGTGACGGCGGCAGGGGCGATGGCGGTGAGCGGGAGCGCGGCGATTGCCGTGGCCCTGCTGGTGGACGCGCCGTTGTGGGTGTTGCTGCCGATTATGTTGGTCTGGGGCTTCAGCGTGATTGCGGATTCGGCGCAGTTTTCGGCGGCAATCTCGGAGTTGAGCCCGCAGGAGTACGTGGGCACGACGCTGACGATGCAAATCTGCATTGGGTTCTTGCTGACGTTTGTGAGTATTCACCTGGTTGGGTTGCTGGTGGATGGCGGGCCGCACTGGGGGGCGGCGTTTGGGTTGCTGGCGTTGGGGCCGGTGTTTGGAGTTGTTTCGATGCTGGCGTTGCGGCGGCGGCCGGAGGCCGTGGCGATGGCGGGCGGGCGACGTTAGTAGACGGGTGGTCCGGTGTCGTAGTTGGGTGGGGCGAGGCCGGGGACCATGTGTTCGTGGGGGCGGCCGGTGATGAGCCGGGAGCCGTCGGTGAAGCCTTCGGGGCGGTCGCGCAGTTGATCGATCAGACGCTGGCGCCAGGGATCGAGGTCGGTCTGCGAGGAGAGGTCGTGCTCCTCGAACGGGTCGTTGCGGACGTCAAACAGGAGTTCCTGGCCGGTCTGGCTTTCCCAGATGTACTTGTGGCTGTCGTTGACCAGCGCGTGCCAGCCGCGGGCCCACTGCTGTTTGGCGGGCGGGGGTTCGTTAAGCGTCGTTCCGAGCGCTAGTTCGGAGCGTGCGCCGCTGGCGTATTCCAGGTGGAGCGCGTCGCGCCAAGCGACAGACTCGCCGCGGACAAGCGGGACCAGGCTGCGACCGGTGACCGAGGACGGGACTTCGGCGCCGGCGGCGTCGATGAGGGTGGGCATGATGTCCTGCAGGCCAACGGGCTGGTCGAGGACCTGTGCGCGCGGGGCGCCCCAGGCCTCCGGCGGGTTGATGAGGAATGGAATGCCGGCCGAGGCTTCGAAGGGGAAACTCTTGGCGATGTGGTAGTGGTCGCCCAGCATCTCGCCGTGGTCGCTGACGAAGACGACCAGCGTGTCCTCCAGCAGGCCTTTGTCGCGCATGTACTGGAAGAGGCGGCTGAGCTGCATGTCGATGTGGTTAATCATTCCGTAATAGGCGGCGCGCATGTAGTGCATCGGCAGGGGATCGAGCTTCATGCCGCGCCGGTAGAAGCGCCGTTCGGAACGGACCTCGGGGTCGATGCCGCGATCCGGCCCTTTCCACGGCTCCACCCAGTCGCCGATGACGGGATCCGGCAGTTCCATGTCCGCGTAGCGATCGAAGAAGAACTTCGGCGGGGTGAAGGGGGGATGGGGATCGATGAATGAGAGATTGAGGAAGAAGGGCTGGCTAGTGTCTCGTCGTTCCAGGAAATTGATGGCGCGGGAGACGCACCAGAAGGTGTGGGTGAGTTCCTCGGGCAGGTGGTTGGGGCGGCCGATCCAGCCGTTGGGGGTGGCGCCGTGGGCCATGGCCCAGCGGTCGAGCGGGATCTGGCCGTGTAGCCAGTCCAGATAGTCGTTGTCGTGGTGGCGGGTCGAGTCGGCCAGTTCCATGGCGTCGAAGCCGAAGCGGCGGCGCTGCGGGAAGAGATGGATCTTGCCGATCATGCGGGCCTCGTAGCCCGCCTTGCCGAGCTCCCCGGCCAGGGTGGCCGGAGGATCCCAGGGCATGCCGCCGATCATGCCGACCATGCCGTTGACGCTCGGGGCCTGGCCGGACATGAGGACGCGGCGAGCGGGGATGCAGGCCGGGGACTCGGTGTAGCCGCGGCGGAAGCGGGTGCCGGTGGCGCCGATCCAGTCCATGTTGGGGGTCTGCAGGACCGGGTGATCGGCGATGCCGAGCGCGTCGTTGCGCTGCTGATCGGTCATGATCAGCAGGATGTGGGGCTGCTTGTCGGCCATCACGCGCCCCGCTAGAGCTTGGGCCGGGCCACGGTGATGCCGGGCGGAACCTTGGTGGGCACCATGTGCTCGTGGGGCTGGCCGGGGATTAGGCGCTGGCCGTCGGTGAAGCCCTCCGGACGATCGCGCAGCTTCTCAATGAGGTGTTCGCGCCAGGGGGCCAAATCCACCTGCTGAGATAGGTCGCGTTCCTCAAGCGGGTCTTCGTGCAGGTCGAAGAAGAGCTCGCGGCCGGTCTGGCTCATCCAGATGTACTTGTAGCGCGTATCGACGAGCCAGTGGTTGCCGTCGACGTAGCGGTACATGCCGGCGTGTTCGCCGTGCAGGTAGCGGCGCCAGCCGGCGTCGTCGCCGCGCATGAGCGGCAGGAGGCTGCTGCCGCTGACTGAGTCGGGGATCGGGGCGCCGACGGCTTCGAGGATGGTGGGCATGACGTCCTGGAGGCCAACGGGCTGATCGCAGACGATCTCGCGGGGGAAGCCCATGCGCTGGGGAGCGCGGGCGAGGAAGGGGACCCGGGCGGAGGCGTCGAAGGCGCGGCACTTGGAGTACATCTGGTGGTCGCCCAGCATCTCGCCGTGGTCGCTGACGAAGACGATGAAGGTCTCCTCCAGCAGGCCGTTGTCGCGCATGTACTGGAAGAGGCGGCTCATCTGCATGTCGATGTGGTTGATCAGGCCGTAGTAGGCGGCGCGCAGGTTGTGCATGGCGCCTGCGTCGATGGGGCCGCGCTGGCCGTAGGGACCCTTCTCGGCTGGGATGCCGCGGGGCGGGCCGTCCCACGGTTCCATCCAGTCGCCCATGGCCGGCTCGGGCAGATCCAGCGCGGCGTAGCGGTCGTAGAACCAGTCTGGCGGAGTCATCGGGGGATGGGGATCGATGAAGGAGACGTTGAGGAAGAAGGGGCAGGAGGGGTCGCGCTTTTCGAGGTACTCGATGGCGCGGGAGACGCACCAGAAGGTGTGGGTCTTCTCCTCGGGGAGGTGGTTGGGTCGGCCGATCCAGCCGTTGGGGGTGGCGCCGTGGGCCATGGCCCAGCGGTCGAGGGGGAACTCGCCGTGGAGCCAGTCAAGGTATTCGTTGTCGTCGGCTCGGGTGGAGTCGGCGAGTTCGAGGACGTCGAAGCCGAAGCGCTTGCGCTTGGGGTGGAGATGCAGCTTGCCGACCATGCGGGTTTCGTAGCCGACGGCTCGGAGTTCGCCGGCCAGGGTGGCGGGCGGGTCCCAGGGGGCGCTCATGAAGCCGACCATGCCGTCCTCGTCGGGCGGGCGGCCGGACATGAGGACGCGGCGGGCGGGGATGCAGGAGGGGGACTCGGAGTAGCCGCGGCGGAAGAAGGTGCCGGAGGCGCCGAGCCAGTCCATGGCTGGGGTCTGCAGGACGGGATGACCGTCGATGCCGAGGCAGTCGCCGCGCTGCTGGTCGGTGATGATGAGCAGCACGTTGGGGCGGCTCTGGTCCTGGCTCATACGAGGCGTCCGGTGGTCAGGCAGCGCCTGACGGTACCGCTCCGGGGCGTGCGGCTCAACCTTGCCGACTGAATGCTTATCGAACCTGGCTGGGGAATCGGCATCGTGGGTCTCCAGGCAAGGGGCCGAAGTCGTCGCTCGCACCCGCTGTGCGGCCGGGGGTGAAGGGGGGAACTGTCTCTCGCCAGCCCGAACCCCAGAGGGGTTCGGGCTGGCGAGAGACAGTTTTGGCGGATTTTCGAGGCGAGATTCTGAGTTTTCGGCGGCATGGGTGAGGCGGAGCAGGGCAAGGAGATGGCACCCATGGGACGGGCAGCCGAGAACAGGCGGCGCGGACGGATGCCGGGTGTGCGGCGGAGACCGGGGCGAGGTGCGGAGCTGTGGTCAGGCGCGAGCGACGGGGGAAGCGGGGTGGCTGCGAAACGAGGAGTTTCTTCCAAGAAGCTCCTGAGCCGGCGCAGGACCCGCGGACGCCCGAGGCGCGGCGTGCTGGGAAGCGCCGGGCCGGGGGTGCGGACGACGGTTGCGGCGACGGCCACGAAGGGTCTCCAATCAGGGTTGCGAACCAGTCACGCATAGTGTACACTAGATGCGTACCGAAGGCAAGGCAGCGAGTCGCGGAAGGAGGCGATCGAGACTTCGGAAGCTCAGTCGAGCGGGGTCAGGGGCCGGTTCGCTGGGGATCGGCGCCTGGCCGGCGTGAGTTGCTGCTGCGTATCCCGCTGATGCCGGCCAGACACAACTCGCGGTGATACCACTCGTAGTACCATTGCAGCAGCATGCAAGCCTCGCACCGGCGCACCCTGCAGCGGGTCTTTCACCGACCGACGCCTGCCGGGATCCGGTGGGGCGACATTGAAGCGATGTTGCGAGCAGTGGGAGTCGAGGTGATCGAGCGATCAGGGTCGCGGGTGCCGCTGAGAAAGGGTTCGGACCGGATGGTGGTGCACCGTCCGCATCCGCGACCGGAGACGGGGCGGGCGACCGTGCGGGACATTGCGGCGTTTTTGGCGGCGCTGGGAGTGGAACCTTGATGGAATTCCAGGGCTATCTGGCGACAGTGGAGTACGACGACTCGGTGGAGCGACTGCATGGGCGGGTCGTGAACACGGGCAGCTACCCCATCGCGACGTTCGAGGCAACGGACGTGCGGGAATTGCGGGCGGAATTCGAACAGTCAGTCGACGAGTATTTGGCGTCCTGCCGAGAGGACGGCGTGGAACCGGCGGCGCCTTTCTCGGGCAAGCTGCAATTGCGGTTGGGGAGCGAGTTGCACCGGCGAGTAGCGCAGGCGGCAGCCGAGAGCGGGCAGAGCATCAACAGCTGGATTTCGCAAGTGCTGGCGGCAGAGGCGCCGAGGTAGGGCGAGGATCTGCGGGCCGGCGGCGTGCGGGGTGGTTCGGGGCGGGTGGGTCGCGCTAGGGGACGGTTTGCGGGAGGCGTTCGAGGATTCGGTCGAGCTTGTCGTTGTTCTGGCGAACCTCGGACCGGAGATCGTCGATGTCGGCGTGCACCTCGGTCCGCAGTTCCTGCATGTCAGCCCTGACGTCGGTGCGGAGTTCCTGCATGTCGGTCTTGACGTCGGCGCGTAGCTCCTGCATGTCGGCCTTGACGTCGGCGCGTAGCTCCTTGAAGTCGGACTTCACCTCGGTCCGCAGGTCGCGGACTTCGGTCCGGACGAGTTGGATATCGGCCTTAACCTCGGTTCGCAGATCCTGGATCTCGGTCCGCACCAACTGAGTATCGGCCTTCACGTCGGTTCGCAGGTCCTGGACCTCGGTTCGGACATGTTGGATGTCGGCCTTCACGTCGGTTCGTAGATCCTGGACCTCGGTTCGCACCAGCTGGGTGTTGTCAGTCATTTCGGTTCGCAGGCTCTCGATGCCAGACCTTACGTCGCTCCGAACGCCCTGGATGTCGGAATGCAGCCGGGCACCCTGGTCCTGGACATCGACCCGAAGCTCGCGGAGGCGGAGGTCGCAGCCGTTGACGCCCTCTTCGACGGTGCCGACGCGCATGCCGACTCTCCAGGCGGCGCCGGCGACGGCAAAGACGAGCGTGAGGCCGACGGTGATCATGGTGACAACGATGGGCATGGCGTCCACGGCGGTACTCCTCGTCAGGTAGCCACACGTCGCCGGTGCGCTCCGCCAGCACGCTCCTGGCCCGTGGCTCGGAAGGTTTGCGAACCCGCCGCCCACGGCTCGTTGGCTGTTTGTATCAGGTGGCGATTGGACTCGTCAATCCGGTGGGTACGCGAGTCGCAGGACGATGTGCGAGTCGCTACGCGGGTGGTGGAGGGAGTCGTGCGAGGATGCGGTCGACTTTCCGGTTGAGCTCGTAAATGTCAGTCCGAATCTCGCGGATTGCCGCCTGGCAATCTGCGAGCCCCTGCTCGACGGCTCCAAGGCGACTGCCGAGACGCAAGGCTGCCCCGCTGACGGTCAAGAGCAGCGTCGCTCCAACGGTGACTATGGCGATGATGACGGCTGTGGCGTCCGTGGCGGGTCTCCTTGTCGGGAAGCCACGTTCCGCCTGTGCGGACTGCCAGTTCGCCGCTGGCGACCGTGGCTGAGAAGGTTCGCGAACCAGCCGCCCACGGCTCGTTGGTCGTTTGTATCAGGCGAAGCACGCGCATGTCAACTAGCGAATTGAGTCGCAATCATAGACGTACGGCGTGCCTAGTCATTACCTGCAGACCGAAGCTTAAACTCTCGCGTCATTCGCACGCAGACTCAAGCTGACTATTTCCAAGCAAGATCGATCTGATAGGCACCGCCAGCCATCTTCATTTCCAGTTTTGCCCAGGTGATTCAGCTATTCATTGATCTCATCCGAGATGGAATCAATCTTTGGCGTGACCATTTCAATGAAGCGGCAAATCGTCTTGGATAGCTCATCGGCGAACGCGTCCTCAGAGACGTTCCCGAGGCGGGAAACGTGCAGTTCCGCATTCCTGAATTGCTGATCGTCGAAAACGTCTAAGGCCTCGAGCTTTTTCTCCAGGTCGCTAATCTCACTGTCCCAGAATCCCAGACCCAGCCAGGCTCGCCACTCGTTTGGGCCTTCTTCTTGCCGGACAAGATGGATGAAGTACGCCATCTTCCAATTGCCCCAGAACGGACGCGAATACCACATGTGCCAGTAGCGCCAGTTCGGGTTGCCGCCAGCCCATCGGCTCGTCTTGTCCGGCCTTAGATGCGGCTGCAGGCCAGCCAAAGTTCGATTGGACACTCCTCTAAGAAAGCGAGTGATCTCATCGCCCCGGTTTCGCGCAAATGTCTGAGCCAGCTTGCTCGTTCCCGGCCTAACAGAGATATTGTCACTAGATGATTCACCAATTCTAATGATGTAATCGTCAACGCCGGGAACCGGGATGATTGTGCTGGCCTGTACATATAGAGGCCCCTCGTCGCCGTCCTGGTACGGCGTCAGTTGCACGCACGAAATCAGGTTGTCACCTGGGGCCTTCTCATTCAGCCAAAGGGCGGCGGAGGTTACTTCCGGTGCAAACCGGTGGCTGGCCAGGATAATGCGCTGGTCATTGTTCAGCGCATTCAGATCGTCGGCGTTGAGATGCTGGAGAAGTCTACTTGTCGCATCGTCCTCGGATGTGTCGCTAAATTCGGCGAGCATGCGAATGATGTCGTCGGCGCTGGCGCGTTGGAGGTAGCTGGCGTACTTGATGGCTTGCCAATGGGCATCAGAACCCGTGTCATCCCGCTTCAATTCAATGACGACAAGATCTCCGTCTGCGTCCACGGCGAGGAGATCCAGGCGCTCGTCGGTGCGGTCGAAGCCGCTGAACTCCTTGCCGATGATCAGGAGATCCTCGCCCAGGATTTCGGGGTTTGCGGCGACCCATTCCTGGATGTCGCGCCGCTCCTGAAAGCCCAGGCTGGCGAATTCAACCTCGGCGATCTTCTCGGATTCGCGGTTTTCGGGATTGATTCTGAAGAGTTGGGGTTCGGCGCTCACCTACTGCTCCTGCCTAACAGATCTCTGGGGCGCTCGTGATTCGAAAGGCGCGTCACGAACTGAACGACACGACTTGCTCTAGTCGCGAGACGCGAAGCTTACGGCGAACGGATTGGAACCGCCAGCAGTCACCAGCCGGATTCGATCCAGGCGGCGGCCAGTTCCGTCAAAATGAAGATGGCGGCGGAGCGGGGACTAGGCTGGATAGGGTGGCTGGTGACACTACAGCGGAAGTGAGGCCAGCCGTCTCGCCCAAGCGAAGATTCCAAACTCTACCGAGCGCAACGAGAGTCGCCTCGGACTGTCCTATCGACAGTTGTCGCGGCTAAGCGTTTGGCTTCGTAGCATTCACACTTCACCGGATCGGTTCTACTAAACGACCTGCTTCAACCACGCTTAAGTCGTCTGAAGTTCAACTATCAGACTACGTCTCGCGTTGTATGCTTCGTCGTCGTAAGGCAGCAAGGCGTGGCAGAATCAGGACAGCGCCTACAATAGCCGCCAAAGCCACGATGACTCTGATTCCTGTCTGTCTGCGCTCCTCGCTGGCACTCGCCTCACTGACGTCGGGCGGAACGGGCGCAATGGATCCCGGGACGGGGCGCCGACCCACGCCCAATTCAACCAAGTCTTCATTGGCGTTATGTAGCAGGTTTGTTCGGCTACCCATGCCAATATCATCGTATACGAGATACTCTTGTCCTACCGTATATTGCTTGGCTTCTCCCTCGCAAGGTGTGCCTTTATCATATACTCCAACGCTTCTGAAGATAAGAACTTTCTCGTAGAGAGGGCCCTTCCATACAGTGTGGACCTTAAATTCATAAATCCGGCCGTCGGGAACTGAGCTTGCCGCAATGACTTTGCCAGCAAATACCACCGATGCCCTTTGAAGTTCTTCGGTCGGAGACCCGATTGGTGGGGGCAAACAGGCGATCGAATCGCGTGGGAATACGAGGGACGCAGCAGCTGCCACGAGGACCGCGAGCATGAATCGAATGAAGATTTTGGTAGAGGCACTCAGCTGAATTGTGCGGGGATCCATGGGATGACTCTGCTGGCCCGATACCCGCTGATGACTATAGCGACCATACGTGACGTCTGCGATTCACGTCTTGTGACTCGGTCCATCGATTCAAGGCTCAGATGCCAGATGCCTCGCAGGTCGGGTTACTTGCGTTCGCCCGATGCCTGGCGCGATCGGCGCGAATGGGGCGAGACTGGAACCGACGAGTTGCAGGTGGGGTTCGCCCTGAAGGCAGTTTGAGTCGCGCCGGTGCACGGGGGTCGACTAGGGCGAGCGGTTTGAGGCTGCGAGGAGGTGGTAGGTGAGGGTGACGAGGGTGGCGGCGGTGAGGTGGGTGAGGATGAAGATGGGGGCGGATTGGGGGGCGATGCCGGCAAAGCTGCCGGTGAAGATGCGGCTGACGGAGACGGCGGGGTTGGCGAGGATCCGCCCGCCGACACCGCGGCGTCCGTGCAGCGCGAGTCGAGCAGCGTGGGGACTCTGGGCAGGTTTTTCACTGGGGACTCTAGCTTCCGCGTAGAGACCCCGCCTGCTTGCCAGCACGCGTTTTGGGACGCCCTCAACTGAACAGAGTCAGTCTACGTTCGACAGCCTGGGAGGTCGTGCAGGAATGGAGGCGCTTCGATTATCACCGAGAGCTTCTCGCGCGAATGAGCACCAGCAAGCCGAGAGTCGCAATCGCCACGAGGGTGAGGAGCACAGCAACGGGCCACGTCACCTGGGACGACCTCTCCGCGGCTTCCTCCGTCAGGGTTGACCGTGCGGGCGGGGATGGGGTCATTGGCAGCGCGGCTTCCGGAGTCGGTGCTGGCGACGCGACAACAGGCGTCGACGTTGGAGTTGGTGTGCTCGTTTCAAATGCTGCCGCTGACATTGGAGAAACTGACGCACCGCTGGACGGCTGCTTGTCTGAGGCTTGCAGGATTTTCTCTAGCCGAGCGACTACGCTTGGCACCGGTCCACTCGTACCAGGGTTCGGTGCTTTCCCCTCACCTAGCGCGGCAAGATCTTCCTTCGCCTCCGATATGGGCCCAGTTCGGCTGCACGAACTACCATTTCCGTAGATCAGATACTCAGTTCCCAAGGCGAATCCAGTTGCGCATGACGATCCAGGAGCTACTGTATCCAGATAGACAGTCTCGTGTAATGGTCCCGCCCATACAGCTTTAACTTTGAACATATAAATTGCTGATGGATAAACCTCTAGTCCAAAAGCTACAGTCGTGTGATAGACTTTGACAACTATACCTTGGAATACTGACCTGGATCGTGCCAACTCATCAGTCGGAGAACCCGGCGGTGAGCACGAACACGCAAATGACTCCTGCGTGTTCCCTACTAGGAATAGGCAAACTAAAGCAATGATACAGAGAGATCGGATTGCAAGTCTCATTGGGCAATAGCGCGACACGCGAAGACCCGTCCGGTGAAACCGCGTGACTATCACAAGTACACCCTGACTCAGTTCAATACCGAAGAACTCCAGGCGGATTACGAATACTCCTGTTTCCAGGAACGCTGGTCAAGTTTCTGCGCGGTCGCATTGACCCGATCCCGAGACCAGTCAGCCTCGCCGGCACGCGCGCTTGGCACTTGAACCACCAGTCCGCTAGGCAATCCCATTGCCGGGATATGGGATTGGCAGACGGCCGTACCAAAGCCGCACTTGGCGAACGCTGCAAACCCGCCAGGCGCTAGTCGATGAGGGTCGCGGGGGTGACGGGGGTGGCGGCGGGTTGTTGGGGGAGGATGAAGATGAGGGCGGATTGGGGGGCGATGACGGAGGAGGTGTTAGTGTAGATGCGGTAGAAGTGCAAGCGTCCATTTCGGCTGTCACAAGGATCGCGACCACTATCCACGAGATCAGCGTCCGCTCGAATCCTCCCTATCACACGCAAACCCAGAGGTATTTCGGTCCCTGACGTATCCCGACTCGCTCGGCTCGATCTCAGGCAGCTCCGCGATTCAGACGCCCCTTTGGCGTCTGCGATCCAGTTCTCAAGAGACGTCTAGGATTGTTGGTTTCGTCGTCGCAGGGCAGCGCGGATACGCAGCGCCAATCCACCAGCGGCAAGCACTGAAAGCACCGCGACGGCCCCGACGATGAACGGTCTCCGTGCCGCTGCCTGCTCATCCATGGCTCTTGTCTCCCTGACAATTGGCGGAACCGGTCCGCTGGTTCCACGCACCGGAGGCTGGCCTTCGCCCAATTCGGCAATTGCCCACGATGTACGCCATTCATGGGCCACGTCACCCTTAAGTCCGAGACTAGTTATAGCACCTCGGTTTACATACACCAGATACTCAGTTCCAACACTAAGTGGCTCAATGGTATAACTGCAGCTTGATCCTTCAAAAAACTCTCCTATAGTCCAATTCAAAAAGGCTGTCTCATGCAATGGACCCCTCCAAACTACCTCAACTTTGAACTCATAAAGCTCGCTACGCTCCCCTGGGAATGCCTTAACTATCTTGCCAGCGAATACATACGGCGACTTTTGCAGCCTTTCCGACGCAGACGGTGGGGGAGGATCCGTCGGGACACAGGCCTTAGATTCGCGTGCGGGTACCAGGAATACAGCGCCTGCCAGGAGGGCGACGAGAATGAGTCTAACGACGAGTTTCGTCGAGGCCGTTAGCTGACGCGTGCGGGGATCCATGGAATGACTGTGTTGACCTGAAGTCTGCCGATGACACTACCGTCAATGCTTGACGTCTGAAGATCTTACCGCGTGAGCGGGACCATGGAATCAAGGCTGAGATGCCCGCACGCTTGACGGTCAGGCTCTTTGCGCGCGCCCGATGCTAATCACGATCACCGCGAGTGGAGGCGAGCTTGGAGTCAACGAGTGCGAGGTGGCATTTAACCCGACCAACTGTCGGAGCGACCCGGTGCAGACACGTCGACTAGGTCGAGCGCTTGGAGGCCGCCAGCAGGCGCCAGGTGAGGGTGACGAGGGTAGCGGCGGTTAGTTGGACGAGGATGAAGATGGCGGCGGATTGGGGGGCGATGCCGGCGAAGGTGTCGGTGAAGATGCGGCCGATGGCGACGGCGGGATTGGCGACGCCGGTGGATGAGGTGAAGTAGTAGGCGCCGGCGACGTAGGCGCCGACGGCGCCGGGCAGGTAGCTGTAGGAACGGGTGGCGACGAGGGTGAAGATGAGGCTGAGGAGGCCGACGGTGGCGACGAGGTCGCCGAGCCAGGTGATGGGGGCGTCGCGGACGGTTGTTGAGATTTCGGCCGGCGGGAGGCCGAACATGAGGTTGGCAAGGAGGGTGCCGGCGATTCCGCCGGCGATTTGGGCGGGGAGGTAGCCGGCGGCGTCACGCCAGGGGAGCTGGCCTACGGCAGCAGCGGTGAGGGTGACGGCGGGGTTGATGTGGGCGCCAGAGATTGGGCGCAGGGCGGCGATGATGGCGGCAAGGGCGAAGCCAGTGACGAGGGCGTTCTGGAGGAGTTGGAGGGCGGGGTCGTCGGTGAGGCGCTGGGCCATGATGCCGGAGCCGACGATGGCGATGAGGAGCCAGGCGGTGCCGAGGAATTCGGCGAGTGTTCGGATTGGGAGGGATGGGGGAGCTTTCATGTTCTTGGGGTGGCGCTAGTAGCTCTGTTTCGTCCCAAGAAGAGGTGAGTTGACCACGGAGGGATGCTTGATCCTCGGCATGGTTGCAGTGGCCAGCAGCCACCCTCACCCCGGCCCTCTCCCTCAAGGGAGAGGGAGAAAGAGCGGCACTCTGTCGCCCTTGCGCGCCGCAGAAACGGAGCTGCCGGGTGGCGTTCGGCGGCCCTGGCTTCTCGCCAGAGGTAAGGCGACGAGGCAAGGCAGGTGTTGCAGGGGGCCACTGGGGTGGGTGGCGGTCAGGAGGACGGTGAGCCGTTGGTGGTGGTGGCGGGGTTCTGGGGGGTGGGGTCGCCGACGTCGGGCCAGCGTTCGTCGGGGGCGGGGGTCTGGCCGGTGGTGAGGTAGATGACGCGTTCGGCGATGTTGGTGGCGCGGTCGCCGATGCGTTCCAGGTTGTGCGCGACCCAGGTGAGCCAAGTGGCGCGCTGGATGTTGCGCGGATCCTCAAACATGTAGGTCAACAGCTCGCGATAGACCTGGTCGTTGAGTTGGTCGACCTCGTCGTCCGTGTGCCAGACCCGGCGCGCGAGGGCGTCGTCGCGCTCATTCAGGGCGGTCAGGCTGTCGCGCAACATGCCGATTGAGATGTCGGCCATGCGGGGAATGTCGATCAGCGGCTTGAGCGGGGGTTCGTCGCCCATGCGGATGCTGATCTTGGCAATGCCCTCGGCGTAGTCGCCCATGCGCTCGAGCTCCGAGCCGACCTGCATGCCGGTGATGAGCGCGCGCAGATCGCTGGCCATGGGCTGCTGCCGCGCGATGATGTCAATGCAGAGCTCCTCGAGCGCCAGGTAGCGATCGTCGATTTCGTCATCTTCGTCGACGATTCGTTGCGCCAACTCGACGTCGCGCGTGCGGAGCGACTCGATCGAGCGCTTGATGGCCTTTTCCACCATGCTGCCGATGAGCAGGAGTTCGTCGTGCACCTGCTGGAGTTGGCTTTCGTATTCGGTTCGTGGCGACATGGCCTCCTCCGTCCTAGCCGAACCGGCCGGTGATGTAGGCCTCGGTGCGCGGGTCGCTGGGGGTGGTGAAGAGCTTTTGGGTGTCGTTGAACTCGATGAGGACTCCGGCCCCGGATTCGGCCACCGTGAAGAAGGCCGTGCGGTCGGAGATGCGGGCGGCCTGCTGCATGTTGTGGGTGACGATGATGATGGTGAGCTGCTCGCGAAGCTCGCGGATCAGGTCCTCGATGCGGGTGGTGGCGATGGGGTCGAGGGCGGAGCAGGGCTCGTCCATCAGCAGCACGTCGGGCTGCACGGCCAGGGCGCGGGCGATGCAGAGGCGTTGCTGCTGGCCGCCGGAGAGCGCGAGGCCGCTCTTCTTGAGATCGTCCTTGACCTCGTCCCAGAGGGCGGCGCGCTTGAGGGAGGTTTCGACGACTTCGTCCATGTCGCCCTTGTAGCCGTTGACGCGGGGGCCGTAGGCCACGTTGTCGTAGATGGACTTGGGGAACGGGTTGGGCTTCTGGAAGACCATGCCGACCTGGCGGCGGACTTCGACCGGATCGACGGCGCGGTCGTAGATGTCGCGGTTTCGAAAGACGACGGAGCCTTCCAGCCGGGCGGTGGGAATGAGCTCGTTCATGCGGTTGAAGCAGCGCAGGAAGGTGCTCTTGCCGCAGCCGGAGGGGCCGATGATGGCGGTGACCTCGCGGGGCCGGACGTCACAGTTGACGTTCTCCAGCACGTAGGCGCTGCCGTACCAGAAGTTGAGGTTGCGAGTCATCAGGACTGCGTCGGTCTGCCCGTTCTGCGACGGCGTGGCTACCGCATCCGTGGTTTGCGCATCGATGCGCAGGTTGATCACTGAAGCCTCCTCTGCATGCGGTACCGGAGATAGACGGCGAGCGAATTGGCGGTCAGGAGCACGACCAGCAGGACGACGATGCCGCCGGCCGCCAGGCTGTGGAATTCCTTCTGGGGCAACGACACCCAGTTGAAGATCTGGATGGGCAGCACGGTGAATATGTCCAGGGGCCCGTTGGGATCGAAGGCGACGTAGGTGAGCGCTCCGATGGTAATGAGGGGCGCGGTTTCGCCGATGGCGCGGGCGAGGGCGAGGATGGTGCCGGTGAGAATGCCGCCGGCGGCGGACGGAAGCACGGTTTGGCGAACCATCTGCCAGCGGGTGGCGCCGAGGGCGTAGGAGCCTTCGCGCAATGAGTCCGGCACGGCGCGGATGGCTTCGCGCGAGGCGACGATGATGAGCGGGAGGATGAGCAGCGCCATGGTCATGGAGCCGGCCAGCACGACGCGGCCGAGCGCGAGCCAGCGCACGAAGAGTCCCAGGCCGAGCAGGCCGTAGACGATGCTGGGCACGCCGGCGAGGTTGGCGATGTTGAGCTGGATGAAGCGCGTGAGCCAGTTTTCGGGGGCGTATTCCTCAAGGTAGATGGCGGCGCCGACGCCGAGCGGGAAGGCGATGATGGCGGTGAAGGCCAGCATCCAGAGGCTGCCCAGCAGAGCGGAGCGCAGGCCGGCGTTGTCGGCGATGCGCGAGGGGTAGTTGGAGAGGAAGTGCCAGTCCACCTGGCCGGCGCCGTCGGTGAAGATGTCGTATAGCAAGGCGCCGAGCATGATCAGGCCGAGCAGGGTCGAAAAGACGGCCAGGCCGTAGAAGAGCCAGCCGGACCAGCGGCGGCGGGCTTGATTGGCCCGCCAGACGTTCGCGGACGGGATGGCGGCGGGGGCCTGGGCGCTCATTCGTAGGCCTCACGGTAGCGCCGGACCAACAGGTCGCTGAGGAGGTTCATGACGAGGGTCATGACGAAGAGCAGGGTTCCGACGGCGAAGATGGTGCGGAACTCGATGCCGCCCTGGGGGGTGTCGCCGAGACTGACCTGGACGATGTAGGCGGTCATGGTTTCCATGGACCGGAGCAGGTCGAAGCCCATCTGGGGCTGCAGGCCGGCGGCGATGGCGACGATCATGGTTTCGCCGATGGCGCGGGAGATCGAGAGGATGACGGCGGCGAGTATGCCGGAGAGGGCACCGGGCACGACCACGCGGCTGACGACTTCGAACCTGGTTGCGCCGAGCGCGAAGGCGCCTTCGCGAAGGTCGCGGGGGACGGCGCGGAGGGCGTCCTCACTGATGGAGGCCATCATCGGGAGGATCATGAAGCCCATGACAATGCCGGCGCTGGCGACGTTGAAGATCTGGGTCTGGGGAAAGATGTCGCGAAGGATTGGCGTAACAAATTGCAGGGCGAAGTAGCCGTAGACGACGGTGGGGATTCCGGCCAGGACTTCGAGGACCGGCTTGACGACGCTACGGAGGCGGGCCGGGGCGAATTCGCTGAGGAAGATGGCGGTCAATAGCCCGATCGGCACGGCCACGACGATGGCGACCAGGGCCACCACGATGGTGCCGTTGACGAGGGGGAGGACGCCGAAGCTCTTGGAGGCGAAGAGGGGGGTCCAGCGAGTGCCGGTGAGGAAGTCGACGATGGGGACTTCGCCAAAGAACTGGATGGTTTCGCCGAGGAGGGTGATGACGATTCCGGTGGTGGTGAGGACGGAAATGAGCGCGCAGAGGAAGAGCACGGCGTGGACGCTGCGTTCGACGAGCTTGCGGCGGAGGGAGTCGCGGCGGGAGCGGGTGAAGTCAAGGCCAGCAGGTTCGGAAGCAGCCGCGTCAGCCGCGGGATGGGCGCGCGGCAGTGATTTGGCGTTATCCATAGCGCCTGCCCGTAGAGAGATCCTTGTGTATCCCGGGGATGGGTGCGCGGAAGACCCTCACCCCAGCCCTCTCCCACGGGGAGAGGGGGCAGGAGCCGCCACACCCTTGAGGACGCGGTGAATTCTGCAAAGGTCTCAATAGCGGGCGGCGTTGGTGACGGATGCTAGGCGCCCGCTTTCCAGGCTTGCAGCACGGAATTGGGGGTGTCGGTGACGCCATCCATGGCGGAGACGGTGCCGGTTTTGCGGGTGGTGAATCGCTCGAGGGCGAGGTTGTACATCTCGGCGGGCAGAGGGACGTAGCCGACATCGCCGACCAGGTTGGCGGCGTTCTTGAGGTAGAACTCCACGAAGGTCTGCACCTCGGGACGCTCGGCGGCGACGGTGCTGACGTAGATGAAGATCACGCGCGAAAGCGGCGCGTACTTGCCGCTGAGGATGTTCTCCGTGGTGGGGAATACGGGGCCGGCGCCGCCGTCGACTTTGAGGGCCTTGAGGATTTCGGCGTTCTGCTCGTAGTAGGCGATGCCGAAGAAGCCGACCGCGCCGGCGTCGCCGGAGACGCCCTGGACCAGGACGTTGTCGTCTTCGCTGGGCGTGAAGTCGCCGCGGCTGGCGCCTTCCTCGCCGTTGATGGCCTTGGTGAAGTAGTCGTAGGTGCCGGAGTCGGTGCCGGGGCCGTAGAGCAGGAGCGGCTCGTTGGGCAAGCCGTCGCGAATCTGCGACCAGTTCATGACCTGGCCCTCGGATTCGGGGGCCCAAATCTTCTTGAGTTCGTCGGTGGTGATGCTGTCGCCGATCCAGTCGTTCTGCTGGTTGACGACGACGGCGATGCCATCGATGGCGACGGGGAGCTCGATGTAGCCGATGCCGCTCTCGTCGCAGACGGCAGCTTCACTTGATTTGATGAAGCGGGAGGCGTCGGAGATGTCGGTTTCCTCAGCGCAGAACTTCTTGAAGCCGCCGCCGGTGCCGGAGACGCCGACGGGGACTCGGACGTCGGTGAACTGCTGTTGGAATTCCTCGGCGACGGCCTGGCTGATGGGGCCGACGGTGCTGGAGCCGTCAACGAGGATGGTTCCGGAGATGGGGCCGTCGGGTGGGGTGACCTGGATCATGGGGGGGCCGGCAGCGCTGGCGGGGGCGTCGGCCTGGGTGGCGGCCGGCGACTCGCCGCAGGCGGCCAGGACGGCGGCGGTGGCGGCCGCGAGGGATCCGAATCCGGCTGCGCGCAGCATGCGCCGGCGGCTGATTGGACTCACGGAGTGGGCTGCCTCCCTAAAGCGAGAGACCCTTGCGTAACCCGGGGCTGGTTGCCCGGAAGACCCTCACCCCAGCCCTCTCCCACGGGGAGAGGGAGCAGGAGCGGCCCCGCTTTCGAGGTCGAGGCGGGGTTATGCAACGGTCTCCAAAGACGGTGCGGTCAGATTCGACTGACTAGACGTTAGGGGGCGTGCGTCAACGGGCGGTGCAGGAGGATTAACTGGCGTTTAACGCTGAACTAGCGGTCGGTGAACGTGGCGGGGGGCTTCGGTGAGCGGGAGGGCGACGCTGAAGGTTGCGCCGCGGCCGAGGCCGGGGGACTCGGCCCAGATGCGGCCGCCGTGCTGGCGGACGGTGTGGCGGGCGATGGAGAGGCCGAGGCCGGCGCCGGCGCCGCTGCGGGATGGATCGGACTTGTAGAAGCGTTCGAAGACGCGGTCGAGTTCGTCGAGGGCGAGGCCGGCGCCGGTGTCGGAGACGCTGACAACCGCATCCTCGTCGCACTGGCTCGTGGTGACGCGGATGGAGCCACCTGGCGGCGTGAACTTGATGGCGTTGTGGATGAGGCTCATGACGACGCGGGCGGTGCGGTCGGGGTCGGCGTGGACGGGGAGCGGCTCGGCGTGGGCGGCAACTTTGAGGGTGAGTTCGTGTCGTGCTGCCTGGGCTCGTAGACGGTCAGTGGCGGGAACGACGACTCGATTGAGGTCTACCTGAGCGAGGTCCAGGTCGGCCATGCCGGATTCGATGCGGGCGAGGTCGAGGAGCTCGGCGATCATCTGGCTCATGCGTTCGACTTCGACCTCGATGCCGTGGAGGAATTCGGCGCGGGTGGCGGGGTCGTCGGCGGCGCCGTCCTGCAGCGTTTCGACCAGCGCGCGGAGGGCGCTGAGGGGGGTGCGCAGCTCGTGGGAGACGTTGGCGACGAAGTCGCGGCGCACGGTTTCGGTGTGGCGGAGGTCGGTGAGATCGCGGAGGAGCACGAGGCGCTGACGGAGGCCCGGGAGGCCGAGGGGGACGGCGATGGCGTGGACTTCGCGCTCGGTTGCACCGACGGTCAGGAGGCGGGCGGCCGGCTGCTCGGCCGACGTGGGTGAACGGATGAATTCGACGAGATCGACGTCGCGGAGCGCGTCGGGCAGCGAGGCCTGGCCTTCCATGCGAGATCGGACATCAAGCATGTCGCCGGCGGCCTGATTGACGAGGCTGACGGTGTCGTCGGTTTCGACGATGACGACGCCGTCGGTCATTGAGGCCAGCACGGTTTCCAGGCGGGCGTGGTCGTGCTCCAAGGCGCGGGATTCGGCCTGGAGGGCCTCGGTGGTGTCCGCGACTGCCATGGACAGGTCGCGGACTTCGGGTCCGCCGGCGCGCGGGAAGGGTTCGGGGCCCTCGGCGGACAGGAGACTCTCGGTGGAGCGCTGAACCTGGCGGAGGGCGCGGACGTCGCGGTTCACCAGGAAGGCGGTGAAGCCGGCGGCCAGCGGTGCGCCGAGGGCGGCGGCGACGATCAAGGGGAGCGCGAGATCGCCTCGGCCTTCGGGGTCAGTTCCGAGGGCGAGGGCGATGCTTGCAATGAGCACGGCGGTCAGCACGCCCGCGGCAGCCGCGAGGGCGGCGCGGACGCGCAAGCCGCGGCTGGGCCGCATCAGCCGACAAACCGGTAGCCGACGCCGCGGACGGTCTCGATGCGGGTGGGGTTGGAGGGATCGTCTTCGATCTTGCGGCGGATCCCGCGGACGTGGACGGGGACGGTGCGGGTGTCGCGGGTGAAGGCGTCGCCCCAGACGTGTTCGAGCAGTTGCTCGGCGGAATAGACGCGTTCGCGGTTGCGCATGAGGAACTCGAGCAGGTCGAATTCCCTGGGCTTGAGGCGGATTGGCTGGTCGCGCAGGGTGACCTGGCGGGTGGCGCGGGAGAGGGTGAGTTCGCCGGCTTCGATGGTGTCGCGGGTGGGGGCATCGGCGTGGCGGATTTCTTCCTGGAGAAGCTCGCGTCGGCGCAGCATGGCCTTGACGCGGGCGATGAGTTCGCGCATGGAGAAGGGCTTGGTCATGTAGTCGTCGGCGCCGATTTCAAGGCCGACGACACGGTCGATTTCGTCGTCGCGGGCGGTGAGCATGAGGACGGGGACCGCGCTGGTGCGGCGGATCTGGCGGCAGACCTCGAAGCCGTCCATGCCGGGGAGCATGAGGTCGAGCACGACGATGTCGGGCCGGGTTGCGTTCGCTAGGTCGAGGGCACGTTCGCCATCGGAGGCGGTTTCGACGTCGTAGCCCTGGCGGCGGAGGTTGTAAGCAATGGTGCGGGCCAGGCTTGCTTCGTCTTCGACGATCAGGACCCGGGCCACAGTGTCTCTCCGCGCGCGCCCGGCGGTCGGGCGGGCTGCCTGCGGGTGTCAACTATACGAAGGGACGCGGCGGGTTCTCTGGCCGGGACGCGGGCTGTTCAACGGCTGCTAATCCAAATTCGGGGAGAAATAACACAGGGGGCGTGACGCGACTGTCGAGAGGAGTTGCGATACTGCGCGCGTTCGCCGGACCGGGGACTGCGCGTGGCCCTTGCTAGTGCCGATATCAGGCTGAGCCGCTTCAATCCGCTGCCGAGAATCCTGGCGTTTGACGACTTTGACGATGGGCTGCACGGGTGGTGCGAGCTGGTTGGGAATCACAACGGGGATCTGAACGAGCTGCAGCCGGTATTCAGCGACATGCGGCCGGCGCAGCTGAGCACGTGCACGTTCTTCGACCTGGGGACGCACGGCGCGGTGGACGGGACGTACTCGATGAAGCTGGCGACGCGTCCGCGGAAGTTTCACCAGGCGGTGGCGATCAAGCGGTTGACCTCGGCGGCGGATGGGTTGGTGCAGTTCGAGGCGTGGTTCACGTATAAGGCGGAGCAGACGTTTGGCGGCGACGATCCGGGGGCGCGGGCGTGGGATGGGAACTATCACCCGTCCGAGGCACATTTCGGGTCGTTCACGCTGTGGAACGACATCTGCGAGGGGACGGAGCCTAGAGACCGCTATCACGCGGCGCTGCGCTACGAGAACACGAACGAAGAGGGCGAGTTCACGCAGCGGTGGCTGTATAAGACGGGTTTGCACCCGACGACGAGGATGCTGCGGGAAGGGTTCGACTCGAACCAGAACGACGTGCACGTGGCGAAACCGGACATGTGGGCACCGATACCCGGGGGCGACCAGCAGCTGTGCTTCAACGAGGTGCCGACGAAGGTGAACTGGCACTACCTGCGCTGGTTGTTCGACCTATCGACGCGGCGGAATACGGAGCTGCAGGTGAATGACTTGACGATGGACCTGCGGGAGATTCCAGTGCTGCGGTTCGACGAGGGGTACTGGGGGATCAACCGGCTGTTGAACCTGTGCATGGACGTGCGCACGACGAGCAACGTGCGGAATTTCCTGTACCTGGACTCCGTCGTGATCTCGGCGGACTGGTAGGCGGGCATGCGGCATTCATTTACCGCGGTTATCGAGAAGAACGCGACGTTTCATGACGACTTCGAGACGGAGCCGTATGAGTGCGCGTGGGCTTCGGAGGCGCGGTGGTTCATTCACGTGGCGGAGTTGGAGGGCGACGGGGCGAGCCTTAGCGCCCGGGTGCAGGTGTCGCCGGATGGGCTGTTCTGGTGTGACGAGGGGTCGGCGTTTGAGCCGATTTCCGGGCCCGGGATGTACTCGCTGGCGGTGAGGGACTTTGGCGGGTGGTTGCGGTTGGACTGCGGGCTGGCCGGGGAGGATTCGAGGGTTCGGCTGATGATCTACCTGGTGCTCAAGGAATAGCCGGCGGGTTCGGTGATTGCGTGTTCGAGGCATCCCGACATCCAGCCCACGGGCACCCACAAAGGGGCGCCCCTACGGGAGAATCGCCGGCGCAGTCAGGGAAACGGATTTCCGGTGAACTGGAGAGGGCGGAATCCATGAGAGCCGTTGTGTATGACGAGGTGGGTGGGCCGGAGGTTTTGCACCTGGCGGAGGTGCCGACGCCTGAGCCGGCCGCAGACGAGGTGCGGGTGCGGGTGCTGGCAGTGGCGGTGGATTTCATCCAGTTGCATATCCGGCATGGGGGATCGGGGAGGATTGGGTCGCCCAAGGAGCCGGCGTACGGGCTGGCGCCGCTGCCGCGGATTCCGGGCGGGACGGCCTGCGTGGAAGTGGTGGAGTGCGGCTCGGCGGTTAGCGGAGTAGAGGTGGGAAAGCGGCACCTGACTGGCGGGTTGCGGCCCGGGTCATACGTGGAATACGGGGTGGTTGCGGCCGGCAGTCTGTCGTTGGGAACTCCCGATGCGCCGGGTCCAACGGCGATGCCCGCGAACTTCGGCCCGGTGGAGGCGGCGGCGTTCGACTACGCGCCGGTGGCGTATCACACGTTGCGAGTGGCGGCGGGGCTGACGGCGGGCGAGACGGTGTTAATTCACTCGGCGGCGGGCGGGACCGGGGTGCTGGCCGTGCAGCTGGCGAAGCACTTTGGGGCGACGGTAATTGGCGTGGCGAGCAGCGACGAGAAGCTGGAGGCGGTGCAGTCGCTCGGGGCCGATCACACGATCAACTCGCGGACCGCCGACGTGATCGAGGAAGCGCTGCGGCTGACGGGTGGCAAGGGCGTAAACGTGGTCTGGGACCCCGTGGGCGGCGACGTGTTCGAGCAGAGTCCGCGCGCGATGGCCGAGGGTGGGCGGCTGGTGAGCCTGGGGTCGAACTCGTTTACGGGGACGGGAACGGTCGAGTTCTGGTCGTTCTGGGTTAAGAACCTGCGCTTGATCGGCTGGGGCGGTCAGAGCAACGGGGACGCGCACGCGCCGGAGATGATGCGGGAGCTGATTGAGCTGGCCGAGGCGGGGCGGTTGCGGCCGGTGGTGGGTGGGACGTATCCGTTCGCGGACGCGGCGGCGGCGCATGCAGCGATCGAAGCAAGGAGGCCGATTGGGAAGGTGGTCCTAGTTCCCTGACGTCCCGGCTTAGCGATGGCCTGAATGCGGCAATCCGGTCGATCCTTCTTCGGTGGAAGAGCGCTGCGACTTTATCGCGCGCGAGAGCTGATTTCGCGGTTTGGCAAGAGTCATGAAAATGGGTTCGAGCGCTCCCGTAGCGCGTTTCGTCCAGTTCCTCTCACTTAGCTATTCTCGGGATAAAACTCTCGCATATTTGGGAGGGCTTTCACCTCCGGAGGGATTCCTCCGGTTAACTGATTGCCTGCAAGGCCCAGCCATTCAAGATTGACCAACGCGCCCAGTTCAGCCGGGATACTGCCGGTAAGATAATTGTCCATTAAGTCGAGCGACTTCAGGTTGTGGAGCTTCCCTAATGATGGTGGAATCACGCCAGTTAACCGATTATCCCGCAGGCTCAGCCACTCGAGCCTCGCCATCCGCGCCAAGTCTGGCGGGATCGAGCCTGTCAACTGGTTGCCTCCTAGGTCGAGCGTGTCTAAATTGGCCAGCGCACCGAACTCCGGAGGAATGCCGCCGATCAGCTGGTTGTTGTCCAACGCAAGGTACTCCATGCGGACAAGTCTTCCGAGCTGCTTGGGAATCTGTCCAGTCAATTTATTGGCGCTGAGTTCTAGCTCTCTAAGTCTGGTCAAGACGCCTAGTTCAAGTGGAATCTCGCCCGTCAATTGGTTGCGGCCGACATACAGTCCTTCAAGGTTAGTTAGCGAGCCCAACTGAGAAGGGATCTTGCCAGTCAAGCGGTTTCGCCCGAGGGACAAGGAATTTAGGCTCGAGAGGTGTTGTAATTCTCCAGGAATCTCACCAGTGAGATAGTTGTACTCTAAATCCAGATCCTCAAGATTTCGTAGTGTTCCCAACCACGGGGGAAGATCACCCGTTAGCTGATTGTGATTGAGGAACAGACCATGCAAATTGGAGAGGGATCTCAACTCGGCCGGAATCGTGCCAGTCAACCGATTATGTCCGAGGGAGAGCCATCGCAGACTTGTAAGGGCACTTAACTCCGTCGGAATTTCTCCCCACAGTTCGTTGCTCCACAAGGACAGCCACTCCAAGCGGGTCTGCTGGCCCAGCTCGGCCGGGATAGGACCCGTCAACTGGTTGAGGCGAAGGTCAAG
Source organism: Chloroflexota bacterium (assembly GCA_965208215.1). Lineage (GTDB taxonomy): Bacteria > Chloroflexota > UBA11872 > UBA11872 > UBA11872 > UBA11872. The sequence continues at coordinate 1,397,261 of CBDBOH010000004.1, forward strand.
GATTTCCAAGTCGGCCAGCGAGCCGAGTTCAGGCGGGATGAATCCAATCAGCCTGTTCTCCGCAAGTTTGAGCTCGACCAGCTGGACGAGTCCACCGAGTTCGGGTGGAATCCCGCCTGTCAACTGATTGGTTGATAGGTCAAGGATCCGCAGCTCGGTCAGGTCGGACACCTCGGCTGGAATCGTTCCCGTTAAACGAAGGTCGGACAGATACAGTCGGGTCACCCGATTGGTCGGGGCAACGAGCCAGGAACCACCAAGACGCACACCCCACCAACTAAATATGGAGCGTTCCGAGCTCCAGTTCAGCGGTGCCGCGCCGGCCAGGGTGTCGCGGAGAGCCAGCAGCACAGCGCAATCGAGGACCAGACCGGAATTCTGGTGGGGATCAGGCACGGCTATACCGTTGCGGCACTGTCGCTCAAGTGACGCTGGGGAAGGCGTGGAAGCAGCGTCCGCCATTGCCTTGTTTGCCGGCGGCGGCGCGCGCCGCTGAGCGATGGGTTGCTCGACCGTCGCGCGGGGAGAAGTACGCGCTGAACCCTGGGCCGGCGGCTGGCCATCGCAGGCGGCCAGCCAGGTGACGGCCACGGCAGCAGCTAGTGCGATTCGTACGCGCAAAGTCGGTTTGGCACGCTACGACTGGGGTCGAACTGTACGCCAACCCAATCGATGCGGCAGGCGCGCCGCGACGCAATGGCCGAGGGCGGGCGGTTGGTGAGCCTGGGGTCGAACTCGTTTACGGGGTCAGGGGTGGTGGAGTTCTGGTCGTTCTGGGTGAAGAACCTGCGGCTGATCGGCTGGGGCGGGCGGAGCAACTCCGATGCACATGCGCCTGAGATCATGCGGGAGCTGATCGAGCTGGCCGAGGCGGGGCGGTTGCGGCCGGTGGTGGGCGGGACGTATGCGTTCGCGGAAGCGGCGGCGGCGCATGCGGCGATCGAGGCGCGGAAGCCGATTGGGAAGGTGGTGCTGGTTCCCTAGTAGACCTTTGCAAAACCCTGGGGAGTGGTTGCCCGGGAGACCCTCACCCCCGGATCGAGTCCGGGGCAGGCTCCAGCCCTCTCCCAGAGGGGACCTTGGCATAACCCGAGGCTGGTTGCCCGGAAGACCCCTCACCGATTTCCGGCGAAGACGCCGGAATCTGCCTCTCCACTCGGAGAGGGTGAAGAGCGCCACGCCTCTTGGAGATCTGAGTCCGTCCGTAGGTGCTGGCGCATCGATCGAGACCGAAAGCTCCCGCACCTTCGAGCACGAGGGGCGTTTTGCAAAGGTCTCCGTAGGCGGAGAAGCCGAGGACAAGAACTGCGGTGCCGGTTCGGCAGTCGCCGGTAGTTTCGGATGACTTATAGCAAGTTTAGGGAGTTTATGGTTTATCGATAAACTCACTAAACTCCGTATAAGTTCCTCTGGCGTCCCGATTCTCAGTCTTTGCGCTCTGGTTTTCTTCGCCAAATGAGACGCAGGGCTACCCGTATTTTCTGCAGGAGTGGGGCAAGCAGGCGTGGGACGTTTCCGAGAGGTCGCCGATTACGGCGGCCGACGTTGAAGAAGCATCAATACTCGCCGTTGCCGGGCTCGATCAGAGCTTCTTCCTGGTTCGCTTCGACCGACTGACTCCGTCGGAGAAGCGCTACCTGCGCGCGATGGCGGAGCTTGGACCGGGACCGCACCGCTCCGGTGGCGTCGCCGACGTGCTGGGGCGGCGCGCGACTTCACTCGGACCCACGCGGAGCCAACTAATCAACAAGGGCATGGTGTGGAGTCCGAGCTACGGCGATACTGCTTTCACCGTGCCGATGTTTGACGAGTTCATGCGGCGGATCATGGCGGGCGAATCGTGGATGCAAGCGTGAACGCGTAACCGGGCGAGACTAGGCGCACGGTGCCGGACTGGCCGTTTGGGACCGAGTGCGGCCGGTGGTGGGCGCGATGTTTGCGTTGGGGGAAGCGGCGGCGCCTGCGGCGATCGAGGCAAGGAAGCCGGCTGCGAAGGGGATGCTGGTTTCGTGAGAGTTCCGCCGACAGGCTGAGTGACGCCGGTGCGACTTAGCGCCGGCGGACGAACCGTTTAGCGCATTGGTACGGACGCCGACAGGCGGTTTCCGCCGAGGTCGAGCGTTTCCAGGTTGGGCAGTTGCTCCAAGGCTTGAGGAACAGGCCCCGTGAGCTGGTTGTTCGCAAGGGAGAGCCACTTCAGGTTGGTGAGTGAGCCCAACTCGGCTGGTATCTGGCCCGACAGCTGGTTGCCTTCGAGACGAAGGGTCTCCAAGTTGGTCAGCGCTCCGAGTTCCGGCGGAATGGCGCCGGACAGTTGGTTCCCCCAGAGCAGGAGGACCCTGAGCCTGGTCAACGACGCTAACTCCGCCGGGATCGCGCCCGTCAATTCGTTAGGCGCCAGGCTGAGCCACTCCAGACTTGCGAGCGCGCCCAACTCTTCCGGGATTTGGCCCGTCAACCGGTTGCCGCCCAGGTGCAGCGTTTGCACCGTTGTCAGCCCCCGCAATTCCTTCGGAAATCCACCGGTCAGCTCATTGCTGTGGACGGACAGCCACGACAGGCTGGCGAGTTGGCCCAATCCCGGCGGGATCGCGCCGGTCAACTGGTTCACCGACAGGTTCAGGTACGTCAGCGCGCTCAGCTCACCCAGTTTGGCCGGAATCACTCCGCTGAATTCGTTCCGCGCCAGCTTGAGCCACTCCAGACTCGTGAGCGCGCCCAACTCCTCCGGGATCATGCCGGTCAGCTGGTTGCTACTGAGGTCCAGGTACGTCAACGCGCTCAGCCCGCCCAAGGCTGCAGGAAGTCCGCCCGTGAAGCCATTGTCCGCAAGAGCCGCCCAATGCAAGTGCCCCAACTCGCCCAGCCACGCCGGGATCTCGCCTTCCAACAGGTTGTGACTGAGATTGAGCGCGCCCAGGTTGGCGAGTGCGCGCAACTCCGCAGGGATCTCTCCCGTTAATTCGTTCTCCGCCAGGTACAGATGGGTCAGCCCTGCCAAGCCGCCAAGGGCCATTGGAATCTCACCGGTCAGTTCATTCGCCGAGAGGTCCAGGTAAGTCAAGGCGGTCAACTCGCCCAGGGCTGCCGGAATCTCGCCGCTCAACTGGTTGTCCCGCAGTTCCAGCGATTCCAGGTTGACAAGCGCACCCAACTCCGCGGGGATCGCGTCGGTCAACTGATTGCTGCTGAGATTCAGCGTTGTCAGGTTGCCGAGCGCCCGCAACTGCGGCGGGATCCGGCCCGTCAACTGGTTGCTGCTGAGATTCAGCGTTGCCAGGTTGCCGAGCGCCCGCAACTGCGGCGGGATCCGGCCCGTCAACTGGTTGCTATTGAGGTCCAGGTACGTCAACTCGCTCAGCCCGCCCAAGGCTGCCGGAAGTCGGCCTGTGAAACGGTTGTCCGCAAGGGAGAGCCATTTCAGGTTGGTGAGTGATCCCAGTTCGGCGGGGATTCGGCCCGACAGTTGGTTGTCTTCAAGGCGCAGATTCTCCAAGGCGGACAGCGCCCCGAGTTCCTCCGGAATGGCGCCGGACAGTTGGTTCTGCCAGAGCAGGAGTTCCCTGAGCTTGCTCAAAGAACCCAGCTCCGCCGGGATCTCCCCCGTCAGCTGGTTGGCTTCGAAGGAGAGCCACTCAAGGTTGGATAGTTCGCCCAACGCCGCGGGGATCTGCCCCGTCAACCCGTTGCCGCCAAGGTGCAGCGATTGCAGGTTTGTCAGTCCCCGCAGTTCAGCCGGGATCCCGCCGGTCAGTTCGTTGTTGTAGAGGGACAGCCATTCCAGGCTCGAGAGTTGGCCCAATTCTGGCGGGATCGCGCCGGTCAGCTGGTTCACCGACAGATCCAACTGCGTCAGGTTGGTCAGGTTGCCCAACGTCGGGGGGATCGGGCCCGTCAACTGGTTGCTTTCGAGGTCCAGGTACGTCAACTCGGTCAGCCCGCCCAAGGCTGCCGGGATTTCGCCCGTGAAGCGGTTGTCCGCAAGAGCCGTCCAATGCAATTGGGTCAACTCGCCCAGCCACGCCGGGATCTCGCCGTCCAATCGGTTGTGGCTGAGATTGAGCGCGCCCAGGTTGGCGAGTGAACTCAACTCCGCCGGGATCGCGCCTGTAAGGTCGTTCTCCGCCAGGTACAGATGCGTCAACCCAATCAGTCCGCCCAGGGCCGCTGGAATCTCACCCGTCAGTTCATTCTCCGAGAGATTCAAGGAGGTCAAGGCGGTCAGCTCGCCCAGGGCTGCGGGAACCTCGCCGCTCAACCGGTTGCCCCTCAGATCCAGCGATTCCAGGTTGTCAAGCGCGCCCAACTCCGCCGGGATCGCGCCCGTCAAGTCGTTCTGCGCGATGCTTAGCCACTCCAGACCCGTGACGGCACCCAACTCCGTCGGGATCGTGCCGGTGAACCGGTTAGCGGCCAGATTCAGTGCTTGCAGATTCGCGAGGGCACCCAACTCGGTCGGGATCACCCCCAAGAGCTGGTTGGACGACAGGTCCAGATGCGTTAGGGCGGTCAAATTGCCTAACGCAGCGGGGACAGTGCCCGTGAGTTCGTTGCGCGCGATAGTCAACCCCTTCAGACCCACAAGCGAGCCTAACTCCGGCGGGATCTCGCCGGTCAAATGGTTCTCGACCAGGTCCAGTCCTTCCAGCCCTGTCAGCTCGCCCAACTCCGGTGGGATCTCACCTTGCAGCCGGTTCGCCCGCAGCACGAGATGTTGCAAGCTCTTGAGTTCGCGTAACTCCGGCGGGATCTCGCCGGTCAACCGGTTCGCACTTAGGTCCAGTACTTCCAGCTTCGTCAGAGCGCCCAACTCCGGCGGAATCCCTCCCCACAACTCGTTGCTGCTGAGCGACACCCACCGCAGACCGGTGAGCGAACTCAGCTCCGGCGGAATCTCGCCGGTCAATCGGTTCTCGCTTAGGTACAGGGCTTGTAGATTCGCGAGCGCGCCCAACGACGGGGGTATCGAGCCCGTCAAGTTGTTGGAGGCCAAGAGCAGATATTCCAATTCGGCGAGTGCACCCAGCTCAGCCGGTACTTCACCCGTCAACTGGTTGCCGCTCAGCGATAGGACTTGAAGGCTGATCAGCGTGCCCACCGATTGCGGAATTTCACCCGTCAGTCTGTTGGCCGCGAGGTCCAGGGTTTGCAGACGCGCGAGGCGGCTCAGTTCCGCGGGGATACCGCCTGTCAATTGGTTGCCACCGACGGTAAGGACTCGAAGATCGGGCAGGCTGCCCACCCAGAGCGGGACCTCGCCCGTCAATTCGTTCCATGCGAGGTCCAGGGTTTCAAGACTGGCGAGATTGCCCAACTCCGTTGGGATAGCGCCGGACAATTGGTTCCCCCCGAGGGACAGCACTCGCAAGCCGGTGAGCGCGCCCAGCTCAGCCGGAATCGCGCCCGTCAGGCGGTTCTGCGAAAGCTCAATCTCTCTCAAGAAAGGGAGCGCACCCAAGGCCGGCGGAACGATGCCCGACAACTGGTTGTCGCTCAGAGCCAACTCTTCCAAGTACTCCAGGTCACCCACCTCCGATGGAATGGAACCGCTCAACTGGTTGGCTTCCAGATCCAGCGTTTGAAGCGTTGTGAGCGCGCCTAGTTTCGGAGGAATCGGGCCGGTCAACCGGTTGCCGCGCAGGTTCAGTTCCCGCAGCCTGGCTAGCTCGCCCAATTCCGGCGGTAACGAGCCCGTCAGACCGCTGAGCGGTAGCTCAAGCGCGACTACGCGGGGTTCCGGATCGACATGCCACACCGCGATGCCTCGCCAGTCGTGAATGTCGCGGTCGACGCTCCAGTTCAGTTCAGCTTCGCCAGCGAGCACGTCGCGGGCTGCCAGCAATGCGATACAGTCCTGGACGAGGCCGGGGTTGGCCCGCGGATCAGGAACAGCTATGCCATTGGCGCAGGGTGTATCCGCCCCAGTGCCAACGGTCTGTTGCGGCCGAGGGAACGGGTTCGTCGCGACCATCGCATAGAGATGCGATGTCGATTGAGTGGCACCCGCAGCTACCAGCGGGCCCTGGAGGTTTGCCCCTACGGGCGCAGCGTCAGGCCCTACGCCAGCTGCGGCCAGCCCTGCTATGGCGACCAGGGCAAGTAGGAGCCTCACGAAGGTGCCAATTACAAACTGCCAGCCAATTGTTGCCCAAGCAGACTTCAACAGTCTAACCGTGCCGAATGTTTACATCGCAAGCTGAGACCAGCGTGGATGGCCGCCACCGCCAAGTGGGTCAGACGCGGACCGGACTTAGGTCTTGCCGGCAGGTCAGGCGAATCAGTTACGCCAGCACCGTGCTCGGGGGCAACGCGAGCGCCCTATACGCGAGTGTGGTCGTCAACTCGCCGAAGATCGTGCGCGAGTAGATTGCGCTGGCCGTGGCGAGGCGGTTGCGGACGGTGGTGGGTGGGACGTATCCGTTAGGGGAAGCGGCGGCGGCGCATGCGGTGATTGAGGCAAGGAAGCCGATTGGGAAGGTTGTTTTGGTTCCCTGGCGCTAGTCGGCGGACGGGGGCTATTCGCTGACAGATCCGATGACCGTGGCACAGATGCCGCCGAGAAAAAGCTCGCAAGCTAGCGATGAGGAACCTCGCCCGTCAGTCTGTTTCCACGGAGGTTCAGCACCTGGAGATTGGGGAGGCGGTCAAGTTCCGGTGGGGCGGTTCCGGTGAAATAGTTATCAGCCAAGTCCACGACCTGAAGCTCGAAGAACGATCCCAGCCACGAGGGAATGGTTCCGGTCAGTCGATTAGACGAAAGAACCAAGTGCGTGAGGTTACTCAGGCGCCGTAGCTCCCATGGGATGTCCCCGCTGAGCGCGTTGCCCCAGAGGTTGAGCCGCTCGAGGCTGGTCAGGTCGCTCAGCCGCGTTGGGATCGTGCCGGTCAGCTCATTGTCCCCGAGATACAGCCGCTTCAGTCGCGGTAGCCATCCGAGCTCTGGTGGGATCGGTCCCGTGAACTGATTGCCCCAGAGATACAAGCGCTCCAGATTCCAGAGTTCACTCAGTTCCGGTGGGATGGGTCCGGTCAGTTCGTTACAGCAAAGGTCGAGGCGCTCCAGGTATGACAGCTTGCTGAGTTCTTTTGGGACGGTTCCGCTCAGACGGTTGCCTTTGAGGCTCAGCCCGGTCAGGTTGGCCAGAGAACCCAACTCTGGAGGGATTTCCCCTGTTAGTTGGTTATTCCAGAGATACAGCCCCTCAAGATTGGCCAGCGAGCCCAACTCTGGCGGGATCTCCCCGGTGAGCGCGTTGCAACAGACTGCCAATTCCTCAAGGTTGGAAAGCGCGCCCAACTCGGGTGGGATGGGACCTGAAAGGCGGTTGAAGCCGAGGTGCAGAATCCTGAGCTTGCGCAGCTCGCCGAGTTCGGGAGGAATCGGGCCGGTCAGTTGATTTCCCGTGAGATGCAGTTCTTCCAGCTTGGTCATCGTTGACAGATGCGGGGGGAGCGCGCCGGTCAGCTTGTTGCCCCAGAGAAAGAGGGCCTCGAGGCTGGTCAATCGGCCGAGCCACGCAGGTACGGGGCCCGTGAGCTGGTTGCCGCCGACCCCTAGTTCCTTCAGGTTGCTGAGCGCACTGAGCTCACGGGGAAGCGATCCCGTGAATTGGTTGTTCCTGAGATGCAGAATCTCCAGCGTGGTCAGGGTTCCAAGCCAAGCTGGAACCGGCCCAGTCAGCTGGTTCACCCCGAGGTCCAGTTCCTCCAACTTGGCCAGTGCGCCAAGCTCCGACGGTAACTCGCCCGTTAGTTCGTTCCCCCAGAAATACAGTTCCTGCAGATTGGCCAGTGCGCCAAGTGACGGTGGGATCTGGCCCGTCAATTGGTTGTTGCCGAGATTGATTGCCTTGAGCCTGATGAGCGCACCCAACTCCGGCGGGATCGGGCTCGCCAGTTGGTTGTTCACCAGAGAGAGTTCCTCCAGCTTGGCCAGATCTCCCAGCCACGGCGGAACTGGCCCCGTCAACTGGTTTTCCCCAAGGTCCAGCATCCTCAAGTTGGCCAGCGAACTCAGTTCTTGCGGAATCGCCCCCGACAGTTGATTGCCCGATAGATACAGCCTCTCCAGCTCGGCCAGGGCACCGAACTCCGGAGGGATCGGGCCCGTGAGCTGGTTGCTCTCGAGATACAATTCCTTCAGATTGCCCAGGTCGCCCAGTTCGGGCGGAACCGGGCCAGTCAACTGGTTGTCGCCCAGGTAAAGCTCCCTCAAGTTGGCGAGCGATCCCAGCTCTTTGGGAATCGGTCCGGACAGTTGGTTCTCGGAGAGGTAAAGCGTTCGAATCTCGGCAAGGGCCCCCAGCTCTGGCGCAACCGTCCCCGACAATTGATTGCTCCAAAGAGACAGCCCTTCCAGATTCGCCATCTCGCCCAGCCAGGTCGGAACCGGGCCGGTCAACTGGTTCTGAGAAAGATCGAGCTTCTCCAAGCTCGTCAGCAAGCTCAACTCGCTTGGGAGTGGCCCGCTCAGTTGGTTGTCCCACAGATCCAGCCTCTCCAGGTTGGCCAGAGCACCCAACTGCGATGGGATCGAGCCTGTGAGCCGGTTGCTCTCGAGAAACATCTCTTTGAGATTTGTCAGCGCTCCCAGCCACGCTGGTAGTGGCCCGGTCAGTTGATTCGCCGATAGGTCCAGCTTCTCCAGATTGGTGAGAGAGCCGAGTTCAGGGGGGATCGGCCCGCTCAGCTGATTGCTCCAGAGATTCAGTTCCTTCAGGTTGGTCAGGGCGCCAAGCGTCTTAGGAATTAGTCCCCTCAGGTGGTTGTCGGAGAGATCTAGTGCCTGCAGCGCTGTCAACTCACCAAACTCGGGCGGAACGATTCCGGCCAGTGCACGCGAACTCAGATCTAGCCTGAGCACCCGAGCCGGGCGGCCGCCGAGAACGATGCCGTCCCAATCGGACATGTCGCGGTCTGCGCTCCAGTTGAGCACCCTGGAGTAACCGGCCAGTTCGTCTCGGATGGAAAGCAGCGTGTCGCAGTCTTGGACCAGCCCGGGATTCTCATCCGGATTGCGTACGGCAACCCCAGTGCCGCAATTGGACGGGTCGGCGCCGCACGCGGCGAGTACGGCCAGCGCCATGGTTGCCAGCACGACGACGAGCACTCGCATGGCTCACTCGCCCCTTTGCTCGTTCAAGAACGAAATATACGTGTACCTAGCAGATCAGCCCACAGTTGCCAGGCTGTTGGAGATCAGGTACGTCGAACCTTTCTTCTATTCCTGCTAGTTCCGCTATCAACGATCAATGCGCGGTTGGCCTGCCGCTGAGGTAATCGAGTTCGGGCCTAAACGCTGCCGTCGATGATGATGTCGAGGAGGGTGGGGCCGTTGTGGTGGAGGGCCTGGGTTAGGGCGGGGGCGATGCGGGTTGGGTCTTCGATGCGTTCGGATGGGACGTTCATGGCCTGGGCGATGGCGGCGAGGTCGAAAGGTTGCTCGAGGTCCATGCCGAGGTACTGGCTGGGGCGGTCGGGTTCGTGGAGGACATCGGCGAACCAGCGGCGCAGGTTGAGCTTGAGGACGCGGTAGCCGGCGTTGTTGCAGGTGCAGAAGACGACCGGGATCTTGTAGGCGGCGGCGGTCCAGAGGGCCTGGACGGTGAGCATGGCGCTGCCGTCGCCAATGACGGCGACGACGCGCTGGTCGGGAGCGGCCAGGGCCACGCCCAAAGCACCGCCCATGCCCCAGCCGATGGCGCCGCCGGCGCGTTCGGCCTGGACGCGGCGTCGATGGTCGAAGGTGACGGCGGCGTGGAGATCCGGGCGGCAGGAGATGCTGTCGTCGACTACGATGACGTCGGCGGGGAGGCCCTCGGCCAGGGCGGCCATCATGGCGGTTGAGGGCATGGGGCGGGCGCCGTCCGATTCCGGCGGCGAGGCGCGGCGGCCGGGATAACCGGCGGCCAGGTTTTCGGCTCGACTACGAGCGGCGTCGGCCTGGGCGGGCGACTGGAGCTCGCTGACGGCGGCGTAGAGCTCATCCAGGCCGATACCCAGATCGGTCCAGATTCCGACGTCAGTAGGCTCGACCCGACCGATGGCGTCTTGATTTATGTCAAGGTGAACCAGGCGGGCGTCGTCGGCCAGGATGCCGGTGGCGGGGGCGAAGAAGTCGTGGAAGACGCGGGCGCCGACGGCCAGCAGGACGTCGGTCTCAGCGAAGGCCTGCCGGTAGAGGCCGACGTAGGGCGGGAGCTGATGCATCCACTGGGGATGCGAGGTGGGGAACATCATGGTGGGGTAGGAAGCGCCGTAGACGGGGGTTCCCAGGAGTTCAGCGACGCGGACCATCTGGTCGACGGCGCCGTATTGGGCGACGCGATCGCCAACCAGCAGGGCGGGGCGTTCGGCGGAGGCCAGTAGCTCGGCGGCGGACTGGATTGCTTGCGGGTCGGGGGTGAGCACGGTGCTGAGATCGCTGGAGGCGGCGACGCGGACATCCGTCATCTCGTCGAGGGCGTTCTGGGCGAATGAGACGAAGGTGGGGCCGGTGGGGGGCGTCTTGGCTTCGCGGAAGGCCCGGTGCATGACGGCGGGAATCTGATCGGCATTGGTGACTTCCGCGCCCCACTTGCTGAAGGGGCGGGCGAGGTCAACGAGGTCGGTGCGGCCTTCGGCCACCTTGCCGATGGAGCTGTTGGCGGCCGTGACAACCATGGGCGTGCCACCGGCATAGGCGTTGCACATGAGGCTGAGGCCGTTGGAGAGTCCGGTCTCGATGTGGAGGTTTACGAAGCCAGGCCTACCGCTCTCGCGGGCGTAGCCATCGGCCATGCCCACGGCCACGCCTTCCTGGGCTACGAGGATGTATTCGAGATCGGGACGATCTTCGAGGGCGTGCATGATGGCGCCCTCGGTGGTGCCGGGGTTGCCGAAGATGTATTGGACGCCCTCGGCTTCGAGGGCTTCCATCAAGACGTCGCGGCCGGGTCGGGTTGGCATGGCTCAGGCCTCCTGGATCCAGGCGTCCAGCGCCTCGGCGGCGTCGATCACATACATCTGGCGGCTGCCTTCGTGGACGGAGTCAATGCAGACCTGCCGGCCGTCATGGCTCCAGCGCGGATGCAGGTCGCAGCGGACCGGGCCAGCGTAGCGCGGCGGGGAGTGGAAGCGGCCGAGTTCCAGGGCGCGTTCGGTGTCTTCGTCGTAGACCAGCAGGCGGCGCAGGCCGCTGGAGTCGGGCTGGGTGTCCATGAGGACGAAGCGGCCGCCGGGGCGGTAGCTGCAGTGGCCGTCGGGCGGGAGGACAGAGCGGCCGACTTCGCGGGCGTCGCCGGCTGCCAGGTCCAGCAACCAGAAGCCCATCTGTCCCGACCGGGATTCCGGGTCGTCCGGTACGTCCGCGGGAATCGCCGAGAAGAGAATCTCGGTGGGTGAGCGCCAGCACATGTGGGAGGCGCGGGTGGGCCAGATCTCGCGGACCGAGCCGTCGTCGATGCGCAGCAGCATGAAGCGCGTGCGGAAGCGGGGGGCGCCGGGCGGCCACCAGCGGTGGACGAACATGCCATGTGAATCGTCGGGGCTGAAGATGAGGTGGTTGACCCAGTTGATTGCGCCGTGCATGGAGGGGTGGGGGCGCACGGAGGCGATTTCGTCGAGCGAGACCGCCAGTTCTGCTGTGCCGCTGTCCAGATCGACGAGGTAGATGCCGTCGTCCGCGGGATGGTCCACGCCTTCCCAGGGATCGGGCAGGCCGGAATAGCCGACCTCGGGGCGGACGCGCAGGCGGGCGAAGTTGAGGCTGAGGGCGCGGTGCTGGTCGTGGCTGACGGCGGCGATGGGGCGGTCGAGGACGCGGGATGTTCCGGACTCGATGTCGACGACGCGGGCGACGTAGCGATCGCCATCGCTGTCGTTGTAGACGATGGTGGTCGGGCCGTGTCTGGGGAGCCAATGGAGCATGGCGCCCTGCTGCCAGGACCAGGTGCGGGTGGTGGAAATCTCGCGAAACCGACAGGCGTCCTCAAGGTCGACGGTTCCGATGGTGGCCGCGTCGTCGGCGGAGGGGATCTCGACGTCGAGGTTCACGCGCTGGGTCAGCAGGTAGCGGCCCGAGGCGTCCCACGAGGGCATGTCGTAGTAGCCGAAGAAGTGGCTGGCGGGGCCAGAGGTGACCCGGCGAATGGTGGCGCCACGCGCGGCCTGGGTGGTGGCAGCCACTAAGCGAACTCCAGATCTCGGGTGGGCGGAGTGTAGCCGGAGGCGGAGTTGCCCTATTCGCCGTAGAGCGTGGTTCGCGGGAAGTAGCTGACCCAGCCGAACCAGTAGGCGAGGTGGCCGCCGAGGCGGTCGAGCGTCTGGCCGTCCGGGCCGACCAGAGCGTCTTCAGTGATTCGCCAGAGTTGTCCCTGCGCGTCGCGCACCTGCTCGGCACCCTCGGTTGGTTGGAAGGTCTGATCCTCGCGTTCGTAGGCGCGGATCTCGGCGCCTGCGTCCCAGACGACGGGACCGGCCCTGCGGTCGATTCCGACGCCCTTGAGATCGGGACCGCCAGCGATGACGACGACGGGCGTGTCGCCGACGCTGTCGTTGACGACGCGCTCACGGACCACGTCGGCGGTGGCGAGGGCGTGGGGCTGGCCGTCGATGTGGAGGGCGTAAATGCGGGCCTTGTCGGGCAGGCGCTGGGCGGGATCGCCGGCGGGGAACATGGTCTCGGGGCTGGCGAAGTAGCTGCCGTAGGGGTTGCCGGGGGTGTAGTCACGCAGGTGGCCGGTTTCGAGGCTGAGCACCTGGGTGTCGGGGTGGCGGTCGAGCCAGGCCTGCCAGCGCGTGACCACGACGGGGAGGAGCTTGAGTTCGATGGTGCCGTCGGCAAGCTTGCCCAGCACCGGCTCGCCGGTGAGCTGGTTCCAGAGGGTGTAGGTGGTGCGGTCGTACATGAGCTTGTTGCTGCGCATGAGGAAGCCGGACGAGCCGAACTCGTAGGTGGCGTCGCCGACGCGGGTGTCGAAGAGCACGCCGGCGCCGCAGAGCGTGCAGTAGGCCAGGGCCACGGGGACGCCGCCCACGACGTCGTTGGCCATCTCGTGCCAGTCGAGGATGCGGAGGGGGTAGGCCCGGGCGTCGCCGTTGATCTCGACGCCGAAGACCAGTTCGGTGGGCGTGATGTAGTCGGCTTCGGCGGCGGGCAGCATGAGGGCATTGACCAGGGCCGGAATGCCGTCGAGGGCGACACCGCCCCAGACGACCTCTTCCACGCGGATCGTGGACGGGGCGTCGTCACGGAAGAAGGATGGGAACTCTTCGTCGATGCGGCTGTAGATGCGGCCCTTCCAGGTGCGGAAGCCGGGCGGGGGTTCGAGGTCGGTGGTGGCGTACCAGGTCACCCAGTCGGGCCAGGGTTGTTCGGGGAGGCCGGTGAGCTGACTGAGGGCGCGAATGGCCGAGGCCCCTTCGCCAGGCAGGATGCCGATTTCCTGGGCGCGGAGGACTTCGATCAGGACGGAGACGAAACGCTGGTCCCCGCTGGCCGCTGCCTCGTCGATGGCCGCCTGGAATTCGTCAAGGCTGGTCGTTGATCGAAGCGTCTTGAACATGCGCGTGGCCAGGTCGTCGACGACCGACGCCTGCGTTGATTCTTCGGGCTCCGGATCACAGGCGGCAAGAACACCGGCCATCCCGGCCAGGACAAGCGCGCGTCGCCGGGTCAATTGCGGGGACTTCATTCCGTGCATCCGCGTCGTGGTCGCTGGCCTCAGCTTAGGGGTGAGGGCGCGGGCGTGTCGTGCGAAAGGCCACACCCACGGGGTCGGCGACGGCGCGTGCCTTAGGCTGAGCGGCGGATGGCAGGCACTGAGTGGATGGGGATCCGAGCATGCGGCTCGCGAATCGGGTCATCGGAATCACTGGGGGCGCCTCGGGGATCGGGCGGGCCTGCGCGCTGGCGGCGGCGGCGGAAGGGGCCGACCTGGCGCTAGGCGATATCGACGCCGACGGGCTGGCGGAGACGGCGACCGCAATCCAGGACCTGGGGCGGCGGGCGGTGACGCGGATCGTCGACGTCACGACTGACGACGACCAGGAAGCGCTAGTCGAGCTGGCGGTCAACGAGCTTGGCGGTCTGGACGGCTGGGTGGGCAGCGCCGGTGCCGGGTCCGGACAGTTTGCGCTGGAGCACACGCGGGACGAGTGGCGACGCGTGATGGAAGTGAATGTGGAGGGCGTGTTCTTTGGCGCGCAGGCGGCTGGGCGGCACATGGTGACGACCGGGAGCGGTTCGATCGTGACCGTGGCCTCGATGTATGGACTGCGCGCGGTGAAGCAACGGGCTGCGTACTGCACATCCAAGGCGTCGGTGGTGATGCTGACGCAGGTGCTGGCGCTGGAACTGGCTGACCACGGGATCAGGGTCAACGCGCTGGCGCCGGGCTATACGGACACACCGCTGTTCAACGCGGGCAAGGAGCGGGACAGCGTTGAAATGGACCGGCTGATTTCGTACGTGCCGTTCAGGCGGCTGGCGGTGCCGGAGGAAATCGCGGCGGCGGCGATCTTCCTGCTGTCGGACGAGGCCAGCTTTGTGACGGGGCACATCCTGACGGTTGACGGCGGGTGGGTCGCGCACGGACCGCGTCAATAGCGGCCACCCGAATGTCCCTTGCCTGACGACATTTTTGACCTTGTGCAGGCGGGCGACGTTGCGGCGGTGGCGACGCTGATCGCGAAGGACCCCGGGGCCGTTCGCGCGCGAAACGCGCAGGGACTTTCGCCGATCCAACTAGCCTTCTTCAGCGGACAGAGTGCAATTGTGGACGTGTTGCTGGCGGCGGGGCCGGAGCTGGATGCGTTCGAGGCGGCGATTGTGGGCGATGCGGGGCAGCTGGCGGCGCGGCTGGACGAAGATCCCGAGCTGCTGACGGCCTATTCGCCTGACGGGTGGACGCTGCTGCACCTGGCGCCATGGGCGGGGCAGCCTGAGACGACACGCCTGCTGTTAGCTCGAGGCGCGGACCTGACGGCGGTGAGCAAAAACCCTCTGTGCAACCAGCCGCTGAATGCCGCCGTTGCGGGGCCACATGGCGGGACGCGGGCGGCTTGCGTTCGGCTGCTGCTGGAGGCCGGCGCAGACGCGAATAACCGCCAGGAGCGTGGGAATACGCCTCTGCACACCTCGGCGCACCTGGGCGACACCGGCACAGTCGAGGCGTTGCTGGCGCACGGCGCGGACGTTGTGCTGCGGTCGGACGACGGGAAGTCGGCGGCCGACTACGCGCGGGAGGGCGGACACGAGGACCTGGCGAAGCGGCTAGAGGCTGGCTGAAGCGGGGTGAACCGGTTCCCGACGCCACGTCGTTTGCACAGCGCCGATGCCAGCTTCATGGCTGAACTGAAGGCACGGGCGGAGGTGTTCAACCGCGAGCTGTTTGAGGGAAAGTTGCCGCTGGCGAACGTCACGTTTCTCCCGTCGGCCGCCGTGCGCCAACTTGGGTCGGTCCGGACGACTACAGAACGATCGGCCTTTCTCGTGCGAATCGCCCGTCTGCTGGATGGGCCAACCGGCAATCGGCCGGTGGAAGGATCGCGGTTCAACCTGCGCGATGAGGTGCTGGTGCATGAGCTTGTGCACGTGGAGCAGTTCATCAGGGCACCGGACGAAGCACCGCACGGGCCGTGGTTTCTCGAGCGAATGCGGTTGATCGGTGCACGTCCGCGGGCTTGTCCGACGGTGCAGATGGAAGTGCGCGGCCGGTGGCTTTACCGTTGTCCGGCTGGGCACGAGGTGACGCGCCTGCGGCGCTATGGCCGGCGGCGGGTAAGTTGTCGACGCTGCGACTCGCGGGCGTACAACCCGCGCCATCGTCTGCGACTTGTAGGGGAAATCACGTCAGACGGCGGCGCAGAGTAGATTAATGGAGTGAGCGTTGCCGTCTGTGGTGCTTCAATGACGAACTCAGCCACAGGCCGGAGGGCAGGAGGGCGCTGACATGTCGATGCGACGACGAATCATATTGGCTGGCGGCGGTGTTGGAGCCATCGTGGCGATTGCGGTGGGCTGGTGGTTGGTATCGCCGCTGTTCGTCACCAACGTTGTGGACGAGGCCTTTCCGTTCGAGATGCCGGAGTCGGCCGCCATGGCCGGCATGCCGGCTGAAGAGAAGCAGGAGTTGAAGGCCAAATTCGACGCGGCCATGCCGAGCATGGAGACCATCGAGTCGCTCAGTCCAGCGGATCGCGAGCAGGTCCAGGAGCGGGTGATGGACGTGGCGGCGAAGATGCCGGACACGATGATGGACGAGCCCATGCCGGCCGGCCTGGCGGGCGTGGCCGTGGCCCCCATGCCGGCGGCGACGCCGGCTGCGACGGCGACAGCAGCCGCGACCGCGACCGCAACCCCGGCGCCAACGCCAATGCCCGAGACCGGACCAGCGGCGGTGGCCATGGGCATGTTCATGGATGCCGATGACTTTCACCGGGGATCGGGCTCGGCCACGATGTTCCGCGGGCCGGACGGGAATCACATCCTGCGGTTTGAGGACTTCATGGTGACTAACGGCCCGGCGCTGAGCGTGCTGATCTCGAAGGCCGAGGGAATCACGAGCAGCGAGAACCTGGGCGAGTACCTGGACCTGGGACCGCTCAAGGGCAATGTTGGCAACCAGAACTATGAGGTTCCGGCCGGGATTGACGTGAGCGAGTACAAGACCGTGGTGATCTACTGCGTACCGTTCCACGTCGTCTTCTCCACCGCGCCGCTCGCTTAGCGAGCGGCCGCGGTGGGCGGCGGGGTCAGGCGGCTTCGACGAGTTCCTTGAGCTTGCGGAGTTGCTTGCGGCCGAGGTACCGGGTGAACCAGCCGAAGAGGAAGCCCATGATCCGGACGAAGCGGGAGGACGAGTCCACGTCGCACACGTTGACAACTTGGGTTCCGCCATTGACCGGGGTCAAGTGGTACTCGACGACCATCGAGTAGGAGCCGCCGGTCACCTGGGAGCCGTAGGCGTTGGGCCGATCGTAGGCGGTGATTTCGCCGTGGTATTCGGTGATTCGGCCGCCCTCGCGGATGCGCTGCGTGAATGTAGTGCCGACGGGGTCGTCCGGGTCGAAGTCGGAGGTGTAGTCGAACGTCTCCATGCCTTCAGCCCATTCGCCTCGGCGGGTGTTGTCGGCGAGGAGGTCGAAGACAGCCTCAGGCGAGGCATCAATCTGGATTCGCGCGAGTTCCTGCATGTGCGGACGCCGGGAAGACGGGGCGATCATTCTGGCATGCGAGCGGAGGGCGTAGAGTTAGTTTCGGTACAAAGTGAGCCAGGAGCAGGGCTGACCGGCATGTACGCAACGACTCCGGCCCAGCACGCATCCTGATGCGTGCATCCTGGCACGCAGGGATACGCTACGCGGTGCGCGGGCTGGCCACGCTGCGGGTCACGCCGTTCGTGATCGTGGCGATCATGGTGCTGTTTTCGCTGCCGGCCGCGGGGGTGATCTGGATTACGGCCGTCGACCTGCCGGAGGGGTTCGGGCGGACAGCGGGCACGACCGTGCTAAATCTGCTGTCGGGCACGGTGGCGCCGGTGATGTTCATGAAGGCGGTGGCGGCGGCGCATGAGGGGCGGCGGCTTGGATTGTGGCGGCACCTCGATGACGGTACGCGCTGGTTGCCGCGCTACATCTGGACCAATTTGCACACCACGGTGATCTTTTGGGCGCCGGTGGGGATCCTGACGTTGGGGCTGATCAACTACCAGCGGTTGCCCTTTGCCGAGTCGTTCCTGGGCGGCCTGATTTCGATTCTGTGGATCGTGGTGATCAGCGTCACGGGGATCTATGTGCATTCACGGACGCTGCTGGCGCCGTTTATCGCGGTTCACGGGAACGTGCCGGGTTCGCTGGCGGCGTTGGAATCGTGGCGGGTGAGCGGGCGGCAATTCGGTCCGGTGTTCGCCACATTCGTGATTACGTCTGGGCCGATCGCGGTGCCGCTGGCGGCGGTGTTCATGGGGTTCTATTTGACATTGACGGGTCCGGCGCTGGAGGTGTTCACCGCAACGTTGGCAGCGCAGGTGTGGATTGCGATCAAGCTGATCCGACCGCCGCTGGTGGCGGCGACGTATACGCTGTACACGGAAGTCTGGCCGGGCGAACTGGAGCGACGGGCTCAACAGGGGCACCCGGCAACGCCGACGCTGGTGCGCTGGCTGATTGACGTCTCGTGGTGGCCGCCGCGGGTGGCGGCGGCGATGTTTCGGCGGCCGGTGAGCGGGCCGCTGTAGGACAATCGGTAGGTGACAGTGGCGCCCGAACGGGCGAGAATCGTCACGCGGGCACCTACGAGAGCCGGACACAGGTATGCGTCTAGATAGCGATCAGCTGGAGTTCTTCAAGCGCGAGGGGTATCTGGTGGTACCGAATGCGTTGGATCCGGCGGGCTTACAGCCGGCAATCGACGAGATTACGGCGACTATCGACATGCATGCCGAGGCGGCGGTGGCGGACGGAAAACTGAGCCACACGTACGCCGACGAACCGTTCGAGACACGCCTGTGGAAGATTCACCAGGAGTACGATGACCTGTACTGGTCGGTGATCTACGGTCAATTGCAGGGCCACGGAATCTTCGCGCTGGTTTCGAACGAGGAATTGCTGGACGTGGCGGAGTCGGTGGTCGGACCGGAGATCATTGGATCGGCGGTCTACCGGCTGCGACCAAAGCTGCCGGGTCACTGGCACGGCGAGGTGCCCTGGCACCAGGACTCGGGCTACTTCGAGCCGGTTTGCGACGACGAGTTGATCCTGACGGTCTGGGTGCCCTTCGTGGACGCGACGATCGAGCGCGGGTGCCTGGAGGTAATGCCGGGCGTGCACAAAGGCGGAGTCGTTCGGCACACGCAACTGGAGCCAGGGGAAGCAGGCCGGCGCGCCTACCTGGAGATCCAAGAAGAGGATCTGCCGGGCGAGCGCGTGGAGGCCACGCCGGTGGATCGCGGCGGGGTTGTGCTGCTGACGAACCGGACGCCGCACCGCTCCACGCCAAATCGCAGCGACGTGATCCGATGGAGCATCGACATTCGCTATCAGAGCGCGGACCTGCCGACGAACTTCCCGCCGCTGGCGATGGCTCGGAATGGAGCTTCCGGCAACGGTGCACCAGCTGCCGACAGCCCCGTATCTGAAGCGACGCTGACCTGCTATCCGCCTGAGTCGGACTTCCTGGTGCGCAGCCGGTCGCGCCCCGAAGCCGTGGTGCGGACCTGGCAGGAATTCAACACTATTCGAAAGGCCCACCAGCCGGCGGACAGCACGGTGCGCTGGGAGTAAGTCTCCAGTCGAGTTGACGGCACGGCGGCCTGGGCTAACCACCATGGAGCTTTGGGTGTGAAGGTGCGGGCGGTCGTGTTTGATCTGTTCAATACGCTGACGGCGCCGGTTGACGACGTGGAGTTCAGGGCTTCAGTACGGGACATGGCATTGGCGGCGGGGGTGGATCCGGATGGCTTTACCAAAGGGTGGTTTGAGCTGTGGCGGGAGAGGTTTGACGGGACGTTCGGGACGACGGACGAGGACGTGCGAGGCGTGTGTGCGGCGATGGAGGCGCGGGTGGATTCGGCGGCGGTTGAACGGGCGGTCGAGATTCGCGTGAAGTTCTCGCGGCAGTCGCTGAAGCCGCGGGCGGATGCGGTGGCCACGCTGGCACAGGTGAGAGCGATGGGCTTCAAGACGGGGTTGATTAGCGACTGCTCGGCAGATTTGCCGTACCTCTGGCCGACGACGCCGTATGCCGCGCTGATCGATGAGCCGGTCTTCTCATGCGTGGAAGGGCTGATCAAGCCTGATCCAGGAATCTTCCACCGGGCGTGCGAGCGCCTGGGGGCAGCGCCAGAGAACTGCACGTACGTGGGCGATGGTTCCAATCACGAGCTGACCGGGGCATCGCGAATCGGGATGCGGGCGGTGCTGATCAGAACCCCCGAGAAGAGTGCCGCCGTATACCACTCGGAACGGAATTCCTGGCGGGGTGAGGCGATTGACACGCTGAGCGAGGTCCCAGCACTTCGAAGCGGCAGGGGCGTCTGACCGGGCGGTAATGCCAGCGCCGAGGGACTAGCGCGGCTTGCGGCGGGTGAAGCGGAGGCCGGACCACGTCTGGTCGATAGAAGCAATCTTGTAGTCGACGAGGCCGCTGGCGAGGCCGGTCTCGCGAACGACGCGCTCGGAGAGGTCGGAATTGACGCCGGAAGTCTTCTTGGGCCAGCAGATCCAGAGGCCGCCGGGGCCCGCTTTCTGGCCGTAGCGCTCGACGCGCTGCCGCAGTTGGCGCTGCGAACCGACGAACCAGACGATGAGATCGCAGCGGCCCTGAACGCGGCGGCGCAGAACAACCTCATCGGGCAGTGCGCCCAGGGTGGCCTGGAAGTCGTCGGGGGCGCCGGGCGTGGCGACGGCGTAGCCGGGTTTGATGCCGAGCTTGCGGGGGAGCGGGGTGCCGGAGTATCCGGCCAGGCCGGATTCAGGCACGACTGGGGTTGATGGTGGTCTAGTAATGGCCTGGTGCAGCGCAGGCTGGATGCCCGGCCAGTCGGCATAAACGGCATCGGGAAGCAATCGGCGGACGCGCTGGACTTTGGCAGGGTCGCCGTCGACGAAGACGAGGGGGATCGCGCGGGTTGTCCTGGTCTGGCGCATGGCCACGCCAACGTCGCGGCCGTGGGAGGGCAGGCGACCCAGGTCTATGAGGATTGCGTCGGGAGGATTGGCACGCAGGTCGCGAAGGCCGGCCGTGTCGAGTTGCTCGTGGTTCACATGAAACTCGTCGGCCGGGAGCCGCGCGGCGCGCTCCGCAGCTTCGGCGGCATTCCAGTGGATCAGGCGGATTCTGTGCACGGGTGGGAGGATGTTGCGAGGCGGCGCCGGAATCGGAGAACTTCCTGATCGCTCGCTCCCTGGCGCGGGTCAACGGGACGGCCAAGTAGGGCGGAGCGCTGGGCGGCGAGGATGCAATTCCAGGGAACGCGGGCCTGGACGGGGCCGCAGGCGTGGGCGTCAGGATTGTCGAGCGACCGGATGACCGATTGCAGAAAGGCGACCTGCGCGGGGGCGTCGTCGTCGAAATAGTCCCGCGCTTGGCTGTGGGACTCGTGCGGCGTGAGGAGCCACCAGCCACGGTTGGTGCTGCAGCCGAGGGTGCCCCGGGTGCCTGTGATTTCGATTCCCAGATTCAACCAGTAGGCGTCAGTGCCAGGCCAACGCGGCGATCGGCAACCGCATTCGAAGGCGATGTGCCAGTCGTCGGAAACGGCGAGCACGCCGGCGGCATGGGCGGGTCCGGGATGCGGGGGAAGGCGAGCGCGTTGGCCGGTGGCCTGGGCGAGGAGCCACGGCCTGGTGCCCGAATCGGAGTCGGTGGCTAGCGAGGCGACGTCGTCGAGGAGGTAGCGCAGGAGGTCGAACAGGTGCGATCCCTGCTCGAAAAGGCTGCCCATGCTGGAGGCCCGCACGTGGGTGATGCGGCCGATTGTTCCGGCCTGGAGCCAACGGCGGACGCGGGGCCAGGCGGGATGCCACGGGACCTGTTGGTTGACGAAGAGGCCGATTCCGGCTTCGTGGCAGGCGGCGAACATTCGGGTCGCTTCGCTCGGCATTGTTGCCAGCGGCTTTTCGATGAGGATGGCGCGCGGCCGCAGCTCGACGAGGGCCCTGACCACCTGCCAACGGACCGAGGGCATCGTGGCCACGTGGATGAGGTCAAGAGCGCCGGCGGCGGCCAGTTCCTCAACCCGTGTTGCCCGAAGCGGAACGTCGAATCGGTCGGCGGTGTCACTGAGGCGGGTCGGGTCCAGGTCGCAGCACGCCACGATTTCGGCGGCGGGCAGCGCAGTCAGTGCCTGGAGATGCTCGAGGCCGCGTCTACCACAGCCGACGAGGGCATGACGGGTGGTCATGCCGGGCAGGATAGCCGTGATGTGGAGGAGCTACCCGGCGGTCCGAGGAGGCGCCAGTCCGTCCGGATCGGCGTCGTCAGGACGCAGGCGCCAGATGTCACGTACCCATAGGGGGACGCCTATCCCAACCACGGCCGTCGCAAGGCCGCCGATGAAAATGGCGGTGGGGGTGCCCTGGACTTCGGCGATCCAGGACAGTGGCAGAAGACCGAGCGGGGAAAGACCGAAGGTCATCATGCGCAGCGCCATGACTCGTCCGCGCAAGGCATCGGGCACGAGCAGTTGCAGGGCCATCTGATTGACGGACATGTAGACAGACTGGCTGAAACCCATGCAGGCCACGACGGCGGCGGCGGCGGCGAATGACCGAGTGAACGCGAGGAGGATGAGCAAGACGGCGTAGGTGAGGATCGCCGCCACAAGGGCGCGGCCCTTTTCTCGAAACCGCGAAAACGTAACGACCAGTGCGGAGCCCACAAGGGCGCCCACACCGAGGACGCCGAGCAAGAAGCCAAAGGCTTCCGGTCCGCCGCCAAGATCCTTGCGGACGAAGGCCGGGAGCAGGGTCATGAGCGGCATGCCGAAGAGGGAGGGACCCAAGGCCAGAAGCATGAGCGCGAACATGACGCGAGTTCGGGCCACATAGGCAAAGCCGCCGCGCATGTCGGCCCAGGTGGATGAACGCGGTCGCGGCGAGCGGGGCGGGGGGACGACGCGCAGCATGTTCACGCTGCTCCATACATAGCCGCCGACCTGGACGAAGTAGGACCCGGCAATGCCGACTGTGGCAATGATCTGGCCGGCCAGTGATGGACCGATGATGCGGGCCGAGTTGAGCGTGGCGCTGTGCAAGCCAATAGCGTTAGCCAGGTGTTCGCGCGGTACAAGGCCGGCAACCAGCGCGGTGCGGGCGGGCACATTGACCGCAAACATGGTGCCCACGATCAATGACGACACAGCCAGGTGAACAACGTGCACGCGGTTGGCAACCACCAGGATCGCGATCGTCAGCATCAGGCAGGCCAGGATCATCTGGGCAATGAGGACCATTCGACGGCGGTCGAGACGGTCGGCCAGTACGCCGCCCAAAGGCGACAGCAGCAACATGGGAATCGAACGGAAAAACGCCAGTAGCCCCAGGGTGAATTCGGAGCCCGTCAGATCGAGTACCAACCAGCCTTGCGCCACCTGCTGCATCCAGAAGGCGACCTGACTGCCGGCGTTGGCCTGCCAGAGCCGGGAGTACTGCTTATAGGCCAAGGCTGGCGCGACACGGTCGCGCAACCGAATCAGCGGCCTGAGCACGGAATCGATGTGCGGAGATCCGATCAGCGGTTTCGGCCCGAAACCTTCGGGTACCGGCGGAGTGTGGGGGATGGGTAGGGACTTGGGCAACCGGCCAAGCCAAGCCCGCCACTACTCGCGCCGGATCAACTATCGAACCACGCGATACATGGCAGTAACTGATAGTCTCCAACCAAGGGTCCATTTGCAGCGAAACGCAGAGCGCGATGCGCAGTATTCGGACGGTCTTGGTTGCCTTGCTGACGGCGGCGGCCGCCTTTGCATTGGCGTCGCCGGTACTGGCTCAGTGGCCCACAACGTGCGTTGACCTCAACGACATTGTCGAGGCGCACCTGGGTAACGACAACAACGTTGCGATTTATCAGCGCGTATTTGGCGACCAGGCCGAGCAAGCCTGCCAGAACGACCACCGGAAGGACGTGCGCGGCGTGTTTGCGTGGGCGTTTGACGAGGGCGGAGGGATAGAAGGAACGGACTTGCCCGACCTCGCCTGGCCAACGGATTGCGTGGAACTCAACGACATCGTCGAAGCACACCTGGGCAATGCCAACAACGTGGAGATTTATCAGCGCGTGTTTGGCGACCAAGCCGAGCCGGCTTGCCGGAACGATCACCGGGGGGACGTCCGTGGTGTCTTTGGCTGGGCGTTCGGCCGCACCACCCCTCAACCGGAACGGCTCGCTTTCCAATCGAGTCGCAACGGAAACTTCGAGCTCTTCGTCATGAACGCCGACGGGTCGGGTGTGACCCAGCTGACTGGACACGGCGGGCACGACCTGGGGCCAGTCTGGTCGCCCGACGGTCGCCGCATCGCGTTCTTCTCCGACCGCGATGGAGATCGGTGGCTCGAAAACGAGAGCATGGAGATATACGTTGTGAACGCCGACGGGACGGGCCTGATTCAGTTGACAGACAACGCAAGCATCGACAAGGACGTCGCTTGGTCACCTGACGGTCGGCGCCTGGCATTTATGTCGGATCGCGACGGGAATCGCGAAATTTACGTGATGAGCGCCGACGGTTCGGACGTCGTAAGGCTGACAAACGACGCGGCTTCGGACTTTCAACCCGCCTGGTCGCCCGATGGTCGACTTCTGGCCTTCGCGTCGGACCGCGACGGGGATGAAGAGATCTACGTTATGAGTGCCGACGGAACCAACATGACCCAGCTGACACACAACACACATCGCGACGGGGCACCTGTCTGGTCGCCGAACGGCGCCGGCCTCGCGTTTCACTCGACCCGTGACGGCGATGGTGAGGTGTATGTGATGAATGCCGACGGGACCGGGGTGGTCCAACTCACCAGCAATACACATTTGGACGTGCACCCCGACTGGGCGCCGGACGGAAGCCGCCTCGCCTTCGTGTCGGATCGCGACGGCGATGCAGAGATCTACGTCATGAATGCCGATGGGACCGCGGTGACGCGGCTGACGGATAGCCAAGGTCTTGACGTAAGCCCAGCGTGGTCGCCGGAATCCGCTAAGTCATGAGCGCGATGCACTTCCGGCTAGGGGGCTGCGGCCGAGGCTACGGGCATCGCCCGCACTAGCGTGCACACCTGGCTCGCCGTGCTGAGGTCGGGCCGGGGCCGGGGGCGTCTATTCCGGGCAGCCCTGACATGAATCCCTGTCGCACTGGCAGCATCGGCAGTTGCAGCGCCGGCACGGGCACAGTGGCCAAAGACCTGCCGTGCTCAATACGACAACGTTTAGACGCGTCTCGGCAGGGACAGCACTGTCCCGATATGTCAGCGGGCTTTCGGCGACGAGGGTGAGCCCGCCTGGCGGAGTAGTCTCGCGGCAAACCTCCCGGGAGCTCTAGGCGGGCCTTATACGAGGCGGCACAGTCATGGGAGGACTAGACAGCGGACCCGGCCTGCCGAAGCGATCAGTGACCTGACGAAGGCAGTGTGTCTGCCAAGAGTTTGATGACGCTCAACATAGCTCAGTCGACGCCAACTACAACCACGTCTGCAGCGCACTGACTGACCGGACCGTCGCCTGCTGGGGATCAGACCTTCTTGGGCTAGACACATCGGCTTCAGGCACGCTTGATTCGATCAGCGTCGGTGCCCCCAGACATTTGGCATCCGAACCGACGACACATCGGCTTCAAGGGGACCGAGTCCCGAGAGCCGGACTCCGGCGCCAGCCGGTCCGTTCAAGAGTGTCGACAGCACCGTCCGGCATCTTCCAGGCTGTTAGCGGCGGTACAGAACATGCCGGCGGACTGCGCTAACGCGCCATCACCTGCCGGAGTTCACACTTCGACGGGCGAGCGACACTGCCGGCCTGACCTCCGAAGACGCTACGTCAGCCCGCGGCGCGAAGCCGCGCTGAGTGGCCGGTCGGATCGCCTTGGCCGGCATGGAGTCGTCTGAAGAAGCCTCATTTGGGGCGATAGGAGCCAAGAGAGAATTCAGACACGGTTTACGTCCAGGAACGCGCGCAGCAGAGCCGCGCGGTGGGCGCGTTCGTCGGCTGGGGCGCGGTAGCGTTCAGCGATCCGCTCGTACAGGCGGTCGTTGCGCCAGCGCGGCAGGACGTGCAGGTGGTAGTGCCAGACTTCCTGACCGCCTGCGGGGCCGTTGTGCTGGCGGGTTGAGATGCCTTCGCATCGGTAGGCGCGGCTCATGGCGACGGCTACGCGCTGCGCCACGGTGTGAATCTGCGCAGCGGCCTCAGCGGGCAAGTCAAAGATGGATTCGAAGTGCGCGTTGGGGATCACAATCACGGACCCCTCGTTTCGCGGCCACCAGTGCGAACCCACAAAGGCCGTGACGTGCGCCGCTCGAAGCACGTCGGCCTCGGCGCCCCCGATAATCGACCTGGAGAAGTCGCTGCGGGCGATGCGGCAGAACGGGCAGTTGTAGTCGGGCGGTGCGTAGGTTGCGGCGCGCATTGATGCCTCACAACCACCGGGAATCTACCCAGCGATGGTCGCTGTCCTCACCTTACGGCAATTGGGTCGGATGCTAGGCTTGCCGCAAGTGTCCGGGCGGTCGCGAAGGCTTGCCACGATGACGCTCACCATTGCCGACCTGCTGACTATTGCAGGTGCCATCGTAGGTCCGCTAATTGTCATTGGCGGCGGCGCTCTGGCATGGCTTCGCACCGACATGGCGAAGCTGGATGAGCGGCAGCGAGCCGACATGGCGAAGCTGGACGAACGGCAACGAGCCGACATGGCGAAGCTGGACGAACGGCAACGAGCCGGCATGGCAAAGCTGGATGAACGCCACCAGGCCGGCATGGCGAGTCTGGATGAACGCCACCGGGCCGTTACGGCAAAGCTTGAAGAACGCTTGCTCATGGAAATTGCGAAACTTGACGAACGCCAGAGAGCCGACACCGCCGCGATCAACATGCGGCTGGACACGTTGACCCAGACCATCATCACGAGCGCGATCGCTCGTGGCTCACAAGCTGACCTTGCGACGGAGCGTGCGAGCCAAGCCGTGCCGGCAAGTGCGACGAGGCAACCTTAGCCGCTCGGCGCCTCGCGACTAGGTATCAGGCTCTGGCCTCTTCCAGGTCGCAGCGCATTTCGCGAATCTGGTCGCGGGGGGCGGCGGCTCTTTCGAAGACGAGGCTGTAGGTGAAGCAAGCCGCCGGCATACGGGTAATCCGTTGAGGGTCCGGGTGTTGCTGCTAAGCTCCCGGCCGGCACCAACCCACAAGTTTCATTGCGAAGGCCGCGGCCGATGCGATGCCTCCAGGCGGTTCTGCTTGCCCCAATTGCGATCGTCGCGGCCTCCGATATGGCGTCGCCCTGGGCGCCAGACCACGTGATATGAAGACTTGATTGCAATGTGCCTCGAACATCGACGCGACGACTGAACGAGCCCCACTGTTCGATGACATGGAGCATGCC
This sequence comes from Chloroflexota bacterium, assembly GCA_965208215.1. Taxonomy (GTDB): domain Bacteria; phylum Chloroflexota; class UBA11872; order UBA11872; family UBA11872; genus UBA11872. Next base: position 1,424,329 of record CBDBOH010000004.1, read on the forward strand.
TGAGACCGGCGCTGCTAGCCCCCTCGGACGCGATTCGGTAGGCGCCCTACTAAACCTGCCGCTTGGTTCACTTTAGACGGGAGTGTTTGGGCAATTGCCGAGGCTTTCCCACGTTGATGCTCCACTTGGCCTGAGCGTCAAATGGAGTCAGGTTCTGGCTCGTTCGAAGTCCTGGCGGAGTTCACTGATTTGGTCGCGGAGGGTGGCGGCTTTTTCGAAGGCGAGGCTGTCGGCGGCGAGGCGCATCTGGCGTTCGAGGTCCTTGATTGCCTGGGCGAGTTCGACGCGCGAGAGGTCGTTGGTGCGGCGGAAGCCGATGTCGTAGGCGGGGGACTCTTCGGCGGCCTTGGCCAAACCGTCGTGGCCGGACTCCTGGGCCACGCGTTCGGTCAAGTCACGCAGGCTCTTGACGATGGATGCGGGCGTGATGCCGTGTTGCTCGTTGTAGACCACCTGCAGACTGCGTCGTCTGTAAGTCTCGTCGATGGCGCGCTTCATGCTGTGCGTGACCAGGTCGGCGTACATGATGACGCGGCCGTGCAGGTGGCGGGCGGCGCGACCGATGGTCTGGATCAGCGAGGTCTCAGAACGTAGGAATCCCTCTTTGTCGGCGTCCAGAATGGCGACGAGGCTGACTTCGGGCAAATCAAGGCCCTCGCGCAACAGGTTGATCCCAACCACCACGTCGTACACCCCGCGGCGCAGGTCGCTGAGGATTTCGACGCGTTCCAGGGTGTCGATTTCCGAGTGCAAGTAATGGACCTTGACACCGATTTCGGCTAGGTACTCAGCAAGGTCCTCGGCCATTCGCTTGGTGAGCGTGGTGACGAGCACACGCTCGTGGACATCGACCCGCTTGTTGATCTCCGCGATGAGGTCGTCAATCTGGCCCTCGGTGGCGCGCACCTCGATGGCCGGGTCGACGAGGCCGGTGGGGCGGACGATCTGTTCGACAATCTGTTCGCTGTGCTCGTACTCGTAGGGTCCAGGCGTGGCGGACATGAAGACCGCGGTCTTTATGTGCTGCTCGAATTCCTCGAACGACAACGGGCGGTTGTCGAAGGCGGAAGGCAGCCGGAAGCCGTATTCGACCAGCGATTCCTTGCGGGCGCGGTCGCCGGCCAACATGCCGCGAACCTGGGGCAGCGTGACGTGGGACTCGTCGACGACCAGCAGGTAGTCCTCCGGCAGGTAGTCCAGCAACACCCAGGGCGGGTCGCCGGACTCACGGGCGTTGAGGTGACGGCTGTAGTTCTCGATGCCGGTGCAGCCGCCGGTTTCGCGGAGCATCTCCATGTCGAAGTTGGTGCGCTGGCGCAGGCGGGCGGCCTCAAGAACCTTGCCGCGGGCTTCGAGCCGCGCGAGCTGCCCGTCCAATTCCTGGCCGATGGCCTCAATGGCGCGCTGCAATCGCTCAATGGGAGTGACGTAGAAGCGCGCCGGGTAGATGGTAAGGCTGGGGAGTTCCTCCAGGAGCTCGCCGGTCAGCGGTTCAAGGCGGACCACGCGCTCGAGTTCATCGCCGAAGAACTCAAGACGCAGCACGAAGTCGTCGTAGGGCGGGTAGACCTCCAATACTTCGCCCCGCACGCGGAAACGGCCGTGCTCGAGGCTGGCCGAGGTACGGGTGTACTGAAGGCCCACCAGGACGCGCAGCAGTCGCGTCCTGTCGTACTCGCCGCCGACTTCCAGCGACAGGCTCATGTCGCCGTAGTCCTCGGGAGGGGTGATGCCGTAGATGCAGGAGACAGTGGCGACGACGATCACGTCGCGCCTTTCGAAGAGGGAGCGGGTGGTTGAGTAGCGCAGCTTCTCGATCTCGGCGTTGATGTCGGTCTCTTTCTCGATATAGGTATCGCTTCGCGGGATGTAGGCCTCGGGCTGGTAGTAGTCGTAGTAGCTGACGAAGTATTCGACGGCGTTGCGGGGAAAGAACTCCTTGAGCTCGGTGGCCAACTGGGCGGCCAAAGTCTTGTTGTGGGCCAGCACCAGTGCCGGTCGCTGGAGGCGCTGGATGACGTTGGCGATGGTGAAGGTCTTGCCTGAGCCGGTCACGCCCAGCAGGGTTTGGGCGCGGTGGGAGTCCCGGATGCCGTCGACGAGCTGGTCGATGGCCTGGGGCTGGCCGCCGGCTGGCTGAAAGTCGGCGGCAATCTCAAAGCCCGCGCGCGTGCCGCTCTTGGGAAGGGTGGCCATAATCGAATGATTCTAGGATGCGCACAGGGCGACGCTGCTCCGGGGGTCAGGGCACTCGCGAATTGCGTCCAAGGCCACCTCGACCAAAATGACCAAGATGCCACCAAACACTGCGTACCAAGATGCACGCCGAAGGAGCTATCGCGCCGTGCCATCGCCGGCAAGCGACGCAACGCTGGAAGACGTGGTGCGACGGCTTGGGTCGCAACCCGATGTCGAAGGCGCGGCCCTGGGGGGATCGGGTCACAATTCGCTGTTGACAGGTGCGAGCGACATCGACTTGCTAATCGTGGTTGGTGAGAAGTGGTCCAATCTGCGCGTTGGCGTGACGTGGATCGAGGGTCGGATGGGCGATCTGCTGTTCGCGACGACCAGCGAGGTCGAATCGATATTCGACGCCGATCTTGCGCTGGATGCCAACGAATGGGTTCGGCGGGTAACGGCATTTCTTGCAAGCGCCCGAATCCTGCTTGACCAGGGCGGAAGGCTGGCGCGGGCGCAGAGGGTGGCGCAACAGTGGCCCAAGGAATCACTTGGCCCATTCAGAAGCGACGCCTACCGCGCCTGGCACAAGATCAACTACGACCGTCAGCACAATCGGCGGATTCTGGCGTCGGACGATCCGGACTACGTGACGGCCCTGGACGTTCGGCTGCTCTATGGACTTGACGACGTCCTTACCGGGTATTTCGCCATTCGGCGTGTGCGGTGGGAGGGCGAGAAAGCTGCCGTTCGGTACCTACGCGAACACGACCCCGCCTTCCTCAAGTTGTTCAGGCAGTGCCTGGCCGAGCAGGATCGCCATGCCAGATTCGCGCATTACGAGCAGCTTTGCCAGGAGGCGACGGCACCCGCCGGCGGACTCTGGGCCAGCGAACCAACCAGTGCTCACCTGCGCGACCCTGGAACGGCCACTCCGGAGGCTCACGCCGCGGCGACCGCGTTTATTCAATCGCTCGTGCGTGGGAAGTAACACCGCGCAGTCAGCGCGACTCCAGGCTGCCCAAACCGCCATGAAGCCGCCAGCGAATCTGCTCGCCGTGCGACGCGCTCGCTGGGTCTAGTCGGCGGTCAGAATCTCCCGCAGGCGCTGGCCGATGATTTCGGGTTCGCCGGGCTGCAGGTTGGCGGAGGCGGCTTCAATGAGGCCGCGCGAGGGGTCGAAGCGGACAACGATGGGCGGATCGCCGGCGAGTAGGGCGTCGACGACCGATTGAACGTCCGGGCCTTGCCAGTCGGGCTCGAGTCCGATGACCGCTGTGGGGACGAAATACCGGTCGTCGTCGAACTCGACGGTGGCGCGAACGCCGTCCAACTCGCCCACGTCGTCAACGATGATCTCGACCAGCTCATGGAACTCGCGGAGCATCTCCTCTTCGTCGGAATCCATGTAGCTGCGGAGAGCGGCGTAGAGGCCGACCATTTCTTCCTTGGCGATCTTGGAGGGGCGGCCGATGGCGTGGTTGGGGCTGTTGTTGAGATGCGCCGCTTCGATCAGGTCTGCACGGCCGTAGAGAAGGCCAGTGGCCTGGGGACCGCGGATGACCTTGCCACCGCTCATTGCGACCAGGTCGGCGCCTTCGCGGATGAAACGCCTGAGATTGTCGCGCGGGGGCACGGTCATTGAAGCGTCAACGATGACCGGGACGCCTCGCGCGTGGGCAATGTCAGCCACCTGCGGCAGGGTCAAGCCGCCGCGCGGGTTACCCGGCGCAAAGAGGTAGGCCACGGCGGCGGTTCGTTCCGTGATGGCCGCTACCAGTTCCTCGGGCAGGCAAGAGTTGACGTTGCCGACCTCGATGAAACGCGCCCCCGTGAAGCTGTACATGTGGCTATAGGGGCCGCGATGGATCTTCTGGATCACCAGTTCATCCTTGAGGCCGGTCGTGTCGGGAATGCGCCGGACAGCGGCGATATCAGTGCCTGTCATGCAGGCCGCCATGGAGATGACCATGCCGGCGGCCGCGCCCGCGACCACCATGCCGGCCTCGGCGCCAGTAACCTCGGCGATGTACTCGCCAATGCGGCGGTTGAGTGTGTCGAGTGTCACGAAGGCGCGTCCGGCTTCGGCCATCGCCTCAAAGGTTGCCGGCAGCATCAGCGAGCCGCCATGGGCGGTGGTGGGTCCGCCGGCGTGAATGACGCGCGGCACGCCGAGTTCATCGTAGATGCGGTTGGCGGGGAGGGATTGAGCCATCAGTGCGTCCGGCGAGAGCAGCCGATGGTGTATAGCACGCCGCAGGTTGGCGCCGGTATATAGTTCGACAGCTAAGGTTCCCCACGGAGAGTCGCCGGCATGAGCATTGACAACCTGTACCCCGGTCTGGCGACGCCGCTGCCGGTGGCCGCGGGCTATTACCCGTTTGTTGACTACCGCTTTATCCATCCGGGGCGAGCGCGCTGGGTGGACGACGAGGGGCGTTCGCAGGGCGCGTGGGGGCTGACCAATCCAACGTCTCTCCATGCCGACTTTCCGGCCGTGCCGCGAGGGGTTGAGTTGCGGGCGGAACCTGGGACGCGCACCGAGGAGGTGCTGAAGGCCACCGAGCCATGGGAGAAGCTGGTCTGGTGGCCGAAGGTGATTTACGAAGGCGGCCGCTATCGGCTCTGGTACGAGGCGGTTCCGCCGGATCACTGGGATCCAGAGATCGGCCCGACGTTAGCGTGGCCGGACCCGGTTTTTGGCGGGCTGCTCTGCTACGCCGAGTCGGACGACGGATTCAACTGGACTAAGCCCAAGCTGGGGATCGGGTCGTGGGATGGATCTACTGAGACCAACATCTCGCTGGGTCGAAAAACCGTGGGGCCGATGGGACTTCACGGGGCCAGTCCGTTCATCGATCCGGAGGCGGAACTTAAGGCCCGCTACAAGATGTTCTGGTACGGCGACGCAACGCCTGACGTCGTCGAGGTCGCTCGTGAGGAACGTCCCGAAGCGGTTGACCCGCGGACCACCGACGATAGCCACGTGCGGGCGATGTACGTAGGCACTTCACCGGACGGGCTGAACTGGACCGTCCAGGCCGAGCCGGCGGTGGTGTTCAGCAGCGACACGCTGCAAGTCGTGGAGTGGGACGCGCTGCGGAAGCAGTACGTCTGGTATGGGCGCGGCTGGTCGTGGGGTCGGCGCACGATCACTCGGGCAGACACGACGGACTTCAGCCGCTGGCCGCTGCCGCAGGACGTGCTGACGGCGTCGCCAGTCAACCCCGAGCAGACAGACCTGTACACCAACGGAAAGACGCGCTATCCCGGCGATCCCACGACGCACCTAATGTTCCCGACGCTCTACGACCGGGCGACGGACCAGACGACCATCGGGATGGCGACAAGCGTGGACGGGGTTGCGTGGAACTGGGCCCCGGGGAATCCAGTGTTGCCGGTCGGATCGCCGGACGAGGTCGACAGCGGCAGCATGTTTGTGGGCATCGGGCTGGTTCCGCTGCCAGGAGATCAGATTGGCTTGCCGTATGCCGGGTACAGCTATCCGCATAAGTTCCCGGCGAACCTGGCCGACAGCGGCATCTGCTGGTGCACCTGGACACGCGGGCGGCTGGCGGGCGTGCACGCCACGACAGACGGCGAGTTCTGGACGCCGCCGGTGCGGCTGGCGGGCGGAGGACTGCGCGTGAACTGCCGGGTTCAGCCGGGTGGGAGCTTGCGGGTTGGTGTGACGGATGAGAACTGGTTGGAGTTGCCGGGGCTGGGCCTAGCCGACTGTGAGCCGATCACTGGCGATCAGCTGGATGCCACCGTGAGATGGAGCGGCGGCGCCCAGCCGCCGGTGGATCGGGCGGTCTCGTTGCACTTCAGCTTGCGGACGTCTTCGGTGTTTGGGTTCGAAGTCCTCGACGAGCGCTAGCCGCATGAGGGCGGCTGAAGCAAGGCGCCTAAAATGAGGCCGCCGCCTCAAAGACGAGACAGCGGTTGACGTATGCAAACCCTGCGGCCGGCGAGTACATCGGAGTCTGACGCCGAGGTGGTGGGAAGGCTGATGCTGGACGCCTTCCCGGAGACTTTCACGCGCGTGTTTGGAGAGCGCGACCGCCAGGCGGCGCGAGCCGTGGGTCATGGCTTGCGGGCGTTTGGATCGATGCCGAACGCGTGGCTGGCAGAGCGCGAAGGGGTGTGCGAGGGGCTGGTGTTGGTTCGTTGGGATAACGGGTCGACGCCGATTACAGGGCTGAAGGCATTCCTGGCGATGGCGCGGGTGCTGGGGCCGTGGCGGGCGCTGTGGGTGGCGTTTCATATTCCGCCGTTGCCGCCGCACTGGCTGCACTCGCGTGAGGCGTATATCAGCGCACTGGCGATAGCTCCGCCGGCGCGTCGGCGCGGGCATGGCTCGGCGTTGCTGGACCACGTGATCGAACTGGCCAGGTCACGGGGCTACCACCAAGTCACCTTGCGGGTGGAAGCCGATAACGAAGCTGCGCAGGCGTTGTTTCGGCGGCATGGGTTTGTGGCGGATCGACGGCGGTTGCAGTGGGTGTTCAACCTGGTGCGGCGGCACTTTGGGGAGATCATCATGACGCGGCGGTTGGATGCGTAGCCGTCACATCTACTCGGGCCCGCGAGCTATTGGTCACTCAGGTTTGGCATGACCATCAGGACGATTAGCGCGAAGAACCAGAACACGAACCCGAGCACGGCCCAGAGCACAGGTCTTCGCCCGCGTTGACTTGCGAGATACCACGTAACCCAGGCGAAACCGGCCGAGACCAGTAGCGGAAGGACCGCAACGAGCGTTTCCATCTTCTTTAGCGTGTCCCTTCATTCGGCGGGCAGGCGGTGCCGGCCGACAAGTTACTCACGGTCTTCGCGGCGGCCGGCGAGGTTGCCGAGCATCTGGGTGAACTCGAGCGGGAAGATGAACTTGGAGGCGGGGCTGGCGCCGAGGGACTTGAGGGTATCGAGGTATTGCAGGCGCATGGTGTTGTCGTCGATACCTTTGGCGGTGTCGAAGATGCGCTGCAGGGCGTCGGCGAAGCCTTCGGCGCGCAGCACGGCGGCCTGTTTGTCGCCCTCGGCCTGAAGAATTTCGGCCTGGCGGCTGCCCTCGGCCTGGAGGATGGCGGCCTGCTTCTGGCCCTCGGCCACGGTGATGTCGGACTGGCGGGTGCCCTCGGCTTCCAGGATGACGGAGCGGCGCACGCGCTCGGCGGACATCTGGCGGTTCATGGCGTCCTGGATCTCGCGCGGCGGGTCGATTTCGCGGATCTCGACGTTGGTGACCTTGATGCCCCAGCGTTCGGTCTCGGCGTCGAGCTTGGAGCGGATCGATTCGTTGATGCGTTCGCGCTGGGAGAGCACGTCGTCAAGGGCGATGTCGCCGATGACGGCGCGGAGGGTGGTGGTGGCGAGGCCGACGACGGCCTGGTGGTAATTCTCGACTTCCAGCACGGCGCGTTCGGCTTGATTGATGTCCACCCGCATGTAGACCAGGAAATCGATCTCGATGGGGGCGTTGTCGCGCGTGATGTTGGTCTGGCGGGGGATGTCCAGAACCTCGGTGCGGGTGTCGAGGCGGGTGATCTGGTGGACGATCGGAACGGCGAAGACGATGCCGGGGCCGAGCATGCCTTCGAAACGTCCGAACCGGAACCGGGCCAGCCGCTCGTAGTCGCGGATGAAGTTGATGATTGCCATTGCTGCCTCCCTGGCTACGCGCTCGGCGGGGGCTGCGTTGCCCCCGGTTGGTCCGGATTGGGCTGGTCGTCCGCGGGTCTGACCATCAGCGTCGTGCCGTCCACGGCGGTTACCTCTACAGCGTAACCCTCCTCGATGGCGGCGGGAGAGTCGCCCTCGGTTTGGAGGCGGGCGTGCCAGTACTCGCCGAGCAGCTGGACTTCGCCTTCGGGGGCCAGCCGGCGGGTTACGAGGCCGCGGCGACCGACGAGGGCGGTGCGCTCGAATGGACTGCGGTAAGGGGCGGGTTTGCCGGTTTTGGCCATAACGATGAGGGTGACGGTGAGGGCCGCGAGGATGGCGCCCATGGCGGCCAGGACCCAGACGCTGACGGTGAAGGTCTCGGCGCCGGGGAAGTCCAGTTCGACGGGGCGCAGGGCGCCGCCGGCCAACAGGATGGCAGCGACGATGAAGGTGATCCCAGCGCCGGCGCCGTAAACGCCGGCCCCGGGTTCCTGGAACTCGAGGAATAGCAGGCCCAAGGCGATGAGGAGAAGTGCCACACCGAGCCAGTTGACGGGGAGCTGGCCCAGCCCGACGAAGCCCAGGCCGAGCGCGATGGCGCCGGTGACGCCGGGGACTACGAGGCCGGGGTTGGACAGCTCAATGAGAAGGGCGATGCCGCCGACGGTGAGGAGGATGAAGGCGAGGTTGGGGGTGGCGACGACGGATAGGAAGTGCTCCAGGAGGGTGCGGTCGACGGGCTGGATGGGGGCGTCGGTGATGTTGAGCGGAATTTCGCCGGCGGCGGTGGGCACGAAGGCTCCGTTGATCTGGCGCAACAAGTCGGAGAGGTCGTTGGCCAGCACGTCGGCCAGACCGAGGTCAAGGGCCTCGGTGGCGGAGTAGGAGCGGGCTTCGGTGATTGCAGCCTCAAGGGGGGCGGGGTCGCGGCCGCGGGCGTCGGCAATGCTGCGGGCGAAGGCCTGGGTGTCCTGGAGGACCTTGGAGGCGAGGGTTTCAGGGACGTCCTGACCGGTGGCGTCGATGGGCGAGGCGGCGCCGACATTGGTGCCGGGGCTCATGGCGGCGACGCCGGCGGCGGCCATGACGAACATGCCGGCCGAAGCGGCCTGGGCGCCCCGGGGGGTGACGAAGACGGCGACGGGGAGCGGGGACTCGAGGATCGAGCTGACGATTTCGCGAGCGGAGGTGCTGAGGCCGCCGGGGGTGTTGAGCTGGATGACCAGGAGGGCGGCGTCGGCGGCGGTGGCTTCGTCGATGGCGCGGGCTACGTAGCGGGCGGCGTTGGGGTCGATGAAGCCGTCGAGTTCGACAGTGAATACTGGCCGTCCGAGGTTCCGCTCGACCGGCTGGACTATGGGTTCAGTATCGAGATTTGCTGCAAGCACTGGCCCGTCGGCCTGGGCTTCAAGGGTGTGCTCGAGCGGCCGGATGGTGCGTTCATTCAAGTAAAGGGGTCCGTAACCGTGGGCGGCGCGCACGTCAAGTCCTCGGATCATTCGCAAGAGGTGAGGAACGTCAAATGCCAGAACGTCCGCGATTCCGAGCAGTAGTGCCTCGCGTACGGAGTAAGAGCGGGCTTCGGTGATGGCCGCTTCGAGGGGGGCGGCGTCCCGATCGCGAGCTTCGGCGATGCTGCGGGCGAGGGCCTTCGTGTCCTGCGGGACTTCGGCAGCGAGGGGTTCGGACGGGTTCTGACCGGTGGCGTCGATAGGTGAGACGGCGCCGACTTTGGTGCCCGGGCTCATGACCGCAATGTGAGCAGCAGCCAGTACAAACATCGCGGCGGTACCGGCCTGGGTATCGCGCGGCCTAAGGAACGCAGCGACAGTTACTGGGGCGTTGAGTATCGAATTGACCATCTGGCGGGCGGGCTCGCTAAGGCCTCCGGGGGTGTTGAGCTGAATGATCAGGAGGGCCGCGTCGGCATCGGCGGCTTCGTCGATGGCTCGGGCTACGTAGCTGGCGACGTTGGGGTCGATGAATCCGTTGAGTTCGATGGTTAGAACTGGCCTGGGATCGGGGGTAGGGGTGGGAATGACAACCGGGGAGGCGTGAGCGGCGGAGGCGAGGGTGAGGGGCAGGACGAGGAGGGAGGCGAGGAGGATGAGGCGGCGGATGGGGGAGAGGAGGGGGTGGGGGATCACCGGGTCCTCCCGGGTGGCTGGTGGGCTAGTTGATTATCGCTGGTCATGGGCGGAACGAGTGGAGTGTTTGGCACGGTCGAGGGGCGGGTGAGTGGCGGGGCGACATGGGGGTGCGTTGCGCGCGTAAGAGTTTTTTCCAAAAAACTCTTGAGGCGCGGCGGGGTGTCTCTTGGCATGGTTTTGGGGGCGCTGGACGAAGACTGGATGCCGGCTGGGGACGCCGGAATGACGGGGTGGTTGCGGCGGGGCGCTTTGGGGTGGGTCTGGCCGGGGCCATTTGGTGAGGCCGGGAGGGGTGTCTGATGGCGAGATTTTGGGTGGGGGTGAAGGGGGAGCTATCTCTCGCCAGCCCGGATCCCCTCTGGGGATCCGGGCTGGCGAGAGATAGCTTGGGCCGGATTTTGCGGCGGGTTGGCGACGAAAGAGGAAGGAGTGAGCGGAGAGAGGTGAGGAGTGAGAACGGGGAAGGGACGGGGGACGAGCAGTGAGAATTGAGAGAAGTCAGGGCCGCTGAAGCGGGCGGAGGGTGGCGAGCGGGGGGCATCGGGGAATCGGGTTGCGGGGTTTACTCGGATAGTGTACACTCAATGAGGACCGATGGCAAGGGTTGGGCCCGGAAGGGCTGAGGGGAGAGTAGTGAGTCGTGAGAAAAGAGCGGGAGACGGGGAGTCGGGAATAGTGGGGACGGGTGGCGGGTGAGGGCGGTTGGATTTGGGGGCATGACGTAGCGCGGGCACAGGGCCTTCGGCCGGAAGACGGGCGGGTCAGAGATGCCGCCCCGACGCCAGATGAAAGCGCGCAGACCTGCGTCTACCAGGTGGGTGGTTTGTGGATTGGGCGGCCGGTGCGGTTGGTGGGGGTGGATGACGGGATTGGGGTCAGGCGGCGTCGTTGTGGCGGTCGCGGTCACCGTGTCGGCCGAAGAGGCCCTCGATGACACCCTCGAGTCGAGACACGCGTTCAGTCAGGGCCTGCAGGTCCTTACGCACCTCGGCCAAGCCCGCATTGACTTCCGTACGGAGGTTTTGCATGTCGGCGCGCATCTCGGTGCGGAACGACGCCATGTCGGCGCGCAACAGGCCGATCATCGTGGCGCCGACGCCAATCAAGGTGGCGCCTACAGCGAGGATTGCGATGAGTTCAGGGGTCACGGGCGGCTCCTTGGTACGCAGGTGTACTGAGTCCGCCCTGGAGTCGGCACGTTAGCAGGGAGCGGGGAACGTGGGATTGAGCTTGCGTGACTCGTCGCAAACGCTCGGCGCACGAGTCGGTCAGGCAGCGTCGTCGCGGGGATTGCGGGCGGCGAAGAGGCCTTCGATGACACCCTCGATCCGAGATATGCGCTCGGTCAGGGCCTGCACGTCCTTACGTACGTCGGCCAAGCCGGCGTTGAATTCAGCCCGCATACGCTGGTTGTCCGCGCGGACTTCAACTCGCAGCGCTTGCGTATCGGCGCGGGCGTCGCGCCAGAAGGCCAGCAGCAGGCCAATCATTGTGGCGGCAACGCCAATCAAGGTGGCGCCGACGGCGAGGATGCCGATGAGTTCGGGGGTCATGGGCGGCTCCATGGGGGTGGGTTTGATGTCTGAATCTTGGCCGCCCGTATGGGATTGACTGTAGCACGGGCAGTGGATCGCGGGAGAGGCGGTCAAGGGCCGGTTGTTCGTGGCGTCAGTCTCGGCCTCGGGCCGGGCGCGGGGGTTGGCTAGGCGGCGTCGTCGTGGCGGTTGCGGGGGCCGCGGCCGGCGAAGAAGCCTTCAATTGCGCCTTCGAGCCGAGACATGCGTCCTTCGAGTTGAGACACGCGTCCTTCGAGTTGAGACACGCGTCCTTCGAGCCGAGTCACTCGCTCGGTCAGCGCCTGGACATCTTTGCGAAGAGCAGCCAGCTCGCCACGCACTTCCGTGCGGAGGTCTTGCATGTCGGCGCGTGCGTCGCGCCGAAACGTGACCAGCAGGCCAATCAAGGTGCCGCCGACGGCGAGGATGCCGATGAGTTCGGGGGTCATGGGCGGCTCCATGGGGTGGGGTTGAAATGTGAAGCTCGGCCGCCCGTGTGAGTCTGACTGTAGCACGGGCCGTGGAACGCGGAATACGCGCTGAAGGGCCGGTCGTTCGTGGCCTCAGCCTCGGCCTCGGGCCGGGCGCGGGGGTTGGCTAGGCGGCGTCGTCGTGGCGGTTGCGGTCACCGGGTCGGCCGAAGAGGCCCTCGATGACGCCTTCGAGCCTGGATACGCGCTCGGTCAGGGCTTGGACGTCCTTACGCACGTCGGCCAGGCCGCCGCGGACTTCGGCCAAGCCGGCATTGAGTTCCGTACGTAGACGCTGATTGTCGGCGCGAAATTCGGCGCGCAAGGCCTGGTTGTCGGCACGCGCGTCGCGCCGAAACGTGACCAGCAAGCCAATCAGGGTAGCGCCGACGGCGAGGATGCCGACGAGTTCGGGGGTCATGGGCGGCTCCATGGGGGTGGGTTTGAAATCTGAAACTCGGCCGCCCGTGTGGGTTTGACTCTAGCACGGTCCGTGGAATGCGAGAGAAGCGCTGAAGGGCCGGTCGTTGGTGGCGTCAGCCTCGGCCCGGGGCCTGGCGCGGAGGTTGGCTAGGCGGCGTCGTCGTGGCGGTCGCGTGGGCCGCGGCCGGCGAAGAAGCCTTCGATGACGCCCTCGAGGCGAGACATGCGGCCTTCGAGCCGAGACGTGCGTTCGGTCAGGGCCTGGACGTCCTTGCGGAGATCCGCCAAGTCTGAGCGGACCTCGGCCAGGTCGGCGCGTGCGTCGCGTCTGAAGGTGAGCATGAGGCCAATGACGGTAGCGCCGACGGCGAGGATGCCGATGAGTTCCGGGGTCATGGGCGGCTCCGTGGGGTGGATCGGATGTTTGATGCCTGGCCGCCCTTGTTGATTCGACGATAGCACGGTCGGGGGCGCCACGGGCGCTCTTGGGAGCCACTAGTCAATGGAACTGTCGCGCCCCGGCCGGATAGCAATCGAGCGAGTGTGAGGCGTCGTGTTGTCGCTGGCTGTCAGGGTGTGGGAGAGCGGGCGAGGCGTCTCAGGGTGTAGCCGGTGGCGGCTCCGAAGATGAGCGCGGTCACGATCAACGCGAAGAGATGGGCCACGCTCGGCTCGGGATCCGGGAGATCGAACGCGAGGTTGGAGGCGACGAAGCCCGTGAACCTGCCGACCAACAGGCTCAGGCCGGTGACGGGAATCCACCAGCCCGCCCGGCGGAAGCTCCGCCGCAAGACCGGCCATTGGCAGGCGCCGAGCAAGAAACCGCCGACCAGCGGGGGCAGCTCGATCAACAGGTAGCTCCCCGAACCGAGCGTTAGGGTGGCGTCCGCTCCGAGATCCAGCGTGTCCCCGAACACGGCTGTTATTGACCTGGATGCTCGCAATGCCAGTCGACACGGCGGCAACGCTCGTTGCTAATGCCCACCACGCGGCTTGCCGCAGGCGCCCGCGTAGAACCACGGCCTGCAGCACAGCAACCCCCACGCCGATACCGCCGACGCCATAAAGCACGGCCGAGGGCCATCCTGGCACCACCCAGATTGCCAGCCAGCTCAACGCCGATCCGGCGATGGTGGCGAGCGTCCACCAGAGCCAGAATTTCTGGTTTACCTTCTGAGCGGTGGCCATAGTTTCGGAATGCGGCTAGCTGGAGCGCTCGGGCACGGGTTGCCTCTGTGGTGCAGCGGAGCGTCGGATCCCGGGAGTCTTTCTAGACCTAAGCATGGGCGACCTTGAGAGAACACTCAACACCGTGACTGTCAACGGCCTACGAGAGAGTGCGCCTCGCCTGGAATCGACGCCGTACCGGTACGGAGCGGCGCGATCAAGGCGGTGCGTGTTCGGAAGACTCCGTGGATCTCTCGCGTTGGCTGGGGTGACGGGGTAGCGTGGCGGGGAATGGGTGGGGCGGTTGACGGGGTGAGATGAGGAAGTTTCCGAGGGTCGTTGAGGATTACCTGGCGGATTTGCGGCGGATTCGGGGGGCGGGCGGGGGCGCGGGAGCGGTCGGGGTATGGGCCGCTGGACAAGTGTTGGTCGTAGCAACTCACATGGCGTGGGGTGAGGGCCAGTGCCTTTCCCTCGGCTGGAGTCCACTAGCTGGGCGCAGGCGGCAATTGGGGGGTGGACGCTTACTGTATCCACCGGAGTGGGTGGAGTGGGGGGATGAGCCGGTGGCGGGGTATCCGAAGTGCCCTGTCACGACCGCCACGGCACCTCTTAAGGAACTTGGAAGGCGGACGCTTACGCATTTGTATAACGAGCGGCCGCAGTGGTTGGTGGATGCGCATGTGGACATAGATGACGCAGTCGCCGGTGTTTACGCATTGCCCCAACGTTTATGAGAGGAAGCCATCCTCCGAGAATTCTTGAAGCTCAATTCGCTTCGACGCACCTGACGTGCTGTGGCGAGTCAAGTCTGCCAGGCACCCCGCTAGATCAGGCGGCTACGAGCCGTACGCAGATTGGCAGCCAATTGCCAACCCAGACCGAGTCTCGCCAAAATTGCAGATAGCCTAGTGATCCTAAAGACCCCCCTTGCAGCTCCGGCCACACCAGAGATGAGCCAAATGGCACTGAACTGCAAACCACGCAATGACGACAGCCGATAAGAGACACGTGAACACAAACATATTCTAGCTCTCGGAAAGGAATCGTTGCGGATACCTAATCTCCAGCAAGTCACATATCGACTGTTCGATCTCCCGCGCGCTCTCATGAGTATTCATATAATGCTGAGTTCTCATCGACACAACACGCCGAACAAATGCATCCTTGTTTCGCTTCAAGAGTGATGCCAATGCACTGCGTTCATTCTTTGACAAACGTCTCGCGCTATCGAGCTTTCTAAAGTAACCAACAATATCGTATGCTGGAGTGTTCTTGCGATGGACTACCTCATCCACCGACTCATCAATCTCTGGGACACCTAGCGCCCCGACGATCTCCTCCACATTAATCATAGTCCAAACAAACGAAAGCGTAGTTAGCGCCTTCTTAATCATGCCAAAATCCCATTCGGGATTCTTTTCGTTGTAGTACCGAGCCAATTTCGCTATTTGGTCTTCATCCACGAGAAGCAGATTCACCAGACGCAAGCCACTGTCCGCAATTACTTCAACAATCTCCTCGATCCTAGTCTTTTCCAACGATCCATATCTATTCCGGAGAACTTGGCCCATTATCTTGTTATTCTTCAGTATCATATAAATGCCATTCACAATCTCAAGTTCACCATCCATCTCGTCGTCAACATCAACGTCGTCAACTTGCTGAGTCAGCTGGTCACGCAAAGAACGCTCGTCGCGTCTCGCCTCCGAAACCGAAGCTGTCGATAGAATGGCTTCCGGCAGCGACGTTATGATGTCAGAAAACTGCCTAGTCTCGGCAAGCTCTAGAGTAGCCGGCGTGTAAGGAATCCAAGCTGCCCCGTGTCCGTAGCAGAATATCATCGATAATTGCCTGATCGTTAGTATGGTGAATCGTGAAGAGCAGAGTCAAGTAGTGTGCCTCTCTATGGCTACTGGCGCACATTACATCCAGAATCGCGTCGGCCTGAGCCGAACGATGGGAAAGAAATCTACCCAAGAAAAAATAATGCATGTAATTCGACTTAAACTGCCCGTCACTTAGGATAATTCCAAAGGCCGGATCCATGAGTCGATTTACGAGCGATTTACGCAATAGAAACCTTTTCTGATATCCCACTACAAACGATTGGAGATCGAAATCCGTTCCTTCGCCAGCGTCGCGGTGCATATACGTTGCTAGAGCCAACTGCTCCGCGAAATTCAAGCAAGTCCCGATATCCTGCTCGCGGACTCCTGACCGAAGAAGATTGGCGACAATTAGAGCTTGGTAGCAGTCTCCATAAGAGGTGATTGCCATGTTTCCCGGCATATAGGCCTCACGCGTGTGGAGGATCGATAGAATGTAGAAGGGATACCGTGGCAGGATCCGTCGTGACAGAATGATGGAATCCACATGACGCTCAAGTTCATCCACCAGACCGTCAGTCACCTGTGTCGGATCATCCGCTAGCTCCACACGCCGTCTAATTAGCTGCTCCTGCTGCACATGGCTGAAGGGTTCCAGCTTCAATGTTCGGAAGTCCGAGAGAAGTGGTTCATCCTGAAAGAATGACAGAAAGATATCCGTATCTGTAACCGCGACAATTCGCGAGAAGTTGTTTTTCGCAAATTTCACAAGATTCAGGGACTGCCTTCTAGACGACAGATTGTCAACAATCAGCGTTTTGTTTTCCCTGCTAGACCATTCGCCATAGTCTCCAGTAAATTGCTCATCAAACGCCCGCCGACAAATCCTCGAAGCGGAGCTCGACTGCACATCATTCATGTCGATGAAGAGTGCAAGTTCCCCGCGGTCAATGAGAGTCAAGTAAAGATATCGAGCCAAAGCGGTCTTTCCGATTCTATCTGCACCGCAAATGAGATTCCTATTGGCAGTCAATACATCTTCACAAGTGGAAACATTGTCCGGCGTTGGCGTATCACTACTGTTTGATAAGCTAATATGTGTCATTGTGGGGAAAATGTATAAGTCCCGTAGGCTTAGGTGGCCCTGGGACAAGAACTCAGTTTCCTCAATCATGTCCATATGTTCTGCTCTTGGCGAGAATCGAGTTCGTAAGTGCTCTATGACTCGCTTGATTCCCTCATAGACCTCATGCCACCCTGTATCAAGATCATCGTAGGACTTGATAGGCTTGCCATCGTTAGGTAATGCTTTCACATCATCTTCACCTAGCACATCTTTCCAGGCGCATGAACGAAGTACAATTGGAATACGAAATATGCTTGGATCACTCTCAGCGAGTGACTTGGCATAGTCCCATTCATCCATGCAAGCGCTCGACGAGATGAAGTTTGATGTGAATAGAAATGTAAATATCTGCGTTTGGTTCATTTGCTTTCTAATTGCAGGAGAAATCTGTATTCCGGGCAGTATTTCGTTGTCGTGCCAATCCTTCAGCAATCCTTGGCGCATTAGGAGATTTAGATGCTTGGCCATTTCACTTCGATAGTCGGCGTCTTCGTGCGAATAGGAATAGAAGAGTTGAAAAGGGGCTCGGAGTTGCGGTTTGTTCATTCGGTGTGAGTGATTTCTGTTTAGAAACCATAGCTTTTTAGCCCAAAGAGTGCTCCGTGGTCAAGGCGTCATTGGCTCAGACATCAGGAGAGATTGAGACACCCTGAGCAAGTCAGAAGCTTGGGTGTCCTAGGTCGAATTGGCATCATCTGTCAGGGGTTCGACGATTGGTGACCGGTGCTTTGGCAATCTTCGAACAGGTTCAACCTGAACAGATCTGACCTGGGGTAGCAGGTGCGCGGAATACCGGCGGGTCGTGCCGAGGCTTCGTAGGCTACGCACCGCGCACGCAGTAGCTTGGTGTTGGAGATCCGAATCGCCAGAGGGTCAGGGATGCCGATGCAGTACATGCTGGCGTATGTGCTGCGCGCGCCGTCCGAAGATACGGAGGGCATGTACCTGGCTGAAGTGCCAATCCTGCCGGGTTGCCGGGCCTGGGGCACGACGGCCGAGGAGGCCGTGTTCAACCTGGAAGGCGTCGCCGCAGACTTCATTGCCTCTTGCGAGGACCACGGTGACGAGCTTCCGGCTGGTATAGCTGGAGCCGGGGAGCTTGTCGTAGCGGTTTGACCTATCGGGGACCTTTGCGTAACCGGAGGGTGGGTGGCCGGAGGATCCCTCACCGGTTTCGGCCGGGGACGGCCGGGATGGCACTGGGCTTCGGAGGGCTTGAGGGCTCGGGGTACAGGTAGTTCGGGGTGGCAGGGTGCGCCTGGGTGGCTTGGTTGCTGCTGGGTCCCGGCCGAGGACGCCGGGATGGCGGAAAGGGAGCGCCTCGGTTGAGGGTTGCCAGGGGTGGCAGGGTGCGCCGGGGTGGGTTGGTTGCTGCTGGGTCCCGGCCGGGGACGCCGGGATGGCGGAGGGAGTGCTCCGGTGGTGGGGTGCCACGGGTGGCGGCGAGCTTCCGGGATTGCGGGGTGCGCGGAAGACGGGCGGGTCAGAGACGCCGCCCCTACAGAAGACGGTTGGGGACGGCGGGATGGCGGAGGGGATGGCGGAGGGGGACGGGGTTAGAGGATTTGGTGGTAGAGATCGCGCCAGGTGGGGTTGGTTTGTTCGATGAGGCGGAGTTTCCAAGCGCGATGCCAGCGTTTGAGGCGTTTTTCGCGGAGGTAGGCGCTTTCCATGGTGGGATGGGGCTCGTACCAGACGAGGCGATGAACGCCGTGCTTCCGGGTAAAGCCGGGAACGATGTCGGCTTTGTGTTGCCAGATGCGGCCTGGCAGGTCTGAGGTGGCGCCGAAGTAGAGGGTGCCGTTGCGTCTGCTGGCGAGGATGTAGACGCAAGGGATTTCGGAATCGGGTGGGGGCATGGGGTGAGGGTAGTTGGTCGCGAAGAGGATGGCAGAGCTCGGGTTGCCGTGAGGACGGGGTGGCTCGGTTGCGCTGGGATTGATTATGGCGCTGGGTCCCGGCCGCGGACGCCGGGATGGCGGAGGGCGGAGGGCGGAGGGGCGAGAGCGGCGCGTGGGTTAGGGCACGACCTCGAAGCCGTAGAGGGTGGTGCGGTCTAGCTGGAAGCGGAGGACGAGGGGGCGGTCGGTGGGCAGGTGGTTCGACTCGGGCAGCCGAAGACGCCTGCCCGGCTCACCACGAACGGGTTGGGTGGTGGAGGTCCAGGTGACGGGGGCGTCGAGGTGGTTGCCGTGGATGGGGGTGGATTGGTCGAGGGCGAAGCCTTGGTGGGGATTCCAGTCCTCGTCCTGGAGTTCGACGCGGATTGAGCCGCCTTGCTGGGTTTTGGCGTTGAGGCGGAGGGTGGCGCCGTGGAGGTGGAGGGGTGGGGTCCAGAATTCGGCGTGGTGGTCGGCGACGAGGCCGGCCAAGCGGCCGCGGGGCCAGGTGGCCCAGGCGATGCCTTCGCCATGGCCGGGTGCGGCGTGCTTGTGGGGGGCCGGGAAGGCGCCGTAGGGGATGCCGATCCGGTCGCCGGGCAGGTCGACCAGGCCGGTTCCCGCAAATACGCAGCCGCCATCGACGGATCCGCGGGGGCCGGGCTGAAGGCAGGGGCCGCCGGGGATGAGGTGCCAGCCGATGTTGTCGGCGCTGGCGAGAGCGACGACGGAGGTGGTGTCGCCGGAGCGGTCGTAGACGTTGGGAAACATGAGGTGGGTGGAAGGATCGCCGGGGTAGGTGGTCTTGCCGATGGTGTAGATGTCGCTCCAGGGGGTGTCGATGGGCGACGCGGTGACGAGGGGGGTGGCGAGGGGCCAGTCGTGGAAGTCGGTGGTTTCGGCGCGGGCGATGGTGCGGCGGCCCCAACTCCAGCCGCGGGTGTACCAGACGTAGGTCTGTAGGGCGGGATCCCACTCGGCGACGTTGCCGGTGTCGGCGAAGTGCCAGGCGATGGGCTGGTCGTGAACGGTCCAGGAGAGGCCGTCGGGCGAGGTGGCGGCGAAGATGGCGGTTTGGCCGTGGTGGCGGGTCATGGGATCGACGGGGGTGCCGGGGCGGGGCAGCTCTTCGAGGCCGGGGACCTGATCGGTCATTCCCATGAACATGCACTTGTAGCGCTGGTGGGCGGGGGCGGTGTCGTCGACGAATACGGCGGCGCCCATGAGGCCGCGGGGTCCGACTAGCTGGCGGCCGATGACGATGTTGTTGGCGCGGGAGCCGTTCCACTCCTGGAGGCCGAGCTCGGGCTTGCGCCAGGTGAGGCCGTCGTCGGACTCGGCGTAGCAGAGGACGACGCCCCAGATGTCGCGAGCAGCGAGGTGTTGGCGGCGCTGGGGGTCGTAGAGGTCTTCGGGGGCGGCTTCGTACCAGAGGCGGTAGCGGCCTTCGTCGTGGATGACGGTGTAGACGCTGTCGACGATCCAGTTTTCCCAGGGTTGGTCACCGCGGATGAAGGGGTCGGTTTTCTGGGCGGGTTGGAGTTGGAGGCGGATGCCGTGGGGGACGGCCTGGTGGGCACCGGTGAGCCAGCCGGGGCCGGGGACACGGTCCCAGAAGTTGGGTTCGTGGCCCTGGGCGTCGAGCCAGCGGGCGCGGCCGGCGTGGACGTAGCGGTGGTCGACGAAGGGGTGGTAGCCGGGGGCGACGTGGAAAGGGGGCGCGGCGCCGGGCCAGGAGGTGGGCATATCTGGGGGCCTTGGGGTGCCGGGGATGGGGGAATGATGGGATAGAGAGGCGTGGGGGGCAAAGGGAGAGTGCGGCACCTAGCGACGGTGGGGGTGGGGGCTGGCGCTTCGACCGGAAGACCCCTTACCGAATTCGGCCGAAGACGGCCGAGTCTGCCTCTCCCCTTGGAGAGGGTGAAGACCTGCGGCCCTCAGACGATCGATGCCCCACGCGGGTGAAGCCGCGGAGACCCTGCGTGAAAGACCCCACATCGGATTCCGGCGGGGACGCCGGAATCCTTCGGCGAGCTCAGGGCAGGTTCTGCTTTTGCCCATGGAGAGGGTGACGTGCGGCGGAATGACACCGGGGAGTGCAAAGAGGGTTGGGTGCTGGGGTTGTGGTTCGACACGCCCCTCCGACGGACTCCGGGGCGGCTCACCACGAACGGGTGGGGGCGTTGAGCTGGGTTGCGCGGAAGACGGGCGGGTCGGGGACCCGCCCCCGTTCGGCAGGCTCAGGGCAGGCTCTACGAAAGAGTCGGCCGGGGGTTGGCGTGATGACGGGTGTCGGGGGGGTAGACTGGTGGATATGAACGGGGTAATGACGTAGATGTGGCGATTTGACGTGGGGCGCCGGGGTTCCGGGCGCGGGGCGATTGCGCGAGGAGTGTGCCCTCTGAGGTAACGGACGACTGATTGCGAAACGCTTGCCGCGGATGGGGCTCCGAGCCGGGAATGTCCGCGGTTTTTTCTTTTTCGCAGATCAGAAGGATTCGGGCTGACGCATGTTGAGTCTCAGCAAGGTTTCGTTCGCGTGGGGGCCGCAGGAGGTGCTGCGGGAGGTTTCGCTGTTTGTCGGGCGGGGCGAGAAGGTGGGGCTGGCGGGGGTGAACGGGGCGGGCAAGTCGACGCTGTTGCAGCTGGCGGCGGGGTCGGTGGAGCCGGATAGCGGCGGGGTGAGCCGGCCGAACCGGACGGGGATGCTGCCGCAGGAGCCGGAGATTGCCGCGGCGTATGCGCCGGAAGCGACGGTGATGGAGGTGGTGATGTCGAGCGGGCCGACGGCGGAGATTGCGGGGCGGCTGTCGGAGGCGGAGCGGCGGTTGGCGACGGTGGGCGACGACGAGTTGACGGAGGCGGTGGCGGCGTACGGGCAGGTGGAAGAGGAGTTTCGGAATGCGGACGGGTACCGGGCGCAGTCGGACGCGGGGGTGATTTTGAGCGGGCTGGGGCTGGGGGCGGAGATGGCGGACCGGGCGCTGGGGAGCCTGTCGTCGGGCCAGCGGACGCGGGTGGAAATGGCGCGAGTGCTGGCGAGCAAGGCGGACCTGTTGCTGCTGGATGAACCGACGAATCACCTGGACGTGGACGGGACGCGGTGGTTGATGGGGTTCCTGGCGGATTCGCCGGCGGCGGTGCTGATCGTCTCGCACGATTTGCGGTTGCTGGATCACGCGATTACGCGGGTGTATGAGCTGGACGGGATGACGCGGAAGGCGACGGCGTTCAAGGGGACGTATAGCGAGTACCTGGTGTGGAGCGAGGAGCAGCGCGCGGCGCTGGAGGTGACGCGCCAGCAGCAGCAACGGCGGATCGACCGGCTGCAGGCGTCGACGGACCGGTTGCGGGCGCACTCAATGAAAAGCGAGAAGGTGGCGCGGCGGGTGAAGGTGATGGACCGGCGGCTGGAACGAATGCGGGAGGAACAGGTGGAACTGCCGCTGGAACCGGGCGAGATCGGGATGCGGGTGGGGCAGGCGCCGCGGTCGGGCCGGGTGGCGCTGCGCGTTGAAGGGGTGGCGCATGCGTATGGCGAAAACCGCGTGTTGCGGGACGTCTCGCTGGAGTTGGAACGGGGGCAGACGCTGGCGGTGATCGGCCGGAATGGGGCGGGGAAGTCGACGTTGCTGAATATCGCGTCGGGGGTGTTGGCGGCGGATCAGGGGTCGGCCGAGGTGGGGCATAACGTGTCCATGGCGCACTTCAACCATGCGCTGGATCCGGCGCTTGGCCTGCGGTCGGCGTATGACTTTGTGCGTTCGCTGCTGGGTCCGGTGGAACCGACGATACGGAGCTTCCTGGCGACGCTGATGTTTCACGAGGACCACATTTTCCGGCCGCTGCGAACGCTCTCAGCCGGCGAGCGGGCGCGGCTGGCGATTGCGGGGCTGATGCTGGAGCGGCGGAATCTGCTGCTGCTGGATGAGCCGAACAGCAACCTGGACCGGACGACGCAGGCCTGGCTGGTGGAGGCGCTACAGAGCTATGGGGCGTCGCTAGTGGTTGTGTCGCACGACGTGGAGTTCGTGGCGGGGCTGGAGCCGGACTGGGTACTGCTGATGCCGGAGGAGCGGTTGGAGGCGTATGCGGAAAGGCATTTGGGGAGGGTGGCGTTGGTTTAGAAGTGACTGATAATTGGTGATTTGTGATGGGTAAATCGTGACGGTTGACGCCTCACCTCTCGCAAACGACGCTGCGTTTCGCCTGAGCCTAGATATACGCCTATCTAAAGAGGTCGCTATGCGTGCCGGTGCGAACGAAGATCAGCCTGTTTTCTTCCGGTTTCCAAATCAGCAGCCAGTCAGGCTCTATGTGGCACTCCCAGTACTGAGACCAGTTTCCCCTCAGCTTGTGGGGCCGATGGCGAGGATCGAGCGGGTGACCTGCAAGCAATTGGTCAATAATCGATCTCAGCTTCTCGGGGTCTTTGCCACGCCTTTCGGCGCGTCTCAGGTCCTTATTGAATTGTTTGCGAAAAACAGGCCGCAAAACAACGGCCTATTGGTCTTGCGATTCGTTACTCTTATATTTGGCGTATTCTTCCATAAACTCGTGCACATCGTTGTATTCGACCAGGTCCTCGCCAGCCTCCACCTGCCGCATGGCCTCAATGGTCTCGGCATTGGGGACCCGGTACGTGGAATCGTTAGCCGCTGGTTTAGCATGGCGGACTCTAGGTTTGCGTACTTCAACCTTGTCTTTTATCGCCATGTCTTCCTAACGATCACCCATGCGACTGGCAGGCACGTTGGCTGCGAAAAGAATTCTATCACGATCCTAAAGCTGGGAACGCGGCACCTGGATGGTTAGCGGACGCTGGGGGCGTTGAGTTGGAGGACGGCGGAGAAGGCTTCCTGGGGGATGTCGACGCTGCCGACGCGTTTCATGCGGCGTTTGCCGGCTTTTTGGGATTCGAGGAGCTTTTTCTTGCGTGAGACGTCGCGGCCGTAGCACTTGGCGAGGACGTCCTTGCGGAGGGGGCGGACGGTTTCGCGGGCGATGATGCGGGAGCCGATGGCAGCCTGGACGGCGACTTCGAAGAGCTGGCGGGGGATTTCGCGGCGGATGCGGAGGGCGAGGTCGCGGCCGATGACGGGGGCCTGCTCCCGAAGAACGAGGGTAGAGAGGGCGTCGACGACCTGGCCGTTGACGCGGATGTCGAGACGGACGAGGTCGGCTTCGCGGTAGCCGAGGAAGTTGTAGTCGAGCGAGGCGTAGCCGCGGCTGACGGACTTGAGGGTGTCGAAGAAGCCGGTGAGCATTTCGGCCAGGGGCAGGTCGTATTCGATGAGGACGCGGGTGGGCTCGATGTGCTCCATGCGGTGGTGGGAGCCGCGGCGGTTGGCGAGGAGTTCGCTGACGCGGCCGATGTAGGCGGTGGGGGTGATGATGCTGAGGCGCATCCAGGGTTCGCGGATGGCGGCGATCTGGGAGAGTTCGGGGAAGTCGGCGGGGCTGTCGAGGAGGGTGATGGTGCCGTCGCGGGCTTCGACTTCGTACTCGACCTGGGGGGTGGTGATGACGAGCTCGATGCCGAACTCGCGTTCGAGGCGCTCGCGGACGATGTCCATGTGCAGGACGCCCAGGAAGCCGGCGCGGAAGCCGAAGCCGAGGGCCAAGGACTTCTCGAGCTGGAAGGTGAGGGCGGGGTCGCTGAGGCGGAGGCGTTCGAGGGCGTCGCGGAGGTCGGGGTAGTGCTCGGGGTTGGTGGCGTAGAGGCCCGCGAAGACGAGCGGCTTGGGCTGGCGGTAGCCGGGGAGCGGTTGAATGCCGTCGGCGACGAGCGGGGCGACGGTGTCGCCGGCGGGGACGTCCTGGGTGTCCTTGAGGCCGGTGGCCACGAAGCCGACTTCGCCGGTTCCGAGGACGTCCTGCTGGCGGCGGGTGGGGACAAAGACGCCGACGTCGACGGCCTCGGCTCGGGTGCCGGCCTGGACCAGTTGGAGGCGGTCGGCGCGCTGGAGCCGGCCATCGACCACGCGGACGTAGGCGACGACGCCCTGGTGCTGGTCGTAGGCGGAGTCAAAGACGAGGGCGCGGAGGGGGGCGTTGGGGTTGCCGGGGGGCGGGGGGGTTTCGGCGACGATGCGGTCGAGGAGGTTGCGGACGCCGTCGCCGGTCTTGGCGGAGACGCGAATCACTTCTGAAGGATCGGCGCCGAGGAAGTCGGTCAATTCGCGGGCGACTTCGTCGGTGCGGGCGGTGGGCAGGTCGGTCTTGTTTACGACGGGGATGATGGTCAGGTCGAGCTCGAGGGCAGCGTAGGCGTTGGCGAGGGTCTGGGCCTCGATGCCCTGGGTGGCGTCCACCAGCAAGACGGCGCCCTCGCAGGCGGCCAGGGAGCGGGAGACCTCGTAGCTGAAGTCGACGTGGCCGGGGGTGTCGATTAGATTGAGGGCGTATTCGACCTCGTCGACCTGGTGGCGCATGTGGACGGGGTGGGCCTTAATGGTGATGCCGCGCTCGCGTTCCAGGTCCATGGAGTCGAGGACCTGCTCGCGCATCTCGCGGCGACTGAGGGTGGCGGTGAGCTCCAGCATCCGATCGGCCAGGGTGGATTTGCCGTGGTCGATGTGGGCGATGATGCAGAAGTTGCGGGTGCGAGCCTGGGCCAGGGAAAGGGTCTGGGACATGGGGGATTCTATCGGCGGCGGGCGACTCAGCGGGGGCGGAGGCGGGAGAGGCGGGTGGTGAGTTCGGTGAGTTCGCGGCTGGCGAGGAGCCAGGCGACGGCGAGGTAGGCGAGGACGGCGGCGGCGAGGTAGGCGGCGAGGCGCAGGCCGGAGTCGAGGCCGATGGGGCCGTCGGTCCAGGTGGTGACGCGGAGGACGGCGATGACGAGGCCCATCAGCGTGGCGGCGGTCAGGGCCGTGGCCGCGACCTGGAGCTCGGGATTGCCCACCTGGAGGCCGCCCCGGCGATGGAGGATGAGGGCGAGGAGCACGGACTCCACCAGCACCCCGATGGACAGGCCGAGAGCGATGCCGCCGATGCCGAACCACTGGGCCAAAAACCAGGACAGCAGCATGTGGAAGGCCAGGGAAGCCGCGGCAATGGCGACGGGGGTGCGGGTGTCCTGCATGGCGAAGAAGCCGCGCACGAGGATTTCGACGGCGGCATGGCCGGCGAGGCCGATGGCGAAAAAGCGGAGGGCGGTTGCGGTGATCGCGGTGGCGTGGGCGTCGAAGGCGCCGCGCTGAAAGAGGACGGCGACCAGGGGTTCAGCCAGGATCGCGAGGACGACGGCGGCGGGGAGATTGAGGAAGACGATGTGGCGGGCGACGCCGCTGACGCGAGCGGCAAAGAGTTCACGGTCGCCACCGGCCCAGCGGCCGGCGAGTTCGGGGAGGGCGGCTTCGCCGAGGGCCATTCCGAAGACACCCAGCGGCAGGAGCATCAGCAGGAAGCCGTTGTTGAGCGCGGCAACGGCTGACGGGCCTTGCAGCGAGGCCAGGATGTTGACGTAGATCAGGCTGACCTGGAGGACAGCCACGCCGAGGAGGCGGGGGAGCATAAGGACGACGACACGCCGGACGTCGGGGTTGGCGAGTCCCCAGGTGAACCTGAACCGGCCCCAGGACGCCAGGCCGGGCGCCTGCACACCCAGGTGCAATACCGCACCGATGAGGGTTCCCCAGACGAGGCCCTGGAGTCCGAAGGCCCGGGCCAGGACCAGGGCGCCGATGATGATGCCGACGTTGTAGAGGATGGGGCTGAGGGCCGGCGGGACGAAACGGCGTTCGGCCTGCAGGGCGGCCTTGGCCAGGGCGCTGAGTCCGAGCAGGACGGGCGAAAGCATGAGCCAGCGGGAGGCATCGACGGCCAGGTCGTGCGTGCCGGGCTCGAAACCGGGGGCGATGGCTGTCATAAGGGGCTCGGCGATGAGCGCACCCAGCGCGGCGAAGGCGGCGGTGGCGAGGAATACGAGCGTGGCGACGCCGCTGAGGAGCTGGCGCAAGGCTTCGGGGTCGCCGCGCGACTTGACCTCGGCGTAGACGGGGATGACGGCCGAGAGGAGGGCTCCGCCGGCGAGCAGCATGAAGATGGTGTCGGGTATGCGGAAGGCGGCGTACCAGGCGTCGGCTTCGGGCCCGACACCGAATTGGGCATTGATGGCGGCCTGGCGGACGAAGCCGAGGAGGCGGCTGAGGGCGATGGAGGCCAGGACGATGCCGGCGGCGGCGGCGATGCCGCCGCCGAGGCCGTCGGTGGCGTCAGGACGCGGCGGGTGCGAGGTCACCTTGTGTGTCCGGTCGTGCTGTTGATCGCCTTGCGTCGAACACGGAAAAGCCGCTTCTCTTGACCCTCTCTCGGAGGAGGCTTTTGAGTAACCCGAAGGTGGTTGCACGGAAGACCCCTCACCGATTTCGGCCGAAGACGCCCGAATCTGCCTCTCCCCTTGGAGAGGGTGAAGAGCGGTGCGCCCCAAGGAATGACCCTTACGTAGCCCCAGGGGTGGTTGCTCGGAAGACCCTCACCCCAGCCCTCTCCCAGCGGGAGAGGGAGAAAGAGCGGCCACGGCCCTGGGGACGAGGGGCCTCCTGCAAAGGTCTCAACAGGGAGAGGGGGCAAGAGCCGTCGAAGCTTCGGGGAGGCTGGGCGTTGTGCAAGGGTCTCCGCCGGGAGAGGGAGACGATGGCGAGGCCCTCCAGAGTGAGCAGCCGGGCAACGCGACCTCGCGCTTTGGGCGGACACGCGAGGGAGGCTCGGAGCGGGGCTAAGATTGTTGGCAATGCCATTTGTGTGCGCGGCCGGACGCCGGCTGTCGCACAGCACACCCAGAGACCTGTCCGTGCCGCCGAACTTCACGCCGGAAAACCTGGAGATCGTGTTTCTCTCATTCGAGGGACCGGATCAACCCTACTCGCAGGCGGGGGGATTGGGCGTGCGGGTGGCGCAGTTCACGCGGTCGCTGGCGCGGCAGGGATTCAACACGCATCTGATCTTTGTTGGGGATCCCGACCGGCCGGGGTACGAGGTGCAGGAAGACGGCCGTTTGCATTTGCACCGGTGGTGCCAGTGGCTCAGCGGGCATCACCGGGGCGGGGTGTACGAGGCCGAAATCGAGAAGGTTCACGACTTCCAGGACTCCGTGCCGGCGCACGTGACGTTCGAGATTGCCGCGCCGGCCGTGGCCGAGGGCCGGTCCGTGGTGGTCATGGCCGAGGAGTGGCATACGGCCGACGCGCTGTCGCGGCTGAGCGATTCGCTGCACTTCAACGGGATTCGCCAGAACTGCGTGCTGGTGTGGAACGCGAACAACGACATGTCCTTCAACCGCATGAACTGGGACCGGATTGGGTACGTGGCGGACTTTGCGGCGGTCTCAAAGTACGTCAAGCATCAAATGTGGGACTGCGGCGTCAATCCGGTGGTGATTCCGAACGGGGTGCCCGAGGAACGATTGGAGACGGTGGATCCGGACGCGGTGGCGGCGTTTCGCCGGGCGATGGACTGCGACGTGTGGTTCTTCAAGATTGGACGGACGGATCCGGACAAGGGCTGGCTGGAGGCCGTGGAGGCGGTGTACCGGCTGCGCGCGCAGGGCGTCAACGCGCGGCTGGTGATCAAGCCGGGCGCATACGAAGCGCATGGCGACGAGGTTTACCGGCACATGGTGTGGCGAGGTCTGGATCGCGCGGAGATTGCGACCGACGACCGCTCGGTGCAAGGAATTGCCACGGCGCTGGGGGCGGCGCCGGAGGCTGCGGTGCTGGACCTGCGGTTCTTCGTGCCGGACGAGGTCTTGCCGGTCTTCTACGCCGCCGCCGACGGCACGCTGGCCAACAGCGGGTACGAACCGTTCGGGCTGGTAGGGCTGGAGGCGATGGCGGCGGGCGGGATTGCGTACGTCGGCTCCACAGGCGAGGACTACGCGCGGCCGCTGCAGAACTGCGTGGTACTGGACGATGCGGCGGACCCGGACGAGATCGTCCGGTTTGCGCTGCAGTTGAAGGACGACTCGGCGCTGAATGCGTCGATTCGCGCTGGCGCACGGCGGGCGGCTGAGCTGTTTACCTGGGAAGCCGTGACCCCGATTTTTCTGACCCGGATGCGCCACCTGGCGGCCGGGCAGGACGTGGTAGTCGGTTAGCATTCGGGGAGCGCCAGCCGGCCGCCCGACCCCAACGATCGCGCACCTCCAATCGCCGAACACCTGGTTATCTACACGCTGATTCACCAGCCGCGACGGGTGCGCATTCCGGCGGTGCCGATTCCGCGTGGAGCGGACGCGGGAACCATCGAAGCGGCGCTGTTCGACGACGAGTTGAACCAGTTCTACTTCGAGAAGGTGGCGCGCTGGTGCTACCGGCCGGCAATCAAGCTGTGGCGGGAATTGCTGGATCGGGGTCTGGCGCTGGGGCTGGGGATCCCGTTGTCGACGCTGCCGCAGTTCGAGACGTGGGATCCGGAACTGCTGGTGGACCTGAAGGCCCTGATGGGTCACGAGAACTGCGAACCGGTGGCGACGGAGCCGTATCACGCGGTGAGCATGCTGCTGGACCTGCCGCTGTTTGCGCGGGGGATGGAGCGGTCGGCCAAGGGGCTGAAAGAGCTTGGCGGAAAGCGGCCGCGGGTTGCGGATACGACCGAGATGCTGATGTCGTCGGACATTGCGCGGACGCTGGGGCGGGTGGGGTTCGAGGCGGGGTTCGTGGACGGGCGGCCGTGGATCATGGAATGGCGGAGCGCGGCGCACCTGTACAAGGAACGCGGCGGATTGCCGCTGCTGCCCCGGCACTTCGACCTGAGCGACGACGTGGGGTACCGGTTCTCGAACCAGGGGTGGGACGGATGGCCGCTGACGGCGGACCGGTACGCCGACTGGATTGCGTCGACGCCGGGGGACCTGCTGACGCTGGCGTGGGACTTCGAAACGTTTGGCGAGCATCACAACGTGGATACCGGGATCTTTGAGTTTCTGGACGCGCTGCCAGATGAACTGGCGAGGCGCGGAGTTCAATGTTTGACGCCCAGCGCGGCGGTTGAGGCGTTCGGCGGCGACGCGCATGATTTGCCGCTGTCGCCGTTTCCGGCGACGTGGGCGGGACAGCATGGAGGCCTGGAGTTCTTCCTGGGGAACCATGCGCAGCAGGCGGTGTTCCGGCTGATGACGGCGGCCTATGGCACGGCGCAGCTGACGGAGGAGCCGGCGCTGATCGACCTGGCGCACATGCTCTTGCAATCGGACAACTTGCACTGGTTGCAGTGGGTGGGGCGGGAAGGCTCGGAGGCGGACGTTTCGGCCTACTTCACGCCGGGCGAGTGGATGTGGCTGGGGGCGGACCGCTTGCTGTGGGAGCACCAGCGGGTGTACATCAACTTCATCGACGCGATCAGCTAGCGAGCGACTGCCATGGATGAGGTGTTCCTGGGACCAACCGAAACGCGCGTTCCCAAGATCGGGCTGGGGACGGCGCGGTATTTCGGGGGGCGCGGCGTGCTGGTGAGGGGGTTGGCGGCGGGGCTGCGGCTGATCGACACGGCGGAGTCGTACAACGCCCGCGGCGATGAACCCGGGCAGGCCGAGTTGCTGGTGGGGGAGGAGCTTGCGGGGCACTGGGATCGGGTCTTCATTGCGACGAAGATTTCTCCGAGGAATCTGAAGGCACGGGACGTGCCGGCGCATGCGCGAGCTAGCGCGCGGCGGCTGGGCGTGGAAGTGCTGGACCTTTACCAGATTCATGGGCCCAATCCGACGATTCCAATTGCCGAGACGATAGGCGCCCTGGAACGGCTGGTGGACGAAGGACTGATCCGATTCATCGGGGTTAGCAACTTCTCGGCCGATCAGCTGAAGGCGGCGCAGGACGCGGCGCGGCGGTATCCGATCGTGTCGAACCAGATTCGGTACAACCTGTTCGACCGCGGGGTGGCGGAGGACGTGCTGGAGCTGTGCCAGGCGACCAAGGTCACGGTGATTGCTCACACGCCATTGGCGCTGGCGGATTTCGACGGGCACCCGGGATCGGGGATTTTGCGCGCGGTCAGCCGGGCCGCGGGGCGGACGCCGGCGCAGGTGATGTTGAACTGGCTGGTGGCGCAGGACGGCGTGATTGCGATTCCCAAGACGGACCGGCCGGAGCGGGTGGCGGAGCTGGCGGGGTCGGTGGGTTGGGAACTGGACGACGATCAGCGACGCGCGCTGGACGGGTGCGCCTGACTGCCACGGGCAGCACGGCTGACAGATTCAAGGGGTAGCTGACGTTGCGCATTGCGATGGTGGTGTGGGAGTACCCACCGCACGTGGTGGGCGGGTTGGGGACGTATTCGGGCGCGATGGCGCCGGCGCTGCGGTCGGCCGGGCACGACGTGCAGGTGTTTGCCGCGTTGCGGGACGGCGAAGTTGCGGATCAGCAGCCCGATACGCATTGGGCGCGTCAACTGGACCTGAGTCCGACCTATCTGGGCGTCTACAACCAGGAGGCGTCCAGTTGGGGCGCGTTTTTCGGGGAGTTGTACTCCACGAACATCCTGTGGGCGGATGCGGTGCGGGCCGAGCATCGGCGGCGTCCGTTCGACGTGATCGCGGTGCATGACTGGCTGGGGGCGCCGGCCGGCCTGACGCTGGCGCAGCACGTGGATGCGCCGATCGTGTTTCACGTGCATAGCGCCGAGTGGGGGCGTCAGCCAGGCGGGCCCTCGCCGATCGTGTCGCAATGGGAGACGGCGGCGGGGCGGGCGGCAGCGGCGACGATCACCGTGAGCCAGGCGATGGTGCGGGACCTGATTGCGCACGGCTGGGACGCGGAACGGGTGCACGGCGTGTGGAACGGGGTGGACACGGAGAGGTTTTCACCGGACGCGCCGGGCGGGCCGGAGCTCCGGGAACGGTATGGGTTGCCCGACGATGCTCCCATAGTGTTTTTCATTGGGCGTCTGACAGGCGTGAAGGGGACGCGGCCGTTGATCGAAGGCTGGCCGAAGGTCCTGGAGCAGCATCCAGAGGCCCGACTGGTAGCCCTGGGGACGGGCGATCAGGACGACGAGATTCGGGGGCTGGTGACAGGGCTGGGCATCGAGGATTCAGTCACGTTGCGCACGGAGTGGGTCTCGGAAGCCGAGCGCATCGCGCACTTTGCGGCCGCAGACCTGGTGGTGCTGCCGTCGACGTACGAGCCGTTCGGGATCGTGTGCCTGGAGGCGATGGCGTGCGGGAAGCCGGTGGTGGTTGGGGCGCGCGGGGTGGTGGGATTCCGCGAGCAGGTGCTCAACTACGGGCCGGATCAGTGCGGGGTGCACGTGAATGGGGCGGATCCGGCGGACATTGCGTGGGGAATCGGCGAGGCGCTACGGGACGGCGAGCGGATGCGGCGCTGGGGCAAGAACGGGCGGCGGCGGGCGGTGGAGATGTTTACGTGGGGAAGGTGCGCGGTGAGGACGGCGGAGGTGTACGGGCGGGCCAACTGAACCGTCTGTAACGAACTACCGCCATCGTGCAACCTATTCCCGCCTGACAATCCCTGTTAAAGCCACTGGCACCAAGGTAACAACGAACCAGCCCACTAGCTTCAGGATCCAAAGAAGCACTGTCACTATCCAAGCAAAGGTGTCACCGCTTGATGTATCAATCTTCCACAGTGCTTCGACTCCTAGCTCCACTCCAGGTAGAAACACGTCAAGTGCGTGTATGAGCGGATGATATGCCGAGATTTGGTCAGCCGGACCAACGATACGATCTGTCAACTGTGCACCGAGTATGAGTCCAAAAGCAAGCAAAAAAAACACGAATCCGAGCAAGAGAGGGCGCCAAGGCTGCAAACCATAGAGCATCGACCAGTCCAAGAAGATATCCCAAGTCTTACTGAGCCACCTTGGGGCTGCCTCCCGTCGGGCACGCCGCTTTGCAACCCAGACATCCCTTGCTTCCTGCTCTTGACCGTTACGCCTGTAGTAGGCCAGAAGTTGATTGAACGGATGTGAGTGGTACTCATCGGACTTCCTATTAGGCCAGTTCAGGCGAGTCCCGACATCTTGCGGAGAGTCTGGTGCTACTTGGTCGTAGACAAAGCCGTTCAGATACAGGTCAACGCCTAGACGAGCTGATAGCTCAGGGTCATCCGCCAGTAGATAAACCCGTGCGCCTGAAAGGACGATTTGTCCGACTGTTCCAGAACCTAAATCACGCAGCCAAAGCGAGTTAACTCTTGCCTCCTGAAGCGTGAGGGCAGTCTTATTGCGATTCTCGAATGTACCGCGAGTGCAATTCAGCTGGCCATCGAGCCTCGCGCTGAGAAGACGCAGCTCGCCCGTTGCATGGAATCCTTCGGCCAGGTTCACATTGCCACGAATCTCAGCTCCATCGCCGCCGAGGGCCTTACCTCTGGGACTATTGAATCGCCCGCCGGAGCAATTCAGTTGCCCGGCAACTCGCGTGCCCAGCAGTCCAACTAGGCCACTGGCATGGAAGCCGTCATTCAGCCGCACGCTGCCACCGATCTTAGTGCTATCGGCAGCGAGAGCATCGCCGCTAGGATTATGGAACATTCCACCAGAGCAATTTAGATCACTATCAATTTGAGCCCCTACTAGATATACGACGCCGTTAGCACGGAATTTATTACACAAATTTACACTACCTTCTATTTCAGCTCCTTCGGCAGTTAACGCACAGTCGCCGGGCTGTCCTAACACTGCACGCGACACCAAGGCACGCGGATCTTCGATACTCGTTTTCGTCTGACTACGTTTGAAGTTGTCAAACCTGCCATCCAAACAGTTCAGATCACTGCCTATTCGTATCCTCCACAGACGAACCTCGCCTTGTGCATAGAATCCTGACGCTAGTCGGACCTCGCTATGGATTTCTGCTCTGTCGGCTGCGAGCGCTATGTCGCCTGCGTTCTCGAAGCGACCACCCGAGCAGTCCAGGTCCCGGCCAATTCGTGCACCCAGCAGTCGTACTTGCCCTTTGGCAACAAAGATCTCAAAGTTATCGACACACCCATCTTCGCTGGGGAAAGTACCTAGAATCAAACCGCCGCCCGTTATCAGGCCGTCAGCATGGAGCGCTGGTCTGTCGCAACCAATAACCTCGGATCCGGAAAGCCCAACTGACTGTCCAACCCTAGCCTCAATTAGTGAAATACCTTGCATGACTTTCGACTGTGTGATGAGAAGAAGGCCTTCGATTGAGGCACCAGTGGCTTCAATTGAATCAAGTACACAGTTCTCTAGATGAAGCTTCCGGATACGAGCAGACAGGAGGACCAAGCTGTTCTCGAAGACGCACTGCCCGAATTGCAAGGCTGGCAATTCGGAGTGACTAAGGTCGACCGCACCTACCACTCGCGCCCCACGGATATGGACCTCTGACGTCGCCAGAGGCATGCCTGCACCGACCTGACTAAGCAGCATTGCCAACACAGGACCACGAATAGTCCGTTTTTCCAGTTCCTGATCGTTCGGCAGCGCTGCTTCGCGCGGATCGCCATCACCGAGACTGATCCCACAGCCCGCAGCTACGGCGTTCCACATGAGCTTTTCGGGTTCGGTCAGGCCAAGGCCGGTGGGAAGTTCCATGTCGAATGAAGGCAAGGATTTAACCGGACGTGCTGTTTGACGATAGCAACTAGACCCCACCAGCGGTCACGAAGGATTCGACACTTCGTGAAGCACAGTCGCATAGGTCGCACACGGTGTCCGTTCGAATAGACTTCAACAACGCATCTCTCGGAGCCGCTAGCACGCCGATTGAGCGGGGTCAGTCAGGGCGTGCTTCGAGGCGGGCGACGCGCTCGCCGAGTTCGCTGATGCGTTCGGCCAGAACATTGACGCGGCCATCCAGTGCCCGGATGTCCGCACGGACGTCGGTTTCAAGGGCACGGATGTCGGCCCGAAGCCAGGCGGCCAGCGCCACCATTAGTGCGGCCAGGGCGCCAGCCGCGCCAATCACGGTTCCGAGAATCGGGATCAGATCAGCGCTCATGAGGACACAGCATCCCGCGGCCGTGTCGAGCACGAGCGACGGGTGAGATTGGCGTCTCTGAGCCGCATCGGCACTCGATTCGCTGCGACGAGTGCCCGAGCTGGGCGGGATCGCCGCGGCTGGGCCCCGGCGAGTTGGCTTTCGAGTCCCGAGCCAGAGCTCCGGCGAGGACGACCTGGATCAACGCGTCGACCTTTGCACCGGTTGCACGGAGGGTGTCGTTCAACTCCGCGATATCGGCCCGAAGCCAGGCCCATGCGCCACCAACGACGGCGAGCATGGAGCCCGGGACGATCCCGGCGATGGCAAGGAGATCGGCGGTCTCGAGCGTCAAGGAACTGGGTTTCCGGGGGTTGGATCTAGTACTGGTTCGCCGAGGCGGGCGACGGCCTGCGCCATTTCGAACTGGCGGGCCTCGAGCCGGTCGAGGCGGGATTCCACCCTGTCAAAGCGGGCCCCGTGGTCTGCACGCAAATCGCGCAAGGCGGCAGCATTCTGCTGGGCCATGAGATCGAGACGAGACTCAAGGCTTCGCCATATCGCTATGACCAAGCCAGCTAAACCAACAAACAGGGCCCCGCCCGTGCCCAAGATCGTCCACGCTTCGGCGCTCATGCGGCGACGCCCCGGCGGGGTCGGGCATCGGTTGCAACGTATCACACACACAACCATCGTTAGTCCAGAGCAGTTGCGTTGGCTTGACGGCGAGGGCTAGCGCTCTGTTGCGGGTAGCACAGTCCCAGCCTTCGACGTCGCGACCAGCGGATCGCCGGCCAGCGCGCTCGCGCGAATGGCCTGCGTGAGAGCCTCAGCCTTCGCATTGACGGCGCGAAGCTCGTCGGCAGCTCTGTTCGCAGGCCCTGAAATGCGCTGCGTATCCCGGTTCGTTAGGCCAGCGCGTCAGCACATTTTTCGGCTCGCAGGTCTCGGACATCCGACTTCAGCCAAGCTAGGGTCCCGCCCATGACGGCTAGCAGCAGGGGGAGCACGGTGCCGGCGATGGCGAGCAGATCGACGGTCTCAAGGTTTATGGGGCCGGTTCCCGGGCGACCGGTTCGCGAACCGATCCAGCGAGGCGGGCCAGGGCCTGCGCCACTTCATACTGGCGTTCTTCAAGCCGATCGAGGCGGTCATCCACCCTATAGAGGCGGGCATCGATGCCGTCGAAGCGAGTATCGACGCTGTCGAAGCGGGCGTCGACGCGCTCGAAGCGGGCGTCAACAGCGTCGAAGCGGGCATTTACAGCGTCGAAACGGGCATTTATAGCTTCGAAGCGGGCATCCTGCTCAGCACGTAAATCGCGCAAGGCCGCAGCCTGCTCAGTCCGCAGATCACGCAAGGCCGCAGCCTGTTGATGGGCCACGGATTCCAGACGAGAGTCAAGACTGCGCCAAATGGCGACAGCCAAGCCAGCTAAACCAACAAACAGGGCCCCGCCCGTGCCCAGAATCGTCCACGCTTCGGCGCTCATGCGGCGACGCTCCGGCGGGGTCGGGCATCGGATTCATGGTACACGCTCAAGGCAGCAAGCCGTACCGGGCGGATGCGTCAGTTGGTTGGCGTGGGTTGGGACTCAGTTGCGGAAGGCGAAGTCGCCGCTTCAGGCGTGGCAACTAGCGGTCCCCGGGCCAGCGCGCTCGCGAGAATGGCCTGAGTCAGCACGTCGACTCTGCCATTGACTGCGCGAATCTCGGCCCGCAATGCCTGAGTTTCGGCGCGAGACTCGGTGCGTAGGTCTCGGATATCGGACTTCAGCCAGGCCAGCGTCCCGCCCACGACGGCCAGCAGAAGAGGTAGCACGATGCCGGCGATGGCCAGCAGATCGGCAGTTTCGAGGGTCACGGGGCGGGCTTCCAAGGGCTGGATAACGTATGGGTTCAACGTATCACGCCGATGTACAAGTGGCTGGAGCCTGAGAGAGATGTTGAGTTCGCGAGGATTGGCTGATCGCATGCGCGCCTAGAATGCGGGCGGCGCGTGGTGGATGGGCCCGGTGATGCAGAGTTTTCTGAGATCCCTGTTTGGCGCGGAGGATGCGGCCGAGGGCCGTGGCGGCGCGGCTGCGGGGGACGGTCGTGCGGTGTTTGGCGAGCACATTGTTCTGGAGGACTCGGAGCTCGAGATCCTGGGTGAGCGGTTTGGGCGGCGGGATCTGGGTACCGGGCGGTTTCGGGCGGTGCCGGCGGAGGTTCGCGCCGAACTGGGCGGGTTCGGGGATGAGGCGCCGGACGCGGCGCGGCTGGTGCCGACGCGGGACGAGGTCTTTATCCGGATAACCGCCTCGATGGCAGAGATCCTGCAGCGGATGGCGCAGATCGAGGCGAATCCGCACCTGCGGACGTTCGTGCTGCTGACCGGTCCGACCGGCTGCGGCAAGACGACGATGGTCAAAACCTACTGTCACCTGGCCAACGAGCCGTGCGTGGAACTGACGTTCAGCGGCGATACGACGCTGGCGGACTTCTTCCAGAGGACGGAGGTCGTACGCGGCGATACGGGGCAGTCGACGGTGGCGGCGCTGGGTCCGGCCGTGCAGGCGATGTTGCACGGGCACAAGCTGCTGATTAACGAGATCAACATGCTGCCGCCGGACCTGGTGAGCGCGTTGACGCAGGCGATGGATACGGGGCGGCTGGTGATCTCGGGGACGGACCTGGGGAACATTGAAATCGAGGTGCACGAGCAGTTTGGGGTGTTTGCGACGGCGAATCCGAACTACGTAGGGGCCGCGGAGATCGGGCGGGCGCTGCAGCGGCGGTTCGGCTGGGGTCTGGGCGCGATTCCGATGGGGTTTCTGCCGGCGGACGAGGAAGCCGAGGCGGTGGCCTTCGAGTTCGGGCGGCTGGAGCTGGCGGAGGCGCTGGATTTGCGGGCGAATCCATCAATCGTCGAACGGCTGGTGGGCGTGGCCGGCCAGTTGCGGGGGCACGCCGAGCTGGGCGGGGCCATGCGGGACCGGATTTCGACGCGGTCGCTGGTCCACTGGCTAGCATTGGGGCACGCGACGGGGCTGCCGCTGGCGGAGATTGGGGCGCAGGCCGTGCTCTCGATCGCGCCCGACGACCTGATGCAGCCGGTGGCGGAGACTACGCGGCAGGCGCTGGGACGCGCGGTAGCTTCCACGACGTATCCGGACGAACTGCGGCAAGCCTTGCTGGATGTCGAGCGACCGGAGGCAGCCGCGGCGGTGGCACTGCCACCGCCGACTCCGGCTGCCGGGTCAGCGTCGGTGGAAGCCGGCGCCGGCGTGACGCTGGACCTGTCGGGCGGGCGCAAAGTGCGAGTTCGAGGTCAAGCGGACGGTCCGCCCGCAATCGAGAGCGTCAACGGAACGGACGGCGTGGCCGTGGACGAATTGCGGCGGGCGCTGCGGGCGGAGTATGGGCTGAACCTGGCATCGTCGCTGGGGCACGTGCCGCCGGCGCGGAGCGTTTTGCCCTGTCTGACGGCTTCGAGCTGGCAGGCCTTGCGGCTGACGCAGGGCGCGCTGGTGGCAGGGCGGCCGGTGTTCCTGCGCGGGCCGACGGGCTGCGGGAAGTCGGCGCTGGCACGCACGCTGGCGCACTTGTGGAACCTGCCGGCGGTGGAATTCAGCCTGACCGGTGAGACGAGCAAGACGGACCTGACGGCGGCGCGAAGGCTGACGGGCGGGGCGACCTCGTGGTCGATCCAGGGATTCCTGGAAGCGGCCAGCGAGGGGCTGTTCGTGATCGTGAACGAGTACAACCTGGCGTACCCGGACGTGCACTCGATCATCAATGGGCTGTTCGACAAGGGCGGGCGGCTGCTGCTTCCGGACGGGCGGGTGGTGCATGCGCATCCGGACTTCCGGCTGGTGGCCACGGGGTTTGCCGAGGGGCCGGGCGTGAAGCCGCTGAACGAGGCGGTGGAGAACCGCTTTGGGGCCGTGATCCGGATGGACTATCCGCCGCTGGAGGAAGAGGCCGCGATCCTGGCGTTCGTTGCGGACGAGGCGATCGATCCGGCGCTGTTGCATTCGGCGGCGGAATTGGCGGCCACGGGTCGGGCGATTCTGTCGGGCGCCTGGGACCGGGATGCGCGTCACCCGCTGAACGACGTGCCGGCGGACCTGGCCGGAGCGGCGGCCGAACGGGTGAGCCTGACGACGGCCGAACTGGTGACCAGCGCGCGGGCCGGCAACGACGCGGCCACGTTCGTGCGCTGGTTGCGGCGGGGCGTGCTGGACGGGTCGGGCGACGACATCCGCCCGGTGCTGGAAGCGACATTGGCCGGGTATGGCCTGGTCTGACGAAACAAGGCTGACGACCGAACAGTTCGAGCTGGCCGGCCGCCTGATCCTGAATGACCTGCCGGTTCGCCTGGAGGCCGGGCCGTGGTGGGCCTATCGCCCGGCGCAGGAGGTGGTGGACTACCCGCGCGCGCTGCTGTCGGAGTGGCCGCCGGAGCTGATGGTGGCGGGGCTGGCGCACGAGGCGGCCGAGGTGCGCTTTACGGGCAAGGCGGGGGCGATGGCGACGGCGCGATGGATCGAGCGTCACGCCGATGCGGCGCTATCGGCCGCTGCGCTGACTTTGCTGGTGAACGTGGTTAACGACATGCGGGTCAACCAGCTGCACATGGCTCGGTATCCGGGCGTGGCGCGGCTGTTCCGGCGGCTTTACGGCCGTGGGGTCGAGATGGAGCCGATGGGCGACATTCAAGGGATTCGCGACACCGGGGGCGCGCCGCTGCACCACCAGTTCCTCGACGCCCACATTCATGCCTGGACGGAACGGCAGTGGCCGGGCAGCCGGGCGGCGCCGGCGCTGGATCGACCCGCGGCCGCGGCTTTCCAGGAGACGGTGGCGCCGGTGGAGCGAGCGGCCGGGCGCGCGCAGGTGTCGGGGTTGCTGGACGCGCTGACGGACGACGTGCTGCCGGCGTATCGATCGCTGGTGGCGGCGGAACAGGAAGCAAGACGCCAAGCGGCCGAGCAGGCCCGAAACTCGACGAAGGCTCCCGACGCGAGCGATCCGGGCACGACGCCAACCGAGGACGAGCCGGAGCCGCAGGACGCGTCGGCCGAGGAGGCGCCCGACTCGCCGACCGGCGCGAGCGCCAGCGACGAACCGGCGGAAGCCGACCAGCCTGCGCCGGCCGCAACGACGCAGCCGTTGCAAAGTCGTCGGCGAGACGGCGCTCCAGATGCTCCGGAAGATCGCGCCCCAAGTTCGGTCACGCAGGGCGAGCGGCGGCGGTGGAGCCGGCGGCAGGTTCGGGACCGGGTGCTCAGCTCAACCGGGGAGTCCTGGCATCCGGGGCTCATCTCGTATTTGCGGAAGGGTCGCGGACCGCAGATCGACTACGAGGCGTTCGACTACCTGGCGGCCGTGCGAAAGCTGGACCCACTGATCAGGGAGTCCATTCATGGGAGCGGGCGGCGGCGAGGTCTGGCGGAGATCATGGACCGACGGCGGCATGGGGCCGTGGATCCGTGGCGGAGACCCCGCAAGCAGCGGCGGGGCGACACGGGTGAGATCGACCTGGAGCATCCGGAGCGGCTGATTACGGATCCGGCGTCGGCGTTTCTGCGCGGCATACGAGTAGCGCGGGAGGACCGGCAGCGGGACTTCGCCAGCGCGATCCTGCTGGACATCAGCGGGAGCATGGTGCAGCGGGGGTTTCCGACGAAGAAGTTCGACCGGCTGGTGGAAGCGGCGGTGATCTTCATCGAGATCCACGAGCGGCTGCGGATTCCGTACGCGGTGCTGAGTTTCAGCACGGAGGCGGTGGTGCACTGGCGATTCGAGCAGAGCGTGTGGACGGCGGCCGGGATTCCGTCAGAGGCGGCCTACCGCCCGCGCGACCACAGCCAGATTGTCCGGACCATCTACACGCTGGACCACCGCGAGACCGACGACGCCGGGGCGATGCGGCGGGCGTTGAGGCACATCCAGCCGCAGGCCGGCTTGAAGAGCGTGATCGTGATTACCGATGGGATCAGCAGCGACCCGGCTCAGCTTCGGCGTGTGCTGACGGACCTGGATCGACGGAATCGCAATGGACCGGGCGGACAGGCAACGAAGGTGCTGGCCTTCGGGGTGGGGGTGCTGCGCACGGAGTTCGAGCGGGCGTACATGCCGCGAATCGACGGGCGACCGCTGGGGGCGTGCTTTGGCGAGATCGTGCATGACAGCCAGCTGCTGCCGACGTTGATCAGAAACGCGGTGGATCAGCGGATTCGGGCGGCATAGCAGTTCGAATCCGAATAGCCGAGAATGGGGATAGCGAGAGAGCACACGTAGAAGGGCGCCGGACGTGACCACGCGCTTGCAGCAGGGCCGGCCTGAAGACCCGCAGCACACGCAAGCGGCGGTGCGGGCGCTGATCAACGCCGGCTATGCACCTCACGAAGCAGGCCGAGCATTCGTGCAGTACCGCGGTCGGGTGCGCGCCGCCATCGCGTCCTGGCCGACCATTGCAATTGCCGGATTCGCAACCGCCGTGGTTCCAGGCGCGGTCCTGGTAATCCTGGGCGCAGCCCCAACAGGGTTGCTGCTCTGCGTCTTGGGCATCGGCCTGGGCGTAATCGAGCGATGGCGCTGGCGGCGAGCGAATGTTCTTGGTGAGTTCAGTGTCCAGCCCTCCGATCAGCAATACCTGCTACACCAGGGGGTGTTGTGGGTCGTTCTGCTGATTGTGCTGGCGCTGCAGCAGGTCGCGCAGGCCGGCGCGGTGATCGGCCTGGGGCTGTACGTTGGACTGCCGCTGACCTTCGTGTACCGGTACTACTTCTACCGGACGTACCCAACGTCGCTGGCGTTCGTGAGCAATGCGCCGGCCGGGGCTCGGGCGCGCTCGATCATCGAGGGAGAGATCGCCAGCGCCGCGGAGAGTGCCGGGCTAGACCCCGATACCGCGGGATCGGGTCGGACGATGCTGACGCGACCGACCACGAGCGGACGAAGTCAGCGCCTTCGCCTGCGAGTAGTGATCTTTGTGGGCAGCGTGGCTCTTTGGTGGGTCCTGGCGCGCTGGTGGGTCTGGCAGGGCGCCGAGGAGGGAACGGCGTCGCTGGCGCCCTTCAGTGGTGACATCGTTGTCGACGTCGTGGGAATCGTGGTCGGATCGGTACTTGGCGTGGGTTCGGCCTGGTTCTACGAGAACTTCATGTAGAGCGACCGGACGAAGCGTCCTTATTCCTCGGTCAGGCTGACTCGCTCCAGGACTTCGCGGTTCCAGATGTATTCGGGCATTCGGCCCTGGAGGACGCGGACGACGGAGAGGGCGGCGCGGCGTTCGAGTTCCAGCAACGATTCCTCGGAGAGGAAAGCGGCGTGCGGGGTGACGATGGCGCGGTCCAGGCCGATCAAGGGGTGGTTGGGGGGCGGGGGTTCCTGTTCGAGCACGTCGATGCCGGCGCCGGCGATCCAGCCTTCGTCGATGGCGCGGGCCAGGGCGTATTCGTCGATCAGCGGGCCGCGCGCGGTGTTGATGAGGTAGGTGGTTGGCTTCATGGCCCGCAATTCGGGCTCACCAATGGTGTGATGCGTCTCGGGTGTGAGGGGGGCGTGGACGGAGATGAAGTCGGACTCGGTCACCAGGCGATCCTTGTCGACGAGTTCGGCACCTATGTCGGCCACGCGGTCGGCGGTGA
This sequence comes from Chloroflexota bacterium, assembly GCA_965208215.1. Taxonomy (GTDB): domain Bacteria; phylum Chloroflexota; class UBA11872; order UBA11872; family UBA11872; genus UBA11872. Next base: position 1,466,327 of record CBDBOH010000004.1, read on the forward strand.
TGTAGGGATCGTGAACAAGGATCCTGAGCCCGTGCGGGATGGCGCGTTGGGCGAGGGCGAAGCCGATGCGGCCGTAGCCCAGGATTCCAAGCACGCGGCCGCGCATGCGGTGCATGGGCCGGGCGGGCTGGTTGGTCCACTGGCCGGTGCGCACGCTGCGGTCCAGCACTGAGATGCCGCGGGCCTGAGCCATGAGCAGCGCCATGGCGTGGTCGGCGACTTCTTCATAGCCGTAATCGGGCACGTAGGTGACGGGGATGTCCAGGGAGGTGCAGGTGTCGACGTCGATGTTGTCGGTGCCGACGCCGTAGCGACCGACGACGCGGAGACGCGGAGACGCGCGCACGACGCGCTCGGTGACCTTGGCGAAGCAGGTGAGGATGCCGGTGACGTCGGCGGCCAGTTCGGTGAGGCGGTCTTCGTCGCCGGAGTCGGCTTCAACGACCTCGGCGTCGAGTTCGGCCAGGACCTCGCGCTCGGGATCGGTGGAAGGCCAGACGTAGTCCGTAATCAAGATCTTGTGCCGGTCGGCCACGTAGTCGACTCCCCAACAAGCGCATCGGCGGCCCGTCGAGCTTAGGAAGCGCAGAAAAGCAATGTCAACGCGGCGCGCATCGGTCCACAATTGCGACAATGCGGCCGGCGCTTCGAGTAGTGGAGCTCATGCGATGCCGCGCGACCTGGCCCTGGGCAACGGATCGTTCCTGGTCAACTTCGACTCGCGTTACCGCGTGCGCGATATCTACTACCCGCGGGTTGGCTCCGAGAACCAGACCGGCGGGCGAGCCTGCCGGTTTGGGGTGGGCGTGGACGGGCAGTTTTCGTGGATCAGCAACGACGAATGGTCGCGGGACCTGGATTACGCGGACAACACGCTGGCGACAGACGTTCGACTCAAGAACTCAAGGCTCGGCGTGGAGCTGCTGTGTGCGGACGCCGTGGACTTCGACCGACCGATCTTCGTGCGCCGGGTCACAGTCAAGAACCTGGCGGACCACGAGCGCACGTTCACGCTGTATTTCCACGCCGACTTCTGGCTGGAGCGGGACGGGATTGGGGACACGGCGTATTTCGATCCGTGGACCGAGGGCATCGTGCACTACAAGCGCAATGTGAATTTCCTGTGCAACGCGCAAGTCGGGGACCGGGTTGGCTTCGACGAATACAGCGTCGGGGGGAAGTCAGAAGACGCCTCGCAGGGGACGTGGTTGGACGCGGAAGACGGACGACTGGAAGGCAACCCGATCGCGCAGGGGCAGGTCGATAGCGTGGGTTCCGTCCGGGTGACGGTACCGGGCGGCGGCGAGGGCGCGGCGCACTACTGGATCGTGGCCTCGGACGACTTCTTCCGGGCGAAGGATCACAACGACACGGTGGTCGAGCGGACGCCGGAGAGTTTCATTCAGCGAACGAGCGACTACTGGTCGTACTGGGTGACTCGGGATCCGACCGACCTCTGGCCGCTGGAACCGGCCAGCCGCGACCTGTACCGCCGGAGCATGCTGGTGGTGCGCACGCAGATCGATGACGGCGGCGCAATCATTGCGGCGAACGACAGCGACATCCTGCAGTTCGGGCGGGATACTTACAGCTACATGTGGCCGCGGGACGGGGCGCTGGTGGCGGAGGCGCTGATCGGGGCCAACCAACGGGAACTGGCGGGTCGCTTTTTCCAGTTCTGCCGGCGCGCCCTGCAGCCGGGGGGATTCATGCTGCACAAGTACCACCCGGACGGATCGCCGGGCAGCAGCTGGCATCCCTGGGCGGACGCCAACCGGCAGCGCGTGCTGCCGATCCAGGAAGACGAAACGGCGCTGGTGCTGTGGGCGCTGCGTTTGTACAACCAGCAGTTCATGGACACCGAGTTCATTCGGGCCGTTTACGCCCCGCTGATCAAGGCGTCAGCAGACTTCATGGTTCGGTATCGACATGAGCCCAGCGGACTGCCGGCGGCCTCGTGGGACCTCTGGGAGGAACGGCTGGGCATTCACACGTTCACGGTTGCCTCGGTTTGGGCTGGGCTGGAAGCGGCGGCAGAGTTTGCCGAGGGATTCGGCGAGCTGGACACGGCCTCGCGCTACCGGACGGCGGCGTCCGAGATTCGGGCCGCGACGCTGGAGCACCTGTACAGCGAGGAGCACCGGCGATTCATTCGGCGGGTGGAGGTAAACGAGGACGGATCGCTGACGCCGGACCTGAACGTGGACGCCAGCGTGCATGGAGTCTGGCGGTTCGGAATGTTCGACGCGGACGATTCGCGCGTGCGGTCCACGATGGAGAGCGTGCGCGACGAGCTGACGGTGAAGAGCTCGGTGGGCGGTGTGGCGCGCTATCAGAACGACTATTACCACCAGGTCAGCGGCGACATTCGGAATGTGCCGGGCAATCCCTGGTTCATTTGCACGCTGTGGCTGGCGCAGTGGTACGTGGCGCTGGCGGAGTCCGAGGCGGATCTGATACCGGCCCTCGAGATTCTGGCCTGGGTAGCGGACCGTTCCCTGCCGAGCGGCACGCTGGCCGAGCAGGTGCATCCCTATTCGGGCGCGCCGCTGAGCGTGAGCCCACTGACGTGGAGTCACGCGGAGTTCGCAACGACGGTGCAGAAGTACGCGGAGAAGGCCGCGCAGATCGCCTAGCTTCGGCCCGATAGACCCGGGATTGCTAAGGTCGGACTGCACGCGCTCGTCGGTGTCCCCACGATGTCCAGAGCGATCACGATCACGGTTGGCGATATTGAAATGGATGCCGTGCTGAGCGATTCCCCCACGGCCGACGCCATCTGGGATGCGCTTCCCATCGCGCGGACGGTGAACACCTGGGGGCACGAGTTCTACTTTGACATCGGCGTGCAGGCGGAGCAGGAACCGGACGCATCGGACGTGGTGGAGGTCGGGGACCTGGCTTACTGGCCGCCAGGAACGGCGTTCTGCGTGTTCTTCGGTCGGACGCCGGCCAGCCAGGGGAACGAGGTACGAGCGGCGAGCCCGGTGAACGTGGTGGGGCGAATTGACGACCTGCCAGTGGACGCTTTGCGCCGGGTTCGCACGGGAACGGCGATTCGGATCGAAGCAGCCTGACTTCGAGATCTTGCCATTTCACAACGACGAGGCGGCTTGACCGTTCGCTTATTGTCCGGTATCTTTTTGAAGCAGTCTGAGAACTCGGGCCCGGCGCACGGCAAGGGCCGTGCCTGCGGTTAGCTCCGAGACGCGCAGAAGGACGGCTTGCCGTGGGCGATCCGCTGACCCAACGCCAGCATCGTGTGTTGCAAACGATCGAGCGGTTCGTGCAGGACGAGGGCTATACGCCCAGCGTACGGGAGATTGGCGCCGTCCTCGGCCTGGCGCCCGCCACGGTGCAGCAGCACCTGGAGGTATTGGAACGCAAGGGCTACATCCGACGATCGGGTCAGTCGCACGGTATCGAAATCCTGAGCGGCGGGATGCCGGGCGGCGTGGTGAACGTCCCTATCGTGGGCGAAATTGCTGCCGGCGTCCCGATCGAAGCTTATGAAGAGCGGCTGGATACCATCGCCGTCACGGCGGACGTGTCGCCCGACGGCACGGCATACGCGCTGCGCGTGCGCGGCGACAGCATGGTCGAGGATCACATCTGCGATGGCGATATCGTGATCGTGGATCCGGTGGAAACGGTTCGCGACGGCGAGATCGGCGTGGCCATGCTGGACGACGGATCGGTAACGCTGAAGCGCATTTTTCGAGAGGACAACCGTGTCCGATTACAGCCGGCCAATGCCGAGATGGCGCCGATCTACGCCGACGAGGTTCGAGTTCGGGGTCGCGTGACCTCGATCATGCGGCGGCTCTAGCGCGGCAACGGAGGTGGCGGACATCCAGGATCGCCGAGACGACATTGCGGACCTGGTGGCGGCGGGCGCCGTGGACGCGGCCGCCCAATGCGCACTGCTGGCCGTCGATGCCGCCGCACCGAGCCCCGAAGCAAGGCTGTCGGCGCTGCACCTGGCCAGCCTGGGCGTTCGTTACGCCGCCGAAGGGAACAGCTCGGCGGCGCGCGAGGCCTTTGACCTGGCGCTGGATACGGCGACCGGCGAGTCTGAGGACGTTGACCTGCGCCCCCGGCTCTATCGCAACGTGGCGGCGGCCTTGGACGCCACGGGCCACCACGCATCGGCGGCGCGCTGCCTGGAAGCGGCCGTAGCGCATGGCGGGGACGGCTCGGCCGTCTGGCAGGCACTGGGGCGAGCGCGCCTCAAAGCCGGCGATCCGGCCGGCGCCGTGGACGCCCTGACCCACGCGCAGCGGCTGAAGCCCTCCGCCGCGCTCACCGCGGACCGGGTGCTGGCCGAATTGGCAGTGGAGCCTTCGGAGGCCTCGGCACGCCGAGCGCTGGCGCGCCTGGAAGCGAGCCGACCGGCGCGCGCCTCGGTCCGTTGGGACTTTGCCCAGGCTCGGGCTCACCAACTGGCAGGCGACGCACCGACCGCGTCAGCCGCGTATCGTCGGGTGCTGGAACACGCCGACGGCGAGTTGACGGCGCAGGAACTGGAATTGGCCCGAGGCGGCATCTAGCGCGGCAGCGGTGGTTCAGGGGATTCGGCGGTCCCTGGCGGTGGCGTCTTCCACGACCCAGCGAGCCCTTTCACGACTGACGGCGAACGACTGACGGTCGAACCCGCCAATCCCTGTTCGCCTTTTGTCCGTACGTCTTTTGTACGGTATACTCGGGACATGAAATACGTTTACGCCGCCACTCCCGACCCGAGTCGCCTGCCAGCCGCGTGGGTGGGGCAGCGAGTAATCATGCACGCGGACATGGATGCGTTTTATGCATCCGTCGAGCAACGGGAGCGGCCGGAACTGCAGGGACGGCCGGTAATCGTGGGCGGCCCCAAGGACGCCCGGGGCGTGGTGGCGGCCGCCTCGTATGAAGCTCGAGCCTATGGGGTTCGATCAGCGATGCCGCTCCGCCAGGCCGCCAGGCTCTGTCCGCAGGCGGAGTTCGTGTCCGGCCGCCTGCGGCTGTACTCCGACGTGTCCACTACGGTTATGCGCATCTTTCGGTCGTACACGCCGCTGGTTGAGCCGCTGTCGCTGGACGAGGCGTTCCTTGACGTGACGGGCTGTGAGCGTCAGTTCGGCGCTCCTGACGCCATTGCCGAACGCGTGAGGGCGGAGGTTAGGTCGGAAGTAGATCTGCCGATTTCGGTTGGTGTGGCCACGAATAAGTCGGTGGCGAAGATTGCCTCGACGCTGGCCAAGCCCAACGGTCGACGCATCGTGACACCCGGTATGGAACAGGCGTTTCTGGATCCCTTGCCGGTGCGAATGATCTGGGGAATCGGTCCGAAGAGCGAAGCCCGCCTGGCCGCGCGCGGGATCCGCACGATCGGCGAACTTGCGCGGCATCATCCGGAGCGTGTGCGCGAGTTGCGAAAGCGGGTTGCCCTGGCTCGCGGAATCGACCCTCGTGGCGTGGAAGCCGAGCGCAAGGCAAAGTCGGTGGGCAACGAGGTGACGTTCGGACAGGACAGCAGCGACCGCGATCTGGTTGAGCGCTATCTGCGGCAGCTTGCCGATCACGTGGGGCGCCGGCTGCGCGCCAAGCGCCTGACCGGCCGGACGGTCGTACTCAAGCTTCGCTACGCCGACTTCCGGACGATCACCCGGCAGGTCACATTGGACGCGCCGAGCGACGAGACGCGCCAGATTTTCAGTGCCGTGCAAGGCCTGCTGCTGCGCGAAGCGAGCGACGGTGATGTGTACCGCCTGGTCGGCGTCCACGTCACAGGTATCCAGTCGGAGACCGCGCAGCAACTGACGCTGACCTCGGGAACGGGACGCGACCGGCGTCCGTTGGAAACCGCGCTGGACGAGATTCGCGCGCGCTTTGGGGACTCAATAGTCACGCAGGCCGCCCTGCTGGGATCGAGCGCCCGAATGGGTAGCGAGCGATACGCCTGGCGTGAAGACGTGCTGGGATGACTCGCTGCGCACTCGGTTTCGGGCACGTTTGCAAGGCAGACGCCCACGTGCGGTGGAGCGCCTGATGTCGAGACTGCCCGACGATTTCCGCGCCCTCATACGCCTGGAAGTGGCCGGGGGCGAGATCACGGCGAAGGCCGGTTCGCTGGGAGCATTCAGCGACCGGATGGGGCTGGCGAAACTCGACCGGCTCTACCGCTATGCCCTGCGACATCCGGCTGGAGGTCGCGATCAGGTGCTGCGCGAAGTCGCCCGGCAGACGCTGCGTCACGGCGCGGCGCACGTATTGGGCAGACGGACGCGCGAGGCCCGACTCTTCATGAGCTGGGGACATCAAGTGCACCGCGAGGTGTTCGCGGCGCGCACCGGACTGCGTTTCGAGTCGGGACGAACATCCCGTCAACTGGTGGCCCAATGGAACTTTCAGTTTCCGGTCGTTGACCTGGTATTGAGCGACCTGCATCGACGGCTGCGCGACTACACGCTGGTCATCGAAGACGGGGCCCGCCGATATGTGCATGACGGGTGCGGCATACGGCTGGAAACCTCGGCGCCGCGGACGCTGTCGGGAACTACGCGCCCGATGAGCCGGCGCGCTCCGCCGCTCTTCGCTTCCGCCTAAACGATCAGGACTTGAGCTGTCTGCCTGTCGCTGTCGGACGGCGGCATCAGACCAGGCGGGTGCTACCATTGATCGCGCCAGGCCGTGCGGATTGTGCAGCCTGCGACACGGGAGGCAAGGATGAGCTTGTCTCCGTGCGCATCGTTCGGCCTCGTGAGGGTCGCGCCCGTCTCGCGGTAGCGGCCGGTTTTCAGCTTGGCGCGCAGCCAGCGGCGCTGGCGCCGTCCCAACGCAACCTGTTCACCGCACTCACTCACCGCGCCTTCGCGGGCGTCCTGGACCATGCGGCAGGCGCCGGGTGCCAGGCGTTCGTGTGCGGTGGAGGACTCTTTGCCGATCCACTGCCGTCGCTGGAACACGTCCGCGCCGCCATGGCCCCGCTGGGGTCGGCTCAACGTGCCGGAGTGACGATCATTGCCACGGACGAACAAGACGGAAGGGCCACGGACGGAACGAGCTTCCTGGCTGAAGTGGGCCTCATCGACGCAGTTCTCAACGCGCAGGGACCGGGATCAGTCGTGGTATCCGCAGCGAACCTGCAAATCGCCCTAGTGACCGGCGGCGCAATTGACGATCTCGGCGACGCGGCCCTGGTTCTCGCCCTACACACGCCGGAGGCCGACGGCGCGGGCCGGGCGCCGTCGGATGGACTGGCCGATATGGTCATCGACACGCGAGCCGCCCGAGGCCGATCCGATTGGCGCGAGGACTTGCCGGTCATCGAAACCGGGTGGGCCGGTCCGTCCCTGGCTCGCGACACGCAGCCGGGCTTCGTGGTGCTGGACATCGATCCAGCGGCAGGAGTGATTCCCACGTTCTTGGAAACGGAAGCCCTGCGTCCCGCGAGGCTGGTTATCGATTCGCCGCAATCCGGCGACGAAGTAGCGCAGCGCATCGCGCTGGAGCACGGCACAGCCCGCATCGTGGACGTGGAGATTCGCGGACGCACATCGCGCACGGTCTGGCATGAGGTAGATCCCGCCGGCCTGATCGATCGTGCCGCCGCAGCCGGCACGCTTCTGCGCTTCGCCATCGATGAACTGGTTGTGGACGACGCGGCGGCTCACGTTGGCGTCACCGAGCGGCCTTCGTTCCTTGTCAATACGCGACGTGCAAGCGAAGAGCTGCTGGCCGCGACCGGCGACGAGATCCAGCGAGAGATCGTTGCGTCAGCCCGCGCGCGCGTCGTCGAAATCGCGCGACGCGGTGAACCGACTAAGGCCGTGGCGTGATCTTCCTTGAGCGGCTGGTCGTACACCACGTCGGTGATATCGATGCCGCGGACATCATGTTCTCGCCACGTGGCCGCCACCTGATCGAAGCGCCAGCGGGTCTCAGCGCAACCTTGAGCAAGGCTCTGCGCTGCGCGCTCTTAGGCGACGCCGCGCCGGGCTTCGGGCAGACCGAAGGCGCCTACGTGGGCACGTCGATCGTTGCTGGCGGCGCCGCCTTCTGGATCGAGCGACGCATTGCGCGCGATGGGCGTCTGACGACCGCCCTGTCACGCGCCGGGCCGTCGGGGCCGGTCACAATCGAGGGACCGGAACGGATCGAGCGTGAACTGGACCGCCTGCTGGGCTCCGACCGGGAGGCCCTGGCCGCGCTGATATGGCCGCCGCGCAACCTAAGCCCGCTGACCGGCCGGCTGCGCGATGTCATGCGCGCCTGGCTCGGCTCGCGCCGAATGAACGTGCTGGCCGCGAGTGTCGAAGTCGGCCAGGATCTCCAGGAAGCCGAGCGGCTGGCGTCGCTGCACGTCGCGCTGGCCAGAGCGGCAGAGACTCACACCGACGCCACCGCCGAGGTCCGGCGACTGGAGTTCACGCGCAAGCGAGACCGCGCCGCTCGCGCCGTTCATCAGCTTGAGGAGGCCGAACAGCTGGTGGCCGAGGCGGAAGCCGAACGACTCCGCATGGCAGGCCTGGCCGAGGGGCTAGACCTCCATGTCGAACACGCCGAGCGCGCCGTGGCGCTGGCGCACCTGCTGGACTATCGGGACGCGGCGGCGAAGCGCGTCGAGGCCGCACAGACCAGGCGCGCAGCCAATGAGCGGCAACTCGGCGAGCTCATCGACGTGCGCTCGGCACTAACTACGAGCGAGCAGCGCTTAGCGACACTCGAACGCGGACTGGCAGCCTACCGGCAGGCGGACGAGGCGGCGACCGCCGCCGAAAACGCACGACGCGACAGTGCGGCGGTCGGCCAACACATGGCTGCGCTGGAACGCGCCCGCCAGGAGCTGTCGGCCAGCCGCAGCAAGGCTGCCCGGCTGGCAGCCGAGGCGACCCGTGCCCGAACGCTGAGCGACCGGGCGAACGAAGACTCTCATCTTCCGCGGGCGTATCGCCTTTGGCGCGAATGGCTGGACCACGCGCCGGCGGACGGCGACGACCTGGAATCGGCGAGGGCGGACGCGGCCGGGCTGCACGATCAACTGCATGCCCTGGAGTCGGCGGTGCGCGCTCAAGCCCGCGACGCGCAGATCCGGACTGGGTGGCGCCGACTTGCCGCCGGCGGCGCGGTGGGGGGTCTGGCGGCAGGCGTTCTGGGACTCCTGGCACTTCCTCCGCTCACGCCGCTGGGTCTGACCGTGGGCCTGGCGGGAACACTGGCCGGCATCTGGCTGGCGCTGGCGGATCGCGGCAACAGCGAGAGCACGGAGGATCTGGAACGCGAACTGGACGTAGTGGCGCGCAATCTGCAGCAGGCGGAAGGCCGGATTCAGGCGGCCGACCAAGCAGAGACCGCTCGATCGCACGTTGAGCGCCAATTGGGGGCACTGGAACTCGAGATTCCCATGAGCGCGGAGCGGGCGTTGACCCTGCGCGACAGCGCCGCGGTGCGCTTGCGCCAGATGGCCGACGGCGACCAGCGGCGGGACTCGGCGGAGCTTGAAGCCGCGGCTAGCGGCGCCGCGCAGACGTCCGCCGATGCCGGTCGCGAGGTTCGGCGTCTGGAGGCACGCGTGGCCACGCTGAACGCGAGACAAACTGAGCAGCAGCTCGTTGACGCCGCGGCCGAACTGCGTACGCAGCTGGAGAAGGCGGCCGGTGCCCGCCGGGCCGCCGAGCGTCTGGCCGCTGAACTGAAAATCGGATCTTCGCGAGAGGCCATTGACCTGGCTCGCCGCGACACACGGCGTGAGGTACAGGAGCTTCGGCAGCGACTTGGCGGCGGGGCCGACCTGGAGTTGCAGCGCCAGGTGGCCATCCGCGACGAATCGCGGGCCGGCGACGAACTGGCCGCACTGGACGCCGAGATCGCCCGACAGCGCGGAGCTGACTCCAAGGACGCTGAGGATCGCCCACGCGCCGTACAGCTGGCACGACTGGCCGCGGTCACCGCGCAGCTTGGAAGCGACCGAGCGCACGCGGCGGCGCGCACGGCGGCTCTGCGCGGCCGAACCGTCCAGGCCGCCTCGCGTCGGCACACGACAGATCTGTCGGCGGCACTGCGAGCACTCGGTGTTGACGCCGATGCCGCTACCACGGCAGCCGAAGCGCGGGCCGCCATTCCCGATCTGGACGCGGAACCGGTCGAGGCCGAGCAAGTTCGACGTCTGCTGCGCCAGGCGCGCGACGCGGTACGGCGCACGGAGACCCGCGTGCAGACGCTGGAACTACGTGCCGGCATCGAACACACGGACATCGGCCTGGCCGACGCGCAGTCCCGCCTTGACGCGGCCGTGCGCGCACGCCGGATTCGAGAGGTCGGGCACACCATCGTGACCGATGCGCTGGACGCCTCGCTGGAAAGCCTGCCGGCGGCTATCGAACGCGAGCTGCGGGTGCTTCTGCCGGCCGCCAGCTCCGGGAGATTCTGGGACGCGCGAATTCATGAGGGCCTGCGCCTCGAGGTGTGGGACCCAGCCGCGGGTGCCTGGCGCACGCCGCACGACCTGGACGAGTCGGACGGCGAGCGGGTGGAGCGTGCGTTGGCCCTGGCATTCGCAACCGCGGGGCCACCGCTGGACGCGACGGACCTTCCGGCATTTCTCTGGCTCGAACAGTCGCCCGCCGATCACGATGGAGCGATCCTGCAAGCCCTCGTGACGGCCGCCGGCCTGGGCGGCGCGACGCAGCGTTATCCGCAGATCGTTGCCACGGGCACATCGCTCTCGCCCAGCCTGGGGTCCTTTGACCGCACCACGCGACTCGCCAGTGGGCGCGTGACCGACGCAGGTCAAGCCGTCAGCCGAGTCCGCGAAGCCGTTTAAGTGCTCAAGACTGACGGCAACCGTAGGGCCGCGCGTGACCGCGTCCGCGGCGGTGGCCGCCAGCGTCGACGATACGCGCAGTCTGGGCACCGTGGCGCCGCCAATGCCACCCGCGAGAGGCAAGGCTCGGACGCGGACGGGAGCGAGTCGACCAGCAGCCCACCGGAGAAGCAACAGCGAATCCGAATCCGCAGAGACGACCTCCCTCCCGACAACGAAAGGGACGCCGTCGGCCCTGAGGAGGCCGTCACCGACCGCTCCACGCGCCGGGCGCTGGATTCCGCGGCACGCAGCGATGGCGATCCCGACAGCAAGTTGCAGTTGACGTTAGAACTGAGCGAACCCGAACCTCGTGGGTACGAAGCGTCAGCCGAACCGCCGAAGGAGCGGATCGACACGACTCGCTGGCTGTGGCTGGCCATGGGCGTAGGGGCCGTGACCTGTCCGATTCTTCTAGGCTTCCAGCTAGTCTTCACGAATCCGGCGCACGGACTCAATGTGCTGTCGGTCGTGATTACCATGTCGTTCGGCGTGCTGTTCGCCTCGTGGACCTTCGAGTACTGGCTCCGACGCGGGACCGCCGCCAAGCCGGCAAGGCCTTCGAGCCTGGCGCTGACTCGCCATTCCATCCTGGCGTCGGTGGGCGTGGCAGCAATGGCCGTGAGCGCGCTGAATCGCACGGCCAGTTTTGGCTTGTTGATCCTGGTGATCTTTACGCTGGTCGTGGCCGACCTCGTGCTGAGCCGGCTGCGCATCCGGTAGTGGGCACTGACACCGTCGACGATCCTTACGCGCGAATCGCCGATCTGTACGAAACCGAGCACCGGGGCTGGACCGACGACCTGGATCTGTATCGCGCGCTGGCGGCGCGGAGCGGCGGGCCGGTGCTGGAGCTGGGCTGTGGCACGGGCCGGATAGCCATCGCGCTGGCCAAAGCCGGGCACGAGGTTCACGGCATCGACACGTCTGACACCATGCTGGCCATTGCGCGCACGAGCCTGACCGGACGCGGGCTGCCGGCGACCTTCAGCCTGGGCGACATGCGGCAGCTCCGCGGCCAGCAGGCGTTTGGCCTGGCGTTCTGTGCGCTGGACGGCCTGTTGCATCTGCAGTCGGCGGATGACGTGCGAGACACCCTGCTGGCCGCATATTGCGTTCTGCGGCCCGGGGGACTCTTCGCCTGCGATGTCGTCAATCCATCACCGGACTTGCTGGCGATGCGCGACGGCGTGGTGCGGCACCAGTCAACGTTTGCCGGGCCCGGAAACACCAAGGTTTCGCACTTTGTGTCCTGGGATATCGATCCCGACGCTCAGACCATCGATACGGCGCACTTCTATGACTGGTTGAGCCAGGACGGCGCGGTGCGCCGGCGCATAACGTCATTCCGGCTGCGCTACCTGGAACGGGAAGAGATTGAAGCCGCACTTCAGGCCGCGGGCTTTGGGGGCGTGGAACTGTACGGGAGCCCGCAGTTGGATGCCTTCCAGCCCGAGAGCGACCGCATGATCTTCGTCGCGACCAAGCCCGGGGGATAGGCGCTAAAAGGACCAGCGCCCAATGGGACCATTGCGGCTGCGCCAATCCGCGTATGCCTCCAGGTCACGGACCAGTCGGATCGTGGACGCGATTGGCGCCAGACCCATTCGCAGCAGCCGACCAAGCACAACGCCGTCGGCCAGCGCCAGATCGACGTCAAGCGATGCCAGGCCCCGAAGCGACGCTGAGCGCGCGGCCGCGCCGACCAACATCTCAACCTCGCAGTCAGGCGGGGCGCTAGCGATGACGAGCCGGAGATCCAAAGATCCGCCAGTGGCAGGGATGAGTGGATCCGGATCGCACAGCAGGACGATGTCCGGACCGATGAGGAGATAGCTGGCCGACGAACAGGGCTGGGTACGGATTCTGAGTTCAACCCTGGCGTCGTCGCTTCGACCGGGGTATTTGAGGTCGGGGCACTCGGACTCTCGCCAGGATCGAGGGTCGACCTGAGTGGCGATGTCCGCAACCACGCCGCGCAAGCGCACGGTGAGATCGGCCGGCCGAAAACCGCGGCGTGCGTACAGCCCGAGCGCGGCTACCGCCGTCGATGACGCCTCCATGCCGGTGACCGCCCGACCGCTGGACGCCAGGAATTCGAGCGCGTGGTCCGTCAGCGCGGTGCCCACGCCAGCGCCGCGAAAGCTGGGTGCCACGCCCAGACCGGCCATCCAAGCTGCTTCGGGCTCAACGACCGCAAACACGGCGCCAACGGGGCCGAGGCCCGCCACCTCGGCAATCCAGGCGGCCGCGGAAGATTGATGCCAGCGGTGAACTCGGCTGGCGGTGAGCGGCAGACTCGCGACGCCGACTGTCGAAATTGCCCCGGCGTCAGGCTCGCCATAAGCCGCGCGCAGCAGATGGGCCGCCGCCTCGGCATCGTCGTCGCGCATGCGACGCACCAGGGCCCGCGCGTTCATATTCGATTCAGCCACGATAGAATCCGTGCAGCGGCGCTTCCGTAGCCGCAGTCTGACCCCCGAAACGAATTGCCGCACCCATGACCACGCTGCCTCATCCCGACCTGGCCGGGGCCATGAGCCGTCTCGGCACCGAAACCGCGTTTTCCGTCCTGGCGCGAGCCAAGGCCCTGGAGCGTGAAGGCCGCGACATCGTCCATCTCGAGATCGGGGAGCCGGATTTCGACACGCCGGCCAACATCATCGAAGCGGCCAAGCGGGCGCTGGATGATGGCTTCACCCACTACGTGCCGTCCGCCGGTATTCCCGAAGCGCGCGAGGCGATTGCCGCCGACGTGGCCGAGTCACGCGGGATCGCGGTCGAACCGGAGCAGGTGGTCATCACGCCCGGCGCCAAGCCAATCATGTACTTCGGAATCACGGCACTTTGCGGTCCGGGAGACGAAGTGATCTATCCGGACCCGGGGTTCCCGATTTACGAGTCGGTGATTCGGTTTGTGGGCGCTACGCCGGTACCAGTGGCGCTGCGGCCGGAGAATCAGTTTCGGCTGGACCTGGACGAGTTGGAGGACAAGCTTTCGGATCGGACGAAGCTGCTGATTCTCAACTCGCCGCAGAATCCGACCGGGGGCGTGCTGCCGCCGGAGGACATTGCCGCGATGGCGGACCTGGTTGCGGACCGGCCGGTGCACGTGCTGAGCGACGAGATCTACGGGCGCATCATGTATGGCGAGGTCGAGCAAGCCTCGATCGCGGCGTGTCCGGGAATGGCCGACAAGACGATGATCCTGGACGGATTCTCAAAAACGTACGCAATGACCGGCTGGCGGCTCGGGTACGGCGTGATGAATGCCCGGTTGGCGGAGGCGGTGGCCCAGCTGCAGACCAACTGCACCAGTTGTACGGCCGCGTTCATCCAGATGGCCGGCGTCGAAGCCCTCACAGGGCCGCAGGACGCAGTGGACGGCTTTGTGGCCGAGTTCCAGCGGCGGCGCGATGTCATCGTGGACGGCCTGAACAGCCTGGAGGGCGTGGACTGCCAGCGACCGGCCGGGGCCTTTTACGTGTTCCCGCAGCTCAGCGGGTTTCGCGTCAGCACCGACGATATCGCCGACCGACTGTTGAACGAGGCGGGCGTGGCGGTGCTGGCGGGGACGGCTTTTGGCACGGTGGGCGCCGATTCGTTGCGCCTGTCGTTCGCAAATTCCGTGGAAAACCTGGAGCGTGCCGTCGAGCGAATGCGTCCGGTCCTGGCCGCCTGCCGGTAGGCCGACGCGGCCTCCGGCTAGACCTGTTCGACGCGGTCGAGGTCGAACATGAACATGGTGGCGCCGCCAACCTGAACCTCGACTGGGAATGGCAGACGGGCTTCGCTTGAATCCTGAGGCGCCTGCATCGGCGAGACGATCTGCATACGGGTCGTAGCGTTGCGCCGCACGATTCCGAGCAGGTCACCGACTTGATCCTCGTCAACGCCAATGATGAAAGTGGTATTGCCCTCGCGAAGGAATCCTCCGGCGGTGGGAACACGAGTGAACCGAAAACCGCCGGAGACGAGAGCATCGGCCAGCAGGTCGGCATCCGGTTCCTGCACGATCCCGAAAAAGAGCTTCAGCTGAGATCCATTCAGGCAGGCCTGGGACGCGGCGCGGGCAGCTTACGCGATGCTGAACGGCAAAAGGCGCTGTACCGGCGACGTGACCCGCCGGAGTTCGCGGTCGTCGAGTTCGGGTTGCACGCGCGCGAGGATTGACGCGGCGATTTCACGGGGTGGGAGAAGTCCGTCCACCACCAGCCATCGATCGGGTTCATCGGCCGCCTGGTCCAGATAAGAGTTGCGAACGCGCCGGTGGAACGGCAGGCCGTGCCAGTTGATGCCGCCGGCCTTCTCCCAGTCGGTGTGCCGGTGGCTGAGACTGCGTTTGAGCCCGGCCTCGACTTCGACATCCAGCAGCACGGTAACGTCGGGCGTGACGCCCTGTATGGCAAACGAAGTCAGGACTTCAAGGTCCCGTCGGCGCAGCCGGAAGCCGCCGCCCTGGTAGGCGCGGGTCGACGCGGCAAACCGGTCGCAGATCACTACGCCACCACGCTCCAGGTGCGGGCGAATGCGCTCGGCGACGTGCTGCGAGCGGGCCGCCGACATAAGCAGCGCCTGCACGCGGGGATCGACAGCCTGCATGTCCTGATCCTGCAGCAACACGCGGCGCAGACGTTCGCCCAGCGGGGTGCCGCCGGGCTCTCGGGTCAGGTCTACGTCAAGCCCTTGCTGACGAAGCGCGTCACCCAGGAGTTGGGCCTGGGTGGTTTTGCCGCTGCCTTCGGGGCCCTCGAAGACGATGAACAGGCCGGCTGAGTTTCCGTCGATCATGCAAGCCTCGGCCGCGAACTCAGCGGTGTTCGCAAGTGTTGACGGGGGGCGCCGTTGCCGCGGGCGGTCGCGTTTGGCGGCGCGGGATGCTTGGACGGGGTCTCATCCGGTCGCTCGATGTCCAGCAGGGTCGCCAGGCAGGCTTCCATCTGCGTCACCGTATTGTTTCGCAGCACGTACACCGGGACGCCCCTGGCCTCGGCATCGCGCAGGACACGAGCTCGCTTGCGATGGAAGCTGCGCAATGTGACGACGACGTCGGCCTGGGCCAGGTGGCGAACCAGCCGGACCATGTCAGTTGCGCTGTTAGCGATGGCGTGCTCCATGCGGCTGCGACTGACTCCAAAAGGGAATACATGCAGACGGCCGTCATCCGCCGGGTCATTGACGGAGTCCTTTGGTTCGGGCAAGGCTCCTTCAACGCTCACGCGGGCTTCGGCGTTGGTATCGCGCAGCACGCGGCCATCGGGCAGCCGCATGCGCGACTCGGCACGCACGGCGCCGCCGCGGAGGATGGCGTCGACCGAGCCGGCGACGTTATGGTGGATGACGAAGGCGTCCCGCGAGTGCAGTTCGATCAACGTGTCAAACGTCGGCGGCGACCGGCGCTCGAGGACGGTTTTCTGGGTGCGACGGCGGCGGGCCTCGTCGTCACTGAGGGTTACGGATTCAACGCCGCCGACGAGGTCACTCAACAATGGATTGAGGAGCACGTTGTCCAGTGTCTGACCGTGGGCCGTGGCGATGAGTCGCACGCCGCGTTCGGCAATGGTGCGAGCGGCCTCGGCTTCCAGGTCGGTGCCGATCTCGTCCACCACGATGACCTCGGGCATGTGGTTTTCGACCGCTTCGATCATGACCCGGTGTTGGCGGTCCGGAGCTGCCACCTGCATGCGCCGAGCACGGCCGATGCCCGGGTGGGGAACATCGCCGTCGCCGCCGATCTCGTTCGAGGTGTCGACGATAACCACGCGAGCACCGTGGTCATTGGCCAGGACGCGCGCCATCTCGCGAAGCATGGTGGTCTTGCCCACGCCTGGCGGTCCGAGCAGCAGCAGGCTGCGGTCGCTGGCGACGATGTCCCGCACAATCGCGGTGGTGCCGAAGAGCGCACGTCCGCGCCGAACCGTCAGCCCGACCACCCGACCCGAACGGTTTCGAATGGCGGAGAACCGGTGGAGCGTTCCCGGGACCCCGGCTCGGTTGTCGTCCGTGAACTCACCAATTGCTTCCACGACTGCGGCGATATGCCCGGCTTCGACGTTCCAGGGCAGCAGGCGCTCGGATCCATCACTGAGGCGAATCTCCGGAACGCGGCCAAGGTCAAGCACGATCTCAACAACCTCGGTCCAGCCAGCCAGGGTGCGTAAGTCGTCTTGCAGGCGGGCCGGCAGAGCCGAGACCAGTTCCCTCAATTCGTCGTCGTCGCCCGACTGAATGTGGGGCGGATCAACGGACCTGGGGGGCTGGAGGAGATCGGGGGTCGCCACGGCGGCCTAGCTCGTCGCCCGGTCCAGGGCCTGCGCCGGGACTTCGGCGGCAATACGCACCGTCATGTGCTTGACCAGCAACTCACGTTCCTCGGTCTTCGTGAAGCCCTCTGCTTCGGCGGCGCGTCGCAGCGCATCTTCGTGGGCGTGAACGACTACACGGACCGGGAGCCGCCGCGTGTCCATCAGCGACCACACGGCAAAGCGAAGTAACTGGCGCGTCAGCGTGGCGCGGCGCGGATGGACCATCAGCGCCGCCGTGTGGCGGCCTCTCGTGCCAGCGTGCACCCGCAACCAGCCGTCGAGCCCCCGCTCGCCGTCGACGACAAACTCCTGGGGGCCAGGTCTCCCGCCAAGCAGGGAGAACCGGCGACGAGCAATCGTGGGGCGCTCGCCGCCCGGCGACTCCGCCAGTTGCAGGGCCGCCGGCGTCATGGTGCGGTATAGCTGAGAGATGTCCCACGCGTCCGCCTGCTCAGCGTTCCGCAGGCCTGCAATGTCCCCCGGATCGGCGATCGGGCCGGGGCGACGCGTATATACGTCCTCGCTGACAGCGCCGACAAACCCAAGACGTCCAAACACGTCGCGAAAACGGCTGTCGCGCGGCAGGCGCGCAAACACGCTGACGTAGCCGCGCGCGGCAGCATCTGTGGTCAGTCGTTCCAGCAAGGCCGTGCAGGCTGCAAGTTCACCTGGCTCGGGTGCGGCGCCTTTGGCAGCCACGGCAATCGTGAGCGCGGAGACGTTGGCCCGACGCCGGTCGGGAACCAGCTCCGCCAAAGCGAAGCCCAGCAAGTCGTCGCCAGTCCAGGCCCCGTAGCCCTGGACGTCCGGCACCAGGCCGGGAAGCGTGGCCGCCAGGGCCATGAGCGCCGGGGGCGTGGGTGCGGCGACGGGCGCTACGTTCTCACGCGGATCTGTTGTGAGGATGAAATTGCGCGCCAGCGCCGGCGCGTGCCACGGGCGAAGTCGCGAGACCCGCAGTGTCACGCGTGCCTGGCCATTTCAACAAAGCTGGCGTGCAGCCGCGTATCTCCGGTCAACTCGGGGTGGAAGGCCGTGCCGAAGAGTCGACCGCGGCGGACCGCCACAATCGTTCCGTCCTCAAGCCGACTGAGGACTTGAACACCAGGTCCTACCTCGCGAACGACGGGTGCGCGAATGAAGACCGCGGGGAAGGGACCGCCGCCAATGCCCTCAATATCCAGATCCGTTTCAAAGCTGTCGGTCTGGCGGCCGAAGGCATTTCGTTCCACAGTTATGTCAATCAGGTTAAGCAGCGGCTGGCAGCGGCCGACGTCCTGAGCCATGAGAATCAGCCCGGCGCAGGTGCCCCAAATCGGCTTTCCGGCCTTGGCCAAGCTGCGGATTGGCCCGCGGAGGCCGTAACGCTCCATGAGCTTGCCAATGGTGGTGCTTTCGCCGCCGGGAATAATCAGCCCGGCTATTCCGTCCATGTCGGACGGCCGCCGTACTTCAACGGCTTCGGCGCCAAGCCTGCGGAGCATGGCGCCATGTTCGGCGAAATCGCCTTGAAGCGCGAGGACGCCAATGCGAACGCTCACGCGTGCCTCGTGTCGTTACCACCCGCGACCGGCAAGCATCTCCTCGGGCTGAAGCGAGCTGTTGGCGATTCCAACCATCGGCTCACCGAGATTACGCGAGACCTCCGCGACGAGCGCCGAGTCCTCGAAGTTCGTGGTGGCTTCCACGATCGCGCGGGCACGCTGTGCGGGGTCCCCGGACTTGAAGATGCCGCTGCCCACGAAGTTTCCGTCACAGCCAAGCCGCATCATGAGCGCGGCGTCGGCCGGGGTGGCGATTCCACCGGCGGCGAAGTTGACGACCGGCATGCGGCCAAGCTCGGCGGCCTCCTGCACCAGGTGCACGGGGGCCTGAATGTCCTTGGCGTAGGCATACAACTCGTCCGGGCGCATGTGCTGAATCTGTCGCAACTCAGACATGACCCGGCGCATGTGGCGAACGGCCTCGACGACATCACCGGTGCCGGCTTCACCCTTGGTGCGAATCATTGCGGCGCCTTCACCGACTCGGCGCAGCGCTTCGCCGAGATTGCGGCAGCCGCAGACGAACGGCACGTCGAAGCCGGACTTGGCGACGTGGTGCTCCTCGTCGGCAGGAGTCAAGACTTCCGATTCGTCGATGTAGTCGACGCCGAGGGCCTGCAGCACCTCGGCTTCCACGAAGTGGCCGATCCGGCACTTGGCCATCACCGGGATCGTGACGGCGGCCTGGATCTCCAGGATCTTCTCGGGGTCCGCCATGCGGGCAACGCCGCCCTGAGCGCGGATGTCAGCGGGGACGCGCTCCAGCGCCATGACGGCAGCGGCGCCAGCGTCTTCCGCAATGCGAGCCTGCTCAGCGGTGACGACGTCCATGATGACGCCGCCCTTGAGCATCTGCGCCAGGCCGCGCTTTACGGTTTCGGTGTTCTTGCTGACAGAGCCGTTGGAACTCATGGCTACCCCAGACGCATCTCCTCGACGGAGTCTCAAGCTCCTGATTGGAGACTCTTAGCCCACATTCTAGCGTGAGTGGACGCCAGGCCTAAGCGGCCTGAGCTGTCCTGGACAGATGCGCGACCGGCATGTCAAGTCCGGCGTGAAGCGCGCCGTCCAGCGCGGCCGCCGCAAGCTCGGCATCGGCCGGTTCGGCGGCAGCCAGAAACTTCGCCTGGAGTTCGGCGTCGCTGAGCGGTCGACGCGGATCGCCACGCGGATCTTCGACCAGGACACGTTGCACGTTGCCTGCAGAGAATTCCGCGGTCACTTCGCATCCCCAGCGCTGGGGATAGGCCTCGTCAAGGACGGGGTGGCTGGCGACTTCGATGCGGTCAGCCATGCGCAGCACGTCGGCATCCCAGAGATGCGGCTCATCGAAGCGATCAGGCGTGGGCGGGCCGTGCACCAGGGCTTGCGCCGCGACGTAATAGACGCTGAACTGCGCGTCCACGCGGTTGGTCGGGCGCCGCTTTGGAGCCGCCGGCTCGGCAATGATTGTCCCGCCACCCGGTAGCACGCTTACCTTCACCCGACGCAGGTCGTCGGGCCGGAAACCGTTGCTGGATCGAAGTTCACGGCACGCATCGATCACCGGATGGATGTAGCGACAGCAGGCGTAGGGCTTGATGGCGACGTCGAGCAGTGCTGGATGCTCCGGGTCGGGCGGTCCCAGGTCTTCAGGTCGCGGGTCGTTGCTAACGGCATGTAGAAGTCCGTAGGTCCCGGTCAACGCGTCGGGCGGACCTGGCGTTCCGACCGCCGCCAAATCGGCGGCTACGACCCCGGCATGGGCCGCCCAGCCGGCATTGAGACGCTTGCCGTCGCTGCCGTTTTGGACGTAGGCCATCGATCCGGCGGCAATACCACCAGCCAGACCCAGCGCATTGAGAATGCCGCCGGCGTCCAGGCCCATCGCGTGCGCCGCTGCGATCGCGGCGCCCACGGCGCCCGCTATGCCGGTGGGGTGAAATCCGCGGGCATATGTAGCGGGCGCATTGAGCGCGTCACCGACCCGCATCGTGACCTCGTACCCGGCAACTCCGGCGGCCAGTAGGTCGCCCACGGTACCGCCGCCGCGCTCCACCGCCGCCATCGCGGCGGGCCAGACGACCACGCCCGGATGCAGGGAGGACACGTTCGTGACGTCGTCAAGTTCCAGGGCGTGCGCCGTCATCCCGTTGGCCAGGGCGGCCGTGGGGGCCGGCGCGGAGCTACGCAACTGAACCGAGGATTCACCGAGCTCAGCCTGACTGGCATACGACGCCGCGCGCTCGCCCACCGGCAGGGCGCTGCCGCCTATGAGGACGCCCAGATAGTCGAGCAAGAGGCCGCGGGCCCGGGCTTCGACTTCCGGCTGCAGAGCGTTGGCGGAAACGGCGGCCGCAAACTCGGCGAGAGCGCGTGAGGGGTTGTGCGTCATGCCGACAAGCTCAACTGCGCGTGGCTCAACCATGATGCCAAGCCCTGGTCGCGACGTGGCGGCGACAAACCTCGCTTCAGACCGGCCGAGCCCGAGGCACGGCCCGCTCCCACCGGAGTCGTCCCGACCGGGACGTCCCGCGGATGACCATTGGCGGGGTCGTCAAGAGGAGCTCATCGCCGTCGAGGTGAACGAATCTGACCTGCTCGGTGCCGACGCGATTGGGGTAAGAGGCAGTCTCGATCTTGTGCACGACCCGGTCTCCCAGGAACTCGTACCCGCCGCAATACGAAAGAAACGTACTTGCCGCCTCCAGCTTCTCCTCGTCGGTGCCGCCCAAGATGTCGTCCGATGCGAAGTTAGTCCGGCCCGCGGCCATGATGAGGACCGACATGTAGCCATCGTGCGTGTACATGATGTAGCCGGAGGCGTCCTCGCCCAACGGGTACGTCACCGCATCACCCGCGTGGGCCTCGTACGTTACGAGTCGCCAGGCTCCGACCAGCGGGTTCGGCTTCATGGCTCCGTGTCCCTTGCTGCAAGTGGCGGCCATGATGCCAATCGGCGGCTAGGCGGAGTCAGCGAGTAATGCGTCCAGCAGGCGCTGCTTGAGGGCCGCAAACTCCGGCATTCCGCGCACGGCGCGCGTGCGAGGCCTGGGCAGGCCGACGGACAGATCGAGCCGAATGCGGCCAGGGCGTCGGGTCATTACGTAGACGCGATCCGACAGCCAGAGCGCTTCTTCAACGTCGTGCGTGACAAACAGCACGGCCGCCTCGAGCCGTTGCCAGATTTCGAGCAGCCACTCCTGAAGCGCGGCGCGCGTCAGCGCATCGAGGGCGCCGAACGGCTCATCCAGCAGCAGGATCTCCCGGTCGAGCAGGACCGTGCGCAGAAGAGCCGCGCGCTGCCGCATGCCGCCGGAGAGGGTGTGCGGCAGCGCGTCGGCGAAGCCCTCAAGACCGAAGGATGGCAGGAGCGACCGGGCGCGCTTGCGCGCCCCGGCGCGGTCGCCGCCTCCGACCTCGGCGCCCAGCGTCGCGTTGTCCAGCAGCGAGCGCCAGGGCAGCAGCAGATCGCGCTGCGGCATGAAGGCCACCTGGCCGGGCACACCGTCCGCCTCGGTCGCGACTTCGATGGCGCCGTCCGTTGGCTCTTCAAGTCCGGCGATCAGTCCCAGCAGCGTGCTCTTGCCGCAGCCGCTGGGACCGACCAGCGAGACGAACTCGCGGCGGCCGACCTGCAGGCTGACGTCGCGCAACGCCTGAACCGACTGCCCGTCGCCGGCCGGGTACGACTTGGACACGCCGGACAGCCGCAACACCGGCGGTCCGGCGGCGGGCATGCGGGGCTAGCTGCTCCGGATGAAGCTGTTGTCCATGGCGTCCTCGGTGTTGATCACCCTTGATTGCAGGCCGCGGTCCACCATCCATCGCGAGTAGGCGTCCCAGACCGCTTGCGACTGATCGCCCCAACGGTCGGCGCCCTCGGCATAGCGCGGGCTCAACCACGGCTGGCTGAGGCGCACGAGGTCGGCGTTGATGCCTTCCGCGCTGGCGATGAGGATTTCGGCCGCATCCTCGGGGTACTTGATTGCGTACTCGTAGCCACGCTTCACGGCCCGCGTCCAGCGCTGCACGACGTCTGGTCGGTCGGCAATCAGCTGTTCGCCGGTGACGTATACCGGTGTGTAGTAGTCCGGCACGCAGTCGAGGTCCACCATTCGGACGAAGTTCAACTCGACGCCGCGCAACTGCGCCTCGATGCCGGTCCAGCCCTCGAAGATCCAGACGAAGTCGACGTCGCCGCGTTCCCAGGCCACGAAGGGGTCGGTAAAGCCGATGTCCACAAACTCGATCGCGTTCACGTCGCCGCCGTCACACTCCATCAGCGACGTGAGCACCTGGCGCTCGACGTCGGATCCGAAGGCGCCGTACTTCTTGCCTTCGAAGTCCTTGGGCCGGCGAATGCGACGGTCGACCGGCGAAGCGAAGCCGGAGGAGTTGTGCTGGATCACCGCCGCGATAGAAACCACCGGCACGTCCTCCACGCGTGCCAGCGTGACGGCTTCCTGGTAGCTGACGCCGAAGCTGGCCGCGCCGGAACCCACGGCGGCCTCAACGCCTGCCGTGCCTGGTTCGACAATCGTGACCTCGAGCTCTTCTTCCGCGAAGTAGCCCTTGGTCTGGGCCACGTAAAGCCCGGTGTGGTTGGTGTTGGGCACCCAGTCGAGCATGACGGTGACGCTTGCCGGTCCTGAGTGTTCTTCGCCGCAGGCGCTGAGCAGCGGAATCGCCGCGGCCGCACCAAGCGCGCCCAGGGCGCGCCGTCGTGTGAGTCTCATGTCTGGGCCTCCTCCGTTCGAACGTATATCCAGGGCGCAATTCGGCGCCCCACGACATCGACAGCGAGAAACATGGCAACACTCAGAACCGCAATGACCGCGATAACCGCAAACACGCGCGCGGTCTGGAAGGAACTGGACGCGCGCAGCATGTAGAGGCCGAGCCCCTGGCTGGCGCCAACCCACTCGCCGATGACGGCCGCGATGACGCTGTAGCTGGCGGCGATCTTCATGCCGCTCAGCAGCGCCGGAATCGCGGAGGGCAGCTTCACCTTGCTGAATACCTGCCGGCGGCTCCCGCCCATCGAGCGCACCAGCGCCTGCATGTCGGGGTCGGCGTTGCGCAGGCCGCCGGCCAGGCTGACCGCGATGGGAAAGAAGCAGGCGAGGGCGACGATCAAGATCTTGGGGGTGATGCCGAAGCCGAACCAGATGGCCAGCAGTGGCGCCAGGGCGAAGATTGGAATGGTCTGCGAAGTCACCAACAGCGGCGACAGCGCCCGCCGGGCCAGCCCGGACTGATCGATCAGCGCAGCCACCAGGAACGCCAACAGCAGGGCCGCGCCGTAGCCGATGGCTGCTTCCAGCAGGGTGCGGGCCGTGTGTGGGGCCAGTTGGGGGAGCGACTCGACGAACTCAACCACGATCACGGTCGGACCAGGGAGCAACCACTCGGGAACGGCGGCCAGCCGCGTAACCGATTCCCAGACGCCAACCAGCGCGGCCAGCACGGCCATGGCCGGGGCGATCCGGGCGAGGCGATGCGCGTTCAATCGGCGGTCTGATTGCGAAAGGGCGCGACGCGCTCGCGCATCGTCTGCAGGCCGGTCGGCCGCTCCAGCAGGCGGATGTTGGTCTGGATCGCGTCCGGGCCCTTGGCGATGGCCGCGCGGTGTGCGCCGATCGCGACTTGCATCAGTTCAGCGGCGTCGTCGCCTTCAATGGTGGTTTCCAGCGAACCGACTTCGTACTCGAGGCCGGCCGCCTGGATGTGGGCGATCGCCGCGTTGATCGGCTCCAGGTCGTCGCAGCCTTCGAGCGACTGCACTTGAATCCCCAGTGTTGCTCGTGGCATCGCCATACTCCTCAAGAACGACGAAATCCGCGGGTTGCCGTGCAACCTGCGGATATGCCCGAGCCTGTTCCCTACGCTGGCATTACCCAGATCAGGTTCCACGGGTCGGTGACGGCTCCGGTCACCTTCTCAGCCGGGCTTGCCCCCGGCTCCCCCACTATTCAGTTGTGCGGCTCGTCTCAACGCGAGCCATTACCTCATGCACCTAACGCTCGCACGCGCTGATGGGTGTGTCAATTGCCGGACGACCCGTGCTCATGCACCAGCAGCACCATGCCGGAACCGACCTCCAGCGTCGCTGTTGAACCGGTGAGTTCATTGCTGACGCCGAGGCTGGTTCCGACCTCAAGGCCGCGGCCGTCGAGCTCATAGGCCAGGCCACTGGAGCGGATGTTCTCGGCAGGTCCGCCGATAGCTAGCAGGGTCACCAGGTCACCCACCCGACCGCGAATCTCGGCTCGTTCTGTCACTAGCCGGACATCGCGGCAGCCGTCGGCCAGCACCACCTCGCGGTCGCGCCAGCGGGGGTTGGCGAGGAGCATGACGGTGGCCAGTTCGTGGTCGAGGCGGGCGCCGCCGAAGGCTCCGACGACCACGATGCGCTCAGGGTCGGCTTCCAGCGCGGTGCGGAGCGCCAGCTCGGCGTCGGTGGCGTCTTTGGCGGTGGGGAATCGACGGATTTGCACGTCCGGATTGGCCGCTCGCGCCCGGGCGAAGCCCGTCTTGCCGAGGGAGTCGCCGTCGCCCACGATGATGTCGCAGTGGGCGCCCACCGCCGTGACCGCCGCGGCCCCGCCGTCGGCGGCGACCACCCGGTCCGCCGCCGCCAGTTGCCCGGCGAGAAACGGCGGGTCGATGTCGCCGTTCAGCACCACCAGCACCGTCAGGCCGCAGCCCACGCGACGCCCTCCGGTCTACGGGTCCGTCCGGTAGACGTACCTGATGTCCCAGATCCCGAATAAGGTCGGCGTCAGGTTTCCAAATACGTTGCGGACCGCGGTGAGCCGTTCCGAGTGCGTCGTGTAGACGACCGGCACGTTGTCAGCTGCAATTTCCTGTGCCTCGTGGTAAAGCCGAACCCGCTGCTCGTGATCCAGCTCCTGGCTGCCCCGAATGAACAGGGAGTCGATTTCGGACTCCCAGGTCGTGGCCGGTTCGGACTGGTTCGGGTTCCAGAGATGCAACGACTCGCTGCTGTGCCAGAACCCGATGCTGAAGTGCGGCTCCGATCCGCCGCCGAAACCGATCAGGATGGCCTCCCATTCGTAGCTACTGGTGAGCTGGTCGACGATCTCGCGGAATTCGATGACCTCGATATCGCCCTGAACGCCGATCTGCGCCAGGCCGGCCTGGATGATCTCCAGCACGCGCAAGCGCACGTCATTGCCGGCGTTGGTGGCCATGGTGAACCTGATGTTGTTGCCGGCGTAGTCCTCGCGGATTCCGTCGCCATCACTATCCATCCAGCCCAGGCCGTCCAGGATGGCGTTGGCGCTCTCAATGTCGTACCGGTACCGCTGCACGTTCGGGTTGTGGAAGTCACCGGCGGCGGGGCTGACAAAGGCCCACTGCGGATAGCCCAGTCCATGCTGGACATCACTGATGATTCGGGCCTTATCCACAGCGTGGGACACGGCCTGCCGGAATCGAGTGTTCTCAAACCAGCGCAGCTTCTCGGGCGCCAAAAGCGGCTCACCGGTTTCGGCGTTGCTGCCAGGGTTCGTGTTGAACGCCAGGAATGTCGAGCCGAAGGAAGGTCCGCGGCTGAACAGCGTGAAGTTTTCAGCCGCCTGCAGCGAGTCAAGGGTCGCGAACTCTTCGCCCAGCACACCGTGAACATCCGTCTCGCCTGACCGGAATCTGGGGAGTTCATCGGCCAGGCCGTCCACCACCAGATACCGGATCTCGTCCAAGTAGGGGAGATGGTTGCCGGCGCTGTCGGTGAGCCAATAGCTCGGGTTGCGCTTGAGGACGATCAGGTCGTCCGGCTCGAGGGTCTCGATTGTGAAGGGGCCGGTGCCAATGATCTCGGAGGGATCGGTCTCGATGTCCCAGACCGAGTTGAATGTCCCGTCGTCAACGTGCGGCTCAAGGATGTGCCTGGGATAGATGGCATTGGTCATGGAGCGAAGGAACGGCGCAAACGGCACCGGCAGCACGAACTGGACGGTGTAGTCGTCGACGGTGCTGACGGTCATGCGCTCTTCACGCCACGCGGCAGTCGCCTCGTCGAAGACCCGGAACGTGAAGGACGCGCGATCGCCGGTCGGGATGTCGTCGTTGTAGATGATCCGATTGAAGGTGAAGTCCACGTCGTGGGCCGTGAACGGCTGGCCGTCGTGCCAGGTCACGTCGCGACGCAGGTGGAAAGTCCAGGTCAGGCCGTCGTCCGAGTGCTCCCAGGACTGCGCCAGGCTGGGCTCAACCTGGTTGTTCAGCCAGGAGATTTCGGTGAGGCCCTCGAAGAGATACCCGAGGATTCCGGTTGACGTCGAGTCGTTGGCCAGGGCCAGATTCAGCGTCAAGGGACCGCCGATCCTGGAGTAGGTCACGCTCCCGCCAGGCGTGCCCACGGTGTATTCGAAGGCCTCGGCATTGGCTTGCAATTCGGCCACGGTCGCGCTGCGGAGCCCGGATGCGGTCTCGGCAGTGGTCGGCGCAACCAGCGGCGTGGTGGCGTATGCCCACGCCTCTGCCGTCTGGTCGCTGTCAACGCCAAAGGTCTGAACCAGCGGTCCGGGAAAATCGTCGTCAGTCACCGTGTACGAGGTGAGCACGATCAGGGACTCGTGCGTCGCCAGGTTGCCCAGGGGCAGCGGCGGATAGCCCGCGTAGTCCGGTGTGGGGCGATCTGTCTGATACGGGTAGTGCAGGAGGAAGAGGCCGGTCAGCATGGTCCCGCCAGTGTTCGAGATTCGGACCCTGCAGCTCAGCGTGTCGTCGGGCGCAGCCGACGCACCGTCGCAGGTGGCGCTGACTGACAGGCCCGGCCGGCCGGAATGCGACGCGGCCGCGTTCGACGGGCTCACAACCAAGGCTGCCGCCGCAGCCAGGATTGCCAGGACTACGGCAAGGCGAGTCAAACGGAAACGGGTCACACGGGTAGCAGACATTCCGGGGTTCAACTGCTTCGGATCGGCACAGGCGCCAACGTCACGCATGAGCATATGACTGTCAAGCCCGGCCCCGCGGCGGGCTGGGGGTGAAGGGGGGAGCTGTCTCTGGCCAGCCCGACCCCTTAAGGGGTGGGACCAACCCGCTATGTGCACCCAGGGTCTCGGCGGCCTCGCCGGACTCGGTGCCAGGGCGGTCCCTCTCACGCACGGAGGGTGCGATGGGGCGACACAGGATCGGCAGGGTTGGCCGATGGTTCACCAATTTGCTCATTTTGGCGAAAAATGCTAAAAATAACAATTCAGCAGATCACTCGCCTTCCCAAACTGTGACTAACACAAAGCTCACTTCGTTGAGGCAACGCCTTTATGAAGGCCGACTTGATGCTGAGCGTAACTATCGCTATTACGGCAAGAAGGCTGACACGTATAGGTTGTGGTATACAGGTCTTGTGTTCACGATAGGCGCTGGCTCACTTTCAACTGCATTGTTGGTGGGCGTGAAACTGGGAGACTTTGAGCTTGTACTTATACCTCCGTTCATAGCGAGCCTCGCCACTCTTGTTCTAATTACCTTTGACATTCCTGGCAGAACATCTCGCGCTGAAAACGCAAAGCGATTTTACATGACTCTAAATAATGAATGGCGAGATCTCTGGTGGAAGCACCATCCTGATTTCCAGGCTCCTGAGATTCGCGATGATACGCATATGCTCGAAATCCGAGAGCACGCTTTCATTGATACGGGAATCAGCCTAGACGAAAAGCTAGGCAAGAAATGCCAGAAGCAAGCCGAGAAAATCATCTTGGCTGAATACACCTACAAGGAGGGGTCCAGTGGGTGACAGCGATAAGGGCAGCGATAAAGGGCAATCTGCAAAAGAGACAGATGCGATCAAATCTGTTCCAGTTCGGCGTTCGACTCGAACAACTGATTCGTCGGTATACGGCAGCGGCCCACCTCGCGTTACGCCCCGTCAGGACGCTGCTACATCAATTGATGATATTCTCGATTCTGGTTCGGGGTCTAGCGGTTCTGACTCGGGTGGTGGATCGGACTCGGATAAAGGCGAATAGCTTTTGTTGTAGGAAGCAGGGTGTCTCGCTCTGCTGGCCGCCTCGTACCCTGCTAGTTGACAAATCGGACGATCTGTGTTAAGATGGGTGTGCCCCCTGTGCGAGCAGGCTCCGGCATTTAAGCAGCCCCTAGCAGGCACCTGTGAGTGGATACGCGGACGACCTGCTAGGGGCTGCTGCTATTCTTTGTCAGGGGGTGGCGTTTCTATTGCGGCTTTGAGAAAAGCCTCAAACGCTGGCCTATAATCCTTGTCGTCTTTTTCTTTGTCGTCGCATTCTTGCCTGCTTCTGTCTTTTGTTTCGCTCGTACAGCCTTCGCGGTCTTTTTCTTTTTCCATTCACTAAGTCCTCTTTGCGGAGCTTGGTCCCGTTGACGTTCGACAAGAATACATCAAGCTTCCTCCATTCGGGAATCTTCCTGATGTTCCAGCGCAGCTCAAATTCCCGCAAGTAGAGATCGAAGTGTTTCTTTGACCATTGATGATAGATGCCTTTGTGGGATCGTTTCAGAATTGCCCAGTATGATTCGATTGATTGTGTGTGCGTATTCCCATCCACGTACTGTCCGATACTGTGATTCGTATTCTTGTGCTTGTGCATGGGAAGCTTCTTGTATGCCGGATGTTCGTCGGTATGGACTTCAGACCCTCGGTAGATGCGCCGCATGATAAATGCGCCCAGGGCATAGCGATCACGGCTGGGCACACGATCAGTAATCACATACCCATCACGCTCCACGGCTCCGACGACAATCTGTTTGCCGAGCATCCAGTTTCCGTGGAGCTTTTTCTTTGCATGTTTGTTCCGCTCCCTTCCGCCGACGAAACACTCATCGACTTCAACAATGCCTTGCAGGACTTCAACGGCCATTTTGTCTGCGACATGTCTAAGCCTGCTCAAAATGAACCATGCGGTCTCCTGTCGTATGCCAAGCTCACGCGCCAGTTGATGCGACGAGATGCCCTTGCGATTCGACAGAAACAGGAATATTGCTGCGTACCATTTCCTGAGCTTGATGTTGCTGTCAGCAAAGATCGTGCCATGCCGTACAGAAAAGAACTTCCGGCAGTAGGCACACTTGAACCTATTTCGGATACGCCAGACACGCCCTACGGTCTGACATTGTGGGCACTCAGGGCCGTTCGGCCACCGGAGACGCTCCAGGTGCTCTGTACAGGCGCGTTCGGTCGGAAACGCCTCTAAGAGTTCATAGAGACTGCGAATTCGCGGAGTCGAGGTTGTCGGGGCCATGCTTAGGCTCCGTGTGAGTGGATACAATCAGTATACACCATTAGCGGATAATTGTCAAGTTTTAAATGTAAACTAACGATTCAGAAATTCGTGAGGCTAGGAGACCGACAATGTGGTAAGCTGATCAAGCCACCGCAGGTCTACTTATGCCCACCTACACATAACTGGCCTGCGGTGGCTTAAATCATACGGTCGTCAAATGGCCCGACAGTGAAACTTTATTACTCAAAGTATGGTGAACCACGCCTTCGCTCCTTGCGCAGACTCTCCACAGCTTCTTTTACTAAATCGAGTATTCTATCCCTCTCAACGTCCGTAATTGGCTTTACTCCAGGAACTCTGTCCAGCCACACGGACAGTATTTGCAAGTCGCGTCCGAACGATATCACCATATCGGCTTTTCTAGTAGTAACTGACTGGGTCTCCCACCAAATCTGCACGCTCTGACTGCCGTCCTCGCTATAGCCAGCGTTCGCCCGTACGTAGTCACAGATTGAATTAAGATCGACTGCCGACAGGCGCTCTGGATTGAGGCACACTAGTCGCTGTGATGGCTGCACGTCATCCACAACAGACCCCTTCAATGGAATTGGGTAATTGAAGCTTTGCCCAAGCCTAGCACACTTGACAATAGCAGATCACTGTGTGTTAAGCTGTGCTATTAACTGAAAGGAGTAGCAACATGACTACTCAATCTGTTGCAAAGCCGACTCAAGTTGTTGAATCAAATCGCGAATCTGATTCTGATTCAGTTCCCACACCAAGTCTTCAGAAGCGCCCGGAGACGCTGTTGGACTATCTGGATGAAAGAAGAAGTGCACTAATGCGTTTTTGCGACGAGGTTGCGGAACTACCTGGAGGCCCCGAATTACTTGCGAAGTACGGAATGTCCGCGATTCCGGCTGATACTCTACGAGTCCCGCTTCCTCTAGATCGTTAGCACCTGACATTTCAACTCCTTCTAAGTTGGTGGCCCGCCCCAAGCAATAGGGGCGGGCCATTTTAGTCTATCTGCGTCGTTCTTCAAGCATGGGGAGACCAGCGAGAGCTAGCAAGGCAAGAGGTCCAAAGAATAAACCAATGAAAAACCACTTGCGCGAACGGTTCTTTTCATAAGCCACAAATGCTGACAGAAGGCCAGAAACAAAAAGTGTCACGAAAAAGTAGAAGCCAATAATGCCCTGTATGGCATCAGGACTCAGCGTACCGTCAGGATTCATCGAAACCCTTTCAACAAAGAGGCGGCCCTACATGAGCCGCTGAACCACGTCCCATTGCCACACGAGTCGTATCCAGCACGCCATGTAAGGCCGCTGGGACGTGTCCGACGCAATCCTGAAAGAGAAAGCGCCGCGACTCGTGTGGCGTGGGAAGAATATCACAAGATTCAGAAAAAGCGCCCCAGGCTCTACGGAACGCAGGAACCCAGGGCGCTTTTCTTTACTTTATAGGTTTCAGCTTTATAGGTTGCACCCGCAGTCGCACTCTGGCGTATCTTCACATTCAGAAGTCAACTGCCATTCGTTACCTTCAGAATCAATAATGATCTCGGCATCCCCAAGATCATCAACAGTGATTTCGCCTAAATGAACGAAATCACCATCCACACGGACATAGCCAGGGCCGTCTGGTTTAGGTAATGATTTTTCAAGAATCTCGCACAGCCGCCCTAAACTTTCGTCAACGTCCGACAAGCGCCGTTCAAGCGCGCGAAGCTCTCGGTCCATCGTGCCCACCTACAGGCTGCGGCGAAGTTCGCCACCTTCAACATGAACGCGGCAACAGGTGGGCGCAAGGGGTCGGCGGACAGATCGGCGGACAATTTTCATTGGCCCAAATCGAGTAGGGTGCACATTGCGAGTTGACTCCTAAGGGGTCGGGCTGGCCAGAGACAGCTTGGCGCGGATTTTTGGGGCGGAATGGCGACAGATTGCGCGGCTGCAGGGAGACGGGCAGGGACTGATGGGCAAGGGGTGCGAGCAAGGGGATTCCGGGCACGGGATGGAGACGGCTGCCCGAGTGTACCGGATATGAGTACGGCGGTCAAGGAGCGGGCTGGGGATGGGATCGGGAGGCCCTGCGCAGAAGGGGAGAGGGCGCTTCTCGAATCGCTGCTGCCAGATCGCGGTGGGGGCTGGCGCCCGGGAGGGACGGCCGACCGGAGGGCGGGACGCGGGTGGTCGGCGCCGCTGCATGTGTTCACCCTGCGAGGCCAATGTGTTCAGATTCGGGGCCGATGTGTTCAGTTTCTTGCCGAATGTGTTCAGTTTTCGGCCTGATGTGTTCACTTTCGAGGGCCATGTGTTCAGTTGAGGAAGGGGAGAGGGCAGAGCACCTGTGTTGGGCGTCAAGGGTTAGAGCATGGTGGGATCCCAAGTGGTCTGCGTGCGGCAGAGGGCGTTGCAGATCACGAGGAGCTTGCGCAGGCAGGCGACGAGCGCCACCTTGGCCGGCTTGCCGGCGGCGATGAGGCGCTGATAGAAGGCCTGGATGCGGGGGTTGTGGCGGGTGGCCGTCAGGGCGGCCATGTAGAGCGCGGTGCGCACCGGCGCGCGGCCGCCCCAGCAGCGGCGACGCCCGCGCCGGGTGCCGCTGTCGCGGTTGAAGGGCGCCACCCCGACCAGGGCGGCGATCTGCTGGCGGGAGCAGGCGCCCAGTTCGGGCACTTCGGCCAGCAGGGTGGCGGCGGCCACGGGACCGATCCCGGGGATGCTCTGCAGCCAGGTGGCGCGCGCCCGCAGCGTCGGCTCCGCCTCCACCAGCGCGGCCAGCTGGCGCTCCACCTGGGCCAGGGCCGCCGTCCGCGCGGCGGCCACGGGGTCGAAGCCCAGCTCCAGATGGGTGGGGGCGTGGCGGCGCCGTTGCTGGTCGGCCGCGCGATCCGCCACCAGTTGGCGGCGCCGGCGGCTCAAGATCTGCAGGTCCTCGACCACGGCGCTGGGCTGGGGGCGCAGCGGGGGCCGCACTTCGGCGGCGAAGCGGGCCAGGACCTGGGCGTCCAGCCGGTCGGTCTTGGCCAGCCGGCCCAGGGCGCGGGCGAAGTCGTGGGTCTGGCGCGGATTGACGCGCACGACCGGCAGGCCGGCCGCGGCCAGGGTCGCCACCACGAGCCGCTCGTAGCCGCCGCTGGCTTCCAACACGATGCGGGTCGGCCGCAGGGCCTGGAGTTGTTCCTGCAACCGCCGCAGGCCGCCCCGCGAGCGCGGCACCGTCCACGTCGCACCCGTAGGCTCGACCGCGACGTCCAACTGGGCCTTAGCCACATCGATCCCCACACCGACGTCTCTTGCGGTCGCCATTGGGTACCCTCCGGGAACGCTGGCGACGCGCCCTGCCTTGCAGATTCGGGCTCGTGAGGATCACGGCCCCGGCACCTGTTCGGGCTCTGCGCCAGCGTCAGGGCCGGGACGACCCTGCTCTCTCACGGTCTCTTAGGACCCAGGGGAGATCGGTCTGTCCCGGCCCGTGCACTGTCACCCTGGGAATTCCAAGGCTCGTGGAACATACAAGGGGAGAGAAGTGAGTAGGGACGCGGAGGGAGGGGGCGGGGGGAAGACTGGATCCGCCCCCTTCGACCGGCTCAGGACGGGCCCTTCGGCAAGCTCAGGACCCGGTCTTCGGGGACGCCGGGATGATGGGGATGTGTCCACCCTGTCAGGCCAATGTGTCCATTTTTCGGGCCGATGTGTCCAGTTTTTGGCCCGATGTGTCAACTTTTCGGCGGAATGTGTCCAGTTTTCGGGCCGATGTGTCACGTGCACCTACGTCAGGCCGGGGCGACGCGATTCGCGCGGCGCAGCGCAATCTCCCATGCGCGCTTGCGGCGGCTGTGCGATCTTCGGTCGGTGGAGCCGGCTGCCGAGGGACCAGGTCCATTCCGCTGTTTGGTGAGCTCAAGCGTCCGGCGGATGCCGGAGATATCCGATCGCTGACCTTTGACGAGTCCGAATTTCAACGCCGCCACGAGGCGCTGCGGACCGCGATGCGGACCGAAGGATTGGACGCGCTGGTGTGCACGTTTGCGCCCAGCGTCTGCTATGTCAGCGGCTACGAGACGCTGGCGTCGTTCGCGCCCATGTTCCTGATCGTCGGGATTGACCGCGAGCCCACGCTGCTGGTGGACGACTTCGAGGCCTTCAACGCCATCGTGTCGAGTTGGGTCGAGGACGTGGTCACGTTTCCGTGGGGGGAAGATCCCGCCGCGGTGCTCGTGGACGTGCTGCGGCAGCGGGGCTGGGCCAAGGCGACGCTGGGCTGGGAACACCATCAGCACGGCGGGGCGCACCAGAGCTATCTGCGCGCCGCGGAGTCGGTGGGCGCCTCGTGGAGCTACGTCCACTTGCTGGTGGACGGGGTGCGGGCGCGAAAGAGCGCCGCCGAGATCGCCGCCATCCGGTCCGCCGGGGCGATCACGCCGCTCGGATTCGACGCCGCCCGGGCCGAGCTGCGCCCGGAGGCGCCCGACACCAACGTGGCGGCGGCCGCCTATCAGGCGTTGGTGGGCGCCGGCAGCGAGCGCATGTCGATTCAGCCCATCGTCACCGCCGGCCGGAACTCCGGCATTCCGCACACGACGTTCGGGCGTTCGCGGCTGACGCCCGGCCATCCGGCGATTCTGGAGTGGGGCGCGTGCGTCAAGCGCTATACCGCGCCCATGATCCGCACGGGCGTGATCGGCGAGCTGGCCGATCCGCTGTGGGACGCGATGTACGCGGCGTGCCTGGCGGCGGTGGAGCGAACGATCGCCGGCATGCGGCCGGGGGTGTCCACGCGCGAGCTCGGGGAGCACGCAACCGAGCCGCTCAACGAGTTGCCGCCGCGCGTCTTCAGGGACGGCCTTCGCGGGTATTCGGTGGGGCTGAGCTTCGAGCCGGACTGGCTGGACGTGCCCGGGCTGCGGATCTGTCCCCCCGACGTCCGCAGCGAGCGGTTGCTGGCCACCTATCCAACGCTTAAGCCCGGCCACGTATTTCACGTGCGGGCGGTGGTGCGCGACGTGGGCCGGGCAGGCGTGGGCGTGAGCGAGACGGTGGCGGTCACCGCCGACGGCTGCGAGGTGCTGACCGACTATCCGCGCGACCCGATTCGCCTCGGCTAGCGGGCGGCCGAGCGAGGCCGAGCAGTGTGAGCTAGCGGTTCGGCCGTTGGAGACCCTTGCTTTACCCGAGGTTGGGTGCGCGGAAGACCCCTCACCCTTAGGAACGAGGAAGGGCGGGGCGTGAGCTGGTGGGTAGGCCTACCGCCCGTGGCAAGGTGCTGGGGCCAGCAGCCACCCTCACCCCGGCCCTCTCCCTCAAGGGAGAGGGAGGAAGAGGCTGCCCGGCGATGGCCAGGGGAGTTTTGCAGAGGTCTCCGTTGGGGCTCAGGCGAAGCGGTCGGGTCCGAAGGGTCTGAGGAGCGGGTCGAGCCGGCCGTCGCAGACGAGGTCGCCTACGAGTTCGGCGGTGACCGGCGCCAGGGCGATGCCCTTGGTGAAGTGGCCGGTGGCGACGACGAGTCCCTCGACGGGAGCCGGACCGATCACGGGAAAGCCATCGGCCGACTGCGGGCGGAAGCCCATCCAGGTTTCCACGATCTCGGCATTGGCGAGTCCGGGGACGATGGCGGCGGCATCGCCGTGGACCTGCCGGATGGCGTCGGCGTCGATGTGGGCGTCAAATCCCACGTCTTCCTGGGTGGCGCCCAGGGCGATTCGGCCGTCGGCGCGCGGGACGATGACGCCTTCCGGGAAGTTGACGGCGCGGTGCGGTCCCTCGGCCCTGACGGCGCACATCTGGCCCTTGCAGGGCCGGACGGGCAGCCGGAACCCCGGCGCGAGGCTGGCGCACCAGGCGCCGGCGGCGAGCACGACTGTCCCCGAGGCTACGAGACGGTCACCCAGGAGGACTCCGGTGGCTCGGCTATCGCCGATCTGAATGGACGTCGCGGGCGAGTCGGTGAGTACTTCAACGTCAGCCGACCGAACGGCGTTTTCGAGGGCCGCGGCCAACAACCGGGGATCGAGCGACCCGTCGGCGGGAAACAACGCCGCAGACTCCACGGGTCCCGTGCACGAGGGTTCCAGGGCACGTAGCTCCCACGGCGTGAGCAACTCGGCTTCGTAGCCGGCGTCAGTCAGCCAGGAGACCCGCGCCGTGAGTTCCGCAGCTTCATCGGCGGTGCGCGCCACAGCCAGCATGCCGTCGGAACACCAGTCCGCCTGTCCAGCCCCAACGTACTCCAGGAACTCGGGATAGGCGGCCAGCGACCTCCGCAGCAGGTCGAACAGCGGACCAGGGGTGGCGGCGTAGTGATGCGCCGCGATCACTCCCGCCGCGGCCCAAGTGGACCCGCGCGCCGGGCGACCGCGCTCGATCAGGGTGACGCTCAGGCCGCGCCGGCGTAGCTCCCAGGCGCAGGCCAGGCCAACGATGCCGCCGCCGACGACGGCGATATCAGCGGTGCGTCCGCGACTCACGGTAGCGGCTGTTGTCTGTGGAGACCTTTGCAGAACCCCGGGGCGGGTGCGCAGAAGACCGTCACCCTGGCCTGTCCCCCTAAGAGAAACCCTTGCGTAACCCGGGATTGGGTGCCCGGAAGACCCCTCACCGATTTCGGCCGGGGACGGCGGAATCTGCCTCTCCCCCAGGAGAGGGTGTAGAGGCGCCGAGCCATTGAGGAAGAGGGGCGTTGAGCAAAGGTCCTCTGTGTCTGGGGCGAGTTGAGGCTAGGCGCCGTCTACGGCGGCGCGGAGGGCTTCGCCGTTTTGGGCCCACCAGCTGGACAGGATGCCGATGTCGGTGCCGATCGAGAAGTGGGTGACGCCCATGTCGAGGTAGCGCTTGGCGTGGTCGGGCGAGCCGATTTCGGCGCGCGGTTGAATGCCCATGCCGAGCGCGGTCTTGATGACGTAGGCCTCGGCTTCGCGGACCTCGGAGGAACCGCCCTGGCCGGGCTTGTCGATGCTCATGGCGTAGTCGGTGGGACCGAATTGGACCATGTCCACGCCGCCGACGCCGAGCACGTTTTCGAGATTGCGGACGGCTTCGTCCTTCTCGATCATCAGCATCACCACGGCTTGCTCGAGCGCGTCCACGAAGGCCTGGCTGCCGCCTTCGCGCACGTACCCGGTGTCGCGACGCGAGCCCGCGCCGTGCCGACCGCCGGTGGACGGGGTGCTGGCCCGCACCGCCTGCACGCACTCGCGCGCTTCTTCCGGGTTGCGGACGTCGGCAAACAGCAGGTTCTGGATCCCCGAGCCGATAGCCCGCACGGTCAGATAGGTCCGCGGCTCCTGCTCGATCTTCATCATGCCGCTGAAGTTGTCGAAGAGATCGATGGCCCGACCGATGTTTTCCAGCGCGTAGAGGTCGTAGGGCGCGTACTCGGCCACGAACTCGACGTAGTCGTACTGACCGGTCTGGCCGACCAGCTCAACGATGGCGGGCCAGGAGATGAGGACGTGGGTGCTGTAGCTGGGCTTGCCGGCATCCAGCAATTCGCGAAGTCGGTTAGGACGCATGAAGGGTTACCAGTTCACGTCGGCTGCCGCGCAGTGTTTCACACCGCCCCGTCCGGCGTCTCAGCCCAGGCCCGTCAGGTCACCAGGTACTCGCGCAGACCGTCCCAGTTGACCTGCATGCCGAGGCCCGGACCCTGGGGCAACCGCACCGTACCGCGCTCGGTCAGTTCCAGCTTCTCGTGGAACATGACCTCATTCAGGCCCGCCACGTTGGGGTTGTAGAACTCGAGGATCAGCGGCATCGGGAAGGCGGCCAGCAAGTGGATATGAATCTCCTGCAGGCCGTGGGGGGCAATGGGAATCTCGTAGGCGGCGGCCAGCGCGGCGACCTTGCGGTATTCGGTGATGCCACCGAGCACCATCGCGTCGGGATTGAGGATGTCCACGGCGCCGGTTTCGAGGAGTTCGCGGAAGCCCCAACGGGTGTATTCGTTCTCGCCGGCGGCGACCGGAACCGTTGACGATCGGGCCGTCGCGGCGCTGCCGCGCATGTTGTCGGGTGAGACCGGCTCCTCGAACCAGAAGGCGTCGTATTCCTCCAGGATGCGGGCCATGCGAACGGCATCAGCCTGCACGTAGGCGTTGTTGGCGTCCACGAGCAGGTCAATGTCGGGGCCGATGGCGTCGCGGACGGCGCGAATGCGGACCTCGTCTTCCCGAAGCGGGACGGCGCCGACTTTCATCTTGACAGCATTGGCACCCTGCTCCACGTAGCCCAACATCTCGTCCTGCAACTCGGTCAGGCCCTTGCCCTGGGCGTAGTAGCCACCGGCAATGTAGGCGCGCACTTCGTCAGTGAATCCGCCCAGCACCTGATAGAGCGGGCACTCGAAGGACTTGGCCACGATGTCCCACAGCGCGATGTCGATGGCTGAAATGGCCCGAGTCGTCAGGCCCTTTCGGCCAAAGACCTTGGGCTGATATAGGGACTCCCAGATGCGCTCCACGTTGCGCGGGTCCTCGCCAATGAGCGCCTGCCGCATGTCGTTGACCGTGGCGATGGTGGCGTCACCCTGTGCGGTGGCGGCGATGCCGCCCGCGCCGCAGATTCCAAAGCCCTCCAGACCATCGTCCGTCGATATCCGCACGACGACGTTCTTGGATGCGGTGTAGGTGTACTTCCCATTGCTGATTGGGGTGTCGTACGGCTTGGCGTATAGCTCGGCCGTGACGTCGGTGATCTTCACGCGGCGGCTCGCAGTGGCTGACCGGACGGGCCGCAGCAAACCACGACGAAAGGCACGCGGTCAATCGCTAGCGTGCGACCGTAGGCTGGTCCACCAGCGTAAATGAGGTCTCAGCCGCCACGTTGCCGTCCACCGTGATCTCGACGACGTGCTCGCCCAGGCAGTTGGTCTCGTCCACGTAGAACGCAAAGAACCCACGGCGCATCGGCTTCTGCGGGCCCGTCTCGAATTCACCGCCGCAGCTGCCTGAACTCCACCGGATGCCAAGCCGCGCACCTTCGCGAACATCGCGAAACTCAACGCTGATATACACCCGGTCGTCAAGGCCAAACAGATCGGACAAGTCCTGCGGACGCTGCAGACCGTCCACCGACAGCGCGGTGGCGATCCGACCAACGGTCGCGCGTATCGGGGTGGGCTCCCGCGTGGGCGTGGGTGAAGCAGGAGCCACCGGCTGTGCGGTGGCCGTCGGCGACGCTGTCGCCGCCGCCGCAGTCGGGCTTGGGGAAGGCGATGGTGCGGCAGGCGGCGGAGCCGTTGGCGACGGGCTTGGCGACGGCGGTATCGCAGTGCCCGTCGCCGTCGGCGGAGGCTCGGCCGGCGGCGCCGTCGGCTCGGGTGTTGCCGACATGGGCGTTGGTGTCGTGGCCGGCGCCGCTGGAGCTTCCGGAGTCAGTGTTGCGGCAGCGCGCGGGGCGGCGGCGACCGCCAGCGCCGTCGGCCTGGCTGAACCGGCGGCGACCGTTGGTACCGGACTGTCGGACGCCGGGGGCGCCCGCGTGGGCACGAGCACACTCTGCGTCGGCGTGACGTCGCCGTTGCACGCCACCATTGGAGCGAGTACCAGTAGCAGGCACACGCTGTGAATCGCAGCTCCGGCGCGGGACCTCGCTCGTGTTGTGCAGCGTCGCACGATGATCCTCAACAGTCGCCGCAACCTGTGTCGAGCATCAGGCGCGGACTCAAGCAGGTAGCCACAACACTCGCCCAGCTTGCGTCAAGTGTAACAACGACAGGTCTCAAGCCGCCGATCACTATGAGACCGCAAAATACTGCGAGGACGTTACGAAAGCCGCCGGTTTATTTTCCGTCGAGCGCCTCGGCCAAGCGCGCCAAGACCAGTTCGGTCGCCACGTCGAGCGGCTCGGCCACGGTGGCGCCGGCCGCCAGCGCATGGCCGCCGCCGCCGAAGGCCGCGGCCACGCCGTCAATTCGCGCCCCCCGTGAGCGCAAGCTGACACGGGTGCGCGCAGCGTCCACTTCGTAAAACACGGCCACGGCCTCCACATCCGCGACGTCTTGCAAAGCGTTCGGAATGCCCTGCGAGTCGGCAATGCGAGCACCTACGTCGGTCGCCATCCGCTCGCTTACCTGCGTCCAGACCAGCCGTCCTTCCTCCGACCGTACTGCCGCGGCCAGTGCGGCACCCAGCAATCGCGAGGCTTCGAATGTTCGCACGTTGAGCACCCGGCGCGGGATGTCCGACGTGACGCCGCCCAGCGCTTGCAGCGCGGCCGCCGCTCGCAGCGTGCGCGGCCCAGTCTCCATTGTCTGAAACCCCAACGTGTCGGCCACCAGTCCGGCCTGAAGTGCGATCGCGCCGTCGCGCGAGATGCCGTCGCCGAGCGTGCCCAGCAGCATCCAGATCACCTCGGCCGCCGCGGCCGCATCGGAGACCACGTAGTTCACGTCGCCGTACCGCTCGTTGCTGACGTGGTGGTCGATGTTGATAATCGGACGGATCGATCGCAGCGCGGATCGGACGTCCTCATCAGCGCTCAGCAGGCTGAGGCTGGCCGTATCGACGGAAAACACGGCGTCAAACGGTGTGTCATCCGGCGGATTCGCCAGCATGTGAGTTGTGAGGGGCAGGAATCGCGCGGTCCCCGGAATCGTGGCCATCACGCGATCGATACTCCCGGGTCGGTCGACCGCCAACACGGGCACGGCGCCCAGTCGGTCGAATATCGCCGCCAGACCGAGGGCCGAACCGAGACTGTCGGGGTCAGGATTTCGGTGCGAGACGATCAACGGACGCCTGGCCCGGCGGATCTGCGCCACCACCGCGCCACGCACGCCGGCCGTACAAGCTACGTCGTGGATGGCGGAATACCCCCCTGGACACGGAGTTGCGGAACGCGAATATCTTATCGGCGCAGCGAGCACTCGCCGGACTCTCTACCCCCGGCCGGCCTCCGCGTGCTAGGTTCAGGTAAGCGGCCCGAGGGCCTTGAGTCGAAGTCGTTGGGGGTATTGCATGAGCGCGGTTGAAACAGGCGAACGCATCGGCCTCCCGCAGGACAAGCCGCCGGCTCAGCGGGTTTCGCTGCCCATGGCCGCGCCGCCGGCTCCCGAGCCGCCCGCTCCCGTGTCGCTGACTGCCCGGGCCGCCCGCGCTTTTGGCGAGATCCTGGCCGGTAAGGGCGAGACGTATGGGGCGCTCAAGATCGCCGTCATGGGCGGCGGCTGCGCCGGGAACCAATATGCGATGGCCATCGCGCGGGCTCCCGAGCCCACCGATATCGTGCTGGAGTCCCGCGGCGTAGACATCTTTCTGGACAGCGCCAGCGCCCACATGATGGTTGGCGCCGAAGTGGACTTCATCGACAGCATGATGGGCCGCGGTTTCACGGTCAGGAACCCCAGCGCCGAGCAGACTTGCGGTTGCG
Source organism: Chloroflexota bacterium (assembly GCA_965208215.1). Classification (GTDB taxonomy): domain Bacteria; phylum Chloroflexota; class UBA11872; order UBA11872; family UBA11872; genus UBA11872. The sequence goes on from CBDBOH010000004.1 coordinate 1,507,607, forward strand.
GCAGTTCCTTCAACACCAACGGCGGCGGCGTGAAGCCGGGGGGCTGCACCGCGTAGGGACCGCGTTTCTCAACTGGCCTCATAGCCCAGTTCGGCCAGGAGTTCGCGCGCAACTGCCGCCTCATCCCACGGTTCATCGCGGTCGGCGATCTGAATCGACCGCTCGTGGCCTTTCCCGGCCAGCACTACGGTGTCGCCTTCCCGGGAAAGCTCAAACGCACGCGCCATGGCTTCGCGCCGGTCATGGATTGTTTCGAAGCGCGCGCCGTCAGCCGCGGCGCCGGCCACGACCGCCCGCGCGATGTCGGCCGGGCGTTCCCGGCGGGGATCCTCGTTGGTGACAATCGCAACGTCGGCGCCCCGCGCCGCGGCACGCCCAAGCATGGGCCGCTTTTCGGCATCCTGCTCGCCGGCGCTGCCAAAAACCACCAGAACTCGTCCGGGCGTATAGGACCGCACCTCTGCCAGACACGCCTCCAGGGCCGCCGGCGTGTGCGCGAAGTCCACGATGACCTGAAAGGGCTGGCCCGCGTTGACAGCCTCCATGCGTCCCTTGACGGGAGGGAACAAGGGGAGCCGATCAACCCCGGCGCCAATTTCGCCCGCGATGCTCCCCACGCAGGCCACGGCGGCGGCGACATTGGCCGCGTTCCAATGCCCGCGCAGCTTTGTGGGCGTCTCCCAGTTGCCCCATGGGGATGATCCCGCAAAGACCAACCCGTCGCGCACGTATCCAGCGACGCGTGCCGTCACGTCCGCCGGATTGGAGGATCCAAAGGTCACGACGTTCACGGAGCACTCGCTGGCAAAGCCTGCGGTCACGGCATCGTCGGCATTGAGCACGGCGGCTTTCCCGTGTCCGTCGTCCGGCCCGCGCTCCAGCAGCTCGAGGAGCCGCCGCTTGGCCGCGCGGTACGCGGCAAGGGTCCCGTGCAAGTCCAGGTGCTCGTGCGTCACGTTGGTGATTACGGCCCGGTCGAACGCGAAACCGTCCACGCGCGCCAGCTCAAGCGCGTGCGACGCCACCTCGACCACGGCCCAGGCGTCGCCGCCCTGAAGCATCCGGGCCAGCAGGCGGGCCACGGTGGGGGCTTCAGGGGTTGTCAGTCGCCCAGACTTATCCAGGTCCGCCCCACCAGCGCGCGTGTTGACGGTGGTCAACTCGCCAACCCCGGGCACATACGCGCCCAACATCCAGGCAATCAAGCGGGACGTGCTGGTCTTGCCGTCCGTGCCGGTCACGCCAACCAGGCCCACCTGGCGATCCGGCTCGCCCCAGAAGCGACGGGACAGGCCGGCCAACGCCACGCGAGCATCAGGCACGACGGCCAGGCCAATGTCGGCCGGCAACTCGACCGGACGTTCCGCCACGACCGCCGCGGCCCCCGCGGCCAGCGCGGCGGCGACGTATGCGTGACCGTCGACCCGAAGTCCACGACGGCAGACGAAACACGATCCCGACTTCACGTCCCTTGAGTCATGCGCGATGTCACGAATACGGGCGCTCGAGGCACGGATCAGTTCGGCATCGGGCAGGGCCGAGATCAACTCGTCAAACGTCGGATGCACGTGCCTGCTCTCAGCTCCGCGGCAGTCCACGCCACCGCAGAAGCGCGGCGCGTGCGCGCAACACGCCTGACGTCAGGACCCACGAACGGAGGCGTTGCAGCGGCAGGTCGTAGGTGCCGGGATACTCAACAAGCCGAGGATTGAATCCCAGCTTGAAGCGATGCACGCCGGCCATCGGATCGGTGGGGTCGTTCGGATCCGCCATGCCCCACAGGTCATAGCGACGGCAGCCTCGTGAACGCGCCCACTGCATGGCCGCCCATTGCACGGCGTGCGGGGCCATGCGCCCGCGTTCGGCGTCCGACGACGCTCCATAGAGATACACCGCTTCCGGACCGAACGCCACGGCCATCAGCGCCGCCAGCGCCCGGCCCTCAAATCGCGCCATGAACAGCGCGGCGTTATCGCCAAACGTACGCGCCACATCGCGGTAGTACGACGCCGCATGAACGGCGAATCCCTGGCGCAGCGCCGTGGCTTCTGTCAATTCGTAGAACTCGTCGAAGGCCGACTCACAGGCCTCGGCCTCAACGCAGACCCCGCGCCGAGCCGCGAGCCGGATGTTGTAGCGCATCTTGGGCTTGAACGACGCCAACAACTCCTCGTCGTCTGCCGCCAGGTCGACGACGGCTGTCCGCGGAATCTGTACGAACGACTCGGTCTTGCGAAAGCCACGTGCCTCCAGGATCGCGGCGTGCGTGTCGCGCACGGGTTCAATTCGCAGCAACGACGCTCCACGCCGCCGTGCCTCGTCAATTGACGCCTCGATTAGAGCCATGGCATCAGTGTCCGACTCCGCCAGCGGCCCCCTGGGAACGTACGCCAGGCCGACTGACGGCCCCACCGGCGACATCCGGCGTGTTCGCGTCAAGACCTGGACTCCCCCTGTTACCGTGTCGCCGGCGCCTACGACCAACCGCGCAACCCGCCAGCCGTAGCGCGCTTTCAAGTCCCCCCAGGCGCCCGACTGCAGCAGGTTGGCGCCCGGGCACTCGGCGGCCAGCCGGCTCCAATCGTCAGCATGGGGCACCGAATGCACGGCTGACACGGCTAGCTCCGCGTGGCCGTGTGGATGGCCACGGAGCCAAACCCCACACGATGCACATGCACGTCCACGAACCCGGCCGCTTCGATCAGGACTGCCAGCTCCTCCGCACTTACGAATTCGTCAACGGAGTGCGGCAGCCACGAGTAAGCGCTGGCGTGACGGCTCACCAGCCGTCCCATGAGCGGGACCCAGCGATTGAAGTAGATGCGAAAGAACGGACGCAGCAGCCGGCGACGCATCGGCGTCATTTCCAGGATTACCAGCCGGCCGCCCGGGCGCAACACCCGCGCCATGGCGGCAAAGACTTCCGCCAACCCGTCCACATTTCGCAGCAGGAATCCGCTTATCACCGCGTCCACGGATCCATCCGTCAGCGGCGGGCGCAAGGCGTCGCCCATGACGAAGCGCAATCGCCCGCCGGCCTGGGCCTCTTCGCCGCGCTGTTTTGCGATCGAGAGCATCGCACGAGCGAAGTCCAGGCCGACGACCGCGAGCCTGGCGCCACCGCCGCGATGCAGCGCCAGCGCCAAATCACCCGTCCCCGTCCCAACGTCCAGGACGACGCGTGGCTCAGCCACCAGAAGCTCGCGCACGGCACGACGCCGCCACGCGTGATGCATGCCGAAGCTAATCAGGAAGTTGAGCAAGTCGTAGCGGGGCGCGATGGCCTCGAACATGGGCCGCACCCAGGAGGCCTTGCGCTCAGGCACGGCGGCAGCCGCGAGTCCTAGGCGTGCCGATTTGTGGCGTGCGTGATGAGATCGGCCAGTGCATCGAAGGCCGGTGCGGACGGCAGCCGGCGGAGGGCCGCTCGCGACTGTTCGGCAAACCCCTCGGCGACGGCCCGCGCCGCGTCGACAGCGCCGGAGGCTTGCAGCGTGTCGATGGCCTCCGAGGACTCCACGTCCGACAAGCCTTCTCCATCGGCCAGCCGCCGCATCAAGGGCGTCGGCGGATCGGCAACATCCAGATACTCGACAACCGGCAGGGTCAGGAGACCTGCGCGCAAGTCTCCGCCCACGGGCTTTCCGGTCTCCTGTGCCACTCCCGCAATGTCCAACACGTCGTCGGTGACTTGAAAGGCCATCCCGAGTGCCCAGCCAAAGTCATGCAGGGCTCGAGCCTCGTCCTGCTCCACGTCCGCCAGCACGCCGGTCGCGTCGCACGCCAGGGCGATGAGCGCGGCGGTTTTACCGCTGATTTTCTGGAGGTACTGTTGCCGCGACTCTTCGGGATCGCCGTTGAAACTGGGCAAGACGAATTCGCTGCGGGACATCGCGTGGATGGTGTCGGCGAATTGCCGCACGATTCTGGGCCGATTGAGCCGAGCCACAAGGTCGGCCGCGCTGGCGAAGAGATAGTCGCCGGCCAAAACGGCGACTTTGGTGGACCAGGCGGTGTGGACGGATGGCTGCCCACGCCGCGAGTCCGCTTCATCCACGATGTCGTCGTGCACCAACGTGGCGCTGTGGAGAACCTCCGTGCCGGCGGCCAGCACCACGACTTTGTCGGTGTCGACGTCGTAGGCCTGGCCGATCAGCAGCGCAATGGCGGGGCGCAGGCGCTTGCCCTGGGCGCCCAGGACTGACGCCAGCACGCTCCGCAGCAGCGGAATCTCGCTCTCAGCCACGCAAGTCTCCAGCAGGGCCTCGACCCTCGCCTGTTCCGTCTGGACAGGGGCCAGGATTGCCGCGAGATCACGCGGGGGGCGGCGGTCCGTCAGGGTGTGGGAGCGCACCGAAAGAGCTCGTGGGCGTTTCGCGTGGTGGTGTCGCGCAGCGAGGATACCGACACGTTTCGAACCGTCGCGACCACGGCTGCCGTGTGGGCCAAATAGGCCGGTTCGTTGCGGCGACCGCGCATGGGTGTCGGCGCGAGGTACGGGGCATCGGTCTCGATCAGCAGCCGGTCGGCCGGAACAACCGCCGCTGAGTCGCGAATGTCGTCCGAACGCTTGAAGGTGACGATGCCGGAGATTGACATGTGCAGCCCGAGGTCCAAGAACCGACCAAGCGAATCAGGTGGTCCCGTAAAGCTGTGCATGACGCCGCCCGCCGGGCCGAGTTCCTCGCGCAATACACGCGCGACGGCGTCCAGACTCGCGCGCTGATGGACGATAACCGGAAGCCCCAGGTCCGCTGCCAGCCGGCATTGGGCGCGAAATGCCTGCTCTTGCATCGCAGGCGGCTGATGCTCCCGAAAGAAGTCCAGGCCCGTCTCACCAATGGCCCGGACAGGACTACTTCCGGCTAAGCCACGCAGCGCATCTACCGTGGATTCGTCGAATCCCCCGCAATCGTGCGGGTGGACGCCCACCGTCGCAAACCAGCCGGCAAATTTCCGACAGATCGAAATTGACCGCGCACTAGTCTCGAGGTCGGTCGCCACCACCAACACCTCGGACACTCCGACCTCACGCGCCCGACGCTGCACAGCATTGAGGTCCTTGGCGAAACCGGCATCGGCCAAGTGTGCGTGACTATCGAACAGCGGGGCTACCCATCCAGACGCGGGAAGAGCGGCGGGCCGCCGGGCACGTGCTGACCAGGTTCGATGACGCCGGCGTCATCCCCCCAGGTCGCCGGCCGCCCCGTAATCCCGAGCTGCGCCTCGATGGCGTCCGCGGTCTGCGGCGTCGCCGGTCGGATCATGGTGGCAATGCGGGGCAGGGCATCCATGAGCATGGCGAGCACTGTTCGCAGGCGTTCGTGTTGCGCTTCGTCCCGTGCCAGGCGCCAGGGTTCGGTCCGTTCGATGTACTGATTCACCGCCGTGATGTAGCGCCAAACCGCCGCGAGCGCCAGGTGAAAGCGCCAGTTTTCATAGTGGTGAGCAGCCAATTCCCACGCCGTCTGCTCGGCCGCGCGCAGCTCCGACTCCTGGCCGGTCGGACTGCTGAGTTCGGGGGCCACCCCATCCAGGTAGCGGTGCAGCATGGACGTGCTTCGCAGCACCAGGTTGCCCAGGTCGTTGCCCAGATCGTGCTGGTAGCGGCGCGCCATGCCCTCCCAGGTGAAGTCGCCGTCGCGCTCGTAGGCGACCTCGCGCAGCAGGAAGTAGCGCAATGCATCCGAGCCGAAGCGTTCGACAACCTCGGCCGGCCGCACCACGTGGCCGCCGCTCTGGCTCAACTCCTCACCGGCAAAGTTGACCCAGCCGTGCACGCACACTTGCCGCGGCACTTCAACGCCGGCAGCCATGAGCATGGCCGGCCAGTAAATGGCGTGAAAGCGCACGATGTCCTTGCCTACCACGTGTACATCGGCCGGCCAACGACTGGCGAATAGCTCGCCGCCGCCGGGCTGGCCGAAGCCGATCCCCGTGATGTAGTTGATCAGCGCGTCGAACCAGACGTAGATGACGTGTTCCGGATCGTTCGGCAGCGGCAAGCCCCAGCCGCCGGTGGCTCGCGAGATGCTGAAGTCCTTCAGGCCTTGCCGTAGGAACCCGAGCATCTCGTTGCGTCGAGAGTCGGGCCAGACGAAGTCGGGTCGCTGCTCGTAGAGCTTCAGCAACGGCTCCTGGTACCGCGACAATGCGAAGAAGTAGTTGTCCTCCTCCACCCACTCGGGTGGCACCCGGTGGGTTGGACAGCAGTTCTCGACGAGTTCCTCGTCGCCGTAGAACGCCTCGCACCGCACGCAGTACCAGCCCTCATAGCGGCCCTTGTAGATATCGCCGTTGTCGTACACGCGCTTGTAGAAGGCGCGGACGGTCTCCAGGTGCCGTGGTTCGGTGGTGCGCACAAAGTCGTCGAACTCCACGCCCACCAGGTCCCAGGCAGCCTGGAAGCGCACAGCCGCCTGGTCGACATAGGTCTGGGTGTCAATGCCCTCGTCGCGGGCCGAGCGGCTGACCCGCTGGCTGTTTTCGTCCAGTCCGCCCAGGAAAAACACATCCTGACCGCGCAGTCGGCGATACCTGGCCATGGCGTCAGCCGTGATCATCTCGAACGAGTGGCCGACGTGCGGCTCGCCGCTGGGGTAGGGAATAGATGTGGTCAGGTAGTAACGGGACACAGGGTGATTGGTAGCCGGAGGCATGCAGCGCGCGATTCTACGCGCTGCCGCCTGCGGACCCGCGCAATTCACGGGCAATTCGGTAGACGTCTTCGCGGGGCAACCGCAGCGCACGCGCCACGGCCCCGGCCGCCTTGCCCGGACGCATTCCGGCTTCCAGATGGCGTCGCAACTGCTCCTGCACGGTTTCCCGGTCGACTTCGGGCGAGTTCGCCACGCCGCCGACGTCCACTACGACGGTCAGCTCGCCGCGCGCGCCCACGACGGCCACGTAGTTGGCAATCTCCGCCAGCGACGATTCGCGGATCTCTTCGTGGATCTTGGTGAGTTCGCGGCACAGCGCGGCCGGTACATCGCCCAGCCACGCCTCCAGTTCGGCCAGACGCTCGGCAGCGCCATGCGGCGGTAGGTAGATCACCAACGTGCGCGCCGTGTCGGCAGCCCGTCGCACCAAGCGTTCACGCCGAGTCCGCCGCTCCGGCAAGAACGCGAGGAAAGCCACCGGCTGGCGGGCGAACGACACCACGGAGAGCGCCGTCGTCAGCGCCGAAGGTCCCGGAATCGGGACGACTGAGAGCCCTTGGGACCGAACGCGCGCCAGCAAATCGGGCCCCGGATCGGAAACGCCCGGCGTGCCTGCGTCCACGATCAGCGCTACGTCGCCGGCGCGTAGACGCTGGATGATCGCGTCCTCACGGCTCTCGGGACTGTCCTCCCGGTAGGTGATGACCTTTGGCGTGCAGCCGACGTGCGCGAGCAGCTTGCGGGCGCGTTGCGCGTCCTCCGCTACCACGACAGCGACCGAGCGCAGCACCCTGGCCGCCCGAAACGTCAGGTCCTCCAGGTTGCCGATCGGCGTTGCGACGACGAAGAGCGTGCCCATTCGCCGAGTCTACGCGGCACCATCGGCCCGAAACGCCGGACAGCGAAGGGCGGAACCTCGACACTTGGTCGAGGCGCCGCCCCTCAGACGGCCATGAGCCTATTTGGGCATCGCCTTAATTGCGTTGTAGGCGGGACGCGGCGACAGGTCGGGACGCAGGATCCCAAACGCCCACTTCTCATCGGTGTTCGGAACGACTTCCTGGAAGTTCAGGTTCCAGATGATCATGTGGGTGACGTAGGACGACTCGGCCCGGACCTTCTGGAAAGAGCGCACAAAGAATGCCGCCTGGTCGGCCTCCGAGTTGCAGGCTGCGTATTCGTAGCCCTTGGCCGGCGCGCCGGGGGCGCCCGGACCGTCAATCGTGGCCCAGCCGAATTCGGTGAACCAGACCGTCTTCTCCGGGTGACCGCGAGCCGCCATCATGTTGTACAGCTCCTTGTAGCGGTCGAAGAAGAAGCTGGGGTGCGTGGACCAGCCGCCGCCGCACTTGGCGTTGCTGTTGTGCGCGCGGCCAACCCAGTCGTCCGGCGCGTTGGCGCCGCCGTTCGGGTGCACACCCAGCGCTTCGAAGTAGTTGAAGACTTCGCCGTTGTTGAAGTCGAAGATGCGCTGCAGATAGATCGCGTCATCAATGGCGATGGTGTTGTTCATCACGCCGGTTGGCGTCGGCGCGCCGAGCACGACGATGGCGTTGGGGTCCGACTCCTTGACGCCCCAGTAGCCATTCTTCAGCAGCTGGATGAACTGGCTGTAGGAGTGCTGGGAAAAGGTGCCCCATTCCAGCGAGAGGTTCTCCTCGTTCCAGATCTCATAGGCCTGGACGCGGCCCTTGTAGCGCGCCGCAAGCTCGCGCATGAAGTCGCGCAGCGTCTCCGGGCTGTGGGGGCGTCCGTGCGTGGTGCCCTTCTTGCTTTCCTCGGCCTTATAGAAGTCCGGCGACTTGACGACGCTCAGCAAGATGTTGAGCCCCCTGCCTCGCATGGTGTTGACGAAGCGATCCGTGGGCCCCCAATTGAACACTCCGGGCTGATTCTCGACTTCCTGCCAGGGAATCTGCTGCTTGACCCAGTTCAGGCCCGCGCCGGTCACCAGATCAGCCAGCTGCCCGTCGTTGTGCCGACGAAATTCGCCCTGAATGCCGAAGCCGGTCAGCCCCCGCGACAGGATGCGGGGAGCGGGAATCGAACTGATGGGCGACGGCCTGGTCACTCGCCGCGTGTCATCCACCGGGCGGGCCGTTGGCACGGGGGTTGGGTCTGGAGTTGTGGTAACGGTGGCCGGCGTCGTTACCGGCACCGGTGGGGCGGTGACTGCTCGACCCGTGGCCTCCCCCGCCGTAATCGGCGGCTTTGCCAGGTCGGGAATGATGACGTTACTGAGCTTCTTCACTTTGTCCGGCACGTTTTGCCGGCCTACCGCCCCGATCGATGTCCCGGGTGCGGGCACGTTCCAGACCTCAAACACGATGCGCTGGGCGCGCAACAACTGAAGGCCCTGCGGGTTTCCGTTGACCTCGCGCTCCTCGTAGCGGATTGGCAACCCGTAGAGATTCAACCAGTTCGGTTCCGCCAGGAACTCAGCCTTGATTTTCGGATTCGCGTCGAGCAGCGCCAGGTGGTTGCGGACAATGGTTGAGAAGTTCGTCACTCCCCGGTCCGCAGCGAGGACCTGGTGCGGCGGCACATTGGGCAAATCGACATGCGGGTACCTGTTGGCCAGCGCATCAAGCGTGTTGTACCAATTCATCCGGTTGTTGCTGGAGTCCCATTGCAGGATCACTTTCTGGAAAGCCTGCAAGGTGAACGGACCTTCCACCCAGCGTCCGCTGATCGGGTAACCCAGGGCCTGGAGGTCCTTGTCTCGAATGAAGTCCCACATGGGGACCTCGCCGGCGTTGGTCACGGCATAGCCATCGTCGTCGCGATGTGGTGTATCGCCACCGGTGGCCGTGAACAGGCACCCCTCACTCAGGGCAATGCCATCGCACTCAAAGGCCTGGACGGGAGCGGCCAGGGCGAACACGACCATCGCAACGATCAAGCCAAGGACTACCTTGCGCATCTCAACTCCTAGAACGCTGACAGGCGGTACTCGGTGGCAACGCGCACCATTACTGACACCAACGGAAGCTACGCCAGTCTGTTACGTAAAGTAGCCACGCGCAAGGCGGAGCAACTCACAGCCCGCTGTCTCGCGACTTCCAGGGCCGCGTGATGGCCCGGCGAGAGTCGCAACGCTCAAGGCGCGGCAAGCCGACGCTCCTCGGATAGTCGAGATCGAAGGCCCACGGGAGGCGGCTGGCCAATCAGGCAAGTCTCGCGACCGATGCGTAATAGGCGCCAGCAAGTCTGTTGCCGTTTGAGTCGATCCACCAGGTCGTCAATCTCGTTCGGCCGGCCGGCAGGTGGGCCGAAAACGTCGCGCAGCGATCCTCGGGCGCCACGGCGCTCTCCGCCTTGTAGTTCCCGACATTGATCCAAGCGCGCGCCACAGGCAGCGCCCTGCCGCCTGGGAGTGTTCCGTCAACCCCGTGCATCTCGGGGGCAGGCGCCGAAATCGGCAAATCCGACTCTTGCGGCCAGCGATACAACGCGATCGTGTAGGCGCCCTCCCGCGCGACTCGAAGATGCCACGTGCCGCTGTCCATAACGCAGCCGCGGACGTTGCCGGGATTGTCGCAGTAGACGTAAGCCCAATCGCAGCTGCATAGCCGCGTGGGGTTCTCCTCGTCCGAGCCAATCGTGATCGGGTGATAGTTGCCGAGGTTGCCGCCAAGTCGTTCCCACCAGACGTCGTACTCGTTCCGCAGTGCGGCTCGAATCTCGGGATGTCGGCCCGCGAGATCGGTCTGCTGTCCCGGATCGCGCGCAAGGTCGAAGAGCTGGTCGCCAACCAGGCGCCACGTGTTCCAGATCACGCCCGCGTCGCCGCGTCGAGCTTCCCCCGACTGGCCGTCGCTGGCGTGGCCGTACTGTACAAACAGCATCCGGTCTGCGATGGGCTCCTCGTTCTGAAGGGCCGCTGTGAGTGAAATCCCATCGAAGTCAGCGGACGCCGGCCCCTCCAGGTCGCACAGGTCGATTAGCGTCGGAAGAATGTCCTGGCACTGGGTTGGTTGATCGATTTGGCGTGGTCCCACCAGTCCTCCGGACGGCCAGCGGATGAAACAGGGGACCCGGTGGCCACCCTCGTAGAGCGATCGCTTCTTGCCTCGCATACCCGCGTTGTAGACGTTCTCGCCCGTGGCCGTGCCGTTGTCGCCCATGAAGATCAGGATGGTGTTGTCGCGGAGTCCGGATTCCGTGAGGTAGGCGTCCAGCCGGCCGAAGTTCTCGTCGATGTTGGCGATCATCCCGAAGAAGCTGGCGACGTCGTAATCGACGTGATCGAGGTACGGCTGCCGGTACCGATCCGGCACCCAGTGCGGGCCGTGCGGGGTATTGGTTGCCAGGTAGGCGAAGAACGGGGTGTCGCGGTCCTGGTCGATCCAGCTGATCGTCTCGTCGAACCAGATGTCGGTGCAGTAGCCCTGGAGTTGCTCGATGGCGTCGCCGCGCCTGGCGTGGGGGTTGAAGTAGTCGTTCTCAAAGACGTCGGCCGCCGAGGTGATGCCCCAGGACGGGTGGTGGATTGTCGTGTGAAAGCCCCGATCCTGGGGACGGTACGGATAGTTGTCGCCCAGGTGCCACTTGCCGAAGTGGCCGGTCCGGTAGCCGTTGGACGCAAAGATGTCGGCCATGGTCGGAAGCGTGGGATCCAGCAGCGATCGGCCCATGCATACGAATGTGGCGCCGTTCCGTAGTGCGTCTTGCCCCGTCAAGAGTTGGCTGCGGGTGGGCGTGCACATGGGCGCGACGTGAAAGTCTTCAAGCCGAACACTCTCCGCATGGAGCCGGTCCAGATTGGGCGTGCGAAGGATCGGGTTGCCGTGGCAGGACAGGTCGCCGTAGCCCTGGTCGTCGGTCAGCAGAACGATGATGTTGGGCTTTGGGTTTGGCATTCGGTCACCTCCCAGCTTCAGGTTCTCCGCCGCAGACGTAGAGGACACCCTGTTTTTGAGCCGCGGGAGGATATCTAGCCGGCGCGCGAAGCCACCGTCTGCCCCAGTTTGCCGTCGCGCACAAATGCCTCGAACTCGCCGAGGTCCGCGAACACGCGGGTCGACAGGAAGCGAATCGCCCAGTTGGTCGTCATCGGCGACACCGTAAACACCAGCCGACCGGCGGCGTAGGCGCGGTACATCTCCACCGCCGTGCCCATCGTGGCTACCGGAGCGTAGGCCACCAGCACGTCGGTCTCCGCCGCCAGATCCAGTTCGTCCATAAACGCCCGGCGCGCGGCTTCGTTGTCGTACGCAACCGAGTCCGGGTTCATTTCGGCGGGACAGACCACCTCGGCCTCCGGGTGTTCCGCCGAGATGATGTCGCGCAACTGCTGACGGTAGTCCTGGGCGTGGAGCGAGGTGTCTGCGTTGGATCCCTGCATGACTCCGGAGAGGAAGACAGAGAAGGGCGGCCGCCCGTCCATTCGTCCGTTGGAGTCTTCACGGCGCACGGAGTCCGTTGCACCTTGCTCATCGCTCATGGCATCGATCGCACGCATTACGCCTCCTGAAGGGCAAGCCAGAATGGGTCGTCGCGTTTCAGTCGCAGGGGTCGGCCCGCCGCATCGACATACGCGTGCGTCGACGCCGCGGTCGCGGTCACCCGTTCACCGCGCCGGATCTCGTACGTCAAGCCAACCCGTGCGCGAGTCACCTCGTCCAGATTGAGATGCACGTCTACTCGCTCGCCGGCGTAGACCGGCGCCTGGAACGTGCAGCTACAAGTCGTGAGCGGCAAGAAGATCCCTCGCTCGGTTAGTTTCCCGTAGGGCTGTCCGATGGCTTCCAGCCACCCGATCCGCGCCTCCTCCAGCCACCGGAAGTAGTTGGAGTGGTGGACGATGCCCTGCGCGTCCGTATCGGAATAGCGCACGCGCAGGGTCTCGACGTGATCGCAGCCGTCACTCACCGATGTTGGCGAGGAAGGCGCCGATGGCATCGGCGCCAGCCAGGACCGCGAGTTCTATGTCGAACTCGGTCGTCTCGCCCGGCTCCAGAATCTGCAGCGTTCCGTCGGCGCGGTTGACGGCGCGCCCCAGCACGGTGCAGTTGGCCGGCTCGATGCCGGTAACGTAGTTACCCACGCCCAGGAACTTCCATTGATTGAGGAATGGCAGCTGGGATTTGGGGTACGAGAAGCCAAGACCGATCCCATCGCCGAACGAGCGATTGACCAATGCCGCGTGCACCGTTCCGTCGTCATCAGGCTCAACGTCATGGATCCAGACGGTGTTCTGCCAGCCGGGGGTCGGCGGGCCGTAGGTGTCCCAGCCTGATTCCAACGAGGCCGAATGGTCGTCGTAGGGCCGGCGCGAGCGGCTACGTACGTGCAGTTTCGACCCGTCGTCAACCAGCGGGTATCCGGGATTGAAGTGGAAGAGGATCATTGCCGGCTCGGGCTCGGATCCCAGGTTCGTCACCTCGTCGTGAATCCGTATCGACGTCGATCCCAGCGAACTCGAGATTCGCCGCTTGAGTTCAAGGTTCTCGCCGAACAGGGCGGCCTGACGCACCCGGCCCTGGACCCACATCTCGTACTCGTCGCCTCGCCACTCGCCGTCGGCGTGAACATTGGAAGCCGCAAGATTCGAGAGGCGCCCGTGCAGACCCAGGTCGGTGTATAGCCGGTCCGGATCGACGGCAGGATCGCCCACATTGTCGAGGCCTCCTGTGACCAGCAGCCCGAGCACGGTGCTGCGTACCCAGCCCCAGCCGTCGGGTTCGTAGTACGCGCCGTGCATCTCGCCGGCGGCGCTACGGAAGCCCAACGGGATGTCATTGAACCAAGCCCCCGAAATGTCGAGCGCGCGTCCCGGGATCACTGTGAAGCGCAGCCCGGAGCCCGTGTTCACGTCGACCACCGACAGCCCATCGCCGGCGCCGCCGTCCAGGCGGTACTCGCGCACGCCGCCGACTTGCGAAACGTCTCCGACGCGCGCCATTAACTCGGCGCGGCTGACCTGACGACCCCACAGATTCGGCATGGCAGCACTCGGCTGGCGACGATCAAGCGGCGCCTATTGTAGGCGGGAGGTCTCTAGGCGCCCGCCGGTGCTCGAGTGGCAGCTCGCTCCCAGCCGAGCGCGACCAGCAACAGGAGTGCTGAGATTAATCCCGCCGCCCCAAGCCAGCCCATGCCAGAGCCACCCACCAGCAGCGGTCCGGACGCAAAGCTGCTGAACACGCCGACGACCCCTATCAGAACTTCCACCCGCCCTTGAACCCGGGCACGAACGGTTAACGGCACGCCGCGCGCCAGCATGGTCGAACCGGCCACGAAGCACGCATTCCATCCATAGCCGAGCAGGAACATGGCCGGCAGCACGGTGCCCAGACCAGCGTCCAGCCCCGCCAGCGCGCTGGCCAGCATCAGGAGCACCGCACCGAGCAGCACCATTGGCCGGGGTCCGAGGCCGTCCACCAGGCGGCCTGTGAGGGGTGCCAACGCAAACATGCCAGCCACATGCGCCGTCATGGCTATCGGAACGGCCTCGCCCAACTCCGAGTAACTGTGCATATGCAGGGGGACCACCACCATGATCAGGGTCATGACGCCCTGGCCAGTGAGCATTGCCCAGATGCCGAGCTGCACCCGTCGGTCGCGCAACACGCCGCGCAAGTCAATCGCTTCGCCGTTCACCGGAGCGGCCTCTAGCGTCGTATCGGTCACGTCACGCGGATCGGGCCGCACGAACGTCCAGGTCACCAACGCGGAAATGAGCAGCAGCCCGGCCGCCGCCACCCACGGTCCGGCCAAGTACGAGAGGCCACGGGCCTCGGCCAACTCCTGCGCATACCCACCCAGCAGCGGCCCGCCCAGAGCGCCGGCGGTGGCGCCCCACACGACGATTCCAATAGCGCGACCGCGGCGGCTCGGCTCGTAGACCTCGGCGGCGACGTAACGCGACATGTCGCCGCCGGCCCGGGCGACGCCCATCAGCAGCGACCCGACCAGCAGCAGCCAGAACAACCCGGCCGCCACCGCCAGCGCGGCCGTCGCAGCGCCCACGGCCCCCAGCGCGTAGCTGCCGGCGATTGCCGGTCGCCGCCCGAACGCATCCATGGCGCGGGCGATCGGCGGCGGCCCTATTGCCCGACCAACCATCGAAATCGCGGCCGGCAATCCGGCCAGTTCGGCGTGTCCGCTGAGCTCTTTGCCGGCGATGGTGAGCACGATGAATCCGGCCAGATACCCAACGCCGATGCTGCCGCGCGCCACAAACAGCGCGCCGACGATGCGGCGCCGGCCGGCCTCGGTAATTGCGGGTGACGCCGCACGCGTGCTCATGAGTTGGACGGGAGTTTACGCGCCAGTTCGCCTGCGGCGCCCGCTAGGCTGTCCCAGGCGAATCCGCGGGGAACCAATGAATGAGCGAGCAGGACCGACAGGTAGCGCTGGTGACGGGCGGCGCCATGGGTATTGGCGGCGGAATCGTGGAGTCGTTTGCCGCCGCCGGAGCGGCCGTGAGCGTGGCCGACGTGGACGAGGCAGCGGCTCGCAGCCTCGTCGACCGACTGCGAAGCGACGGTCGGCGCGCCAGCGCGGCTATTGGCGACGTCAGTTCAATCGCGGACGCCGAGCGCATGGTCGAGGAAACCGTTGCCGAGTACGGCGGCCTGGACGTCCTGGTCAACAACGCCGGCATTCAGCCCACAGCTTCGTATATGACGGCCGAGGAGATGGACGAGGCCACCTGGGACCGGATCATCGACATCAACCTGAAGGGCCAGTTCCTGATGTCGAAGTTCGCGATCCCGCACCTGCGGGCGCGCGGCGGCGGGACGATTATCAATATCGCCAGCGTGCAGGGGTTGCAGTCGCAGCCGCAGGTTCCGGCCTATGCCGCCAGCAAGGGCGGCAGCCTGTCGCTGACTCGGAACATGGCGCTGGACTTTGCCAAGGACAACATTCGCGTGCTGGCCATCAACCCCGGCACGATCGACACGCCGCTGGCTCGAGGGGCGGCTCGGGCGTTTGGCGACGAGGACGAAATGCTGAACCTGTGGGGAAGCTCGCACCCGCTGGGCCGGGTCGGGCAGACCTCCGAGATCGGCGCGGTGGCGGTGTTCCTGGCGAGCGAGGGCGCCTCGTTCATGACCGGGGAGTTCGTCAACGTGGACGGCGGCTACATGGCGCTGGGGGCGTGGGCCGCGGGGACGGACTAGCTACCGGCAGGCGATTACTTCCTCCCGACTCGCGGCGCCAAGGCGTTCCAGGTGCCGGCCAGTTCGCGGTTTGCGCTAAAGCTCCCGTAGAGCGCGGCCCACATGTCGTCGACCGCAGCTTCGGCCGCCGCTTGATCGCCTTTGGCCAAAGCCTGCTCCAAGGCCGAGATTCCCGCACGCTGAGTCTCTGCGGCGGCCTGCGCGGCCTGTGCCGCTTCGTCGGCGGCCGCTGCGTGCGCGGTGGCCAGGTCGGTGATGGGAGGCGGCGGAGTTTCGGCATCAATCGCCGCGCGCTCGGACGTCGTCGACCCGCCGTAGCGGGGCGGGAGCTTGTCGCCGTTTTCGTCCCACCAGGTGTGCGTGGGATTGATGTGGGGGGTCACCGAGAGGTACATCGTCATGGTCGAGTCGCCGACGCAGCGGACGAGGTGAATCTCGTCGCGGTCGGCGAAGCAGAGCTGGCCTGGGCCCAGCACTTCGCTGTGCCCCTCAATCACGAACTCGGCCTGGCCGTCGAGGATCAGGAAGATCTCGGCACCCAGGTCATGGCTGTGTGGGACGTTCTCCTCACCCGGCTCCATCTGGAGAAACCGTGCGCGGATGTCGGGCTGGATGATCAGGTTCTGGATGTCGGTGCGCGAATCAAAGACTCGGAAGGCCATGTTCAACTCCCGCCGGTGAACGACGCTCGCACGATGTCGCGAACGAGCGTCAGGTGGTCGATCAACTCGGTGCCAGGCGTATGGGGTGTCCGACCTGACGTGATGGAGTCGTGGAAGTGCTCCAGTTCGCGTTTGAACGGGTTCTCGTGCCAGGAGAGTTCCTGTCGGGACGGAGCACCGTCCGCGTCCGGTTCCTGGACGACTGCCGTGGTCGGCAAACCGCGGCTGAACCCGGTCGGGAAGGAGAGGATGACGCGCTCGGATCGTGCATATACGGCGAAGGTCTCCTCGAATGCCCAGAGGTCAGGCAAGTCAATCCAGGTCAGCACGGCGCGTATGCCGTTCGGATAGCGCAGCGTGGTCGTGAGCCCGCTGCCGTCGCGCCAGATTTCCGTGCTGAGGACCGCCTCCGGTGGGCCGAACAGGCCGTGCAGGACGCTGATGTCGTGGATCAGGCTGCCGTTGACCATCTGATAGGCGCGCACGAGTTCCGCCGCCGGATCGTCCAGGCCCAAGGCCTCCGCAACCAGCGCGGTGTCCGCTGCGCGCAGGCGGGCCAGAACCTCATCCGGCAGGTTGGCGCGGTGAAAGGAGAACTCGGCCATGTGCAGGTCGTTCGACGGGTGCAGGTGGTTGATTTGGATTAGACGGACGTCGTGCATGGCCTTCACGCGGCGGGCGGCGTAGGCGTAGCTGGGTTCGTATCGCTTGGGGTAGGCCACCATCAACACGACGCCAGCTGCGTCGCAGGCCTCGATCATGGCCCGGGCCTCGCGCAGCGTGATGCAGGCCGGCTTTTCGACCAACACGTGCTTGCCGGCGGCCGCCGCGGCCAGCACCTGGGGCGCGTGGGATCCGGAGGAACAGATCAGCACGGCGTCGATTTCAGAGGCCACCAGGTCGTGGACGTCGGTGAAGCGCGCCTGTACCGGCACGTGAAAGTCGTCGCCGACCTTGCGCAGCAGGTCCGGCGCGATGTCGCAGATGCCGCCGATTTCGAAGCGGTCGCGGCCGTCGCGCAGATGGGGCAAGTGCTGGATCTGGGCAATCGCGCCGCAGCCGACGACGCCGACCCTTAGACGGGACATTGACTGTCTCCTCGCCCGCCGAGTTGCTTCAGCGTAGAACGGTTAGCGAACGGCGTCGAAACCGAGCGCGCTGCCTTGCAAAAAATGGCAGCAACGTACCGCCGCCCGGAATCTCTGCTTGTCTCCGCCCAACGCGCGGTTCCGCGCCGACAATTGGTCTCGGCCGTCAGTCGGTGTTGCGCTTGCTCGCGATCAGTGCGTCGCGCATGCCTTCCAGCAGACCTTCGGTTCGTGCCTGCTGCCGGGCAAGCTCGGTCAGATCGCGCCGCATCTCCCGCAGGTCGGCTCGCATCGCGGCCAGCCCGGCCACAATCAGCGCCGCCAGCGCTACTCCCACCGACAAGACACCGATCAGTTCGGGAGTCATATCCGTAGTCTCTCACGTCGTGGTCACTTCCAGTTGCCCTTCGACGTTGACATCCGAACGCCCGTCCACTGACGATTGCCATGTGCGGATTCGGGGGACGCTGACATGCAACGTGTAGGGCTGCTGGTTCCGTCGGTCAATACGGTGGTGGAGCCGGAGTTCTGGCGACTTGTGCCTGGCACCGCCACTGTGCATTCGGCGCGGATGCGGAACTCGACGTGTGATGTGGACGACTCTCGCCAGATGCTGGCGCATGCCGAGCGGGCGGCCGACGAGGTCGGCAGCGCGTTGGTGGACATTGTGGCCTTTGCCTGTACCGCCAGCAGCTTTGTGGATGGACGCGACGGCGAGGCCGCGCTGCATAACTTGATTTCGGCGGCCGCCAAGGCACCGGCCATTACTACTTCGGGCGCGGTGGCCGAGGCTCTGACGTCGTTGGGCAGCCGCCGGGTGGCGCTGTATACGCCCTATCCGGCCGAACTGAACGATCACGAGGAGGAGTTCCTGGCTACGCACGGCATCGAGACGGTGTGTGCGTACGGGCTCGGCATCAGCGCGGCCGTAGAGATCGCCGACGTGACGTCGGACGAACTGCGCGACTTCGTGGACGCGCAACCGCCGCCGGCCGAGGCCGACACGATCTTTCTCTCGTGTACCAACCTAGCGACCTTCGAGGTCATCCGGCCCCTGGAGGCGGCGTATGGGGTGCCGGTGGTCAGCAGCAACAGCGCTACCTTCGCGGCTGTCGCGCGACGGCTTGGGTGGGACATACCGCCCGTGCTGGGCGCGTTGGCCGGACGAGCGGCGGCAGCCGCTCTCACGTAGCGACCCGCAGCTTGAAGGCCGACGGTCCGAACCCTGACGGCCTGCGCGCGGCCGCGGACGTTGGGGGGACGTTTACCGACCTGGTGGCGGTGGACGCCGCGGGCGCCGTCGCTCGGCATAAGACGCTGTCGACGCCGCCCAACTTTGACAGCGGGGTGCTCGCGGGTCTGGAGGCCTGCGCCGACGGCTCGCTCGAACTGCTCGCCAGCCTGCTGCACGCCAGCACGGTGGCGACCAACGCGATTCTCGAGCGACGCGGGCCGCGTACCGGGTTGATCACAACCGCGGGTTTCCGCGACGTGCTGGAGATTGGGCGGCTGCGCTATCCCCGGCTGTATGACCTGAGCTGGTCCAGGCCCGAGCCGTTGGTGGAGCGCCGGCTGCGGCTGGGCGTGGGCGAACGAATGGCAGCCGACGGGTCGGTGGTGAGGCCGCTGAACGAGGGGAGCGTGGCCGCGGCGTTGGACGTGCTGACGAAAGCCGACGTTGAGGCCGTGGCGATTTGCCTGTTGAACTCGTATGTGAACGGTCGGCACGAGATCGAGGTGGAGCGACTGGTGCGGGAGCGGCTGCCGGAGGCGGCGGTGTCTCGCAGTTCGGCGGTGTTGCCGCTGATCCGGGAGTACGACCGCACCAGCACGACGGTCATCAACGCGTATCTGCAGCCGGTGATGGGGGATTACCTGGGGCGGCTGGCCGAGGCGTTGCATGACGCGGGCTCGCGGGCGCCGATCCTGATGTTGCAATCCAGCGGGGGCGTGATGCCGGCGGCGGAGGCGGCCGAACTGCCGGCGTTCTGCCTGGAGTCGGGGCCGACGGCCGGGGTGCTGGCGGCTGCCCAGCTGGCCCGTGCGCGCGGGCTGGACCGGGTGCTGGCGTTCGACATGGGGGGAACGACCGCGAAGGCGTCGGTGGTGCTGGACGGCGCGCCCACCATCGCGCCGGAATTGGAGCTCGGGGGCGGCATCAGTTCGGGGACCCGGCTTACGCGCGGATCCGGCTACCTGCTGCGGACGCCGACGATCGACCTGGCGGAGATTGGGGCGGGGGGCGGAAGCATCGCAAGGGTGGACCAGGCCGGCGGCCTGTCGGTTGGACCGGACAGCGCCGGCGCTGACCCGGGTCCGGCTTGTTATGGGCGCGGTGGAAGTGAAGCGACGCTGACGGACGTCAGCGTGGTGCTGGGTCACTTCAGTCCGTTGTCGTTGCTGGGCGGGGACATGTCGATCGACGCGGAGCTGGCCGAGCGCGCCGTGGCGCAGCACCTGGCCGGTCCGCTGGGCAGCGACGTTGCGCGGGCGGCGGATGCGGCGCGGCAGGTGGCGGCGGCGGAACTGGCGCGGGCGCTGCGGGCGGTGACCAGCGAGCGTGGCGTGGACCCGGCGACCTTCACGCTGGTGGCATTCGGGGGCGGCGGCCCGGGCATGGCGTCGGCGGTGGCGGACCTGCTGGGGATCCGGCGGGTCCTGGTACCTGCGGGGCCCGGAGTGTTCAGTGCGACGGGTCTGCTGGGCGCGGACTTGCGCTGGATGGCGACGCACTCGCCGCTGATCGACCTGGGCGCGCCGGATGCCGTGAGCCGGCTGGACGAAGCGCTTGGCTCGCTGCGTGAACGTTGCATGGCGCTGGCGGCGGCGGGTGGATATCGGGCCTCCGACCTGGAGATCGAGTCCGTAGCCGAGTGCCGGTACCGGGGGCAGTCGTTCGAGATTCCGTCGGCGATTCCGGAGGGGCGCGTTACGAGTCGGACGCTGGACACCGTCCGGGACCGGTTCGAGGCGCTGCATGAAGCGACGTATGGGCACAGGGATCCGACGAGCCGGGTGATCGCGGCGGTGCTGCGGGTGAGCGCGGTGCGGGGGAACGAGCCGGTCGCGTTGCGCGAGAGCCAGGAGCGGAGCGAGCGGCGGCTGCAGCGCCGGGCGTGGTTCGAGGGGCGTTGGCGGAGCGTGCCGGTGGTGCGTCGGGGAGACCTGGGGCGGCGGCCGACGCCGGGCCCGCTGATCGTGGAGGACTATGACGCCACCACCGTGGTTCCGCCGGGCTGGCGCTGTTCGCGTGAGGCGGATGGAGCGCTGCTGCTGGAGGCAAGCGCATGAGCGCCAGGCGTCGCGCTGTCGATCCGGTGCAGCGGGAGCTGTTTCGGCACGCGGTGGCGGCGCTGGTGGATGAGATGGCGGTGGCGATGGTGCGAACGGCGCGGTCGACGCACCTGAAGAACTCAATGGACCTATCGTCCGCGCTTTGCGACCCGGAGGGGCGGCTGATCGCGCAGGGGCTGACGCTGCCGCTGCACCTGGGGTCGGTGCCGGACGCGATGCGGGCGTTCCTGGCGCGGTTTGGCCATGAGATGCGGCCGGGCGACGTGTATGCGCTAAACGATCCCTATGCGGGCGGCACGCACCTGCCGGACATCTACACGGCGCAGCCGGTGTTTCGAAACGGCCGGGTGATCGGGCACGTGGTGACGATTGCGCATCACGCGGACGTTGGGGGCAAGACGGCGGGGGGCAACGGGTGCGATGCCACGGAGCTGTTCCAGGAAGGGATCTGCCTGCCGCCGGTGCGGCTGATGTCCGGCGGCGAGCCGGTGGAGCACGTGTGGCGGCTGCTGGAGCGAAACGTGCGAGTTCCCAACCAAGTGCTGGGCGACCTGCGGGCGCAGTTGGCGGCGAGCCACGTGGGCGAGCGCGGGCTGCTGGCGCTGGCCGAGGAGCACGGACCGCGGCGGCTGGCCGACCTGGGCGCGGCGGTGCTGGACTACGCGGCGGAGCGGGCGCGGCTGGCGATCCGGGAGGTTCCGGACGGGGTGTACGGGTTCACGGACTACCTGGACGACGACGGGATCGACCCGGAGCCGATACCGATCCAGGTGACGCTGCATGTGGTGGGGGACCGGATCACGGTCGACTTCACGGGGTCGGGCCGGCAGGTGCGGGGGTCGATCAACTGCCCGATGCCGTTTACCAAGTCGGCGGCGTACGCCTGTGTGCGGTGCGCGATGCCGACGGACATTCCGAACAACGAAGGGCATTTCCGGCCGATCGAGGTGACGGCGCCGGTGGGGACGATCGTGAATCCGCGTCCGCCGGCGCCGGTGGCGGCGCGGGGGCTGACGGGGTTCCGGATTGCCAACGCGGTGCTGGGGGCGCTGGCGCAGGCGGCGCCGGAGCGGGTGCCGGCGGCGGAGGCGGGGGGCGACACGGGGGTGAGCCTGGCCGGGTACGACGCGCGGGGCGAGCCGTTCGTGATGCTGGAGTTCCTGTTCGGGTCGTGGGGCGGGCGGCCGTTCGCGGAAGGGCCGGACGGGGTGTCGAGCGTGGTGGTGAACTTTGCGAACAACCCGGCGGAGGTGATCGAGGCGGAGCATCCGATTGCGATCGACCGGTACGAGTTCGTGCCGGACAGCGGGGGTGACGGGCAGTTCCGCGGGGGGCTGGCGGTGGAGCGGCATTACCGGATGCTGGCGGAGCAGACGACGCTGAACCTGCGCTCGGACCGGCGGACGCGGGGGCCGTACGGGCTGCAGGGCGGGCAGCCGGGAGCGACCTCGAGCAGCGTGCTGGTGCGGGACGGTGAGCGGATCGAGCTGGCGGGGAAGGGGACCACGTCGCTGCGGCGGGGGGACGTGTTCGAGCACCGGACGGCGGGCGGCGGCGGGTGGGGTCCGCCGGAGCGGCGCGAGGCGGCGGCGCGGGCGCGGGACCGGCGGGCTGGGAAGGTGACGGGGTGAGCCGGGGCGGGGGCCGGAAACGAGCGACTTTGCGCGCGTAAGAGTTTTTTCCAAAAAACTCTTGAGGCGCGGCGGGGCCCATCCGGGCGTGAAGTGGAGCTTGCGGCGGCGGGCGGTTTGGCGTGGCAGGCCCCTGGCCGCAGGGCCCGCTGAGGCCCGAACCGAGGCGTGCTGGGATGGCCTCGGTGGGGGTGGGGGCGTCGGGTGCGCGGGGTGGGCACGAGAGGGGCTCCGGGGGCAGTTGCGTGAACGTCAGCGGATAGTGTACACTGTCCGAGCACGACTGGCAACGCGGGTCGACAGGGCGACGGATGCGCGAGGCTGGCGCAGGTTCGCTGGCGACTGGCGGGGTTTTCCAGGGACCGTCAGGCCGTGGCGTTGACGTGTCCGCCCAGGCCGAGGCTCTCCGCAGCGGCCAGAGGAGGCCGGCAGCGCATGGGCCGGCTTGTCGCCGCTTACGATTTCATATATGGTTCTGCCGGTTCATGGCTCGCTGGAGTCAGAATCAACGGCGATTCTCCTGGCGGCCAGAGCCGTGGAGGATTGCCATGCGGCAGTCAGTACGCCGAATTGTGGTTGCGCTCCTGGTCACCGCCATCGGCGCGTCCCTACTGATCGAGACGGTCTTTCCGAGCAGTCCGCCACCCTAAGAATCTAGCCTCGAAGATTCTGGCTATCGACAGACCGACCTTTCCGAGCCTGTCCCGCCTGCCCCATCATTTCGCGGTGGGGTCGTGGAGTGTGGCTAGGTTGACGCGCAATCGACCAGGACCACGTGAAGTCAGAGGTGAAGGGTCAGTTTTGTACGACGGTCCTTCAGGGCACAGACGACGAAAACGAGCTCGTGTTTGAGTGTGAAGCTATCTATGACCTGTACATCGCCTTGAAACACTATGTCGGTGGCCCTTCGACGGGGAAAGGCAAGGTCACCAGCCAAGACGCCTAGCACTTGCCTGGCGCCTGTGCTCCACGGCGAGCACAGGGTCTCTGTTATTTCTGTTCCAGTGCTTCGATTCGTTTACGGTGTTCAATTTGGTCACTGTGTCGATCCGTCAGCTGGTCCCACTGGTCGTTGTTCACCTGGTTCGCCGTCCGAATGTCATCGCGATTATTCGCGATTTCAAATGCGTGTTCGTTGAGCGTTTGTTCCGTCAGATTTACCCGCTGAATAGCCTGCCAGCCGATTTCGTGTGCCCAAAAGACACGAACTTCAGTAATGGCGACATAGGCGAGGATTACGAGGACGACAACACCAATCAGTATTCTCTTGCGACGAATGCTCATCCATCATCCTCCAACGCATCAGGAGAGCCCGCAGCGGCAATGGGCGCCACCAAGCTGAAGGCCAGGCGGCCAATCAGCCACCACCCGAAGCGATAGCCCCTGGCTGAAGCGACGGTGGCGGTGTAGAACGCCACGGCCATCCAGCCCGCGACGATCCAGAGCAATATCAGCGCATTCAGGAGCCCGAGGAATTCGAACATTGGCCTTCCTTTCGAGCGTATCGCGGGTGCTACCCGAAGTCCTCCGGACACCAGACCCGCCGAAACGTCACGGTTCGCGGCTGCTTGATGGCCGACGAACTCAGCACCATCGGCCCGTAGGGCAAGACCAGGCTGCCCGAGTCCACGCCACGGATCTCCGCTGCCGACGCCTCCACGACGGTGAGGATGGCCCTGGGCGCGGCCCAACTCGCGCCTGTCGCATGCGTCGTGGAGCTGCACCCGCATTTGGATGCACTGCCAGTTCGTTCGTTCGTGCTCTGGGTTTCACAGCTAGCGTCCCAAGAGCCGTAGATCGACGATCTGTTCGAACAGCTCGGTCTCAATATGCTCGACGCCGGTATGCGTGTACTCGCCATTGGCCGGGACTATGAACTCGCCGCCGGTTGCTGCCTCGTGAATGGCGAAGCCGTCTGCATCAACAAATACGGGAATGAAGCTGCGCCAGCTATTGATGGTGATGTCCTCGTTCGTCAGATTGCGGACGGTGTATTTGAATGTGACCCGGTGGCCAAAGTGGTCAGTATCAGCCAGCCTTCGCCAGACGAGATTGACGACTTCAATGCTCTCATTGAACTCCTGAACCGCGTCATAGGTCGTCTCAACACTTGTATATGTAGTTGAGGTCACTAAGCGCGACCAGAGGAACGCCGTGCCAAGTTGACCGACCCCGATCCCCACCGCCATTGCCAGGGCGACAAGCAGGAATCCCGCAATGGCCAGGCCGATCTTTTGCCGCATGACAACCTCCTATTGACTGAGTTGCTCGTCAGCTCTCCGATTCAGCTGTATCGCCGGACCACGCACAAAGATGTCGATGATCTCGGCAGGGGCCGTGAATACTTGAGCCCGGTGCGTTACGAGTACGATGTTGGGTTTTCTGAGATATCAGTCCTTTCTTGTTGGCCTGCCGGGTTCATATTTCGATTCTGCCTGTCGAGGGCGAGTGAGCCAGGGCACTCGACTATTCGTGGGCTCGTACCGTCCGCTGGACGATTCAGATCCAGCCCAAGCAAGGGCAGGGGGAAGTGCGTGAGTATATCGTCACGTCAAACACTGATCTCTCAGGTTTGGGTAGGCTTCCTCACCACATGCCGAAGTGTCGACCCTGCGGCCTCGGATGGGTCGCTGACGACGATGTGTGTGGTGACAAGTCGGCAGCCCTGCGGTCCATTCGGGACCGTGTCTGGTACTGGCCGGTCGGGAGGCACCGCCCATGGCGTCCGCTCGCCGAGTCGCCCTTGCGGTCATCGCGGCGGTTCTGGCCGCTATCGTCACCGTGGCACCCGTGGCCGCCGACTGGCCGACGTCGTGCGTGGCGCTCAATGACCTAGCTGAGGCGGCGGCTGGCCGCCCACAGAATGTCGGAATCTATCAGCGCGTCGCCGGCGCGAACGCCGAGGCCGCCTGCCAGCATGACCACCGCGCCGATGTGCAGGCGACGTTTGCGTGGGCGCTGGGTGGAAGCGGCGGCGCAGGGCACGGGGTGTGGCCGACAAGCTGTGTGGCCCTCAACGATCTGGCCGAAGCGGCGGTCGGCAACCACGACAACGTCGGCATCTATCAGCGCATCTATGTTCACGACTTCGCCGCCGAATCCGCCTGCCGATTCGACCATCGCGCTGATGTGGTCCGAACCTTCGCGTGGGCGTTGCCGCCATCGTCGACTCCAGCAACCGCCGCCGCGCCAGTGTCTCCGGGGGCCCCAGCGGCGCAGTCCCAGCCGGAGGCACACCGCGACTATGAGCGCGTGCGGCAGGTGGCAGAAGCGCGCGGGGCCTCGCCCGCGAAGGCCGACGCCGTGGCCGCCAGTGTGGTGGTCCGTGGACAAGTGGATGCCTTTCTGCGGGGCGACGACGCCGGCGTTGAGTACGGTCTCCATGCGTGCGCGTGGCGAAACCACGCCTGTCCGCTCGCTGCCGTCTATGTTTCACCCGAGCCGCCACCAGCGTCGCAACCGTCGGGGCCGCGGATTGATGCCGGCTTGCAACGGGCGTGGGACCTCATCGCGCATAGCGAGCCGGGATCGCTGCTCATGCGGGGGCCAAATGCCCAGGATGTCGAGGTGGTGTGGGCCTACGATCTCCCGAGCCATGCGACAGCCGGCTGGGCTCCGAACACGCGCACCATCGGGATCTCCCCGCGCCTTGCCGGAGAGCGACCCGAAGCGTTGGCCGCCGTGATCGCGCACGAACTCTGGCACGCGATCTCGCCGATTCCACGTCCCCGGACCTTCAACCAGTGTGTGGCCGATGAAGTACGCGCGTTTATTGTTCAGGCGGCTGTGTGGTTGGACCTCTGGCCTGGTCCGCCGATATCCGAACTTGAAGACTCGTTGGAACGCATGCTGGACACCTGGCTCGCCGATCCAGGTCCCAGCGGGACGGTCATGGAGGATGTCTCCGGGTTCCCCGGGCTGCGCGGTCTGGCGTTGTACGGCTACAACTACGCGACGACCTGCGCGGCCTGATCACCGTTGGCTGCTGGGGCAGCGAGTTCGTGAGTGAGGTAGCTGAGTCCCTGCTCTTTCAGGCATTCCCTGGGGCCGTGGGGTTGAGTGCGACGGCACGGCACTTCGGCCTCCGCCGCTGCCACTGCTTTGAGGTGCTCTTTGATGCGCGGGATGTCGCATAGCCGCCAGACACACGCCGACGTGGAGGAGCCGGTGCGGCCTCCGGAAGGCGTCGATCAGCCGCCTCCTGGCTGTCGGTGTTCTCGCCGTAGCGCCGAACTAGCGACTCGATTCGCCAAGACGTCATGCAGATCTCCTAGTCGTGAAATCAGCGTAGGAAAGCCCTTGGGCAATTGCCGTGCGTTTGACATCCGTGAGGGCCTTGGCGCGCTTTTTTGCCCTTGCAGCCGGCCGTCGCCTGCGGCGACTCGTCCTCAGCGTCGGGGCTGCGCTCAGCCAGCGCCTTGATCTCATTCAAGAGGTCAGGCGCTAGCTCGGTGATCCCCTTGCGCCCTGGCGGGCCAGGCGGCTGCTGGAGACGTCTGGCCGGCTAGCTGTCGTCGATGTCCCAGTCGAGGAGGACGCCGAGGGTTTGGTCGGTGTGGTCGTGGAGGAGGTGGTAGGCCTGGGGGGCCTGGGTGTAGGGGAAGTGGTGGGTGGTCATGCGGTCGGGCTGGATGGCGCCGGATTCGAGGAGGGCGAGGGCGCGTCGGGCCGAGCCGGCGTGCCACTGGCCGCCGAAGTAGCCGCCGACGATGCGGCGGCTCTGGATGGTGTCGGAGCTGAGGGGCAGGTGCTGATGCTCGTACTTGCCGACGAGGTGGAGCGTGCCGCCATCGGCGAGCATGTCCATGCCCTGCTTGAAGGCGGTGGGGCCGGCCGGTCCGCCGACGGCGTAGACGACGAGGTCGGCGCCGACGCCGTAGCTGATCTTGCGGACGGCCGCCACCGGGTCTTCCTGGGCGGCGTTGACGACATGATCGGCCCCTAGAGTCGCCGCGATTTCGCAGCGCAGGGGGGTGGCGTCGACGGCGACGAGCGTTCCGGAGTCGAGCGCGCGCATGACCTGGAGGATGAGGCTGCCGACGAGGCCCTGGCCGAGGATGACGATGACGCTGCCGGGTTCGAACGGGGCGATGTCGGTCCAGCGGACGGCGGAGGCGCTGAGCATCCAGTAGGGCGCCTGGTCCCAGGTGACGTTGGGAGAGAGCGGCAGGATCTCGGGCAGCTTGGCCTGGCGCTCGGGGATGGCGGCGGCCACCACGAACTGCGCGTGCGGCGAGACGGCGCAGACGCGGTCGCCGACGGCGAGGTGGTCGACGCCCTCGCCCAGCGCGTCGATGACGCCGGCCATGGAGTAGCCCATGATCTGGGGATCGACGGCTTCTTCCCTGACGTAGCGCCAGCCGATTTCGGAGCCGCGGCTGATGAGGCTGCGCACGGCCTTGACGCGGACTTTGCCGTAGCCGGGATCGGGGATGGGGGCGTCTTCGAGGACGACGTTGCCGCGGCCGGGGGGTTTGGCCATGCGTTTCATGGGTGGGGTTCTTGTAGAGACCTTTGCGTAATCCTATAGACGGGTGCCCGGAAGACCCCTCACCGATTTCCGCCGAAGACGCCGGAATCTGCCTCTCCCCCAGGAGAGGGTGAAGAGGGGCGGCCCTGGCGGAAGGTGCTCGACTTCGGCTTGGCTGCTGCACCGAGGCAGCCACCCTCACCCCAGCCCTCTCCCTCAAGGGCGAGGGAGAAGGAGCGGCGTCTCGCAAGAGGGGGTTGACCCTGGCCAAAGCCACGTCGTGGCCGGGATGGGTGCGCGGAAGTCCCTCACCCCAACCCTCTCCCACGGGGCGAGGGAGCAAGAGCGGCGGCAGAATTGAGGACGAGGAGCGTTAGGCAAGGGTCTCTTGTGGGGCTGCGGCGCGTCGGTGGAGTGTCGTCATCATGCCAACCGGGCGTTCACGGAAAGTGCGGAGAGTCGTGACTTCTCGGCGTATTCTTTGATCGCGGCATGCGAGGTGGGCTATGAAGCTGAGGGTGGACCGGGAAGCCGACGCGCTGTACCTGCGCCTGGATGACTCGGAAATCGTCGAGTCCGAGGAAGTTTCTCCCGGGGTCGTGCTGGACTACAACGAGGCGAAGGAAGTCGTCGGCGTGGAATTGCTGCACCTTTCGCAGCGGTCTTCGGAGCTCAACCTGTCGGCGGTGGAGTTCGAGACGGTCTAGCGAAACGTCGTCTGCAGACTTCGGGAAAAGGCACTGCGTGGCGACGACTGAGCCATACATTCAATGCGTCCCGTGGGAACCGGCGATCTAGCTAGCGTGACCCGCCCAGCTTCTGATTCCCCTCGCACGGGAGGTGTCAGGCGTGTCCAATCATTCAGGAAATCGGCGCACTTTCGGAAAAGGTCCGCGTCTCGGCACTGTGCTAGAAGGGTGGCGTGGTCAATGGGGACTGACTCGATGCTCGGACGTGGGAAAATCAAGCGATGCGGGTTGTGGGTGGAACATTGGTCGTTGCGCAGGTTCGACATTGAGATCTATTGAGGGGCCGACCCGAAGCGTGGCCGTTGCATGATGAAGGCGCTGGTACTTCCCGTTCTGGGCCTCTGGGCGCTGCTGAACGCGGTCGTCAAACTGGCGGCCAACCTGATCAAGGTCCTTTGGGAGTTGCTCAAGACCGTCGCCAAGCTGGCTGCCGGCCTGGTCAAGGTGGTCTGGGAGCTTCTCAAGACGGCCCTGGACACTCGCCTCAAAGTGCTTCCGGTCATCCTGCCTGCGATCGCGCTGGCGGGACGGGGGATCGGCAGGGGAGTGCGTGGGATTGGCAAGGGCGGCCGCCAAATCGTTCAGCGCATTCGTCGCACGGATACGCAACCCGGACCACCGGAGTAACGCAAGGTCGCACGGCGTCCGCGCTGTCGGCTCCGTCATCACCAACGACTTGTCCCACGACCACCTAAAGCCTGCGGCTCGTCGCTTTTTGTGACGAAGGGTCGAGTTTGGTGCGGCCGGGCTTTCCTGAGTTCAGCGAAGTTCGGGGAGGGAGCTAGAGGTTGTAGTCCAGGGTCATGTCGTGCTGTTCGGCGTGGCCGGCGGAGAAGGTGCCGGTGCCGGAGAGGCCGGTGAGTTGGTTGGTGCCGGAGCCTGGGACGACCTTGTATTGGGCGGTGGCGGTTTGTCCGTCGTAGGAGCCGGTGTGTTGGAGGACGAAGCTGCCTGAGCGGCCGTGCAGGGCGCCCACGACTTTCTCGAAGCCAAGGAACGTGGCGTTGCCATCCTCGAAGTGCGTCATCAGGTACATGAGGTTGCCGGTGCCGGACAGGTCGCCGTGGAAGGACTTGCGGATGTGGGCGCGGGTGAGCCTGGGTCCGGATTCCGGTTCGTCGAAGGGTTCTTCGTCCCAACTGAGGATCTTGAAGGTGGCCTGTGTGTGCATCTGGTTCTCCTGAAACGGTTGGAGCGGCGGCTGGCTCCCAGGCTACTCAGCGCTGCCGTGCCGAAGCGCTACGGGGCCAGGCCGCCCTGGTGGAGATCCATGGCGAGGGAGCGGAAGTTGGGGATGCGGTGGATGGTGCAGAGGTCGGCGTCGTGCTGGTTGGCGGCGTCGCGGCTGGTGCGGGAGAGGATGACGAGGTCGCGGCCGTCGATGACGGCGCTGGGGTACATGAAGCTGCGACTGACGCTGTGGGGCCAGCGGGCGACGCAGCCGGCGGGGAACCAGTTGAGGCAGTCGATGCCGTAGTGCAGGAAGAGCCAGCGGCGCTCGTTGCCGGGGCCGCCGGTGTAGCCGGTCTCGCGCATGCGGTGGCCCCAGCCGAGGAGGTCCTGCGAGTTGGTGACGAGGTTGCTGAGCATCCAGTACATGCGGTTGGACCGGTCGTGGAGGATGAAGAACTTGCACTGGCCGCCGGGCCAGGACGCGAACTGGGTGAAGCTGAGCCGGTTGGCTTGCTCGTCGTAGTCAAGGACGGCGGCGATGTTGGCAGTGGCTTTTTCGTCGATGATGGCGCGGGCGAAGACGCGGATGCGGCCGGCGACCTCGACCGTGTTGGGTTCCAGCCAGACGAACGGGCGCGACCAGCCGAGGTGGATGTGGGGGCGGTCGTGCTGGGGGTAGAGCTCCCTCGTCAGGACAGCCGGGACTGCGGGTGGCGGCACGATGTTGGATAGCGTCCAGGCGTCGGGGTCGAATGCGGATTTGGCGCGGTCCCAGCGGACCATGACCTTGCCCTTGTAGTCGACGCCGGACGAGTCGCGGTCCATGGCCCAGTAGAGGGCGTCGGGGCGGACGACCTGGGCGGTTGAGATGTTCCAGATCGGGCCCGGGAGGACGGTGCGGGGTTCGGTCCAGGTTTCGCCGCGATCGTGGCTGGCGACGATCTGGAAGTCGCCGTGCGTCTGCTCCTGGACGAACATCAGGAGCCGGCCGTCGACGACGAAGGGGCGTCCCTCCTCGTAGGGCAGGGTCGGCAGGTCGACCCAGGTTGCGCCGCCGTCGGTGCTGCGGACGATGCGCAGGGTGCGCCCGAGATTGGTGTGCCGGCGGCCCCATTCGGGGGCGGCGATGAGGAGGGCGCCGTCGTCCAGGCGGGCGAGGTTGGGGTCGTGGAAGAAGTAGCGGCCGGGGTCGGGGACGCGGGCGGCGATGGTGAAGTTTTGGGCGAGGGGGGTGGTGTTGGGGTTGGGCATTGGAGGAGTTCAACCGATGGGTGGCAGGTCTCGAGCCTCGGGCGGGTTCGGCTGGAACGTGGGGTCCGGACGACTCATTGTGCAGGGCTGACGAGGGGCTGGCCGCGTCGGGCCTGCATTCTCCTGTGCCCGGCGGACTAGGCTCCTCTCATGGCCACCCTGAATATTCGGAATATCCCGGACGATCTGTATGCGCGTCTTCGGCGGTGTGCTCGGGCGAGCAACCGCAGCGTGAGCGAGGTTGTTGTCAGCGCCCTGGAGCGGGAGCTGGAGCTCGGTGGACCCGATAGGCCGTAGACGCCGGCGTAGAGGTGGAATGCCTGGCGCGGACGCCACCTTGCGCGTCGGAGGCGAACCCTCGCGATGGGAAGGGTCGCGTAGCCTGACGGGTTGCAGCGCGTGCACGGTAAGGCGAGGGCGTGATGCCGGGACGGAGCGTCTCATCGGCCGGCCGGGAGATTCTTTCGTATTACGAGGGGATTGATGAGGCGGGGCGGTTGGTTCGGGGGGCTGGGCCGCTTGAGTTTGCGCGGATGCAGGAGCTGATTGAGCGGCTTCTGCCGGCGGCGCCGGGGGTGGTGCTGGATGTGGGCGGCGGTCCGGGGCGGTATGCGTGCTGGTTGGCGGGGATTGGCTATGAGGTTCATTTGATCGATCCCGTCGAGAAGCACGTGGAGCAGGCGCGGGAGACGTCGCGGGTGCAGCCGGAGCGTCCGCTGGCAAGCGCACGCGTGGGCGACGCGCGTTCGCTTGATCAGGCTGACGGGAGCGCGGACGCGGTGTTGCTGATGGGGCCGCTGTATCACCTGCCGGAGAGAGACGACCGGCTGGCGGCGCTGGGCGAGGCCCACCGTGTGTTGAAGCCGGGGGGCGTGGTGATCGCGAAGGCGATCAACCGGTTCGCTTCGCTGCTGGACGGACTCACCGAGGGCTACGTCGACGACCCGGACTTCGTTCCGATCCTGCGACGCGATCTCGTGGATGGGCAGCATCGCGGGCTCGCGGATGACTTCGGCTACTTCACCACGGGGTACTTTCACCGGCCGGACGAGCTGGAGGCGGAGGTGCGGGAGGCGGGGTTCGAGCCGCTGGGCACGTATGCGGTGCAGGGACCTGGGGCTGTGGCGACAGATCTGGACGGGCGCATGTCCGACCCGGCGAAGCGGGCCCAACTGCTGGACTTGATTCGCAGCGTGGAAGCGGAGCGGACGTTACTCGGAATGTCCGCACATTTCGTGGTTGCCGCTACGCGATAACCGGGGACCGCAATGGCCGGCGACGTCGACGGAGCGTCAGGCCGTGGGTTCGATGCTGGCGCGGGTTTCGGCGAGGACGAGGTCGACGACCTTTAGCAGCGCTTCGTCGTGGGAGTCGCCTTCGAGGCGGCGGAGGCGGTAGTGGTCGACCTGGCGATCGGCGCCGGTGCCTTCGGCGATGATGGTGAGGGCGTGACGCAGCTCGGGTTCGCAGGCAAGGGCGCGGGCATCGTCGGCGAGGGTGTCGACGAGTTCTTCGGTGAAGTCGATGATGTCCTTGCGTCCACCGCCCTGGTCGTCACCGAAGAAGGCGAGGACGCCGTAACGCTGGGCGAGCCAGCGGTTCTCGGCGATGATTTCGGTGGGCGGCTCCGGCGGTAGCTGGCCGGCCTGGTCCTGGCGGAGCAGGTAGCGGACCAAGGAGGCGTAGAGGGCGACGATGCACATGGCGTCGTCGATACGTGTGCAGATGTCGCAGATGCGCATTTCGATGGTGGGGAACTTGCCGGAGGGGCGGATGTCCCACCAGAGCTCGCTGGCGTCGGTGATGAAGTCCATGCGCTGATAGTCGGTGACCAACCGGTCGAACTCGGCGCGAGAGCGCAGGGGGCCGGGGAGGCTGGTGCGGGGGAGGTTGCCCAGCAGGTTGAGGCGGTAGGACTTGTAGCCGGTTTCGCGGCCGCCGACGAAGGGCGAAGTGGCGGAAAGGGCGTGCAGGATGGGCAGATAGCGGCGGATGGCGGTCATGACGCGGATGCGGGAATCGGGGTCGCCAAACCCGGCATGAATGTGCATGCCGCCGATGAGAAAGCGCCGGACGCTGTCCTGGTAGGTGACGGTAAAGCGCTCGTAGCGTTCGCGCGGCGTGGGGGCCTGTTCGCGCCAGTCGGCGAACGGGTGGGTGGAGGCGGCCATGACGGCGGCGCCGTAGGTCTCGGCGGCACGAATGACGACGCGGCGCGTCTCCAACAGCGCGGTGCGGACGTCGGCGACGGATTCGCAGACGCGGGAATTGGACTCGATCTGGGTGCGCAGGAACTCCCTGACGAACTTGTGCGGCCCGCCCTGGGCCTCGCACGCCTCGAAGATGCGGACGTCGGGATCGGCCAGGAGATCGCGGGACTCGGGATCGACGAGGAAGAACTCCTCTTCGATGCCCAGTTTGATCATTGGGAGATCCTGTGC
This sequence comes from Chloroflexota bacterium, assembly GCA_965208215.1. Lineage (GTDB taxonomy): Bacteria > Chloroflexota > UBA11872 > UBA11872 > UBA11872 > UBA11872. The sequence goes on from CBDBOH010000004.1 coordinate 1,541,156, forward strand.
ATGCGTTGGCTCGTGAGAACTACGCAGGTTACTGCAACAGTTCGACCTGCGGAGTGGGCCGGGTCAGTCGACGAAGCACCTGGGGCGGGGGCGATCGGGGGAGTGGACTTTAGAGCAAGGGCTCGATGGCGGTGGACTCGAGCAGGTGCGGGCCGTTGTTGCGGACGGAGTTGACGGCGGGGCTGACGGGGTAGCCCATGAGGATGTCGTCGGCGGCGGGTTGCAGCAGGGCGGCGAGCCCTGCGGGGTCTTCGTCGTCGGCTGACAGCCAGGAAGTCCAGTCGTCCGGCTCCAGGACGACGGGCATGCGGGTGTGGATGGTGGACATGTAGGCGTTGGGCGCGGTGGTGATGACGGTGAAGGTGGAGCCGAATTCGTCGTGCGATTCCCAGAGGCCGGCGAAGGCCAGGGGATAGCCGTCGGACCTATGAATGTTGTGCGGCTGGCGCTTGCCGCGGGGTCCGGTCCACTCGTAGAAGCCGTCGGCCGGGACCAGGCAGCGGCGGCGGCGAAACGCGGCGCGGAAGGCTGGCTTGGCGGCCACAGTTTCGGCGCGGGCGTTGATGGTGTTGCGGCCGATGCGGGGGTCTTTGGCCCAGAAGGGGATGAGGCCCCAGCGCATGACCTCGATGCGGCGGGGGGCGTCGAGGACTACGGGAGCCTGCTGGGTGGGGGCGACGTTGAAGTTGGGGAGGGGGAGGGTGATGGGGGGGTCGGGCGGGGCGGTGCCGAAGTACTCGGCCAGGGCTTCGGGGCTGGAGCGGAGGTTGTAGCGGGCGCACATGGGATGTGATGGAAGAGGTGCCGACGGTGTCATCGTGCCACGGAGGCTTGCCGAGTGTTCGCTTTTTGTTTGGTATCATGGGGTCCCGTATTGCCCAGGGTGTTCCGCTGGCTCTTCCCGACACCGAGCGTCCCGCCGCGTTGCGGACGGCCGTGAATGAAATCGAGCAGCGCTGGGGGTTGCATGCCGCGGGGCGGTTGTTTGGGGTCAGTCCAGCTGAGGCCGGGTTTTCGACCGGGATCGGGGCGCTGGATCGGGCGACGGGGTTTGGTGGGCTTCCCAGGGGGCGCCTGAGCGAACTGACCGGTCCGCCGGGCGGCGGGGCGCTGACGCTGGGGTGGCGGGTGCTGGGCACCGCGCTGGAGGGCGGGGGGCTGGCGGCGTACGTGGACCTGCCGGGGACGTTTGCGCCGACCGCGAGCGTGGCGATGGACCTGGATCTGTCGCGGGTGGTGGTGGTGCGGCCGCCGGACGCCGAGACGGCGTTGCAGGCGAGTGCGGCGTTGCTGCGGAGCGATGCCTTCGAGGCGGTGCTGCTGGACCTGGAGAGCGCGCGGCCGCGCGGCAACCAGTGGTCGCAGCTGGCGGATCTGGCGGGTCGAGGGGCGGCAGGCCTGGTGGTGGTGACGGCGGATGGGAGTTCGCGGGTTGCCGGGCTGCCCTATTTGGCCTCGCTGCGGCTGGGGGTGGCCTGCCGGGGCTGGCGCTGGCAGCGCAGCCGCCTGACGCAGGTGCCGATGGGGCTGACGCTGGAGGTTCGGGTGCTGAAGTCGCGCAGCAACACGGGGGTGCAGCACCTGGTTATCGACTGTCCGTTTGTGAGGAGGTCCGGTGGACCACAAGACGTTGTGCCTGTGGATTCCGCGCTTTCGAACCACGGTGGAGGCGCAGACGCAGCCGTCGTGGTCGGGGCAGCCGCTGGCGATCTACGCGCAGCGAGCTAACCAGCGGCGGCTGATCGAGGTTTCCGAGGCGGCCCAGCACGCTGGGTTACGGCCGGGGATGGTCGTGAAGGAGGCGGCGCAGCGCTGTCCCGAGGGCGTCTACATCCCAGACGATCCGCCGCGTTACGGCAACGCGTTCGAGGCGGTGCTGGACGTGCTGGACCGGTTTTCGCCGGTGGTGGAGGACGCCGGGGTGGGGCTGGCGTTTGCGGACGGGGCGGGGCTGGGGCCGCTGTACGGCCCGGACGCGGCGCTGGGCGCGCGGGTGCGCCGGGCCGTGGAAGCGGCGACGGGGCAAGCGGCCCAGATCGGGCTAGCGGCGGGGCGGCTGGCGGCGGACGTGGCGGCGCGGACGGCGGGGGATTCGGGCGTGGCGGTGGTTTCCGGAGATGACCGGGCGTACCTGGCCGAACAACCTGTGCATCGGCTGCGGCTGGATGAGCGGGCGGTCGGGCACCTGCGGATGCTGGGAATCGGCACGATTGGGGCGTTTGCCGAACTGCCGGCGAACGCGGTGCGGACGCGGTATGGGGCCGAAGGCGCGCGGGCGCGGCGGCTGGCGCGTGGGGAGGATCCGCAACCGCTGAAGGGGCGGCCGCGGCCGATCGTGCTGGATGAGGCGATCGACTTCGAGTGGGAAGAGCACAACGTGGACCGGCTGACGTTCGCGCTGCAGGCCCTGGCGCAGCGGCTGGCCGCACGGCTGGCGCGGCGGGGGCTGATGGCGCAGCGGGTTGGGAGCCGGATCGAGCGGGCGGACGGGACGGTGCAGCGGTTCTCGCTAGACCTGCCTGAGGCGTCCGGCAGCGCGGCGACTTTGCGGGATGCGGCCCGGTGGCGGTTGGAGGCGTGGGTGGGGGATGTCCAGAGAGGCTTTTGCGTTACTCGAGGGAGGGTGCCCGGAAGACCCTCACCCCAACCCTCTCCCACGGGGAGAGGGAGAAAGAGCGGCCGCGCATTCGAGGAACCGGGGCGTTTGGCAAAGATCTCCCAGGGTGAGTCCGCGGTGTGGGAGATTCCGCTGCATCGGCCCGGGGTGGTGCGGATTGGCCTGAACGTGGAGCAGTTGGTGCCGGGGGCGGGGACGCAGCGGTCGTTGCTGGGCAACCGGGCGGAGCGGGTGGCGAGGGCGAACCACGCGATCGGCCGGCTGCGGGCGCAGCTGGGGGACGAGGTGGTGTTCCGGATGGAGCTGTGCCCCGAGGCCTGGACGCTGGAGACGGCAGCTCGACGGGTTGACGCGTATGTGGAGACGGACGCCCAGGGAGACTTTTGCATAACCCAGGGATGGTTGCCCGGAAGACCCTCACCCCAACCCTCTCCCAGAGGGAGAGGGAGCAAGAGCAGCCGGTCATTAGCTGACGAGAAACGTTATGCACAGGTCTCCCAGGGCGATAGGTCAAGGCTTTGCGCGGCGTGGCTGGCTGGACTGGCGGGGGCGCGGGGGGTTACGCGGGTTTTTACACCGCCGCGGGCGGTGCGGATCAGCAGGATCGATGGGACCAGCCGGGTGACGCTGGATGGGACGACTCGGAAGGTCGTCGCCCGCTATGGGCCGCGGCGGGTGCAGACGGGGTGGTGGGCGAAGCCGGTGGACCGCGACTACCTGCACGTGCGGCTGGACGACGGGCGCGGGCTGGTGCTCTACCGCGAGCGCGCCGAGTCGGGCTGGTTTGCGCAGGGGGCGCTGGATTGACCCGACCCGCGTACGCGGAGTTGCACGCGCACAGCAACTTTTCCTTCCTGGACGGGGCGTCGCATCCCGAGGAGATGGCGGCGCGGGCGGCCGAGCTCGGGTTGCGGGCGCTGGCGATCACGGATCACGACGGGGTGTACGGCGCGGTGCGGTTCTCGTACGCGGCACGGGAGCTTGGCTTGCAGCCGATCGTGGGGATGGAGGCCAGCATGGCCGGAGAGCATCACCTGACGCTGCTGGCACGCGACCGGGAGGGCTACGCCAATATCTGCCGGCTGGCGACCGCGGCGCACCACGATCAGCCGAAGGGGACGGCGGAACTGGATCCGGACACCCTGGCGCGGCACACGCGGGGGCTGGTGGGGCTTTCGGGCTGCCCGCAGGGGGCGGTCGCGTCCGCGACGCTGGCTGGAGACAGCCGCCAGGCCGTTGAGCTGGCGGGGACGTATGCCGAGATGTTCGAGGCGGGGTGCTTTTTCCTGGAACTGCAGGATCACCGGCTGGAGGCGGAGCACCTTGCGAACGCCGGGTTGCTGGAGGTCGCGCGGGACACGGGGCTGCCGCTGGTGGCGACCAATAACGTCCACTATCACGACCGGGCGCGCGCGCGATTGCAGGACGTGCTGGTGTGCATCAGGCACACCGTGACGCTGGAGACGGCGGGGCGTCGGCTGCGGCCCAATCACGAGTTCGAGCTGAAGTCCGCGGAGGAGATGGCGCGGCTTTTCGACGCCGTTCCCGAGGCGATCAGCAACACCGTGCGCGTTGCGGAGATGTGCGATTTCGACCTGAGCCGGAAGCTGGCATACGGCCTGCCGGCGTATCCCACGCCGGAGGGCGAGTCGGAATACCGCTACATGGAGCGGCTGGTGTGGGAGGGGGTGCGGCGGCGCTATCCCGACCTGGACGCAACGGTGCGGGATCGCGTGCTGCAGGAACTGCGGTACGTCGAGGACCAAGGGCTGGCGGGGTACTTCCTGACCGTGCGGGACCTGGTGAGCTTCTGTCACCGCAACGACATCCTGGTGAACACGCGCGGCTCGGCGCCGGGGTCGATCCTCTGTTACGTGCTGGAGATTTCGATGGTGGATCCGATCGCGGCCGGGCTGATGTTCGAGCGGTTCATGTCGCCGGATCGGGACGAGCCGCCGGACATCGACCTGGACATCGAGCACCAGGAGCGCGAGCGGGTGATCCAGTACGTGTACCAGCGCTACGGGCGTCGGCGGGCGGCGATGGTGGCGAACGTGATCTGTTTTCGCGGGCGCTCGGCGATCCGCGACGTGGGCAAGGCGTTGGGGCTGCCGCCGGCCCAGGTGGACCGGCTGGCGCAGCGCTTGCAGTGGCATCCCAGCATCGAGATGCCCGACCCGGACCAAGCCGGGGAGGACCTGCCGACGGAGGTTTCCAGCCGCGTGGGGCGCGATCTGCTGGAGTTGAGCCGGGAGATCGTGGACTTTCCGCGGCACCTGGGGATCCATACCGGGGGGATGATCATCTCGTCGCGTCCGCTGGACGCCTCGGTGCCGATCGAGCCGGCGACGATGGAGGGGCGCAGCGTGGCGCAGTGGGACAAGGACGACTGCGCGGACGCCGGCCTGCTGAAGATCGACCTGCTGGGGCTGGGCATGCTGACGCTGGTGCAGCGGGCGTTCCGGCTGATCGAGCAGCGACACGGCCGGCGGCTGGCGCTGGCGGATTTCACGTTCGACGACCCGAAGGTCTACGACGCGATCTGCGCGGCCGACACGATCGGGATGTTCCAGGTGGAGAGCCGGGCGCAGATGCACGTGCTGCCGCAGACGCGGCCGCGGTGTTTCTACGACCTGGTGGTGCAGGTGGCGATCATCCGGCCGGGGCCGATGACGACCAAGATGCACCGGCGCTGGATCTTGCGGCGGATCGGGTTGGAAGCGGACGAGCCGGTGTGGCCGGGGTTGGCCTCGGTGCTGGAGCGCACGCTGGGGCTGCCGATCTTCCAGGAGCAGTGCCTGCAGATCGCGATGGTGGCGGCCGGGTTTTCGGCGACCAAAGCCGACGCGCTGCGGCGGGCGATGAGCCGCAAGCGCTCGCTGGCGCACATCCAGGCGTTGCAGGAGGACCTGCTGGAGGGGATGGCCAAGAACCGCATCCCCGCGGCGACGGCGGAGCAGATTTACGCGCAGATCGAGGGGTATGCGGGGTATGGGTTTCCCGAGGCGCATTCGTGCGCGTTTGCGCTGCTGGTGTACGTCTCGGCGTGGTTGAAGGTGCATCACCACGCGGAGTTCACCTGCGCGATTCTGAACAGCCAGCCGATGGGGTTTTACAGCGCGCACACGCTGGTGGGGGACGCGCAGCGGCACGGGGTGACGGTGCATCCCGTGGACATCCAGCGCAGCCGGTACGAGTGCACGATCGAGCCGGACGGTGGGATACGGATGGGCTACCGGTACGTGGAGGGCCTGGGGGAGGCGTACCGCGAGCGGTTGGACGGCGAGTTCGAGCGGGGGGCGTATGGATCGTTGGAGGACTTCTGCCGCCGGACGCGAATGCCCAGCAACGTATTGGAGGCGCTGGCCACGGCGGGGGCGTTTCGGAGCCTTGGGCTAAGCCGGCGCGATGCTCTGTGGCAGGTACAGGCCTACGCCTCCGCAGCCCACGGCGGGGAATTGCCGGGGCTGGCGGCCGAACTGGAGGAGCCGGTGGCGCTGCCGGCAGCGGACGCGCTGGTGCAGGCGCACATGGACTTTGCCGCCACCGGCCTCTCGACCCGCTGGCGGGGGTTGGAGTTCCTACGGGGGACGCTGGCCGAGGCCGGGGTGCTGCGGGCCGCGGACCTGCCGGCGCTGGCGGCCAGCCGGCCACGGCCTCAGGTTCGCCAAGTTTCGATTCCAGCGGCGGTGCGGCGGTCGCGTGAACGGTCAACTGTTGGAAACCTTGGCATAACCGGGGGGCGGGTGCCCGGAAGACCCTCACCCCCGGATCGAGTCCGGGGCAGGCTCCAACCCTCTCCCAGAGGGAGAGGGAGCAAGAGCGGACGCTCATTAGCAGACGAGAGACGCGATGCAGAGGTCTCCGGCGGGGCGGCGGGTTCCGGTGGAGGAAGCCTGCCCCGCCAGATCGCCGGGGGACGCTATGGGGAGCGCGCGCGTCGAGCCGGCAATCATTACGACGGGCGGGGCAGCGGCCAGCAGTTCCGGGGGCTGGGCGACAGCGGCGTGCCCGACGCGCTGCGCGAACAGGCCCGGACGGGAATCATGGTGACGGTGGCCGGGATCGTGATCAACCGGCAGCATCCGCCGACCGCGCGCGGCTACACGTTCCTGTCGCTGGAAGACGAAACCGGGCTGGTGAACGTGATCATTCGCCCGGACGTCTTCAGCCGCTACCAGCGGGCGATCCTGGATTCGCCGGTGATGCTGGTGGACGGCGAACTGCAAGACGAGCACGGGGCGGTGCAAGTGATGGCCGAGACCTGCAGGCCGGTGACCTCCGAGGGCCCAAATGCGCCGCCATCCCGCGACTGGTAATCGACGGCGGCTAGTTGACGTGAAAGTGCGTACGGATCACGTGGTTCAGCAGGTCCGCGGTGCACTCGGCGCAGAAGATCGTCCGGGTCTCGTGTTCTTCGCGCGCGAAGTCCAGCAACTGCCCCACGTCGGGCGCGAAGCGCAGCGCGCAGCGGTTCAGGCAACCCAACCGGCCGAGCGCCATCTCGACGTTGGACTGACGGTCGGCGGCCGGCAGCTCCAGCACCTGGCCAAAGGCATTGATGGCCAGCCGCCGCAAGGCGGTCTGGCGCTGGGAGGCCTGCGCGATCGCGCGCAGGCGATGCACCGACATGACAGCGGCCAGGTTGGGCCGGCAACTGGCGAACACGTGCGGATCGCTCTGCGGCGCAATGTTGTGCTCGGGATCGTCTCGCAGGTCGTGGTCCAGAATGGCCACGTCGTAGTGGGGCCCGGCCTGCTGCCAGGGTTCCTGCGCAAGGGTGCGGATGAAACGAGGTCCGACGATCTGCCCGCTTTGAGCATCCAAGCTCTGTTCCACGTACCAGAGCGTGCTCCAGTACGGGGATCCGCGCGGAAGCTGCGGGATGACCCAGGTTCCAAACGGCCGCAGTTGCCCTCGCTCCACACTGAAGCCGGCACGCTGACCCAGGACAAGCGCGATTTCCTGCAAGTGCGCGACGGTCGACACGACCGTTTCGGCCTCCCAGCTCTCCACGCCGGCGGTCCATTGGAAGGAGATTGACTTCATTGATCAGAGCGCCGGATGGGCTCGGGTCGCGAGTCCGAGCGTATTCCCTGAGCCTCGTTCATACTGCTACGAGTATGCGACGCCTGACGCGATGCGTGTGAGATCGAATTCGGCCGAACGCCTAATGGTGATAGATCTGGGCCCCAGTATCCGGACGGGCATCTTTACGCGCAGCCCCGGCGGATACCGAATCCTAGCCGTTGGCTCGGCGCCTTCGACGCTGGACTCGCCGCATTTCGACATGACCCCCGCCTTTGAGAACGCGCTGGCGGATGCGGCTGCGCACGCCGGCCTCTTCGCATTTGCGCAACTGGCCAACGACGGCCGCCTGTCGGATCGTGCGCCCGAAATCGCGGCCCTGACAGGCGAACTTGCGGACAGCGGTCCCACGGCGTATCTGATCGGCAACCTGGTTCAGCGAGACCAGAACGAACTGGCCAGCACGATTGCCGCGGCGGGCTTCGAGCAGATTGGCCAGGCGACAACGTCCGGCCGCGCCTTCCGGGACCGGGTGGACGGCCCGGCAGCTTTGGACGTGATCGTGTCGCGCATGCCGGACGCCATTGTCGTAGCCCTCACCGACGATGAAATCGGGGATAGCCTGGAATACGTGGCTGACCTGCTGGTTGGGGGGCTGGCCGGACACGAAGCCGGCTTTCTGCCGCGGGTGGTCGTGCTGTACGCCGGCGTGCCAGATTCGAGCGTGTGCGAACGACTGCAGGACGCCCTGCCCACGACGATCTTTCAGGTGTATGGCGGCTCACCCACCGAGCCGATGGACATGGGCACACCGCTGGCTGCGCTGCAGGATGCGGCGCGCGCAGTGCAGCGCGGCGAGTCGGCGGACCGCATCGTCCCGCCCGCCCTAAGCCGCGCGCCCCGGGTCCCGCGAGGAGCGGCACTGGGCGCGGCCGCCCAGGGGCTGAGCGCCGGCCAGGAACTCGACGTGGCAGTCATTTCCTTCGACTACGGGGATGTGACGACCGTGACTGTGCACGGCGAGACGTTGGCAGCTACGAGGCTCGGCGCCGAGCGAGCGCATGGGCGGCCCTTCCACCTGGGACTGCACACTCCTGTCGATCGCGTCGCGCGCTGGACGGCTGACGAACCACTGCCGGAGGCCCTCCAGGTCTTTGTGCTGGAGCGCACCGCCCATCCCACGGCCCTGCCGAGCACATCGTCGGAGCTGCAGCTGGCGCACGCCATCTGGACCGCGGCGGCGCGGGAGGCCCTGAGCGAGTCCGGCGGCGGCCAGTCGCGTTCGGTTGACCTGGCCGTGATCACCGGCGATATCACACGCACGCTGGCGCGACCGGTACAGGCGGCGCTGGTGCTGATCAACAGCCTGGAGACTACCGGTGTGACACAGCTGGCGCTGGATGCCTCGAACGCGCTGGCGATGAGTGGTTGCCTGATTCACACGGGATCGGCCGCGGCCGTGGAGTCCTCGCTGGTGCGGCTGGGCGCCTGCGCGGCGCTGCGAGGCGACGCATCGCTGGGCAACGCAGCGGTTGCCGTGGAGGTGCATCCGGCCGGCGCCGCCGTGATCGAACGCGAGGTGACCGCCGGCTCGATGGATGTCATTCAGTGGGACGCGGACGTGGAAGCCGAGGTACGCATCTGGCCTGCGCCGGAGTTCGATGCCGGACTGGGCTACGGGCGGCCTGTGCACCTGCGGGCGCCCATTGTGGCCGGCAGCATGGGCCTGATCATTGATGCGCGGGGTCGACCGCTGGTGTGGCCGGACGCGCCCGATGCGCGCCAGGCGTGGGTGGCCCAGTGGCATCGCGCCTTGAACGCCTATCCCGCCGCGGGGCCGCGCCGCCAGGATCTTCTGCAGGTCGGTTGAGCCAGTGAACCACGGGACGCTTCCACGGGGCGTGTTTGTGGGGCGGCTGCGCCGCCGGCACGCTCTGCCGTTTCCCGGGCGCATCCTGCTTGACGTCGGCGACACCGTCGTGCCGGGCCAAATCTGGTGTCGGGGGCGCGTACGAAGCGGGGTCGCGGTGGTCGATCTTCCGCGCCTGCTCCAGGTTCAGCCGGACGAAGTTCACGAGTTGCTGGCCGTTGAGCCCGGCGAAACAGTTGAGGCTGAGACGCTGCTGGCGGGAATACCGGGCCGCCTGCGCGGGAACCGAAACTGGGTGGCGCCCACCCGCGGCATGGTGGCCGACTTCAACGTGCAAACCGGTGTGGCGGTATTCGTTCGGGAGGTTCGCGAGGCCGCGCTCCACTGCCGGCTGGGCGGCGAAGTTGTGAGCATGGATCCGGACGATGGAATCGTCGTCGAGGGCGACGGCGTGGCGGTGGCCGGCGCCCTGGGCGGAGGCGGACGCGCGTATGGACCGTTTCGCTTTGTGGAGTCGGGCGAGCGTCCCGACGCCAGGGACGGCGACCGCGAGCCGGGCATCCTGGTCACCCCCGACCCACTTCGTGCGGAGTGGGTTCGGCGCGCCCTGGAAACCCGGCCAGCCGGCATCGTGGCGCCGTCGGCCGACGCCGAGATGGTGACGGGATTGGGCCTGGCCCAGACCATTGCGGGTCTTGCCCCACCGGAGGGCAGCTACGGCCGACCGCCACGGGCGATCGTGCTCACGGGGGGAGCGGGCTCGGCCCGGATGTCGCACGCGCTGCAGGACATGTTCAGGGCCGCCGACGGCGACGTGGGCACGGTGATCGGCGCGCGACGGCCCGGGCAGTCGGAGATCCTGCTTCCGCCGAAGGCCGCCGCAGGCCTTGCGCAACGCACGTCTCACGGCGTGCCGGTGCGTTTGGCCATCGGTTCCTCGGCGGGAACGGAGGGCATTGTGCTGGGTGACGCACCCGACGTTGGCCGCCTGGGCTCGGGCATTGCGACCAGCTTCGTGCGCGTGCGCCTGGCGGAGGGCGGCGTGACGACCTGGCCGACGCCAAACATCGCGACGCTTGCCTAACGCCGGCCTACATTCGTTCGGGCGCGGCTATCCCCAGCAGGCCTAAGCCGTTCGCCAGCACCTGCCGTACGGACCGAACCAGTTCCAGTCGCCGGGCCGTCAGGGCGGCATCGTCGGTCACGACCCGATGCTTGTTGTAGTAGGAGTGGAACACGCGCGCCAGATCAAGCAGGTAGTGGGTGACGCGATGCGGTTCTCGGTTGACGCAGGCGTCGGTGACGACTTCCGGAAAGGCGAGGAGGCGGCGTGCCAGAGCTACGTCGTCGGGCGTGAGGCTGGCCGACCCGGCCGTGGCGGGAGCCGTTTCGGCGGTTCGCTGGATGCCGGCGCATCGCGCGTGGGCCATCTGGATGTAGTACACGGGGTTCTCGGCGTCCTCGCGCCTGGCCAAGTCGAGATCGAATTCCATCTGGCTGTCAATGGCCTTGGACAGGAAGAAGTAGCGCGTGGACGCCGGGCCGACTTCGTCCAGCACCTCGCGGAGCGTCACGAACTTGCCGCTGCGCTTGCCCTGACGACCGAGTTCGCCGTCAGTGCGAATGCCGACCATCTGTGTGACCAGGATCTCCAGGCGCCCCGTATCCGCGCTCGCATCCAACGCCTCCATGGCCGCGTGCATGCGCGGAACATGGCCGTGGTGGTCGGCGCCCCAAACGTCGATGACGCGCTCGAATCCCCGCGCGGCAAACTTGTCCTGGTGGTAGGCGATATCGACCGCGAAGTAGGTTGGATCGCCGCGCGAACGCACGAGCACGTTCTCGCGATCTTCCGCCCCGGCGCCCCCAATAAACCAGACGGCGCCGTCGCGTTCCGCGACGAAGCCGCGGCCGTCCAAGGCCCGGATCACCTCTTCCACGGCGCCGCGATTGCGCATGGCCTGCTCGGAGAACCAGAGGTCGAATTCGATTCCGAGGTCATCCAGATCCCGGCGAATGGTGGCCAGGCCGATCTCAACGGCCCTGGCCTCAAACGCCCCGGCATCACTGGGAATTCCATTGCCGAGCCACCGCGCGCCGTCGTCGCGCACGATCTGCGCGGCCCACTCGGCTACGTAGTCGCCCCGGTACCCGTCCTCCGGGAATGGCACGTCCTTCCCAAGGGCCGCGGCGTAGTGGTGATACACGCTCAAACCCAGGATTTCGACCTGGTGCCCGGCGTCGTTGACGTAGTACTCGCGGGTGACGTCGTAGCCGCAGGCATCCAGCAGCCGCGCCAGGGCGTCGCCAACCACACCGCCGCGGCCAGCGCCCGCGGTAAGCGGCCCGGTGGGATTGGCGCTGACGTATTCCACCTGCACGCGGGCGCCGCCGCCAAGATTCGAACCGCCGAAGGAGGCACCGGCCTCGATGACCGCAGGCAACTGGTGCAGAACCCACGCGTCGTCGATCCAGAAGTTGATGAATCCGGGGCCGGCCGTCTCAACGCGGCTGACCGCGGACGACCGGGGCAGATGGGCCACGACGGCTTCGGCGATGGTGCGGGGCGGCGCACCGACGATCCGAGCAAGGCGCAGGGCTTCGGAACTGGAATAGTGAGCGAGTTCGTCGTCGCGCCGCTCCAGCGTGAAGGTGACGGGGGGCGTGGCGGCGACCGCGCCGGCGGCCTGAGCCGCGGACAGCCCTTCGGACAACAATGCGGAAAGCCGGCTGCGAATCATGGTGGTTGGCCCGCGAATTGATTGATCGTTCGGTGTCGGTACGCGCGGGGCGACATTGAAGTATAGCGAGGCCACCCGACGCCGACGGCGAGCGGTCCCGGCGGTTCGTTCGGCGGCCGGCGACATACGGCAGAACGACGAAATCTTGCGTGCGTTATGTCACCTTGTTAATATCTGCAAGGCGCGCCCCGGCCGGCCTTGCGTCGGGCCGAGCAGTGGCCGCCGGGGGAGTAGCGCGCGAGTTGCAGTGTCCGCGGTGCAGGACGCGACAGTACGGCCCTGTCGCCCGGTGTAGCAATTGCAGTAAAGATCTCCTGCACGGCCGATCACCCCGAATGCGGTACTACGCGTTACTGACGTCCGTGTTTGCATTCAGTGTGGCGATGGGAGTTTTGCTGGGGGCGGAGGGCATTCCATTCGCCTACCCGATCGTGGCGCTGGGTCTGTTGACGGCCGGGAGCGCGGCGGTGATTGGGGCGCTGCCCGTCTCGACGGCCAGCCGCTACCAGCGGCGGGCATTGGCGAATCTCCGTAGCAACCCCGAACTGGCGCTGCTGGATCTGACGCGCGCCATTGAGTTGGACGCCAGCGACCGTGGGCTGCTGGTTGACCGGGCGCGGGTGCATCGCCTGCTGGGCCAACACCGTGAAGCGGCCACCGACTTGCAGGCCTACCTGCGCCACACCCGTGGTGAGCCACCGGCGCGCGTGGACCAGGCGCGGACGCTGCTAGCGCGCGTTGAAGCCGGCAGCGGTCTCCGTTTGTGGGAGGTCTGAGGGCGCTCGTCCGGCCAGCCACGCGTCGGCGATGCGACGTACGAGGGCGGCGGTAGCCGCCGGGCCCGCCGCGCCGGTTCCCACTTCAAACGTCCAGGCGCCATCGAAGCCGATCTCGGTGAGCGCCGCGCTTACGCGACGCCAATTGATATTGCCCAGCCCCGGGGGCCAGTGCCGGTCTTCCAAGGCATCGGTGTCCTGCAGGTGCAGGGCAATGAGCCGCTCGCCCGCGATGCGCGCCTCGTCGGCCGGATCCAAGCCGTTGTTGTTGGCGTGGCCGGTGTCGAGGCAAATGCCGACCGTGGGCGGGTAGTCGTCGATCACTCGCCGCAGGTCCTCCATGCGGCAGAGCGGACGCGGCTCGCCCTTGTGCTGCAAGTTTTCGCAGGCCAGCCGAATGCCCAGATTCTCGGCCAGGGCAGTGAGGGAATCGAGCGAGCGCCGAAAGGCGTCGACCCTGGGCGCCAGTTGCTGCTCGGGACTGTCGCCACGGCTGGGATGGACGATCACGGCAAAGCCGCCGAGTTCGGCATATGGCTCAAAGCAGGCAGCCACGGCGGCGATGGCCCGGGTCCGCACGTCATCGTCGAGCGCCGCCAGATCGACGCTCAGGTCGGAGTGAATCGTGCGGGCCCAGACGCCGTGCCGGTTGAGGATGCGGCGGCGCTCGCCAGCGGTACGGTCGTCGGCCAGGTCCTTTGGACCGAAGAGTTCGCACTGGGTGAATCCGGCGTCGGCGAGTTCGGCGATGACCTGGTCAAAGGGCACGCCGTTGGGCCACATGGCGGTGGCCAGGCTGAAGACAGGCATTGGTTAGCGCCCCCAATCGCGCGGGTAGCGAAAGTCGCGGTCAATCGTACGGTTTGAGAGCTTGGCGATGAGCGGCAGCCGCCGTTTGAACTGCGAGCGGACCACGCGGCGTTGCAATTCGTGGATGAGGTCAGCGTCAAAGCCGTCGGCAATGAGTTCGGCTGTGGCATACATCTCGTCGATCAGCAGGTAGAGCACCTGGTCGGCGGTCTCGTAGTCAAAGCCGAGCTCGTCCTCGTCGGATTGCCCGGCCCACAGGTCGGCGCTGGGCGCCTTTTCCTGGATCGCACTCGGAATGTCCAGCGCCGCGGCCAGGGCGCGCACCTGAGTCTTGTAAAGGTCGCCGATAGGGTTCACGGCGCTGGCCATGTCGCCGAACTGGGTTCCATAGCCGAGGAGGAGTTCGGTCTTGTTGCTGGTGCCCACGACGAGGCCGCCGAACGCCTCGGACTGGTCGTAGAGGGCGATCATGCGGGCGCGGGCCATGATGTTGCCGCGCCGCAGCGGATTTGGATCGTCGTCAAGTTCGCCCAGCAGGCCGTCGACCGAGGCGGAGATTTCGATCAGCGCGGAGGGTATGCCCAACTGGTCGACCAACGTCTCCGCGTCGGCGCGACTGGCCGGGTTGCTGGTGCGGTAGGGCATGAGGACGGCGAGCACGCGGTCGGGACCGAAGGCGCGGGCGGCCAGCGCGCAACTGACGGCCGAGTCGATTCCCCCGGAGAGCGCCACGACGGCACGGTGGATGCCGAACTTCTCGATTTCGTCACGGATGAAGGCCTCGAGCACGCGGCAGGTCAGGTCGGGGTCCAGGTCGAGCCCGCGGCAGGCTCGCCGGCGCAGGCTCATCTCAGACGCCGTCCAGCCAATGGCGTTGGGCGGCTATGCGCGCAAACTCCTGCCCGTTGAGGACGACGTTCTCGTCCCGGCGCAGCGGCAAGCGGGTTCGCTGCCGACGCAAGGGGGCGTCGGACAGGGTGGCAACGACCAGGTCTTCCTCGAAGTCGGGCGCCCGTGCCAGCACTTCGCCGTCGGGGCCGACAACCTCGGACCCGCCCCAGAAGTTGACGCCGTCCTCAAAGCCGACACGATTGCAGTGCACGACGTAACAGACGTGCAGGGTTGCGTAGAGCCGGTTGATGGCGCGCCAGGTCTCGGCGGATCCCAGTTCGTGCGTGCCTCCAGAGACTCCGCGGCCGGGGCTGCTGGACAGCCCGTAGATCACGTCCGCGCCATCGGCGGCCACGATGCCGGCGGTGGTGGGATGCCAGAGGTCTTCGCAGATCAGCATGGCCTGCCGCCCGAAACGCGTGTCGAACGCGCGGACCACGCGGCCGCCAGCGAGGTCGCGAGCCTCGTCAAAGAGACCGTAGGTGACCAGGTAGACCTTGTGGTGGACGTGTACGAAGTCGCCGTTGTGCAAATACCCGGCGGCCGGCAGAAACCGGTGGTCCGAAGTCTCTTCCACGAATCCAAAGATCACGTCGATCGACTGGCTGGCCTCACGCAGCGAGTTCAGCCGCGGGTCGTCCCGTCGCAGGGCCACGTCGGGCACCAGATCGCTGAGGAAGTAGCCGGTGAGGGACTGTTCCGGAAAGACGACCACATCGGCGCCCGCCGACACGGCAAGGTCAACGTAATCCAGATGCAGCGCGAGGTTGCGATCCAGAGCGCCCAGGGCGGGCCGAATCTGGGCCAGCGCGAGCCGAAGGTCTTGCACGGGGCCTCGCCTGTCGGTCGGTCGGCGTCAGTCTAGCGGCGAGAATCGACTGCAAGCCCGGTCGTAGCGTTTCGCACAGAAGTCAGGAGAAGGTTGCCTATACTCGAATTGCTTTGGATCGGCCGAGCGTCGCATGTCTCAATCGCCGTCACCGCTTCGTCCAACGGGCATTTCGCGCTGGATGGTCGGCCTGCTGGTGTTGACGGTGATCCTTGGGACCGGCGGCGGAGCGGCGAGTGGATACCTGGCGGGACGCGCCGCCGCACCCTCCCAGCCGGCCCCGGCGGTCGCGGTGGAGCAGCCAACAGCCGCGGCGGCGATTCCCAGCGCCGCCCCGACTTCGTACGTCAACCTGCTCGAACAGCTGATGCCGGCGGTGGTCACCGTTGAGGCGCGGCGAGGCACGCTCAGACGCGGCGCGGGAATCGGCACAGGGTTCTTTTACACCACCGACGGCCGCATTCTCACGAATGCCCATGTCCTGCCAGAGGATGCGAGCGGAGAGGTGCGGGTAATGCTATCCGACGGTCAGCGGATTCCGGCAACGATCGTTGGACGGGACGTGTGGGGCGACGTGGCCGTTTTGCAAGCGGAGGGCGGGCCGTTTCCGGCACTGGAACTGGCCGGCGACACGAACTTGCGGGTCGGCGAGCCGGTGCTCGCGATTGGCAGCCCTCGAAACTTCCGAAACACGGCAACCCTGGGCATCGTCAGCGGCCTGGATCGGCTGATTCCGCGAACTGTCAACACCGACACGGGACCAATGGCCATCCCGCTGCGCGGCTTGATCCAGACCGACGCGGCGGTCAACCAGGGAAATAGCGGCGGGCCGCTCGTCAACGCAAACGGGCGCGTGGTCGGCATCAATACGGCCGTGCAGTCCAACGCCAACGACATTGGCTTCGCGCTGCCAATTGGCGACGTGGTGCGCCGGCTGCCGGAGCTCGAGTCCACGGGCACGGTGTCGCGGGGTCTGCTGGGGGTTCGCTACCAGTTGATCGATCCCGAACTGGACAGCTTTGCCGGATCGCCCTACCCATACGCGGTGGGGGTCAGTGGGGTCATGCCGGACACTACGGCCAGTGCCGCCGGAGTCGTGGCGGGCGACCTGATCGTGGCGGTTAACGGGGAGACGCTGACCCGCGACTTCACGCTGTCGCATGCGATCGATAGGGCGACGGTCGGTGAGACGATCACGCTCTCGGTTCGCCGGCAGGGCCGGCTGCTGGATCTGCAGGCAGCACTGGTGCCGCGACCACGGGCGATCAATACGACGCCGGGTGCCGTACCGCCGAACTAGGCCGGGAGGCGACTACACTCGCGACCCGACGACGATCTCCCGCTGGATCCCGCTGTGAACGACGCGCCAAGATTGCGAAAAGGTCTGCGCGATAGCTGCCTCCACCCCGGCACTCTGCTGCCCGAGGTATTCCGCCTGGCCAATCGCGGTGACTTTGAGGGCGTTGAACTGACGCTGCCGGCCGACGGGCCGTACTCGCTGGGAGCGACCGAGGCCGAACGAATCGAGCTTCGCCGCCTGGCGGCCGAGGGTCCGCCGATCCTGTGCCTGAACGGCGGCATTCCCTGGCAGTATTCCCCCTCGTCCCTGGACGCCGACACGCGGGCCAAGGGGTTGGCGCTGGCCCGAAGCAGCGTTGACCTGGCAGCGGATCTGGGCGTGGACACGCTGCTCTACATCCCGGGGGTCGTCACGGACGACGCGCCGTTTACCGAAATCTGGGACGCAGCGCGCGATGCCACCGAGACGCTGCTGCCACATGCGGAAGAGGCGGGCGTGACCCTGGCGGTGGAAAACGTGTGGAATGCGTTGATCCTAAGTCCGCGCGACATGATGGAGTTTGTGGACGGCTTCGCCAGTCCCAACCTGCGCGTCTACTTCGACGTGGGCAACGTGATGCAGTTCGGGCGTCCGCAACACTGGATCGAGGCGCTAGGGGCCGATCGAATCGCCCGCGTACACGTGAAGGACTTCACGCTCAGACCCGGCGGGTGGCTGGGATTCACCCAGTTGCTGCACGGGGACGTGGACTGGCCGGTGGTGATGCAAACGCTGCGGGGCGTTGGCTTCAGCGGCTGGGTGACGCCCGAGGTGAGTCCCAGCAGCGCCGCACCGGAGGCGTGGATTGCCGAGCTATCGGCGGCCATGGACACGATCATCGGGTACTACCAGGATTGAGCAGGTACTCGCTGCAAGCCGCGCTTCCGCCGGTGAGATACTGCGCGCCATGAATCAGCCCGTGCGCGTTCGCATGGCGCCCAGCCCAACCGGCGATCTGCACGTGGGCAGCGCCAGGACCGCGCTGTTCAACTACCTGATGGCCCGCCACGCGGGCGGGGCGTTTGTGCTGCGTATCGAGGACACCGACGCGCAGCGCAGCGACCCGACGTGCGAGGCCGGAATCTACGACGGCCTGCGGTGGCTGGGCCTGGACTGGGACGAAGGCCCGGACGTGGGTGGTCCTTGCGGCCCGTACCGGCAAAGCGAGCGCAGCGAGGTTCATCGGGAGGCAGTGCAGGGCCTGCTGTCGTCAGGCCACGCCTACCGCGACTACACCACGGCCGAGGAACGCGCCGCCGAGCGCGAGCAGCAGCGGGCCGACGGCCAGCCGCAGCGGTACTCCGGCATAGGCCGGCACTTCACCGAGGCCCAGATCGCCGAGCGCCAGGCGGCCGGCGTGGTTCCGGCCGTACGGTTTCGGACCGAGCCGCGCGAGCTCCGATTCGACGACGTCGTGCTGGGATCAATCAGCACGGGCGCCGGCGACATTGACGATTTTGTGATCGCCCGCGGTGACGGCTCGGCCCTGTACAACATGGCCGTGACGGTGGACGACCACCACATGCGCATTAGTCACGTGGTGCGTGGCCGCGACCATGTTTCCAATACCTTTCGTCAGCTGCTGATTTACGACGCGCTGGGCTGGACCACGCCGGTGTTTGCGCATCTTCCGCTGGTGCTCAACCACCGACGCCAGAAGTTCTCGAAGCGTGACGGGGCGCAGTGGGTTGGGGCGTACCGGACCCGGGGCTTCCTGCCCGAGGCCATGGTCAATTTCCTGATCTTCCTGGGCTGGTCGCCGGGCGACGAGCGGGAGCTGTTCAGCCTGGACGAGCTGGTGCAGGTGTTCAGATTGACGCGGGTCAACCGCGCGGACGCCATCTTCGACCCGCAGCGGCTGGACCATTTCAACGGCGTCTGGATCCGGCGACTCGATCTCGCGGATCTGGTCGAGCGCGCCTGGTCGTACGCGACCGCCGGCGGTCTTGAGCTTTCGCCGGACCAGCGCCCCTATTTCAAGTCGGCGCTGGAGCTCGAGTACGAGCGCCTGTCGCATCTCGACCAGACGGCCGAGTTGATGGCGTTCTTCTTTGACGAGGGGCTGGATCCCGACATGGGCCAGGTCAGGTACCGGCGCCACTCGGTGGCGGAGACGGCGCGAGCCCTGGAACGCGTGGCGGCACTGGTAGACGAAGTAGAGCCCTTTGACGACTCGACGCTCGAATCCGGGATGCGCGCGCTGGCCAGCGACCTGGAGTGGCGGGCCGGCGACCTGTTCATGCCGGTGCGCATCGCCGTGACCGGACGGCGGGCCACGCCGCCGCTGTTCGCGACGATGGCCGTGCTTGGCCGCCAGCGTTGCCAGGTGCGGCTGCGGCGGGCGCTGTCCGGACTGGAGAGACTCGCCGCTGCCTGAGTCGAGGCCGCAACGCGTCATCCGGTTTCTTCCCCATGAGCTTGGCCTGCCGTGGGAGCAGGTGCGCGTGGAGGTGGACGGCGAGCTGGTCAGCTGGATGCAGACCTTTACGGTTCCGCACCGCCTGCGCGGGGCGACGCTGGAGAGCGCCGGGGTCGTGGGCGTACACACTGCCGACGCGCACCAGATGCGAGGGCACATGCGCTTCATGCTGGAGACCGTGCTGGAGCGGGCCGAGAGACGCGGCGTGCCGCTCTCGATGCTGTATGGCGGCGTGGCGGACGTGTATCACCGCTGGGCGTACGCCGCGGTGATGCCGGAGTTCAGGTTCAGCATTTCGACGCGACGCGCGGAGGCGGTGCCGGGGAGTCACAGGATTCGCGCGGGCGAGCCCGCGGATCGACCCGCGATCGCTCGCCTGTACAACCGCGAGACCGCCGGGATGACCGGCGTGCGGGTGCGAGAGCCCGAGCGCTGGCTGGGTCCGCGCCAGGGTCTCTATTTCGGCAGGCTGGATGCGTGGGTGCAGGTGGCGCTGAACGATGACGGCCAGATCGCCGGCTACTGCATAGGAGATCAGATCGAGAGCGACGCGCAGCGGCTGGACATCGTCGACGCGCAGGCAACAAGCAGCGCGGCGGCGGGATCCCTAATCCGGGCCATGGCGGAGGAAGCGATCCGACACCGGATGGGAAGCCTGGACTTTCACGTGTATCCAACGGGCCGCGTGGGTCGGTATCTGCAGAATCTCGACGTGAGCATGACGACGGAGCGTCCGATCAGCCGCGCGCAGATGGTTCGGCTGAGCCTGCCGGGCCAGGTGCTGGAGGCGCTGCAGCCTTACGCGCACGAGCAGGCCGAATCGCTCGGTCCGGATTGCCCCGCGCATCTCGCGATCGAGACGGAGTTGGGCAGGGGCGACCTGGCGCTGGGGGGCGAAGCTCCGGCGCGGACAATTCGGCTGCCTGCCGACCGCTTGTGCGAGCTCCTCTTCGGCTACCGATCAGCCGAGGAACTGCGCGACGTCCACGGCGTACGCCTGGCCGGCCCTGACGCCGAACTCCTGGATGTCCTTTTCCCGCGTCTGGACGCGTATTGCTATTGGCCTGACCGCTACTAAGCGTTAGGCCTCAGCCGGCGGCTTCGGCCGTCGTCTCGGCCGGAACCGGGCACTCGACACAGCCGGCCCTGAGCGACTGGACCCGACGAATCAGCACGAAGCCCATGAACAGGGCTGTCGCGCCTCCGATGAAGGGGCGTGCCGGGTCAAAGAAGTTCGCCGCGGCGCCCGTGCCGAAGGCGGCCACCAGCAGTCCATTGCACAGCGGGCAGGAAATGGCGAAGGCTGAGAGAAAGCCGCCCGCGTAAATGGGACCGCTGCCAAAGTCCCGGCGCCGGCGCATGGCGAACATGCTCACTCCAGCCAGCGCCCCGACCAGCACGGCGTTCAGCGCCCAGATCGGGTAGTCAATTGCGTAGGCCGGCGTTGCCCGCTCGAAGATCGGCGTATCGATGGCGCCGGTTATGACGCCAACGCTCAGGCCAAATGCCGCCGCCGTGAGCAGGCCGACCGTTATGGGGATGACCAGCGGGGAGCGCGCGCGGAGGGTCT
This sequence comes from Chloroflexota bacterium, assembly GCA_965208215.1. GTDB lineage: Bacteria > Chloroflexota > UBA11872 > UBA11872 > UBA11872 > UBA11872. The sequence goes on from CBDBOH010000004.1 coordinate 1,562,046, forward strand.
GCGAGTCGACACGAGTGCTCATGCGACCAGTGTAGGGCGTCAACCGGGCGACAGCGTTTACTGCCTCAGCTGACCTGATGGAGCGCGATCCGCTTCTACGGTTTGGACGCGATGGCCTCACCGAAGGCGATAGCGCCCACAGAGCCGGGGGTATCCCGCCACTCGTCGATGCGGGCCTGCCAGTCATCGAGTTGCTGCTGGGATGCCAACCCGAATTGCACGATGGCCGCCGTGACCTTGGGCGAGAAGAACCAGTCGTTGATGAAGCCGTGGAAGAAGGCGACGTCCTCGGTCGTTCCGAAGAAGTCGAACGAGCCGGACGCCCGAATGTCGGTGAACCCGGCCGCCATGAGATTGGCCTTGAGCTCCAGCCCCATTTCCGGGTGGCCGCCGTTGCCGGCCAGAAGCCTGGCGAATGTTTGCCACGCTTGTGCGGTGTCCTCGTCGGTGGGATACAGGAACGAGGAGGAGATGATCGATTCGCGACTGGCGATGAGCCCACCAGGCTTGAGGACGCGTTTCACCTCGGCCAGCGTCGCCTGGGTGTCCGGCACATGCATGAGCACAGCATGGCAGTGGGCGACGTCGAATGAGTCGTCATCGAATGGCAGATCGGTCACGTCGCCGACATGGAAGGACGCGTTGGCGTGGCCGCCAGCCTCGGCAGCGGCATCGGCCATTGCGATCTGCGAGGCCTCCATGTCGATACCGTGCACTTCACCGGGATCGACGACCTGCGCCAGGCCGACCGAGATGGTTCCGGGACCACAGCCAAAGTCGAGCACGCGCTGGCCGGGCTTGAGGTGTGGGAGGAGGTGCGCGGCGTGGGTGTTCACGCTGCGACGAGCGAGCATCTGCTGGAAGTCGTCGCTATACCCCATGGTGTAGGTGGGTTCTTGTGATGCCTGGGCCGCCATTGCCGCCCGCTCTGTTCGTTCAAGTCACGCACGCTTCCATCGTAGGCCACTTGACCCACGACTGACGTAGCGCAGGTCCGCTCGTAACGGCTCCGCTAGTCGATCAGTCGATCGCCTGGCTGCGAGCCGCCTAGCGAAATTGCGGCACGTCGACGAATTCGTGTTGGCGGGCGGACGCGTAGGCGGCCTCGGTGCAGGCCACGCCCGCCCAGCCGTCGTGGCCGTCGGCGCAGGGCGGGCGGCCGGTCGCCACGGCTTTGGCGAAGTCCAGCAGCAGCGCAGCGTTCATGTCCGACGAAAAGCCGGTCTCCTGGTATGCGATGCCGGGATCGGCGGACGTAACCCGAATGACGTGATCGGTGATGTCGAACTCGATGACGCCGCCGTCACAGACGATGCGGCCGCTGACGTCGCCCCACTTGCGCCAGGTGCGCGGGCGGTTCCAGCTTGGGTCGCAGGTTCCCACCACACCAGAGTCGAACACCTCGATCAGGGCGCCGGTGTCTTCGACCGGAATGTCGCGGGCCAGGGTGTCGGCCTCGCAGTAGACCTGGGCAACCTCGGCGCCGCTGAACCAGCGCATCAGGTCGGTGGCGTGGACGATGTGGTCGCGGATCGCACCGCCGCCCGAACGGGCCGGGTCGATGAACCAGCCGCTGGGCTGGGCGCGCAGGACGTTGGTGAGCGACATTGCGCGAATGGGCCCCAGTTCGCCGCCGTCGAGACGGCGCCTGGCCTCCCAGACCTGGGGCGCGTGGCGGACGGGATAGGCGGTGGCGAGGGTGACGCCATGATCGGCGCAGCCGCGGACCATCGCAGTCGCTTCGGCCAGGGATACGGCGAGGGGTTTCTCGCAGAGGATGTGCTTGCCGGACTCCGCGGCGGCCAGGGTGAGATCGTGATGATCCGCGTTGGCGGCGCAGATGCTGACGGCGTCGATGTCGTGCGCCTGGAACACGTCGGCGTGGCTGGCGTGGACGCGCACCGAGTCGCCGCCGCTCTCGGCCAGCAGGCTCTCGGCAATGGCCCGTTCGTCGGGATCCGGTTCGGAAATCGCGATCAGTTCGATCTCGGGCAGCCGCAGCATGGCTCGCAGGTACGAGTACTGATGCCCGTGGTCGAAGCTGACGGCGGCCATGCGTACCGGCTTGTTCATAGCGCGACCGCCGTTCCGGACTCGCAGGCCAGCATGAGCGCGGCGTAGGCGGCGTGGGCCTCGGTCAGGACCGGGGCAAGCTCGGCCGGCGGTCCGCGACCATCAGCGCGGCAGAAACCGGCAACAAACCGGGCGTAGGGGTCTGCCTGCGTAGCCGGCAGCTGTGCCGCAGCACCAGCACGGATCACGCGGTTGATGGAGCGGCGCGAGTCGAATTCGCGGATGCCACCGCGACCAAGAGCTTCGTAAATGCTGAGTCCGGCGCCGGGTGGGGCTCCGGCCATGGCTTCGACGTAGGCGATTGAGTCGTCGCGAAAGCATCCGACACCGTAGATCGCCGAGAAGCCGGGGCCGCGCGGTTCAACGCGGGCGGCGATGCGCCGCAGGCCGCCGCCGAGCGCAACGAGGCCAAGGACGGCTCGCCAGGCGGCGGGGCCAAGGCCGGGCGCCTCCGCGACCACGACGGACTTGGACATGGTTCGGCGACCCAGCGAGTCCAGGTCCGAAGCGATGGCGACCACCGGTCCCTCCAGCAGGTCAGGCCAGGCCGCCAACGAACGCGCATCAGGAGCGCCCGCAACCGGAGCGCCGGCGACGATAAGCGCAGCGGACGCCAGCAGCCGCTTGCGCTGGTCATCCGGCAGGGCATCGGGGTCGTCCAGGTCCACGACCACGTCGTCGGCCAGGCTCGCCCTATCGGTCAACCAGTCCACGCGATCGGTGCCGAGTACCTGCTGGTAGGCGGCACGGCGCACCTGATCCGAAGGGCCTCGAACAATCAGGGCACGGGAAATCACTCTGGCAGCAGGCCTCGTTGCGAGGCGATCAGCACGGTGCTGATCATGCCGGCGTGGTCGTATTGGTCGTCCAGGATCTGCTCGCGCAGCTCTCGAAGGGGAACGCGGACGACTTCCAGGATTTCCGACTCGTCCAGGGCGGCCTGGCCCTGGGACAGGTTGCGGCCGATGAACATGTGCATGCGGAAGCCGCTGAGGGCGGGCACGGGCACGAAGGAGCCGAGGGATTGCAGGTCGCCGATGCGCAGGCCAGTTTCTTCCTCGAACTCCCGATGCGCGCAGGCGGCGGGCGTTTCGTTGCGGTCAACGTGGCCGGCCGGGAGTTCCAGCATGACCTGGCCGGTGGGATGGCGGTATTGGCGCACGCAGATGGCCCGGTTCTTCTCGTCCAACCCCAGGACCGTAACCGCGCCGCCTGAGAGTTTGAGGTAGGTGTAGTCCATCTCGCGGCCGTCTTGGCGGGCACGCAGGCGGTCGATCACCACGGGAAAGCGACCGCGCCAGGCCAGCTTTGACGCGATCACGTCCCACTCAAGGTTCATCGATTTTTCCGAGTCGGCGGCCAGACGACCAGCAGAGGTTACGGCAGTGCCCAGGGCGTGGGCGCGACGTGGGACCGGATGAGGTCGGGTAGTTCGGCGATAGTCGCAATCACGGGCACGGGCGAGTCGGCCGGAACGGACGGGTTGATCCAGACGGCATCGACGCCGGCATTCAGCGCGCCTTCGATGTCGGCCTCCAGGTTGTCGCCGACATGGAGGACACGGCGACGGTCGGCTTGAGCGATGTCCAGGCCGCGTTCGAAGAAGAGGCGGTCTGGTTTTTCGGCGCCGATGTCAGCGCTGACGACCTGCGCGGCGAAGAAGCGTTCCAGGTCAAGCAGGACCAGCAGGCGGCCGAGCCAGCCTTCCCAGTTGGAGGCGACGACCAGGCGCAAGCCCAGTCGGTTGAGCGCTCGCAGGGCCTCGACGGCGCCGGGCATGGGCTGGTAGGCCTCAAACGAACTGAAGCGCTCGTAGAGGACGTGGCTGAAACTCTCGGTGTCGTTAATCCCCAAGACCTCGCCCAACCGCTCGTATTGGCCATGCCAGTAGTTGGCCGAAGCCGAGGTCGTGAGTGTGCAGCCACGCGAACGGTTCTCTTCGCCGTCCTGGCGCCAGACGCGATCGGCCCGCCGGTCGAAGTCGTCCGGGGGATCCGGCACGCCAAAACCGGCGGCAATGCGCAGGACGGTCTCAAAGAACGGCGGCTCGATGTGTACGACCGTCCCGCCGATGTCGACGAAGGCGGTGTCGTAGGGGCCGCGCAAGAGCCGCGGGGATCCGGCAGCGTCGCTCATTGGGCAATTATCGAGACTCGGGCTCACCGGCGGCCAGTCGTGCGGCGACAGCGGGATTGGGTGGTAGGGTTGAATCCGGCCGGTGACGGCCAGTCCCTGGGGTATCGTCTAGTGGTAGGACGCGCGGCTCTGGACCGTGAAGCGGTGGTTCGAATCCATCTACCCCAGCCATCCCTTGCGGGGCGATCACGACGGGCTGAATCCGAGCGCGTGACACAAGAATACGCACGCTGGGCCGAGTCTCGAGGCAACCGATGGCGATCAATCTGACCCCTTGCGATGCGCTGCTGCTGGTCGACGTGCAGAACGATTTTTGCCCCGGCGGCGCGCTGGCCGTGACCGACGGCGACGCGGTGGTGCCGGTGCTGAACGACTGGATCGCGGCGGCGGGCCAAGGGGGCGCCCTGATCTTCGCCTCCCGAGACTGGCACCCGGCCGATCATCAAAGCTTCGCCGAGCAGGGCGGTCTGTGGCCGCCGCACTGCGTGCAGGGCACGCCGGGCGCGGCGTTTCACCCCGACCTGGAGTTGCCGGACGACGCGGCGGTGGTGTCCAAAGCCGATCAGACCGATCGCGAGGCCTACTCGGCGTTCGACAGTGGGGAACTGGGCGAGAAGTTGCAGGCGGCGGGCATCCGGCGGCTCTGGGTAGGCGGGCTGGCTACTGACTACTGCGTAAAGGCGAGCGTCCTCGACGCGGTTGAAATGCCGGGACTCGATGTGCACGTGATTACCGATGCCATACGCGCCGTGGACGTGGCGCCCGGCGACGGCGATGCGGCAATGAAGGCCATGCGTGAGGCAGGCGCAATTCTGGAGCCCGCCGCACCCGAATGACGCCTCGGGTGCACGCGTCCGCGCCCGCCGACGCGTTGCTGACCGACCTGTATCAGCTCAGCATGATGCAGGCGTACTGGGAACATGGCCTGACGGCGACGGCGACCTTTGACCTGATCTGCCGCCGGCTGCCCCCGAACCGGAATCTGCTGGTCGCCTGTGGGCTGGAAACGGCGCTGGACTACCTGGAAGGATTGGCCGTCACGGCTTTCGACCTGGAGTACCTGGCCTCGCTGCATCGGTTTTCCACGGGCTTTCTCGACCGGCTGGAGAGGCTCAGGTTTCAGGGCGAGGTTCGGGCCGTGCCCGAAGGAACGCCGGTGTTCGGTAATGAGCCGATCCTGGAAGTGACGGCCTCGCTGCCCGAAGCGCAGATCGCAGAGACGTACCTGCTTAGCACGATCCACCACCAGACGATGGCGGCATCAGCCGCATACCGCCTGGTGGCGGCCGCCGACGGGGCGCCGGTGGTGGACTTCGGCACGCGGCACGCACAGGGGGCGGCGGCGGGCGTGGACACGGCACGGGCGGCCTACATAGCGGGTGCCGCCGGGACCTCCAACGTCGCCGCCGGGCGGCGCTACGGAATCCCGGTTAGCGGGACGATGGCACACAGCTACATCCAGGCGCATGAGGGCGAGTCGGAGGCGTTGGATTCGTTCACATCAACGCACCGCGGAACCACCTTGCTGGTGGACACGTATGACCTGGCCCGCGGCGTGCAGCGGGTGATCGACCTGGCGAGGCGGCAGGGCGAGGGATTCGATGTGGCCGCCATTCGCATCGATTCAGGCGACCTTGGGGCTTACGCCCGGCTGGCACGCCGCATGCTGGACGACGCGGGACTGGCCGCAGTACGAATCATCGTGAGCGGGGAGCTCGACGCCCCGGTAATCGCGGACCTGGTCGCCGACGGCGCGCCCATCGACGGATTCGGCGTCGGAACGGCGCTGGCCGTATCCGGCGACGCGCCCTACCTGGACACCGCCTACAAGCTGGCCGCGTATGCGGGGCGCGGCCGCATGAAACTGTCGGCATCCAAGCGCACCTGGCCCGGGCGCAAGCAGATCTTCCGCGAAACGAGAGACGGCGTGGCGGTGCGCGATGTCCTGGGCAGCGCGGACGAGTCGCGCGACGGGCAACCGCTGCTACGGCCCGTGATGGCGAACGGGCGCCGGATCGGGGGGCAGAGTTCCAGCCTCGAGTGCATCCGGACGTACAGCGCCGAGTCAATTGGGCAACTGCCCGCCCGTGTGCGCGGGCTCGCACCCGCCACGCCGCCGTATCCGATCGCCGTCAGCCCGCGCTTACAGACCGCCGCGGACAGGCTGGCACGACGGCTGCAGGAAGAGGCCTAGCCGCCCCGCGACTCGCTAGCCTCCCGCGGCCGCCGGCTGGCGCGCCGCCAGCTTGCGATCGAGGATTAGCAGCGCCGCGCCTTCGTTGCCGGCGATCCTTAGCTGGCTAAGCAGGGTGCGGAGGGTGTCTTCCTCTTCGGTCTGCTCGTTCACAAACCAGTCCAGCATCGCCTTGGCCTGGTAGTCGCCCTGTTCCATTGACTGGGCATAGACGGCGTTGATGGAGCGCGTGGTGCCTTGCTCGAGGTCAAGCGCATTGGCGATGACCGACTCCGGACTGTCGTATTCGGTTTCTGCCTGGTCCAGTCCGCTCAAGGTGACCGGAACATCGCGGTCCGCCAGGTGCTCATAGATACGCATGCCGTGGCCCCATTCTTCCTCGCTCTGGGCGCGCATCCAACCGGCGAAGCCATCGAGGTCGAGCGTCTCGAAGTAGGCGGCCATTCCCAGGTAGACATAGGCCGCGCTAAACTCGTGGTTGATCTGGTCATTGAGCGCCCGTGCAAGGCTCGTACGCATGGCCATGTTGTTTCCTCCCTTTAGCCAGACGCGCTTTAGAGTAGCGTCTAAGGTCACTTATTGGGCACGTATAATCTGACTTTTAGTGATAGCTATTACCCCTTTATAGCCACCGCTAAAATAGATGCACGCGCCCTTCAAGAACATCACTTGAAAATAACCGTGCCGCGTTAATTTGTCAATTGGCTTTAGAACTGACCTCTTTGCTTCGTCCAAATCGTCGCAGTCGCAGCGAGTTGGCGACGACGGACAGGTCGCTGAACGCCATGGCGCCGGCGGCCAGCATGGGGTTGAGTTGAAGCCCCAACGCGGGATACAGCACGCCGGCCGCGACCGGAATCAGCGCCACGTTGTAGGCAAAGGCCCAGAACAGGTTCTGCCGAATCGTGCGCATCGTGGAGCGGCTGAGCCGAATGGCCGTGACCGCCGCGTCCAGATTGCCCCGCACGAGGGTGATGTCGCCGGCTTCCATGGCGATGTCGGTTCCCGAGCCCATCGCGATGCCCAGGTCGGCCTGGGCCAGTGCGGGAGCGTCGTTGATGCCGTCACCGACCACGGCCACTCGATGCCCCGCAGCCTGCAGGTCCCGCACGATTGCGGCCTTGTCGCCGGGCCGAACTTCCGCCCGCACCTCGTCCACGCCGACCTGCCGAGCGATGGCCCGGGCCGGCGCCTCACGGTCGCCGGTGACCATGAGCACGCGCAGGCCCAGGTCCCGTAGCTGCGCAATCGCCGCGGCGGCTTCGGACCGCGGCGCGTCGGCCAGCGCTACCAGGCCAGCCAGCTCGCCGTCGACAGCCGCGTAGACGGCCGTTCGACCCTGGGCAGCCAGTTTCTCGCCGCGGCGCGCCGCGGATTCGACGGGCACTCCGGCGTCCGCCAACAGGCCCGCCGTGCCCACCAGGACCTGGCGCTCGTCGACCACGGCCTGCACGCCGCTGCCGGTTACCGACCGGAACTGGCCAGTCGGCGACAGTTCAATTCCGCGTTCAGCGGCGTTATGCACAATCGCCTGGCCGATCGGGTGTTCGGAGTCGCGCTCGGCCGAGCCAATCAAGCGCAGGATTTCCGACTCGGGTTCACCGTTGAGCGGAATGACGTCCGTGACTTCGGCCCGGCCGCTCGTGATCGTGCCGGTCTTGTCCAGCACGACCGTGTCGACCCTACCGGCCGTCTCCAGCGCTTCTCCGCTGCGCACCAGGACGCCCAACTCCGCGCCCTTGCCCACGCCAACCATGATGGCCGTGGGCGTCGCGATGCCGAGCGCACAGGGACAGGCAATGATCAGCACGGTGACCATGGCGACCAGCGCGTGGGTGACCCGCGGATCCGGTCCGACGGCCAGCCACACGCCCAGGGTGACCAGCGCAATCACGATGACCGCCGGCACGAACCGCGCCGACACCCAGTCCGCCAGCCGCTGCACGGGCGCCTTGGAAGTCTGAGCGCGTTCAACCAGCGCGATGATCTGGGCCAGCATCGAGTCCTGGCCGAGGCGGGTGGGGCGAACGCGCAGGCTGCCGGCGGTATTGAGCGTGGCGCCGATCACCTCGTCGCCCGGGTCCTTGTCCACCGGAATGCTCTCACCGGTGATCATCGATTCGTCCAGCGCCGACGCACCCTCGAGTACCCGGCCGTCGACGGGGACCTTCTCGCCGGGGCGCACGACGACGACATCGTCATGCCGCACGTCGTCGAGCGCGACCTCGAGGGTCTGTCCGTTTCGCTCGACACGGGCCGTCCTGGCCCTGAGGTCCAGCAGTCGCTGGATCGCCGCGGACACCCGCGCTCGGGCGCCCATCTCGAAGTAGCGGCCGAGCAAAACCAGCCCGATGATGACCGCGGAGGCTTCGAAGTAATGCACGTCGGCCCCGGCAACGCCGCTCAGCAGCCCCGGCGACACCGTGACTATGAGGCTGTAGCCGTAGGCGGCACTGGTGGCGATGGCTACCAGCGTGTTCATATCGGTGCTCGCGCGCCGCGCCGCCAGCCAGGCGCCCCGGTAGAACGACCAGCCGGACCAGAATTGAACCGGCGTTACGAGGACCATCACGACCCACGGGTTGCGCAGGACCTCCGGCGCCCAGGGGATGAACTCCACCGCCCCCCACATCGCCAGGACCCCGACGCCGAGGGCGAAGGCGGCCTGAATGCCGAGCCAGCGACGTTCGCGGTGGCGGCGCTCCTCAAGCCCTCCGTCCGCAACGGCGGCGCCGGCGGCGGCCTCGTTGGGCGTGTCGGTTTCGAGCACGCTGAAGCCGGCACGCTGCACGCCCGTCCGCAGCGCGCCGACGTCGGCCTGGCCCAGGGCGTGGCGAACCAGGGCCTGGCCGGAGGCCAGGTTCACGGATGCGTCAAGCACCCCGGGAACATTCACAAGGGCGTTTTCGACCTGGCCCACGCATGACGCGCAGTGCATACCCTCGACCTGGAGCGTTCGCTCGGCCGTTGGCACCTCGAAGCCCGCCGCCTTGACAGCGGCGGCGACGTCGGCGGCCTTGAGGCCTCGATCAGCGCGGACAGCCAGCGTTTCGTCCGAGAGATTGACCGACGCCTCGTGAACTCCCGCCACCTTTGCGACGGCCTGCTGGACCCGGTCGACGCAGGCGACGCAGTGCATGCCCGCGACGGGCAACGTAAACGCGTAATCGACACTAGCGGTCATGCGGTCTGGCCGTTTCCGTGGTCGTGTTGGGGCGCATCACGGCTTTCGAGGCTGGCGGCGACGCGTTCGATGGCCTCGCCCGTGGAGTTCACGCGGCGCAAGTGGCCGGTGCCCTTGAATACGTCCATCAGCTCCGCGATCACCTGTTCGCGCTCCGCGGGATCGTCCGAGGCGATAGCGGTCGCGACACACGTCTTGAGATGACGTTCCAGGACGCCGGCGTTGACTTTCTCGATGGCGCCCTGGATGGCCAGGGTCTGCTTGAGGATGTCCACGCAGTAGGCGTCGTCTTCAAGCATCTTTTCGACCGCCCGGGCATGGCCCTGGATTGACTTCCAGCGGTTGAGAAGGTTGCGGGTTTCCTGGTCCATCGCGTGTCCCCGAGGCCGAGCGCCTCTTCTGACCCCACCCCAGGTGGGGTGGTCTAGTCAATCATACACCCGCTTGACCGTGATCCAAACTCCAACGTATGCCTCCGCGATTGCTTCACGCGCGCTATGTTGCAGGCCCCCAACTGAATCTGGAGTCATCTCGATGGAGTACCGCCGACTAGGTCGCACCGATTTGCGCGTGTCGCTGGCCAGCCTGGGGACCGGCGGCCCCAGCAAGATGGGCCAGAACCGCGGGACCACGCCGGAGGACGCCCGTCGCCTGACCCGGCGGGCGCTGGATCACGGGATCAACTTCTTCGACACCGCGGCCAGCTACGACGACAGCGAGGCCCTGCTCGGGCATGGGCTGGCGGGGGTTCCGCGCGACGACTTCGTGGTAGCCACGAAGTACAGCCCGCTTGCCGACGGCGAACTGAAGAGTCCCGAGGACGTGGGGACGTCGATCGACCGAAGCCTGGAACGCCTGCAACTCGACTACATCGACGTGATCCAGGTGCATGGTCTGATGCCAGACCGGTACGACGACATCGTGGAGCGTCACCTGCCCGTGCTGCTTGAGGCTCAGCGAGCCGGCAAGGTCGGCTTTCTGGGCGTCACCGAGCAGGCCCACGCCGACGTTCACCACGAGACTTTTAGGCGCATGACCGAGGATGGACACTTCGACACGTTCATGGTCGGCTACAACCTGCTGCACCAGACGGCCGAACAGGACGTGCTGGACGCAGCCGAGGCCGCGGACATCGGCCTGATCGTGATGATCGCCGTGCGCCGCGCACTGGGAAACCCTGAGCGCCTTCGCGAAGTGATTGCCGAACTCAAGGCCGACGGACACCTGGCGGCCGACGCACTGCCGGACGAGGATCCGCTGGGCTGGCTGGTGCACGGCGACGTTGAATCGGTGCCAGAAGCGGCCTATCGCTTTGTGCTGGAGCCGAGCGCCATCTCAACCGTGCTGACGGGAACCGCCAACCCCGACCACCTGGATGCCAATGTGGCCGCCATGGCGCGGGGATCGCTGCCGCCCGAGGACCGAGCGCGGCTGCAGTCGATCTTCGGCGGCCTGGCGCTGGGGCTGGGGAACTAACGCCGCAGTCTGTTCCGCCCGGCTAGTCGATGGCGCCGGTTGCCCGCATGACGGTTTCCTGGACGATGCGTTCGTGCTCAAATGAGCGCTCCGGCGCCTGCTCTCCGCGCAGGGTGCGAACGAACGCCTCGAGGCTGGCCACGTAGCGGGGCCGGGTCTCCAGCGTCATCGTCTGCTCGCCTTCGAGGAAACCGTCGCGTGCGCTGTCCAGCGACAGCCGGACGGTCTGCGCGGGTTCCATCGGTTCCATGATGGCCCAGCCTCGCGACCCGTAGACCTCATAGCGGCGCGGGCGCGGCTGAACCTCGAGGCCTGCGATGTCCACAATCGCCAGGGCTCCCGGGTACTCCAGGACCGCGACGCCGTTGTCAACGAATCCACTATTTGGCCGCACCCGCTGCATGAACGGCGTCACCCGGTCGGGCCGGCCCAGCGTCCAGACGACCTGGTCCAGCACGTGGCCGCACAGGTCGTAGAACACGCCGCCGGCGAAGCTGGCCAGCAACGAGTGGGTGGCCGGCTCGACGTAGGTGGACATGTGGGCGCGAATGGCAAAGATGTCGCCCAGCAGACCGCTCCGCGCCCAGTTGGCGATGCGCTGGTATCCGTCGTGGTGGCGGAACATGTAGCCCAGCTGGATGTACAGATCCTGCTCGGCCGCTGACTCCAGCACGCGTTCCCATCTCGGCTGGTCGTGGCCGGCGGGTTTGTCCAGGAGCAGGTTGCGACCGGCCGCAATGACGGCTTCGCCCTGCTGGAGGTTCTCGGAGTTGTCGCCCTCCGCAGCCACCGCGTCAATGCTGGCGTCTTGCAGGACCGCGCCCAGGTCGTCGAGCCAGATCGTCCGGTTCCAGGGCGCGCCGCTGCCGGCTTCGAGCTCACTTCGGCGGTCGGCGTCGTCTTCGTAGACGCCCACAACTTCGACATCCGGATTGTCGAGCATCACGCTCAGCCAGCCGGCCGCGTGGGGATGCTTGGTGCCCCACTGGACCATTCGCAACGGTGAAGGGGTCACGGAGTCAGGCTCCTCTCATTGAGACGCAACGCTGAATGCAGCCTCTGAAGTCCGCCGAATCGTCGCGGACCGTGAATGAAGACGATGCAACATCGGCCGCCCCTTGCAAGGCGATAGCAGGAGGCAAGTTCCGGACACTAACCCGCCGCTAGCCGACCGGGCCAACATGGATGCCGGTAGGGGGAGTAGCGAGGTGTCAACCCTGGAACGGTACCGCTTCGACATCTTCGACTTGTCCGTCCTCTGTGAATCGCCAGATGCCGATGAATCCCTTGCGGAGGTCGCCGTTGGCGTCCCAGTCCAGGGTGCCGGACGCGCCCTGGTAGAGGACGTCGCCACCATCGGCCAGCGTCGCCAGGGCCTCCGTGACGCCCTGGGGTCCGGCAATGGCTGGTCGTCCTGGAGCGACGCCGATGGCTCGCAGGTGGTCGCGGATCGCGGTCCCGTCGGTGCTGTTGGCTGCCTGAGCCGCCAGGGCCAAGGCGATCGTTGCGTCATAGACCTCGCGGACATTTGTGCCCGTCGGCAGCGATCCGTACGCCGCCACGTAGGCCGCATCCCACGCGGCCGCGGTCGCGCCGCCTGGCGGGGCTGCTGTACCAGTGCCGTACATACCGGCTAAGTCCGAGCCGATAGCTTCAAAAAGCGCGGGGTTCTTGAGCGAGTCACCGAAAATGAACTGCTCGTACATCCCGAGATCGAGTGCCTCCTGGACGGCAACGACAGCCGCAGTCTGGAACAGAATGACGATCAGGGCCTCAGCGCCGGCGGCGGCGGATTCCCGCAGTGCGTGGACAAAGCTGGTCTGGTCCGTTGCGACCGCCACGAAGCGGGCCGAACGGTCCCAGGCGTCGTCGAACGCATCGGCCAAACCCTGCCCCCAGAGGTCGTCGCGGTAGATCACGCCAACGTTGTCAAATCCGCGCTCACGGGCGATGCGCGCCAATACCGGCCCCTGCGCCACGTCTGACAGCGCGACGCGGAAAAAGAAGTCGTGGTCCGCCAGGTCTGTCAGGCGCGGCGAGGTAGCGGAGGGGCTGATGGCCGGCACACCGGCGGGGCCGGCGACCTGTTCAGCCACAGGCCGCGCATTTGCGCTGGTGCTCGGGCCCACGATGGCGTGGATGCCCTGTTCCTCAATCAGGCGTCGCGCCGCAGCTACCGCCGTCTCCGGGTTCAATTCTGTGTCCGCCACCACAGCCTCGACCTGGCGACCAAAGACGCCGCCGCCCTGGTTCACGTGCGCCACCGCCAAATGGAACGCGCGCTGCCGATCCCGAGCGTTCTGCGGCGACCCCTCGCCAATGTAGGTGAGCAGACCAAGTCGCAACGCCTCGTCAGGCGCCGCTTCACCACAGGCCGCCAGCCCCGGGAGAAGAAGAAGTGCGGCAACGATCCGGACGGCAAGCGTGCGAATTCTTGCGGATGCGACGCTACGACGAGTTGGGCGAGGCACTAGGACCGGCACCAAGTCCTAAGTGGTGGGTACGAGCACGTCAGGGCCTCAGAAAAACCTTCGCCCCGGCACGCTCACTCGCATACGGTATGGAGACGTGCCGGCATCGATGAGCAAGCTGTACGGGTCGGCGTCGTCCTCGAACCCGCCCGCCCCTCCGCTATCCGGATTGTCGAGCATAACGCTCAGCCGGCCCGCCGCGGGAGATGCTTGGTGCCCCACTGAACCATACGCAGCGGTGAAGCGGTCACGGTTTCGGGCTCCCCTCACAGCGTCTCAATGCACCGTCACGAGTCTGCAACCAGCGTAACGCTCTCACGGGCAGGGTTCAGGCGGCGCCCAGGGATCGGAACACGTCGCCGACGCTTACGAACGTCAGGACTCGTGGAAGATTCGACGTACGTGTTCAATTCGACCGTCGGAGGTGTAGCGCCAGACCGCCACGTAGCCCTGCCGCAAGTCACCGTTGGCGTCCCACTCCAGTGGACCCGACGCGCCCTGGTAGACGATCTGACCGCCATCGGCCAGCACCTCGAGCGCGCGCGCCACGCCGTCCGGTCCGGCGGTGATGGTCTCGCCAGGACCCGAAACGACGCCGCGCAGATGATCGCGAATGACGGTGCCGTCGGTGCTGTTGCCCGCCTGGGCTGCCAGGGCAAGGGCAATGGCAGCGTCATAGACCTCCCGGGCATAGCTGCCGACCGGAGGCTCGCCGTAGGCCTGGGCGTAGGACTCCACCCACTCCGGAGCGGGCTGGCCTGAAGCGGACGCTCCGACGCCGTACGAGTCGGCCAACGCGTCCGCGCCGATCGCTTCGATGAGATCCAGGTTCCGCAGCGCGCCATTCCACAGGAATTGGTCATAGAGGCCAAGGTCCAACGCCTCGCGGGCTGCAATTACAGCCTCGGCCGGGTATAAGAGGACGACGAGCACCTGCGCCCCATCGGCGGCTGATTCGCGCAGGGCGTCGGCCACGCTCCTCTGGCCGATCTCCACGGGTACCGACCGGATTGCGCCGTCCCAGGCATCCGCAAACGCCTGGGACAGTCCCTGGCCCCATAAATCGTTGCGGTAGAGCACGCCCACGTTGTCATAGCCACGCTCGCCGGCCAGTCGCGCGAGTGCCGGCGCATACGCCCGGTGGGACAACGTGGCGCGGAAAAAGAAGTCGTTGTCCACAGCGTCGGTCAAGCGCGCGGTGCCTGCCGCCGGACTCACGAATGGGATCCCGGCCGTAACCGCCACACGCTCCGCCACCGCAAGCGAATTGACGCTGGTGCTGGGGCCCACAATCGCATGCACGGCTTCGTCATCTATGAGGCGCCGCGCTTCTCCCACCGCCCGGTCCGGGTTCTGTGCAGTGTCGGCAACCGCGGCTTCGACCGGGCGCCCGAACACACCGCCAGCCTGGTTGAGGTGAGCAATGGCCAAGTGAAAGGCACGCTGGCGGTCCTGGGCGTTCTGCGCCGAACCCTCGCTGATATAGGTCAGCAAGCCGAGCTTCAACGGTTGGTCGTGTCTGGTCTCGCCGCAGGTGGCGAACATCACTAGGAAGAGAAGCGCGACGAGGACACGGACTGCCACGGTGCACGCGGTGGCAATGGAGACGTTGATTCTCGCCCGTGCCTGCATAGGTCACCCGCGCCGAGCAGTGAGCGGCAAGTATAGGGTCAGCCCTGCCTCAAAAGAGCGTGCGGCCCGGGACGTTGACTCGCGTGCGATATAGCGCTGTGCCCGCATTGATGAACAAGCTGCGCAAGTCGGCGTCGCCCCAGGTGAAGTTGGCAACGCCCTGCGGGACGTAAATGACGCCCAGGCAGGTCGCATCTGGAGCGAACACTTGCACTCCGCCAGGGCCGGCCGTGAACAGGTTGCCTTCAGTGTCGATCTTCATGCCGTCCGCCAGGCCCTCGCGGTCACCGGTCAGTTCGGCCCAGACGCAGCCGTTTGACAACCCACCGTCGGCATCCACGTCGAATGCACGGATGTGGGCGCGCATCGTGTCGTTGATGTACAGCTGCTGTTCGTTCAGCGAGAACGTGAGTCCGTTGGGCTGGTCGAAGTCGTCCACCAGCAGCCTGAGCGCGTCGCTCTCGGGATCGAGCCGGTATACGCCGCGGACGTCGAGTTCCGGTTCGCGAAGCACGCCGTAGTACTCCATTCGTCCGAACGACGGATCGCTGAAATAAATCGAGCCGTCACGCTTGACGATCACGTCGTTGGGGCTGTTCAGTTCCTTGCCGTCGTAGTGCGTCGCCAAAGCCATGATTGAGCCGTCATGCTCCGTGCGCGTGACGCGACTTGTGGCGTGTTCGCAGGTGATTAGCCGCCCCTGTCGGTCGTAGGTGTTGCCGTTCGCCATGTTGCTGGGCTGTCGAAAGACCTGGATTCCGTCCGCAGCCGTCCACATGCGCATGACGTTGCCGGGCATGTCGCTGAAGATCAGGCAGCCCTCAGCGTGGTTCCAGACCGCTCCCTCGGTGAAATCGAATCCGCCGGCCAATTCCTCGACCGGCGCGTCGTAGCCGACCACCTGGCGAAACCGCTCGTCGCGAATCTCTACGTTCATGCCTGCTCCTTGCTCTGAATCCGCGTGTTCACCGGCGGCACGCCGAGAGAGCGTTTACTCGTCGGTCGAAATGACTGGCAGCGCTTCGTTCATGGCGCCGGACCGGAAGCCCTGCAGGTCCAGGGTCACGTAGGTGAAGCCAAGCGACTTCAGGCCTTCGAGAATGCGCTGCCGTCGTTCGGTGTCCTGAGTGAATCGTCCCAGTTCCGACTCGGGAACTTCGATGCGGGCAATCGTGCCGTGGTGGCGAACGCGCAACTCGCGGAATCCTTCGGCGCGCAGCAGCGCCTCGCCGCCTTCGATCTGCCGCAGCTTCTCCACGGTGACCTCGCTCCCATAGGCAACCCGGGATGACAGGCAGGCTACCGCCGGCTTGTCCCAGCTGGGGAGGCCAAGACGGCGCGAGAGTTCGCGGACTTCGGCTTTGCGCAACCCGGCCTCCACCAGCGGCGCCCGGGCGCCCCGCTCCCGGCTGGCGGCCATCCCGGGTCGAAAGTCGCCCAGGTCGTCCACCACCGGCCCGTAGAGCATGTGCTGCACGTCGCGCTCGGCCACAAACTCGCGCAGTCGGTCGAAGAGTTCCGCCTTGCAATGGAAGCAGCGGGAACTGTCGTTGGCACGGTAGGCGGGGTTCTCCAGTTCGCGCGTCTCGATGAACTCGTGCCGGATACCGATTTGGGCGGCAAACCGGGCGGCATCGTCGCGCTCGGCCTGGGCTAGGCTCGGCGAAACGGCGGTGACAGCCAGGGCTTCATCCCCCAGGACGTCGTACGCCATCTTGGCCAGAAACGTGCTATCCACGCCGCCGGAGTAGGCGACGACTGCGCTTTCCAGACCACCAATCGTCCGCCGCAGGAACTGCGACTTGGCCTCAAGCGAGGCTTCAAGGTCAATGGAAGGCTGGTAAACGGCAGTTGCCATATCCGAATCCTACGCGCCTTCGTCGTCCGCCGGATCGATGACGAGCAGTGGCTCCTCGCTGATCGCCCCACCTCGCAACCAGAAGCAGCGCATCGCGGGCCGATCGGGATTCATGAGCGAGACGATAATGAACCGGCTGTACTCGGAGTAGCCAGACTCAACAGCCTCGCGAACGTCCGTCGGCGAGGGGTAGGCGTCGCTGCGCGGGTGCGAGTGAAAGAACGCGGAGATGTCCCAGCCCTGCACGTCTTCGATGTCGCGAGTGGCGTCGAGCATGTCGCGCGGATCGATGGTGTAGTGCACGCGGCTCTGGTCGGCGTTGCGGGCGGGGTAGATCTTCAGTGCCGTTTCGCCCAGCCCGCCAATGAGGCCGCAACACTCCAGCGGGGCCTCGGCGCGAGCCTGGGCCACAATTTGGTCGTACTGCGCACGGGTCAGGTGAAAGGGCATGACGCAAAGATAAGGGATTGCGGTAGAGGCTGAGAGATGTCGGTCGGGTGTTTCGTAGTTCGGCCAGTCTCGTTAGGATCAGCGCTTGCCGGTGCGGCCAGCGAACAGGGCCGCCATGACCACGATGACTACCGGCGCCCCGGGCGGGAAAGGATACGGGTGTCCTATGCCTTTTCGTCCTCAGGGTCTCTGGCGCCACCCCAACTTCCTGAAGCTGTGGGTTGGCGGAACCGTCTCGGCGTTCGGATCGCAGATCACCTTCCTGGCCCTGCCGCTCACGGCAGTACTGGTGCTGGATGCCTCGCCGCTGCAGATGGGCATCCTGGCGGCCATCGGCGGCCTCCCGTCGCTGGCCTTTGGCGTCGGTGTGGGCGTCTGGGTCGACCGGCTCAGGAAGCGCCGGGTCATGATCATTGCCGACTACGGACGCGCACTCTTGCTGCTCTCCGTCCCAATCGCCGCCTGGTTGCAGGTTCTACGGATCGAACACCTCTACGCCGTTGCCCTTGGCACCGGCACGCTGGGAATGTTTTTTGGCGTGGCCAATCGGTCGATTCTCCCGTCGCTGGTATCGCGGGAGAAGCTGGTGGAAGCCAACAGCAAGCTCGCGATCGGCACGTCAGCTTCGCAGGTCGCCGGTCCGGGGGTTGGTGGAGTCTTGATCCACCTGGTCACGGCGCCCGTCGCCCTGGTCGTCGACGCCGCGACCTTCGTGATCTCAGCGCTGGCCCTCCGAGGAATACGCCTCGCGGAGGCTGAGCCGGCAACGTCTGAGACCGGCGACAGCTTTCTCAAGCAGGCCCGCGAAGGGCTGGTCGTCGTCGGCCGGAACCGAATACTGCTCCCCATCGCCGTCGCCATCGGCGGGATCGCCGTCTTCAACGCGATGTTTGAAGCCGTGTGGCTCCTCTACGTCAACAAGCAGCTCAATGTCGAACCGCTGGCCTTCGGCTTCCTGTTCGCGGTGAGCAGCGTCGGGTTCATGGTCGGCGCCTTCGTCGCGGAACGGCTGATCCGCTGGTTGGGTCCGGGTCCGGCCATGATCGTTGCGATCGTCATCGCGGCGGTGAGCGACCTGGTGACCCCGCTCGCCGGGGGGCCGCTCGCAGCCGTCGTCGTGTTACTGACCACCTCAATGTTCCTGTTCGGCATCGGCGCCACGGTGTACGGGGTCTGCCAGGGCAGCCTGCGCCAGGCCACCACGCCGCTTCGGCTTCAGGGCCGCATGAACGGCCTCATGAACACCCTGGAGATTGGGTTGGTCCCGCTCGGTGCCCTCGTCGGTGGCGTGGTAGCTGAAGCATTTGGCATGCGGCCAACACTTTTTGTCGCCGCCGGGCTTGAATTGGCGGTCGCGCTCTGGCTGTTCCTATCGCCGATTCGGTCGCTCCGCGAGCTGCCGAAACCGGACGAACCGGGCGATGCGTAGCGCCGGATACGCGTCGGCACAATGCCGCCGGAAATAGCGGATTCTCTTGACGCTCGATTTGGCCGCTCCCTACAATGGGCTGCTAACGCGATTGATTCGATCCGCGTCAGCGCGCGTGCCAAACGCAACGGCTCGCGGCGCCTGACTGGCGGATCAGCCACGACCCCCTGATGAAGGCCGAAGCATCCTGCTCGCGGCCAGCCGGGTCGAAAGGGACGACAGTATGCCGAAAGACATCCTGCTGGATGTAGAGGCCCGCTCGAAACTGGTGAAGGGCATCGACGTGGTGGCCAACGCCGTCAAGACGACGCTGGGGCCGAAGGGCCGCAACGTGGCCCTGGGCAAGAAGTACTCGGGCCCCACGGTCACCCACGACGGCGTAACCGTGGCCAAGGACATTGACCTGGAAGACCCCTTCGAGGACATGGGCGCCCAGCTCATCAAGGAAGCGGCCAGCAAGACCAACGACATCGCTGGCGACGGCACCACCACAGCCACCGTGCTGGCACAAGCCATCATCAAGGAGGGCCTGAAGAACGTCGCCGCGGGCGCCAACCCGATGATCATCAAGCGCGGCCTGGCCAAGGGCGTCGAGAGCGTGGTCGACGAAGTGGCCGCTCAAGCCAAACAGATCCGAAGCCAGGACGAAATCGCCCAGATCGCCGCCATTTCCGCCAACGACACGCAGATCGGCGAGTTGATCGGCGAGGTGATGGACAAGGTCGGCAAGGACGGCGCCATTACCGTTGAGGAGTCCAAGGGCCTGGAATTCGAGATCGAGTACGTGGAGGGTATGAAGTTCGACCGCGGCTACATCTCGCCCTACTTCGTGACCAACCAGGACCGCATGGAAGCCGTCATCGAGGACGCGCTGGTTCTCGTCACCGACAAGAAGCTGTCGGCAGTAAGTGACATTCTCCCAACCCTGGAGAAGGTTACGCAGGCCGGCAAGAAAGATCTTGTGATCATCGCCGAGGACGTGGAGGGCGAAGGCCTGGCCACGCTGGTGGTGAACAAGCTGCGCGGCATTCTCAACTGCCTGGCCGTCAAGGCCCCGGGCTATGGCGACCGACGCAAGGAAATGCTCCAAGACGTGGCCGTCGTCACCGGCGGCACGGTCATTTCCGAGGACATGGGTCGTCGCCTGGACGGCGTGATCCTCGAAGACCTGGGTCGCGCCCGCCGCGTGGTGGCCGACAAGGACAACACCACCATCGTCGAAGGTGGCGGCAAAGAAGCGGCCGTGCAGGCCCGCCTTAACCAGCTCAAGGGCCAGGTTGAGGAGGTCACCTCCGAATATGACCGCGAAAAGCTGCAAGAGCGCCTGGCCAAGCTGGCCGGCGGCGTGGCGGTCATTCGGGTCGGCGCCGCGACCGAGACCGAACTCAAGGAGAAGAAGCACCGCGTCGAGGACGCGCTCTCCGCGACGCGCGCCGGCATCGAGGAAGGCATCGTGCCGGGCGGTGGCGTGGCGCTGTTGAACGCCGCCCACGTGCTCGACGGCGTGGAGGCTGAGTGCAGTGGCGATGAGATCGTGGGCGTTCGCGCCCTGCGTCGCGCGCTGGAGGAGCCGCTGCGCTGGATCGCGTCCAACTCAGGCGCCGACGGGTCCGTCGTCGTTGAGGAAGTCCGACGGCAGTCGGCCAACCAGGGCGACACGAACCTGGGATACCACGT
This sequence comes from Chloroflexota bacterium, assembly GCA_965208215.1. Lineage (GTDB taxonomy): Bacteria > Chloroflexota > UBA11872 > UBA11872 > UBA11872 > UBA11872. The sequence continues at coordinate 1,582,626 of CBDBOH010000004.1, forward strand.
GGTGGACGAGGAGTACACCGACATGGTCGCGGCCGGCGTGATCGACCCGGCCAAGGTCACGCGCTCGGCCCTCGAGAACGCCGCCTCGATCGCAGGCATGATCCTGACCACCGAGGCGCTGATTGCCGACGTTCCCGAGAAGGAAGAGGCCCCCGCCGCGCCGGCGATGGACTACTAGGTCCGTAATCCGGATCCTTCAACCGCCCCGCCGGCGCAGGCCGGCGGGGCGGTTTGCTCTGACTCCGAGTGATCGCCGCTCACCGAGACCCGCGGCGGTGGGCGCTGCCACAACGGCCCAATCGGCGATGCGTCCGAATCCCTTGGGCGAAATGCGGAGGGTTCTGCCTACCCCTCCGGAGCTACTGCGCCCGATGGATCGACGACCCACGTCCAGTCGCCCAACTCTTCGCCTGAGGGCGCCATGCGCGCACCCCGCCAGCGCACCGTAATCGGAGGTCCGCCGGGTTCCAGGGGCGGGAACTGAAACCCGCCGGGCTCGACGCTGCCAGGCGCAACCCGCCCACGCGGCGCCGGGATTCCCTCCCCGATTGGGATTATCGCCGGGATCTCGGTTCCGTCGACTTCGATCCCCAGTCCCGTCGCAAAGGCCAACAGCGACTCATCGCGGCGGTTGTCCAGTGTGAAGTAGATTCGCGTCTCCTCATCGGCGAATTCGACCCGCTCCAGGACAACCCGGACGCCGCGCCGTTCCAGCGCCTGGCCCACCTGGACCACTCGCACCGCGGGCCTTACTCCGAGCCGATCGGTCACCGTGAGGCCCAACACTTCGACTTCCGGCTGAAGCGTGCCCGCGCAACCAGCCTCCGGGTCGGTAACGTTGGTGACCCGACCCTCAACCAAGACGAAGTTGTCACGCTCCACGCCTCCCGCCGTGCCGGGGACCCGAAAAACCGTCGAGAGCTGGTCGTTGTCGAAGTCGACCCAGGCACACAGCAGCAGGTCTGAGCCGACGTTGACAGCACGGTAAACGCGGGCGCGTAGCACGACGCGCTGGCCAACCGCGGGCGCCGGATCCGCGTGGACCACCGGCCAGTCCCGGTTGGTGAGCACGATCGATGACATTGGCGTGGGCGTGACGACTGGAGGCTGTTCGGCATTGCCGTTGCATGCGCAAAGCGCGCCCAGCGCCAGACTGACGACCAGGAGCAGAAGTTGCGTACCGGTGCTTCTCAAGGTTGGCCCTCGACCGCCCGTAGATGCGTACGGGGCGCGGACACGCCATACTCTCTTCCACAGCGCCGGGGGAAAGGCACGCGCCCATGACACGAGCCGCTGTGATCGGGCTTGGTCGAATCGCAAGTACCTGGGACGAAGAGCGCCGCAAGTACGACGGCTGGCACCTCCCGCATGCCCACATCGGCTGCATGGCGGCCGTCCCGGAGATCGAGATCGTCGGCCTTTCGGATACGTGGGCGGAGCAGCGCGAGGCAGCCAGGGCCAAGTGGGGGATCGACGCCCTCTACGAGGACTATCGCGAGATGCTGGCCAAGACGCGGCCGCAGATCGTCAGCGTCTGCACCTCCATGAAACCCCGCACCGACATCATCCTCGAGATCGCCAACGGCGACTACGGCGTCCAGGCCATCTGGGCCGAAAAGCCCTTGACCTATTCGCTGGCCCAGGCCGACGACGTGATCGCCGCCTGTCGCCGGGCCGGCATTCACCTGGCCGTCAATTGCACCCACTGCTGGAAGGACAGCTTCATCCAGGCCCGCGAACTGATCGACGACGGACTCATCGGGGACGTGCTGCACGTGCAGGGCGGCCGGTGCTGCAATCTCTCCCACAATGGCAGTCACTTGATTACCCGCCTCACCATGTTTACCTATTCGCGGGTCGCCTGGGTCGCCGGGGAGGCCGAGAGTGACGAGGCCGTGGCCGGCGACAACGACTTTTCCGGGGACGGCTACTTCGTCTGTCACAACGGCGTGCGCGGCATGTTTCACGGCATGCGCGCGGGAGCGCTAGAACTCTCCTACGACATCACCGGCACCGAAGGCATGATCCGCCTGATGGACGACAGCCGCAGCCCCGAGCTGTGGCGGATGGAGCAAGGACTGCCCGGTCAGCGCAACCCGACGCCGGCCTGCCACTTTTTCCGTCCCAGCCACAAGCCGCGGGCGGCCGGCGTCAACGTGCTATACGACCTGATGGACTGCATCGAAACCGGCGAAGACTCCCGCTGTACCGGCGAAGACGCGCGCGAAGCGCTTGAAATCGCCATCGCAGTCCGCGAATCCCATCGAAGGGGCGGAGGCCGCGTGGACCTTCCGCTTGAAGACCGTAGCCTGGGCATCGTCTCGCACGAAGTCGTCGTATCCGAAGTGCCGCGTGCGATTCTTCGGCGGGGCCAGGCTCAAGCCGCCGCACAGGCAGGGGAGGCGTCGTGATGGCCAGGACGAAGGCAGCGGTAATAGGTCTCGGACGCATCGCCAGCACCTGGGACGAAGAGCGCAACAAGTACGACGGCTGGCACCTGCCGCACGCCCACATCGGCTGTATGGCGGCCGTCCCGGAGCTCGAGATCGTCGGTCTCTCGGATACCTGGGCCGAGCAGCGCGAAGCGGCCCGGGCCAAGTGGGGGATTGACGCCCTCTTCGAGGATTACCGCGAGATGCTGGAAGAGACCCGGCCGGACATCGTCAGCGTATGCACCACGGCCAAGCCGCGCGGCGATATCCTGCTGGAGATCGCCAACGGCGGCTACGGCGTCCGCGCCATATGGGCGGAAAAGCCCATCACGTTCTCCCTGGCCGAGGCGGATGCCGCCATCGACGCCTGCAAGCGGGCCAACATTGCGCTGGCCGTCAACTGCACCCGCCGCTGGCGGGATGACTACCTGCAGGTCAAGTCCCTGCTCGACGAAGGCGCGATCGGCGATGTGGTGTCCGTGGATTCCCGAGCCGGGTACAGCCTCTCCCACAACGGCAGCCACCTGATCACGACGCTCACCATGTTTGTGCCCGAGCGCGCCGTCTCGGTCGTCGGCGAGGCGGAGCTAGACGAGGCCAACCCCGACAACGACTTCACGGGCGCCGGTCTTCTCAGGTTTCCCGGCAATGTTCGCGGCTACGTGCGCGCCTACGACAATGGCCCAAACGAGGATTCCCATGACATCGTGGGCACCGACGGCATGATCCGCATCATCGACGACGCCCGCAACATCCAGGTATGGACGGCGCACGAGGCGTTGGAGGGCTACCAGCAGCTTCGGGAACGCCGCAGCTTCGTCCGCCGCCACTTCCCGCCGCCGGTACGGCGCCATAGCGCCGGAGTCAATGCGGTCTACGACCTCATCCACTGCATCGAGTCCGGGGACACCCCACGCTGCAGTGGCGAGGACGCGCTCGAGGCTCTGGAAATCGCCATCGCCATCCGGGAGTCCGAACGGCGCGGCAATCAGCCGGTTGACCTGCCGCTGGCGGACCGCAGCGCCCGCATCATCTCCACCGAGGTCGTCCGCTACGCACTCCCGCGAGCAATCCTTCGCCGGCGCGAGGCGGCGGCCCAGGCCTAGGCGCTGCCCAGCCGCTGCACGTAGGCCACGGCGGACTCGCCCTACCGGTTCAGCGCGTACCCGCCTTCCAGCACGTGCAGCTGCGCCCTGCCCGGTCTGGCAACCCGCTCGGCCAAACGACCGAGGTCCTCGCTGCGCAGTCCGAGGATCGCGATCGGGTCCTCTCGATGCGTGTCAAAACCCAGCGGCACCACCCCAGCTAGCATCAGCCCGGGCCTCCAGGATCCTCGCGTGGTCGTTCGGCGCCCCACCAAAGATGCGAACCGTGCGCGCATACGCCATACTCTGCCCCACGGCGTCCAGGGAAAGGCATCCGCCCATGACACGAGCCGCGGTGATCGGGCTTGGCCGTATCGCAAGCACCTGGGACGAAGAGCGCAGCAAGTACGACGGCTGGCACCTCCCGCATGCCCACATCGGCTGCATGGCAGCCGTCCCGGAGCTCGAGATCGTCGGCCTCTCGGATACCTGGGCCGAGCAGCGCGAGGCGGCCCGGGCCAAGTGGGGGATCGACGACCTCTTCGAGGACTATCGCGAGATGCTGTCCGAGACGCGGCCACAGATCGTCAGCGTCTGCACGTCCATGAAGCCCCGCACCGACATCCTGCTGGAGATCGCCAACGGCGACTACGGCGTCCAGGCCATCTGGGCCGAAAAGCCCCTGACCTATTCGCTGGCCCAGGCCGACGAAGTCATCGCGGCGTGTCGCAAAGCCGGCATTCACCTGGCCGTCAACTGCACTCACCGCTGGCGCGACAGCTTCACCCAGACCCGCGAATTGATCGACGACGGATTCATCGGGGACGTGTTGCACGTGCAGGGCGGCTTTAACTGCAACCTCTCCCACAACGGCAGTCATCTGATTACCCGCCTCACGATGTTCACCGGTGCGCCGGTGGCGTGGGTCGCCGGCGAGGCCGAAAGCGACGAGGCCGTGGCCGGCGACAACGATTTCGCCGGCAATGGCTACTTCGTCTGCCAGAACGGCGTGCGCGGCATGTTTCGCGGCATGCACACCGGTGCTATGGAACTCTCCTACGACATCACCGGCACCGAGGGCATGATTCGCCTGATGGACGACAGCCGCAGCCCCGAGCTGTGGCGGATGGAGGAGGGACTGCCCGGCCAGCGCGGATCGACGCCCGCCTGCCACTTCTTCCGGCCCAGCCACAAGCCGCGGCCGGCCGGCGTCAACGTGCTGTACGACCTCATGAACTGCATCGAGACCGGCCAGGACTCCCGCTGTACCGGCGAAGACGCTCGCGAAGCTCTCGAAGTCGCTATCGCCGTCCGCGAATCGCATCGACAGGGCGGTGGCCGCGTCGACCTTCCGCTTGAGAACCGAAGCCTCGGCATCGTCTCCCGCGAAGTCCTGGTATCCGAACTACCCCGCGCCATTCTCCGGCGGCGCGAAGCCGAAGCCCGGACTGCAGCGTCGTCCTGATGGCCAGGCTCAAAGCAGCCGTAATAGGTCTCGGACGCATCGCCAGCACGATTGACGAAGAACTCGGCGATTTCGACGGCGTTGAGTTTCCCTACGGCCACATCCCCTGCTACATGTCCATGCCCGAAATTGAGGTCGTCGGCATGTCCGACACCTGGGTCGAGCAACGCGAAGCCGCCGGCGCCAAATGGGGCTTCGAGGCGCTCTACGCCGACTACCGCCAGATGCTCGAGGAAACCCGCCCCGAAATCGTCAGCGTCTGCACCTCCGCCAAGCCGCGTGCCGACATCCTGTTGGAAATCGCCACCGGCGGCTACGGCGTCCGCGCCATTTGGGCGGAAAAACCCATCACGCTCTCCCTCGCCGAGGCGGATGCCGCCATCGACGCCTGCAAGCGAGCCAACATTGCGCTGGCCATCAACTGCACCCGCTGCTGGCGGGATGACTACCTGCAGGTGAAAGCCCTGATCGACGAAGGCGCCATTGGCGATGTAGTGTCCGTGGATTCCCGATCCAGGTGCAGCCTCTCCCACAACGGCAGCCACCTGATCACGACGCTCACCATGTACGTGCCCGAGCGTGCCGTCTCTGTCGTCGGCGAGGCGGAACTGGACGAAGCCAACCCCGATAACGACTTCTCGGGCGCCGGCCTTATCAGGTTCCCCGGCAATGTTCGCGGCTACGTGCGGGCCTACGACAACGGGCCCAACGAGAGTTCCCACGACATCGTCGGCACCGACGGCATGATCCGCATCATGGATGACGCCCGCAGCATCCAGGTTTGGACCGCGCACGAGGCGTTGGAGGGCTACCAGCAGCTCCGGGAACGCCGCAGCTTCGTCCGCCGCCACTTCCCGCCGCCGGTACGGCGCCATAGCGGCGGAGTCAATGTGGTCTACGACCTCATCCACTGCATCGAGTCCGGCAACGACCCGCGCTGCAGCGGGGAAGACGCGCGCGAGGCGCTCGAAATCGCCATCGCCATCCGCGAGTCCGAACGGCGCGGCAATCAGCCGGTTGACCTGCCCCTGCCGGACCGTAGCGCGCAGATCATCTCCGGCGAAGTCGTCCGCAGCGAACTCCCGCGCGCCATCCTGCGGCAACGCGAGGAATCTGCTCAGGCGTAACCGACCAGGGAGCCCAGGTCACCGCGTCCGGTCCAGGACTCCAACGCGCCGGGCTAGCCGTGTATTGGGAAGGCTCGCTCGAGGCCGTGACGACCGGCGATCTGGAGAATCGCCTCGTGAATCTCACCGTTGCTGAAGATGCAGCGACGGCTTTCGGGACCGGCGGGAAGGCCTCGCACGTTGGATACCCGTCCGCGGGCGCACTGCACGAGCAGCCCGGCGCCCGCGTGGTCCCACCACTTGACCGTGCTGAACATCGCACCGTCGTAGCGTCCAGCGGCTACCCACGCCGTTTCCAGCGCCGCGGAACCCGTCAGGCGCACACGGTGGAATGTCCGGGCCGCTTCGGCCAGTGCGGCGTTGAAGCGACGGTCATCGTCCGCGTTGATTCCCCGCTGGGCCCACGCCACGGTGCTCTCGGACGGCTCCGTCCGTCCCGTCACCTCAATCACGCGACCGTTGAGCCGCGCCGGACCGTCAGCCAGCGCGGTGAACATCTCGTCGCGCACGGGATCGAAAATCGCGGCAACGTCGGCTTGCGAGTCGCGCGTATGAGCCACACTGACGCAAAACTGCGGCTGCCCGCGCGAGTAGTTGTCGGTGCCATCCAGTGGGTCGATTACCCAGACGTCCGGCCCATCGATCTCCTCGTCGTCTGCGAACTCCTCCGAATAGACCGTGTGACACGGAACGCGCTTGTCCAGCACGTCGCGTATGGCGCGGTCGGCCGCAAAGTCGGCGTCGGTCACCACGGTTCGCTCGCCCTGCCAGGTCTTCCATTGCACGCCGAGCAACTCGGACTCGAAGCTCCGCAGCAACTCGGCACCGGCCGCGCGGGCGGCCAGCTCAGCTATCTCCAGCAGCCTGACCCGGTCGTTCGGGCCCGTCACGTTCAGGCGGTGGTCGGCATTTCGGCCAGCGCCTTGCGCAGGCCCTGTGTCCACCCGCGTAGATTGCGGCGCAGGCTGAACCGCACGAAGAAAGCAAGCGGACCCAGCGTGCGCGGTCCAGATGCCGTCTGCCGGACTCGAACGCCCGTACCGCCTTCCACCGGCCGCAATTCGATCGACATGCCGCGCGTAAGTCCGGCCTTGCTACCCGTCCATGAGGCCGAGTGGCCCAGGTCGACCTCGGTGATGGTGTAGATGAACGTCATGCGCTCGCGCCCGGACTTCTGGCGGAAACGGAAACCCGGCGTCCAGTTGCCGGCGGTGAGCCGCTCGGCGTCCTCAATTGTGGTGTTCCACTTCTGCCAGTCATTGATAGTGCTGACCAGTTGCCAGATCGTGTTGACTGGCGCCATGAGTTCAACACTCGCGGTTTCCTCAATCACCGACCACTCCTAGCCCGCGCCGTACGGACATTGCGTCCGCGCAACCGGCATCTTACGCCGCCCGCCAGGCATCTGCCCGGTTGACGCTACGCTACGACGGTACAGGCCACCGAGCCGCCCCGAGGAACGCTGATGGACCCATTGGGATTTGTTGACGCTCACGTCCGCGACCTTCGTGAGCGCGGACTGTTTCGGCCGCTGCCTGTCCTGGAGTCTCCACAGGGTCCGCGCATCCGCATCGGCGGCCGCGAACTGATCAACATGTCGTCCAACGACTACCTGGGCCTGGCCAACGATCCAACCTTGCGTGAGGCGGCCATGGCCGGCGCCAGGACCTGGGGCGGCGGCGCGGGCGCGGTTCGCACGATCGCCGGTACGCAGGACGTCCACCAGGCGCTCGAATCCGAAATTGCCGCCTGGAAAGGTGTGGAGGCCACCCTGGTCTTCCAATCGGGCTTCGCCGGCAACCTGGGCACGATCCCGGCTCTGGTCGGACGTGGCGACGTGATCCTCAGTGATGAACTGAATCACGCCAGCATCATCGACGGCTGCCGGCTCAGCCGCGCGGAGATCCGCCGCTTCGCGCATGCCGACGCCGACTCGCTGCGCGAGCAGTTAGCCGCCTGCGCGCCGGATCAGCGCAAGCTGGTGGTGACGGACGGGGTCTTCAGCATGGACGGCGATATCGCGCCACTGCCCGACATCTGCGACGCGGCCGAGGCGTTCGGTGCCATGGTGATGGTCGACGATGCGCATGGCAGCGGAGTTCTTGGTCGAGGCGGCCGCGGCTCGGTGGATCACTTTGGCCTGCACGGGCGCGTGCAGGTCCAGCTGGGCACCCTCTCAAAGGCCATCGGCTCGATGGGCGGCTACATCGCCGGCAGCCAGGCACTGCGCGACTACCTCACGCACACGGCTCGGCCTGTCCTGTTTTCCACGTCGCATCCGCCTGCCGTCGTCGAAACCACGCGGGCAGCGATCCGGGTCCTCACCCGCGAACCCGAACGAGTCGAACGGCTGTGGGACAACGCCCGCTTCTTCAAACAGGGGCTGGCTGACCTGGGTATGGATCTCGGTCGTAGCGCCACGCCCATCACGCCCGTGATCGTGGGCGAAGCCGAACGCGCCCACGCCCTGAGCGACCGTCTGCGGCAACGCGGCGTCTTCATTCAGAGCGTGGCCTTCCCAACCGTGCCTCGGGACTCGGCTCGGGTTCGCGCAATGGTTAGCGCCGCCCACAGCCGGGACGATTTGACTGGGGCCATTGACGCCTTCGGCGAGGCGATGCGCGGTCTCTAACCCCCCGACTCCTCGAACGACCGCGGGGCGGTGCTAGCATCGCGCCCCGCGCTTGCCCGGAGTCTGAGGTGTCCGAGTCGCTTGAAGATCTGCGGCGCGACATTGACTCCCTGGACGAGCAGCTGGTCACGCTGCTCGGGCAGCGCGCCGAGCTTGTCAGAAAGATCGGCCACCGCAAGGCGGACACAGGGATCCCAGTCTTCGACCCGGGACGCGAGCGCGACGTGCTGGAACGGGTTACGGGAATCAACCCTGGACCCTACGAGGACGACCACATCCAGGCGATCTACCGCGAGATCATGGCCGCCTCACGGAGCCTCGAGGAACCGCCACGCGTTGGCTATCTTGGCCCACCGCACACCTTCAGTCACCAGGCCGCGCAGCAGTACTTCGGCCGTCTCGCGGACCTGACACCACTCAACTCATTCAGAGACATCTTCGACTTTGTCGACCGCTCCCCTCGCGTCTCCGGCGTGGTTCCCATCGAGAACACCACCAGCGGCACGATTGGCGAAACGCTGGATCTCTTTGTTACCCGCACGGTGTTCATCCAGGCGGAGATTCAGCTTCCGGTCTCCCACAACCTGCTGGCGCTGGCAGATTCACCGGCCTGGGCCCGAGTTTTTTCGCACCCGCACGCCATCGCCCAGTGCCGCGGCTGGATCGAGCGACATCTCGGCACAACGCCGATCATGGAAGTGGCAAGCACCGCCGAAGCGGCCCGGCGGGCTGGCGACGAACCGGACGCCGCTGCCATTGGACCGCTCAGCGCGGCGGAGGCCTTCGGCCTGGAGATCTTGCACCAGGACATCCAGGACATTGCCTCCAACCGCACCCGCTTTTACGTGATCGGCGACAAGCCGGCCGCCCGAACCGGCCGCGACAAGATGGCCTTGATGGTGGCCGTGCATGACCGCGTCGGTGCGCTGCACGATGTGCTGAGCTGCCTCCGCGACCACGACTTGAATCTGAGCTTCATCCAATCCCGTCCCTCACGGCTCAGGCCTGACGACTACATCTTCTTCCTGGAAATGATGGGGCACCCGGACGAAGCGCCGGTGCAGGAGGCGCTTCGCGTGCTCGGTGAGTCGACCGTCCTCACGCGCGTCCTCGGAGCCTGGCCGGTCGAAGCCTAGCTTCGACTATAGTCAGCGCGGTCGAGCCGCCTCAATTGCATCACGCATTGCCTCGACCTTTGCACACACGGACCATGCATAGTCCGGACCGTCGCCCGCCCAAAGAGCCGAACGTCCGGCATTCACCAGAACGCCCGCGGGCGCCGGCCCAAAGCCCGAGCGCACCGTGTCCTTCAACGCGCCACCTTGAGCCCCGACGCCTGGCGCCAAGATCAGCTTGTCGGGAATGAGTCTCCGGACCTGCGCAACATCGTCCGGCCGAGTTGCGCCGACTACCGCGCCAACATTGCCATGCTTGTCCCATTCAGGCAGCAGTCGCGCCAGTTGCATAAACACTCGTTCGTCGTCCTCGGAATCCAACTGCTGTGCAGTCGGCAGACCCTGCAGGTCGTCCGCATCTGGATTACTGGTCCTAACGCACGCAAACGCCCCTCGGTCAGGTCTCTCAATCAGCGGCTCAATGGAGTCCCAGCCCAGCCACGCGTTGAACGTGACGGCATCGGAGTCAAGCACGTCAAATAGGAATTCGGCGTAGCGCCTAGAAGTCTCCGGCACGTCGCCGACTTTCCCATCAAGAATGAACAACGCACTGTCTCCGACAGCTTCCCGCACGTCGCGAAGCAGACTAAGGCCTTCCAAGCCCAGCGCCAGATAGAAGGCCAGATTCGGCTTGAATGCCACAACCGAGTCGGCACAGACATCGATGACATCACGCAGAAACATGTTCGCGCCGTCGACTGACTTGGGAATGCTGCCGGGCAGCTCGTCGAGGTCCACGTCTAGACCCAGACAGACCCAGGAACGCTTTGCATGTGCCTCCTGCCAAACTCGGTGGCTGAAGGAACAATCGGCCGAGAGATCGCCCCTGGATGCGGTCGCGATCTGCTCCGACATTACCGCCATGAGCGAATCTCTTATGTCACGTTGAGCGAGCATTGTGCCCGCTTACGAAGTCTAGCGCTAGTGTCCGCAACCGATCCTGTCACGAAGGGCACTGAGGTTCCATTTTGAGACCGAAGCACGCCAGTCCTATACTCGTCCCCGCGCGAGACGCCGATAGGCGCCAGCCGCTGGGGGCAGGCATGGGGCTCTTAGATTTCCTGAAGCGCGAGAAGAAAGTGACGGCCGTCCGCCACACGATCAAGGTGATGCCCCGCGAGACCCTTCGAACGATCGCCGAACGCGAGTACGGCGACCAGGACAAGTGGGAAATCATCTTCAACAAGAACAAGTGGCGGTTTGACGGGGCCGACCCGAACACGATCTATCCCGGCATGGACCTGGATATTCCGGAGATCGAATCGGACTAAGGTCGGATCTTGGGCTTCTGACCATCAGGTGCCGAAGGTCGGGATCGAACCGACACGAGGGATGAACCTCACTGGTTTTTGAGACCAGCGCGTCTACCAGTTCCGCCACTTCGGCGTCGGCAGGAGTGGAGGGACTCGAACCCCCGACCTACGGTTTTGGAGACCGTTGCTCTTCCAGCTGAGCTACACTCCTCGGCTCTTCGTACGCTATCACAGGGGACCCACCCCATCCCCGAGTGAAGTGCGCCCCCGCCCACCGTCGCGGAGCACTGGCGGGACCTCAACTACCGCCGCCGGGCCTACCCCTTCCGCATGACCGACCTGCCAGCGGATCTCACCTTTCGAGCCGTCGTAACGTCGACCTGGCCTGATTTGGAGCGTCTCTTTTTCGTCGCGCGGCTCGCCCCACTATTGCTGGTGCCAGGTGTACAGAGAGTCACGCGGCACGGCGCGTCAGGCTGCGCGCACCGAACTGAAAGCCGCCATGTTCGACCGGATTTGCAACGGGATGGAAGTCGGGGTCCTGGCCTATGCCCGCGGCGAACCGATCGGCTGGTGCTCTATCGGGCCGCGACCAACCTTCCCGCGACTGCGCACGAATACCGTCAGCGGCGCGGCCGACTCGGACGATTCATCAGTTTGGTCGCTGACCTGCTTCTTTGTACCGCGGCGGCACCGCGGGCGCGGACTGGCGTCGCGTCTGCTGCAAGCGGCCATAGACCACGCGCGAACCCAGGGGGCCACGGCGGTGGAAGCCTACCCGGTAGACCCGGATTCGCCGGGCTACCGGTTCGGCGGTTTCCGGCCGATGTTCCGGGCCGCCGGCTTCCGGGAACTCGGTCGCCTCGGCAAGCGACGCTACGTTGCGCGTCTGGAGTTATCGAACAGCCAGGCTGCGACGTAGCCGCCGCCCGGGCTGCTTACCTTCGGCGCGGCGTGTACGAATACAGCGTGCCGATCTGCTCGTAGCCCACCAGCGGATATAGCAACGCCCCGGTGTGGCTCGCGGCTAGCACGGCTAGGTGCGAGCCATGGGATCGGTCGGCGCGCAGCATCCGGCACATGAGTGCCCGTCCAATGCCCCGACGCCTGAACTCGGGCTTTACACGCAGGTTTGCGCACCAGGTCGCCCCGGCCACTTCGATGCTGCTGACCCAGCCCACCGGATCGCCGTCCGACAGGGCCGCGTACATACGCAACGGCGTGTCCGGCGTGAGGTGTTCGGGAAGAATCTGCCGCCGGCGGACTGTCTTGTTCACCTTATTCGCCAGGGCAGCGTCCAGCACGCGCACGATCTCGACCGGTGATGCGAACCGCGGAATCTCCCGCAGGCGGTGGATCATGATCGGCTCGGTGAACCCCAGGCGGTGGTCCAGCGCCCGGTAGCCGGTCCGCGTCGGCTCGTCGGACTCCCCAACCGTGCAGATTGCGCAAATGGCGTACTGGCCGCGCGTATGCTGCTTGATAGTCCGCACGGTCTCGTCCGGCGCGATGCCGTGCGCGAACCATTCTTCCCTTCGGTATCGCCCACGCCGACGCGGAGCGTCGCGCGTTACCCACATCCCGCCGACGCGTTCAGCCAGATAGGGATGCGTGAAGCTGCGTGGAACGCAGATCCCTCGAGCGAATACTTCCAGCGCCGTATCCAGAAGGCGCCCGGCCTCCGCCTCGATCACGATGGCCCTGCCCGTCGTACGGCTTCCTCGCCTCGCTCACCTGCGACGATAGGCCTCCAGTCGATGCGCCACTCGTACCACCAGGATCAGAAGCGTATCGGCAGAATCTTCGTACACATCGTAATCGTCATGAACGAGGACGGATTCGGAAGTCGGCCGCCTGCGCCGGCCCCCTGCTGGCTCCTCGGGCAGGACTCGAACCTGCAACCCTGCGGTTAACAGCCGCACGCTCTACCATTGAGCTACCGAGGAATGGCGTTCTGAACTCAGAAACTCACAACAATGGTGACGAACGCTGCGAGTCGCTATCGCGAGCCTAGGGGCCCGCTCCCGATTCGTCTTCGACGCCCATCAGGCTCTTGGCTTTTCGATAGAGAACCGCAAGAACCCCAAGGACCACCGCAAGCACGCCGAGCTTCTTGATCATCAGATCTGCCCGTGGGTGACCGAATGTCAGGGAACACCGCGAGAATAGCAGAGGCTGCCGCTGATCCCCGAGACTCATCGTGTCAGATCCCCGCCCGCGGATTGCACAGCTAGACTTGCCCAACCTCGGTTCCTGGTCGCCCGCATGACGGACCTGCAGACGTTTCTTTCGGTAGACGACGCGCTCGAGCGTGTCCTGCACGGATTCGCGCCGTTGCCGGCGCGGGACGTACCACTGGACCAAGCCCTGGGACTCGTCGTTGCCCGGGACGTTTTGGCCCGAGACAGTGTGCCCGGCTTCGACAACTCGGCCTACGACGGCTACGCCGTCCAGTCCGCCGACCTTGCCGCAGCGTCCGCCGCCACGCCCGCCCGCCTGCGCGTAGTCGACGAGATTCCGGCCGGCCGGGTGAGCTCGGTGACCCTGCAGCCCGGGGAAGCGGCGCGGATCATGACCGGCGCTCCCGTTCCTGCTGGCGCTGACGCTGTCGTGGGGTTCGAGGACACCGACCGGACCGACTGGGGTTACCTGGGCACCGACCCGGGCGGTGAAACCGCCGACCGCCGCGAAGTCGCGGTGCTGGAGCGGGCCGAGTCCGGCGAAAACGTCCGGCCCGCCGGTGGCGACATCCGCGCGGGATCGGTCGTGGTCAGGGCTGGCCGCCGACTGGGGCCCGCCGAAATCGGAGTGTTGGGATCAGTAGGCGTCAGCACGGTCCACGCCCATCCCCGCGCCACCGCGGCCATCATCCCCACGGGCGACGAAATCGTTGAAATCGACGCCGGCATTCAGGCGGGGCAAGTCCGAAACAGCAACGCCTGGGCGCTCGAAGCCGCCACCCGCGCGCTCGGAGCCGAACCCCGGCGACTTCCCATCACGGGCGACACGGTGGAAGCGCTGCAAGCCGCCATGACCAAGGGCTCGGAATCCGATGTCATCGTCACCATCGGCGGCGTGTCCATGGGCGACTACGACCTGGTCACGAACGTCCTGGGCTCCGAAGGCCGGATGGACTTCTGGCAGATCAACATGCGGCCCGGCAAGCCGCTGGCGTACGGCCAGGTGCATGGCACACCCGTCATCGGACTGCCCGGCAACCCTGTCTCCAGCATGGTCTGCTTTGCCCTCTTCGTCCGCCCCGCCCTGCTGCGCCTGATGGGCCACCGCGACCTCACCCACCCGCGAGTCCAGGCACTGGCGGGCGAACGATTCCGTAGCGCCCAGGGCAAGCGAACGTACCTGCGTGTGCAGGTGCGTCGAGCGGACGGCCGGTTGGTCTGCACGTCGGCCGGCGACCAGAGCTCCTACCGCATGTCGTCCCTCGTTGCTGGCAACGGCCTGGCCGTTTTGCTCGAGGATCAGATCATCGAACCTGGCGAACCTGTGGACGTGCTGGCCCTGGACTCGCAGGCGCTGCTGCAACTCTGACGGGCACGCGCCGGGCGTTGCTACGATGCACGCCATCGGGCGCGTAGCTCAGCTGGTTAGAGCGCGCGGTTCACATCCGCGAGGTCATAGGTTCGAGTCCTATCGCGCCCACCAATACGGGTCGCCAACCAATGCCGCGTAATTCGTCACAGAGCCGTCTTGGGACGCTCCTTGGTCGGATCGACAAACGGCACCCGCACAACTTCGGCATCGACAAGGCCGTCCGCCGGCAGTTGGACTTTGGCACGCGTTCCGCGTCTCCAATGCGACCGCGGCATTACGGCCAGCGCGATGTTCGATCGGTGGTTCGGCGACCAGAACGCGCTCGTGACGTAACCTACGGCCTCACCGGACTCCTCGGCGCTGACGAGGTAGAAGTCCTCGTTGTACCAGGTCAGCGGCTCGCCGCCGACCATCAGTCCAACCAGCCGCTGAGTAACGCCTTCGGCCCTGACTCGGGCCAGGGCCTCTTTGCCAATGAAGTCGCCCTTGGTTAGATCTACCTGCCAGCCGAGCCGGACTTCGAACGGGTTATTCTTGATGTCCAGGTCCTGCCCGTACGAGAGGATTCCGGCCTCGATTCGCCGAATGTGGCTGGGCGCGATTACGCGCAGGTTGAACTCCTCCCCCTGCTCCAGGATGTACGGCCACACGTCATCCGCATGACGCATGGCGTCGTGCAGATAGATCTCGAACCCGACTTCAGCTGAAAAGCCGGTTCGCGAAATCGTGACGTCGTGCCCGTTCAACGTGTCGTGGATCAGGCCGTAGTACGGAATGTTTCGGATGTGCGACCCGAACATCTTCTCCATCAGCAGCACCGATTTGGGACCCTGGATCTGGACCGGCGACACGTCAATCTCGTGGATTTCAACGTTAAACCCGGCCATGGCATTGACGCCCTGCGCCCAGAGCAGCACGTCAGAGTCGGAAATGCTGAACCAGAACTCGTCGTCGGCCACGCGAAGCAGCACCGGGTCGTTAATCACCCCGCCGTATTGGTTGCAGAGAATCACGTAGCGGGCCTGCATCGTCGGGACCCGGCTGTGCACGTCACGCGTGATCAGCAGGTTCACAAAGTCCGCCGCGTCGGGTCCCTTGATCTGTATCTGCCGCTCGACCGCCACGTCCCACATGCTGACGTGCTCGGTCAGGTACGTGTACTCCGCAAGCAAGCCGCCGTCCTCAGGCTTGATGTAGGCGCGCGGGTGGTACATGTGGTTGTAAGTCGTATACGACCAGCAGCCGGCCGCCTTCGACAAGTGCCACCACGGCGACTTTCTGACCCTGGTGGAAATGAGCATCCGAGCGTCGCTGTTGCCGCTCTGCCGAAGGTTTATCGGCAATCGACGCCGCTTGAGACCGTCGATTACAGGTGCCTGCGTCATCTGGCGCCCTCCAATGGTTCAGCCACTCCAGAATCGAGAATCGGCTGCGCTACTCCCACGCGAACGGTCGCTTCCGGCGCCGCTCCCAAACCCGGAATCGTGTCAGTCGGAGCCGGCAACTCGTGAGAGTCCTTGTCGACCAATAGGTCACAGCCGGGTTGCATCGCACTATCCCCGCATCTTGCGACCCTGCGGATCAACGAGAGGCTCCGGCACAACCGTTGCCGCTAGACGTTCGCCGAAGTAGAGCACCTCGACGCCGGTTCCAGGTGCGGCATGACTGGTCGGCAGGTAGCCATAGACGATGCCGCGACCGATCGAGTGACCGTAGTTTGCGCTGGTCACATAGCCCAGCACGCGCCTGCCGTCGATGATCGGCTCCTTGCCCATCACCACGGCGTCCGGATCATCCAGGGTCATGCAGCACAGCCTGCGCGATACGCCTTGCGAGCGAATTGCCCGGAGCGCATCCCGGCCAATGAAGTCGCCCTTCCGCATCCTCACCGCGAAGCCCGTGCCTGCTTCAAATGGATTGAACTCGGTGTGGATGTCGTTGCCCCACAGCCGGTAGCCCTTCTCGAGCCGCAGCGATTCGAAGGCCCCACCGCCCGCCGCGATGACGCCGAGCGGCTGGCCCGCCTCCCAGAGCACGTCCCACAGCCGCAGACCTTGATCGGTGGGTGCATAAATCTCCCAGCCAAGCTCACCCACGTAAGAGATGCGCAGCGCAAGCGCGGGAACGTCAGCCACCGCGATCCGCTTGGCGGTCATGTATGGAAGCCCGACGTCGGTCACATCATCCTTGCAGACACGGCTCAGCAGATCGCGCGCCCTCGGCCCCCAGAGCCCAATGCAGCACAGATCTCCCGACGTGTCGGCAACCGTTACCGAGCCGTCATCCGGCACGTGTGCCTGGATCCAACCGAGATCGTGCAGCCCCATCGCTCCGCCGGTAACAACCATGAAGCGGTTCTCCGCCAGGCGCGTCACCGTGAGGTCACACTTGATGCCACCGCCTGGCGTGAGCATGGCGGTGTACGTGATCGACTCGACCGGCTTGTCCATCTGGTTGGTCGTGAGACGCTGCAGCGCGGTCAACGAACCGGGGCCAGTGACCTCGAACGTGGCGAAGGGCGTGAGGTCGAACATGGCCACCCGTTCGCGGGTGGCCACGTGCTCGGCCGCGATGGTCTGCGACCAGTCGCGGGCTGCCCAGCCGTCCCGCATCGCGCCGGTCACGGTGAGACAGTCGAGCAGGCCTTCATTGGCCTCGTACCACTCGGGACGCTCCCAGCCAGCACTCTCAAAGAAGACAGCCCCAAGCTCGCACTGTCGGGAATGGAACGGCGACAGGCGCAGATTCCGAGGTTCCGCGATCTGCTGCCGCGGGTGGATGATGTCGTAAACCTCGCGGTACTGCTGAGCAGCACGAGTCGTCACGTAGGAACGGTCGTAGGCGTGCGCGTGGAAGCGCCGGATGTCGCACTCCCGGAGATCGCTGGACGGCTCGCCGTTCACGATCCACTCGGCGATGACCTTGCCAACGCCGCCGGCGTGCGTGATCCAGACGGCCTGCGCCGACCAGAAACCCGCGACCTGCGGCGATTCGCCGAGCACCGGAAATCCGTCGGTGGTAAATGAAAAGATGCCGTTCAACCTGCGCGTCAACCCCACGCCCTTGAGACTGGGCATCAGTTCGCCCGCCGCCACGCGCGCTTTCTCGAAGTGCCGCGGCGTGAATGGCAGCTCCGCCGGCGCGATCGGCGCTTCGTCGTAGTCGAGCAGGTCAGCAGCGTCGACCAGCAGCGGCTCGTGCCGGTACGAACCAATGCCGTAGCAGTCGCCTTCCTGCCGGAAGTACATTGCCTGGTCCTGGTGACGCACCAGGGGCTGCGAGATCTCCTCCTTAGCCCCAGCCAGCTCCTCAAGCGGCGCGGTGACCGCGTAGAGATGCTGCATCGGCGACAGCGGTATCGGCACTCCGGCCATGCCGCCAACCGTGGGCGCCCAGATTCCGGCGGCCGCTACCACCAGGTCAGTATGGATGTCGCCGGCGGCTGTCGGAACTCCACGAATCCGACCGCGCTGGATGTCGAAGCCCGTGACCTTCACTTTGCCGTAGAACTTCGCGCCCAACCGCTCAGCCTCCCGCGCCATGGCTTCGGCAGGTTTGGTCGCCTTCGTATGGACGTCGGACGGGACGTATAGGGCGCCCAGGACTTGATCGGAGAGCATCGGCACCAGGTCGCGAGCTTCCGAAGGACTGAGCATGTGGGCCTCGACTCCCCAGCTCAGGCCGTATCCGGCCCTACGCCGTAAGTCGACTAGCCGCTCCGGAGTCCAGGCAACTTCCAGGCTGCCCACGGTCCTGGCGCACGGCAGTCCATCTAGTTCCAGCTGGGTCCACAGATCCACGCTGTATCGTGCGAATCCCGTCATCGTCTTTGACGGATTCACCTGGAACACGAGACCCGGGGCGTGAGACGTCGATCCGCCGGTCTCGAACAGCGGTCCCTGCTCGACCACCACGACGTCGCGCCAGCCGAGCTTGGCTAGGTGATACGCCACGCTGCATCCGACGATTCCCGCGCCGATGATGACCACTCGGGCGTGCTCTGGAAGCATCCTTGCGGATATCCCCGCCTATCTCCCGCGTCAGATCATGAATGATGAGGGCTGAGTCGATCTACCCCGGTAACCTCATATGTTCAATCGGAGACAAGCGTCCGAACGACCTCCACGGCCCGCCCGACATCCACCCCTAACGCCACCTTCACGGGCCCGTCGCCGTAACTCGCGACAGTTCGACCTCGATCCTCCCCCTCCGTTACCACCGCTACCTGAGCGCGCCGATAGGTCAAGAGTTCAGGCTCGATGGCCGCGGCCACAGCGAGGGGATCGTGCAGGTAGAAATCCTGCACGTCAGCTCGCTCCCGAAAGCTGTTCGCCAGGATGCGGTTGCCCAATTCGGCGGACCTGGACGTGCCCTCGAACCACCGCGGTCCGCCGTCGCGATGCAGGGAGGTCCTGTGCGTCACGTCCAACCCGATGAGCGTGACCGGCACCCCCGACGCGAATACGGCGTTCGCTGACCACGGATCCTCGTAGATGTTGAACTCGGCGTGGGGCGTGACGTTGCCGGGAACCTCAACGGCCCCACCCATCACATAGACCTCCGAGATGGCCTGTGCCACGTCAGGTCGACCGTCCAGCGCCGCAGCCACGTTTGTTAGCGGCCCGAGCGCTATGACGGCTATCTGTGCCGGCGCCGCAAGTGCGCGCTGGCGCAGGAAGTCCACTGCGTCCGCTGGATGCGGCACCGACGTTGGGGCGGGCAGATCAACGCCAAGCCCGTCCGCGCCGTGCACGTGGTAGGCGTGGCTAAACGAGCCGCGCGCAGGCCGCGCGGCGCCAACGGCGATCGGCACGTCGCGCCCGGCAGCCACATGGTCGACCAGCCGCAGTGCGTTGTTTGTCGTCTCAGCGAGCGTCGCGTTGCCGCCAACGGTGGTGATGCCCTCGATGCGCAGGTCGGTACTGTTCAATGCCATCACCAGCGCCAGGGCATCGTCGGTGCCGGGGTCGGTGTCGATGACGACCCTTTGCATGTGATTCATGCTCGCTTGGGTGATGCGGCTCCCGCACTTCTACCCTAGTTTCCTTGGGAAGCGGCATGGTTGCGAAACCGACGCATCGGCTGCTGGATCCCAGGGCAACGCCCAGACCGTACGGTGCGAAGTAGGCGGCACAGTAGGCTTGGGCTGGACCGCCCTCGTTGAGATCGGCACACCGAACCGAACGCCCCCACTGTGAACGACTCGATCATTCTCGGAGTTGCCGCGGCGGCCGTCGGAGCCGCGCTCGCCGCGGCTGCCAGTCTCTGGATCGGTCGCCTGATGGGAAGGCACCAAACCAGCGACGACGACTCATCGGGACGCATGGCCCGCGACCTGATGGTCGTCAGCGACCTGCTGGCCGACCGCCTGGCCAAGATCTGGCAGGCGGGCGACGGTCCGGCCCCGGGGGTGGGCGACAGCGATGCGGTCTACCACCACGTCCGCGAATCCACGGAGACGATCCTCAAGCAGGCCGGCGCGTCGCCCAAGACCGCCCTGGCCGTCGGTGCGTTGACGGCCAAGCACGTGAGGCCCGGCCCTATCGCGGGCGCCGACGGGGAACAGCCCCGACCCGGCCCGGCGCGCTGGTCCGGCGGCCGACCATCAGCACGGCCCAATCCCAGGCAGCAAGCCGGAGCGACCGAGTCCCCGCCTAGTCGGTGACTTCGACCTCGTATTGGGCAATGGCGTCTTCGTTCACGCCCACGCCCAAACCCGGACACGTGGGAACAGGCAGGTAGCCGTCGGCGTCAATCCGCAGCGGCTCGTCCACGATCCCGCCTAGTTGCTGGTAGTGCTCGACCGTCCGGTACGGCTCGTCGAGGATGAATTCCACGTACGGACAGTTCGGAATACACACGCTCAACTGCATGTGCGCGGCGATGCCCAGACCGGTAACGCCGTGATGGGGTACGAAGAGCTTGCCGGCAAACTCCGCCGCCGCCGCGATCTTGATGAATTGCGACAAGACCTCGCAGCTCGCCGCCGTGTCCGGCTGCAGGATGTCGTAGGCGCCTACCCGGATCATTTCGATGAAGTCGGGCATGCCGAGGTTGCCCTCACCGCCGGCAATGGCGATGTCGGTCTCCGCCGTCAAGCGGGCAATGGTTTCGAAGTCGTCTCGCGGAAGCGGCTCCTCCAGCCAGTAGACGTCCAGTTGCTCCAGTTCACGTGCCTCTGCCAGGGCGCGCTCGAAGTCCCAGGCCGGGCGGTGGTCGCTGGACGATCCACCGGCGAGATTGGCGTCCACCATGATCACCATGCGGTCGCCCACGGCGTCGCGCACGGCCGACACCAGCGCGATGTCCTCGGCCAGCGTTGGAAACGCCGTCCGCAGCTTGATGGCCCTGAATCCTTGCTCCAGGTAGGCCAGCGCATCCTCGGCGCGCTGCTCGGGCGTGGCCGCGACGATGGTGCTGGCGTAGGCCTGCACCCGCGTGTCGCGATAGCCCCACAACCGATGCAGAGGCTGACCGGCCGCCTTGCCGACGATGTCGCACAACGCCATGTCGAAGAGGAACGTCCCGGCCCGGCGCATCACCTCGGCATGCCGCGCCAATGCATAGACGTCCTGGCCCAGCAACTGCGGCGCCACGACGTCCCGGTTCGTGACCCCGCTCCGCGTGTCGCCAATGCCCCAGCCGACCAGTCCTTCGTCCGTCTCCACCTTCACAATCACCGCCCCGCGCGAATACTCAACCCGGCCCGGCGGCCCCCATGCATTCACATAGGGATGCGGATGCGGAACGTCGACCTGTCGAACGGTGATATTGGCGATCTTCATGGACACACCTTTACAACGGGCGGCGAGCGCTGCACCTGGAGTGTTCGACCCGGAATGACCTATTCGCGCAAGTGTTTCAGTGCCTCGAATTCCGCCATGCCGCCCAGTGCGATGTAGCCCTTGTCGCTGCCGGCGCTAATGAAGGTGCAGCCGGCGGCGACCCATTTCTCGACCTGTTCGACGCTGCCGGCGGCGATGCCGGGGGCCTTGCCGTGCTTCTGGCAGGCTTCGATCATCCGCATCACGGCTTCGTCGTGCTCGGCCGAATCTCGGGCGAAGCCGATGGAGTTCGCCAGGTCGGCGGGGCCCAGCCAGCAACCGTCGATGCCGTCCACGGCCATGATGTCGTCGGCGTTCTCGATCGCTTCCTTCGACTCCAACTGGATCGCCACAAAGGCCTCGTCGTTGAATCGGTCAATGTAGTCGGGTCCGTAAACGCTGGCGCCGCCCGCGCCGTTGGAGCGGCCGCCGGCCGGCGGGAAGCGTGAGGCGAACGCCGCCGCCTCGGCCTGCTCGACCGTGTCGACCATCGGCACGATGATGCCCAGCGCGCCTTCGTCCAGCAGTCGTCCGATCTCGTCGTACCGATTCACCAGCGCGCGCGCAATGGGGATCGAGCCGCCGGCTCGCACGGCCATGAAGGCCAGCATGGACGAGTAGCGGTCCCAGGTGCCGTGCTGATTGTCGATCAGCACCCAGTCGAAGCCCATGCTCGCCAACATCTCCGCAGGGAATGGAACACCGAGGCCGCAGCCGGCCCCGAGTGCAACCTTGCCCTGCTCCATGCGTTGCTTTGCCGTGTTGGTAATCACCAGTTCGCGCTCCATTCCCACCGAGACGGTGTGCCGCGTATGACGCTAGGCGGCAGCGGCAGCTTCGTCAATTGCGGTCGCCCACGCGGCCGTTCGCGCCGACCGCGCACGCCCGCCGAGAGACGATTCAGCCCCGTTTGACCCCGATGCCAACCCCGTCGCCGACCTGCACGATGGTCGAATCCAACTGGGGGTGATCCAGGAACGATCGATTGAACGACCGGATGATCGGGGTCCATTGCCGCGGACGATTCGGGTCGTCGGTCTCCATGGCGGCCTGGCCGCCCCAGAGCAGATTGTCGACGCAGACGACGCCGCCGGGACGCAGCCGCTCCACACACGCCTCCAGGTAGGCGGGGTAGTCGTCCTTGTTCGCGTCGATGTAGGCGAAGTCGAACGGTCCGGGAAGGTCGGCCAGCAAATCCAGCGCCGCGCCGCAGCGCAACTCAACCTTATCGGCCACCCGTTCGTGCGTGAGGTGCTCGCGGGCGCGCTCGAGGATCTCGCTATCGATGTCCAGGCAGATCAAGCGGCCGTCGCGCGGCAGGGCGCCGGCGATCCAGGTTGCCGAGTAGCCGAGGTTTGTGCCGATCTCCAGCGCCGTTCGGGCGCCACAGGCACGCACGAGAGTTGCCAGCAGACGCGCCGACTCGCGTTCCGTAATTGGCTCGCGATCCCGTTCGGCCTCTCGCTCGATTCGAGCCTGGGCCCCGCTGATCGCGGGATGAACGTCTTGCAGATAGGCCCAGTCGCGCGCCGGGCGGTCAGGATCCTGGTGTCGGCGGGCAGGCATCAGCGGCTCAGTCCCACGGGTCGCGGCCGTCGGACGACTTCGGCCAGCGGGAGACGACGACTTTCGGATCGGTGAAGAACCGCACGGCGTCGCCGGCCTGTCCGTGCAGGTCGCCGAAGAAGGACGCCTTGCGGCCGGCAAATGGGAAGAAGGCCATGGGCGCGGCCACACCCACGTTTACACCCACGTTTCCGATGTTGACGCCTGACACGAACTCGCGCGCGGCGGGCCCGCTGCTGGTGTAGATCGAGGCCGCGTTGCCGAAGGGGCTGGCGTCAATCATGTCCATCGCCTCCCGCAGCGTGCCGACCCGCTGGAGGCTGACCACCGGGCCAAAGACCTCTTCCTGCGAAATCCGCATGTCCGGGGTGACCTCATCGACGACCGTTGGACCAACCCAGTAACCGTTGGGCAGCCCCTCGGCGGTCATGCCGCGTCCGTCGGCCACCAGCCGCGCGCCCGCGGAAGCCGCGTCGTCAATGGTGGCCAGGATGCGCTCGCGCGAGTCCTGGGAGATGACCGGTCCCATCCCCACGTCCGGGTCGAGGCCATCGCCCAGGCGCAAGGCCTGCGCCGCACCCTTCAGGCGGTCGCTGAATTCGGAGTAGACGTCGTTCGCCGCCACCACCACGGATCCCGCCAGGCAGCGCTGGCCGGCGCAGCCGAATGTGGAGCCCATCAGGTTGGGGATGGCCGCGTCCAGGTTGGCGTCCGGCAGTATCACCAGGTGGTTCTTGGCCCCACCCTGCGCCTGAACCCGCTTGCCGTGCTGGGCGGCCAGCTCGTAGATGCGGCGCGCCACCGGCGTGGTTCCAACGAATGAGACGCCTTGGACTCGCGGGTCCGCAATCAGGGCTTCGGCTGTTTCCGCGCCGCCGTGGACGAGGTTGATGACGCCCGGCGGGAATCCGGCCTGCGCGATCAGGTCCATCATCCGCGCCTGGCTGATCGGAGTCTGCGGCGACGGTTTGATCACGTAGGTGTTGCCGGTGGCCAGCGCGTAGGGCGCGAACCAGAAGGGAACCATCGAGGGGAAATTGAAGGGACCGATCTGGACGAATACGCCCATCGGCTCGCGGATCGACGTCTCGTCGATTCCCGCCGCGATGTCGGCGGAGAAGTCGCCCATCTGCAACGTGGGGATTCCCGCCGCGACCTCGATGTTCTCCAGGGTTCGGATCAGTTCGCCGCGCGCTTCTTCCAGCGTCTTGCCGTTTTCGATGGTGATGGTTCGCGACAGATCCTCGAACTGCTCCTCCACGAGGTGATGCAGCCGGAACAGCAGGCGACCGCGCTCCACGGCCGGCGTAGCCCGCCAGCTGGCGAACGCATCGTGGGCGGCGCCCACGGCATCCGCCACGTCCGCGTTTGACGACGCTGACGCCTCGGCCACCACCCCGCCCGAGGCGGGATTGGTTACCTCCGCGGCATCCGTGCCGCGCGGCGCCGTCCATTCCCCCGCGATCCAGTTTTGGAGCGTCTCTACCTCCGCAGCCATGTCGCGGACCTCCTTGCCTTTAGCTTCGCTCGACGATACGACACCAGCCCGGCCGCGCGTAGACTGTCGCGCTTCCCCAATGGTGGAACCCCATGGTCGCACTCGCACTCTCGACCCGCGATCCAGCTCTGGCCATTGGCCAGCCGATCGACGCCCTGGACACGCCGGCCCTGGTTTTGGACCGGGACGTCGTCGAGGCCAACATCGCCCGCACGGTCGAGATCGCCCAGGCCGCCGGCGCGCGGCTGCGCCCACACATCAAGACCCACCGCATGCTGGCGGTCGCCGAACGCCAGATCGAGGCGGGGGCTCAGGGCATCTGCTGCGCCAAGACCGGGGAGGCCGAGGTCTTCGCCGACGGCGGGATCGACGACATCTTCATCGCCAACCAGGTCGTTGGTTCGGCCAAGATGCATCGGCTGCGGGCGCTGGCCGAGCGAGTTCGGCTGGCCGTCGGGGTGGATCACCCCGAACAGATCGACTTGCTCAGCCAGGCCTTCGGCGGGGCCGAGTCCCTGGACATCAGCATCGAGATCGACGTCGGGCAGCGCCGTACCGGTGTCGTGGAACCCCATGAGGCCGTAGATTTGGCCCAGCGAATCCTGGATTCGCCGGGGCTCGCCCTGCGGGGGGTTTACACCCACGAGGGTCAC
Source organism: Chloroflexota bacterium (assembly GCA_965208215.1). Lineage (GTDB taxonomy): Bacteria > Chloroflexota > UBA11872 > UBA11872 > UBA11872 > UBA11872. The sequence goes on from CBDBOH010000004.1 coordinate 1,607,888, forward strand.
GACTACGCCGCGCGGGACGACGCGGACCTGGCTGTGATTGCCGACCAGGCCCAGCGCCAGATGCTGGAGGCCGCGCAGGCCATTCGAGTCTCCACCGGCGCGAGCTGCGAAGTCAGCATGGGATCGACGCCGTCGCTGTTCGCTCGCAAGTTCCACGAGGGCATCGATGAGCTTCGGCCGGGAACCGCGGTCTTCAACGACGGCTCGCATGCCAACTTCCTGGGTCACATCGACTGGTGCGCGGCCACGGTGCTGGCCACCGTGGTCAACCGTCCGGCGCCCGACCGCGTGGTCGTGGACGCCGGCGCGAAGGCTCTCACGTCGGACCGGCGAGGACCGAGCATCCTGGAGAACAGCGGCTTCGGGATGGTCGTGGGACAACCTGACGCAACAATCGTGAGCCTGTCCGATGAGCACGGCGTGCTCTCGGTGCCCGACGCCGGGGCCTACACGATCGGCGAGGTAATCCGGATCATCCCCAACCACATCTGCCCCTGCGTGAATCTCTACGACCATGCCTTCGTGGCGCGTGACGGCATCGTCGAGGACGTGTGGGAAGTCTCGGCGCGCGGGCAGAGCCAGTAGGCCGGGCGAATCGACCCAAAGGGAAGCTCGAAAGCCATGGGAGCACTCGACGGTTAGGTTGCCCTTGTCACCGGCGGCGGCAGCGGGATCGGCCGCGCGGCCGCGCTGGCGCTGGCGGGGGATGGGGCCTCGGTGGCGCTGGTGGGTCGTCGCACCCACCTGCTTGAGGAGACCGCTCGACTGATCGAAGCCTCGGTCGGCGTCAGCGCACTGGTTCTGCCTGCGGACCTCGGCGATGCCGACGCGGCTCGCGACGCCGTGGCTCAAACCGAGGCCGCCTTCGGCCACCTGGACATCCTGGTCAACAACGCCGGCGCCAACACCGCGTCGCGCAGCGTGGGCACAACCAGCGCCGACGATATCGACACCCTGACGCGCATCAATGTGACCGGGCCACTCACGCTGACCCAGGCGGCGCTTCCGGGCATGCTGGAACGCGGGGGCGGGGTGATTATCACGGTGGCGTCGTACTCGGTCCTGAGTCCCGGGCCACCCGGCGGGACGGCCTACAGCGCGTCCAAGGCGGCGGTCGTGGCCTTGATGAAGGCCATCAACGTCGAGTACCGCAACCGCGGCATCCGGGCCTGCACCGTCTATCCCGGCGAAGTGGACACCCAGATGCTGGACGCCCGCCCGCTGATACCCGGCACCGAGGCTCGGGCGACCATGATGCACGCCGACGACATGGCCCAGATCATCCTGCTCTGCGCCCGCATGCCGGCCCGAACCCTGGTGGAAGACATCTACGTCCGCCCCACCCAGTTGCGCAACATGCAGGCCGACATCGCCGCCGCGATGGAGTTCTAGCCGACCTCCGAACCTCTCAGCCGCAGTTGGCGCGAGTCCGCGGTCGTTTGGGAACGGGCCGGGGGTGAAGGGGGAGCTATCTCTCGCCAGCCGGCCCCCAGAGGGGGCCGGCTGGCGAGAGATAGCTTGGGCCGGATTTTCGAGCGGGTCGGCGAGGAATGTTGGGACGGCTGGACGGCGCCCGGGACGCTGAGGGCGCAGGCGTGGCGAGGGGATGGAGCGGCGGCGTCTCGGCCGGAAGAAGCCGATCTGAGACCAGTCACGACCCAATGTGAGGAGCAGGCGGGGACGCCGGGTGGCGGACGCGGCGAGCAGTCGGACGAGGCGGGCGAGCATGGAGGTTCCGGCGGAGGGAAGCGACTAGAGCATTCTCAGTGTACACGATATGCTTACGAACGGCAAGAGAGGCGGGGGAAGAGGGAGGAAAGGAGGAGCGAGACGGGAGAAAAAGTGGGTTGCCTGAGCGGCTCAGGTGGTGCGAGGTGTGGTTCGACACGGCCCGCCGTCTCCGGCGGGCCGGCTCACCACAAATGGAGGTGGGCATTCGGGGGCTCTGGAGACGGCGAGATGGCCCTTCGACAGGCTCAGGGCAGGCATTCCGATGGACTCCGGCCCAGCTCACAGCGACCGGGGGTGGGGTGCGCGGAAGACGGGCGGGTCGGAGACGCCGCCCCTACGCAAGAAGGGACCGGGGACGGCGGGATGACGGGGATGTGTTCAGTGGGTTGGGGCAATGTGTTCAGTTTTTTGCCCAATGTGTTCAGTTTTTGGGTCAAGGCGTTCACTTTTCGGCCGAATGTGTTCACTTTGGCGGGGGCGGTGTTCAGTGTGGAAGGGGAGAGGGCAGAGGGGAGCGAAGTGAGAGGTAGGAGAAGAGGGGCGGGTGGGCTGGGGATGGGTGCGTGGTCGGGGTGGCCTGGGTGCGCTGGGGTTGATCATGGCGCTGGGTCCCGGCCGCGGACGCCGGGATGACGGAGTGACGCGGGGGTGACGGGGATGTGTCCACTCCGTCGGGCCGATGTGTCCAGTTCCGGGCCTGATGTGTCCAGTTTTTGACCCGATGTGTCAACTTTTCGGCCGAATGTGTCCAGTTTCAGGGGCAATGTGTCCACTTTGGCAGTGGAGGTGTCAGTTGAGGAAGGGCAGAGGGAGAGGGAGAGAAGTGAGAGTCGGGAGAAGAGGGGCAGACGGCTCGGGAGGCGTGCGTGGACGGGGTGGTGGGTTGCGCTGGGATTGATCATGGCGCTGGATCCCCCTTCGACAGGCTCAGGGCGGGTTCCCTGAAGACACCGGGATGACGGGGGATGGGCCTGGGGGGCGACTGGGGCCGGGGATGGGGGTGCTGGCAAGGATGTTAGGGATGTCGGCGTCAGCGGCCTACTGGTGGGCAGGAACAGGTCTTGGGCGAATACCCGAAGGCGAAGGCGGCTCGCCGGCTCGGGCCTCTTGCCGGCACTTCAAGGTCCCAGGCTGCGCGCAGCCTGGGCCACCCGGCTGGAACAGTACCCTGAGGCAGGCTGGCCTGAAATGCGTGGGGCGATGAAATACGCCGTGGTTATTGAGCGGGGCCCGACAAGCTATGGGGCGCACGTCCCCGACTTGCCGGGATGCGTAGCCGTTGCGGAGACGAAGGCGGAAGTTCTGGTGCTGATCCGGGAGGCCATTGAGGTTTACCTGGAGGCGCTGGAAGCGGACGGGGAGACGATTCCGACTCCACAGGCGTACGAACTGACTGAGGTCTAGCCGTCTGGAAGGCAGGGCGGCAGATTCCGCGCACTGCGTAGTGGACGCCCGAGACTGAGAGGTTAGTCGGAAGGGGGGCCGCTGTCGGTTTGCGGGGGGGTGGTCGGTCAGAAGCCCAATCGGCTGACCCAGCTTCACACTGACTGGATTCAGCTACGTGAGTGCAGTAACGAACCTTAGTGTCAATGCTTGGTCTCCCTGCTCAGTTGGACGCCAGTCGGTCGCATAGTGTGGGACTAGTCCCGGCCAGGCGAATCGCCGATGAGGCAAGGATGGCGCAGCGGAAAGGGTGGAAAGGCGAGAGCCCGGCTAGTCGTTGGCTTGAATGATGACGCGGCCGCCGTTTTCGACGTCGATGTTCAGATTGTGGCTGTCGAGTAGCCGCATGCCTACGAGGGGCGTGGTGTCGGCGGCGTCTGCCTCGACTCGGACGGGTCGTCCGTCCCAGAGGACCGTGACATCGTAGACATCGAAGGGCACTTCGCTGCCATCGGCGAGGGACGCCCAACCCCTGCTCAGGTAGCGCAGCCGCAAATCCGCGACCAAGGCCGGCGTCACGGTCAGGAATCCGGTGAAGCCGGTGTCTACTACGGCTTCGATTTCGCTTGCCTGCCCGGTCGGACCCTGAAGGCCAAGGGTGATTATCGGTTCATAGGCGGCGTTTACGACGCCCTCGATCACTCAGCACTCCGCAGGGGACGTCCGCCGAAGTGATGTAGCGCGCGGTAGCCAACTCGCAGGGACCAGATGTCGTGGGCGGCGGGGTGGTGGGTCCAGAGGCAGTCGGTCGCGGAAATCACGGTGTCGCCGACGGCCCAGTTGCCGCTTTCGACGTCGATGGCCACGACCTGGCCGTGGTGGTCGGCCTCGACCCGGTGCCGGATGTCGCGCTCGTAGATCTCGTTACCCAGGCGGGCCGTCTCCGTTTTCGGGCGATCCGGTGGCGTGGAGGGCCTCTCTCGCCGGGTGGACGGCGAGGGTGGCGAATTCCTCATGCATCTCCTCCAGAGCATCCCTCTACAGGATTGACTCTAGCAGCCTGCGGAGGGCGCAAGGGGAAGGTGAAAGGGACGAGGGGAGAGCACCCGTGCTGCGAAGATCGGCGACAGAAGTGGCCGAGGCTAGGTGGAGGTGAACTCTGCCGGGAGGTGAACGATGGCGCTCGCGCCCGCCGAGTAGGTGAGGATGCGGATGCGGTCGTAGCCGTCGAATAGAGACCAGGAGAATTTGGTCTCGGACTGAAACCTGGCCGGGGCCACTCGCAGGCCCGTGCCGACGTCCAGGTCGAGACTCAGGGTCTGTTCGAGTCTGGGGTCGCTATTTTTTCATGCTCTTCTCCACCGATACCGCGGCGGCTCGACCGATTGGCATGGGCTCGGCCGGCGTCGCCTCTCCCATGTATTGGGAAGCCATCACTTATTCCCATCGCACCCGGATCTACCTGAAACAACCCCGCGAACTTGCCCCGGAGATATTGCCACCAACAGCGGTACATTCCGCGATTGGCGGCGGCTCGCGATTGGGCGCGTTTGGGGGGTGTGGTTCGACGCCCCGATCGGAAGAGGCCGGTCGGGGACCGGCCCCTACGTCCAGAGGAGGCGAGTGAACGGGAGACGAGCGGGTCCGAGACGCCGCCCCTAGGCAAGACAGTGCCGGGGGCGCGAGCGGTGGTGCGATGGGCTCGCGATGCATGCGGGGCGTCACGGGCGGAAGAGGGGCGGGTCACCACGAGCGGGGTGGGAGCCGGAGAAGAGGGCACCCACAAGGGGTGCCCCTACGTGGAGAGGACAGCGGGGGACGGCGGGAGGGTCCCTGGCCGCGTGCAGACTGAGCGACGGGAGTCGGCGAAGGCGGCTGGACTGACCGAACCGCCGTGGGGCAAGGGTGACATGATGGACACAGTGAACGAGGTCGTTTCACGTCGGACGGGCCACCGCAACGTGACGTGACCCAATACCGAAGATCCAGCAGACGTGAGGGGTAGGTGGGGCGATGCAGGAGTTGGATGGACAGGTGGCGTTGGTGACGGGGGCTGGGACGGGGATTGGGCGGGCGAGCGCGATTGCGCTGGCGGGGGAAGGGGCGGCGGTGGCGTTGGTTGGGCGGCGGCAGGGGCTGCTGGATGAGACGGCGGCCATGATTCGGGATGCGGGTGGCAGGGCGTTGGCTCTGTCGGCCGACATAACCGAGCCGGAGGCCGCGCGCGAGGTGGTGGCCCGGACGGAGGCTGAGTTCGGGCGGCTGGACGTCCTGGTGAACAACGCGGGGGGCGGCAGCCGGTCGCGCACCGTGCGCAGGATCGAACCGGACGACTTTGAGGGCGTGCAGCGGCTGAACGTGACGGCGCCGCTGGTGCTGACGCAGGCGGCGCTGCCGGGGATGCTGGAGCGGGGCAGCGGGACTGTCATCACGATCTCGTCGTACGCGGCCGTCACGTCCAGCCCCATGGCCGGCGTAGCCTATGGGGCGGCCAAGGCAGCCGTGGCAAGCGTGATGAAGAGCGTCAACAACGAACTCCGCAGCCAGGGCCTGCGCGCCTGCACCATCTTTCCCGGGGAGGTCGACACGCCAATCCTGGAACGCCGCAAGCTGGTGCCGGACGCCGAGGCGCGAGCGACGATGATGCACTCGGAAGACCTGGCGGAGATCGTCCGTCTCTGCGCCTGCATGCCCGGACGCACGCTGATCGAAGAGATCTACGTGCGCCCGACGCAGTTGCGAGACCTGAGCGCCGATACTGCTGCCGCGATGGAGACCTAGCGGCCCACTTTCGCCAGGAAGTCCTTGGCGCCTTCGGCTATCCAGGCGTTGAGGCCGGTGGTGACGAAGCCGACGCCCATGTCGACGTAGCGTTCGACGTTGGCGGAGGTGACCAGGGTTCCGGCGTGGCGGCCCGAGGCCACGATGGTTCCCAGCGCCTGGTCGATCACCGCCTGCACCTCAGGGTGCGTCGAGTCCATATGACCCAGGCTCTGACCGAGGTCGCCGGGGGCGACGTAGAAGATGTCCACGCCCTCGACTTCCAGGATCTCGTCCAGGTTGTTCACGGCGAGGATGTCCTCGATGAGGATGATGGCGAGGCACTCGTCGTTGGCCCGCTCCAGGAAGTCGGAGACGCCGTAGCCCTGGCGGGAGGTCGTCATGCCCCGCTTGCCCACGGGATAGAACTTGGATGCGTCGGCCACGGCCTGGGCCTGGTCGCGGGTGTCCACGTGGGGCACGCAGACGCCCTGGGCGCCGAGATCCAGCACGCGGTAGATGGGGCCGTAGCGGTTTTCGTTGACGCGCACGATTGAGGTCATGCCCCAGAGGTCGGCGGCGCGCGACTGGTCGGGGATGTCGCGGTAGTCGAGCGGCCCGTGCTCGCCTTCCAGCCAGACGGAGTCGAAGCCGAGCGGGCCCAGCCACTCGATCAGGTCCGCCGTCATTCCGGTGCCCATGATGCCGGTGGCCAGTTCGCCGGCAGCGAGCTTGTGCTTTACACGGTTGGGTCGCATTGAAGGCATTTGATTGATTCCCTTTGAGGTGGTCGCGGGCAGTGTGACCGACTGGCGTATAAGTCGCCAGCAGTCCTGACCTGTGTTTGCGAACTATGCGTAACGCGGGGGTGGGTGCCCGGCAGACCCTGACCGCAACCCTCTCCGAGGTGAGACAGTTGCGTAACCCGAGGCTGGTTGCCCGGAAGACCCCTCACCCTAACCCTCTCCCCCAGGAGAGGGATTAAGACGGCGTCGCCGAGATTCGGGTGAGGGCTCGCTGTGGTGCTATGGGATGGGTGGTGGCTGGTCGAGGGTTGCGCGGCGATCTTGGCAGGCCCGCCACAGCGCCTCGGCGACGGCTCTCGTTTCCTGAAGGACTTCGAGGTTTGAGAAGCGCAGCACCTGGATTCCACGAGCTGTGAGGGCGGCCGTGCGCCGCGCGTCGTTCATTCGTCCAGCCGTGGCGGCGTGTCGGCTGCCATCGACCTCAACGGCGAGGCGAAGTTCGTGGCAATAGAAGTCGAGCACATAGGGTTTGACGGGGTGCTGGCGACGAAACTTGACGCCCATCTGGCGGCCGCGCACGAGCCACCACAGCACGAGTTCGGCGTTGGTTTGCCGCTTTCGAAGGCTCCGCGCCAGCTTGATGAGGTGGGGCGGCGTTGCCACGTAGGGAGGATCGGGATGCGACATCGGACCTTCCTAGTTTAGGAAGCGACCTCGGCCCAAGACCGCTCACCCCAAGGCTGAGTAGTGAGAGAGAGCTGAGGCCGCGCGGTGGCGGAGGTGGGCGGCCTGGGGGTCGTGCTTGGGTGCCCGGAAGACCCCTCACCCTAACCCTCTCCCCCAGGAGAGGAATTAAGGCGGCGTCCCCGCGATTCGCGTGGGGGCTCGCTGTGGTGCTTACCGATTTGCGCCGGAGGCGGCGGAACCCCGGATCGAGTCCGGGGCAGGTTCTGACTCTCCCCTCGGAGAGGGTGAAGAACGGCGTCTCTTCAAACAGATTGACACCGAACACGGTTGCTTGCCCCGGCGAGGGGCAAGAGCGGCCGCACCTTCGGGGACGCTGGGGGTTGTTGGCAGGTCGCGCTTGGGAAGGCGGGGCTGGAATGGCGTAGGCTCACGCGGTGGCGTCGATAGGTGAAGGCCATGCCCGAGCGCAAACCGCACATCCTGATGCTGATCAACGATGAGCACCGCCCCGACGTCATGCCGATCGAGGGCGATCCGCACATCCGCACGCCGACGTTGGATTGGATGATCGACGGCGGGTTCTATTTCCGAAACGCCTATACGCCGTCGCCCATTTGCGTGCCGGCGCGACAGGCTTTTCTTTCAGGCCTGTATCCGCGGAATTGTGGTTGCGCGAATTTCGGCGACGCGATGCCGAGCGAGGTGCTGACGATTCCGGGGCACCTTTCGCGCTACGGCTACACGACGTGCGCGGCCGGCAAGATGCATTTCGTGGGGCCGGACCAGATGCACGGCTGGCACCAGCGCATCGGGCGCGACATCGTGGGGCGCAACGGGTACGAACCCGCGGACGATCCCGAGCACCAGGCGCTGATCGAGCGAGATCCCGGCACGGGGTCCTGGCCGGACAAGGTGAAGCAGGAAATCAGGTATGCGCGGGCCGGACGCGGGCACTGGATGCAGCACGACCGCTATTCGGTGGACGGCGCGCTGATGTTCCTGGACGAGCATTTCGTCAACGAGCCGTACGACCGGACCAATCCCGCCCCGCTGCTGCTGGCGGTGAGCCTGTGGTCGCCGCATTACCCCTATCAATGCCCGGACGACCTGTTCGCGTACTACCTGCGCCGGGTCAAGCCCTACGAGGAGGACGTGCCGGAGCACTTTGAGTGCCCGGATTTCTTCAAGGTCGAGGTGGGGAAGGACGTGACCTATCGCGAGGCGCACCGCGCCACGGCGGCGTATTACGGAATGATCGAGTGGATGGACGCGCAGTTCGCCCGGGTGATCGACAAGCTGCGCGAATTGGACGTGCTGGACGATTTCGCCATCGTGTTCCTGTCGGACCACGGCGAGATGCTGGGGCAGAAGGGCCTGTGGGAGAAGCAGCAGTACTTCGAGGCGTCGGCGCGCGTGCCGTTTGCCGTGCGCTGGCCGCAGCGGTACCCGCAGGGCGGCGGCACCGTTCAGCGCAATGTCTCGCTGGTGGACCTTTTTCCGACGCTCTGCGATATCGCCAACGTGCCGATTCCCGATGGTTTGGACGGCCGCTCGGTCGCGCCGCTGCTGGAGGGGCAGGACGAGGACTGGCCGGACGACGTCTATAGCGAGCTCTGGGCCGTGCACAACGGGCCCTCCGTGATGGTGAAGCACGGCGACATGAAGCTGTTCCGGTTCGACGGTCACGAGGGCACACCTGGACTGGGTCCGGATTGCCCCGAGCAGCTCTTCGACCTGGCGCGCGATCCGGACGAGACGACAAACCTGATCGACCATCCGGACTACGCGGATCGGCTGGCCGATTTGCGGGCCCGGCTGGATGCGCTGCCGGATCCACGGAAGAAGGATGCGAACAACCGCTTCGTCGGCGAGGAACGCGAGCCCTATGCGCCACGCCGCCGCGCCCAGCGCGGGGAGCGGAGGATTTCGGATATCGGCTTTCCTATTGGCTGAGCGCCTGGCTGGCGGCTGGCGTTTGCCTGTAGCAAGGGACTGGCCGAAGAAGAGACCTTTGGGAAACCCGGCGGTGGGTGCCCGGAAGACCCCTCACCGATTTCCGCCGAGGACGGCGGAATCTGCCTCTCCCCTTGGAGAGGGTGAAGAAGGGCGGCCCCGGAGGGAGGTGCTCGACTTTGATCTGGCTACTTCACCGAGGCAGCCACCCTCACCCCAGCCCTCTCCCTCAAGGGAGAGGGAGAAAGAGCGGATGCGTCCTTGAAGATTGGGGCGCCTAGGGGCGTGGGTGGCCGGAAGACCCCTCACCCGTTTCGGCCGAGGACGGCCGAACCCCGGATCGAGTCAGGGGCAGGTTCTGCCTCTCCCCCAGGAGAGGGGAAAGACCGGCGACCCCTAGAAAGAACTGACAGCGAACATCGGAGCATTCCCCAAGGAGGGGCCACGAGCGTCCGCGACGTGGCGGTTCAAATGAGCTGTGCATCAGTCTCATCAAGGGAGGACTGCATATGACGGCTGAGACGAATCTGCAGGTGGTGCTGGCGCGGCGGCCGGTTGGGGTTCCGGTGGTTGAGGATTTTGCGCTGGAGGAGTCGGCGATTCCGGAAGCCGGGGCGGGCGAGGCGGTCGTTCGGACCGAGTTCGTTTCGGTGGACCCGTATATGCGGGGGCGCCTGTGGGAACAGCCGCATCGCGGGGATGCGGTGGCGATCGGGCAGGTGATGATCGGCGAAGGTGTGGGCGAGGTGGTGGCCTCAGGCGATCCAGCCATGCCGGTGGGCGAGACGGTGCGGGGGTACTTCGGGTGGCAGGAGTACGCGGCGGCGGCGACGGGCGAACTGGAGCGCATTGACCGCCAGGCCGCGCCGCTGTCGACGGCGCTGGGTGTGCTGGGGATGCCCGGGTTGACGGCCTATTACGGCTTGTTGGAAGTCGGTCAGCCTCGGGCAGGGGAGACCGTGGTGGTGACCGGCGCGGCCGGCGCCGTGGGGAGCGCCGTTGGGCAGATTGCCAGGATCCAGGGCTGCCGCGTGGTCGGTATCTGCGGTACCGAGGCCAAGTGCCGGCACATCGTTGACGACCTGGGGTTCGACGCGGCGGTCAACTACCGCACGGACTCGCTGGACGACGACCTGGCCGCGGCCTGTCCGGACGGGATCGACGTGATCTTCGAGAACGTGGGTGGCGAGATCCTGGAGGCGATGCTGCGGCAGATCAACCTGCATGCGCGCATTGCGCTCTGCGGCGCGATCGCGCAGTACCACACGGCCGAGCCGCCGCTGGTTCCACCGCACTCGCGAACGCTGCACCGCCGCCGGGCGCGCATGCAGGGGTTCCTGGTGAACGACTTTGCCGACCAGGACGAGGAAGCCATGGCCGCGCTGACCGAATGGGTGACGAGCGGGCAGATCGTTTACCGAGAGAGCATTGTGGATGGGCTGGAGAATGCCGCGGCGGCGTTTGTGGGGCTGTTTAGCGGGGCCAATACGGGGAAGCAGTTGGTGCGCGTAGGTTCGGGATAAGTCCGCGTAATTCGTCCGAGGAAACGCTGGTCCGGCATCGTGAACGGCAGGCTGCGTTTCGGCTAGTCACGGGCTGGGTCGGTCTCGCTTGCACGATTGCGGCGCCGCGTTCGTAGGCGACAATACGGTTGATCCACCGGGAGGATTCGATGACTGACGACAAGGACTTGCGGGTCACGGAAGCTCGCGAGGCCCTGGAACGGCTTGAGGACGAGATTGACCTGGCCGAGGCCCTGGCGGCGCTGCGCGAGCCGGGGCGAGTCACCTGGGACGAGTTGAAGGCGGAGCTGAAGCTTTAAGCGCCGCGTCGTTGGCGGCGTCTAGCTGCGCTCGAGCCGGATGCCGAGGCGAAGACTCGCCTGCCTGTCCGAAGACCTAGTCGTCCGGCTCGTCAAGCCAGGCCGGGTCGAAGTGGGCCCAGGTGAGGCGTTCGTAGGGGGCGTGGTCGCCGGATTCGTAGAGGCAGCCGAGGCGGCCGTCGGGCAATAGGCAGAGGTCGGAGTAGGCCGACGGGCCGGGGTGGAGTATGCGGCCTGAGCTCCACGTGCGGGCGCCGTCGGCGCTGTAGCGCACGGTCATGCGTTCGCGCACGGTGCTGGCCGGGTTGGAGAAAATCACCCATGAACGCCGCCGGGGGCGTCGTCCAGGCGCAGGGCGCTGCCCTGGCAGCGCGGTTCGATCAGGGCCTCGTCGATCTCGCTGGGGCCGAAGGTCTGGCCGCCGTCGGTGCTGCGGGTGGCGACGCGGCGCTTGGTGTCGAGTTCGTTGCGGCTGTTGAGGTAGAGCGAGCCGTCGTCCAGTTCCACGGCGATGGATTCGTCGGTACCGTCCGCGGCCGCGGCGCCGATGTGCCAGGACGCTCCGGCATCGTCGCTGTAGACGACGACGGACCGGAATGGCACCTCGTCGCGCGACTGGCCCGATCGCGGCATGTGGTTGCAGGGGATCAGCAGCCGACCCGAGGCCAGTTGAATCGAGTGCCCGGGGCCGAAGGCGTACCAGGTCCAGGCGGGATGCATGACCTGGTCCTTCACATCGATCGGGTCGGCCCAGGTGCGTCCGTCGTCGTCGCTGAAGGTCATGTAGGGGTGCCGCCAGGACTCGCGGCGGACGACGCGCTCTACCGTCCCCAGCGGATCGTTGCGCACGAAGGGCAGCCACACGCGGCCGGTCGTGCGATCGACGACAGGGGCGGGATTTCCGGCGGTTTCACCGCCGCCCGCTACCGCAACGCGTGGCTCCGACCAGGATTCGCCGTTGTCCTCGCTGCGTCGAACCAGGAGGTTGATGTCGCCGTGGTCGTGGCGGCTGTCTCGGCGGCCCTCGCAGAAGGCCAGCACGGTGCCAGCCGTCGTCGTCACAAGCGCCGGGATCCGGTAGGTGTGATAGCCGTCCTGGCCGCTGCGCCAGAGGGTGGACTGGGTGAGCATTCGTTCGTCCTTTCACCTACGACGCGTATACAGCTTGCCGGCGCAATCGAACGATACGTCAACGGCGCGGCAGGCGACGCCGGGAAATTCGGCGCGCCTATACTCGCGCGCCGTCCGGCGACCCCACGGGCAAGCCATGAAGCTGCGGGACGTCAACACGACGGACATTGGGAGCGCCATTCGGGCCGGCTGCCGGACGATGGCCAGCGTGTTCAACGCGGACGATGACGACGTTCCCTTCTTTGGGTCGCAGGTCTGGCCGGACCCGCACCTGGCGTTTAGCTCGGTGCATTCGGAGTCGCACGTGCCGGGCCGGCACCTGAACGCGCTGCTGACGGCGGAGTCGCTGGGGTTTCCAGTCGACGAGGAGGCCGTGGAGAAGCACGCCCGCACGGCGTTCTTCTCACACGGCGGACCGCTGGCGCTGCCGCTCAACCGTGAGCGGATTGACGGCCCACTCGAGAACTTTCGTCCGCACAACGTGCGCGAGGGATTTCACGCGCTGTACGCGCTGGCGCGGTTCCGCGACTCGGAACGGGCGCGTGAGGTGGCCGAAGCGAGCATCGCCGCCATCAACCGGCTGTGGGACCCGGATCGAGGTTGGGTGGAGGATCGAATCGGCCGGACACACGGCGTCAACTTTCACCACCAGGGCACGTTCATTACCGGTCTCGGCCGGGCCATTGGCCCGTTGGTCAAGTACTACCGGGCGACGGGTTACGGACCGGCGCTCGAGCTGGCGATCCTTCTGAAGGAGAAGGCCGTCGCGGATTACTTTCTTCCCGACGGCAGCTACGACACGGATCGGTTTGGCAGTCATACGCATTCCACCACGTGCGTGATGTCTTCGCTGGCGCAGCTGGCGGATCTGCTCAACGACGCGCCGTTGATGCATCGCGTTCACGCGTTTTATTCGGGCGGGCTATGGGATATCCGCGACGAACTCGGTTGGGTGATCGAGAGCAGCGCGCAGGATGCGCCGCCGGACCGGGGCGAGGCCAACAACACGGGCGACATTCTGGAAACCGCCCTGATCCTGGGCCGCTGGGGCTACGCCGAGGCCTATGACGACGCCGAGCGCATCCTGCGGGGCCACCTGCTGCCCAGCCAGTTGCGCGACATCTCGTGGATCGAGGAGCCGGCTAATCCAGCCGGCGAGGACGGGCGCCGCGATGTGGCGAAGCGCCATTCGGGCGCCTTCGGGTTTCCGGCGCCCTATGGCCACCATCCCATCGGACTGCCGCGCATTGCGTTCAACATGGACATTGTGGGCGGGGCGGTGGCGTCATTGTGCGAGGCGTACCGTGTGGCGACGCGCCGGGACGCCGCGGGACATTGGGTCAGCTTGCTTTTAGACCACGAGACTGACGAGATCAAGGTCGACTCGCCTTACCGAGTGGGTGAACTCGGCGTGACGTTGAAGCAGCCAGGTCCGCTGTTCGTACGGATTCCGGCCTGGGCAGATTCGCCGGCGCCGAACGTGTCCGGCGGCGTGGAGCGTCCGCTGCGAACGGGGGGCTACCTGCTGCTTGCGAACCCTCCCGTTGGTACGCCGCTCACCTTCACGCTCAAGCCGCCTACCAACGAGCTTTTGCTAAGGCATCGCACGCGCGACATTCGGGTTCGCCTGCGTGGCGACGAGGTGGTGGCCATGGACAACTTTGGGCAGGGACTTCGCTTCTTCGACTCGTTCGCCTGACGCCCGGAAGCCTCCGGCCTGGTACGGCGCGCGGCGGCTAACTCTGGGGAAGGAGCGAGGCGCCGAGCCATTCGGTCGCGGCGGCAAAGAGGGCCGCGGTGCGCGGGTCGTCGGCGTCCATCTGGCTCATCAGCAACTGCCAGTCCGGCATGTCGGCGCCCTGGGCCGGGCAATAGCGCGGGATGTCCAGCACGCGAACTTTGTACCAGCTGAGTTCAACGGACCAGTCCATGGCTTGCACCAGCGGCGCCTGTAGATCGAAACCGCCGTCGTCGCCCCACGGCGCGTAGGGTCCGCGGTCGGTCACGGGCGCCAGGACCGAGCGTCCCGACTCGGGCCTCTTACCAGGCGACGACTCAGGCTCGACAAGCCGAATCTCAACCCAGGTCCCCAGGGGCAGCCACTGGTGGGCAACCCCAAATGAACGCTTGGGGTCCAGCACTGCCCACGCATGGTTGGCTTCAGGATCGCAGCGCCAGCCCCAGGCCGTGCGAAACCCGAAGTAGCCGACACAACGCCCGTCAACCACGTGCCCGCAATCCCAGTGCGTTGGGGGTCCGTAGCCCGAGGCTCGGGTCCAACGCCACGAGCCAACGCCTTCTCCGTCCAGGGTCGATCCGTCCGAGGTCGGAACGACAGCGTCGGTCGGTCCAGCCGCGTCAGCGACGCCGGAGAAGCAGATGAACGACAGGGCGGCGGCTGCAAGAACCACGAGACTCCGCCGCCGGGTATTGCTGGTCAAAGGCGCGGCGCGAGTGGGACGCCGCAAGCTCCGTTCGAACGGCCCGAGTCGCGGCCCGGCAGTGCTGCCGTGGCCGAGTCCTCCCGAAACCTCGGGCGCTTGGCCCCGAAGTTTGCCCCACATGAACGAGCGTGCCAACACTTTTTTCGACGCCGCACACGGTGACGTGAGGCTGTCCGCAGGCACCGCGAATGCTCCACGGACGCGTTGTGGTCCTGCGACCGACGACCATTCAACCTCGTGGCGCTCACCCAGAGTCGAGCCGTGACGGGCTCGACGACGTTGGGACCGGGTCAGGCGTCCGCGATCGGCCACCGGACTCGCACGCCGCCACGGGCCTGGGATTGAAGTGCGGCCAGCATGATCTCCAGCGCCGTGCGGGCCTCGGGTCCTCCAGACGACGGCCGACCACCGCCACGAACCAGGTCCACCAGCTCGGCAACACAGCCGCCAAACCACCCCGCCGTGTGCTCCACGCGAGCCAGCGGCTCGTCAACCAGCCGGTGATTCCCAACGTCAACCGTGACTGAGATCTCGTCGCCCGGAAACGTGCGGCCCCTGATGCAGCCCTTTGCACCGTAGATGGCGATATCGAATACCTGCGGCATGGTTTTGCACATGTTCCAGAAGGCGCGCACGCCGTTGTCGAACTCGATCACCACGCTGAGGGCCGGATCGGTAGCCGGTTCGTGGCCGCCGTCGCCCGCGTATCGCGGTCCGTAGGCCTCCAGGCCAGGCTCGGGAAGCGCGTACACCGCCAGCGGTTGTGCGCCGGCAAACCAGGCAATGGAGTCGCAGATGTGGGTGCCGGTTCGAAACAGCATGGCGCGAGGTCCGCCCTGGCTGGCCACGATGCGCTGGACCTCGCCAATCGCGCCGTCGCGGATCAGCCCGGCGACCTGCACCCACGGAGACATCCAGCGGCGCGTGTGATTGACGAGCAGTGGAATGCCCGCGTGTTCGGTGGCGGCAATCATGCGATCGGCGTCGGCCAGGGTGGTGGCGATTGGTTTTTCGCAGAGCATGCCTCGGACTCCAGCGTCAACTGCGTCGATCACGACCTGGGCGTGCGCGTGGTCGCTGGTGACGACGCTGACGAGATCCAAGTCTTCAGCAGCCAACATGGCCTGGTGGTCGGGGTATACGCGAAGGTTCGGTCGCAGCCCGGACCACTGTCGCTTGAAGTCGGCGGCCCGCTCCGGACGGAGGTCGCAGCCGGAAACGAGTTGCGTGTCCGGCACGCTGTGGTAGGCGGCGGCGTGGGAGACCGGCAGGCGGATGCCCATGCCGGGGCCCGCGGCCGCTTCCGGCAGCCGTGCAGCTATGCCGGACAAGCCGACGATTCCGGCTCGCAGCGCTCTCGCCATACGACCTCCGGCGACCTGCGGCTAGATTACCTGCCGGCCTTCACCGTTCGTTTGCCGATCACCGCCACGGTGGCGACCGCCGCTGATTCGTAGATAGCAATCCTAGGCGGCCGACGTGCGGCGCCAGAGCCTTAGACGGACCCAGAGATTCGCCAGCACCAGGAGCAAGAGCGCCGTCAAGACAATCGAGCCCCCCGCCGACAGATCGCCGTAGAACGCGAAGGTCAACCCGGCAACGGCGCTGAGCACCCCCGCCAGAACAGCTGTAGCCATGGCCGCCCGCAAGCCGCGCGCCAAGCGCAGTCCCACCAATACCGGAATCACCAGCATGGCGCCAATCAAGAGCACGCCCACGACGCGCATCGACAGCGTGATCGTGGCACCGGTGAGCACCGCCAACGCGAGGTTGAGCCTTTCAGTTCGAACGCCACTCACCCTGGCCAGGTCGTCGTCAAACGCCATCTGCGCCAGGTCGACAAAAAACACGGCGACGAACAGCAACACAACAACAGCCAAGGCGGCGAGCAACCACAAGTCCAGGGGAGCCACGCTGAGTATCGAGCCGAAGAGAAAGGAGAAGAGATCGACGTTAAAGCCTCCGGCGGCTCCAATCACCACCACGGCAACTGCCAACGAGCCGTACAGCACCACGGCGAGCGCCACGTCCCCGGGCAGGCGGCCGCGAGCGCGGAGTTGCTCGACGATGATCGCGCCCACGGTTGCGGCGAACAGCGCAACCAGGGTGGGCAGAAACCGGGAAGCCAGCCCAATAGCGACCCCCATCAGGGCCACGTGCGCGAGCGTATCGGCAATGAGTGACAAACGTCGGAGTACGACGAACGTACCCAAGACCGGCGCCAGGACGCCGACCAGGACACCGCCGGCCAGGGCGCGAAGCATGAACTCGTACTGCAGGATGGCGGGCATGGTTAGCGGTGCCGATGCAGTGCGCCCTCGAATTCGTGGGCCGTGTCGTGGATCAGCACATCCACCGGCGCCCCGTACAGGGTGGACATTTCGTCGACCGTGAGGTCGTGTGGCTGGCCATGCAAGACCAGCCGGCAATTGAGACAGGCCACCGTGGTGGCTTCGCGCAACATCGCGCCAATGTCATGCGACACGATGACGATGGCCATGCCACGGTCTCTGTTCAGGTCGCGCAAGACGGCGTACAGCTGCTCCTCGCCGGAAACGTCGATACCGGCTGCCGGTTCGTCCAGCACCAGCAGGTCCGGATTCCGCACGAGAGCACGGGCCAGGAGCACGCGCTGCTGCTGCCCGACCGAAAGTTCGGCGAGCCGCCGAGATCGGTACGCCGTCATGCCAACCGTTTCAATGGCCGCCAGGACGTCCGCTCTCTCGGAGCGTCGGAAAATTCCAAGCGGCGATACGCCGCTATACGTTCCAAGCGACACGACTTCGGAAACGGTCGCCGGAAAGTCCCGCCACGCCCCGGTTCCGACCTGCGGCATGTATCCCACGCGACCCCACTGGTCGAAGTCATTTACGTCGCGACCGAACAGGCGCACACGTCCCGAGTCAGGCTGCAGCAGGCCCAGCGCCAATTTGATGAGCGTGCTCTTCCCGCTGCCGTTGGGCCCCATGACGGCCGCCAGTTCTCCGTAATGGATACATAGCGACACGTCCTGGAGCGCCGGAACGGCACCGTACGCAAAGCTCACGCGCTCCCATTCGATAACGCTGGGTGACGCGGCCTCGGTCATGCACACTCCAGGGCCAGCTTGAGGCTGGCCAGATTGTCGCGCATGAGGCCGAAGTAGTCGTCGTGCGCCTCCAGTTCAGCCTGGGTCACACTTTCAATGGCATGAATCGGGATGAGTTCAATCCCGGTTTCACGCTGGATCGTCTCCTCGAGCGTGCCGGCCAACACAGGCTCCACCAGCACATACCCGAGCCCCAGGTCGACTACCCGATCGGTGATCTCCGCCAGTTGCTGCGGCGATGGCTCCGCCTCCGGTGACAGCCCCGAAATGGGAATCTGTTCCACGGCGTAGCGAGCCGCCAGGTAGCCGTAGGCCGCGTGCGACGTGACGAAGTGATCGTGCCGGCAACTTGCCAAGGCTTGCGAGAACTCCGCGTGTAGCTCGTTGAGTTCATTGATGAGCGCGGCCGCGTTTTCGCGGAAGACGTCGGCGTTGTCGGCGTCGGCGTTGATCAGGGCGTCGCGGATTCGCTCCACCTGAACGACGGCCAGCACCGGGTCGAGCCACATGTGCGGATCGAGCTCGTGAGCGTGATGCTCGTGTTCATCCTCGTGGTGGTCGCCCTCTTCCTCGTGGCCTTCGCCCTCTTCCTCGTGGCCCTCGCCCTCGTGGTCGTGGCCTTCGCCCTCTTCCTTCTCGCCTTCGCCTTCTTTCTCGTGGTCGTGGCCTTCGTGGTCGTGGTCTTCGCCCTCTTCCTTCTCGCCTTCGCCTTCCTTCTCGTGGTCGTGGCCCTCGCCCTCTTCCTTCTCGCCTTCGCCTTCTTTCTCGTGGTCGTGGCCCTCGTGGTCGTGGCCTTCGCCCTCTTCTTCGTGTCCTTCGTCCTCTTCGCCGTGCGCGACCCCTTCGATCGCCTGGGACTCGTCGGCCGCTTCCAGGACAACCCGCGTGTCGCTGTCTTCCAGCGCCTCAAGGGCTCGCTCCAGCCAAGGCTCAAGCTCCAGCCCGTTCATTACAACCAGGTCCGCCGCCCCGATCGCGCGCAAGTCCGAGGCCGTTGGCTCAAACCCATGCGCTTCGACGCCCGGCTTAACCAGAACCGTGACCGTTACCTTGTCGCCGCCAATTCGTTCCGTGAAGTAGCCCAGCGGATAGATACTGGCGACGACGGACAAGCCTTCGTCGTCGTCCGCGTCCTCCCCGCAAGCGATAAAGGCAGCCAATGCCAAGAGAATCATGGCAATGGATGCCAAGCTTCTGATCCCAAGTCTCATCGCGCTAGCCTCCGTTGTCGGCGGTTGAGCGGGCCTCATCGGCCCCTTCGTCTTGCAGGCAGTCCGGACAGTTCACGTAGAAATCGACCTGGTGCCCGAGCACCTGGCCCGGAATCTCAGCGCCCAACTCGCAGAGCAGTCGTTCGAGTTCCGCACTTCGAAACTCTTCGACCGTCTCGCACGACGAGCAGATGAGATGGTGGTGATGCCACGAATGGTCAATGGAGTAGCGGGGCGATCCGTCGGGAAGCAGCGCCTTACATAAGACCCCGGCCTCCGCGAGGAGCCTGATGGTTCGGTAGACCGTCGCGCGCCCAACCCCGGGAAGTTCCTCGTTGATTGACTCGGCGCTAAACGCCCCCCGCTTGCTGGCGAGCAGCCGCGCCACCTCACGACGCGGTTGCGTGACGCGACAGCCCAATCGGTGGAGCATGTCGTCGACACGATCGTCTACCGAACCGCTGGCGATCATAGTCTTGCTTCCAAGTCTCGTCGCTAGTGAGACCGAGTATCACCGCATGTGAATGCCCGTGCAAGCTATAGCCACCAGGCCGACGGGCTGGACTCACCGGGCACCCGATGTGGGTCGCAACGTCAGAGACTGTGCACGGCTATTCGCCGAGCCTTGATTTCACGCCGGGCCGCCGTCAGCAGTGAGATGTCGCCGCCTGGCCGAGCGATGGTGCGCGGGCACGCCCGGAGGGATTCGAACCCCCGACCCCTGGTTCCGAAGACCAGTGCTCTATTCCGCTGAGCTACGGGCGCGTGTGGTGTCGAGTCTAGCCGCCTGAAGGACGCGGAAGCGCGCCCATACCACGACGCCTGAGACACGACCCGGATCCCGTCGGCTTGGGGGACGACGTCGGTCGCTACTGAATCGGCCGAAGGCTCACGAGTGCCGGTCGGCGGCCGGTCCGGCGGGTCAGGCTTCCAGCCGGTCCTTGATCGCCTGCATCCAGGCGTCCCAGCGCGCCGCAAACACCTGGTCGATGTCGCGCCGCACGCCGCGCAGCGTGCCGAATCCCGACTGAATCACATCCACGCGGCAGCCGCCGTCTTCGTGAAAGAAGTCGAAGGACAGCACGCTGGGCCAGTTCTGCACCATGCGCCACGTCAGCCGCGACCCGCGGTCATACTCGCCGATACGACCGATGGCCGGCCCAAACTCCGGATCCCGGAAGCCAATGCGCCCGCCGGAGCCGGGCGCGAGGCGCAGGCGCTGCAGGGGCGCCAAGCACTCCGAAAGCACCTCTGGGTCAACGAGCGCGTCGAACACGGCCCCGGGCTCGGCGGCGATGACGTACGACTGTTCGACGATGATGGACCGGCGGTCGGCCATGAATCCCCCTCAACAAGCCCTGTTTGTCGGTCTCCGGCAGGGCAATGTACAACGGTCGGCGGGTTATGGGCGGGTTGCGTCCCATAGCGCCCGCAGTATGCGCTCGGCTTCGTCAACGTGCTCGCTGCGCACGATCACGCGGTGCTGCATGCCATCACCCATAAAGCTGCTCGGTAATGCCGGGACGGCGCGGGCGGGGATTCCGTGGTCGCCCAGCAGGTTGACCCACAACTCCGCCACGGCGCGTGTGGGCGCCGTGCGCAGAAGGCACTCGCTCGACGGCTCGCCCAGCAATGCATGTCGCAGCCGTGTCAGCCAAGACGGTGTCATCGGAATCCGCTCGTCCGCCAGACTGATCCCAGCCTAGCCGCTGCCCACTGATTGCTGACCCCGGATCGGCTAGCCGGCCGGGACGTCCACCGGCGGCCGCCCGGTTTCGCCTGCCGGTGGAGATACCGGCGGGAGCGGCGACTCCAACGGATCGCCTGGCAGCCAAAAGCCGGTTCCGTTGCGAATGTCCGTAAAGTCCCGCCACGTCCACACCGTTGGATCAACGGCCACACCGCTGACATGCACCTCCCAGTGCAGATGCGGCCCAGTCGACCGGCCGGTGGACCCCACCGTGCCGAGCGGCTGGCCGCGTGTGACCGAATCCCCGGCCGACACGTCGATCCTATCCAGGTGGACCACAACCGAGAACACGCCGAAGCCGTGATCAAGAACGACGCTGTTGCCGCGGATTGCCAGCGGCCCGGCCCAGGCCACGCGGCCGGCGGACGGCGCCGCCACCAGCGTGCCCAGCGGCGCGGCGACGTCGGAGCCCTCATGCACGTAGGGAATCGCGCCCGGGTGAAACACGCGCCGCTGCCCGTACGGGGACGTGGGCGTCCCAATGGACGGGTTGCCAAAGCTGCCCGTCCAGAGGGGCGGCCCGCTCACGCGATCCACCAGTTGTTGCACGAAGCCCCGTTCTTCGGCCGCCGTCTGCGGGTTGAGCAAGTGGGCCAATTCGTCGGCGACCGTGAGTTCGGCCGAGGTGAAGGTCCCGCTCGCTACCTGGAACTCATGCACCGAGGGATGCCCGCCAACCTCAAGCTCAAGCTGACGCGGACCGAGTTCCTCAGCAGCGGCCATGCCAATCAGCGCGTGCCAAGTCCCATCCGCGCACGCCAGCGGAAGCGTACGGCCGCCCAGGCGCAGGCGAACGTCGGGTCGCCCGCTGGACAGCCGAATCACGACCGTCGCCCCCTGCGCCGACGGCGACTGGTCAAGTGTCAACTCCAGATCTGTCGCCAGCGCGTTCGGGGGCGATCCCGGCGTAACCGCCCAGTCGGGAAACAGGCCCGCCTCGCGCGCAATATCGCCGCTGTTGGCAAAGATGACCTCCCCCGCCCGAGCCCAGGGCGTGTCCGTGGTCCATTGCTGCAGGACGACCCGTTGGGCGCGCACGACTCGAACAGCGCCAAAGTCCTGGAACGCGATGGGTAAACCAAAGCGCGTCAGCCAGTTTGGGGCCGCAAGAAACTCAGCCCGGATGTCCGGGTTGGCATCCAGGAGCGCCAGGTGGTTTGCCGTGATTACGTGGAACGGCTGGCCGGCATCTTCCGGCAGCGACTGGTGCCGCGGAACCTGCCGGAAGGACTCAAGCCATTGGTCAAACCCAGCCTGGTGCAGGTTATCCAGGGTGTTGGCGGCGTTTGCGCGGTCGGCGCCTGGATCCCACTGCAGCACCATTTTCTGAAACGCCTGGACGGTAAACCCATGCTGTTCGAAGCGTTGCGATATGGGATATCCAACGACCGGGATGCCGCCCATTTCCTGAAACGCGGACCAGAATCTGGCATTTGCGTCATCCCAGACGGCAAAGCCAACACCTTCACCACCGGTCTGGGTATAAAACCAGCCCTCAGGTATGGCGAAATCCGCTGCGCAGGTGGCCGGAATCGGGTCTTGCTGCTCGCTTGCTCGCGACTCGCTAACGAGCAGCAGGAGCAGGGCAAGCGATAGAGCCGTGGCGCCAAACAGGGGGCGAATGATCAATCTGGCCACGAATGGGCAGCCTAGCACCGAGTTGGCACGTATGATTTTCCGACTGACCAACGCCGGGATGTCCCGTGCGTGACGCACGGGCCCGTTAGAACTCTGCCCGCCCACATCTGAGACTCGAGCCACGCCCATGCCAAACCAGCCTACGTTCGCCGCTCGCCGCCCCAGTTGGGCTCGGCCGCTGACCGGCATCGGCCGTCGACGCTTCCTCAGTCTGGCAGGCGCCGCGGGCGCGTGGCTGGCGGCTGGCAGCGCGCCGGTACTGGCGGAGCCGGACACCAGCAGCAGCGAGACGACGTGGTGGGTGGATGACGTCTCCTCAATTGGCGGGATGGCGACACGCATCCGCGACACGCTGGCGGCCACCGCGCGCGAGCTGCCGTGGCACGGACGCACCATCAAGGGCAATTCGGCCGGGGCGCTCTACGCGCCAATTTTCGTGCGCGACATGGCGACCATTCAGCCCGTTGTGCCGTTCTTCCTGCCGCCCGACTTCATGCAGACGCCGGTGGAGGGCTTTCTTGCCTCCCAAGATCGATTTGCGACCCCTAACGGCGCGGTGGCCGCCACTCTCAACGCGCAGGGGTTGATCGATAAGGCGACGGTCGTGAGCGACGAGGAGACCAGCGCCGTGCACGCGGCCCACGCCTATTACCGCGCGTTCGGCGGGGCGGACTGGCTGCGCAGCGACGTGGATGGACGCCAGGTGATCGACCGCCTGGGCGACGCCCTGGGCTACCTCTGGGCAGAGCGCCGCTGGAATGGCAGCAGTCTCATTTACCGTGGACACACGACCGACTGGGGCGATGTCAAACGCAGCGCGGGCTCCGAACCGACTGACCTGGCGGCCGGCGACGAACTCACGATTTCGCCTTTCGACCAGGCGTGGCACTTCCGCGCACTCCACGACTACGCCGCGATGCTGGACGCCGTGGGTCGGACGGCGGACGCCGAGGTCCATCGCACCCGCGCGGCCCAGGTGCAAACCGAGACGCACGCGCGACTCTGGCAGCCCGAGCGCGGCCACTACCGCGTGCATGCGCATGCCACGGCGTGGACCGACCCATTCAACGAGGACGCCGTCATACCAATCGGTAGCGTCCTCTCGATATATGCCGGGATCGCCTCACCGGAGCACGTCGCACCCGTGCTCGATGCGGCCGCTCGGGCCGAGGCCGCCGCCGGGACCAACCGCGCCGGTCTGACACTCTCACCGCCATATCCGGACGACTTTTTTCAAAGCCGCCGAATGGCGGGAGGGGAGTATCAAAACGGCGCCGTTTGGGACTGGTGGGGTGGGCTGCAGATCGTCAGCGAGTTCGAACATGGGCAAGCCGATCGGGCCATCAACCACCTGGACGCGGTTGCCCGGGCCTGGGAGTCTGTCAACGGCGTCCATGAGTGGTTTCACATTCCCAGCCAATCCGGACAGGGATCGACCCACTTCGCCGGCGCCGCGGCCACCATGGCCCAGGCTGCGATTCGCGGGCTCTTCGGCGTCGAGATGGCAACCGACGGTTACCGCATCACCTCCCGGCTGGGCAGGCGCAGCGGTGGGCTGCGGGCCGTTCGGCCTGCCGGCGGTCGGATCGACGTGGTGCAAACGGCCTATCCGACATTCATCTTCCTGGACATACAGGCCGACACCGGAACCACCGGACGCGCGGCGCTGCGCATTCCGAGCGACTGGAACCGCATCATTGTCTTCGTGGACGGCCGCGTTGCCGAAGGAACAAGCTGGATAGCCGGACGCGACCACTACGTTGGTACGTGGTCGGTCGGTTCAGGCACCCACTCGATTATCGTGGCGAAGGTGGCCTGATCGCTGCCCGGATGACCTAGCTGACGGCGCACCCAGACGCATGCGACTTCGCCGAAGCCTCCGCTGCCGGGTGCGCCAGGTGGTGCGATCTGCGCGGATGGCGGCGATGGTCCTGGCGGTTCTCGTTCAACGCGGTCAGGCCTCCGCGGAGCGGTACCGCTGGTTGCGCGCCCTGGCTCGGACCGCGAGGCGGGCCGGCCAGAGCAATCTTCCATCGTATGCCGCCGCCATCAGCTTTCAGTTCGTTATCTCGCTGTTTCCGCTGCTGGCCGCAATCACGGTCGCGGTGCTCTTCTTCGTGGACGGCGACGCGCTGGCCGCTCGTGTTCTCGAAGGCGTGGGTGACCTGGCCCCGCAATCGGAATCGCTGCTGAACTCCACGGTTCAGTCCGTCACCGACATTCGCGGGCAGGTTGGGCTCGTGTCGCTGCTCGGCCTGCTCTGGACGGGCTCCAATCTGTTTGCGGCCTTGCGCCGCGGGCTTAACGTGGCCGTCGGCGCTCGACAGCGACGCCGGTATATCCACGGTCGGCTCGTGGATCTGGGCGTTGGCGCCATGACGGGACTCATGCTGGCGATCTCGGTGACGCTGACGGCGGGACTGTCCGTGCTACAGCAGACGGACGTGCTGGGCCCGTCCAGTCCCCTGGCAACGCTGGGCGCGCTGCTGCGAGGTCTGACCATCCTGATACCCGTGGTCATGACGACCGGGATCTTTGCGCTGCTCTTTGGGGTGCTCCCGGAGCAGCCGCTTCCTCGCCGTGCGGCCCTGCTTGCCGGGGCCCTGGCCGCGGTGCTCTTTGAAATCGGGAAGAACGTGTTCGTGTGGTATCTCGCCAACTTTGGGAATTTCAATCTCGTATACGGCCCTCTCGCGTCCTTTGTCGGACTTCTTTTGTGGCTCTACTACAGCAGCTTGATCGTGCTGGGTGCCGCCGCCTTCGGTTCCGACGTGATGCGGACGGCCGAACGTGGCGAGCCGACGGCAGGTTCCGAAACGACGGATTAGGGATTTCCCCCTCGCGCGAGGCGGCGCCGGCGTGCGCCTCTCTCGCACAAGCGTGAGTTGACCGTGTTCTCGCGCCGCTGCTACGGTCCGCCCCACAGTTGGGGCGCATGTGGGGAGACACGCCTATCGAGGATGCTCGTGCAATCCGGGTCGGCCGGGTGGTCAGACCCGCTCTTCGGTGAGAAACGGCTTTCGCCGAACAGTTCTGTTCCCGCCGGATCGTCGGTCTGGCACCGACGATCGAAGAGCCAGCGGCCTAACGCGCGTCGCGGCTCAATGAGAGAGACGAAGGAGTGAGTTCATGGCTAGCGTCACCCTTGACCGCGTGACCAAGCGCTTCGGCGAGGTCACCGCCGTGCAGGACGTATCGATCGAAGTCGAGGACCGCGAATTCCTCGTGCTGGTCGGCCCGTCCGGTTGCGGAAAGTCCACCACCCTCCGCCTGATTGCCGGCCTCGAGGAGTTGAGCGACGGCAACATCTACATCGGCGACGACCTGGTCAACGACATTGCGCCGAAGGACCGGGACATCGCGATGGTGTTCCAGAGCTACGCGCTCTATCCGCACATGAGCGTGTACGACAACCTGTCGTTCGGGCTGCGCCTGCGCCACACCCCGCGCAAGGAGATCGAGCGCCGGGTGCAGGAAGCCGCCGAGATGTTGAACATCGCCGAGTTGCTGGACCGCAAGCCGAAGGCGCTCTCCGGTGGTCAGCGCCAGCGTGTGGCGCTCGGACGCGCCGTGGTGCGCGACCCGGCCGTGTTCCTGATGGACGAGCCGCTGTCCAACCTGGACGCCAAGCTGCGCGTGCAGACGCGCGCCGAGCTGATCCGGCTGCACGAGCGCCTGCAGGCCACGGTGATCTACGTCACCCACGACCAGATGGAAGCCATGACGATGGGCAGCCGCATTGCCGTGCTGCGCGACGGCGTGCTCCAGCAGATTGGTCCGCCCCAGGAGGTTTACGAAGAGCCCAACAACATGTTCGTTGCCGGCTTCATCGGCAGCCCGGCCATGAACTTCTTCGACGCGCGGCTCACGGGCACGGCCGACGACATGTACGTCGAGACCGATTCCTTCAAGGTTCCGGTGCCGCCCGACCGGCGAGCTCCGTACGTGGGTCACCTGGGTCAGGACGTGGTCTTCGGCATCCGGCCGGAGGACATCTTCGACCCGAACTACAAGCCGGACCAGATTCCGTCCGACGCGACGATCACGTCGGACGTGGACGTCACGGAGCCGCTGGGCAGCGAGGTCTACCTCTACATGCTGGCCGGCGACGAGTCGTACATCGCCCGCGTCGACCCGCGAACGACCGCCCACATCGGCGACCCGTTCGACCTGGTGCTGGACATGAGCAACATGCAGCTCTTCGACCGGGCCACGCAGGAAGCCATCCGCTAAGGACTGGTTGCGATCGTCAGGCTGGACGACAGCCTGCACGCGGGGGACGGCGGTTCGCCGTCCCCCGCTCGTTTTTGGTCACGGTGCCGACAAGCCGGGGCCGTCGGTCTTGCTCAATGGTTTGATCGACAGCCGGGCCAGGCTGATGAGCCTTGCGGACACCGAGGCCGCGGGCACCGCTCACGACCCGACACGGTGGTAGTGCCTCGCTTTGCCGGCAGGGCAGAGTCACGGAAGTGGCCCGCCGAGAGTTACGTAGTCTGAACGGGGCTTGATCTCGAGCATTTCGTCCGCGGGAGGATCGGTGGCGCGAGTTGGCTTGAATGCGCTGGTGCTGCGGACCGACGCGTCGTACCGAAACGCCGGACCGAGCCGCTACGCGGCAAACCTGGCCGAGGCGTTGCTCGCTCAACCCAGCGACCACGACTTCACGTTGTTTCTGAATGAGCAAGTGCGCGAACTCCCGTTCACGCCAACGCGACCAGTTCGAGTCCTCAGAACGCGGGCCCCCACTTCACGCACGAGCATACGCGTGCTGTGGGAGCACCTGGCCGCGCCCTGGCACATCGGTGCGGCGCGGCTTGATGTCGTTCACTCGCTGCTCAATGTCGTTCCACTTGCCGCACCCACACGCCACGTGGTGACCGTGCACGACCTCTCGTTCATGCGCACGCCCGGAGCGCATCCGACGCATCGACGCTGGTACCTGACCGCAGCCACCTGGCTCTCGGCGCGGCGCGCGCGCGCGGTGCTGGCGGACTCTCATGCCACGAAGACAGACGTCGTGGAGTTGCTCGGCATAAGCCCCGAACGGGTGCATGTGGTGTATCCCGGAACGGAGGCGACATTTCATCCCCGTCTGAGAGACGCCGTGCAGGAGTTCCGGGGGAAACATAGGCTCGATCAGCCATTCGTTCTCTTTGTTGGAACACTCGAGCCACGAAAGAATGTGGACATCCTGATTCGAGCATTTGACAGAGTGGCGAAGGGCGGGTTTGGCGGGGACCTGGTGCTCGCCGGCGGGAGCGGCTGGGCAACCGGGGCGATTGATGCCGCGCTGGCTGAGAGCCCAGTGTGCAGCCGGATTCACCGCGTAGGTTATGTTAAGCAAGAGGATTTACCGTACTGGTACTGTGCAGCCGATCTGGTCGTGTACCCCTCCAGCTATGAGGGCTTTGGCATTCCAGTGCTGGAAGCCATGGCCAGCGGCACGCCAGTCATCACCTCGAACCGGTCTTCGTTGCCGGAAGTCGCCGGCAATGCGGCGCTGACCGTGGATCCGCGCGATATCCAACAACTGGCCGCCGCGATGACCGAAGTCCTTGCGTCGCCCGAGCGGCGCGCCCAGATGAGTAGGCGAGGGCTGGTTCAGGCCCAGAAATTCGATTGGACGGTAGCCGCCGAGCGATGTCTCAGACTGTATCAACACGCCGACGACCCAAGCTGACTCGCGTGCGCAGCCCCAGGCCCGCGCCATCGGCCGCGACGCCGGCGCCTGCAGCCGTGCAACGACGCCATCATCACGCTGCCTGGCGGTTTTTGGCGTCGCCGCGAGTGCTGGCGGCCGGCGACCTCCTGCTGCTCTTCGGCGCATTCCTGCTCGCGTACACGGCTCGCTATACGTGGCGCCTCGGCCCTGCGCTCAACGAGTTTCAGTTCACTCCGCTCGACGCCTACTGGGTTGTCGCCGGGCTATTCATACCGGTGACGTTGCTCAGTTTTGCCGGATTGGGCCGGTATCAACCGCGCCGCGGTGCATCCCTGGTGGAAGACCTGGGGCGCATCGCCGTCGGGATTCTCATCGGAACGGCGGCCGTGATCGTGGTGTTCTTCGTCTCGCGTCCTGTCTTCTTCTCCCGCCTGATGTTTCTCTACCTGGGAACGTTTGGGCTCGGGTTCGCTGTGCTGTGGGTGCTGCTGCGCCGGGTGGGACTGGGACTGCTGCGCCGAGCCGGCTACGACAACCAGCGCATTCTGGTTGTGGGCGGCGGGGCGGTGGCCAAGTTCCTGATGCAGCAACTCACGGCCAATCGCAGCCTCGGAAACCGCGTCATCGGGTATCTCGACTCAAATGGGAACGGGACGGGCGTCGCGTTCGGTCGCTTCGCGCGGCTGGGAAGCGTGGACGATCTGGCTGGCGTGATCGAGTCCAAGCAGGTGGACGTGGTCTACGCGGCGTTGCCGTCAACCGTCCAGCACAAACTTGCGCCTGTGATCGAGCGGTGTCGCCGCCAGGGAGTGCAGTTTCGGGTGGTGCCTGACCTGCTCGAAGCGCAGTTCGGTCGCATGGACATCCATCCCGTCGCGGGGATTCCACTGGTGGCCCTGCGCGAACCAGAGATCACCGGGTTTCGTTACCTGCAGAAACGGGCGCTGGATCTCGCCGTCAGCCTTGTGGGTCTTGTGCTCACAGCGCCGTTGTGGGCCTTGATCGGGCTGGCAATCCGACTGGATTCGCCTGGTCCCGTCTTGTTCCGCCAGACCAGAATCGGACGCAACGGGCAGTCGTTCCGCGTGTTCAAGTTTCGATCAATGGTGCAGGACGCCGAAGCACGCAAGCGCGAACTGTTCGAAGACGAGCGCCATCCGCTGCTATTCAAGGCGCCGAACGACGAACGCCGTACGCGCGTCGGCCGTTTGCTCCGACGCTTGAGCATCGACGAGTTGCCCCAACTGTTGAACGTGCTGCTGGGGCACATGAGCCTGGTTGGTCCGCGTGCACAGGTGCCGGACGAGGTTGCGCAATACGACACCTGGGCGCGGCACCGACTGCGCGTGCTGCCCGGCTTGACGGGTCTTTGGCAGGTCAGCGGTCGGAGCGACCTCGGATTTGACGAAATGGTGATGCTGGATACGTTCTACGTCTCCAACTGGTCGCTGGGCCTGGATCTACGCATCCTGCTCCAGACCATTCCGACTGTCCTAAGCGGACGCGGCGCGTACTGAGCCGGGACCAGCGCCAGTGACGCAGCCCCGAGTGGCGCTGGTTCACGACTGGCTGAATCAGCAGGGCGGTGCCGAAAACGTGCTGGTGGAGATGCATCGCATGTTTCCGTCAGCTCCCGTCTATACCTCGTTCTACGAGCCCACGCTGGTCGACCCAGCCTTTCGGCGTCTGGAAATTCGGCCAACCTGGCTCCAGCGCTTCCCGCTGTGGCGCCGCAATCACCAGGCGCTGTTACCGTTTTACCCGCTGGCGTTCGGCGGGCAGCGGATTCCCGGCGCCGACCTGGTCGTCAGCAACTCCAGCGCCTTCTGCAAAGGCGTGCGCCCGGCACCAGCGGCCGTTCACGTGTGCTACTGCCTGACGCCAACGCGCTTCCTGTGGATGCCGGACACATACCTGGCCGGCGAGCGGGCGCCAATCTGGTCGCGCCTCCTTCTGCCACCACTGCTCGCCTGGGCGCGCCGGTGGGACCGCAATGCAGCGCAACGGGTGACCGAGTTTCTGGCAATTTCGCGGGCCGTGGCCGATCGCATCCAGCGCTTCTATGGAAGGTCATCGCGCATCGTGTACCCGCCGGTTGACGTGGAGCGATTCAGGCCGTCAACCGACGTGGGCGACGCATTTCTCATCGTGTCGCGCCTGATCCCCTATAAACGCATCGATTTGGCCGTGCGCACGTGCACCGAACTGGGGCTTCCACTACGGATCGTGGGGACGGGGCGTGCCGAGGCGGACCTGCGCGCAATGGCCGGGCCGACGGTCAGGTTTCTTGGTAGGCTGCCCGACCGCGACGTGAGCGAGGAAATGGCGCGCTGCCGGGCGCTTCTCTTTCCGGGTGACGAAGACTTCGGGATTACCCCGGTCGAAGCCCAGGCCGCCGGCCGGCCCGTCGTGGCCTATGGCTCAGGTGGGGCGCTGGATACTGTGATCGACGGCACGACAGGCATCCTCTTTCGCGAGCAGACGGTTGCCTCGCTTGGCGCCGCGCTGCGACGGCTGCCGACGATGACGTTCGACGCTGACACCCTCATCGCCAACGCACGCCGATTCAGCCGAGAGAATTTCAGGTGTGCGCTGCGTGAGGCGATCAACGACACGATGCGCGCGCACGGCCGACCACCGATTGGCGCCGATTGATGTCGGCGGACCGAGTGGGTCGGACGCTGGGTCGCTGGTGGTGGTTCATCGCTGCGGTGACGCTGGCCACGCTCG
Source organism: Chloroflexota bacterium (assembly GCA_965208215.1). Lineage (GTDB taxonomy): Bacteria > Chloroflexota > UBA11872 > UBA11872 > UBA11872 > UBA11872. The sequence goes on from CBDBOH010000004.1 coordinate 1,638,624, forward strand.
TCGGATCGCTGCTCTGGCAGGCTTTTGGACCAGTGAACTACGAGGCCGAAGCCGAGCTGCTGCTCGTGCTTGAATTGCCGCCGGACAGCGAGGACCGGCAGTTCGGAATCGAGAACAGCCGGGCGCAAGCCTCCTCAGTGGTGATCGAGGACCTCGTCCGCCTGGCGCGCGGGCGCAGCCTGCTCCGAGAGGTCGTGGAGGCCGTGGCCCAGGAAGGCGTCAGCGTTGACCTGGAAGCGCTGGCCAGCACGATTGACGTCTTTCCGCTGGCGCGCGGGCTGCGGCTTGAATTGAGCTGGGAGGACCGGTCGGCCCAGACAATCATCGACGCCGCGGTGAAGCTTCTGGTCGAAGATCAAACGCGGCTGTATCCCAGCTTGACTGAGCTGGGCACGCTGCGACTGATCGACAAGACTGACGCGGCCAAGCGGCCGCGGCTGGTATTCGTGATTCTCAATGCCGCGCTGGCGACGCTTGCAGGGTTTCTTGCGGCCGTGTTCGCAGTGCTGATGGCCGACTGGCGCCTGAATCGGCTCTTCGCGGATGACGTTGCCGACTTGCTGGACACTTCGGTGATTGGATCCGTGCGGTGAGCGCGTCAAACCCATCGCCACCGGCGCAGCCGCCGATCCGGCTGTTCCTGGTTGGCTCAGCCGCGTCCGCCGTCGTCGCCATGGTCATCGCACTGGTCGTCGTGCTGGTGGCGACGCCGATCTATCGGGCATCGACGGACGTGTCGATTCGGCCGCGGATTGCCGACCTCGGGGCGGCCGAGGCCTCGGCGCGACTGATTCGCAATTACGCCGCCTGGGTGGACTCGGAGGCCTACGCCGCGCGACTGCCGGAGGCGGACCGCGGCGGGCTATCCGACGGGGAGATCGTGCGCAACGTCAGGACAAACGGCGACGGCGACCGGCTGGTGGTGACGATTCAGTCCGAAGACTCGAACGCCGCACGGGCCGCGGCGACGGTGAATGGATTGGCAACTTTGCTGGTGGCGGAGGTGGCCACGCCGGAGCGGCTGAACGATCGGGAGCGAGGACTTGAGGTGGCGGTGATTGATGCGGCGCGGGCGCCGGGAGCGCCGGTGTGGCCGCGCGCCGAGGTTGCCCTGCCGATTGCCGCAGTGCTGGGCGCGATGCTGGGCGTTGCGGCGATCTGGCTGGTCTGGCCGCTGACGCGAGTTTCACGTGGCTGATCCAAGAATCCTCGCCGACTTGCCGTCCGGCGAAGCCCTGGCGGATGGATTCACGGAGTTGCGCGCGAACGCGCTGGTGGCGCTGGGCGAGCGGACGCAGGCCATCGTGACGGTGACGAGTCCGCATTCCGAGGAGCCGCGGCGGCACGTGGCGGCACACCTGGCCGCGGCGCTAGCGCAGACGGGACGCCGGGTGCTGCTGGTTGATGCAGATGTCGATGTCACGGCCAGCGAGGGTGAGTCGGAAGCGCATACGGTGCCGGACAATCTTTCCGTCGTAACCGCCGAAGCCGTCCGGGCTGGCGATCCGGCGCTGCTTTCCGGGGCGGTGTTCCTGGCCTGGCTGCGTGGCGAGGCGGAGGCGCACGACCTGGTGATCGTGGCGGGGCCGCCGTTGCTGGATGTGCCGGATGGGCGGACGTTGGCGGCGCGGGCGGACGGGGTGCTGCTGGCGGTAGTGCATGCGCGGACGAACCGGGACGACGCGATCCGGGCGCGCGCAATCCTGCGGGAGGCCGGCGCGAACCTGCTGGGAGCGGTGGTCGTCGAAGGTTAGGTTCGGCGGCCTGGCCCCTCGGCGGTGGTGGTAGGCGACCCGCCGGCGAGAAGGCGCTGGTAGGCCTCGAAGGTTGCCTGATCAGGCCCAGTCATTAGGCCGTCGGGTAGATCGGCTTCCAGGGCAGCAACGGCGGCATCGACCTCGGCGGGGGTGCGGAAGCCGACAAGGGCGGTGGAGATGGCCGGTTCGTCGAGGACCCAGCGGAGCGCGAGTTGGGGCGTGGTGAGGCCGACCTGCTCGGCGGCGGCGGTGACTTCGTCGACGGCCTCCAGGGTTTCGGGCAGGTAGTCGGGATGGAAGAGCGGGAGGCCGAAGGCGATTCCCGTCCCGCGCCAGTCGCCTTCTTCGAACTGGTGGTCAGGCTTGAAGGCGCCGGTGAGGACGCCGTGGGCCAGGGAGCCGTAGGCCATGACGCCGATGCCGTTGGCGGCGCAGTAGGGAATGATCTCGTCGGCGTGGCGGCGGTCGAGCATGTGGTAGCCGACCTGGTTGGCCACGATCGGGGAGACAGCAAGGGCTTCGTCCATGAGCGACGTTGAGTAGTTGGAGACGCCGACGTGGCCGATCTTGCCCTCGGCCTTGAGGTCTTCCATGGCCCGCATGGTTTCGTCCCTGGGCGTGTCGAAGTCGGGCCAGTGGATGAGGTAGACGTCGATGAAATCGGTGCCGAGGGCCTTGAGGCTGAATTCGCACTGGGATTTGATGGTTTCGGGCCGTGAGTCGCGGTAGAAGGCGTCGGGGTTGTCGGGTTGGGGGACGACGCCGGTCTTGGTGACGACGACGATGTCGTCCCAGTGGCCCTGGAGGGCGTTGCCCATGAGGGATTCGGAGGTGCCGAGGCCGTAGGCGACGGCGGTGTCGAAGAGGGTGACGCCAAGGTCGAGGGCGCGGCCGATGGCGGCGACGGCGAGGTCGTTGTCGATGGATCCGTAGCGGGCGCCGCCCATGGGCCAGCCGCCGAAACCGAGGGCGGAGACTTCGGGGCCGGTGTCGCCGAGCTTGCGGTATTGCATGGTTTGGGTTCCCTAGCGGGGTGTTGCCGCACTATGGCGGGGCGGGGTTCGGGAGTCAATCAGCGGGCGGCTTGTGCGCACATAGGAGCTTTTTCCAGAAAACTCTTGGGGGCGGGCGCGGAGGGAGGGATAGATTCCTGGTTCGACAATCTCAGGGAAGGCTCTTCGAGAGGCCCAGGGAAGGCTCGACGAAAGGCACGGACGGGGGCGCAGGCCGCACGACCGGAAGACGGGCGGGTCTCAGACGCCGTCCCTACGAGAGACTGAGTGCGGGGGATGTCGGAGTGGTTACCGCATCGGTGGGTGGTTCGACACGGCTCTACGCGGACTTCGAGCCGGCTCACCACGAACGGGTGGGCACCTCGAGCGGAAGACGGGCGGGTCTCGGATGCCGCCCCTACAGGAAACGAGTCAGCTCTGCTTGAACCGGGACTGCGCGCGGAGCGACAGGTGGATCCCATGCGTTTTGGTTGCTGATCTTGCGTGGCGGACGATCATCAGGTCCTGGCGAACCTGCATAGCCCCGGCAGCGCCCGCGCAGTATCTTGGTGTTGGAGATCCGAATCACCAGAGGGCCAGGCATGCCGATGCAGTACAAGCTGCCGTATGTGCTGCGCGCGCCATCCGAAGAGACGGAGGGCATGTACCTGGCCGAAGTGCCTATCCTGCCGGGCTGCCGAGCCTGGGGCACTACGGCCGAGGAGGCCGTGTTCAACCTGGAAGGCGTTGCCGCAGACTTCATTGCATCCTGCGAGGAACACGGTGACGAACTTCCGGCTGCTATCGCTGGAGCGGGGGAGCTCGTCGTCGCGGTTTGACCTATCGGGAGTTGACCCGGAAGTTGCGGTCGCTCGGCTGCGAGTTTGACCGCCAGTCACGGGGTTCGCATGAGATCTGGCGAAATCCCGCGAACGGCACGCGGACCACGATTCCCAACTGGGGCGGCAGGGACCTCCGGACCGGGACGATTCGAGCAATCATCCGGGACCTTGGCGTTGACCGAGAGAGCTTCAATCGGGCCTGAGTGTCAGGGCCTGGAGGCGCGGACTTCGTTACGGCGCGGGCCGGTTTGCGTGGACGTGCGGACAGGTTGACTGCGAACGGGATGCCATTCGCCACGACCGGAAGGGCCCTCGCCGGTTTCGGTCGGGGACGGCCGGGATGGTACCGGGCTTCGGAGGGCTTGTCGGCTCGGGGTGCAGGTAGTTCGGGGTGGCAGGGTGCGCCGGAGGGGGTTGGTTGAAAGAGGCCGGTCAGAGACGCGGCCCCTACACCGGAGAAGTGGCAGGGCGGGGGCCGGCGGCGGCTCTAGACTGGGCGTGGGTTTGAGGGTTGACGGGGAGGCTGGCGGTGTCTGAAGTCCGGTCGCCGGTGGTGGTGGTTTGCGCGGACGGCGCCGATCCGGCGTATGTGGACGCGGCGATCGATCATGGGTGCATGCCGACGATGGCGCGCTTTCAGCGGGAGGGCGCGTATCACCTGGTCCCGGCGGCGATTCCCTCGTTCACCAATCCCAACAACATGACCATCGCCACCGGCCAGCCGCCGGCCGCGCACGGCATTTCGGGCAATTACTTCTACGACGCCCAGCGCGAAGTGGAGGTGATGATGGACCACCCGCGCTTTTTGCGCTGCGAGTCGTTGTTCGTCCGGTACAGCCGGGAAGGCCGCCGGGTGGCGGCCATTACGGCCAAGGACAAGCTGCGCACCATGCTGGCTACGGGCTGGCGCGGCATCTGCTTCTCCGGCGAATTGGCGCACGAGACAACCGAGGACGAGCACGGAATCGCGGGTGTCACCCGGCGCATGGGCCAGGACAACCCGGACATTTACTCAGGCCAAATGAGCGACTTCGTGATGGCCTGCGGTGTCTACCTGGTGCGCGAGCGGCTGGCCGACCTGCTCTATCTATCACTCACGGACTTCGTGCAGCACACGCATGCGCCCGGCACGCCCGAGGCCGACGCCTTTTACACGTCGCTGGACCAGCGCCTGGCCGAGCTGGACGCGCTAGGGGCCGTGATCCTGATGACGGCGGACCACGGCATGAATGACAAGTGCCATCCCGACGGCACGCCGAACATCATCTACCTGGAAACGCTGCTGGACGGGGCGGCGCCCGGGCCGTTCCGGGTGGTGCTGCCGATAACCGATCCGCACGTGACGCACCACGCGGGCCTGGGGTCGTTTGCGACTGTCCATCTGCCGCCCGACCAGGTGGATGCGGCCATCCAGCGTCTGCGCGAGGACCCGCGCATCGACGACGCGCTGCCCCGCGCCGAGGCCGCGCGCACGTACGAGCTGCCTGGCGACCGCATCGGGGACATCGTTCTGCTCAGCGATCGCGGCTCGGTCTTTGGCCGAGCGCCGGGAGCGCACGATCTATCGGTGCTGAGCGCCTCCCGTCTGCGCTCCCACGGCGGCCTGCATGAAGTGACCGTGCCGTTCGCCTCGAATCGCCGGCTGTTACCCGAGGTGGAAGCGCGAGCGGACGGGCTGCGCAACGCCGACGCCTTTCCAGTCGCGATGGACGGGCTGGAGAGCTAGGCGAGCGTTCAGCGCAGCCGGCCTTGGCGCCCTCGACTGCGAGAGGCCGCTTGGGAGACCCTTGCGTAACCCGAGGCTGGTTGCGCGGAAGACTCCTCACCCCAAGCCTCTCCCCCAGGAGATGGATTAAGACGCGGCTGCCCATTCGAAGACCCGGGGCGTTTTGCAGAGATTTCCGGAGGGGGTGACGAGGGGCGGCCCGGACGCTGAGACGGCGGCCTGGCGGGGCGCCGCGGGATGGTGGGTGCGCGGAAGCGGCCGGTCAGAGACGGGGCCCCTATGTACGACGGGGAGCGGACGCGGTGGTCGGGGGTGGTTTCGACCGGAAGACCCTTAAGCCCGGATCGGGGCTAGGGCAGGTGCTCGGGAGCGCCGGGGCTGTGTGGGCGCGGACGACGGGCGGAATGGGGACGCCCGGCCCAGCATCGCCCGCGTTTGGCCGCTGAACCGAGCAGTGCCGGACCGGCCAGAGGAAGATTCGTCATGATATGAGCTAACGTTCATGCCAATGGCTTAGACAAAGAATTAATGCTATGACTCACATGCTATCGGGACGTTGACACCGCGATATCTGGGATGTCGATGACAAAACCATCGAAAACGCTGGGTCTACCGAACGTTCGGAAGCGAGAATTCATGCCCGAACTGGCTGTGTCTTGCCTGGTGACTGGTCAACACCGGGCCACCGGGAGTGGCGCTCTCGCCGTGGCTCGGCGCCTGTGTGCCGTCGTCTCCGCGGCGAGGCCGCGAGGATGATGCCGGCCGGGGCGCGTGTGAGCGTGCGGCGCTTAGCGGCGGCCCTTGCGCTGGTGGGGCTGGCGCTGGCAGCCGCGGTGGGCGGTTCTCCCGCGGCGGCCTCCAGTCACTGCAGCACGCAAGGCAGCCAGGCCCTGATCGACGACTGCGAGACGCTGCTAGGGCTCAAAGACACACTGGCCGGCACGTCGACCGCGCTGGCGAACTGGGCGGGGGGCACGCTCATGACCAATTGGACCGGCATCGTGGCTGATGGCGCGGGGGTCAAGCAGATCAACCTCTTCCGCTGGGATCTTCCCACGGGGACCGGGGAGCTTGACGGGAAGATTCCCAAGGAGTTGTCCAACCTGGGCGCCCTGCAGCGGATTGATCTGAGCGTGAACAGCTTGACCGGCGGGATTCCCAAGGAGCTGGGCAAACTCAGCAATCTGCACACGCTGCTTCTGGACAAGAACCCGCTCGGCGGCGCCATCCCCAAGGAACTCGGTGACCTCGCCGCGCTGAATGCTCTCCTCCTGTGGGACACGCAGTTAACGGGCACGATTCCGAAGGAACTCGGCAAGCTCACCAACCTGGGCGCCCTGCACCTTCACGACAACGAGCTGCGCGGCAGGATCCCGAAGCAACTGGGCAATCTCGCCAACGTGTGGTCCTTGAATCTGAGCGGGAATAAATTGACCGGGTCGATCCCGGTCGAAATCGGCAACCTGGCCATGCTGCAGCGGCTGTATCTGCATCAAAACCGGCTGTCCGGAAAGATTCCGAGCGAATTGGGCAAGCTGACCGCGCTGCAATGGCTGTACCTGAACAACAACCGGCTGAGCGACAAGATCCCGGCCGAGCTGGGCAGCGTGGGCAGCCAGCTGGTGTGGGTGTACCTGTACAACAACCAGCTCAGCGGCAAGATCCCGAGCGAGTTGGGCGGCCTGACCGGGCTGCAACAGCTGTACCTGTACAACAACCGGCTGACCGGCGAGATCCCAAGCGAATTGGGCAGCTTGAGCAACCTGCAGTACCTGTACGCGGACATCAACAAGCTCAGCGGCGAGATCCCGCCGGAACTGGGCCAGATGTCCAGCCTGGCGGGACTGGGGCTGAGCCGAAACCGCTTGACCGGCGAGATTCCAAGCCAATTGGGCAACTTGAGCAACCTGCTGTACCTGCAGCTATACGACAACAAGTTGACCGGCGAGATTCCAAGCCAATTGGGCAGTTTGAGCAGCCTGCAGCGGCTGTACCTGAACGACAACGAGCTCACCGGCGGCATCCCGACGCAGTTGGGTGGCTTGAGCAGCCTCGAGCACCTGTACCTGTACGACAACGAGTTGACCGGCGGCATCCCGAGCCAACTGGGCAACTTGAGCAACCTGACGCGTCTGTACCTGCACGAAATCCCCGAACTTGGCGGCTCGATTCCAAGCCAGTTGGGCAGCCTGACCAACCTGGAGTCGCTCTTGCTGGACAAGGCCGGGTTGACCGGCACGATTCCGGCGACGCTCGGCAGCCTGAGCAAGGTGCAGACGCTGGGGTTGTCGTGCAACGAGCTGAGCGGCACGGCGCCCGACGCCCTGGGCAGCGCCGGCAGCGGGGTGACCGGCGAGGACGCGGACGGCAATCCCCTCAAGACCCGGATTCACTTGCAGGGCAACGAACTGGTGGACGACGAGGACAATCCGCTGCGGCGGGCCGACCAGCTGCCGGCCAGCCTGGGAAGCGGCAAGCGAACCTCCCCCGAACTGGTGGTCTACCTGACCGGGCGCTGCCGTGGCGATCCGGCGCCGAAGGCGAAGCCGGCGCCCAAGAAGAAGTCGGCGCCACCGAAGGAGAAGCCTGCGCCGCCCCCGCCGCCGCAGCCCAAGGTCATTGGCGCCACCGCCGCGGCCCAGGCCATCCTGCCGCCGGAGGACGGGGCGCCGCTGCGCCTGGAGCGCCTGGACGAGCCGGGCGTCGTTCTGGAGCTGCCCATCGGCCGCATCTCCGCGGATCGGCAGGAGGTCACCCTTGGCGGCATCATCCGCGACGCCGCCGACGGCCAGACCTATCTCATCGTGCGCCGCGAGCCCCTTGAAACGGACGGGGACGTGGTGCGGCGCTGGGTGCCGCCGGACAGCCCGCTGGTCGGGCAGATCCCCTGGCCGGTGGTCATTGCCAACTACACCGTGCCGGCCGCGGTGCTGGCCGCCATTCCGCTCGACGGCTTGCCCACGGTGCCGGGCCAGGCGGTGCGGATGATCGACCCGGCCGACGATCGCATCTTCCGCTGGGACGGGGCGACGCACCAGTGGCGGCACGTGCCGGACCCGGCCACCTTCCAGGCGCTGGGGCTGTACTGGTGCGACGTGACGGCGGCGGATCCGGCGTTCTTCACACGCCTGCCAGCGGCGCTGCTCGGTCCGCCCTATCCCGCCAGCACGGAACCCGCCCTGGCCGATTACCCTGTCTGCCGCACGGCCTGACGCGCGGCACGCAGCCCTGGACCCCGGCCCTACGCAGGGCCGGGGGGCGCCTGGGTCCGTGGGACGTAGCCGGTGTGGGGCGTTGGACCGGTTGGTTCCTCACCGATTTCGGCCGGGGACGGCGGAGACCCCTGGCTAGCTGAGGAAAGGTTTTGCCTATCTGGTTGGAGCGGGTGCAGGGCGGCACCTGAGTCAAACGGGTGACGACCTGACGGGGCGCCATGCGGTGGTGGGGTGCGCGGACAAGGGGCGGGTGGGGGAGGCCATGCCCGTGCGGCACGGTGAGGGCAGGCTCTACGAAAGAAGAGGCCGGGAACGGCGGGATGTATCGGTCGGGTCAAGACAGAGTCCCGGGGGCCGGTTGGGCGTGACGGGTGCGCTGGTTGCCGGGAAGAGGCCGGTCTGAGACGCGGCCCCAACGCAAGACAGCGCCGGATACGCCCGCTGTGGTTCGACGGGCTGGGGATGTACGCGGGGCGTCACGACCGGAGGACGGGCGGGTCGGGGAGGCCGCGCTCGTTCGGCAAGCTCAGGGCAGGCTCTACGTGAGATGGGGACGCGGACGCCGGGATGACGGAGGGGTATGACTTGGCGGGTTGGTTGGCATAGACTGTGGATCACAGGAACTGTGGGACTGTGGAAGTGCGGAATATTACGGTCTCGGTGGACGACGCGACGTACCGGCGGGCGCGGATTCGGGCGGCGGAGCTGGATACGTCGGTGTCGGCGCTGGTGCGGGAGTACCTGAAGGGCCTGTCAGCCGGGGTGCTGACGGAGCGGGCCGGAGGAAACCGACGGGCGTCGCACGAAGACTATCTGAAGCGCCTGGACGATCTGTTCGCGGATTGGGACGCGCGGGGCGTGGGGTTGCGAATGTCGGACAACCTGTCGCGGGATGAGTTGTATGACCGCAATGCTGCGAGAGCGGCAGCCGAAAGGGAGCGGGAACGCCTGGGCTCGGACTGAGCACGATGCGTTTCGTCGACACCAACGTGCTGCTCTACGCCGTGAGCACGTTGCCGAAGGAGTCCACCAAGCGTCGCCAGGCCAGGAACGTTTTGCGACGTTCTGATCTGGCGGTGTCGGTTCAGGTCTTTCAAGAGTTCTATTACCAGGCGACGCACCCCGAACGTCCAATCCAGATGAGCCACGATGACGCCGTGGCCTTCCTAGGAAGGTTCCTGAGATTTCCTGTCCAGGAGATCAATCTGAACATCTTTCGTGCCGCCGTTGCCAATTGCCAACGCTTCGGGCTGTCTTATTGGGACGGGGCGATCCTGGCGGCGGCGAGGGCGCTGGGGTGCGATGCGGTGTATTCGGAGGATTTGAGCTCGGAGCAGGATTATGACGGGGTGCGGGTGATCAATCCGTTTCGGGGGAGCGGGGAGAGGGATTGAAGAAGGGGAGAGGGAAGCGGAGTGAGACGAAGGAAGAGGGGGACTGCCTGGGAGGGTTGGGTGGTTACGAGGTGGTAGGGAAGGACTGGCTGGATGGGGCGCTGGATCCCGGCTGCGGATGCCGGGATGACGGTGAGGACTGCCGGGGAGGGTTGGGTGGTGCGGGTGTGGTTCGGCTCGGCCCGCCGAAGACTCTGGGCCGGCTCACCACGAACGGGTGGGAGTCCGCGGATTGATGGTTGCGCGGAAGACGGGCGGGTCGGGGAGGCGGCCCCCATTCGGCAAGCTCAGGGCAGGCTCCACGCAAGATTGGGGCGCGGAGGCGGGGAGGGTCAGGTCGGATCGGTTGTGTGCGCCCCTTTGGCCAGTTCTTCGCGCAGAACTTCGCGCACGATGTCCCGCAGCGCGCGCGCATCGCTGGCCTCCGGCCTGACCGGTCCATGACTGTCGATGAAGCCATCGAGACGTTGGCGAAGGTCGCAAATATCGGAGCGGAGCCAGGCAAATAGCGCAAGGATTAGCCCGCCTATTGCCGCCCCGCCGGTGACCGCAACGGTCAAGAACGTTCCAACATCCAGCGACGCGGTGGTGTCCATCAGGTCCTCCGGGCGCAGGCTGTCGCTCCGCGCGGCATAGGCTCCATGCGTGGGCCGCTGATGCCGTCCGCCCCGGCTCACGATGCTAGGCGCGGCGGAGGGTCTGGTCAAAGTCGGTTCAGTGTGGTGGGGTGAGGTGCTTGGGGTGGGGTGGTTCGACTCGGCCCGCCGAAGACTCTGGGCCGGCTCACCACGAAGGTTCGGGGGACTGGGAATGGTAGGGGCACGGAAGATTGGATCCCGGCTGAAGACGCCGGGATGACGGAGGGGATGCGGGGTTTTGGTAGGATGACGGGTTGACGGCGTGGCGTGCCGAATGCGTGGCGCGCGGTTGGGGCGCCGCACTTCAGGTAGAACCAGCGACGGGATCGTTATGGGTTACGCGGTTTTTGCGACCGGGGGCAAGCAGTATCGCGTGTCGCCGGGGGATGTGATCGAGGTGGATCGGCTGGACGCCGAAGAGGCGGGCCAGTTGACGTTTGACGATGTGTTGCTGGTGAGCGACGAGGATGGGGTCCACGTGGGTCAGCCGACGGTGGACGGCGCCTCGATCGAGGCGAGCGTGCTGGAGCACGTGCGCGGCCGGAAGATCCGAATCTTCACCTACCGGGCCAGCAAGCGGCGCCGGCGACGGATGGGTCACCGCCAGGAGTTGACGCGGGTGCGGATCGATTCAATCAGCGCGCAGCCGGCGTAGACGAGCGAAACGGAAGGATTTCGAGCGATGGCACATAAAAAAGGTCTTGGCAGCAGCCGAAACGGTCGCGATAGCAACCCCAAGATGCTGGGGGTGAAGAAGTTCGCGGGCGAGGAGATCCGGACGGGTCAGATCATCGCCCGGCAGCGGGGCACGAAGCTGCTTCCCGGATCTCACGTTGGCGTGGGCCGGGATCACACGCTGTTTGCGCTGGCTGACGGGACGCTGGTGTTTGAGCAGGTTCGAGGACGGAAGCGCGTGAGGGTTGCGCCCGCGGCTTAGGCTCTTTCGGATCTGGATTCGGTTGGTGGAGTTGGGACAGTTTGGAAGCTTGGCCTGAGCCTGGGTGCAAGGGCTGGCAGCCACCCTCACCCTAGCCCTCTCCCTCAAGGGAGAGGCAAAAGAGGCGCCCGGGCATAGGGGGGAATGAAGCAGGAGGTTTGTAGAGCGGGCGAGATCACGAGCGGAAGACCCCTCACCCCCGGATCGGGTCCGGGGCAGGCTCTACCCTCTCCCCAAGGAGAGGGGAAAGAGGCGCCGACCGGATAGGATCATTGGATTTGGTTGGTGGGAGCGGGAGTGCTTTTCCGGGGCTTGGGTGCAAGCTGCAGCAGCCACCCTCACCCCAACCCTCTCCCTCAAGGGCGAGGGAGAAGACTCGCGACCCGGAAACGTATAGCTGCTGCTGAGGGCCGATAGCTCAGTCGGAAGAGCGCCGCACTCGCATTGCGGAGGTCGTGGGTTCGAATCCCATTCGGTCCACCAATCTGGATAGAATCAAGAACCTTTGCAATCCAATTCGCAATGGCGCTGTAACCGTTGGTGCGCTCGGTCCCACCCGGGAGATGACCTACCAAATCCCTGCTTTGACGGCAGGAGTTTCTCACTTGTGCCGGCTCGATGTGCAAAACCGGCCGAATTCGTCACTCGGGACCATCAAACCCACCGGGTGAAAGGACATGTTCGTTCTTGAAGACTACGCCGGGGCCAGCGGATAGCGCGAGCGCTCGAAGCCGAGGCGTGAGTCGCACGGCGAAAATAGATCGATGCATGAGCAGGTCTACCGATTTAGTGCAAGAATTTCTCCAACTTTCGCTGCTATTGGGGACTGTGCCGATGCCAACAAAGGAACAAGTAGTGCCGTTTCACCAGATGGCCGCATCCTGAAGAGTTTCTTCGTGAACTACTCAGAATCGCACATCACTCTCTTACACGCAGACACTAGGTTCCGTGGCTGACCGCATCGATTCTATACAAGACCGTCTCCTGTCGTTTCCGTGGAAAGAGTCACGCGCAGCACTCATCAACCACTTTATAGAAGCTCAAGACTTGCTGCAAACAAACCTGCGTGAAGTTGATCTGGATAGACCGGTGCCCGATTTTCCTGAGAAAGCAAGCGACGATGAGATCCTTGCCGAGACCTTTCGACTTTGGAGCATTGTTTGCAGAAAGACAGGATTTCACATTGCCTCGGCCCTTCTCGCAAACGCCCAGAACAACATCCATTCTTTAGGCGTGCACGCCAGGGTTTTGATGGAGTGTGCTGCAGAAATAATGTCTATGGGCAACAACGCCGTTGAACAGACTCCCGAGGCGCTGGATTACGTTCTCAACAACCAAGAATACGACGCCAACTACTGGTTGCTGCGGCTTTCTAGGGGGAGCATAAGCAGGGAAGGGCTCGCCGCTATGGTCACAGAGGCAAGAGAGGGGATTGGGCTCTTTGATGGCAAGCAACCGACCAAAGTTAGTCTAACCGACCGCGTGTCCTTGCTAGCCGAAGGAAAGATATGGTACTCCTACCTGAATGATAGCTTCTGTCACACCAAACCCGACAGATTGAGGGGAGTTCCGGGATTGGGCGGAGTCCTTCCCACTCCAGAATTGCATCTTGACCTCGCATTCACTTTTACACTGAACATCGCCCTGCATTACACATGCCAAGCACTGATGTCATATGGGGCCATCAAGATCAAGATTGGGGGCGGCAGCCAACTCTTTGATAACGCGTTTGCGTTGTTTGAAACTGTGAGAGATACGGCTGCGCCTTTCAGAGAGTTAAAGAAAGAATTCCCTAGCGGAGGGATGACGATTACCGATGGTGAGGCACCCAATGAATAACGAGTCGAATCTCTCCGAGGGCGAAGTCGCTGGACGACTTATCGAGGCCTGCGAACGGCAGCTTGTAGCATTTCGCGAAGTACTAAGGATCCACAATGACTTGCTTGGTCCCCTCAATGACATACGTGGGGACGAGTCCGACTCCTTGCTCCGCCTTCGTAAAGTCTATTGTCACGTTGGCGCCATTACGTGTTGGGCCGTGGACGAATTGTCAACTCACGTATTCGCCCCAGATATGAGGGCGGCGTTCGAACAATTGCGGCCCCTTGTGCGCGCTGGCGTCTGTGCTATAGCACACGAACCAGGGGAAGAATGTGGCATACCGAGATGTTTTGATCAGTGGGACGGGCAGTTAGCTCCGTTCACTCACCCGACGATGACCTTCCTCAACATGGTCCCTGAGGCGAATGGTGACAAGGTCAGAAGCTCGTTTCTCTTGTGTGGGCTGCTTAACGAATTGCTAAGAAGCTACGCTATGGCCTTGGATGTGGAGAAGTCTCCTGAAGAAGGGGAAAATCCCATACACGACATCGCCGAGCAGGCGACACCGTGGGTGGAGATTGAGGTTGCCGGGAGATACTTCAGGGCGGAAGAGAAGTGTTGACTGTTCACCAGACTTGACAGAGTCAAGAACATTCTCGTTGTCACTCAATTGACACTGTAGGTTGAGCCTGTTTCTCTAGCTCATCGGCTGCCAAGGAGTTGTCGGCGGTCCCTCGCGAGCATTCCCCCGGGGCATTCAGTAGTCGACGCCGACTCTCATGCCAACCACTGCGCCCACGCCAACGCCGGAGCACACGCCTGGACTCAAGCGCGCGCCTGAGGTCCAGGCTGAGCTGCCACTCAAGCAAGAATGGATGCTTGTTGTTGAGGATTCCGATAGTTGAAGCAGGCTTCCAGCGAGTTTCGGCAATCGTCCGAACCACTCCGGGACATTCTGACCGGGCCGCTCTCGAAGGGGGACGATGGCGCGTGATCGGAACGCCGCCGTGATTGAGCGGGGAAAGACGAGCTTTGGGGCGCAGGTGCCGGACTTGGCGGGGTGTGTGGCTGTTGGGGAGACGAAGGCGGAGGTTGTGGGGCTGATCCGGGAGGCGACTGAGCGCTACATGGAGGTGCTGGAGGAGGACGGGGAGGCGATACCAGCTCCGCAGTCGTATGAGCTGATAGCGGTCTCGTCGCCTGGAACGCCGGGCGACGGTTTCCGCGAACTCCTTATTGGACGCTGGGGCCGATAGCTCAGTCGGAAGAGCGCTGCGGTCGGATTGGGGAGGTCGGGGGTTGGGATTCCATTCGGTTCGCCGCCATTCTCCAGGGCGGTCGCAGGGTCGGCGCGGTAGGGTGAGCGGGAACTGGCACTACGGAGCAACGCACCGGCGTGAACGTCATCCTCCTCGGGGCCGGACGGGGCGCACGCCTTATGCCGTTCACCGCGTCGCTACCGAAGTGCTTTACTGAAGTCGCGGGCGCCAGGATTCTGGATTGGACGCTAGGTGCGTTTCGACAGAATGGTCTGGACCGGTTTGTCTTTGTCGGCGGGTACCTGATGGACGTGGTTCGGGACGCCTACCCAGATCTCGCCTATGTGGAAAACCCCGCCTGGCCCACGACGAACATCCTCGCTTCCCTAGTCTGTGCTCGTGAACACATGGACCGCGGCTTCTATGCGACTTACACCGATACGCTGTATCTCGGCGGCGCCGTGAAGGCGCTGCAGGATTCGCCACACGACATCACGCTTGTCATGGACACTCGTTGGCGTGAACGGTATGTGTTTCGGAGTATGCACCCGGAGTCGGACGCCGAGAAGATTCTCGTGGACGGCGACCGTGTGGTGGAGGTCTCACGGACGATCAAGCCGCACGAGGCATCCGGAGAGTATTCGGGCGTGATCAAGATGACGGCCGAAGGCGCTTCTCAGTTCCTGCAATTCCACGACGAACTCCACGCCGAACTCGGGGATGAGCACGTCATCGCCGATGGCAGGCCCTTCCGCATGGCGTATGTCATTCATCTACTCGACCGGATGATCAGAGATGGAATCCCGGTACACTGCGTCGCAGTACCCGGTGACTACCATGAGGTCGACAACATCCAGGACTACCACCTAGCCACCGCCGACTGGATGCGGTTCGCGAATTAACCTGTTCCTGAGCCACGTCTGACCAAGAACAGAGAAAACGCACGACATCTTGCCTGAAAGCCAAATGGAACGAGGCCTGTTCCCCACCACCGTCGTCGGCTCCATGCCGCGACCTCAGTACGTGCGAGACCTGATCGAATCACAGGTCGAACGGGGCGGCACTTCGGGCGATTTCCGGCGGATGATGGACTCCGCCATTCCATACGTCGCGCAGATGCAGGAGCTTGCCGGCATCGACATCATTTCCGACGGGGAATGGCGTAGAAAGTCATACATCGGGGTGATTGCGGACATCTGCCGCGGGTTCGATCTGTCCATCAAGGAAGTCCTCGGACAGCGCCAGACGTGGCACGTCGTCACTTCGAAAATCGAAGTCGCAAACCCCGGCCTGCTGGCGAGGGAGGCACGGTTCCTCAAACTGCATACGGGACGCGATGTCAAGGTCGCCATACCATCGCCATACCTGTTAGGTGAGCGGATGTGGGACCCCGAACTGTCAAGGGCCGCGTATCCCACGCGACGTGACTTCACAGAGGCGCTGGTGCCCGTGCTTCGGCAAGAGCTGGAAGCCCTACGCGACGAAGGGGTGGCGATCGCGCAGTTTGACGACCCTCACCTGTGCCTGTTCGTGGACCCGAAGGTGCGGGCGGGCTACGACGATCCGCAGGCCGAGATGGCGTACTGCGTCGACTTACTGAACCGCGTCGTCAAGGGAGTAGACGGCGTCCGGTTGGCGGTCCACCTGTGCCGGCGCAATAAGGGTCGCGCAGGATGGGTCGGCGAGGGTGGATACGAGCCGATTCTGCCAGCCCTGGCCGGTCTCAAGGTCGATATTCTCATGTTGGAGTTTGCGATACCGGCGGCGGGCGACTTCGCCGTATTGCGCGATTTACCAGAACGTTTCGATATCGGCCTGGGATGCGTCGACTGCCGCAGCAGCCACATCGACACACCAGACGAGATTGCCGCCCGCGTCAGGCAGGCCACCCAGTACGTCGCGCCTGAGCGGGTCCTGCTGCACCCCGACTGCGGTTTCGCGCCGGGCAGCGCTGCCGATATCCCGCTCGACGAGGCGTACTTGAAGCTCAGGAATGAGTCCCTGGCGGCCGAGATGCTCAGGGAGGAATTTCGGTAGCTCTGCACACTGCGGGAACGCGCAGGCCTCACATAGAAACGTCTCTCCGAAGAGTTCGCAATTCAGTCTTACACGGCCCACATGTTCATATCTAAGACCTTCCGAGGCTCTAACTTACTCAGCAATGGTGTGCGACTGCCCCCGCCCTTTCAGGAAAGGCTGGTGCGTTTGCTCTCCCTCAGATGTTGCCTCCCCCTGTTGGCGCCTATTGCGCTAGTTGTGGTGTGTTCTGATAGGACGCTGGATCACAATGTGCTCTATCGTTGAGCACCACCAACCGGGGAGGCCCAATAGTGACCAATTCAAACAGACGCAAGGTCGAAGGTACGCCGGAGAAGTCTGCGCTGATCACGGGGAGTGACCCATCCATGACCAAGCACACTGAACACGTGCGCGCCCTTGATGTCGAGGGCGCATACAACGTCCGCGACCTCGGAGGATACGAGACCCGCGACGGCAGGATGACCCGCTGGGGTAAGTACCTACGGGCGGACACCTTGGCGAATCTCAGCCCCGCGGGCGTAAACACTCTCCTCGAATACGGCATCCAAAACATCATCGACCTGCGCCGCAGCAGCGACCTGCAATTCAGGCCGAGCCCCTTCATTGGCAATGAGGCCGTCACCTACTACCATCAGAACATGGCAGGCGACGTGGACCTCGAGGGTAGGGAGGTGATCGACGGAGTCGAGGACTCTGCCGAGCGGCGGGGCAGGGTGTACTGCTACATGCTCGAACAGAGAAAGCACATCCTCCACCAGATATTCTCGGTACTTGCCAGCCCGGGCGGTCTCCCCGTCCTCGTCCACTGTAACGCGGGCAAGGACAGGGCCGGAATCTCTGCCGCTTTCGTGCTGGATATCTGTGGCGTTCCTCGCGAGACCATCATCGAGGACTATGGCCTCACCGCGCAGTATCTGGTGCGGCGCTACTACGAAGACAGTCCTGACGTGAATCCTGACGAATACACTTGGCGGGATTATCAGAACGATGCCTGCCATCCTCACAGCATGCAAATAACCCTCGACCACGTCGACAGGATGTACGGAGGCGTCGAGGGCTACCTGCGAGACACCGGCATCACCGACGACCAGCTCGCCGCCATCAAGGAGGCAATGACTGAATGAGCGCCCAAAATCCCCCGAAGTCGACCCCAGAGGCGGCATAGGCTCGTCTTGTCGCCTGATCGACTCCTCAGATAGGAACTTCCCATTGGAAAGTTCGCAATTCAGTCTTACACGGCCCACCATGCACGTGGTGAACCGATTCCTGGCCGCTCGTGCGGCCGATCACCGGACCCAGGATCACCCGGCCCATCCAGGTGTGGGCAGCGCACCTACCTGCCCATGGCCCGGGAGATTCTCTTCCTAGTGGCGATCATGGACTGGCACCGCCGGTACGTGGTAGCTGTCCAAATAACCGGGTCTACCCTCACTATGAGTGCCAGCTGGAAACACCTATGCTCTATCTACAAAGCCTTACGGGATGAACGGAGGCGTTGACGTGGCGCAGCCGATGGGCAAAGTCGTGCTTTTCATGGGTGTTGGAGAAGCACTGGAAGAACGCAGTTTCCCGTTGCCGCAAGCACTGGAGCCTGGAGCGATTCTGGTCAAGACAACGATGGCAACGGTATGCGGCTCTGATGTGCATAGCTGGCGAGGCCGGCGGCCCTTCCCAGCGCCAACCGTATTGGGGCACGAAGGGCTGGGAACAATCGTGCAACTCGGGCCGAGCGTCAGGACGGATACTTCCGGTCATAGCCTGTCCGAGGGTGACCGAATAACCTGGAGCATCATGGCCAACTGCGGCTGCTGCAGCTATTGCCGGATATATGATCTGCCACAGAAGTGTCTTAGCCTCTTCAAGTACGGACATGCACATAGCGACGTACCGCCGCACTTCGCGGGCACGTTCGGCGAATATGTCTACGTTAGACCCGGCACAAGCGTGTTCAGAATTCCAGATGATATGTGCGACGAGGAGGCGTCTCCGTTGATGTGCGCCGCGGCCACCGTGACCGCGGGTCTTGCCGGTATCGGTTTGCAGCCGGGCGAAAACGTCGTGATCCAGGGTGCGGGTATGTTGGGGATCTACGCCTCGGCCATCGCCAAGGAGCAAGGCGCCGGGCAAGTTATCACGGTCGACGTACTTGACAAGCGATTAGAGATAGCCACGGATTTCGGTGCCGACCACGTCATTAACGCCGGCCAGTACGACGATGACGAGCTTGTCCTCAAGGTGAATGACCTGACCGGCGGGCGCGGCGCGGACGTGGTCGTTGAAGTGACTGGTTTCGCCAGCGTTATACCGTTGGGAGTCAAGATGCTGCGCATTGGCGGGCGCTATCTCATGCAGGGAGCCTTGTACCCCGACGACAACTTCATGCTTGCCTCACACGATGTGATTACCAAATGCCTCACAATCGCGGGCCTCCACAACTACGACTCCCGGTATCTGGGCCGAGCCCTGGACCTCGTCTACCGGAGCCGCCACCGATATCCGTACAAGAAACTTGCCGGCCCAGCATTCCCACTCACCGCAGCAGGCGTGACCGCCGCGCTCGAATCGCTGGAGACGCACGAGGGTATGCGACCGATAGTGAAAGCGTGAGCAACTCATACATGTCGAAAGGTGTGAGCCAATGAGCAAGATCAGCATGGTCATGTTCGACCTTTCCGGGACGACGGTGCATGATGACACTGGTGTGAGAGACTGCCTGTACGAGGCTGCGCAGGAACATAATCTCGACACGACACCAGACGAGATCCTGTTGCACATGGGCACGAACAAGATTCATCTTTACCAGTTTCTGATTGCGCGGTCGAGAGGAGACAGAATCGACATTGAAGATTTTGAGAAAACAAGAACTCTTGATACGTACGAAGAGGCGAAGACGGTCTTTGACCGTTACGAGGAGCTCATGATCGAGCACTATCGCAGGGAGGTCAGCGAAGTGCCTGGCGCCACCGACACATTTCGCTGGTGCCACGAACATGACATCAAGGTCGCCACTAATACCGGCTTTCATCGCGCCATAACCGAGGCAATCATGGACAGCCTCGGCTGGGTGAGGAACGGGCTGGTGGACATCGCCGTGGACGTGGAGCATATCCCCGGACAGATTGGACGCCCGGCGCCATTCATGATTTTCCACGCTATGACACAGTTGAATATTCAGAGCGTGCACGAGGTTGTCAAAATCGGCGACACGCCCGCCGATATGCTGGAAGGCTGCAATGCGGGATGTCGCGGTGTTGTTGGCGTATTGAGCGGGCCCAGACCGGTCGATGCCTGGGGCAAGTATCGACACACGCACGTCATACCCAGTGTCAAGGAATTGCCTGAATTGATAGCTCGCGAGTTTTCATGATTGGAGCTCGTTTACCCGGGATTATAACGCCCGCTTGACAAGCCGCCGGAAACCCTGTAGACTTATCTATCAATCGAATGCGGGAGTCCATTGATGGGAAGTCCGGGACGCGGGCATCGGGAGACGATCAGTTTGTTTGAGCTTCACGAACGGTTTCCAGATGAAAAGTCTGCCGAAGCTTGGTTTATCAAGCAGCGCTGGCCGAACGGCGTCCGGTGTGCGCATTGCGACGGCTGCGAGATCAAAGAAGTTCCGAATGCTAAGCCGATGCCTTGGTGGTGCAAGCCCTGCCGGAAATACTTCAGTATTCAGACGGGAACGGTGATGTATCGCTCGCAGCTTCCGCTGCGAATTTGGCTCTTTGCGATGTACCTGAATGCAACAAGCCTGAAGGGCGTTTCAAGTCTCAAACTTCACCGTGATCTTGGGATTTCCCAGAAGTCCGCATGGTTCTTGAATCACCGTATCCGGCAAGCGTTCGAAGCTGGTGATGCGCTTCTCAGTGGACCGATTGAGATTGACGAAGCCTATCTGGGAGGAACGGCGCGTAACCGCCCAAAGCACCGAAGGCTGACGGCGATAGTCGGCATTCGTGACCGAAGCACCCGCGAGATTCGAGCCACGGTCATAGCTCGCCCGAATCAAGCCAATCTGCTACAGGCGTTAGCCGCAAACGTCGCTAGTGACGCGCTTGTTTACTCAGACGGCAACCGCGCCTACAGGATTCTTCCGAAGCATGTGGCTGTACGCCACTCGGTTTCGGAATACGTCGCCGGCGAAGCCCATACGAACGGTATAGAGTCATTCTGGGCCATGCTCAAGCGCGCGTTTCATGGAACCTTCCACCATTTCAGTCCGAAGCATGTGCACCGCTATATCAACGAAATGGCAACGCGGCAGAGTTGGCGGGAACTGGATACGGTTGCCCTGCTTGAGCGCATAGCTCAAAGGCTTGTCGGTAAATCACTTACATACGGCGCACTCACCGCTGGTGGACCAGCCTATGCCTAAACCGAATTGGGCAAATCGAACGTTGTTTCGCGGGGATAATCTGGAGGTCCTCCGGGGCATGGATTCTGAGACGGTGGACTTGATTGCGACTGATCCGCCGTTCAAGCGTGGGCGGGACTTTCATGCGACGCCGGACTCGCTGGCGGCTGGTGCACGCTTTCAGGATCGATGGTCGTGGGAACGAGATGTCCATCAGGACTGGATTGATGAGCTTACCGATGATTATCCGCGATTGATCGAAGCGATTGAAAGCGCACGATATGCCCATAGCGATGCAATGGGTGCGTATATGTGTTTTATGGCGGTTCGGCTTTTAGCAATGCATCGAGTATTGAAGGAAACTGGGAGTATTTACCTTCACTGCGACCCTACAGCGAGTCATTATCTAAAAGCTGTAATGGACGCGGTTTTCTTACATAGAAGCTTCATCAACGAAATTATCTGGTGCTATTCTCATGGAGGGAAGAGTAAGCGTTATTTCGGAAGAAAGAATGATCGTATATTGGTTTATGGTAAAGGTCGTGAGTACACCTTTAATAGCGATGCAGTACGTATACCGATGAAATCAGGTAAAGAAAGTTTTGGAGGAAGGCTGCTAACAGACGATGATGGTAGGTCGTACCGATTGGTTTACGGAACAAAGAATGCGAAAGGAGAAACACGCTATTATAAGTATTATTTAGATCAAGGCAAACTACCGGAAGATTACTGGACTGATATCAATAGCTTGCAAGCAAGCTCTGCCGAACGTATCGGCTACCCTACCCAGAAGCCGTTAGCTCTCTATAAGCGCATCATCGAAGCCAGTTCTAATAAAAACGATATCGTCCTCGATCCCTTCGCTGGCGGGTGTACGACCTGTAGCGCCGCCGAGCACCTTGGCCGTCAATGGGCCGGGATTGATATTTGGGAAGATACGCCGAAGATCGGGATTGAACGCATGGAGCGGGAAGTCGGACTCTTTGGCAACGTCACGCTCACCAATCAGCCGCCGGAACGCACGGACGACGGCTTAGTCGCCGCGCCATTTCTTCGTGTCAAAGAACGGATCAAAGAACCAAACGGGCAACGCTGGACACGGGCGGAGATGTACGACTTTCTTCTCAAGCAACAAGGCTCACGCTGTCAGGGCTGTGACCGAGCCTTTGACGATCCCCGCTACTTGGAGCTTGACCACAACACGCCGCGCTCAGACGGCGGACTCAACCACATTACGAACCGGATTCTGTTATGCGGGCCGTGTAACAAGCTCAAATCAAACCAGTACACGCTCAGTGGATTGCGACGGCAGAACAAGAAGCTCGGGTATCTCGTCAGCTAAGCCTTTTAGACAAGGTAGGAAGTGTGCGTGTGCACATGATCCCGCTTTTGCGGTACTTGATACCGAGCGCCCGTCGCCATGAATAGCCTGCCAAAGCCCTTTTCGCCAAAGGTAGGTGCGACGGGCGCTCAGTTTGAGTTGTCAAGCAGGCGTTATAATCCCGCGTTTACCATAAGGAGAATTCGATACGCGGCCATGTTTTCCGGGCGCTTCGCAGTAGCTCATAGGTGATTTCACCAGTGAGGCCGTGGAGCCCGTTTGTTCTCTCGCCGCAGTTTGCCAACGGCCGATAGGTCAGTCGGAAGAGCGCCGCAATCGCATTGCGGAGGTCGTGGGTTCGAGTCCCATTCGGACCACCAAGCTGGACAAAATCAAGAACCTTTCACATCAGGTTCACCCTGGGCTTATAGGCGCCCTTGGCAGTATCCATAGTGAGGCCGCGATTGGCTTGACGATGGAAAGGTCGTCGTGGCAGTCGCAAAGGGTCCGTAGCTCCAATCAGGGCATCACAACCGGGCGAGGCCGCTCCGGCAATCCGTCGGGGCGGCCTTTTGCCGGTCACGCCGTCAAGGAAGGACATTGCCGTTCCCTCGGCAGCCGTATAGGGGGCGCTGGATCACCGCATCTCTAAGCGGCGTCGGTGTCATGGTGCAGAGCAAGGGGCCGGGGCGGCCCCCTCCGCCGGACTGCTGCCCCGGCGCAGCCCCAAGCTGGTCCTCCACTATGGTCATGGTTCCCACGGCGTCGGGCAACTGCTTCCCTCTACCATAGGCGGCCTGGGCGAAAGTGAGGTTCCCCGGTCAGGCTGAGCGGCGGATTCTTGCCCACAGCCGGAGCGCCCCGCCGGCGCATACCGCCGCCAGCGTGGCCACGATCAGGCCCGTCTTTACCAGGGTGAACCCGGCGGCCAGCCAGGCCAGCGGAGAAGGCTCGCCGCCATAGCTCAGGGCCAGCACAGCGACGGTTGTATTCTCCAGCACATCCGCAAGGGCGAGGGCCAGCGGCAGCAGATACAGCGGCGCCCCGCCTCGAAAGAGCCGGAACAGCAGAGCGGCGAATAGCAGGCCGTACGAGGCCGGAAAAACCATGTCGACGGTGAGCGCAGTGGTCGCATAGACAACCCGTGCGTCGGCGTCGAGCCAGTCCAGGGCGTCGAACAGGGCCGCCGCCTCTGCGGGTGTGTACCAGCCCCGACCGTCGAGCAAGTCCAACCCTCCCAGCCGCGTCTGCCGCCAAGCGAGTCCCGCCACACAACCGACCACGCCAATCAAGGCTGCGACCGTCATTCGCCAAGTTGCGAATCGCTCCACCATCCGGCCCATCTGCAATGCCTTCACCTCCGCTAAACCGGGTGCCTCCTCAGGACCTGCCCATCACCCGCCCCGTGGTGCAAGGGGGCCTGCATCATTGCCGCAGGCCCCCTTGCATCCTCTTGCCGGTCCGGCTGGGCCGGACTAGTCGTCGTCTATGATCGTCATGGTTCCCACGGCGTCGGGCGGGTAGAGGGTCCCGGGCAGGTACGCCTCCACCGCGAAGTACTCGTCCGGCTCCTCACCGTCGTCCTGCTCCAGCCACACCTCCGCCGTCAGCTCCGTCACCCCCGGCGCGAACACCAGCTCACCCTCCGTGTACTGATAGTCGGTCATGTGCGCCCGGTCGTCCAGCAGGTGGTACGCAGGCGCGGTGTTCCATCTGATCCTGATCTCCTCGGTGGACGCCTCGGACAGCCGCACCCGGAACTCCAGCACGTCGCCCTCCACCGCCGACGCGGCCTCGACGGTGACGGTTATCTCCACCTCCGGCGCAGTATCGTCGTTATCCGAGACGCCGACCGTGGCCGCGCCCTGGGTCGAGGACACCGTGTAGCCGCTGCCCGCGTCCACCGTCGCCGTCACCGACCCGTCGGTCTCGTCGGCGCTGTCGTCGGTGGTGCCCACGGTGAGGGTGACGCTGCCCGTGGTGGGAACGGTCACCGTGCGCTGGCCCGTGGCCGCGCCGTAGTCGCCGCTCTGCGACACCGTCACGCTCACCGCCAGGTCCGCCGCCGGCGCCGGGCTGGCCGTCACCGTGAAGACGGCGTCCCCGCCCTCGGTCACCCCGCTGCCCGCGGTGACGCTCACCTCCGGCGTGGGGGCGTCGTCGTTGTCCGATACCGCCACCGTGGCCGCGCCCTGGGTCGAGGACACCGTGTAGCCGCTGCCCGCGTCCACCGTCGCCGTCACCGACCCGTCGGTCTCGTCGGCGCTGTCGTCGGTGGTGCCCACGGTGAGGGTGACGCTGCCCGAAGTCGGGACGGTCACCGTCCGCTGGCCCGTGGTCGCGCCGTAGTCGCCGCTCTGCGACACCGTCACGCTCACCGCCAGGTCCGCCGCCGGCGCCGGGCTGGCCGTCACCGTGAAGACGGCGTCCCCGCCCTCGGTCACCCCGCTGCCCGCGGTGACGCTCACCTCCGGCGTGGGGGCGTCGTCGTTGTCCGATACCGCCACCGTGGCCGCGCCCTGGGTCGAGGACACCGTGTAGCCGCTGCCCGCGTCCACCGTCGCCGTCACCGACCCGTCGGTCTCGTCAGTAGTATCGTCCGTGGTGCCCACGGTGAGGGTGACGCTGCCCGAAGTCGGGACGGTCACCGTCCGCTGGCCCGTGGTCGCGCCGTAGTCGCCGCTCTGCGACACCGTCACGCTCACCGCCAGGTCCGCCGCCGGCGCCGGGCTGGCCGTCACCGTGAAGACGGCGTCCCCGCCCTCGGTCACCCCGCTGCCCGCGGTGACGCTCACCTCCGGCGTGGGCGGCGGTGGCGTCTGCGCTGACGCCGCCTCAAGCGCCGTCAACTCGGTCACCACCTCGTCCCACACGGGGCTGCTGTGTTTGTCCGCCATGTCCTGCGCCTCGGACGCCGTCATCGGGCCGCCCGTGACGCCGGTGCCGTCGTGCTCGCCGAAGGCCAGCAGCACCCGGTTCCAGCGATTCACGTGGGCCGTCCCGTGCTGGGTCTGCGACGCCAGTTCCCTGACCTTCGCGATCACGTCCGGGTCCACCGTGTAGCCCGTCTGCTCCTCGACAACCGGTTCGTCGTCGTCGGCGACGTCGGCCGTCTCCGACGACGGCGCGCCCACCGTGTAGTCGCTGCCCGCGTTCAGCGTCAGCGTGACCGAGCCGTCCGGCTCGTCCACCTCGTCGTCCGTGGTGGCGATGGTCACCGTGGCGCTGCCCGACGTTGGGATGGTGACGCTGGTGGGCAGCGTCCCGTACCCGAAGTCCCCGGTCGTGGCGACCGTCACGCTCACCGCCAGGTCCGCCGCCGGGGCCGGGTTGGCCGTCACCGTGAAGGTGGCGTCCCCGCCCTCGGTCACCCCGCTGCCCGCGGTGACGCTCACCACCGGCGTGGGGGCGTCGTCGTTGTCGGACACGCCGACCGTGGCCGCGCCCTGGGACGAGGACACCGTGTAGCCGCTGCCGGCGTTCACCGTTGCGGTGACCGAGCCGTCGGTCTCGTCAGCACTGTCGTCCGTGGTGGTTATGGTCACCGTGGCGCTGCCCGAAGTCGGGATGGTCACCGTGCGCTGGCCCGTGGCCGCGCCGTAGTCGCCGCTCTGCGACACCGTCACGCTCACGTCGAGATTCGCGGTCGGGGCCGGGCTGGCCGTCACCGTGAAGACGGCGTCCCCGCCCTCGGTCACCCCGCTGCCCGCGGTGACGCTCACCACCGGCGTGGGCGGCGGCGTCTGCGCCGCGGCCGCTTCCAGGGCGGTCAGCTCGACGACCACCAGGTCCCACACCGGGCTGCTGTGATTGTCCGCCATGTCCTGGGCCTCGGCCGCCGTCATCGGGCCGCCGGTGACGCCGGCCCCGTCGTGCTCGCCGAAGGCCAGCAGCACCCGGTTCCAGCGGTTCACGTGGGCCGTCCCGTGCTGGGTCTGCGACGCCAGCTCCTTGACCCTGGCGATCGTCCCCTGGTTGACCGTGTAGCCGCCGTCGTCGTCGGACACGACCACGATGGCCGTCCCCTGGGACGAGGACACCCGGTAGTCGAGGTTGGCGCTGGCGTCGACGGTGACCGTGACCGATCCGTCGGGCTCGTCCACCTCGTCGTTGGTGGTGGCCACCGTCAGCGTGGCGTAGCCCGCCGACGGGATGGTCACCGTCTGATGTTCCATGGATATCCCGGAGTCGTCGCTCTGCGACACCGTGACGCTCACGTCCAGGTCCGCAGCCGGCGCCGGGTTGGCGCTGACCGTGAAGGTCGCGTCCCCGCCCTCGGTCACGTTGCCGTCGGCGGTCACGCTGATCAGCGGCACGGACGTGTTGGGCGCGGGCGTCTCGAAGTCCACCGTGAAGGTCTTCGGCGTCGCGCCGGCGGCCAGGGTCCGCACGGTGATCTTGTCCAGCTGGGTCGTCCCGTGAAGGACGGAGACCACGTAATGCGACTGCGGATTAAGGCCGGTGAGCTGGTGCTCGGTGGCGGTGGTCGTGACTTCCGTCAGGACCGGGACGCCCGTGAAGCTCTCGTGCCAGACGACCAGGTAGGACGCGCCGTCCCCCTGCGGCTTCCAGGCGACGGTCGCCGTGGTGTCGGAGACGCGCT
Source organism: Chloroflexota bacterium (assembly GCA_965208215.1). Taxonomy (GTDB): domain Bacteria; phylum Chloroflexota; class UBA11872; order UBA11872; family UBA11872; genus UBA11872. The sequence continues at coordinate 1,665,526 of CBDBOH010000004.1, forward strand.
TGAGCTGGACCGGCGGCGGCGGCGGCAGGTCGTTGTTGGCGATATAGACCGAGGCGTAGCTCCTGAACCTGTTCAGCCGGTAGCCCTCGCCGAACTGCACCGTCGCGCCGAGCATCCCGTTGGAGCCCCAACCGGTGTCGTCGACGGTGGGGATGGTGAACGAGACGCTGCCGCCGGTGGGCACGTTGACCGTGCGCTCGCCCAGGTGCTGGGCGGCGACCACGGAGCCGGGGCCGGCCACGCCCACCCTGACGTCCAGCGGCGCGTCGGGCGCGGGGTTCACGGTGACCGTGTAGACCGCGTCCTCGCCCTCGGTGATGGTGCCGCCGGCGGCGCTGATCGACACCTCGGGCACCCGCTCCACGATCACCGACGTGGGCTCCGCCTCCACCGGCGAGCCCGCCGCAAGCGTGGTGAAGCGAATCACCGGGCTGGCGGTGCTCAGCTGCGTCGCGCCGTGGTCGGCGTAGTAGACCACCGCCCGGTACTCGGTGTCCGGCTCCAGGTGGCGGATGTTCCAGGCCGGGTCGTTGGGCTCGGCCCGAACCAG